>NZ_CP011773.1:4800000-6177406 GCF_001021385.1 Mycobacterium sp. EPa45 | reverse complement strand
CGGGGCGAGTGCCAACCGTTCTGCAACATTGCGATCACGAAGGTATAACGGCGTTCGGAGCATCAGTGACGGCTGTGACGGCAGTGCCCTGGTCGGCTGACCCCGCGCTGGGAGGCGGTGGTGATCGATGGCACGACAAGGCGGTTTGACCAGGGCAAGTGAGGTCAGTACCCTCGAACAGTCGCCCATACGTCGGCGATACGGCTGCGACCGGAAGTTTCGGGACAGCGCCGGTTACCAGCGAGACCAGAGCTTAACAACGGCAGTCGCGTTCGCCGGTGTACACACCCAAGCGTGTACACCGGACAGCGACCGCCAAACGACGAGGAGATATAGCCGTGGCCAAGGGCAAGCGGACCTTCCAGCCGAACAACCGGCGCCGGGCGCGGGTTCATGGCTTCCGTCTGCGCATGCGCACGCGCGCCGGGCGCGCCATCGTGTCGGGCCGGCGCCGCAAGGGTCGTCGTTCACTGACTGCTTGATCCACGGGATCACGCGGCGTGCTCCCGGCTCAGTTCCGGATGACACGGTCTGCGGAGTTCGGCGCCACCATCAAGCACGGGGTGCGAGCGGCGCAGCCAGATATTGTCGTGCACGCACGACGTACGGCGGGCAGCGATGACGGACCCCGGATCGGATTGGTCGTCGCAAAATCGGTCGGCAACGCGGTTCAACGTCACCAGGTTTCCCGCCGGCTGCGCCATGTGGCGCGGTCCGTTCTACCCGACCTCAGCGCCGACGAACGCATCGTGATCCGGGCCCTGCCCAGTAGCCGCGATGCGATCTCCGCCCGCCTGGAGCAGCAGCTGAAGAACGGCGTCCGGCGCACCCATTCTCTGATGGAGAAGACGCGGTGAGCCATCTGCCGGCTCGCGTCGTGATCTTCCTCGTCGAGCTGTATCGACACACCATCTCGCCGCTGCGACTGCCGACATGCCGGTTCACGCCGACCTGTAGCCAGTACGCAGTGGACGCGCTGACTGAGTACGGATTGATTCGCGGTAGTTGGCTGACCGTGATCCGGCTGGGCAAGTGTGGTCCGTGGCATCGGGGAGGATGGGATCCAATACCCGAGCGGCGCCTGCAGGCGCCCGGGGCCGGTCTCGAAGAAGAGCGCAGGAGCACGCATGTTTAATTGGTTCAGCTTGGACGTCATCTATTACCCGGTGTCGGGCATCATGTGGCTCTGGTACAAGCTGTTCGCCGCCATCCTCGGCCCCACCAACTTCTTCGCCTGGGGACTGGCCGTCATGTTCCTGGTGTTCAGCCTGCGCGCGCTGCTCTACAAGCCCTTCGTCCGCCAGATCCGGACCACGCGGCAGATGCAGGAGTTACAGCCGCAGATCAAGGCACTGCAGAAGAAGTACGGCAAGGACCGCCAGCGGATGGCCTTGGAGATGCAGAAGCTCCAGCGCGAACACGGGTTCAACCCGATCCTCGGCTGCCTGCCGATGCTGGCCCAGATCCCCGTGTTCATCGGGCTCTATCACGTGCTGCGGTCGTTCAACCGCACCACCGGCGGCTGGGGCCAGCCGCATCTCACGGTGGCGGAGAACCGATCGACCGGCAACTACGTCTTCAGCCCTGACGACGTTGCCCATTTTCTGGACGCCAACCTCTTCGGTGCGCCGATCGGTGCGTTCATGACCCAGCACACCGGTCTGGACGCCTTCACCGAATTCAGCCGGACCGCCGTGATCGGCGTCGGGATTCCGCTGATGCTGCTCGCCGGTATCGCCACCTACTTCAACAGCCGGGCGTCGGTCGCACGCCAGAGCCCGGAAGCCGCAGCCAACCCGCAGACCGCGATGATGAACAAGCTTGCGCTCTATGTCTTCCCGCTCGGTGTGGTTGTCGGTGGCCCCTTCCTGCCGATCGCGATCATCATCTACTGGGTGTCCAACAACATCTGGACCTTCGGCCAGCAGCACTATGTGTTCGGCAGGATCGAGAAGGAAGAAGAAGCCAAGAAGGAAGAGGCGCTGGCCCGTCGAGCCGCGAACGCTCCGGCGCCGGGCGTCAAGCCGACCAAGCCGAAGAAGAGCGCGCCGGCTGCGACCAACGGCGCGGCGGCAGATTCCGCGGAGGAAGCCGCCGTCGAGGCGGACACCGATACCGATGCTGCGTCCGCGAAGCCGACCGACGGCGGGCCGACGGCCCGCACACCGCGCCCGGGAGCGCGGCCCAAGAAACGTAAGCGTTGACCGGAGATCGCTCCGGTGAGAAGAGGGAGAGACACATGGCGGATGCCGATACCACTGAAGTGACCGAGTCCGATGTCGCGATCGACAGCGACCTCGAGCAGAATCCCGATAAGGCCGAAGTGAAGGGCGAGGATCTCGAAGAGCGCCTCGTCGCCGAAGGCGAGATCGCCGGCGACTATCTGGAGGAGCTGCTCGACCTGTTGGATTTCGACGGCGACATCGACCTCGACGTGGAGGGGAACCGCGCAATCGTGAGCATCGACGGCGGCGACGACCTGTCGAAACTCGTGGGCCGCAAAGGTGAAATCCTCGACGCGCTGCAGGAGCTGACCCGGCTGGCCGTTCATCAGAAGACGGGCGAGCGCAGCAGGCTGATGCTCGACATCGCCAACTGGCGCCGTCGCCGTCGTGAAGAGCTGACCGCGCTGGGCGACAAGGTGGCCCGCCGAGTGCTCGAGTCCGGCGACCGTGAAGAACTGGCCCCGATGACGCCCTTTGAGCGCAAGATCGTGCACGACGCTGTGGCCGCCGTGGACGGCGTGCATAGCGAGAGCGAGGGTGTGGAGCCCTCGCGTCGCGTCGTCGTCCTGAAGGGCTGAAGTTACACCGGTGTAGTTCATAAATTGGACAGCACCATTAACGGAGGATGTTTCACGTGAAACATGGCACCGCGCCTCCTCCTCCAACGGCTGCCGAGATGGTGTTCGGCGACCGCGTGGGCCTGGCCCACCGTTACGCCGATCTGCTTGCCGGTCCTGGTGTCGAGCGTGGACTGATTGGGCCACGCGAAGTCGACCGGCTGTGGGAGCGACACATTCTCAACAGCGCCGCAGTGATCGAACTGATCGAGCCGGATGCCAGGGTGGTCGATATCGGGAGCGGGGGCGGCCTACCCGGCCTGCCGATCGCGATCGCCCGGCCAGATGTTCACGTGACGCTCATCGAGCCGATGCTGCGCCGGACCGAGTTCCTCGCGGAGTCGGTCGCGGCGTTGGGTCTGCCGATCGAGATCATTCGCGGCCGAGCCGAGGAACCGGCGGTCCGGGCCCGCGCTGGGGGAGCGGACGTCGTCGTCTCGCGGGCGGTGGCGTCCCTCGACAAGCTCACCCGCTGGAGTCTGCCGTTGTTGCGCCCCGGCGGTCGGATGCTGGCGATGAAGGGTGAGCGGGCGGAAGAGGAAGTCGTCGAAGGACGGCGGGGGATGGCGTCGTTAGGCGCAACCGATGTAAGGGTGATGAGATGTGGCGAGAGCTATTCGGATCCTCCCGCGACCGTGGTGATCGCGGTGCGGGGGGAGCGGGCGCCAGGCGGCAAGAAGCCCACGCGGACTTCGGAGAGAAGGGGATCATGACCATCCCACCCAACCCCGATCGAACGGGGGCGGCATCCGATGTTTCACGTGAAACATGGAACCCACCCAGCGACTTCGAGACCCCGATCGGCGCCGCTGCGGAACGCGCGATGCAGGTCCTTCACACGGTCGCCGGCCAGCTACCGCGCCCCGGTCGACGACGAGTCTTCACTGTCGCCAATCAGAAGGGCGGCGTGGGCAAGACGACCACGGCGGTGAACCTGGCGGCCGCCCTTGCGGTCCAAGGACTGAAGACGTTGGTGGTCGATCTCGATCCGCAGGGCAACGCCAGCACCGCGCTGGGGATCGCCGATCGGCTGTCTGGCACACCGTCGTCGTATGAGGTCTTGCTGGGGGAGATCCCGCTGCAGGCCGCCATCCGACAGAGTCCGCACAGCCCGCGCTTGTTCTGTGTGCCGGCGACGATCGACCTCGCGGGTGCGGAGATCGAACTCGTCAGCATGGTCGCCCGTGAGAACCGACTGCGCAATGCGCTCGCCGCCCTCGAGGACTCCGACTTCGATTACGTCTTCATCGACTGCCCGCCCTCGCTCGGCTTGCTTACGATCAACGCGCTCGTCGCGGCACCGGAAGTGTTGATTCCGATCCAGTGCGAGTACTACGCGCTGGAAGGTGTCTCGCAGTTGATGAAGAACATCGAGATGGTGCGGGCCCACCTCAACCCCCAACTGACGGTCTCGACCGTCATCCTCACGATGTACGACGGCCGGACAAAACTGGCCGACCAGGTGGCGAACGAGGTGCGCCGCTACTTCGGCGACAAGGTGCTCGGGACCGTCATCCCGCGAAGCGTCAAGGTCTCGGAGGCGCCCGGATACAGCATGACAATCATCGATTACGATCCCGGTTCACGGGGTGCGATGAGCTATCTGGATGCCAGTAAAGAACTCGCGCAACGGGCTACCCGGGCATAAATGGAGGCGCACATGTCATCGAAGAACAAGGGCGGCCTCGGTCGGGGGCTGGCATCGTTGATCCCCACCGGGCCGGCGGACGGCGGCCCACGGCTGGGCGCGGCGGCGGCCGATGTGGTGATCGGCGGAACCTCGCTGAACGCCGATAGCGTCGGTGCGGTTTACCGCGAGATCGACCCCGCCGCCATCGAACCGAATCCGCGGCAGCCGCGCCAGGTCTTCGACGAGGAGGCCCTCGCCGAACTGGTGCACTCGATCCGCGAATTCGGACTGATGCAGCCGATCGTGGTGCGGGCCGTTCCGGACACGGCGCCGGGATCGGCGGGCAGGGGCGCGGCGACCGGGGCGATGTCAACGCCGATCCGCTACCAACTGGTGATGGGGGAGCGGCGCTGGCGAGCGGCCCAAGAGGCCGGTCTGGCAACCATCCCGGCGATCGTCCGGGAGACCGCCGAAGACAATCTGCTGCGCGACGCCCTGCTGGAGAACATCCACCGCGTTCAGCTCAACCCGCTGGAAGAGGCGGCGGCCTACCAACAGTTGCTCGAAGAGTTCGAAGTGACCCACGATGAACTCGCCGTCCGCATCGGGCGGTCGCGACCGGTGATCACCAACATGATCCGGTTGTTGCGACTGCCGATCGCGGTCCAGCGCCGGGTGGCTGCCGGTGTGTTGTCGGCCGGGCACGCGCGTGCGCTCCTCGCGCTGGAGGCCGGGCCCGAGGCCCAGGAGGAGCTGGCCGCGCGCATCATCGCCGAAGGCTTGTCGGTCCGCGCCACCGAGGAGGCAGTCACCCTCGCCAATCGGTCGGACACCAAGACGCCTCCGGCGCCGCGGCGCAAACCGATTCAGATGCCCGGGCTTCAAGATGTGGCCGAGCGGCTGTCGAGCACCTTCGACACCCGGGTGACGGTGAGTCTCGGCAAGCGCAAGGGCAAGATCGTCGTCGAGTTCGGCTCGGTGGACGATCTGCAGCGCATTGTGGACATGATGAACCGGCCGGCTGGCTGAAAACGTAGGTACGACGACTCCAGCCAATTCCGTCACAGTGACGCCCGCCGCGTTTCGTGTTCGCTGCGCAGTCCCTCAATCGCGGGATCGCACAGGGGGCCAACACATTTCGTCCCGGAGAGCCGCCGGAGTAGGTAGCTCCGCCGCCACTGGCATGTTGCCGGTTGCCTCTCCTATCCTGAAGGGGCGCATTCGCCCTTTTGTGCCGCATGAAAGTCGGGGAGGTTAGTGTCCGTCCGCATCACGCCGCTTCGGCTCGAGGCGTTCGAGCAGTTGCCCAAGCACGCGCGCCGGTGTGTGTTCTGGGAAGTCGATCCCGCGACACTACGGGGCGGTGACTACCTTCCCGACCCCGAGTTCGAGAAGGAAGCATGGCTGTCGATGGTCATGCTCGAGTGGGGATCGTGTGGTCAAGTGGCCACAACGGTGCCCGCCGAGGGATCGGCGTCGGACGACGAGCAGCCGTGCCTCGGCTACGTGCTGTACGCCCCGCCCCGTGCGGTGCCGCGGGCGCAACTCTTCCCGACCGGACCGGTCAGTGCGGACGCTGTTCTGCTGACCTCCATGGCGATCGAACCCGGCCAGGCCGACAGCCTGCCGCACGCGTTGATCAGCCAGGTGGTCAACGAACTCGTTCGACGAGGTGTGCGCGCCCTCGAGGCGTTCGGCCGTACATCCGAGGCCACCGAACTCCTCGACCCCGACGCCGTCGACCCTGAGTTGCGTCCCGCCGTCGAGGTCTTGGGGGACTGCTCCTTCGACCAATGCATGATCGGCGCAGACTTCCTGCTGGACGCCGGATTCACCGTCGTCGCCCCGCACCGGCATTTTCCGCGGCTGCGGCTCGAGCTCGACAAAGGGCTCGGCTGGAAAGCCGAAGTGGAGGCCGCGCTGGAGCGGCTGCTGGAAAGCGCACAGCTGCAGGAGCCGGTCGGTGCCGGCGCAGAAGTTCGCGGCTGATCAGTAAGCGGGTCGGGCCTGTTCGACCGACAGCTCGTGGGCGAGTAGTTCGGCGAACGTGAAAGTGCCTGTGGGACGGTCGTTCTTGCCCAGGAGATAGAGCCGCTTGACGGCGGCCAGGATGCCTTCGGCGATCGCATCGCGGGAGTGGCTGGTCACCAGCATGGAGCGGTCCCGCGGGTTGGTGATGTAGCCGACGTCGACCTGCACGGTGGGCATCCGGGTGAGACGCAGCAGATCCCAGGTCCGGCCGTGCGTCCGGCAATCACGTAACCCGGTGCGCGCCACAACTTCTCGCTGAATGAAGTCAGCCAGGTTCCGGCCGATCGTCGATACCGAGCCGTGCGAGCTGCCGAAGTAGAACGAAGCCACACCGTTGGCCGACGGACTGGGCTGGGTCTCGCAGCGCAGGCTGATCATCAGGTCGGCGCCGACGGTGTTGGCGGTGGCGGCGCGCTCGGCGTCGGTCGGGCTGTGGCTCGGCGGCCTGGATAGGAAAGTCTCCATGCCGATCGCGGTCATCCGGCCTTCGAGCCGACTGGCCAAGTCCCACAGGATGTCTGCTTCACTGATCGGTCCCTCTGGACCCTGGGTGATCAGGCCGTGGTCAGAACCCCCGCGGCCCGGATCGATGATGATCCGCTTCCCGGAGAGCCGGGGGCCCGAGCGGCGGACCTGTTCCTCTTCGCGGATGGCGTGCAGCGAGCCGCCGGTGACGCGGGAACCCAGAAAGTCCAAGGAGCGCAACGTTTCCGGGCCGCAGATGCCGTCGGCGGACAGTCCATACTCGCGCTGGTAGGACATCAACCCGTTGTGAGTCTGCAACCCGAAGTAGCCGTCCACCAGCGCGGTGTAGAAGCCGAGCTCCTGCAGCTTGGCCTGCAGTGTGGCGACGTCATCGCCATACATGGGAGCACCGAATTGGTGCACCAGGGTGCGTGCTCCGAGCCGGTAGGAGGCTTCCTTGAGTGCGCGGTAGGTGGCCTCGCCGACGATCCCGTCGACCAGAAGTCCGCGGCGCTGCTGGAATGCCCGCACCGCCTCGTCGAGATCGGCGTCGAACACGTCCACGGCCACCCGCTTACCCGTGGTCAGGTCCGCGTCGGGATTGTCGACCAGGCCCAACGCCGAGAGCGCCTCGCGGATCTCGACGACGGCGTTGCTGCGGTCACCGCGGCGCAACACGTCATCCCGACCGCTGCGGTGTCGGGAGGCGTCGCCCCCGGCACCGTGGCGAAGACTCGACATGCAGGGCCCTTCGGTCACTGTGTTAGCCGCCTGTCACAGCGCTGACGATTGCTCACAGGCTAGGGAGCATTCTCGCAGAAGCTCACCGCATTCCGGAAAACGGCAGGCGACGCCGCCGGTAACGGAATCGTCTCGGCCATCGAGTCGACGATGCTGTCGAGGCGCGAGACGGGGGAAGAGCGAGAAGTGGGGCTCCCGCTTGCGCTAAACGACGTCCGCGATCTCGCGCAGCAACGCCGCCTTGCCCTTGGCGCCCACGATGCGCTTCACCGGCTGACCGTCCTTGAACAGGATCATGGTCGGGATCGAGACGACTTGGAAGTCACGCGCGGTCGCCGGGTTGGCATCGACATCGAGCTTGGCCACCGTCAGAGCGCCGGCCTTCTCACTGGCGATCTCCTCGAGGACCGGCGCGACCATCCGGCACGGACCGCACCACGTGGCCCAAAAGTCAACCAGCACAGGGGTATTGCTGGACAGGACATCCTGGGAGAAGGAGTCGTCGGAGACCGTTACGGTCGCGCCGCCGTCGCTCATTGGTGTGCTCCAATCATTTCGGTGGTTGCAGTGTCGTCGGCATCGGCCAGCCAGCGTTCGGCGTCGATCGCGGCCGAACAGCCCATCCCGGCGGCGGTGATGGCCTGCCGGTACGTGTGGTCGACCAGGTCTCCGGCAGCAAACACGCCGTCGACCGAGGTGGCGGTGGTGCGATCGCGTACCAGCACGTAGCCCTCGGGGTCGAGGTCGACGGCGCCGCGCACCAGCTCCGAGCGCGGGTCGTGACCGATCGCGACGAACACGCCCGTCACCGGCAGAACCGATTCCTCGCCGGTGATCACGTTGTGGACGCGTAGCCCACTGACAGTGGTGTCACCCTCGACCGCGTCCACCGCGGTGTTGGTCAGGAAGGTGATCTTCTCGTTCTCCCGGGCGCGTTCGAGCATGATCTTCGATGCCCGGAACTCGTCGCGGCGGTGCACGAGGGTGACGCTGCGGGCGAAGCGGGTGAGGAACGTCGCCTCTTCCATTGCCGAGTCGCCGCCGCCGATGACGGCGATGTCCTGCTCCTTGAAGAAGAAGCCGTCACAGGTGGCGCAGGCGCTGACGCCGCGGCCGAGCAGCTCTTGTTCGCCCGGGACGCCGAGGTAGCGGGCTGCGGCGCCCATCGCGAGGATGATCGAACGGGCGAGGTGGGTTTCACCGTCGCCGGTCACCACCTTCTTGACCGGGCCTTCCAGATCGACCGACTCGACGTCTTCCATCCGCAGGTCGGCACCGAAGTGCAGGGCCTGCTCGCGCATCTCGTCCATCAACTCCGGACCGGTGATGCCGGCGCGGAAGCCGGGGAAGTTCTCCACCTCGGTGGTGGTCATCAGCGCGCCGCCGAAGGACGTCCCTTCGAACACCAGCGGTTGCAGCTGCGCGCGGGCGGTGTAGATGGCCGCGGTGTAGCCGGCGGGGCCTGATCCGATGACGATGACGTCATGTACTGGGTTGGCGCTCATACCAGCCTTTCTGCTCCGGTCCCGGACTGCGGGCGAAGAGCCGGCAATTCGGGTGCCGCTCGGGGCACTTGATCAAACAACAGGGTAGGCCGCACTGTTCCCCGCCGTGCACTATGGGCGGCGCACAGTCGTGTCGGCAATCAGGCCGGTGTCCACCGAACTGCAGGACGCGGCGACCGTGACACCGACGATCACGTCGGGCTGGTCGCCGGGCAGCACGAGCACGATCGCGGGGTTGCCGTCGATCTGCACCTGCTCGGCGCCCAGGACCTGCACCGATCCCGGATAACCCAGGGCGCTCAGGCATGCGGACCGCCGTTTGGGATCGGTCAGTGGACCGAAATCGGGGCTGCGTGCGATCAGGGCGTTCAGCTCACGGCTGCTGATCGGCATCTTCGGCGTGACGGTGATCATGCTGGCACTGGTCAGGGTGCTCGCCGTGGGGCCGCCGGATCTCAGCAGCGCCGCGGTGCCGAGTCCGATCGCCGCCACCACCGCCACCGTGCCGACGCCGGCCGCCACCAGGCGCCCGGTGCGCGCCGCGGGTCGCCGCGCATGGGCCGCAGGCGCTGACGACGCCGGTGTCACGGTATGCGTGGGCTCCACCCGACCAGTGTGCCGGGTCTTCCGGAGGGCAGGAGCGCAGCGACCCGGGAAAACGTCAACTGCGCAACAGCCCCGACAGCCTCGCCCGCCCCCGAGCGCAACGGCTCTTCACCGTGCCTTCGGCGATGCCGAGCAGCGCGGCGGCGTCGGCAACCGAGTAGCCGTGCATGTCCACCGCGAGGACCGCTGCACGCTGCTCGGCGGGCAGTCGCATCAGTGCGCGGCGCACCAGCAGCACGGTGTCCACCTCGGCGGTGCGGTCCCCGACGCAATGCTCGTCTTCCAGTGGAGTCGTGGGCAGCGACCCGCGCCGCATCCGGTCCGAGCAGGCATTGATCACGATGCGGTGCAGCCAGCTGCCGACCGCCGCATCGTGGCGGAAGGACGGAGCCCCGCGGTGTGCGGCCAGCATCGCGTCCTGCATGACGTCGGCGGCGTCGTCGGGGCTGCGGGTTCGCCTGCGGGCGAGTTGGAAGAGCCGGCGGTGGTGGCGGTGGAACAGTTCTTCGAAGGCGTAGCGATCGCCGGCGACGTGCGCCGCCAGCAGCTCGGCATCACTGCGGACGACGGCCGTGCCGGGGAAGCTGCGCATGCCCGGACAGTAGATTTCGCAGCCTGCGCGAGCACTTCACCCGGGGCCGCGCCTGTTGAGAACTAGGAAGCGGCCTTGACGGTCAGCCCGGAGATCTCGGTCTTGTTCTTGCCGTCGGTGGTTCCCATGGTGGAGATCCACACCAGAAGGTAGGTCGTCGGCGCCTTGGCGTTGACCTGAATTGTGTTGGCGCCCGGCTGCAATGCGGTGGGCTGGGTCAGCACGGTGGTGTCGTCGAGACTGCCGGGATTGGCTGACGACGCCGCGCGGATCTGTACCTGGGTGCCGGTGCTGGGTACCGTCAGCGACACACTGCCCACAGTCGTCGGCTGCGGCAGCTGCACCAGCAGCCCGACGCCGCTCTTGAAGTTGGGGAACGGATTCGGGTCGGTGTAGATGTCCGTCGGCCAGCCGGTACCGGGGCCACCGGTCAGTGCCAGGTCGGCCTTGTCCGGATTGTCGGCGCCGCCTCCCGGGGAAAAGACAGTCGCCTTAACGGGTTTGACGGTGCTGCCATTGGCGGCGCTGGCACCCTCCGTTGTCGTGGCAGACGGGTTGAGGCCCAGCTGGTCACCCTTGAGGCCGCCGCCGACGTCACCGAAGATGCTGGACAGTACCGACGCCAGAATGATCAGTGCGATCACCAGGATCCCGGCGCCGACACCGACGCCGATCAAGAGATTGCGCCTGCGGCGGGCTTGCGCTTCGGGATCAACGGCGGCGGCTTGCGGCGCGGGCGGTACGCCGACAGGTGCCACCGGTTCGATGAGATCGGTGCGGTCGGCCACCGCGGTGGCCTGCTGCAACAGGTTCAAAAGCGTTGGTGCCGAGCGGATTCCGCCATCAGCCTGCACCGATCGGGCAGCGGCGGCGGAGATCTGGAACGGAATGGCGCCGTCGACCGCGCGAGGCTCGAGGGGCATGCCGCCGGGGTCGGTCTCGGCGGGCTGCAACCCGCTGGGTACCCCCTTCTCGGGGAGCGGCCAGCGGTCTACGAGCAGGGCGTACAGCGCGGCGCCTATACCGCGGATGTCGTCTTCGGGGGTGGCGCCGGGCATCGTCGCGGGGAACGCCAGCGCGACATCGCCTTCGATGCTGACCCGCACCCGGCTGGGGTGGTCGATCGACAGCGCAACCCCGGCGGTATGCGCTGCGTCGGCCGCCGCGGCAAGCGCCTGAACGGCGCGCGCGCCACCGATCGGGGACGGCGAGGTGTCGGCCACTTCCTTCAGCGACCCACCGCGAATCCACTCCGCGACCACCAGGCCGCCGGCGCCGGTGTTGGCGACATCGAGAACCCGGGCGATGCCGGGGCGCTCGATCTGGCTGAGTTTCATTGTGCGAGAGAGGATTTCCTGCACCTGCTCATCGGGCATGGTCCGGTCGGGGTCGACGAAGGTGAGCGCGACCTGCCGGTCCAGAGCCGTGTCCAGAGCCTGCCAGAACTGGAGTCCGGGCGGGCCACCGTGGGACACCAGGAGCCGGTAACGCCCGCCCGCGATGCTGGCTCCCGGAATCAGGTGGGCATCCTCGTCGGCGCTGGCTTCCATTGCCGGTTCCCGCGGGGACTCGAACCCGAGCGGCTCACGGGTGGGATCGCCGGCGAAGTCGGCGTTGGGCTGCTTGGGCGGAACGGCGGGCGCAACGGTACCGACGTGGAGTTCCGGAGCCACGTCGGGCTGGAAGTCGTCCGCGGCCTGGCGCGGGATCTTCGTTGTGGCGTCTCCGGTGGGCTCGGCGGGAGTATTGCCCGAGGGTTGGTCGTTCACCGCCGGTCCTTTCCCCGTCGAGCCCGCGGCTCCATACGAATTGATGTGCTCAGGGTACGGGAAGTGCCTCGGGACCTGCGGCCGGTCGGGCGCTGCGACTGCGGTGACGGTCTGCGGCGCGGTGCGGGTGATGCGACGCTTGACCGCGCCCCAGGCCGCCACCGCGTCGGGAACCCGGGCGGCGAGCATGACCGTGGCCAGGATCGGCAGCATGATGACGGCGAGGACCACCAGGCGCAGCAGCGATCCGATTCCACCCCCGTGCTCGGTCAGGACCTTGAGGCCGAGTAGCCGGTCGAGGACATAGGCGATCAGTCCGGCGAGCAGCGACGCGGCGGTGGTGACGAGGATCGTGCGCACCACCGCGAGGTCGAGCAGCGTGCCCCGCGGCGGCTTCAACGCGCGCTGGAGCAGCACGTAGCCCAGCACGGCGCCGGCCAAAAAGCCGAGACCGTTGGCCAGGCCGAGGTAGCCCGCGACGAGTTCCCGATCGCCGGTCAGGTGCGGAGCCAGCAGCGACGCCGCGATCTTGACGATCGTGATCGCGATGATGATCAGGAGCGGCGTCCACGGTTGCTCGCGGGCGTAGAACACCCGCAACTGCAACAGCACCAGCGCGTACGGGATGAGGGTGAACGCCGACAGGCTGATCGCCACGCCGAGATAGTTCGCGTCGACCTCGCCGAACTTGCCGTATGCGAACAGGGCGCTGCCCATCGCCGGGCCGCCAACGGTCATGAACGCCACGATCGGGATCAGCGTCACCATCGTCAGGCGGGTGGCCAGCGACAGATCAGCCAGCACGGCGGGGCGGTCGTTGGCGGCGGCGTTACGGCTCAGCCGCGGCATCACCACCGTCAGCACGGTCACGCCGATGATGCCGAAGGGCAGCATCAACACCAGCCAGGTGTAGTTGTAGATCGCCGGACCGGAGGCGGCCGCGGTGCTGGCGATCTGGTTGACGACCACCAGACCGATCTGACTGATCAGGACGTAGAGCACCATCGCGCCGGCCATGGCGCCGAACCGTTTGAGCCGATCGTCGATACCCCACAGCGGGCGTAGGCTGATCCGCTCGGCGCGGATCGCGACCAGCAGCACCATGGTCTGGGCCACCACGCCCAGCGTCGTTCCGATGCCGAGCACCAGCAGCTTGGCGTTGCCCATCTGCACCGGATCGACCGAGAGTTGGCCGGGGACAATGAGATACAGCCCCAGAGTGGCGATA
The DNA here is from genome assembly GCF_001021385.1 of Mycobacterium sp. EPa45. Lineage (NCBI taxonomy): Bacteria > Bacillati > Actinomycetota > Actinomycetes > Mycobacteriales > Mycobacteriaceae > Mycobacterium > Mycobacterium sp. EPa45. Next base: position 6,163,997 of record NZ_CP011773.1, on the reverse strand, counting down.
GCGACCACGTTGTTGACCACCGGCGCCCAGGCCGGTGGCCCGAACACGTTGCGGTTGTTCAGGATCGCCATGAACACCGAGGACAGCCCATAGAAGATCACCTGCGGCAGCAGCAGGTATGCGAACGCGGTGGTCAGCGGCTGGTTGACCTGCGGGTCGTGGCCGAGCATGAGCCGAACCAACAGCGGCGCGGCCGCGACTGACAACAGGGTGGCGACCAGCAGCAGCGTGGTGGCCAGGGTGACCAGCCGGCGCACGAACCGCTCGCCACCGTCGGGGTCGTCGCGCTCGGCGCGCGCCAGTACGGGGACGAAGATCGCGGTGAAGGTGGCCTCCAGCACCAACGCCGCGATCAGGTTCGGTAACTGGTTGGCGACGGTGAACGCGCTGGACAGTGCCGCGCCGAGGATGGCGGCCAGCAGGACGATGCGGATGAACCCGGTGATGCGGCTGACCAACGTGGCCAGCGCCATGCCCCAGGACCGAGACACGACCGCGGCGTCGGACAGTTCGGCGCGAACCGCGCGGGTGCGGGGGCCCGGCCGAACGTAGGCGACCGGCCGCCGGGGCGGCGGCTTCATTCGCGGCCTTCGGCGGTGGCCCGGCGCGGGCGGTCCAGATCGGCGGGGTCAGGCTGGCCACGGAAGCGGTGGTAGAGCCGGCGCCCGACGAGTGCGGCCAGCACCGTGGCGCCGATCAGGGTGATCGCGAACAGCACCTTGCCGTAGGCGTTGGAGTGCACAGACAGGCGCACCGGCTCGCCGAGCTGCAGCCCGTCCGGGGTGCGCAGCGTGACGTCGACGGCGACCCGCTGGGTGAAGTGCACCTCGATCGGGATTCGCAGCGGCAGGTATCCCGGCGGGATCTCCTGCTCACCGAGGTCGGTGACCGTCATGCCGGGCGGCGCGTCGACCTGGAGGCGGACCCGGATCGGGACGGCGAGGTCGTTGCGGACCGCGAGCGGCAGCGGGCTGTGTTCGGTGGCCAGCGTGTAGGAGCCGCCGGGGTTCACGATTGTCACCGCCCCGAAGAGGTCGTTGATCGTGGCTCCGACCGCACCGAGGCGGTGGCGGGCCAGGTTGTTGCGGTCCTCGGGCGGTTCGGTCTGGCTCAGGGCGCGCAGCATGTCCTCCCGCAGTGGCGCGGTGTACTGCGGCCCGGTCAGCCCGGTGCGCGGGTCGGTGGTCAGCGACGCGGTCAGTCCCCACAGCCGGCCGACCTGCCCGGTGATCGTGGAGATGACGTCGTCGTCGAACCCGCCGCGGGCATTCCGCAGGAGATCGGCGCCGGGGCTCGCGGCCGCCGCGGATGTTGACGATTGCGTGATCACCGCATCGAGCGGCCGGGCGAAAGCCAGCCCCGAGCGGATCGTGGTGGCCAGTGCCGTCAGCATTGACTGCGCGTCGTTGGGCTGGGGGCTCCACTTCAGTGGGGGAAGGAGGATCTGGCCGCGCGGTTCGGCCTCCGGCTGCAGGGCCCGCCACATTATCGACGCGATGGCGTCCTGGCGGCGGGCGACCATCGAGTCGTGGTCGAGCGGAACGGTCAGCGACGAGTCCAGATAGGTGGGCAGGTCAGGGTCGGTCCCGACGCCGGCCAGAGCGGCGCCGACGGCCGGGTCGAACGGGGCCAGCACCACTTGCGGTGACAACCGTCGCGGGGCCACGTCGGCGATCATGGGTGCCCCGGTCGAGGAGTCCTGCGCCGAGCAGTTCGCGGCCGCGATCGCGACCGTCGGACCTTGGCCGCTCAACAATGCGACCCCGGCGGGCGTCAGCGGCCCGTCGCCCAGGATCGTCGCGCCGCGCACCGACGTGATGCCGAGGATCTGATCGATGATGTCGCCTGCGCTGACGGTCGCTGCGGAGTTCAGTCCGGCGTCGCCCACCCGTTGCAGCGCGCCGAGGTCGGCCTGCGCGTAGGGCGTCGGCGCGACGCACATCCGTTTGGCCAGGGCGCGCAGCTTGTCCAGCCACGCCACCGCCGCGGCCTGTCCGGTGCCGGGGTGCGCGGCGGTTCCGAGCCCGTCGGGGGAGTCGGAGACGACGTAGCCGGCGGTCATTGCGTTGACCGTGACCAACAGGTCGGGGTCGACCGCCAGACACAGCGCCCGGGCGGTGTCACCGCCGGGATCCACCGGCGGGGTGGTGGCGAAGTCGACAGCCGAAAGCAGCGTGTCCAGCCGGCCGCCCGCGGCGAGCGACACCGCCAGGTCGTCGTTCATCAACCGCACCGGTGTACTTCCGCCGGGGACACCGGGGGCCAGCCGCGGCTTGTCGGCCAGTGGCCAAAGCATGGTCACCGCAACGGGTTTGGTGGTGTCGGGGGGCACGACATCGGTCAGCGTGTCGGCCGAGGTGTTGGTCGGGTCCGGCGGTACGCCGAGAACCGGCAGCAGGAAGCGCGCGTCGTCGAGGCGGGCGGCGTCGCCGTAGTCCGGGGTGCCGTTGATATTGATCAGCAGCGGGTACACCCCAGGGCGTTCGATGCCCAGTGACGGTGCGGTGCGTGACCGGAGCGGATAACTGAACGTGAATCCGACCGCCTGGCCGCGCTGCATCTCGGGGGCGACGGTGGCGAATTCGCCAACGGGCTGGAACTGGTCGTTGGCGCCGTCGAGGTTGGTGCGCAGCCCCGCCGAGGAGGTCACCGCTGTAGCACGTTCGAGGCGGGCGACGACATCGCGAACTGGACGGTCACCGACATTGGTGACAGTGCCGGTGACGGTGACCGTCGGCTCGCTGGTCGTGGTGATGAGATCCGGTGTGACGCTGTCCACCCGCACTTGCAGGAACGGCGCCGACCCCGGTTCACCGGCGGCGGCCGGCGCGGTCGTTGGCATCGCGAGTACGGCAAGGAAACCGAGGATCAGCACGATCCGGGGCAGTTTGCCGACCCACCTCGGCGTGGTCACGTTCCCGGTCCGCAGCCGTTCGTCCGCGGACCGGATTGACGCGGCCCTGAGTCATCGGAGCGACGGTTGCGGGTGTGCGAGTGCGTTTGCGGCCGCCGGCGAGGGGTGGTGCGCGGCAGCGGCGGCAGTGCGGCCAGACCGTCGGACTGCAACAGCTGGATCAGCTCGCCGGCAACTTCGGCCAGGCGGCGTTCGTCGGCGTACGCCAGCCGTTTCGCGAGCTCTCCGACCGGGACCCACGCCACCTCGGTGACCTCTACGTCCTCATCGGAGAGTTCACCGCCGGAGAACTGCAGGAGATAGTGGTGCACCGTCTTGTGGACGCGGCGGCCTTCGGTGACGAACCAGTAGTCGATGCTGCCGAGCGCGGCCAGGACCTGGCCGCGGATCCCGGTCTCCTCGGCGACCTCGCGGATCGCCGTCTCTTCGGCGGTCTCACCTTGCTCGATATGACCCTTGGGCAGTGACCACAGCATTCGCCCGCGCCGGTCGACCCGCCCGATGAGCGCGGCCACCTGCTCTTCGGGCGGCCCGTCGATCCCGTCGATCACCAATCCGCCTGCCGACGTCTCGTGAACGGTGCGCAGCCGTGCGGGCGCGCGGCGGGGGGACCGGGGGCGGCCGGGTTTGCCCGGTCGGGGCTGGCCGTTGGTGGCGTTGGCGGCGGGGGATGCGGCGGCGACGTCCGAAGATTCGGCGACGCCGGCGTCGGCCGGGCTGGGAGTTGCCGGACCGGCAGCGCGACGTCCGCGGCGACGCCCTCGGCGCCGTCGCGGTTTGGCCTGTTCGCCGTCCGACACCCAAGCGATAGTAGCTGGCACGGGATGGCGCCCCGACCGCACTCGCCGGTAGAACACCGGTTGTCTGCCGACTAGGCTCTCGCCACGTGTCCGAAGCCACCCATGACGTCGAGCTGCTCGCCCGGGCCCTCGTCGCCCTCAACCGGCAGGGGGCCGTGCTGCGGGAGATCGGTGGTCTGTTCGCTGCAGCGGGGCACGAGCTCTATCTCGTCGGGGGCAGTGTGCGCGACGCCGTTCTGGGCCGGTTGAACCCCGACCTCGACTTCACCACCGACGCCCGGCCCGAGGTCATCCAGAAGATCGTGCGTCCGTGGGCAGACGCGCTGTGGGATACCGGTATCGAGTTCGGCACCGTCGGAGTGGGCAAGGGCCTGGGTACGGACATGGATCGGCTGGAGATCACCACCTTCCGCGCCGACAGCTACGACCAGGTGTCGCGCAATCCGCAGGTCCGCTATGGCGACCGGCTGGAGGACGACCTGGTCCGGCGCGACTTCACCGTCAACGCGATGGCGGTGCGCATCACCGCGGACGGTCCCGGCGACTTCATCGATCCGCTCGGCGGCCTGACCGCGCTGCGGCAACGAATTCTCGACACCCCCGCGGCCCCGGAGGTGTCCTTCGGCGACGACCCGCTGCGCATGCTGCGGGCTGCGCGCTTCGCCTCCCAGTTGCAGTTCGACGTCTCCGACCGGGTCCGCCGCGCAATTGTGGAGATGGCGCCCCAGCTCGGCCGGATCACGGTCGAGCGGGTGGCCGTGGAACTGGACAAGATGCTGCTGGGGGTGGACCCCGTCGCGGGCATCGACCTGATGGTCCAGACCGGCATGGGCGAGGTGGTGCTGCCCGAGATCGGCGGCATGCAGATGGCCATCGACGAGCACCATCAGCACAAGGACGTCTACCAGCATTCGCTGACGGTTCTGCGCCAGGCGATGGCGTTGGAAGAACCGGGCGAACGCGACCTGGTTTTGCGGTGGGCCGCGCTGCTGCACGACATCGGCAAGCCGGCCACCCGGCGCCACGAATCCGACGGCGGTGTCAGCTTCCACCACCATGAGGTGGTCGGCGCCAAGATGGTCCGCAAGCGGATGCGCGCGCTGAAGTACTCCAAGCAGATGGTCGACGACGTGTCCCAGTTGGTGTACCTGCACTTGCGATTCCACGGTTACGGCGACGGCAAGTGGACCGATTCGGCGGTGCGCCGCTATGTCGCCGACGCCGGCCCGTTGCTGCCGAGGCTGCACAAGTTGGTCCGCGCCGACTGCACCACCCGCAACAAGCGGCGGGCGGCCCGGCTGCAGGCCAACTACGACGAACTCGAGACGCGGATCGCCGAGCTGGCCGCCAAGGAAGACCTCCAGCGGGTGCGTCCGGATCTGGACGGCAACGAGATCATGCGGTTGCTCGACATCCCGCCCGGCCCGCAGGTGGGGCAGGCGTGGAACTTCCTCAAGGAACTGCGCCTGGACCGCGGGCCGCTGGATCACGACGAGGCCGTGGCCGAATTGCTGGCCTGGTGGAACGCGAAGGACCAGCCCGGCGTCTGAGAAGGGTATGGACTACTGCCTGGGACACGGCGACGGAACGGCGGCAATGCTCAGCGGCCACCCCGATGTGGATGTCGACGGCGACGGTGAGCTCGACGGGGTGCGCCTGGACCTCGATGGTGACGGGGTCATCGACGACGCGCTGGCCGACTTCGACGACGACGGCCTGGCCGATCACGCCGCGTTCGATCTCGATGACGGCACCGCGATATTCACCGACGACGGGTCGGGAGCGTGGGCGATGACGCCGGCCGGGCCGGGCGGCCCGCTGCGCTGGTTCGGCCTCGACGGTGTCGAGCACACAGGAAGCGGCCCAATCGATTTCGACGCCGACGGCAAAGTCGACCGGTTGCTGGACGTCGACCGGGACGGCCTGGCCGACCGGGCACTGCGGAGCGGGCCCGACGGCGGCTTCGACACCGGTTACGTCGACACCGACGGGGACGGCCGGTGGGACCTCAAGTTCGTCGACGCCGACGCGGACGGCGCGTCTGACGACGCCACGGTGGTATAGCCGCCGTCCGCCTGCACCGCGCACACACCGCCCGATTCGAGCAACGCTCGCGCGGCATCCCACGGCACCGGCTGGTGGTAGAGGAAGCCCTGGCCTTTGTCGGCCCCGAGGTCCAGCAGGGTGTCTCGTTCGGCGATTGTCTCGATGCCCTCGACGACGAGATCGAGGGACAGCGCGCTGGCCAAGGCCACCACCGATTGCACAACCGCGCGCTGCTTGGCGTCCCCTTGGTCGAGCGCCGCGGCGAACGAGCGGTCGAGTTTGATCTGGTCGACCGGCAGCGTGCGTAGCTGGGTCAGCGACGAATAGCCGGTCCCGAAGTCGTCGAGAGAGACGCTGACGCCGGCTTCGCGGAGCCGGGCCAGCGTGGGGTGGGCCACCCGCAGGTCGACGAGCGCATGCTCGGTGAGTTCGATGATCAGCGCTTCCGGCGGCAGCCCCGTCGCGTCGAGCAGGTCCAGCACTTCCTCGGCGAATCCGGCCTCGCGGACCTGGCGCGGGGACACGTTGACCGACATCGTCAGGTCGAGGGCCAGGCCGTCGTCGCGCCACTGCGCCAGGGTCTGAATGGTTTCGTACAACACCCAGCGGCCGATCTCGACGATCATGCCGTTGTCCTCGGCCAGCGGGATGAACGCACCGGGAGAGAGCACGGGCAGCCCGGGCCGGTGCCACTGCAACAGCATCTCGAAGCCGGTGATCACGCCGGTGCTGAGCATGACGATCGGCTGGGCGCTGACTCGCAGCTCGTTACGTTCGACAGCGTGCCGCAGGGCGGCGTCGAGGTCGAGCCGTTGAGCGACCTCTGCTTCCAGTAGGGAATCGAAGACGTTGATGTGGTCGCCGTCGGTCAGCTTGGCGCGGTACATGGCTACGTCTGCCTCGCGCATGAGCTCATGACCAGAAACCGTGGATTCGTCGGCGAAGGTGATGCCGATACAAACGTCGACGAACGCTTCCTTGCCGTCGATCGTGTAGGGGGCGCTCAGCGCGGCACGGATCCGCTCGGCCAGCGCGATGGCCTGGGCCCGGTCCGGCAGCTCCGGGCACAGCACCACGAACTCGTCGCCGCCGAGGCGGGCCACTGTGTCACTTTCCCGCACGGTGCCCGACAGCCGCCGCGCCGCGTCGATCAGCAACTGGTCGCCCCCGGCGTGCCCGATCGAGTCGTTGACCATCTTGAAGCGGTCCAGGTCGCAGAACAGCAGGGCCAGCGGCGTTCCGCGGCGGCGGGACATCACCAAACTCTTCGACAGCCGGGTGAGTAGCAGGCTGCGGTTGGCCAGGCCGGTGAGCGCGTCGTGGCTGGCTTGGTAGGACAATTGCCGCGCCGATGCGTCGCGTTCGAGTGACAGGGTCACCAGATCTCGGCACCGGACGAGGGCGGTGACGGCGAGGTCGTCGAGGGATGCGGCGTCGCCGAACACCGCGAGAGTCCCGGCACCGTCGGCGTTGTCGGTGACAACACCGGTCCACGCGGGCGTGCCGGACACGTCGGCGCCGGGCGGGTAGATGATCGACCGCCTCCCGATTGCCATGCGGACCGCAGGCGCGCCGGACACTTCGGCGGCCAACCGCACGATCTGTCGCAGCACCGAGGACACCGGGCCCGCGGTGGCGATCCGCTCCAGAATCTGCGCCTGTCCGCGTTCGAGTGCCGACACCCGGTCCAGCCGAGTCTCGGTCTGCCGTAACGCTTCCCGCTCGTCGTCGAACGCCCTGCGTGCGGTGCGGTATTGGCGAAGCACATTTGCCGCGACCCACCACAGCAGAATGCCGGCAAGTATGAGTGCGGTGATCAGCATGGCCAGTTGAATCACTCTGCCGCGCAGCAGGTTTCGCTCGGCCAGCCGATTCATCCGGTGCTGTTCGACCTGATTGTCGGCGGCCAGCTCGTGCGCGCGCTCGGAGAGTGCCTCGGAGCGAGGCAGGATGGTGTCGGCCCATCGGGCGCGCTGGTCTGCGGGCAATACACCGGCAGGCGCCTGCGCGACCACCGCGTCCAGTGCGGCCAGCGCCGTGCGGTAGTCGGGACCGGTGCTGTCGGCGGCGGTCGCACCGTTGGCCGCGACCACCCGCAGCCGCTGGGCCAGCATCGCCCGGGCGAGCTGGACGTCACGACGGGGGACCGCGCCGAGCAGGTATTGCTGGGCCCGGTCGATATAGGTGAGGGAGTCGCGGACGGTGAAAAACGTGTTGGTGCTGGCCGCTTCGCTGCGCGCGCTGTGGTAGCTGTAGGCGTTCTGATCCGCCGAGGACTGGAATCCGATCGCGACCAGGGCGATGAGCAGCAGCACGAGCACGGCCGCCACGATCTGCTGCCCGCGGTTGAGGGTCAGCCGTGGGCCGGGCGGGGTGAGCCACCGGTCGGTGATCACCCGCCGGAGCCGCTCGGGATCTTGACCGTGATCGAGGTCAGACTCCAGTTCCAGGCGTCGAGCACCGACGACAGTGGGGTGCCGTCCGGGAACACGATCCGGATGGGGCCGCCTTGATCGTAGGGGATGGGTGCGCCGTCACGTCGGGTGGCGATCAGGGCTTGTGAGTCGACCATCGGCTTGACGACGCTGACGTAGTGGTAGTGGTCGATCGCGTCGGTGTCGATGGTTGCGGAGTCGGGGATTCCGGCCCTGTCGAGCACGGTGGCCAACGGCACGCCGCTGTAGGTCTCGCGCTTGTTGACGAATGGCTCGTCGATCGAAATCGTGGCGTTGCCCAGCGAGTTGAGCTGGTCCAGGGTCAGCGACAGTGGTGTCGTCCCGCCGACCACCGTCAGGACGGGCGAATTCGGGGCGGCCGGGTCGACGGTCCCCTGTGTGTACGGGTTGAGCGGCTGCCCGGACTTCGGCGCCGCGGGGGCGGCGGAGGGGTCGTCGGAGCCGGGGCCGACCGCGCAGCCGCCGACCGCCAGGCTTATCGCCCCGGCCGTGACGACGGCCAGGAGGCGGTTGCGCATGAAGGGCGATGATACTGCCCGAGGCAACTATCAGCCGGGACGCTACCGTCCTTCACCGGGCGGTCCGGCGAACGCTTGCGCGATCCCGAGCCACCTTGTGGCATCGGCTCCTTCGGCGACGACGTCCAATTCCGAGCGTGGCCGGCGCTGGGTGACCAGATAACAGAAGTCGACGGCCGAACCGGTCACCCGCTGGCCGGCCTCCTCGGGCCCCCACGTCCAGCGGCTGCCGTCGGGAGCGGTCAGCTCGACGCGGAACGGCTCGGCCGGGGGCGTCAGCCCGTGCACGGTGAACGCGAAATCGCGGGTACGCACGCCCAGGTGGGCGATCGACTTCAACCGTTTCGTCGGCGTGGGCTTGATACCGAGGCCGTCGGCCACGTCCAAGCCGTGCGCCCAGGTCTCCATCAGCCGCGCGGTGGCCATCGACGGCGCACTCATCGGCGGCCCGAACCAGACGAGCTTGCGGCCTTCGGCCACGCCGCGCAGCGCGGCGTGCAGCCGAGTCCGGGTGTCACGCCACTGCGCCAGCAGCTCCTCGGGCGGGGTGAGCGCCAACGTCTCGGCGGCCTTGTCGACGAAGCCAAACGGGTCGGTCTGCGCAGCGGCGATCAGTTCACCGAACGCAGCCTCGTCGGTGATCGACATCAGCGACGCTTGATCGGTCCACAGCAGGTGAGCGATCTGGTGGGCGATAGTCCAGCCCGGCGCGGGCGTGGGCTGCGCCCAGCCGGCGGGATCCAGGGGTGCGACGAGCGCGTCGAGGGCATCGCTTTCGTCACGCAGGTCGTCGATGATCGGGTCCGCGGCCGCCATAGCTCGAACCTACTGCGATTCCGGCGCGTTTTCGTTCGCTCAGCGGCGCTCAGCGCGCCGAACTCACGCCCGCCGGCCCACCACGGTGTGCGTTGCCAGGCCGACCAGATAGATCGCCGACCCGGCCAAGGCCAGAGCGGGGGAGCGACCATCGGCCGGAATCACCGCGGCCGCCAACATCGTGGCCGCGATGAACGAAACCCAGAACACCGAATCCTGCACGGCGAAAACGTGTCCGCGCAGGGCGTCGTCGACGTCGATCTGCATCGCGGTGTCCGCGCAGAGCTTGACTATCTGACCGACCAACCCGAGCAGGAATCCGCACGCGATCATCACCACCAACTGCAGGGTGGCACCGGCCAACTGAATGACTGCGGCACACAGCAATGCTCCGTTGGCGGTCGCGAAGCGCCCCCATCGCTTGATCGCCATCGGGGTGAGCACGTTGGCCAGGAACGAGCCGCTTCCGGTGGCGGCGAGAAAGATGACGGCGGTGCCGAGGCCGGCGACGGCTTGAGTGTCGCTGTGGCGCACGATGACCAGGATCAGCAGCGTGTTGATGCCGAAAACCATCCGCTGACTGGCAAGGCCGGACAGCGTGGCCGCGACCGTCGGGGTGGTCAGCACGGTGCGGGCGCCGTAGATCCACCCGGTGGTAACGGCGTAGAACACCGACCCGTGCACGGCACGCGCGCTGTCGTCAGGTCCGAGAACGTGCCGCGGAAAACGCAGCGAGAGCACGAACGCGACGCCGATCGGAATCGCGACCAGCAGCATGATGGTGGCGGCGCCGGCATCCCCGGAGCCGAACAGCCAGCGGGGCAGCAGCATGAAGTTTGCGCCGAGGAAGGTAGCGGTGGCCCCGGTGGCGGTGGCGACGGAGTTCATCACCACGACCTGTTGGCGGGGCACGACGTGTGGGAGCGCCGCCGACAGTCCGGAGGTGACGAAGCGGCTGAACCCGTTGACGATCAGCGCGCCGCAGAGCACGGTCAGGTCTCTGGCCCCAACGGCCAGCAGCACCGCGACGCCGATGACGAGCACCAGCCTGGCGAGGTTCGCTCCGACCAGGACGGCCCGCCGATCCCAGCGGTCCAGCAGCGCTCCGGCGAAGGGGCCGACGATCGAATAGGGCAGGAACAGCACCGCGAATGCGCCGGCGACGGCCCAGGGATCGGCGGCCCGTTCCGGATTGAACAGCAGTCCGCCGGCGAGCCCGGCCTGAAACAGCCCGTCACCAAACTGACTGGCGGTCCGAAGCTCGAGCAGCCGCCAGAACTCGGGCAGGCTGCGCACCGAGCGCCAAAGCGAACCGGGTGCGCGGGCGTCGACCATCGGAACAACAGTACAAATATCCACACGCGCCCGTTACCACAGCAACCCCTACCTGATGCCATGATGGTGTGGTGGCACAGTCTGAGGACCCCGAAGACTTCATCGCGCCCGCGGCGAACCGAGTGCGGCCGGGAACGCTGCTGCTCGCCAATACCGATCTCTTGGAGCCGACGTTTCGGCGCAGCGTGATCTACGTCGTCGAGCACAACGACGGCGGCACGCTGGGTGTCGTACTCAACCGTCCGAGCGAGACCGCCGTCTACAACGTGTTGCCGCAGTGGGCGAAGCTGACCGCCAAACCCAAGACCATGTTCATCGGCGGGCCGGTCAAACGCGACGCCGCGCTGTGCCTCGGCACGTTGCGGGTGGGCACCGATCCCCAGGGCATGCCGGGGCTGCGTCACGTCGCAGGCCGGATGGTGATGGTCGATCTGGACGCCGACCCGGATCTGATCGCCCCGGCGGTCGAAGGGGTGCGCATCTTCGCCGGCTACTCCGGCTGGACCATCGGTCAGCTCGAGGGCGAGATTGAACGCGATGACTGGATTGTGTTGTCCGCGTTGCCTTCCGATGTACTGGTCGAGCAGCGGGTGGACCTGTGGTCGCGGGTGTTGCGACGCCAGCCGCTGCCGCTGTCACTGCTGGCCACGCATCCGATCGACGTCAGCCGCAACTGACCTGCGCGGCGGGTAGCCAGTCGTCAGGTGGAACGGCCCGCAGGAACTCACGTGGTGATGAGCCGGAATGCAGTGTCCCGGCCGCGATTCAGGAACTCGACGATCTCCGTTGCGGCTGAACGCAACTGCTTCTGGCTGGCCCGCTCCGGTCCCAGCAGCGCGGTCACCGCGGCGCTCAACACCGTGAGCGGGGACTCCGCGGGTCGTGGTCCCGGCGCAGGACCGACGAGGGATAACGCGATCCCGGTCACGAGTCCGTGCAGGGCGAAAGCCTGATCGGTTGTCTCCCAATCTGTTCGGGCCATCGCATGGGTACGCCACACGGGGAGCACCCCGCCGATCACCGCGCCGGGGCCGAGCGCCTCGTGCAACGCGATCGAGCGAGGGTGGTCGGCCAGGATGCCGAGCAGGTTCTCGTCGTGGCGTTGCAGCGCCGCGAGCAGCGGGTGGCTGGTCGCGACGTCGAGCATCGTCGGGCAGAACCGGGACGGTCGGGCGAGGTCGGGTTCTTCGCCGAGTCGGCGAATGAGGTCGTCCAGCAGTTCGAGGAAGCCGCGGCCGACGAGGCCGATGAGCAGATCCTCTTTCGTCGGCCAGTACAGGTAGACGGTGCCCTTGCCGACGTGGGCGCGCTGGGCGACGTCGGCAACGGTGAAGCCGCGGGCACCTCGTCGGATGAGCAGGTCGCTCGCCGCGGCCAGCAGGCGGGCCGCCTTGGTCGAGTTCTGCTCGGGCAGTTCGCCGGGCGCAGTGCTCACCGGGTGACTATAGCCAGCGGTCCGCACCGACTGGACAAACTGACCATTTCAGTCGTTTGGTCAGTCCGTCGGGTACGCTCGGTGGAGTGTTCATCGGCACCCCTGGCGAGGAGACCATCGTGGCCAACCCGTTCGTTGATCGAGCCGACCGAGTTCAGGCGCTGCAAAAGGCGATCTTCACCGTCGCCGACCTGATCGGGCCCGCCGTCGACCTGTCCCGGATCTACGTCGACGGGCTGGAAAACCTGCCCCGCGACGGACGGTTCCTGCTCGTCGGCAACCACACCACGGCGGGCTGGGCCGAGATCGTGTTGACTCCGTATTTCGTGCACCGCGAGCTCGGCGTCCGCGTCCGGGGATTGGCGACCCGGCAGCTGGCCGACATGCGCGGCATCGGCCGCGACGTGATGGAGGCGGCCGGCGCGGTGGTCGGCGACCCCGAGACCGGCGCCGAATTGATGCGCCGGGGCGAGACGGTGCTGGTCTTCCCCGGAGGAGGACGGGACATGCTCAAGTTCAAAGGCGAGAACTACCAACTGCTTTGGCAGGGCCGCAGCGGGTTCGCGCGCCTGGCCATCGCGCACGACTACCCGATCGTCCCGGTCGGACTGGTCGGTGGGGACGACGTCTATAACAGCCTCGTCGAACGCGGCGGCACCTGGGAGCGGATGACCCGCGGTATCGGTGAACGCCTACACGGTGTCAATGGCGTCGGGATCCCCCTCGTTCGCGGATGGGGCCCCACGATGGTGCCCCGTCCGCAGCGCATGTACCTGCGGTTCGGGCCCCCGATCGACACCACCCGGCCCGCCGATATCGCCGCCGCCGAGTGGGAAGCCGCCATCAAGGACAAGACGCAGACCGCCCTCGAGGGCATCCTCGATCAACTTCAGGCGCGCCGCGACACCGACCCGTTCCGCCACCTCAATCCGCTGGCCTGGGGCCGCGCCCTGCGTCCGGCGGCGGCCGGTTGAGGTCTTCGCCGGATGTTGCCCGGCCTAGATAGCGGCCGGCTCCCTCACTTGCATGACAGCGTGCAGCTCGCGCAGCTGCCTGCACAGCCGCCACCGGCCTGCGCTTGCCGGCTGGCGGCGTAGCGCGCGCCCTGCCATGAGCCGGCTGCGATGGTTCCGACGGCGCCGAGGACGCAGACGATGAGCACCGGCAGCCCCGTGTGTGCCGGTGCGGCCATGGCCGCTGCCCCGCCCGCGGCGAGCATCACGGCCGCGGCGAGCTGAGTCGGTGCGACCGACCGCATCACCTGCGCGGTGATGTCAGCACTGGGCGGTCGGGTCAGCGTCCACGCGCCCGAGCCACCGACGAGGACGGCCATGCCAAGGCACACCACACCGACGATGAACATGGGGCCACAATACGAGCCCGGGTTCAGCGCGGCAGCGCGGGCACCGCGGGAAGGACGGCGGACGCCGACGCATCGGCCAGCGGCGCGGCAGCGGGTGCGGGTGCGGGTGCCGGCGCCGCCGTCGGCGACGAAACCCGGAAGCCGTTGACGATGGCGTCGGTCGCGTCGGCGGTGGCGACCACCTGGTTGGCCGCGGTGGTCACGTACAGCGAGACCAGGTAGCGGTCCGGTCCGGATTGGGCGATGACGTGACGACGCGAGGTGTTCAGCGTCATGTCGTTCTCGCGGTAGGTGCCCTCGATGATCGACGACGGAAAGCCACCGAAGTCAGCCAGCGACGCATCGGTGGCCTGCCAGTTGAACAGCTGCTGGCTGTCCACGTAGCCGTGCGTGATGGCGTCCTTGGGATCGAAGTCGCCGATCAGCTTGAAGACTTTGAGCTGGGCGTTCGACGTGTACAGCCCGTCACCGCCGAGGCGGTCGGCGAGCACTGTGAACGCGTCGGGGACATTCGGGTCCGGCACGACGGTCCAACCGCGCGGCATCGGCAGCACCAGGTTCAGTGCGGTGAAACCGGCTGCCTTCTGCGGCTCCATCTTCACGCCCTTGTCCTTGAAGAAGTCGGCGAGCGTGCCCGACGCTGCCGGAGACAAGGTTTGGGGTGCGGCGTTGGCCGGCGCGATGGCCGGAGCAGCGACCTGGGGGACGGCTGCCTGGGGGACGGCTGCCGGCGCGGCGGCGGGCACAGCAGCCGGGCCCGCGTTGGCGGCGGCGACCTCAGGGGCGGCGGTGACGGTTTGGGTGACGGTGACCGGAGCGGGCTGAACGGGAACGAACGGCTCGGCGGACGCGCTCGCGCCGGTGAACCCGAGAACGGCGGCCGTACCAGCTGCCATTCCACCTACCAACACCCGCCAGTTACGGGCAATCGTGATCATCTCAGCTGTCCTTCTCGACACGGTCGGGCCAGGTGAGGCCCCTGGTCAGGAGGCCGACTGTATCGGTGCGCCGAGCCGTCCGGATAGGGCTGGAACACAGCTGGAATCAACCGTCGACCGCACTGCAACGCATCCGAGATCGGGCCGTTGCCTCGTGGTGCGACCACGATCACAATCCCGTCCCGGAGGGCAGCAGCGCCACAGGCCGACGGAAACGGATTGGGAGCAGCCCGAACGGCCCTTATACCCTGTGTGCGTGACCGACACCCCGACCGCCGCACCTGCGGAATCCGACGTCGCCGACACTCCGCGGTACCGCTACACCGCCGAGCTGGCGGGGCGGATCGAGCGGACCTGGCAGGACAACTGGCAGTCGTGGGGCACCTTCAACGTCCCGAACCCGGTTGGCTCGCTGGCACCCGCCGACGGCGCGGCCGTGCCCGGCGACAAGATGTTCGTCCAGGACATGTTCCCTTACCCCTCCGGTGAGGGCTTGCACGTGGGGCATCCGCTGGGCTACATCGCCACCGACGTCTATGCCCGCTACTTCCGGATGACGGGGCGCAATGTGCTGCACGCGTTGGGCTTCGACGCGTTCGGCCTGCCCGCAGAGCAATACGCGATCCAGACCGGCACCCACCCGCGGATTCGTACCGAGGCCAACATCGTCAACTTCCGCCGCCAGCTGGGCCGGCTGGGCCTCGGCCACGACCAGCGGCGCAGCTTCTCGACCACCGACGTCGACTTCTACAAGTGGACGCAGTGGATCTTCCTGCAGATCTACAACGCCTGGTTCGACACCGAACAGCAAAAAGCCCGTCCGATCACCGACCTGGTGTCCGAATTGGACTCCGGCGCACGCACTCTCGACGACGGTCGGCAGTGGTCGGCGTTGTCGGCGATCGAGCGGGCCGACGTCATCGACGGCTACCGGCTGGTCTACCTGGCCGATTCGCTGGTGAACTGGTGCCCGGGGCTGGGCACCGTGCTGGCCAACGAGGAGGTGACCTCCGAGGGCCGCAGCGAGCGCGGCAACTTCCCGGTGTTCCGAAAGCGATTGCGGCAGTGGATGATGCGCATCACGGCCTACTCCGACCGCCTGCTCGACGATCTCGAGGTGCTGGACTGGCCGGAGAAGGTCAAGACCATGCAGCGCAATTGGATCGGCCGCTCCACCGGTGCGGCGGTGTTGTTCGACGCCGACGGTGCCCACATCGAGGTCTTCACCACCCGACCCGACACCTTGTTCGGCGCCACCTACCTGGTGCTGGCTCCCGAGCACGAGCTGGTCGACCAGTTGGCCGCCGCCCGGTGGCCCGACGGTGTGGACCCACGGTGGACCTCCGGCGCGGCCACCCCGGGCGAGGCGGTCGCCGCCTACCGGCGCTCGATCGCGGCGAAGTCCGACCTGGAACGCCAGGAGAACAAGACCAAGACCGGCGTCTTCCTGGGCGCATGCGCGACCAATCCGGCTGATGGACAACAGGTTCCGATCTTCATCGCCGACTACGTCCTGGCCGGCTACGGCACCGGCGCGATCATGGCGGTTCCCGGTCACGATCAGCGCGACTGGGAGTTCGCAGGAGAGTTCGGTCTGCCGATCAAAGAGGTCATCTCCGGCGGAGATATTTCCGAGGCCGCGTATTCCGGTGACGGCACGCTGGTGAACTCGCAGTATCTCGACGGGCTTCAAGTCGAGGACGCCAAGAAGGTGATCACCGAACGCCTCGAGGCCGATGGCTGGGGGCGCGCCCGGGTCGAATACAAGCTTCGCGACTGGCTTTTCGCGCGACAGCGGTATTGGGGCGAGCCGTTCCCGATCGTTTATGACGGCGACGGCCGGCCCCACCCGCTGCCCGAATCGGCGCTGCCGGTGGAACTGCCCGATATCGCCGACTATTCACCGGTGGTGTTGGACCCGGAGGATCCCGACAGCGAGCCGTCGCCGCCGCTGAACAAGGCCACCGACTGGGTCCACGTCGAGCTGGACTTGGGCGACGGCCTGCAGACCTACACCCGCGACACCAACGTCATGCCGCAGTGGGCCGGCAGTTCGTGGTACGAGCTGCGCTACGCAGATCCGCACAACTCAGAGGAGTTCTGTGCCAAGGAGAACGAGGCCTACTGGATGGGTCCGCGCCCGGCCGAGCACGGGGCGGGCGACCCTGGCGGGGTGGACCTCTACGTCGGTGGTGTCGAACACGCGGTGCTGCACCTGTTGTACTGCCGGTTCTGGCACAAGGTCCTTCACGACCTGGGCTATGTCACGTCGCGGGAGCCCTACCGCCGCCTGGTGAACCAGGGCTACATCCAGGCCTTCGCGTACACCGATTCGCGCGGAGCCTACGTGCCGGCGGCCGATGTCGTCGAGCGGGACGGCAGGTTCTTCCTGCCCGGCGCCGACGGTGAAGTCGAGGTCCTCCAGGAATTCGGCAAGATCGGCAAGAGCCTGAAGAACTCGATCTCCCCGGACGAGATCTGCGACAGCTACGGCGCTGACACCCTTCGGGTCTACGAGATGTCGATGGGCCCGCTGGACGCGTCGCGGCCGTGGGCGACCAAGGACGTCGTTGGCGCCTACCGGTTCCTGCAGCGGGTATGGCGGCTCGTCGTCGACGAATCCACAGGCGACACAAGGGCTTCCGAGGACGACGCGCTGGACGAGGAGACGCTGCGGGTGATGCACCGCACGATCGCGGGGGTGTCGGAGGACTATGCGGGCCTGCGCAACAACACCGCGGCGGCCAAGCTGATCGAGTACACCAACCACCTCACCAAGGAGGGTGTCAGCGCCCGGGCTGCGCTGGAACCGCTGGTGCTGATGGTGGCGCCGCTGGCGCCGCACCTGGCCGAGGAGCTCTGGCAGCGGCTGGGCCACTCGAAGTCATTGGCGCACGGGCCTTTTCCGGTCGCGGATCCGCAATACCTGGTCGACGACACCGTCGAATACCCGGTGCAGGTCAATGGGAAGGTTCGCGGACGGATCACCGTCGCCGCGGACGCCGACAAAGCCAGCCTCGAGTCCGCTGCGCTTGCCGACGAGAAGGTCCAAGCCTTCCTGGCCGGCGCCACCCCGAAGAAGGTCATCGTGGTGCCCGGCCGGTTGGTCAACCTCGTCGTCTAGCCCGCTCCTTCGCCCAAACCGACAATTCGCAGGGAAAGAGCGAGTGAAACCCTGCAAAACGTCGATCTCGGCCTGAGGTCAGCGTGGCCGGACGACCACCTGATGGGTGTGCGCGTCGGGTGGGCTGGCGATCACGTCGGCGACGATCCGCGCGACGGTCTCCGGCTTGAGGAACTTCGCCGGGTCGTACTGGCCGCCTTCGTAGGCGACGAGGTCCTGTTGCATCTCCGTGTCGACCCGGCCGGGGTGCACGCTGGTGACGCGCAGCTCGGGTACGTCCGCGCGAAGCGAATCGGCGAACGCTCGCTGGGCGAACTTGCTCGCCGAATAGGCGGCCAGCCCGGGCGATGCGTTCAGTCCCGCGCCGGAGTTGATGAAGACGACGTGTCCGCGCGCTGCCCGCAGCGCAGGCAGCAGCGCCTGGGTGAGGGCGACGGGCCCGGTGACATTCACCTCGAAGCAGGCCCGCCACTGTTCGGGGATCGAGTCGTCGAACCGCCCCGGGTATGCGACGCCGGCGTTGTGGACCAGCACATCGAGCTCGGCGAGCGGCTCGGCTGCAGCCTCGATCCCGTCGGGGTCGGTGAGGTCCAGCGGCCAGGTGGTGGCGCCGAGGCGGGTGGCGACGGCGTCGAGCCGGGCGGACGGCCGGCCTGCCAACAGCAGTGTGTGGGTGGGCGCCAGCGCATCGGCGATCGCGGATCCGATCCCGCCACTGGCCCCGGTGATGAGAGCGGTCTTCATTACCGGGTCGCTACGCTCCTGCCCTCCGATTGGCACAAACCCACCCTACCGACCTGCGTTTCGGACTCCCGCGCCGCAGAATGAACGCGTGGCATACGACCCGAGCTTCGGCCCGACACAGTTGGCGGCCCGCGCGGCCTACCTTCTGCGCGGTAACGACCTGGGCGTGATGACCTCCGCGGCGCCACTGCTCTATCCGCACATGTGGAGCTGGGACGCGGCGTTCGTCGCCGTCGGACTGGCCCCGCTGAGCGTCGAGCGCGCCGTGGTCGAACTCGACACCCTGCTGTCGGCGCAGTGGACGAACGGGATGATCCCGCACATCGTGTTCGCCAACGGGGTCGACGGATACTTCCCGGGCCCGGCCCGCTGGGCCACCTCGGCGTTGGCGGCCAACGCCCCGCGCACCCGGCACACCTCGGGTATCACCCAGCCGCCGGTGCATGCCATTGCGGTGCAACGCATTCTGGATCGTGCCCGCACCAGGGGCCGCTCCACCCGTGCCGTCGCCGAAGCATTCCTGGACCGCCGCTGGCCGGATCTGGTGCGCTGGCATCGCTGGCTGGCCGAGGCCCGCGATCAAAACGGCCACGGGCGCATCACCCTGTACCACGGCTGGGAATCCGGGATGGACAACTCGCCACGCTGGGATTCCGCGTACGCCAACGTGATTCCCGGCAATCTGCCGGAGTACCAGCGCGAGGACAACCACATCGTCACCGATGCCAGCCAGCGGCCGTCCGACACCGAGTACGACCGCTACCTGTGGCTGCTCGAAGAGATGAAATCGGTTCGCTACGACGACGATCTGCTGCCGAAGGTGATGAGCTTCGCCGTCGAAGACGTCTTCGTCTCGGCGATCTTCGCGGTGGCGTGCGATGTGTTGGCCAACATCGGCGAGGACTACAAACGGCCCAACGCCGACGTCCGTGACCTCTACTCGTGGGCCCAGCGGTTCCGGCAGGGCGTCGTCGAGACGACCGACGAAAGGACCGGGGCTGCACGGGATTTCGATGTCAGAACAGACAAATGGATCGCCACCGAGACGGCCGCGCAGTTTGCACCGCTGCTGTGCGGCGGCTTGCCGCACGACCGCGAACGTGCGCTGCTGCGGGTTCTGGAAGGCCCCCGGTTCAGCGGACACCCGGACCTGAAATATGCGGTGATCCCCTCGACGTCACCGGTTTCCAAGGATTTCCGGCCCCGGGAGTACTGGCGTGGCCCGGTCTGGCCGGTGCTGACATGGCTGTTCTCGTGGGCGTTCGCGCGCCGGGGATGGTCGGAGCGCTCGCTGCTGCTACGCCAGGAAGGTCTTCGGCAGGCCAGCGACGGCACCTTCGCCGAGTATTACGAGCCGTTCACCGGCGAGCCACTGGGCAGCATGCAACAGTCCTGGACCGCCGCGGCGGTGTTGGACTGGCTGGGCTAGACCCTAGGTCTCGGCCTGTTCGGCCAACCGCTCCAGCGGTCGCAGTGCCGCGGCCAGAGTGTCGCGCTCTTCGTCGGTCAGCTTCGACAGCAGGGCGGCCAGGTTCGCGCGCCGCACGGCCAGCGCCTCGCGGTGCTGCACCAGCCCCTGCGGGGTGACCTCGACCAGCACGGCCCGCAGATCCGAGGGGTCACGGGACCGCTTGACCAACCCGAGCTTCTCCAGACGGCGGATCGCCACGGTCGTGGTCGGGGTGCGCACGCGTTCGCGCGCGGCCAGCTCGGTCATCCGGATCGGACCCTGATCCAGCAGGGTCAGCAGGATGGACAGCTGTGCAAGGGTGAGGTCGGCTCCGGCGGTACTGGACTTGGTGTCGGCACGGCGCAAGACCGAAAAGAGCTTCGACAGGACCCGTTGCAGGTCCCCGGACAGGTCAGTGACCTGCGGCTCGGCCTCAATCATAGTTCGCTAGTCTAACCTGTCAGCGGTTGTCAACCGCGTGATACGCGGTTTTCTGCCAGGACTTACAGAACTTGCGACAGGAAACGCTGCAGACGCTCGGTCTCGGCGGCCGTGAAGATCTTGTCCGGTGGCCCGGATTCGATCACCTGGCCGTAGTCCATGAACACCACCGAATCCGCGGTCGACTGGGCGAACCCCATCTCGTGGGTGACGACCACCATCGTCATCCCGTCCGAACCGAGCTCGGCGATCAGCGCCAAGATGCCCTTGACCAGCTCGGGATCCAGAGCCGAGGTGGCCTCGTCGAAGAACATCACCTGCGGGGCCATCGCCAGTGCCCGCGCGATCGCGACGCGCTGCTGCTGGCCGCCGGAGAGCGTGGCCGGGCGCACCTCGGCCTTGTGTTTGAGCCCGACTCGGTCCAGTTGTGCCAGCGCCAGCTCGCGAGACTCGTCGGCCGACAGCCGCTTGAGCTTGCGTGGCGCCAGTGCGACGTTGTCCAGCACGCTGCGGTGCGGGAAGAGATTGAACTGCTGGAACACCATGCCGATGCGCTGGCGCAGTGCGTCGGGATCGTCACTCAGCACGGACTTGCCGTCGAGCAGGATGTCCCCGCGGTCGGGTTCGTAGAGTCGGTTCAGCGTGCGCAGCAGCGTCGACTTACCCGAGCCCGACGGCCCGATCACTGCCGTCGTGGTGCCGGCGGGAACGTCGAGGTCTACGCCGCGCAACACCTGGTTGGTGCCGAATGCCAGGTGAATGTCGTTGGAGGCCAACGAAACCGGCTCGGGAAGAGACGCCATCACACCATCTCCTGGGTCGTGGTGGGCGGCGCGAGCGGATCGTCGTCGGGCTCCGTGCGGCCGCGGCGTAGCCGGGCGTCGATGTAGTTCACCAGGTGGGTCAGCGGAATCGTCAGCAACAGGTAGAACAGGCCGGCCGCCACCAACGGCGACAGATTGCCGGTTTGTGCGTTGAGGTCACGGCCCACCTGGAACAGCTCGCGCTGACTGGCGATCAGACCGAGGAAATACACCAGCGACGAGGCTTTCAGCAGCGAGATGAACTGGTTCACCAAGGCGGGGAGCACGCGTCGCACACCCTGCGGGACGACCACCAATCGCATCGACGAGGCATAACTGAACCCGAGTGCGCGCGACGCCTCCAGCTGCCCGGCGTCCACGCTCTGAATGCCGGAGCGGAAGATCTCGCCGATATAGGCCGCCGCCATCAGTCCGAGCGCGGCGATGCCCAGCGGGTACGGGTTGTTGCCGGTCAGACCGCCGACGACCGGCCCGATACCCAGGCCGATCAGCAGGATGATCACCACCTCCGGCAACCCGCGGAAGATGTCGGTGTAGACCCGGGCCGGCCAACGCAGCCATCGCGAGCGCGAGATGCCGGCGACGGCCAGCACCATGCCGAGCAGCAGCCCGATGACACTGGCGCTGATGGTCAGGATCAACGTGTTGGGCAGCCCGGTGGTGAGCAGATCGGGGATCGCCTGCTTGTAGAGGTTCCAGTCCACGAACGACTCGCGCAGCTGCGTCAGCACCGACTTCGGGGCTGTCGCCGTGCCGGCGGGTTTCTTGTGAGCCGCGGCGATTGCGGCGAAGTCCGGCAGCTGCGGTACGGGCGCCGCCTTGGACCCCGGCTTCCAGCCCGGTGGTAAAGCTCTGGGCACCCAGTCGGAGTACAGCCGCGACCAGGTGCCGTCGGCGATGACGGCATCGAGCCCTGCGTTCAACGCGTCGATCAACGGCTTGTTCTCATTCGCCACCGCATAGGCGACGAAATTGTCCAAGCTGAAAGTGTTTTCAACGATTTGCGCCGGATCGCCGGGCTTGACCGTGCCGACCGCCTGCTGTGACGGAGCCACCCATGCGTCGATCTGTCGGGTCTTCAGGCTGGCGTAGACGGTGTTGTAGTCGGGGAACTTCACCGGCTGCAGGTGCAGTGTGTCGACCAGGTAGGCCTCCTGCACGGTGCCCTGCACCACCCCGATGCGTTGACCCGGTCCGAGTTTTTCGAAGCCGGTGATCGGTGAACCCGACGGCACCACCAACGAGAAGTAGCCGAAGTCGTAGCCGTTGGTGAAGCCGACGGTTCGCCTGCGCGCATCGGTGGTGGTGATCGACGACGATCCGACGTCGAAGCGACGGGCGGCCACCTGGGCGAGGAGACCGGAGAACTCGGTGCCGACGAACGAGATCTTCAAGCCGAGCTTGTCGGCGATCGCCCGCAGCAGCTCGTTGTCGAACCCGGTGAACTGTCCCTTCGAGTCGATGCAGATACTCGGTGGCGCATCCGACAGCGTGCCCACCGTCAGCGTGCCCGGGGTGATCAGGCCGAGCCCGTCCCGGTTCACCGACGTCAGCGGCTCCACGGTGGCGGTGGTGTACTTGTCGGCTTCCGGCCCCTTGGCCGCGGCGGCCAGGTTGGTCGGCAGCGCACTGGCCGACTCCTTGCCCGGCGGTGCGCACTGGTCCGCGCCCGCGGGTGCGGCGGCCACCAACCCGGCGACCATCAGCAGGACCGACAGCATTGCCGCCAGACGTATGTGTAAAGGCATCACTAGCAAGGTACTGCCCGGGGCCATCCCGGCACGCCTTGCGATCAGACGGAATCCAAGTGACCACCGAGCACCCCGCGCCGATGCAGCTCGACGACCAGCACGTCGGCCATCAGATCGGTACGGTCCAGGCAGGCCTGTCGCGCTGCCGCCGGATGGCGACGGCGGATCGCGGCGTGCTCGGCCTCGGCGAGCGGCAACAGCTGGGCCACGGTGTCGGGATGGGTGGCCCAGAACTCCTGCGGCATGAAGCCGCGTGACGCGCGGATGCCCGCGGTCAGGCGCGGGCCGGCGTATTCCTCGAGCACGATCTCGCGGTACGCGTCTGCGGTGTTGAGGAATTCGCGCGATTCGGTCGCGGCACGCATGCCGGCCATCAACTGCTCGAGTCTGTCGAGTACATCGGGCCGGGGATCGGCGGCGGCGCGGGCGGCCGCCGCACCGGTCAACAGACCGTGTACCTCATGGTGCTCGCGTAGTACGTCCGCGTCGAAGCGGCGGACGAACGCCCCGCGGTGATAACGCGACTCCAGGATGCCGTCGTGTTCGAGCTGATTGAGCCCTTCCTGGACGGGCACGCGACTCAGCCCGAGGGCAGCGGTGATCTCGTTGCGGTCCAGCCGATCTCCCGACCGCAGCCGGCCGGTGAGGAGCATGTCGAGGACGTACGCAACGACCAAGTCCTTCTCTTTGACCCCGTAGCGTTTGGGCATTTCCCTCTCCGCCGCATCCAGGAGGCGTAGCACTCGCCGCAATCTTCCTGGTTACTAGCGGGTATCTCGCCGAATCTGTGCAAACAAGACTGTGAGTCTCGTTACGCTCCGCCAATGACGACGCTGGAAATGCCTGACGGCTACTATGCGGATACTCCGATCCCGAGCGGGCGTACCGCCGCCGTGGACTATCTGCGGAAGCCAGGGCCGGTGTATCGGGTCGGTTCGCTGTGGATGATCACCAGTTACGAGGGCGTCCGGTTCGCCCAGAAGCACCCCGAGTTGTTTTCCTCGGCGCGGGCCTTCGACGGGGTCGCCAACGCCGTGCAGATGATTCCGATCGCGATCGATCCGCCCAAGCACGCGGACTACCGGCGGGTGCTGGATCCGATGTTCGGCCCCAAACGCATGGCGGAAATGGACGGCGATCTGCGGGCGCAGTTGCGCGGGCACATCGACAAGTTCGCCCCGCTCGGCCGCTGCGACGTCGTCGCCGACCTGTCCTACAAATTCCCCACCCAGGCGATCCTGACATTGTTCGGCCTGCCGCTGGAGCACCTGCCCACATTCCTGACCTGGGTGAGCGGGATCATCAAGGGTGCCGACATCTCGTCACTGGGCCAGGAGACGTCGCAGTCGGTAATCGATTGCAGCATAGCACTTTTCGGGTTCCTCGCCGAGCAGATCGAGATCAAGAAAACTCACCCTGGCGACGATATGCTGAGCAACATCTTGGCCCTCGACGGCGACGAAGCCTGGACGGACGCCGAGATCCTCGGGTTGTGCTTCCTGATCATCCTGGCGGGGCTGGACACCGTCACCGGTGCGATCGGTTTCGCATTGCTCACCCTGGCCAAGGACCCGGTACTGCGTCACCGGCTGATCGACGACTCGTCGTTGATCCCGCCTTTCGTCGAAGAGGTGCTGCGTTTGGACGGCCCGGTACCGGGCGTGCCGCGCGTGACGACCGCCGACGTCGAGGTCGAAGGCGTGACGATCCCGGCGAACTCACAGGTCATGCTGATGCTGTTCACCGCGAATCGCGATGGGCCGTATGCCTATACGGCGAACGAGATGGATCTGAACGCCAAGGCCGTCCACCTCGGATTCGGCGGTGGTATCCACCGGTGCCTCGGTTCGCACCTGGCACGCCGCGAACTGCGGCTGACCATCGAGGAGTTCCACGCGCGCATTCCGGACTACCGGTTGGCCGGCGAGGCCACCACGCTGTGGCCCGCCGGCACCTTCGGTCTGGAGTCGCTGCCGCTGGAATTCGAGCCCTGCTAGCGGCAATCGGATCTAGCGGCTGTCGCGCCAGCTCACCAAAGCCTCGGCCGGCCCGAGGTCGTAGTCCGGTCCGTCGCAGCCGACGGTCAGCAGCGTCACGCCCAACCCGGTCAGGGCCTCCGCGTTGGCGACGATGGTGTCGCGGTCGCGGCCTTCCACACCCGAGGAACGCTCGATCTGGCCCGGCTCGCGGCCGACGTCCGAGCAGTGCCGGTCGAGCACCTCGGCCTTGCCGGGGTAGGTCTCGGCGTTGGTGAAGCCGTGCCAGATATCCCCGTGCTCGGCAACCAGGCGCAGGGTCTTCTTCTCGCCCTGGCCGCCGATGAGGATGGGGATCTCCCGGGTCGGCGCCGGGTTCAGCTTGGCCAGCCGCGATTTGATGCGCGGCAGCGCACCCGCGAGGTCGTCGAGGCGGCTACCGACCGTGCCGAAGTCGTAGCCGTACTCGTCGTAATCCTTTTGCTTCCAGCCCGAGCCGATGCCCAGGATCAGCCGGCCGTCCGAGATGTGGTCGACGGTGCGAGCCATATCGGCCAGCAGTTCCGGGTTGCGATACGAGTTGCAGGTGACCAGCGCGCCGATCTGCACGCGCGAGGTCTGCTCGGCCCAGGCGCCCAACATGGTCCAGCACTCGAAGTGCGCACCTTCGGGATCGCCGTAGAGCGGGAAGAAGTGGTCCCAGTTGAAGACCACGTCGACGCCGATGTCCTCACAGCGGCGGACGGCATCGCGGATCTGGTCGTAATCGGTGGAATGCTGCGGCTGCAATTGCACGCCGATGCGAATGGGGAAGGTCACCTATCCACCGTACGTCGGTGTCGGCGCCGGTATTCCCGGTGGGCGCAGACGCTCAGCCGGCGAGCACGTCTCGCAGAATCTCGATCAGCGCGCGGGGTTGGTCACCCTGGACCGAGTGACCTGAGTCGGGAACCTTGATCACGCGCTGGAATCCTGGTGCGGTTCGGGCGAATTCGTCGGCATCCTCGTCGTTGACGAAGAACGAGTTGGCGCCGCGCACCAGCGTGGTGGGCATGGTGATGGACGGGACGTCGTCCCACAGGCCGGCGAACGACTCGGGCAGTCCGTCGCCGGATTTCGCGCCCTTTCGGAACGAGTCGTAACGCCAGGTCCAGGTGCCGTCGTCGAGCTGCTTTGAGTTGTGAAAGACGCCGCGGCGCAGCGACTCTCGGCTCCGGGTCGGGGAGGCGGCGACGGTGACGTCCAGCATGGCCGCGAAGCTCTCGAACGTGCGCTCGCCCTGCACCAGGGCGACCGCGCCCAGCTGAGCCTGGCTCATCTGTTCATGACGCTCGGGCGCCGAGGGGGTGACGTCGACGAGCACCAGCTCGGGAACCAGGGTCGGCTCGACGGTCGCGATGCGCAGCGCGGTCAACCCGCCCAATGACATCCCGACCACCAGTCGGGGGCTCGGCGCCCATTCGTTCAGCACAGGCCGCAACGTTTCGGCGTTCAGCCGGGGGCCGTAGTCGCCGTCTTCTCGCCAGGCCGAGCGGCCATGGCCGGGCAGGTCGATCGCGAGCGCCGGAACACCCAGACCGAGGATGACGGTGTCCCAGGTGTGGGCGTTCTGGCCGCCGCCGTGCAGGAAGACGACCTGCGGCGCTTCGGCGCCCCACTTCAGCGCGCTGATCGGGCCGGATTCGATCCTGGCGACCGACGGTAACTCGCCACTGACTCCGGCCTGCGCGGCGTTCTCGGGCAGCAGCGCGAATTCGTCGTCGAGGCGGATCAGTTCGTCATCGGAGATCACACAGCCATCTAACGCGAAAGTGCGGCCAGATCGCGATGGGGCGTCCCATCTGGATCTGGCCGCACCCTGTGCGGTGGGTGTTACTCGCCGGGTTGTTTCCCGGGTCGCTAGCGCTCCTGCCCTCCGGCGATGAACTTCTCGAGCTCGGCTCGGGCGATGTCGTCGGCCAGCTGCTTGGGCGGGCTCTTCATCAGGTAGGCCGAGGCCGGGATGATCGGGCCGCCGATGCCGCGGTCCTTGGCGATCTTCGCGGCGCGCACGGCGTCGATGATGATGCCGGCCGAGTTCGGCGAGTCCCACACCTCGAGCTTGTACTCCAGGTTCAGCGGCACGTCACCGAAGGCGCGGCCCTCGAGGCGGACGTAGGCCCACTTGCGGTCATCGAGCCACGCGACGTGGTCGGACGGGCCGATGTGCACGTTCTTGTCCTCGATCTTGCCGGCCAGCGAGCCGGTGAGGTTGGAGGTCACGGCCTGGGTCTTGGACACCTTCTTGGACTCCAGGCGCTCGCGCTCGAGCATGTTCTTGAAGTCCATGTTGCCGCCGACGTTGAGCTGGTACGTGCGGTCCAGGGTGACGCCGCGGTCCTCGAACAGCTTGGCCATCACGCGGTGGGTGATGGTGGCACCGACCTGGCTCTTGATGTCGTCACCGACGATCGGCACTCCGGCGTCCTCGAACTTCTTGGCCCACTCGGGATCCGAGGCGATGAACACCGGCAGCGCGTTGACGAACGCGACCTTGGCGTCGATGGCGCACTGCGCGTAGAACTTGTCGGCCTCGTCCGAGCCCACCGGCAGGTAGGACACCAGCACATCGACTTGAGCGTCCTTGAGGATCTTGACGACGTCGACGGGCTGCTCGTCGGAGATCTCGATGGTCTCGGCGTAGTACTTGCCGATGCCGTCCAGGGTCGGGCCGCGCTGAACGACGACATCGGTCGGCGGCACGTCGGCGATCTTGATGGTGTTGTTCTCCGACGCGAAGATCGCCTCGGACAGGTCGAAGCCGACCTTCTTGGCGTCCACGTCGAACGCGGCCACGAACTTCACGTCGCGTACGTGATAGGGGCCGAGCTTCACGTGCATCAGACCGGGAACGGTGGCGTTCGCGTCGGCGTCCTTGTAGTACTGCACGCCCTGGACCAGTGAGGACGCGCAGTTGCCGACGCCGACAATGGCGACCCGCACATCTGTCGACGTTCCGTTGTGCTCCGTCATGGGACGTTCTCCTAACTCGTACTTCTACTGGCTGCTGTCAGGTACTGCAGTGGCCGCGTCAGGCCTGATCTGGATGGCTCTGGGCCACCCGCTCAGCGGCGATCAGCTCGTTGAGCCACTTGACTTCCCGCTCGCTGGACTCGAGGCCCAGCTGATGCAGTTGTTTCGTGTAGCGGTCGAACGAATTGCTCGCCCGCGCGATGGCCTCCCGCAGACCTTCGCGACGTTCCTCCACCTGGCGCCGGCGGCCTTCCAGGATCCGCATCCGTGCCTCGGCCGGTGTGCGGTTGAAAAACGCCAGGTGTACACCGAAGCCGTCGTCGGTGTAGTTCTGCGGACCGGTGTCGGCCACCAGCTCGGCGAACCGTTGACGACCGGCATCGGTCAGCGCATATACCCGCCGTGCGCGGCGTAACACCGTGGTTCCCGCCGGTGCGGTGTCCTCGGCGATCAGCCCGTCGGCCTGCATCCGGCGCAGGGCCGGGTACAGCGAGCCGTAAGAAAAGGCGCGGAACGCCCCTAGGAGACCCGTCAGTCTCTTGCGCAGTTCGTAGCCGTGCATGGGGGACTCGAGCAGAAGACCCAAGATGGCAAGCTCCAACATCGGGTCACCTCCTTTGCTCGACCGTTACGGCGCTTCGACACCTCCGCAGATAGTATCGGAGCGATATATTTAACGCTACTTATCCGCCAACGGTCCTGATGGCTGCCCGACGGTTACGGGTAGTTGACCTGCTTGACCGTGCCGTCCGGATACAGCTGGATGTACCCGCTGCCGAAATCGCTCGAGACGTAGATTTCGGCGGTCACCGTGCCCGCGGCGGTGGGGTCACGGCTGGGTTCGATGATCAGATAAGTGCTCTTGACGTCGCCGGGCTTCATATTCAGCGTCTCGGGAGCCCCGCGCAGAACGCCGACGACGGCCTTGGCGTCGAACTTGCTCAGGTCCACCAGCGCGGCGTCGCTGCTGGCCGCCGACGTGCTCGGGTCGCCCCAGCCGCCGCGGTAGGTGTAGTTGAGCTCGCGGCGGTCGTCGTTGGGATCGGGCCGGGTCAGCGACGCGTAGTCGGGGTAGATCACCAGGCGGTTGCCTTGGGTGTCGCCGAACTTCTTCTTCATCTGCTCGAGTAACCCGTTGAGTCCGCCCAGCGAGTGCAGCTGACGCGGCGGGGTCAGCACGACCGGGGCCACCCCGTCGGACTTGGCGCCCGGGTCGGAGGTGAAGTTGAGCGGCGACGGTGTGTTGCCGTACAACCCCCAGCCGATGCCGATGCCGAGCACGATCAGCACACCCACGATCGCCAGGCGGATACCCCAGCTGCCGCCGGCACCGGGCGCCGACAGCCGCGGCTTCTTCAGCGTGGGTAGCTGCACCGGGGCGTTCGCGGTCTGCAGATCGGAGACGAGGGCACGCAAGTCGCCGAGCGTCGTCGCGGTGGTCGCCTCCTTCACGCGCTGCTGGTGCTCGCTCATCGACAGCTGCCCCTCGGACAGCGCGGTGTCCAGGATCTGGCACGTGTCGTTGCGGTCGCTGTCCTTCGCGCGCGTGCTGGCCGTCTGCGATGTCGCCACGGCGATGATCGTAAGAGTTCTCCGAGCAAGAGTGCAGACCAGGCACATATTCTCCGGCGCCTCGAGTCGGTCGCGCGTCGTTGCCCAGATCGCCGACGTACTCTGGTGATCGTGCGATTGCAGCGACAGGTGGTGGACTACGCCCTTCGGCGACGCTCCCTGCTGGCTGAGGTGTACTCCGGTCGAACCGGTGTCTCTGAGGTCTGCGACGCCAATCCCTATCTGTTGCGGGCCGCGAAGTTTCACGGCAAGCCCAGTTCGGTGATGTGTCCGATCTGCCGCAAGGAGCCGCTGACATTGGTGTCCTGGGTGTTCGGTGATCACCTGGGTGCGGTTTCGGGATCCGCGCGCACCGCCGAGGAGCTGGTGTTGCTGGCAACTCGATTCGACGAATTCTCAGTACACGTGGTGGAGGTATGCCGGACCTGCGAATGGAATCACTTGGTCAAGTCCTACGTGCTCGGAGCGCCGCGTCCCACCAACGGGACGCGCGGACGCCGGGGCACCCAGACGGCGCGTTCCGGCGCGCGTACGGCCAGTGAATAGCGAAGGGCGTCCCGACCGGCCTGCCGCTGACATCCGCAAGGGATCAGGGGCCGAGGGTGCGTCCGGTAGCTTCGAACCGCCGACGACGCGATTCCCCGTGGCCGGCGAGGGTTCCGTTCCGTCGCGGTCCGCGCCCCGCAGGCAGGTCCCGCCCGACGACCGGCTGACGTCGATCATCGAGCCGATCCGCGACGACACCGCGCCCCTGCTGCGCGACCCGGTCGACGTCGTCAAGGCCGCCCTCGATGGCACACCGCCGCCGAAGCCGCCACCGCCACCGCCACCGCCACGACGCACGGGTGGCCCCGGTGGACCGGGTGGCCGTCCGCCGTTCAAGCCCCCGAGCTTCTCGCAGCAGGTCAACTGGAAATGGGTGCGCCGGTCGCTGTACCTGGCCGCGGTGGTGTTGATCGTGTTGCCGTTGCTGACCTTCGGGATGGCCTACCTGATCGTCAAGGTGCCCCAGCCGGGTGACCTGCGTACCAACCAGGTGTCGACGATCCTGGCAAGTGACGGCTCGGAACTGGCGAAAATCGTTCCGCCGGAGGGCAACCGGGTCGACGTGAACATCGACCAGATTCCGGTCCAGGTTCGCAACGCGGTGATGGCCGCCGAAGATCGCGATTTCTACAGCAATCCGGGCTTCTCGTTCTCCGGCTTCGCCCGCGCGCTGAAGAACAACCTCTTCGGCGGTGACCTGCAGGGCGGGTCCACGATCACCCAGCAGTACGTGAAGAACGCGCTCGTGGGCGATGCCCGCTCAGGCGTCGGCGGCGTGGTGCGCAAGGCCAAAGAACTCGTCATCTCCACGAAGATGTCGAGCGAGTGGTCCAAAGACGAAGTGCTGCAGGCGTATTTGAACATCATCTATTTCGGCCGCGGCGCCTACGGCATCTCAGCGGCCGCGAAGGCTTACTTCGACAAGCCGGTCGAGCAGTTGACCGTCGCGGAGGGCGCCCTGCTGGCCGCGCTGATCCAGCGACCGTCGACCCTGGATCCGGCGATCGATCCCGACGGCGCCGCCAAGCGCTGGGACTGGGTGCTCGACGGCATGGTGTCGATGGGCGCGCTCTCGAAAGACGAACGCTCTCAACAGGTGTTCCCGCAGACGGTGTCGCCGGAGCAGGCCCGCTCCAACAATGTGACGACCGGGCCAAACGGTCTTATCGAACGCCAGGTCACCAAGGAACTGCTCGACCTGTTCAACATCGACGAGCAGACTCTCAACACCCAAGGTCTGCAGATCACCACGACGATCGACCCCAAGGCGCAGCAAGCCGCCGAGAATGCGGTGACAAAGAATCTCCAGGGTGAGATGCCGGACATGCGTTCGGCAGTGGTGTCTATCGACCCGAAAACCGGTGGCGTGAAGGCCTATTACGGCGGTTCGGATGCGCAGGGCTTCGACTTCGCACAGGCCGGCCTGCCGACCGGTTCGTCGTTCAAGGTGTTCGCGTTGGTGGCCGCCCTCGAGCAGGGGATGGGCCTGGGCTATCAGATCGACAGCTCGCCGGTCACCGTCAACGGCATCAAGATCACCAACGTCGAAGGCGAAGGCTGCGGGGTCTGCAACATTGCCGAGGCCCTGAAGCGGTCGCTGAACACCTCCTACTACCGGCTGATGCTCAAGCTCAAGAACGGGCCGAGCGATGTCGCCGATGCCGCACACCGAGCCGGTATCGCCGAAAGCTTCCCGGGCGTGGAGCACACGCTGTCCGAGGACGGCAAGGGCGGGCCACCGAACAACGGCGTGGTCCTGGGTCAGTACCAGTCTCGAGTGCTGGACATGGCCTCTGCCTACGCGACGCTGGCCGACTCCGGGGTCTACCACAAGCCGCACTTCGTGCAGAAGGTCGTCAACTCCCGCGGCGAGGTGCTCTTCGATGCCAGCACCACCGACAACACCGGAGAACAACGCATCCCCAAGGCGGTCGCCGACAACGTGACCGCGGCCATGCAGCCGATCGCCGGCTACTCCCGGGGACACAACCTGGCCGGAGGCCGGCCGTCGGCGGCCAAGACCGGAACCAATCAGCTCGGTGACACCGACGCCAACCGCGACGCGTGGATGGTGGGTTACACCCCGTCGTTGGCGACGGCGGTGTGGGTGGGCACCACCGACGGCACCCAGCCACTCGTCACCGCGTCGGGCGGGCAGGTGTACGGCTCGGGCATCCCGTCGGACATCTGGAAGTCGACGATGGACGGGGCGCTCAAGGGCACCGACAACGAGTCGTTCCCCAAGCCAACCGAGATCGGTGGCTATGCCGGCGTTCCGGCGGCTCCGCCCCCGCCGCCCCCGCCGCCGTCTGAGACGGTCATCCAGCCCAGTATCGAAGTGGCTCCGGGCATCACGATTCCGCTCGGACCGCCGACGACCATCACGGCTCCGCCGGGTGGTGGCCCGGTGCCACCGCCGTCAGGCGGACCGCAACAACCGGCGCCGATCGGCGGCGGTGACGCAGGCGCACCCCTACCGCCTCCGCCGCCGTGACCGACGGCCGCGCCACCGTCTCCCCTCAACCGCTGGCCGAGGATCGGCGCAGCGCGGACGATCGCGACATGCCAAGTCGCACTGATGCTTTAGGTTCTGCGCTGTCGGAGGTGGTGGGCGGCCCGGTGGGCCGGCATGCGCTGATCGGCCGGACGCGGATCTTCACTCCGCTGCGGGTCATGTTCATGATGGCGCTGGTGGTCCTGGCGCTCGGGTGGTCGACGAAGGCGCCGTGCCTGCAGACCGTCGGTAACGGGGCACCCGATCAGCGGGTCGCGAACTGGCAGAATCAGCGCGCCTACTTCGAACTGTGCTATTCCGACACCGTGCCGCTCTACGGCGCGGAGTTGTTGAGCCAAGGCCGCTTTCCGTACAAATCGAGCTGGCTCGAGACCGACTCGAGCGGACGGCCGCAGATCCGGTACGACGGCAAGCCTGCGGTGCGCTACATGGAGTATCCGGTTCTGACCGGGGTGTACCAGTACGTGTCGATGGCGTTGGCCAAGACCTACACCGCGGTGGCCAAGATGGTCTCGCTACCGACGGTCGCCGAAGTGGTGATGTTCTTCAACTTCGCGGCGATCGGTCTTGCGTTGGCGTGGCTGGCGACCGTGTGGGCGTCGTCGTGGCTGGCGGGCCGGCGAGTGTGGGATGCCGCGCTGGTGGCGGCGTCGCCGGTGCTCGTCTTCCAGGTCTTCACCAATTTCGATGCGCTGGCTACAGCTTTCGCGATCGGCGGTCTGCTGGCGTGGGCGCGCAAGAAGCCGGTGCTCGCCGGCATCCTGATCGGCCTCGGGGTGGCCGCCAAGTTGTATCCCGCACTCCTGCTCCTCCCGTTGGTGGTGTTGGCGATTCGCACCGACCGAATGCCCGAGGCGGCCAAAACCGTGGTGGCCGCGGTGGGTGCGTGGTTTGTGGTGAATCTTCCTGTGATGGCCCTGTTTCCGCGCGGCTGGTCGGAGTTCTTCCGGCTCAACTCCCGCCGCGGCGATGACATGGACTCGCTCTACAACGTGGTCAAGTCGTTCACCGGATGGGGTGGTTTTGACACCAACCTCGGGTTCTGGCAACCGCCGGTGATCCTCAACACCTTCGTCGCGGTGCTGTTCCTATTGTGTTGTGCGGCAATCGCTTACATCGCACTGACCGCACCGCAGCGGCCGCGGGTGGCGCAGCTGGCGTTCCTGACGGTAGCGGCGTTCCTGTTGGTGAACAAGGTGTGGAGTCCGCAGTTCTCGCTGTGGCTGGTGCCGCTGGCGGTGCTCGCGCTGCCACACCGGCGACTTCTGTTGGCGTGGATGACCGTTGACATGCTGGTGTGGGTGCCGCGGATGTACTACCTCTACGGCGAGGCCAACAAGGGTCTGCCCGAGCAGTGGTTCACCGCCACAGTGCTCCTGCGTGACATCGCGGTGGCGGCCCTGATGGTGTTGGTGGTGCGCCAGATCTACCGGCCCGAATTGGACTTGGTGCGCTGGGGTGGCCGGGTGGACGATCCGGCCGGGGGAGTGTTCGACGGCGCCGACGACGCGCACCCAAAGTGGTTCCCGCGGTGGCTGCGGCCGCGTGAGGCGCCGGCAGACAAGGCCGAGGAGCAAGAGGCACCCGATGCAAGTCGCGATAGCACTGTTCCCGCGTAACACCGCACTGGACGCGATCGGCCCCTACGAGGTGCTGCAGCGCATCCCGTCGATCGACGTCGTCTTCGTCGGGCACCAGCGCGGCGAAGTCCGCAGCGACAACGGCATGCTCGGTCTGACCGTCGACGCCACCTTCGACGAAGTCTCCGAGCCCGACGTCCTGGTGTTCCCCGGCGGGATCGGCACCCGGACCCTCGTCACCGACGAGCGGGTGCTCGACTGGGTTCGCGAGGTGCACCGCCATACGACCTTCACCACTTCGGTGTGCACGGGCAGTCTGGTGCTCGCCGCCGCGGGGCTGCTGACCGGGCTGACCGCAGGCACGCATTGGCGGGCCACCGAGTTGTTGGAATCCCTCGGCGCGATCTACTCCCCGGCGCGGGTCGTCGAGCACCTGCCGGAGCGCATCATCACCGCGGCCGGGGTGTCCAGCGGCATCGACATGGCATTGCGGCTGGTGGAGTTGCTGATCGGGCGCCGGGCCGCGGAGGCCAGCCAGTTGATGATCGAGTACGACCCGCAGCCGCCGTTTCACGCCGGCGCGGTGGACCAGGTCTCGGACGCCACCCTGCAGCTGGCGTTGGAGTACTACGGCCGGCGGAACTAGGCGTTCGGGGCGACGGCGAACAGGCGCCAATCGCCGGGGACCCCTTTGAGGCGGTGGCTGCCGCGGTCATCGAACTCGAGCCCCGAGCCGATGACGAGGTCGCGCAGCGTGCTGGACACCAAGACCTCATTCGGGCCGGCCAGTGCGCTGACCCGGGCTCCGATGTGTACCGCGATGCCGCCGATGTCATCGCCGCGGACTTCGCATTCACCGGTGTGCAGCCCGGCCCGGATTTCGATGCCGAGCGCTCCGGTCGCGCCTCGAATTGCCATGGCGCAGCGGATCGCTCGTTGCGGTCCGTCGAAGGTGGCGAGGAAGCCATCGCCGGAAGTGTTGACTTCATGGCCACGGAAGCGAGAGAGCTGGGCGCGGACGACGGCGTCGTGGGCGTCGAGCAGCGCGTGCCAGTCACGGTCCCCCAACTCAGCCGCCCGGCGAGTCGAGTCGACGATGTCGGTGAACAGCACCGTGGCCAGCACCCGATCGTCGGGCACCTCGGCTTCATGTCCGGTGAGGAACTCGGCGACCCGCTGAAAGGACGCGCGCCAGGGCTCGACGAAATGAAACAAGTTGCGGCCTGGCAGCTCAACATATTTCGCACCGGTGATGTTGTCGGCGATATTGCGACCCATCTGCGGCACGACGAACGGATCGTCGAGATGATTAATGACCAGGGTCGGCACGCGAATGCTGGGAAGTACCGCCCGGACGTCCAGCCACTGCACCATTTCAAGCATCACCGCCAGGGTGGCGGGACTGACCGCGAGGCGTTCCATCCGCGCCCACTGCGCCCGGATTTCCTCGTTCCACGGCATGTCGGGATTCATCAGGGCCTGGAGCTCGCCTGAGCCCCACAACGCGGTCATCGTCTCCGCGAAGGTCTCGTGAGGCCGGATGGTTTGTATCTCGGCGTAGCCCTCGAGGGCAACGAGAGCGGTGGTTCGCGATGGATATGTGGCGGCGAAGAGCGCCGCGGCTGCGAAGGCACCGTCGATCGCGACAAGCACGGCTTCGCTGCTGTCGAGGTCGTCGAGCACCGCGGCGATGCTGTCGGTCCATTGCTCGAGGGTTGGCATCGCGCCGGGTTCAACAGGGTCGGATGCCCCGGTGCCGGGCTGGTCCAAGAAGATGAGCCGGCCCAGCGACGTCATCGCCTCGACCCAACCTTGTATCGACTTCAGTTCGGGAACGATCTCACAGCAGGTGAACCAATTCGGCACGAACACGATGTCGCGGGCACCCGGCGCCGACGCCCGGTAGGCGACACGCAGACCCCCGTTGAGCGCATACCGCGTCTCGGCGAACACGGCCGAAGTCTAAATCCGACCGGCGCAGCGATTTCGCTGATCAGCCCATGTTGGAGTAGCCTTGCCAGGTTGCCGACGCAGGCGACCCTTCTGCCACGGATACGCCGTGGCCGCTACGACCATAGGAGGTGATGAGGTTCCCATGCGTCCATACGAAATCATGGTCATCCTTGACCCCACTCTCGACGAGCGCACCGTGGCCCCGTCGCTGGAGACGTTCCTGAACGTGATCCGGAGTGACGGCGGTTCGGTCGATAAGGTCGACATCTGGGGCCGGCGCCGGCTGGCGTACGAGATCGCCAAGCACGCCGAAGGCATCTATGCCGTCGTCGACGTGAAGGCCGAACCGGCCACCGTGTCCGAGCTCGATCGCCAGCTGAACCTGAATGAGTCCGTCCTGCGGACCAAGGTGATGCGGACCGATAAGCACTGAGTCCTCATCGACTCACAATCCGCGTCAGTGGATAACCTCGCCGCGCGTCGGAGCTCTTACGTAGGCTTCGCGGTGAATCCATCCGCCTATGCCAGGAGGACCTTGTGGCCGGTGACACGACCATCACCGTCGTCGGAAATCTGACCGCCGACCCCGAACTTCGGTTCACCCCGTCGGGTGCAGCCGTCGCCAATTTCACGGTGGCGTCTACCCCGCGCACGTTCGACCGTCAGACCAATGAGTGGAAAGACGGCGAGGCGCTGTTCCTGCGCTGCAACATCTGGCGTGAGGCGGCGGAGAACGTGGCCGAGAGCCTCACCCGCGGGTCGCGGGTGATCGTTCAGGGCCGGCTGAAGCAGCGTTCCTTCGAAACCCGTGAGGGCGAGAAGCGCACCGTCGTGGAGCTCGAGGTCGACGAGATCGGCCCGTCGCTGCGCTACGCCACCGCCAAGGTCAACAAGGCCTCGCGCAGTGGCGGCGGGGGCGGCGGCTTCGGTGGAGGCGGCGGCGGGGGCGGCGGTTCCCGTCCGGCGCAAGCGGCCAGTGAGTCGAATGACGATCCGTGGGGCAGCGCCCCGGCATCGGGTTCGTTCGCCGGCGGTGACGACGAACCGCCCTTCTGATAACCAACGAAAACCTTTGCGCGCCAAAGGCGCGACTGTGAAGAACGAGAGAGATTGACCCATGGCCAAGACCAACAAGCGGCGTCCTGCACCGGAAAAGCCGGTCAAGACCCGCAAGTGCGTGTTCTGCTCCAAGAAGGGGCAGGACATCGACTACAAGGACACCCAGCTGCTGCGCACCTACATCAGCGAGCGGGGCAAGATCCGCGCTCGCCGGGTGACCGGTAACTGCGTGCAGCACCAGCGCGATATCGCGATCGCCGTCAAGAACGCGCGCGAGGTTGCGCTGCTGCCGTTCACGTCGGCGGCACGGTAGAGAACGGAAGTATCGACATGAAGCTCATTCTGACCGCTGAGGTCGACCACCTCGGCGTAGCCGGTGACACCGTCGAGGTGAAAGACGGCTACGGACGTAACTACCTGCTGCCGCGCGGCCTGGCCATCGTGGCCTCGCGCGGTGCCCAGAAGCAGGCCGACGAGATCCGTCGCGCCCGCGAGATCAAGACCGTGCGCGACCGTGCGCACGCCGACGAGATCAAGGCCGCCATCACCGCGCTGGGTTCGATCCAGCTGCCGGTGAAGTCAGCCGCGGACTCGGGCAAGCTGTTCGGCTCGGTGACCGCCAACGACATCGTCGGGGCCATCAAGAAGGCCGGCGGACCCAGCCTGGACAAGCGCACCGTGCAGCTGCCCAAGGCACACATCAAGGCGACTGGCGCCCACACCGTCGGCGTGCATCTGCACCCCGAGGTGAACGTCGACATCACCGTCGACGTCGTGGCTCAGAGTTAGCCGTCTGCGTCAATTCCCCGGGTGGTGGCCGTCAGCGGCCGCTCCCGGGGAATTGCTGCATTTCTGGCGAACACATCCCGGCGGCGTCGGCACAGCTAATCTAACCGGCCGTTAACCTGGCGCATAACGTCCGGCAACACAACACGCCCGAGATCGCAACCGGAGCCGACACGCCGATGAAGTTGCCATCCACAACACACACCTGGCGCTACCGTGCGTTTAGCTGGGCAGATAACGCAAAAAGGGCCAGTAATCCACAGGTTCTCCCCAACGACTCAACACCCCTGTCCCCAGCTATCCACAAACCACTAACAGGTTGATGAACAACCCAGGTTTCCGACGGCTCCAGCAACGTCTACCGTGAGCCGTCGGCGGGACGGATCATCATCGCGACGCCGAGTACTTGTCGGGGGCTTGGGGTACAACCTCCGATAGTGCATCGAACATGAGTTCGACGGATCAGGAGGAGGTGGGGGCAGCCACATGGCGGTCGTCGACGATCTCGGTCAGCCCGGGATGGATAGTCCTCCTCCTTCTGAGGACTTTGGCCGCCAGCCGCCTCAAGATCTCGCAGCCGAACAATCGGTGTTGGGCGGCATGCTGCTTTCCAAAGACGCCATCGCCGACGTGCTGGAGCGGCTGCGTCCGGGTGACTTCTATCGACCGGCCCACCAGAACGTCTACGACGCGATCCTGGACCTGTACGGGCGTGGTGAGCCGGCGGACGCCGTCACCGTCGCCGCGGAGCTGGATCGCCGCGGGCTGCTGCGCCGCATCGGCGGAGCGCCGTATCTGCACACGCTGATTTCGACGGTGCCGACCGCAGCCAACGCCGGCTACTACGCCGGCATCGTCGCGGAGAAGGCGTTGTTGCGGCGGCTGGTGGAGGCCGGCACCCGGGTGGTGCAGTACGGCTACGCCGGCGCCGAAGGTGCCGACGTCAACGAGATCGTGGATCGTGCGCAGGCCGAGATCTATGACGTCACCGAACGCCGGACCGCGGAGGATTTCCTGCCGCTGGAAGATCTGCTGCAGCCGACGATGGACGAGATCGACGCCATCGCCTCGAACGGCGGTCTGTCCAAGGGCGTGCCGACGGGCTTCGAGGAGCTCGACGCGTTGACCAACGGGCTGCATCCGGGACAGATGATCGTGGTGGCGGCCAGGCCCGGTATGGGCAAGGCGCTGGGGCTGGACACGCCCCTCTCGACGCCGACGGGCTGGACCACGATGGAAGAGGTCAAGGTCGGCGATTACCTCATCGACGCCGAGGGACGTCCCACAAGGGTGGTGGCGGCGACCGACGTCATGTTCGGTCGGCCCTGCTACGAGGTCGAATTCTCCGACGGCACAGTGCTCATCGCCGATGCCGAGCACCAGTGGCTGACGGAGACGCGGGCGTCGATGCAATCATGTGCTGCCGTGCGGACCACGCGACAAATTGCCGCAACGCTGCGTTGCCCGACCCCGGACCACCGCCTGAATCACTCGGTGACCAATGCCAAGCCGCTGCAGGCTCCGCACACCGACCTGCCGGTCGCGCCGTACACCCTGGGCGCGTGGCTCGGCGGCGGCCTCATCGACGGCGATCCCGAAGTGGTCATGCGTGTCGAAGCCGAGGGTGCTGATGTTGATGCGATAGACGCCACGCACATTCCGGTGAATTACCTGCGCGCCTCCGAAATCCAGCGCCGCGCGTTGCTCGCAGGCCTGTTGGATGCCGCCGGAACCGTGAAGAGCGGTGGGGCTGTTCAACTAGCGGTAACCGACCGACAGCTCGCCGACGAAGCCTGCGAACTGATTGTCAGCCTCGGATACCGGTGCCATCGCGCCGATGGTTCGACGGGCTTCATCCTGAACTTCTCCACCGACGACGGCGTTTTTCAGATACCGCGGAAGGCGCTGGCGCATAAGGAACAGCGGGCGGGCCGTCCAGCGCGGGTGTCCTCGCGCTTCATCACCGATGTTCGACCGATCGAGAGCGTTCCCGTGCGGTGCGTCGAGGTCGACAATGGCGACCACATGTACCTCGCGGGGCGAGCGATGATCCCGACGCACAATTCGACTCTGGGACTGGACTTTTTGCGGTCCTGCTCGATCAAGCACAGGCTTCCGAGCATCGTGTTCTCACTCGAAATGAGCAAGTCCGAGATCGTGATGCGAC
The DNA here is from genome assembly GCF_001021385.1 of Mycobacterium sp. EPa45. NCBI lineage: Bacteria > Bacillati > Actinomycetota > Actinomycetes > Mycobacteriales > Mycobacteriaceae > Mycobacterium > Mycobacterium sp. EPa45. The sequence continues at coordinate 6,123,876 of NZ_CP011773.1, read as the reverse complement.
TGCTCTCGGCTGAGGCCAAGATCAAACTCGCCGACATGAGGTCGGGCCGGATGACGGACGACGACTGGACGCGACTGGCGCGCCGCATGAGCGAAATCAGTGAAGCGCCCTTGTATATCGACGATTCACCGAACCTGACGATGATGGAGATTCGCGCGAAGGCGCGCCGCCTGCATCAAAAGGCGGGGTTGCGACTGATCGTGCTCGACTACCTGCAGCTGATGACATCCGGAAAGAAGGTCGAGTCCCGCCAGCAGGAAGTATCCGAGTTCTCAAGGCAGATCAAACTTCTGGCCAAGGAACTGGAAGTTCCGGTTGTCGCGATGAGCCAGCTGAACCGTGGTCCTGAGCAGCGCACCGACAAGAAGCCCATGCTGGCCGACCTCCGCGAATCGGGATCGATCGAGCAGGACGCGGACATGGTGATCTTGCTGCACCGGCCCGATGCCTTCGAAACAGACGACCCGCGCGGCGGTGAAGCCGACCTGATTGTCGCGAAACACCGTGCGGGACCGACGAAGACAGTGACTGTTGCGCATCAGCTGCACCTGTCCCGGTTTACCAACATGGCGCGCTAGCAGCGGAGGAGCACGCTGCAGCGGTGTGGCCGCGCTGGGTGCCTTGGTCCGCTCAGCTCGTATCCTTCGCGCGGAATGAAGGTAGGAGTGCGAGCGCAACGCGCAGGTCGAGCGACGCGACGTCAGGCCGACGTCCGAGGATCTGTTCGGCTTGCTTGACGCGGTAGGTGATGGTGTTCGGGTGCACGAGCAATCTCGCGGCCGCCCCTGTGCGGCTGCGGTTTTCTTCGAGGTAGACGGTCAGAGCTTCGGCCGCGCGCCGGGCTGGGCCGTCGGTACCCGCGAGTGGGCCGAGGACACGGTGTACGAACGTGGCGGCGAGTTCTGAGTCGACGCTGGCCAGGGCGGGGACCGCGAGGTCGCGGTAGAGCGCTACACCGGTGAGTTTGGCGTCGGCAGTGACGCGGCGGGCATGGCCGGCTTCCACAGCGGAGCGACGGAAGCCATCGAGCCCCCGACCGGGCTCGCCTACCCCGATCCGCAGACCGGGCAGATGGCACTGGGTGAGCGCGGTGGTATCTCGCGCGCTGAATCCGCCGGCTCGGCTGATCCATGCGATGCACGTCGTAACACCGGTCGGATTTACCAAGTGCGCGGCGGCCCCGACGATTGACGCAAGCCGGGAAACGGCCTGCAACAACACTTCCTGCGGGTCATCATCCCCAACGCGATTGACCACGGCCGCGGCCACCCCGAGGTGGTCGTGTCCCAGCGCGTAACGAAGGCGTTTGCTCGCTCGGTCCTGGTTTCGTTCTTCGCCGGAAATAATCGCGGTGATCGCCGCGCCCCGCGCGGCCATAGCGCTGCGCAACCACCGTTCGCGTTCCGCCTCGACCGCCTCCTCGACTCGCGTGATCGCTGTGTCGGCGTAGGCGAAGGTCCAGCGGGTGAACAGTTCGGTGGCCGCGCGTAGGACAGCTGTATCTTCGCAGCGCAGCGCGATCCGCTCGAAACACCATTGCCAGATGTATTCGTGGCCCAGGCGGTAGGCCCGGACCAACTGCGACGGCGGCACCTGTCGATGGACTCCGGCCTGCGCGAAGGCCAGTGTGGCCGCGGGGAGTTCGAGCTTACGCGGATCGATTCCTTCGGACATTCCGTCGGCGAGCGCCTCGATCGTCTGCTGGGTGCTGACCGCGTTCTCGGCGACAGTCTGCGCGTCGGGCATCACAGCGGGGAGGGCGGCCTGCATCCGCGTGACCATCGATTGCGTCAACTGCGGCGCTTCGGCCCGCAACTCGGTGGCCACGGGACGCAGAACCTGCTCCCAGGACCGGCGAGTGCCGGCGTCGGCCGCTGGGCCCCAGGGTTCTCCCATGGGTCCGAGAGTAGCGCCGACCAGGCCGATCGGCGGGTCGTTTCAGCAGCCCGTTTTGTACTGCCAGTACAAAACTCTTCCGGATGCTGGCGCGGTGGTCCAAGCGCAGACCAATCGCCGGTACCTAGTGTCCTAAATACACCTGAACAGGCACTACGCACCTTCCGAGGAGATCCGAATGTCCACCGAAACCCGTCATATCGATGCCACCGAGGCCCAGGTACAGACTCTTGTCACGGCAGCCCAGCACAATGACTCCCCGGTTGTCATGGTGAACCTGCTGGCGTTCAACGATGGAGCCGGACGTGACTCATATCTGCGCTACGCCCAGGCCGTTCAGCCTCATCTGGACCGCGTCGGCGCCTCGATCGTGTACGTCGGCGACGCCACCCACACGGTGATCGGCGGCGAGGACGCGCCGTGGTGGGACACCATCCTCCTGGTTCAGTACCCGTCCCGGGCGAAATTCCTGGAGATGGTTCTCGATCCCGGCTACCGGGACATCGCTGAATACCGCACCGCAGCCCTGCAGACCTCGGGTCTGATTGCGACCGAGCAGTGGATCGCGAACTGACGTGGTCGCCAAGCTGATTCAACGTCAACTTCTGGTCGGCGACGTGCGTTCACCGGTTCTTGTCGGCAGCCCCCGGGGCGCGGGCTCTAGGGAAGCGGTGGTGTTCGTCCACGGCAACCCGGGGTCCGGCGCGGACTGGCAGCCATTGCTGGACGCCGTGTGCCCGCACGCCGCCGTCATCGCCCCGGACATGCCCGGTTTCGGCGGCGCGGAGAAGCGCCGCGATATGGACTACACCGTCGCCGGCTACGCCCGCCACCTCGGTGGCATCGTCGACGCGCTGGGCGTCGAGCGAGTTCACTTGGTTGCCCACGACTTCGGCGGCCCGTGGGCACTGACGTGGGCCGCTGCCAACGTCGAGCGCGTCGCCAGCGTCAGCCTGCTCAATACGGGAGTCCTCCTCGACTACGACTGGCACCGGCTGGCACGCGTCTGGCGTACGCCGCTGATCGGCAATGTGTTCCAGGCCGCCGCAGTACCCGCCGCAGTGCGGACACTGCTGGCCCACGACAACCCGCGGCTGGACCAGCGATGGGTCGAGCACCTGGCCCGTCTGCTCCGCCCGTGGGGCACCAAAAGGGCGATCCTGGATCTGTACCGCTCCACCACGGCGGAGACGATGAACCGTCTAGTCGCACCGTTGACCGCGAAAAATATTCCAGCCCAAATCATTTGGGGAACGAACGACGTTTACATCCCAACTGAACAGGCTCACCGCCAGGTCGAACCGTTTCCCTCGGCCGAGGTCCACCTGGTCGAGGGCGCGGGGCACTGGGTCTGGCTCGAGCAGCCGGAGCGGGTCACCGAGATCCTCGTCCCGTTCCTGCGTCACCACCTCACCACCACAACTGTCACCGGGGCTTCCCGGTAACCGCCATCTCGGCATCACAACACCGTCTGGAAAGGACACCATCATGACCCTCACCATCGCGCCGAGCGCGGCCACGACCGGTACCGGCGCGCCTCTACCGCTAGTCGCCCTGCCGCAGGCCGAACTACTTACCGTCAACAGCAACGACATCCCCGTGATCAAGAACGCTCTTGGGCCGGGCATCCACTTCAAGCCGCTCCGCTTCGACCTCGAGGCGGGCCGCTGGGTTGTGCTGGCAATCTTCGAGCCCGGCTCCCGGGTGCCTCTGCACTACCACACCGGCATCGCCGAGGGATACACGCTGTCGGGTTCCTGGCACTACCTGGAGTACCCGGACCAGCTCCAGACGGCGGGCTCGTACCTGTTCGAGCCGGGTGGCTCCGTGCACACGTTCGTCTGCCCGGAATCCAACACCGAAGACACCGTTCTGCTCACCTGGGTTGCGGGCGCCAACATCAACTTCAACGAGGACGGTAGCTTCCACTCGATCCTTGACGCCGTCAGCGGTGCGCACCTCGTCGAGGTGTTGGGCGAAGCCCAAGGTCTCGGGCCGATCAACTACGTCGGTGGCGGCGCCGCCGGGCTGACGTCCCACGGCGAGGCCTGACCACCATGAGCCTCAACACCAAGGATCTGGCCGGCCGGGTCGTCGTCATCACCGGCGCCGGCAGCGGAATCGGCCGCGAACTGGCCGTGCTCGCCGCGCGCCGGGGAGCGTCGTTGTCGCTATGCGACCGCGACGAGGTCGGACTGGGACACACACTCACCCTCGTGAGGGATTGGGGAGTCGAGGCCGACGGCCACGTCGTGGACGTCTCCGACGCCGAGCAGATGGCTGTGTTCGGCAAGACCACCATCGAGCAGTTCGGGGCACCGGACCTGGTGATCAACAACGCCGGAGTCGCCGTGATCGGCGGCATCATGGACACCACCCTGGCCGATTGGGACCGCCTCCTAGGGGTCAACGTCATGGGAGTTGTGCACGGCATCAACGCCTTCGTGCCGGCCATGGCCGAACGCGGGAGCGGACACGTGGTCAATGTCGCCTCGGCGGCGGGCCTGCTGGCGAACCCACAGTTGGGTGGCTACAGCGCCAGCAAGCACGCTGTGGTCGGGCTGTCTGAAGCGCTGCGCATCGAGCTCGCACCACGCCACGTGGGTGTCACGGCGGTCTGTCCCGGCATCATCAACACTGCCATCACGCGTAACAGCCCTTACCGCGGAGGAGATGTCGACGCGCGCAAGGCGAAAACGGCCAATACCTACGTCAAGCGGGGCTATACCCCCGAACGAGCGGCTGCCAACATTCTGAAGGCGGTCGACCACAACCGGGCGGTGGCACCCATCGCACCCGAGGCCCATGTCATGTACGTGCTGTCGCGCATCGCCCCGCCGGTGGCTCGATGGTTGTCCGCGACGATGGCGAAAATCGCCAGATGACAACGTGATTGCAGGTCCATCGCCTGGCGATGACGGGACCAGGGCGGCAGCACGGCAGAGACTGCGGTGGGTAGTGTGGCGCAAAAGATGGCGGGAAATTGAAGGCCACGCGAACTGCGCGTGCTGGTCCTCACGCTCGCCTCGTCACCGCCGAACCTGCGGCTGTGAACGGTCCTGCGACCGCGCCGAGCCGCTACGACCTCTGAGCGTGGTAACGCAAAGTACGTCGGGCGCCGATATGACGGCATGGTAAAGAAAACTGCAGCTGTCCTGCTCAGCGCGGCCGCATTGGCGGCAATCCCCACGGCGATCGCCCCGGTGGCCCAGGCCGACGTGTGCGGTGACATCGGCGGCCGGCATGTGTCGGTCGGCGGCTGTACCCCGGGTATCGCCGGCGACGTTGTCGCGGGTGCCGCGGTAGCCGACGCCGACTGGGCTCGGTACGGCTTGCCGGAGACCTACGCGTTTTCGTTGGTCCCGGCCTTCCCGGGGGAGCAGCCCTGCATCTCCCCGGCCGGGTTGCCGTACTACACCCCCGGCGACGCTCCTTGCTTCGTCGGGTAGCTCCTTCCCGAACACCCGCGCTCTCGCCGGATGGCGACCAGCGCTTCGGCCCGAATAGCCCTGCGCTGCAAGTGGTATGGGCCGACAGCCGTTGTCGCCATCCGGTCTGGGGCGCGTACGCAGCGGCCGAACTCAGCTGCCTGAGCCAGCGGGAGACGCGCGGACCCAACGGGCGCCGTCCTGATTCCGTAATCCCGTTGGCATTCTCACGCTCGTGCCACGTCCCTACATTGGGGGAATGGGAAGCTACCTACGACGTTGGCGGGCGCGGACAGGTGTGGCACTCACCTGCCTGGCGGCCCTGATCGTGACGTGCGCGAGCACGGGGCCCATCGCCCGCGCCGACGAGCCGACGTCCGACCCAGCAGTTCTCGTCGATCTCGGTGATCCCGACGCGGTAGCCACCTGGACAACGGTGAACGATCCGGTCATGGGCGGCCGGTCCACCTCGGCGGTCACCTTCGGTGCCGGCGGCCTGGTGTTTTCGGGCGACATCTCGCTGGACAACAATGGTGGATTCGCCTCGGCCCGCGGTCCGCTCGACCCGGAGATCGGGCGCCGGGCATCCGGCGCGACGTCACTGGGTGTGCGAGCACTCGGCGACGGCAAGACATACGTGTTGAGGGTCGAGACCGGGCAGCCCTGGTCCTATATCCAGCGCTTCACCACCGAGGCCGGCGTCCTGCGGACCTACGCCCTTCCGGTCGGCGGCTTCGAGTCGGTGGGCAGGTTCCTCGATCCCGTCCCGAGCACGTCGCCTCTGGACCCGTCGACCATCAGCCGGGTCTCGCTTTACATCCTCGACAAGCAGGAAGGCCCGTTCCAGCTCATCGTCCGTGCCATCAACAAGTCAAGCTGATGACTCCCGGGAAAGCCTAAACTCGTTCCATGCCAAGAAAGCTCAGTGACGAAGAAGTCAAGACCTATCTGGATAGCCGTCCGGGCTGGGCGGTACTGAGCACCATCGATAAGGACGGATTCCCGCATTCCGTGCCACTCGGATACTTCCGGTTGGACCGCGACATCGTCATGGGTGTGCGGGATGGGACACGCAAAACCGCCAACGTCGAACGCAACCCGAACGTGAGCATTCTGCTCGAAGACGGCTCCACCATGGCCGACATCCGCGGCGTGATGTTGCAAGGTCACGCGCGCGTTGTTCGTGAGCCGATTGAAGCACTTCAGCTCGCGAGGGAAGGTGCTCGGGCGCGGGGCGTGCCAGAGTCCGACTGGCCCATGGCACCCAGACCGGGCGCCGCCTACATCCGCATGACCCCCGTCAGAACACTGTCGTGGGATTACGGAGACTCGACGGCGGACCAGGCCTAGTTGTGACAACACCCGACAGCGAAAGCCGTTGACCGACAACAACACTACGATTCGGGCATCTCGTTGGTGGACAGCGGGGGAAGCAGTGCGGGGATCACCAGCTGACGACGCAACCGTCCCTTGGACGACCGGAAGAGGCAACCCATCGCGGCCAGAGTGCCCCAGATGTCGTCGCGTGCGGTCAGGTAGGTCCAGCGGTGCCGCTCGGGCAGGGTGAAGAACTGCTCGAAGAACCCTGGCAGGTCTGCCGGCGGCATACGCAGGAGCGCTTCCAGGCCGATCCGGCGCACCCGGTGCACAGCTCGGGCCCCGGCGGACCACACCGTCTCCCGCGCTTCGGCCAGCGCCCGCTCCGGCCCGTCGGCCAGATGCGTGGCGACCGCGGCGGCGACTTTCGGGGCCAGTTGGAGCGAGGCGGCGACACTGAATCCGGTGGCCGGATGGATCAGTGGCGCAGCGGCGCCGAAGCCGAGCACCCCCGGTCCCCGGTGCCGTGGATGGTCCACGCGAAATGAAACCTTCTCGCTGCGCAGCTCGTCCGGTAGGCGGACGCCCTGATGGGCCAGCCGGGCGTGCAACCGGCGGCGCAGCGTCGAAAGGGGCAACCCTGGCCGGCGTGCCAGCGAGGTTTCCTCGAGCAAAACCCGACCTTCACCGAGCGGAACGGCGTAGAGAAAGGTCGCCCACCCGTCCTCCCCGTGGTCGCGGCGCCAGTCCATGAACAGTGCCTCGCCGGGAGCGGTGAACGGTGCGGCCTTATCCTCGTCGACAATCAGGCCGTACGCCGTCTGTTCGGCCGGGGTTCCGCGTCGCGTGGCCGGGTCCAACGGTCGGGCGCGGCCACCGGCGTCGACCACGACCGACGCTCGCAACTGGGTGCCGTCGGCAAGGGCGACGACCCCGGGTTCCGGGGATCCGACGGCCCGCCCGGTGTGGATGCGCACCCCGGTCAGTTGACCGGCAAGGTGGGTCTGCAGGGCGGGCACATCGAGTACGGCGTACTCCCAACCCAGCCGGTGGTCCGTCACCGCGATCGCCCGTCCGGCGGCTCGGGCGGCAACCACAGATTCCGGCAGGTCGTCGGGCAGCTCCCGGCTCCACAGGCCGTACGTCGCCGTCCACGGGCGTGCTGGCGACGGGTCGAGCAGACCGGTGTCCAGCCCACGGCGAGCGCAGGCACCCGCGAGCGCCGACCCGGCCGGTCCGCCGCCGACCACCAAGACATCCATCGGCATCATCGTGCACCAGCGTGGTGACGACGTCACCGGTTGAGGTGCCACACCGCCAAGTTCAGGCACAGTGCGAACGTGGTCCAGGCCAGGTAAGGCACCAGGAGCCAGCCCGCGACAGCATTACGGCGAATGAACAACACGACCGTGGTGACCAGGACCCCCCACAGGATCGCGATGTCGACGAACGCGACGCCTCGCCAGCCGAGTCCGAAGAACAAGGGTGTCCAGATCGCGTTGAGGACCAGTTGTGCGGCGTAGGCGCTGAGCGCGGCGCGGGTTTCGGCGATCGGTCCGCTGCGCCACACCAACCAGGCCGCCACTGCCATCAGCACGTAGAGGGTGGTCCACACCGGGCCGAACAGCCACGGCGGCGGCGCCCACGGCGGTTGTCGCAGCTGTCCGTACTGCTGACCGCTGTTGGTGGCAAGGCCGCCCACCGCGGCGGTGACGGTGACGGCGAGCAGTGACAAGCCCAGCGCTACCGCGCTCTTGGATCCTCGACGTTCGACGGTGTCTACCATCTGGGTCTCCTCTCGGCGCACTCGTTCTGCGTTGTCAGGGCCACGCCGCAGTTGATTCTGCGCCCCGGCGTGCGCCTATCAGCGCACGTGTCTCGGTGGTCGCCGCACATCCACAGGGCGTCCCCATAGTCTCGAGGGATGACCACCGCCGCCCAAGATAGGCCTGTCGTCGTCGGCATCGACGGATCAGACGCCGCCCTCGGCGCTACCCGGTGGGCCGCGGAGTATGCGGCCGCGCGTGCCCTTCCGTTGACGTTGCTGTACGCAGTCCCGCGAATCGACTGGCACTTCGCCACCACTGAAGCGCCCGCCGAACTCCAGGGGAAGGACGACGGTTTGCTCGCGGCGGCGGAAGCGGTCGCGCGTTCGGCGCATCCCGATCTTGTGATCCGCACATCAACAATCAAGGGAGCAGTCGCGACCGTCTTGGGGGACGCCTCACAGTCGGCCCGGGCCCTCGTGGTGGGCACCGGCGCGGCGGATCATCGGGCGCTGGGCGGCCATGCGGTGCGAATTGCCCATCGGGCTCAGTGTCCGGTCCTGGTCTGGCGAACCGCCGTCGCCAAGCGGACCGGCAAGCCGTTGCCAGTCGTTGTCGGCGTCGACGACTCCGAGGCGGTCGGCCGGGCGCTCGCGGAAGCCTTCGACATCGCCCGCGCGTTGCATACGCAGCTGACGGTGGTGCATATGTGGGAGATCGACGCCGCGGTCGGAATGGGTGATCTCGGTGGCCAGGGGAACATGGACTGGCAGCTCCTGGATGTGTTGGAAACCCAACAGCGCCGCCGGATGGACGAGTTGGTTGAACCGCTCGCCCGCAAGGACCCGAACGCTCATGTCGTCGAGGTTTTCCAGGACATCAGTCCGGCGAGGGGCCTGACCGATCTGTCGCGGGAGGCTCAGTTGGTGGTCGTCGGCAGTCACGGCCGCGGGCGGCTGGCCGGGGCGGGGCTTGGCTCGGTCAGCCAGAACCTGATTCATCATGCGGAGTGCTCGGTGCTCGTCGTTCGGTAGGCGGACCCGGTTGGACAACCTCCGCACCGTTTCGTAACCTTTCCGAGACCTCAGGCACACGGGTCGGCAGTCCGGCGGAGACGACGTCGGCGGCAGTCAAAGGATGCGCAGTGGTGCAGTTTCACCGGCCGTTCGCGCCGAAATCGGGCCCCAGCAGGACAGCGGGAGCGATCGCGATCCTCACTGCCCTTTGCGTGGTGTCGGCCGGCTCGGCGTTCGCCGAGCCAGAAGTGGACGACCTGGCCAAGCTGAACGAGTTGACCCAGACGGCTCAGCAGCTGATCGAAACCGCTCAGTCCGTTCAGCTGGACCTCGAGAAGAAGCAGCAGCTGCAGAACGACGCGGAGCGCAAGTACGCCAATGATCTGGCCGCGCTCGAAACCACCAAGGCGCAGCTGGCCGATTATCAAGGGACCGTCGACAGAGCCGCGGCCGCCATGTACACCGGTGGACGCACCGATAGCGTGAGCGCATTCCTCACGGCGCCGTCGCCTCAGCGCCTGATCGACGAGCTGGCCTTCCAGCGAGCGATGACCGACCAGATGTCGGGACAATTGAAGAGCTTCCGCAAAGCCAAGCAACAGGCCGAGACCGCCGCGGCCGCCTCGGCCGAATCAGCCGCCACCGCCAAAGCTGCCGCCGACGCTACTGCTGCCGTGCGCACCACCCTGGACGTCAAGCAGTCGGAAGTCGAGAGTCAGGTCAGATTGGTCCGGGCGACCTATTACGCGCTGCCGGCCGCGCAGCAGGCTTTATTGGGCCCCGGCGGCGCGATCCCCACAGTCGGGATGAGCGGTCTGGTTCCCAACGCCCGAACTCTCGCGGCGTACATCATCGCGACATTCCCGGGTGTGCAGTCCATCGGCGGCGTGCGCCCTGACCCGATTCCAGATCATCCGAGCGGCCACGCCATCGACATCATGATCGGCTCCGATATGGCGCTGGGCGATGCGATCAACGCCGACGTCCAGAGCCAGGCCCAACGCTTCGGGGTGTCGTACACGATGTGGCGGGTGGCCAACCACTTCAACCACGTCCACGTCACGGTGTCCTGAGCGCTGCTGGAGTAGCCACCAATCGGCGGCGGCGTCGTCGTCGGGGACGGGCGGCCTGCATTTGATCCAGCGGTAGCGGATCAGCACCAATTATCAACTGTCGCACCAACATCGGGTCGCCGGCCACAGGCGAGCGGAGTTTCCTTCGGATGGCGTGTCGCACTGCGGCAATGCAGGTGGAGTGCGCCCGAGCATCCCTCCCACTCTCACTATAGGGCCGGGAGGGGGCCTTGCCGCAAGGCCCCTGACCTGCTGCACAATCGTCCGGTGTTGCACCCATTCACTGACGAGATATTGGACGCCGAACGAGGAGATGGTGTGGCGAACCCATGTGTATCTGGTGACGTAGCCGGAAGTGGTCTGAGAACTCGCGGCACGAAAGCCGTTCTTGCCGAGGGTGATTCGCGGTTTCCGGGGCGTGCGCATGGGTGAAGTGCTGGACGAGGGGCCGTTCTTCCACGGTACGAAGGCAGAGCTGCGCCCCGGGGACCTCCTGCGGCCCGGTTTCAATTCGAACTATCGTCCGGAGGTCGTCATGAATCACATCTACTTCACCGCGCTGCGCGACGGGGCTGGACTGGCGGCAGAGCTGGCGGCGCTGGACGGGTCCACCCCGCATGTCTACGAAGTCGAACCCACAGGATCGTTCGAGAATGATCCGAACGTCACCGACAAGAAGTTTCCGGGCAATCCCACGCGTTCGTTTCGCAGCCGCGCACCGCTTCGGGTCGTGCGTGAAGTCACCGACTGGACGAGGTTGACACCGGAGGCTCTACAGACGTGGAGGGACCGGCTCGCTGAGCTCCGCGCTGATGAACGAGGTGAGATCATCAACTGACCAAACTGACAACGGTCGTTGCCAGAAAGTCGCGTCCGCGATAACGTCGCTTCATGACGGTGACCGGTGAGCGTCCAGACATCCTCCTCGAGGACGTCGACTTCAATCGGCGTGATCATCCCGACCGGCCCTTGCGCCCCATCCCACCTGGTCGCGACCACTTCGCTGACCAGTGGCGGCAGATGCGGGAGTTCATCTTCGGTGAGTGGATCGACATCGAGAAGGAGCTCGAACCCAGCGACCTCACGCGCCTGCGCGATGACTACTTCTGGCAGCGGGACGAACTGATGATCGGCGTGGTCGCGGCGTTCGAGCGCCTTGGCTACGAGCAGGGCCGCGCGCTGTTCGAGCAGGCGTTGACCGAAGGCATCGAAACCCTCCAAGATCCCCAGCACGAGTTGGTCGAATTGTTCGAGCATCTGGACCAGCTGCCCGCACAGTTCGATCTGGTCGCTGCCGAACGAGGGCGGATGCTGGCGATGTCTAGCACGTTCGCCGCCACCACGATCATCCGAGGATGGGCGTTCTACGAGACCGCGATGACCGGCGACATCTCTGCCGCCACCGGCGCCACGGGACGATTCGCCGACGACGGTCCGCGTCGCTTCATCGAAACAGCGCGGGTATTCGCAGAATTCACGCTGCCGGACATCTTCGACCGCCATTCGGAGGCCTTCCAGGATGTGGTGCGGGTGCGGCTGATGCACGCACTGGCCAGTCGCGGGTTGCGGCGAAAGTGGGGTGACGACGTCTATCTGAAGTTCGGCGAACCCATCCCCGTGACGTCGTTGCTCGGCTTCGGCAGCGGGATGTTGCTCGGCCGCCTCGTCGACCACGCGTTCGGGCGCAAGCTGACTGCCCAACAGCTCGAGGATCTTGCTGAATACTCGTCCTTCTCGGGGCGGCTGTGGGGGGCTCCCGAACTGCTCCATTCGGCCAACGGCCTGGAGCTGATCAAATCGCTGAATTACGTTCTGGCCCGGGGCGGTAACCCGTCCCCGTGGCGCGCTCAACTCGTCGACGCCATCGCCGGCCCAGTGCACCTGACGACGCTGACCGACGCGCTTCCCGGCTTGGTCAAGAAGGTCATCGCCCGGCACGTCAACCAAATCACCGCCAGCGTCGCCCTTGCGCCGGCGGGCGTCGTGTTCGGGTATCAGCAGATCGAAGCGATGGTGGCGGGCACGCTCTTCGAGCCCCTGGGCTACAACTTCGAACGCCGGGTGCGCTACTTCACCAACCTCACCAAACTCAACGTCGGCATCGCGATCGTGGCCGACCGCCTGCCGTGGTCCAACCCGATCCGCGAGCGCAGAAAGAAGAGCGGTGCGGCCGCGCGCGAGCGGATCGCCATGCTCAACAAGATCGCCCGCGGCCGGCATATCCCGTTGACGTTCAGCCACCACGACCGTTCGACAACGGGTGAGGGCTTCACCGGTTAGGCCGCCGGCCTGCATGCGAGGCGTCGCCGGCGAAGGGGCGCCGCAGCAGTTCCACATCGGAGAGCACCAGCGGCAGCCGCTGTCAGGGTCGTACTACGATCGAGGTTCATGACTGACGGAGCACCTCAACCGGCGTCGGCGCAGGGGCAGCCTGGCGAGGTCCCCCCGCTCGACGTCGTTGGCTCTGGCATTCTTCCCCCGGTCGAGGTCTCGGTTCGTCGACGCTTCTGGCTGCTCGAGCGGCTCGCGCCGTGGTTGGGATCACGATGGGCGGTCGAGTTGTGGTGCACGCCACCGGTTCTCGAGTCGAGTCTGCGCCTGCCACCGGGTGTGGCTCCAGGGCGGCCGATAGAAGCGTATTGGGATGGGCATCGAGTCGCTGGTGAGGAATGGGGCGACGGTCCGCCGGTATATCTGGTGCACGGTTGGGGCGGGCAGCGCCCGCATCTGGCCATGTTCGTCAAACCCCTGGTGGCGGAGGGGTATCGGGTCGTGGCGTTCGACCTGCCCAGTCATAACGAATCCGATCCGGGTGCGCTCGCCCCCGGGCGTACCACAGCCACCGAGTGTGCCGATGCGATCGCGGCCATGATCGAGACCCACGGGGCGGCCCACGCGGTGGTCGCTCACTCACTGGGCGCGAACGCGACTGCATTGGCGGCGGCGCAGGGCGCACCGGTGGGACGCTTGGTCTTCTTTGCGCCCATGGGCGATTTTCCGCTGTATCTCGATTTGTTCGCCGCACGCCACGGCTTCGGTCGACGTATCCGCGCGGGCCTACAGCGTCGGCTGGAAGATCGAATCGCCATGCCGCTGCATGAGACCAATATGACCCGAATCGGTCAGCGGGCCGACTACCCTCCGTTGCTTCTCATCCACGACCCCGACGACCCGGACAGCCCCTACGCCGCCAGTGAGCGGCTGGCCGCGGCATGGAAGGGCGCACGGTTACTGACCACAAAGGGGCTGGGCCGACTGGCTCATTACCGAGTCCTACGCCACCGCCCCGCTATCAGCGCCGGGGTGGAGTTCGTCGGCGAACCAGCGGACGGCATGGGCGATGACCACTCAGTCAAAGGCGAGGGCCTCACCGACTAGCCCGCCGGTGTCACGTCTGCCCCGGAACCCTTGATCGACGCCTTCGCACGGCTCTCCGCGCGCACGGACCTCTTGCCGCGCACGTAACCATTCACGGAGATCGACGCCGCCAGCACGGCATCCTCGCCCTTGACGAACGGATGGAACCCGACACCGGCGCCCCCGCGGCCCTTGACCGGTATATCGGCGACTTCGGTTACCTTCCAACTCTTTTCAGCGACCGACAAGATCGCCTCGCCGTTACCGCACGACACCGGCAGTGCGGCGATCACCTCATCACCCTCACCGGCGAGCTTGATCCCGGCGACCCCGTTGCCGGCGGCACCCTGCGGATTCACCGCGGCCGGGTCGATCCGCAGAATCTTGCCGCGCCGAGTCACCAGCGCCAGGTGGTACGCGGCCGGCAGCACGCCCGAGCTCAGCAGCCCGGTGATGTCCGGCGCCACCGGAATGTCACGGATCTTGTACGGCAGCCCGCTTCCGGTGGTGAACTTCACTCGCCCGTCGCTCCATACCGCCCAACCGAGCCCGGAGGTGAGCAGCTCGCCGTGACTGTCGGAGAACACCCCGCGATCGTCCAGCCGCCAGGCGGTGTTCACCTTTCGCTCACGCGGCCCGTCCTCATCGGAACCAGACGTCACTGGCGTGGCCTCGGCGTCCAGCACGGTCCGTCGATCGAACTCGGGGCCCTTGAACAGTTTCGCGGTCTCGACGAGCTCCTCGTCGATCACCTTTCGGCGCGCCTCGGGATTGGATACCAGCTCGTTCAACGCGGCGAACTCGGCGTCGAGCTTCTCCGCTTCGGCCCGCAGTTCGATGACGTCGAGCTTGGTCAGCCGGCGAAGTTGCAGTGCCAGAACGTAATCAGCTTGGACAGCGTCGATCGCGAACCGCTCCTGCAATCCCTGTCGCGCCTCGTCGACGGTATCCGAGCCCCGGATCACTGCAACCGCGGCGTCGATGTCGAGGTGGATCGTCATCAGACCGGCCACCAGGTGCCGGCGCGCGGTGACCTTCTCCAGCCGATACTCGCTGCGGTGCAGCACCACAGAGTCCCGCAGATGCAGGAAAGCGGATATCAGTTCGCGCACCGACCACCAGCGTGGCACCCGGTTCTCGTCAAGGGCGACCAGGCTGGCGGCGAATGTCGACTCCAGCGGAGTCAGTGCCAGAAGCTGCTCGCGGATCTGGTCGGCGCTGTGGCCGCGTTTGGCGGTCACCACGATCCGCAGCCCATTGCGGCGGTCGGTGAGGTCCGACATGTCAGCCACCCCGGACATCTCGCCCGATTCGACCAGTGCCCGAATCCTGTCCTGCACAGTGTTACTCGCGACGCCGGGCGGCAGCTCGGTGATGATGCAGTTCTTGCCGTCAACGCTGACCGTGCCGCGCACGGTGAAGGCACCCCGGCCGGTGGTGATGTACTCCCGCAGTCCGGCGGTGCCGACCACCGTCGCCCCACATCCCCAATCGGGTCCGGGAATGAGTTTCACCAGCCTGTCGTCAGTCATGTTCGGCGTCTTCAGCAGCGCCCGGCAGGCGGCCATGACCTCGCGGGGATTGTGCGCCGGGACCTTGGTGGCCCACCCCTCGGCGATACCCACGGCGCCGTTGCACAGCAACACCGGCCACTGGGCCGGCAGCATCGTCGGCTCGGTCCATTCACCGTCGAATGTCGGGACCATCGGGACCGCGTGGTCGTCGAGTTCAGCGGTCAGCGCCGCCCCGGGTGCAGACAACCGCATCTCGGTGTACCGGTCGGCAGCGGGGATGTCACCTTGGATGCGGGGAAACGCGCCTTGCCCGTCAATGACTTTCACGCGCTGGAACTCGGCAGCCATCAGCGCGGCGGCGCCGTACATCGACGCGCCGCCGTGGGGGTGCAGATTACCGGTGACTGCCGAGCAGACCTTCGAAGATTTCTGCGGCTTGTTGCCGGGCAGCAGCCTCGAGTCGTGCATCTGGTACAGCAGCCGTCGCTGGCCCGGCTTCAGCCCGTCGAATGCCGATGGGATGGCGCGGTCGCTGACGCTGTACAGCGCGAACGTCAGCTGGTAGTGATTCCAGTAGTCATCGGCACTCTGGTCGAGCACCAGGTCGGCGTTCTGCTCCGGAATGTCCAAGGTGGCAGTCACGTGATACTCCTAGTCGAGGTCCAGCGCAGAGGTGTCGACACGGGCGGCCACATCGGCCATCCACGTGCGCCGGCCCTCAGGCGGCCCGCCGAACAACGTGTGGTGCAGCTTCTTTTCGTCGTCATCGGGATGAACACGAATCACCGTGCGCCGCTGCGGATCCAACACGGTATTCCAGAAGTCGTCGGCATCCATCTCACCGAGACCCTTGTTGCGCTGCACCTCCACCCGCTTCTTCGAGGCCGCCTTCAACTGGGCGACGGCGGCGTCACGCTCGGACTCGTCCTGACAGTAGATCCGCTCGTCACCGTTCTTCACCACGAACAACGGGGGCAGCGTCACATAGACCATCCCGGCTTCGACCAGCGGCCGATAGAAGTCCAGGAACATCGAGATCAGGCTGGAGTTGATGTTGCCGCCGTCGGGGTCGGCATCGGAGGCGAACAAGATCCGGTCATAGCGGCACTGCTCGGGATCGCACTTGTCCCGAACCCCGCAGCCCAGAATGCGTTCGATCGAATCGAACTCGTCCTTGGCCCGTGCCTTGCTCAAGGCAAACCCATAGACGTTGGGCGGCTTGCCTTTCAGCGGGAAAGCGGCCTGGAAGGTCGCGTCGCGTGCGGCTTTGATCGTGCCAAGCGCCGAGTCGCCCTCGCACAGGAACAGTTCTGCGCCGGAGCCCCGCCCGGTCTCCCTGCTGGGCAGGAGTTTCGGGGGCAGGGAAAGGTTCGTGCCGAGACCCTTGGCTTTTGACGCTGCACGTGAGCGTGCCTTGGCGCCTTCGGCGCTCCGCCGTGCCCTGGCGTACTCGAGTGCCAGCTTCGTCCACAGCGACACGGCTTCACCGTTGGCGGGGTTGGCCGCCCAGATCGTGACGCTGCGCGTCACGTCGGGGGCCATTGCCACGTTCAGCGACCGTGACGACACCGCCGTCTTGGCCTGGGAGTCCCATGACACATCGGGGGCGCGGGTGTCGACCGCCAGTGCGGTGACCGCCGCGAAATCCTGTGGCTCCGGGCCTTCTTCGCCCTTTGCCAGGCCCAGGTCGCGGATGCGGGAGGCGCGGTCGGCCAGCGCTTCGGACAGACCCTTCACCGCCGCGGTGAGGTGTGAGCCACCGCCCGGGGTGCGCACGGTGTTGCAGAACGCGGCCACCGTCGCCGGCTCGGCCGGACCGGCTGTCAGCGACCACCGGAACGGTGTAGGGCCGCGGCCGGTGGTGTACTCGCCGCGACCCTCCACAACCGCCCGTACGACGGGTGCCGGAGTGTCGGCGGCGGTGCACATGAGATCTAACAGGGTCTCGGTACCCCAGGGACCGTGGAAAGGAGCGAGCAGCGCCGGCGGAACCGAGTCGCCGGGCCAGCCTTCGTCGACGACGATCAGGTGGACTCCGGGGGACATCCGTGCCGCTGCATGCGCGCGGAGGAGCACCTCGCCGATGTCGACGCTGGAGTCCGGCACAACAACCGGGTCGAACAGGATCCGCACTTCGGTGCCCTGAGCGTCGGGCTTCCGGTTGCCGGTGCCGCGGAGTTTCTGGGTGTCGGACCGGGTGAACGGCGCGTTCGGGTCGAAGGTGTTGCCCTCGAACACGCCGGGGTAGCCGCGGCCGAAGCTCTGCACATACGTCTTTCCGGCGCGACGGACCGTGACGTCGGTACGCGCCGAGATGAAGACGGCCGCCGCAGCGCCGATTCCGTTGAGGCCGGCTCCGGTGCTGGTTGCGTCGACGTGCGCGGAGAACTTGCCGCCCGCACGGGCGGTGCCCAGCGTCTTGACGATTCCGTTCTTTCCGGTCGCGGCGTCGGTGTCGACGGGCAGTCCACGCCCGTCGTCAGCGACGCTCACCGATCCGTCGGCGTGCAGCGTGATCGTGACGGTTGACCCGCCGTGGCTGGGGTCTGCCACTTCCTCCACGGCGTTGTCGATCAGTTCGCGCAGCGCGGTGTTCAGGATGTCCAGACCGAGGTTGACCGCCGGCCGCAGGCGTGTGTGCTGCACATCGTCGAGCTCGGTGATGTCAGCGGCGGTGTAACTCACGTCTCGTCCTTCCATCGGGTTGGGTCGCCGTGAAAATGGTAAGCGGCTGGTCCGACTTTTCCGCGTAGCCGCCGAAGTGGCCGGGGATACAGCCGAAGCGCATCTCCGGCTTTCGCGATCAACACGAGAAGTAGCTGTAACCATAATTTGCCATCGGATAGCCAGCTCCGCGTGGTGCTTTCAGTTTGCGGGCCGGCGTGACGCGACACAGACGTCAGCAATCGGTAATCACTCTCGACATGCTCGGGGTGCCGTTGCTGTGATTCGCTCGAATGAGCGTCGCGATGCGGACCCGCCACATTCGCGGGTGCCCGTCGGCACGATTCCGAGGAGGTCAAGCGGTGGACACGCGGGCGCAAGTGTCGCAGCTGAGTCGCGAACGGCGGGAAGCCCTTGCACAGCGCCTACGGTCGCGCATGTCGCGCCCGGATGAGTCGCCTGCCGACCACGATGTCACCATCGTCGGAGGCGGGGCAGCCGCGCTGACCTTGGCGTTGGAACTTCGCCGGGAGCGGCCCGCCACCCGAGTGCAGGTGATCGACCCGAACGTCCACCCGGTGTCGGAGATCACCCACACGGTGGGCGAGTCGACCGTCGAGGTGTCGGCACACTATCTCCGCGATCGGCTGGGGCTGGGCGATCACTTGAGCACCGCGCAGATTCGCAAGATGGGTTTGCGGATGTTCTTCTCCGTGGGCCGCAACACCGACATCACACAACGGATGGAGCTCGGCAGCTCATCCTTCGTTCCGCAGGTGACCTACCAGATCGACCGCGGGAGACTGGAGAACGAGCTCAGCCGGCGCTGCGTTGCGCAGGGCGTCGAGATCACGCGAGGCCGGGTGCGATCGGTGCAGGTGACGGACGGAAACAGTCCCCACACGATTTCGGTCCAGGATGGTCAAGCGGTCACCGAGACCACGGCGCGGTGGGTGGTCGACGCTTCGGGGCGAAATCGGTTGCTACCCCGGCACTTGGGTATCAGGCAAGCCAACGAACACCATTGCAACGCCGTGTGGTTCCGTGTCGCGACAGAGATCGACGTCGGCCGCTGGAGCGACGACCCGGACTGGCAGGGCAGGCTGGTAGAGGGCGATCGTGCACTTTCCACCAATCACCTGATGGGCGAAGGCTATTGGGTCTGGCTGATTCGGCTGGCATCTGGGGCCACCAGCGTCGGTATCGTTGCCGACCCGGCCTATCACCCTTTCGACTCGCTCAACACCCTTGCCAAGGCCACCGCGTGGCTGCGGGATCACGAGCCGCAGTGTGCCGCGGTCCTGGCCGAGCACGCCGAGCAAATCCAGGACTTTCGCGTCATGAAGAAATACAGCCACGGCGCGGCGAAGGTGTATGACGGCGGTGCCCGCTGGTGTCTGACGGGTGATGCGGGAATCTTCCTCGATCCGCTGTACTCCTCGGGCCTGGATCTCGTCGCGATCGGCAACGGCTTGATCACCGACATGATCGTCCGGGAACTCAACGGCGAGGATGTCCTAGCGCGGGCGCAGATCAGCGACACGCTGTTTCGCTCACTCACCGAAATGTGGCTCGCGGTCTACCAGGACCAGTACTCACTGATGGGCGTGCCGAACGTGATGTCGGCCAAGATCATCTGGGACGTCGCGTTTTATTGGGGCTTCATCGGGCTGCTCTACATGAACGGGCGCTTCGTGAGCCTGGCGGACGATCCCGGTTTCGTCCCGCATCTCGACGGCGTCATCGCATTGAGTAACCGTGTCCAGAGATTCTTCCGTGAATGGGCCGCCATCGAAACCACAACCCCCACTGTGCCGTTCGTCGACCTCTACGCGCCGTTGAACTTCATGGTCTCACTGCACACCGCGATGATGCATCCGAGCGAGGACTTCAACGAACAGTTCGACAGCAACGCGCGCTTGCTGAAGCGGTTAGCCGGGCAGCTGGTCGAGACGGTGCTTGCCGAAAAGTCGACGATGTTCGGCGACGACGAGGTGATGCGGCAGGTCCAGGAATGGCAGCGCGATCCGCTGCTGCACGAGCTGCGGTCGGCCTACCGACGGGAGCAGGGCAGCGACCCGATAAGCAGTGACTGGATCGTCACGACGTCACCTGCTCTGCAGTCGAGTTGACCGGTGACGACGCTCACTGATCCCAGTGGCCGTGCGCCGCTCGCGATCGTCGGCATCGGGTGCCGGCTGCCCGGCGAGGCTGATTCGGCCGCCGACCTGTGGAACCTGCTCTGCAGTGAGACCGACGCCACCCGCGTCGTTCCCGAGTCCCGCTGGAACGCCGACCGCTATCACGATCCCAATCCGTCCAAGGTGGGCAAGATCGTCACCCGGCGGGGCGGATTCCTCAGCAGCATAGACCAATTCGATCCGCAGTTCTTCGGGATGTCTCCCCGCGAGGCGCATTCTCTCGATCCCCAGCAGCGGCTCCTGTTGCACGTGGCCTGGGAGGCACTGGAGGACGGGGGATTGCCCGCAGACCGGCTCGCGGGCAGTGACGTCGGAGTCTTCATCGGCGGGTTCACACTCGACTACCAGCTGCTCCAGAACCAAGGCCGTACCAGTCGCTATCGATTCAAGTCACATTCCGCCACCGGAATGATGATGACAATGCTGGCCAACCGGATCTCGCACGCCTTCGACTTCCGCGGGCCAAGCGTCACCGTCGACACCGCGTGCTCCGGATCGCTCGTCGCCGTACACCTTGCCGCGCAGAGCATTTGGAATGGCGAATGCGATCTCGCGCTCGCCGGCGGGGTGAACATCATGATCGGCCCCAACACGGCCATCGCGGAGTCCAAGAGTGGATTCCTCAGCCCCCACGGACGGTCCAAGGCGTTCAGCGACTCCGCCGACGGTTACGCCCGTGGGGAAGGCGGCGCTGTCGTCATCATCAAACCCCTCCAGCAGGCACTCGACGACGGCGACGACATCTACGCTCAGATCCTCGGAACGGCGGTCTCCCAGGACGGCCACACCGACGGCATCACGGTGCCACGCCAGGAAGCTCAGGAAGCCGCCATCACGACCGCGCTGCAGCGAGCAGGCGTGCAGCCAAACGAGATTGGTTATGTCGAAGCCCACGGCACCGGAACCCCGGTTGGCGACCCGATCGAAATGCGTGCGTTGGCCAGCGCGCTGACCGCCGATCGGGCGGCAACCGACCCGCTGTTGATCGGATCCATCAAGACCAACATCGGTCACCTCGAAGCAGGTGCCGGTGTGGCGGGTCTGATCAAGGCGGCGCTGGTGGCCAAGCATGGCTACATTCCCGCGAATCTGCATCTGGGTGAACCGACCCGGCACGTTTCCCTGACCGAGCTCAAGATCGACATTCCCGCGAACGGGCGGCCATTCCCCACCGCGAAGCGGCGCGTCGTGGGCGTGAACTCGTTCGGTTTCGGCGGCACGAATGCCCATGTGGTGCTGGCCGAACCGCCCGCCGACACCGGTCCCGTGGCCGAGGATCCCGGCCCACAGTTACCAGCTTTATTGCCGATTTCGGCGCGCAGCGAGGAGGCGCTCGTTGCGACGGCTGCTCGGCTCGCCGGACATCTCGACGCGAACCCCGGCCTGTCGCTGCCGGATCTGGAGCGCACACTGGGTCAACGACGCGCGCATTTGAACTACCGCAGCGTCGTCATCGCCGAGAGCATCGACGATGCGCGACAGCAACTTCGAGTCCTCGGCGACGGCGGCCCGATATCGGGCGGACGTACCGTGGGTTCCCCACCCAAGGTCGCGTTCGTCTGCACCGGGATGGGACCGCAGTGGTGGAAGATGTGCCGGGGACTCATGGACGTCTTTCCCGTCTTCACCGACAGCATCCTAGGCACCGACCGCGAACTGGCCGCCTACACCGGGTGGTCGCTCGTCGAGGAACTGCGACGCGACGAAGTCGGCTCCCGTATGGGCGAGACTGAGGTCGCGCAACCGGCGAACTTCGCCGTCCAAATCGCGCTGGCCGAGCAGCTGGCTGCATATGGCATTCGACCGGATGCGGTCATCGGCCACAGCGCCGGTGAAGTTGCCGCCCATCACATCGCCGGGCTGCTCACCTTCGAGCAAGCGGTCGAGGTCGTCTACCACCGCAGCCGACTCCAGCAGCGCACCAGTGGGCAGGGGCGGATGCTCGCCGTCGGCGCACACGCTGATTCTCTGATGGCGACGATCGATGCCGAGATGCGGGCGGAATTCGGCAGGCGGCTCTCGATAGCCGCCATCAATAGCCCGTCGGCGGTCACCGTCGCCGGTGACGCCGAAGTCCTTGCCGACCTAGCCCGCCAGTTGGACCAGCACAGCATCTTCAACCGGTATCTCAACGGAAAGGTGCCCTACCACACGCATTTCATGGACGCTATCAAGGACGATCTGCTCGATTCGCTCGATGGAATGTCGTCTAAGGACGCCACGATCCCGTTGTACTCGACGGTCACCGGTGAGCGGTTGGACGGTTACCAGGCCGGTGCCGCCTACTGGTGGCAGAACACCCGGGCCACGGTGTTGTTCGAACCCGCGATCCAACGGATGGTCGAGGATGGTTACACCCACTTCGTCGAGCTGGGACCGCACCCGGCGCTGGCATCGTCCATCCTGGAAACCGCAGGCCAACAGAAAGTTTCGGTGTCGGCGGCCCAGCGACGCGACACCGACGATGTCCGCTCCCTACTCAATTGCGTTGGGATGCTGCATTGCAGCGGCCGTGACGTGGCGTGGGACGCACTGCGGAGCGGGGAGGGTGGCCGTCTCCTGAAGCTGCCGTCCTACCCGTGGCAGACGAAACGGTTCTGGAATGAGACCCGGGAGGCGACCGAAAGCCTGTTCTACCACCCGGTGCACCCCCTGCTGGGTCAACAGGTCAGTGGACTTCATCTCACCTGGGAGGCGGAACTGAGCGCCGTCTTCAACGCGTTCCTCACCGACCACCGCGTGCAGGGAAGTGTGGTGGTGCCCGGAGCGGTGTACCTGGAGATGGGCATGGCGGTGGCCAATGCTGTTTACGGGTCGGATTTCAGCGTGGACAACGTCGTCCTGCACCGCGCCGTGATCCTCGACGACACCTGTGACCCCATTCTGCGGACCACGCTCAACGAGGACGACGGCACTTTGGAGTTCGCAGCCTTCACGGCAACGGCCGACGGTGAAACAAAGTGGGCCATCACTGCGACGGCCGAACTCAATATCCGCCCGCCTGCGCCCGAACCGCCGGCCGCAGCGGACAGTTCGGAGCCGATCGTCTGGATCGACGGTGAGGACTTCTACCTCCGGACCCAGTCCATCGGATTCGATTATGGTGACGCGTTCCGAACCATCCGCGGCGTCACAGCGGGTGAGGACTGGGCCGTCGCCGACATCACGATCCCCGCGTCGATCGCCGACGAGATACCGGGGTTCCGCTTCCATCCGGCCCTCGTCGACGGAGCATTCCAGGCGCTATTCGGCGCACCGTTTTTGGGTCAGGAGCAGAACGAGGAACCGTTCCTGCCGACCCACATACGCCACTGTGCCGTCTACGGTCCACCCGAAGCGGACATGAAGGTTCACGTTCGTGTGGTGTCGGTGACCAAGGAGCGGGTCGAATGCGACATCACCATCATGGGCACGGCCGAGAGACCGCTCGTCGTCATCGCCGGCTTCGCGGTTCAGTCGCTGAGCGCGTCGTCGCGCATGTCGCCCGAACGTATTGACAAGGGGCTCATTCACGTTCACTGGCGCCCGCTCGACGACGATGTACAAGGTCCGGACACTGCAGGCGGTGAGCCGAAATCGTGGCTGGTTCTCCTCGATGACATCGGTGTGGGTGCTTCGCTCGCCGACGAGATCCGCAGCCGCGGCCATCGCGTTCACGAGGTTCGCTCTGAGGACACCGATACCGACTTCAGTGCATTGCTCGCCGAGCACGACGATATCGACGGGATCGTGGACTGCTGGCCGCTGAACATCACCGAATCCTGCTCCACCGACGAACAACAACAGCTCGGCGTGCTCCCAGCCCTTCGACTGGCCAAAGCGCTCGCCGCACAAGACTCCGCCGTGAAGACCCGCCTCTACCTGGTCACCGGAAATGCGCAACCCGCACCGGGAACCGAACTGTGCGGAGTCGACCAGGCCGCCATCTGGGGCCTCGGCCGCGTCATCGGCCATCAAGAGCTGCCGGAGCACTGGGGTGGGCTGATCGACGTCGACACCGCTGACGACCGCGCCCAAACCGCCACGCGGATTTGCGAACACCTCCTCGACGGGGAGGCCGAAGACCAGGTCGCGATCCGCGGCCGGGTGACGTTCGTGCCCCGTCTGCGACCGTGCGATCAGCTGACCCGACCATTCCCCACCAAGCTCAGCCGCGACGCGACTTACGTCGTCACCGGCGGTGCCGGAGCGCTGGGCCGGGTGGTCGCCACCTACCTCGCCGAGCGTGGAGCGCGGCACATCACACTGCTGAGCCGCAGCGTCATCCCATCCCGAGACCGCTGGCCCAGCCTCGCCGAAAACGATCCCCACTACGCGACTGTCAGCACCATCGGCGCGATCGAACGGCTCGGCGTCCAGATCACCACGGCCAGCGTAGACATCGCCGACCGCGAGCAGGTGGCCGATTGGCTGCGGGACCACGCCCTCCGTGGCGGCAGGCCGATACGCGGGATCGTCCACGCCGCGGGAACAGTCAATGACCAACTGCTGGTCAACATCGACGAAGCCGACTTCGCGGCGGTGATGGCACCCAAGGTCACCGGTACCCGGGTACTGCACGACGCCCTCAAAGACCACGACCTGGAATTCTTCGTGATGTTCGGCTCCGCCGGATCGACCATCGCCTCACCGGGGCAGGGCAATTACGCGGCCGCGAACGCCTTCCTCGACGCGTTCGCGCACTATCGCCGAGCGCAGGGTCTGCCGGCGCTCACCATCGGCTGGGGACCGTGGTCGGTGGGAATGGTAGAGGAGCTCAACCTCGAAAAGCTTTATGCCAAGCGCGGAATCGAGCTCATCACGCCCGCCGTCGGCGCGCTGATCCTCGATCGGGTGATCAATCAACAGCCGCCGAACGTCGTCGCCATCAGCGCCGACTGGGGCCGGGCGCGCCAAGCCGGTCTCGGCGCCCGGTTACCGATGATGTTCGCCGAACTCGGCACGTCCGAGGCGGTCACCGTGGACGGCGATGCGGACGGCTCGGTTCTCATGCTGCTCGCGGCGACTCCCGAGGCTGACCGGCCAGCCGTCATCGCCGATCAGTTGCGGCAGATCGTGGCTACCGTCTTCGACTGCGGCATTGATGATTTCGAGCCGGACGATCAGCTCGACGACATCGGCTTGGACTCCATGATGGCGATGGAATTCCGGGTGCGAATCAACATGACCTTCTCGATCGACCTACCCGTCCTCGAGATACTCCGAGGCGTCAGCGTCAACTCATTGGCCGACCGGGTGCTCACCGAGCTGCATTTCATCCACGGCGGCGCGGCTCCGTTGACGCCAGAAGTATCGCCGTCCGATCACACCGCGGATGTCGACGACGAGCTGGACCGACTCATGGATGAACTGTCCGATGTTGAATTGCAGGAGCTGCTCGCGCAACTGGAGGCCCGCTCGGATTCGGATGCGGGAGAGGCTCACTCGTGATGCCGACCGTGAGCCGACCGGCGGTGCAGGTGCGCGGATTGTCGAAGGCTTACGGACGGGTGCCGGCCGTACAGGACCTCGACCTCGACGTCGGCTACGGCGAGATCTTCGCGATCCTCGGCCCCAACGGGGCGGGCAAGTCGACAACGATCGAGATTCTCGAAGGCCATCGGAAACGCGACGCCGGGCGAGTGAGCGTCCTCGGCGAAGATCCCGCGGACGCCGGGCGTGATTGGCGCGCCCGGATCGGCATCGTGCTGCAGGAAACCAGCGACTTCGGCGTCCTCACGGTGTCTGAGACCGTGCACATGTTCGCGAAGTGCTACGGCGAGGGGCGGTCCCGAGTACCCGAGCAGCTGCTGGAGCTCGTCGGGTTGGCTGCCAGCTCCGGGTCCCGGGTCAGGAACCTGTCCGGCGGCCAACGGCGGCGGCTCGACGTTGCGCTGGGCATCATCGCCGAGCCAGAGCTTCTCTTCCTCGACGAGCCGACCACGGGATTCGATCCCGAAGCGCGGCGCCAGTTCTGGGACCTCATCAGGCTCCTGGCCGGCGACGGCACCACCATCCTCTTGACAACCCATTACCTGGAGGAGGCTGCAGCTCTGGCGGACCGTGTCGCCGTCATCGCCGACGGACGGGTAGCCGCGGTGGACACGCCCGCACGGCTGACGGCACACGTCAACACCGCTGCGACAGTGCAGTGGATGGACGGCGATCAGTTGCGCGTCGAACACACCGACCACCCGACCGAACTCATCAGGCGGCTGTCCGCGGACGGCACGGAACTGACCCAATTGACCGTCAGCAGGCCAACGCTGGAAGACGCCTATCTGCAACTGATCGGGATGGCGTGATGGCCGTCGATTCCACGCAGCGCGACGCGGCTCAGCCCAGGCACCGCGGCGACGCCCCGACCGCACTGCCCTCGGCGGTGCGCATCGGGGTGTCACGAGTACTTCCCGAGCTCAAGATGTTCTATCGACGCCCTGAGCAAGTCGTGCTGACCTTCTCGATGCCCGCGATCATCTGTCTGCTTCTCGGGTCCATCTTCTCGGCGAAACTGCCTGGCACCCAGACCAGCACCGGTGCGGTGATCGCGGCCAGCATGCTGGCCTACGGCATCCTGTCGACGTCGTTCATCAACCTGGGTATCGGCATCGCAGCCGACCGGGAGACCGGCGCGCTGCGGCGGTTGCGCGGAACCCCGGCGACCGCATCGTCGTACTTCATCGGCAAGATCATGTTGGTCGCGATCGCCAGCCTGGCCGAGGCTGTCGTCCTGCTGCTGTTGGGTGTGCTGGTTTTTCAGCTTCGGCTGCCCACCGACGTGTATTCGTGGTTCACGTTGGCCTGGGTGTTCGTCTTGGGCATCATCAGCTGTTCGCTGTTGGGCATCTTCGTGAGCAATTTCGCCAGCAATGCGGTCTCGGCGGCGGTCATGACCAATGGCCCGGCCGTCGGCCTGCAGTTCGTCTCGGGCACCTACGTGCCACTCATGGCGCTTCCCACCTGGATGCTGATCGTCGGGTCGATCTTCCCGGTCAAGTGGATGGCGCAGGGATTTCGCTCGGTGCTGCTGCCCGCGCAGATGGTCGTCTTCGAGCCGGCGGGCAGCTGGGAGCATGGCCGCATCTTCCTGGTGCTGGCCGCCTGGAGCATCGGCGGACTGATGGCCTGCTTGTATGTTTTTCGATGGTCGGATAGGGGCTGAACCGATGCCGTCGATGCTGTCGATCGCCTACCACTTCTTCCTGCAGATCGCGGTCATCCTGCTGACCTACCGACTGCTGTGGCCGCTGTTCCGCCGGCTGGCTCAGGTGCAGGTCGTCGCCATCATGGTCGCGGGGTTCCTGCTCGGCCCTTCGGTTTTGGGCTGGATTTGGCCGGCCGCTCAACACTGGCTCTTCCCCGCAAAACTCACGATCGGTGCCGAATCGATCGTGCACCCCAACCTCACGGTCATCTATGTCGTCGGCCAGCTCGGCCTCGTGCTCTACATGTTCCTGGTGGGTTCTTCGTTCCAGTTGAACATCCTCGGCGCCCACATGCGCCAAGCCGGTGCCACCGCGGCCACCGGCATCGGCGTACCCCTGATCCTCGGTGGCGTCTTGGGCTGGCTGATGGTGAGCCTCGGCGGCTACTTCACCGACAAGGTGGTGCATTGGCAGGGCGGTCTTTTCGTGGCGGCAGCGGTCGCCATCACCGCCTTCCCGATGCTGGCCTGGATCGTCTACGACTCCGGGCTGCTCGAGACCCGGCTGGGAACCATGGCGTTGTCCTGTGCCGCTATTGACGACGCATGCTCATGGGTACTGCTGGCAACGGTGGTGGCGACGTCCAAAGGACATGCGTCCGGAGCGATTCTGGCCATCGGAGGAGGGCTGGCCTACCTCCTGTTCATGATCTATGTGGGCCGCCCACTGCTGGCGCGACTGGAGACGTGGAACCCACCCCGCGCCCACGTCGAGCGCACCGGTGGCTTACCGATCGCGCATACGAGCATCATCCTGCTCGTCGTGCTCACCGCAAGCTGGTTCACTGATCTGGTCGGGATCTATTCCGTCTTCGGTGCTTTCGTGGCCGGTGCGGTCATGCCTCGCGGTGAGTTGCTCGATGCGGTCCGCGAGCGGTTCGAGCCATTGGTGGCCTATCTGCTACTGCCCGCATTCTTCATCTACTCCGGACTGAACACTCAGCTGAATTTGATCTTCGACGGACCGACCTTACTCATGGCGGGCATTGTTCTCGTCGTGTCGTTCGTCGCGAAGTTCGGTGCCGTCGGGCTGGCCGCGCGATGGCAGGGGATGAGTTGGTACGAAGCCGGATCGATGGGAGCACTCGCCAATGCCCGCGGCTTGATGGAACTCATCCTGCTCAACATCGGCTTCGAAGCCGGACTCATTTCGGGCAAGCTCTACACGATCCTGGCAGTGATGACGATCATCACCACTTTCGTCGCCACCCCACTGCAGCGAGTGTTCGAACGTCGCCTGGCGAGATCCGGGTCGCGATTCGGGCCCGCGGGGGAGGAGCCCTACGGTGAGGAGCCCGCCGCCGCGTGAGCTTCACTCTGCGCCGCGAGCAGATCCGCCAGCTTGTCGTTCGCCGCGCGCAACTGCCCGGCGATGGCATCGAACACCCGCTGTCGAACGCGCGGGCGCTCCATCACCGGCGCCATCATCGCGCGGATTGCGTTGAGCCGTGAGGAGTGCAGCCACTCCATGAGCTCGGGCTCGGCGAACCAGGTGATCTGATTGCGGTATTCGATCTCGCTCATGGTGAGCCAGTCAAGGGGCTCGCCGGGCAGGTGAATCGGTTCGCACAGCGCGTTTTTGGTGGCGTCATCGTCATAGGTGAGTTCCACGTGAGCGATGAAGGCGGCACTGAAGACCTGCTGGCAGGCGCGCACACACTGCGGAGTCAACGTTGCCCCGGAGAAAATCGTGCTCGTCGGCCCAAGCCCCAAACCCTCAGCAGCGCAATCGATCCACAGTGTGGACTTGTCGGTGGCAAGCTCACCGAGATCGAGAACCGCACTGGAGGTGCTGAGCGTGCGCACGTGACCCATCCGCACGACGTCGGTGATCCGGCGAAGCTGCTCGGCCTCGGCCTGCGTGATGGTCGCGCACCGATACATGGTCGGCTCGACATCGTCATGCAGACGCAACAACGATCCAGAGCTCTCGAGCCGGGCGAACAGGTCGTCGATGCTGTCTGCGGCAGCAATTGCCTCCAGTCGGGCCGCGAAGGCCAGCTTGACCCGGTCGGCGAACTCCGCGCCCGGCTGGACATACGCGCGGTCGAGCAACCACGACTCGCGAGGCACGATCCAGGTCACCCGCTCGGGGTCAATACCATTGCGCAACAACCACAGACAGCTGTCCATCCCGGTCTTGCCGCCCCCGATGACCACGAAACGCTCGTGGCCGGGCGCACTCTGAGGCAGCGCGTTTGGCGGGACGCAGTCCACGCCCGGGTCGACGCCGAAATTCGGCGGCCGCATCGAGGGCACGATCACCTTGGAATGCGTGGTGTCGACGACACGGCGGGCGGTGTCGACGGCAATACGCTCGCCGGACGCCGTAGTGAACGTCCCGTCGCCGTGATATTGGCTCAAGGGAAAATGCCGAACGCGCTGGCTGCCCGTCAGATCGCGCATCACCGTGTCGTAGTAGCAACGGATTTCGTCGAGACTGGCGAGCTCGTACAGTCCGGCGTTGTCACCGCTGTCCTCGATCATGCCTGAGCCCAGGTCGCGGGAGTTCACCCCGTAGTAGGAGGCGGGCTGGTGCAACCGCACGAAGGGGTAGGCCGTTGTCCAGTGACCTCCGGGCGATTCGGCGCGGTCGACGATGACGACGGTGGCGTCGCTCTCGGTCGCGATCGTGTCGGCGAAAGCCATCCCGACCGCGCCGGCACCGATGACGAGGTAGTCGGCTTGCAGAGTCTGTTCAGCGCTCAAGTCGTGTCACCAATCCTGCCGCGTGGACGTCGTCGCCGACGCAGAACCAGCAGCGGACGAGGTCCCCGTCGGCCTGGTGGCGAATAGTCACGTTGTCGTCGAGTGCAATCGGTCGCCGGTACTCCACCACGGCCCGGTACGGTGCCGATGCGATGTGCGGGTAGCGAGCGGTGATTTCGTGGATGGCGTGCCAGTACGCGGTGTTGGTCACGTGATTGAAGATGTCAATATCGGTGTCGCGCAGAGCAAATGGCAGGGCCTGCGCGTCCGGTGAGACTGCGCCGGGCAACCAAGCGCGCCATTTCAGGCGGTGTTCGTCGGTGGTGGTCGCCAGTTTGTTGAAGAACTCTTCGTCCATCAACGAGGGGGTGAGCGTCTCCTTGTTCATGTTGATCCAGAAGCCCTCGGTCTCGATGCGGCCGCCGTCTGGACTGTCCAGGCGGACACGCATCGTGCACCAACGCAGGGACAGCGCCGAACACCATCGATGGAAGGTGATGTCTGTCGGCCATGTCATCGGCGTCAGAACGTCGATGACGGTGCGCTGCACGATCCAGTGCGGATGCACATGTGCGAAGTCGGCGTCGATCAGTTGCTCGGCGCCGACCTCCTGGATGTAGCGCGCAACGCTGTCGAGCCGCAACTGCTGGTGACGATCGATGTCGCTGGTCGACATCTTCCATGCCGTGGAATAGACGTACCCATCCGCCGGGAGTTCGCGAAGCGGTGTGCTCACGTCGACCGCAGCGGTGGATCTCATCGGCGACTCCGTCCGGCAGCTCCTACAGACGCCAACACTACTGACGACCGGTCCAGCGCCTCCCACGGGCGGACCACCGGCCGAGTACCCGCAGGAACGTAGCTCGCTCCTCCGGATCGAGCTCTCCCAGCCAGCGCTCCTCCCCGCGCTGGATCTCCGTCTGGACCGCGTTCTTCAGGGCGCGGCCGGCTTCGGTGATCGCGAGCACCCGCGCCCGGCGGTCGTCGGGATCGGGGGTCCGTTCGATCAGCCCGCGCTGCTGCAGTTCGTCGAGGTCCCGGATGATGCGGGTCTTGTCGGCGCCGATCGCCGCTGCGAGTGCGGCCTGGGTGCGCACCGACCAGCCGTCGAGCGCCACCAGCACCACATAGCCCCACATGGACACGTTGTGCGCGGCCAGGACAGGCTCCTCTGCCGCGATCAGCTCCCGCAGCAGTGGGGCAAGCATCGCCGCGAGGTCCTGGCGCGGGGAATCGTCCGCCACCGCGCCATCATAGGCATTGCTCTACGATAGGCATGTGCATATCATACGCATATGCCTATTAATGAACACCGCGTCGCCGTGCTCGCAACGGTCGACCTCGTCAATACGGTTCAACCCTCCGACCTGCCCCGCCCGACCCCCTGCGCGGGCTGGGACCTCACCGACCTCCTTGCGCACATGACCGTCCAGCATCGTGGATTCGCCGCGGCGGCCCGAGGCCACGGTGGTGACCTCGGCAACTGGCGCGTCGAGTCCGTCATCGCCGACGTTCGGCACGACCCCGCGCACACCTACGCCGAAGCCGCCCACGACGTCCTCGACGCCTTCTCCCAAGCCGGGATCGACGACGCTCTGTTCACCCTGCCCGAATTCGGCGACAACGCACTCTTTCCCGGCTCCATCGCCATGGGCTTCCACTTTGTGGACTACGTCGTGCACGGCTGGGACGTCGCCGCCTCACTCGGGGTCGACTACGCGTTACCCGCTGACGTACTCACCGCGGCAATGCCATTGGTGCTTGCGGTGCCCGACGGTGAGGTGCGTCTGCTTGACGCCGTGCCGTTCGACCCGGCCATCGAACCGGTTGACGGCGCAGGTGACCTGGACCGAATCCTGCGGCACCTGGGCCGAGATCCACACCTCACGAACCCCGCAGTTTCCGCAGCCACGTACCAAGGACCGTGTGCCGCAGCGGCCACGTCACCACCGACTCCACGAGCTTGACCGCGCTTTCCGGGATGGACTGCGGCACGTGGTCGGGATCCATGAGGTCGTTCTCGGCGAAGGGGCTGGCGTCCGCGGCCACCATCGTGTCGGTCAGCGCACGCAGCGACCGTCCGGTGCCGCGCAGCGTCTCGACCGTCGCCAGGAAGGTTCCGGTGCGCCGCACTTCATCGCGGAACGTATCGATCGAAACGCCGAGGTGTTCGGAGACGAGCGTGTCTCGCAGACGGAGGATTTCAGTGCGGACCGCGTCAAAGTCCGCCCGCGCAGGCCGCGCCTCGATCGCAATATCGCATTCGCTGTCGAAACCGAGTGACCTGTTGTTGAAGTTCGATGAGCCGATACGAAGTAGCCGGCCGTCGGCCACCAGCACCTTCGAGTGAACGTAGACCGACACTCCGCGACCGGCCGCCGGCCAGTACACACCGAGCCGCCCATGGACATCTGCCTCTTTGAGCATCCGCATCAGCAGTTCACGGGCGCTGTCCATCGATTCCTGTTCCAAGCGGCTCTCCGAGCTGCGGGGCAGAATCATCACGACCTCGGGGCCGTCCGGCTCGCGCAGACGTGTGGCGATCGCTTCGGCGATACCGCGCGCCGCGAAATATTGATTCTCAAGGTAGACGACATCCTGCGCGGCAGCGATCGCGGCGAGGTCAAGGGATTCGACCTCGCGGATCTCGCTGCGCTCCATAAGCTTGGGGAGCGTGCGTGCCACCCCGACTTCGACGCTGCGGAGCCCGGGCGCCAGACCGTTCGGCCAAGCCGGTGGCGACGGACTCAGCGGTGGCAGCGTCTGCCCGGTCGCCGCCTGCCAGCGGTCGCACGCCTGCTCTGCGAGCGCCACCGCGGCGGCGCCGTCCACGGCGGCAACCACCTCGTGGCGGGGCCCGTACGCACCACCCAGTCCGGTCCTGCGGCGATCGGCGGGAAGGTGCTCGGAGGTGTCCCAACGTCCGAGCGTCAGGTCCATGCCGCCGCAGAATGCCATGGCGTCGTCGATGACGACGATCTTCTGATGGTGCACAGCGCCGGTGGGGTGCGCGCCGTCGACGGCGAAATGCAAACGTGCCGAGGTGAATTGGTTGAGAACACTGACCGGGGTGACGCCGAACCAGAAACCGTCGAACGCAGGCAGGAGGCGAAGGTTGGACTTCAGCAGATACACCCTGAGATTGCGCTCCCTCCTCAGCAGCCAGTGCAGGAACGGGCCGAGGTGATTGGGGCCGTCCAGCGTTTTCTCACCGCGCTCGAAGGCGGTTCGGTAATCCAAATCCCACCCGACGATGACGATCCGATGACGGGCACCCAACAGGGCGGTCTTCAGATGCGACAGGTAGTCGGCGCCGTCGATGATCGCGGCGAATCGATCTGCCTGCGCTGATCGCCAGCACGTTTCCCCTGACACCAACAAGGGCTCGTCGCCTGCCGACTTGTCGGTGTCCACGAACGCCCTCCTGTTCTGGGACCGCGCGGCGGGTTCCGGCGCGGGCCCGTACCCTTCTGCAATCCTGCCCTACCCCTGGGCCACGGGGCGGGCTTGATCGTGAGTGGCCGGCCGATCAGCGATGAATGACCGAACCGTTGGCGGGTACACAACGGACACGATGGACGCAGGCACAGGCACGGGGACACCGCAGCCGGATCCCTACATCCGCGTCTACGCATCCCGGGTGCACAACCTGAAGACCGTGGACGTCGTCGCCCCGCGCGACCAGTTCGTGGTGTTCACCGGGGTCTCCGGATCCGGTAAGTCGTCGCTGGCGTTCGGCACCATCTATGCCGAGGCGCAACGACGGTACTTCGAATCGGTGGCGCCCTACGCGCGCCGGCTATTGCTGCCTCAGGATGCACCGAAGGTTGACGACATCACGGGGCTGCCTCCGGCGGTCGCGCTGCAACAACGTCGCGGCACGGCGACGTCGCGGTCAACGGTTGGCACCGTCACAACGCTGTCGAACCTGCTGCGCATGCTGTTCTCCCGTGCCGGAACCTATCCGCCCGGTGCTACCAAGCGTCTGGACTCCGATGCGTTCTCTCCGAACACGACGATCGGTGCATGCCCGCAGTGCCATGGTCTCGGGCGCATCCACGAAGTGACCGAGCAGACGCTGGTGCCCGACCCGTCGCTGAGCATCCGTGACGGTGCGGTCGCGGCGTGGCCGGGTGCATGGCAGGGGCAGAATCTGCGTGACATTCTCATCACGCTGGGCTATGACATCGATAAGCCGTGGCGCAAACTACCCAAACGGCAACGGGATTGGATTCTGTTCACCGACGATCAACCCACCGTCGAGATCGATCCGAGCCAGCACCCGGTGACCGCGGATTACTACTACAACGGGACGTTCTCCAGCGCCGAGCGGCACGTGCGCCATACGCTGGCCAACTCGCAGAGCGCGTCGATGCGACGCCGGGTGTTGCGATACGTGCACAGCGCGGATTGCCCAGTGTGCGGCGGCTCGGGGCTGCGGCCCGAAGCTCTCGCGGTGACGTTCGCAGGCCGCAACATCGCCGAACTGGTGGCGCTGCCCTTGACGTCACTCGCCGAAGTCTTGGCACCGGCGGCAGCCAGAACGGAATTCGCCGCGGCCTATGAATCCACCGAATCCGGTGAATTCACCGAAGTCGCAACCATGATCGCTGCCGATCTGGTGGCGCGGATCGCCGTGCTGATCGATCTGGGGCTCGGATACCTGAGCCTGCATCGCCGTACGCCAACCGTGTCGCCCGGGGAACTGCAGCGTCTGCGGTTGGCGACGCAGCTGCGGGCGGGGCTGTTCGGGGTCCTCTACGTGCTGGACGAGCCGTCGGCAGGGCTGCATCCAGCCGATGCCGAACCGCTGCTCGACGTCCTGGATCGGCTGCGGCGAGCCGGCAATTCGTTGTTCGTGGTCGAGCACGACATGGACGTGGTCCGCCGCGCCGACTGGATCGTCGATGTGGGCCCCGGCGCCGGGGAGCTGGGTGGCGACGTACTCTACAGCGGACCGGTGGCCGGCCTCCGGGAGATCGAGCCCTCAGTCACCCGGCAATACCTGTTCGCCGACGATCCGCCCGCTCAACGCAGGCCCCGTACGCTGTCGAGTGCTATACGGTTGCGCGGCATCACGTTTCACAATCTGCGAAACGTCGACGTCGACATCCCGTTGAGTGCGTTCGTAGCTGTCACCGGGGTGTCGGGCTCGGGCAAATCGACGCTGGTCTGCAAAGTGCTCGGTGATGTGATGGCCAGGCAGCTGGGAAGACTGGTCGAACCCGCTGACGACGGCGCAGACGCTGAGGGTGAACTCCTCGACATCGACACCGATTCCAGTGTGGGCGTGACTGTCGAGGGCGCCGAGATGATCGACCGTCTTGTCACGGTGGACCAGCGACCGATCGGACGCACCCCACGGTCGAACCTGGCCACCTACACCGGCTTGTTCGATGCTGTCCGTAAGACGTTCGCCGACACCGCCGAAGCGCGTCGCCGTGGCTGGAGCGCCGGTCGCTTCTCGTTCAACGTCGCCGAGGGTCGATGCGCCACCTGCCAGGGGGAGGGCTTCGTGGCGGTTGAGTTGCTCTTCTTGCCCGGCACCTATGCCACCTGTCCGGCGTGTGGTGGGGCCCGCTACTCCGAGGAGACCCTCGAGGTCACCTACCGCGGCCGCACGATCGCCGACGTGCTGGCGCAGACTGTGGACGAGGCGGCCGAATTCCTGGCTGATTTACCCAGTGCCGCACGGAGTTTGGCTACGCTGCGCGACGTCGGTCTCGGATATCTGCGGCTGGGTCAACCGGCGACCGAACTGTCCGGCGGCGAAGCCCAACGCATCAAGCTGACCTCGGAGTTGCAGCGCGCCAACCGTGGCCACACCCTCTATGTGCTCGATGAGCCCACCACCGGGCTGCACCCCGCCGACGTCGAGCTACTCGAGCGGCAACTGCACCGTCTCGTCGATGCGGGTAACACCGTAGTGGTGGCCGAACATGACATGTCGGTCGTGGCCGGTGCGGATCATGTCATCGACCTCGGACCCGGCGGAGGCGACGACGGCGGTGCGGTGGTGGTGGCCGGCCCGCCGGCTGTGGTCGCCGCCGACAAGGTGAGCCGGACGGCTCCGTACCTCGCCGCCCGACTAGGTTCCGCATGACCGACGCCTTCCGACGAGTGTGACGCGCCCCATAGCGCGGGTACTCCGCCGACATGACCAACGCCGATACACGCCCCGCCGCCGTCCGGCGGCAGGCACAGGAACACGCTGACCAGGCCCGCCGCAAGATGGCTGAGCGCCGCGCCGAAAGCGCGGAGGGCGGCGGGGTCAGCGGATGGCTCAACGAGCGGACCGGGCAGTGGGACCTCAGCGGCCAAGACGAAACGACGATGCAGCGGCAGAAGTACCTGTGGAACTTCCTGGTGGATCACTGGTTCCGAATGGAATTCGACGGCTGGGAGAACCTGCCCGACTCGCCCGTGCTGCTCGTTGGAATCCATTCCGGCGCCCCGTTCGTCTGGGATGCCTGGACGGTGGGTGTGCAGTGGTGGCGCAGGTTCGGTCAGGAGCGCACGCTGCACGGCACCGCTCATGACGCTTTGATGGCCATGCCGGTGATCGGCCGGTACTTCCGGGCGATGGGTGTCCTGCCGGCGGCGCCCGACTCGATGGCGACGGCGCTGGCAGAGGGTCACGACGTGGCGGTGTGGCCGGGTGGTGAGGTGGACTCGCTGCGGCCCTGGAGTGAACGCGATGTCGCCAACCTGGCAGGCCGCAAGGGATACGTGCGGATGGCCATCAAGGCAGGGGTCCCGATCGTGCCGATCGCTACGGTCGGCGGGGCCGATGCGATGCCGGTGCTCATCCGCGGTGACGGGCTCTCGCGGGTGCTGCGGCTGGATAAGCTGTTGCGGCTCAAGGTGTTTCCGCTGGCGGTGTCATTGCCCTGGGGTATCGCACCGGCAGCACTGCCGCAGCTGCCCTTGCCGGCGAAGATCCGCACCCGGCTGATGCCCGCCGTGGAGGTCGATCACGATCCGTCCCGCGCCGACGATGACGACTACGTTGAACAGAAGCACCGCGAAGTACAGGACAGCATTCAAAGTGGGATGGACGCGTTGGCGCGAAAGCGGGCGCTGCCGCTGTTCGGCTGAATCCGCGGGGCCTAGGCCGACGCGAGCTGCGCGATCGAGTTCGCCACGCCCGCGCCGTAATCTGGATCGGGCCGTGCGCAAAGTCATCTCGGCGAAATCCCCATGCGAGGCCGAAGTAGCTGCCAAATATTATGGTGGCGTATCGAATTCCGGATTGTGGCACCCACTCGTGGTAACTATTCGGGTGATAGGGCAGCGTACCGCCGCAGTTGCCGTCGCTACCGGGGCAATCCGGAGACACAGGGGCGGACCGCAGCCGAGGTGACGCGCACACCCGGCCGTAGGTCCACATTCGAGGGATTTGTGGCCGGACTAAGGCGGCGTGACGTGGGCGGTGAACGGCAACATCGGAAACACACCGAACTGACCACTACCAACGAAAGCTCGAACCATGTCCACAGTGATCGCCGATATAGAGGTACCCGCTACCGAGGCAGTTGCCCAATCCACCCGACTCTTGCAGGACATCGCCAGTCCGCTGCTCTATCACCACTCCCGTCGGGTCTACCTCTTCGGGCAGATGCATGCCCGCAGCCTCGGCATCGAGCCCGATGCCGAACTGCTCTACCTGGCTGCCATGTTCCACGACACTGGTCTAGTGATGCCGTTCTCCGACCGAGAGCAGCGATTCGAGGTCGATGGCGCAGACCATGCCAGAAAATTCTTGGTCGAACACGGTTTCTCCGCGTCGGCCGCCGACACCGTTTGGACGGCCATCGCTCTGCATACGACGCCGGGAATCCCGGATCGGATGGGCCCAGAGATCGCAGCGACCTATCTGGGCGTGTTGACCGACGTGATCGGGTTCGGTCTCGAAGGGCTGCACACCCAACAGGTGGCCGAGATCCTGCAACACCACCCCCGCGGCGATTTCAAGAACGAGTTTCTTCAGGCCTACTTCGACGGATTCAAGAACCGCCCCGAGACGACGAACGGAACCGTGAACTCCGATGTCGTGGAGCACTTCATGCCGGGTTATCGGCGCCCGACCTCGGTCGAGCGCATCCTGGGCTCGGCGTGGCCCAGCTGATGAAAGGGGTTGACATGCAGGCGATCACCGTAGAAGACCGCGACAGCGGCGTCAACGGGCTCACGTTGTCCGAGATGCCGTATCCGCACGCAGCCGAAAATGACGTCATCGTCCGGGTTCACGCGGCCGGGTTCACGCCCGGCGAACTCGATTGGCCGGCCACCTGGACCGACCGCGCCGGCCGGGACCGCACACCCACTGTTCCCGGGCACGAGTTGTCCGGTGTGGTCGTCGAGCTGGGCTACGGCACCACCGGGCTCACCGTCGGGCAACGGGTGTTCGGCCTCACCGACTGGACTCGAAACGGTTCCCTGGCCGAGTACACCGCTGTCGAGGCGCGCAATCTGGCACCGCTGCCGGCAGACATCGATCATTCGGTTGCTGCCGCCCTTCCCATTTCGGGGCTGACCGCCTGGCAGGGATTGTTCGTACATGCCGGCTTGGCTGCCGGGCAGACGGTCGTGGTTCACGGCGCTGCCGGCGGCGTGGGTTCGATTGCGATCCAACTGGCGCGTGAGGTGGGTGCGCGGGTGCTCGGGACCGGGCGAGCCGACGATCGTGACGTCGTGGTTGGTCTCGGTGCCGACGAATTCTTCGATCTAGGTGCCGATTCCCTGGATGGGATTGGAGAAGTCGACGTGGTCTTCGATGTCATCGGCGGAGGTGTTCTCGAGCGGTCAGCCGCTCTGGTGCGTCCCGGCGGCACCCTGGTGTCCATCGCCATGCCGCCGCCCGTCCACCCCGTCGGTGCACATGCCGTCTTCTTCGTGGTCGAACCCGACCGCGCGCAGCTCGTGGGATTGGCTCAGCGGGTGCGGGACGGCCGCATCACGCCAATCGTCAGTGCCGTCCGTCCCCTTACCGAGACCCCCGACGCTTTCGCCGGTCGCCAGCGCGTCCCGGGCAAGACGATCATCCGGGTGACGCCCGATCAAGGAGAACGATCATGATCGGACTACCCATTCCTGTCGCAATCCTCGGTGCCGCATTTGCATTGGCGGTGGGCAGCTGTGCTTCTCAACCGCAGCCTCCGGCGGAAGAACCTCTGACACAGCAGAATTCGAGCCATCCGTCCGAGACGGTGACACCATTGCTCCAGCAGGCGCTGACCAACGTGCCTGGCAAGACCTTCACCTCCGCGGTCGTGACCTTCCCGCCAGGTTCTCGTGCGACACCTCACCGGCACGGCGACGACTTTGTCTATGCCTACGTTCTCCAGGGCACCATCAGCAGTGAGCTCGAGGGTCAACCGGCACACGTCTACCACCGCGGTGAGAACTGGTCCGAGCCGCCGGGCGCCCATCACCTCGCCACGGAGAACACCAGCTCAACCGATCCGGCAAAGTTGTTGGTGGTCTTCGTGGGCCCGACGGGTGCTCCGCTCAAGGTCGACGACTCCCACGGCTAGGTTGGACGGGCACTCGATTCAACGCGCCGAGCCGTGCTGAACCGGCGCTGGTATGCAGCTGGGCTGATCGACAGCTCTCTGGCGAACACCCTGCGCATGCTCTCGTAGCTGGGAAACCCCGCGCGCGCGGCCGCTTCGGTCGCGTTGTAGCCCTGGTCCAACAGGGCCCTGGCCATGTCGAACCGGATGCTCTCCACGTAACGGGCTGGCGTAGTGGACAGTTCGTCACGGAAGAGTCGGGTGAGGTGGCGCGTACTCAGGTGCAGGTGTTTGGCGAGTTCATCGAGCGAATAGTTGCCGCGAGGATCGGCCGTCACGACATCGACGACTTTCCGCAGAGTGACAGATTGAGGTGGCGACCCTTGCAACGGGGCCGAGAACTGCGATTGGCCACCGGAGCGTTGCATGTACACCACGAGCGCCCGGGCCACCTCGCGGGTGATGTCGGGGCCGTGATCCTCTTCAAGCAGCGCGAGGGCCAGGTCGATGCCCGCGGTCACTCCAGCTGAGGTGTAGGTGTTGCCGTCCCGGACATAGATGGCATCGGGATCCACATGGCACGTCGGACATCTCCGGGCGAGTTCCCGGGTGACCTTCCAATGTGTGGTCGCACGTTTGCCGTCAAGTAGTCCTGCAGCGGCGAGGATGAACGCGCCGGTGCAGATTGAAGCGACGCGACGGGCGCCGGCCGCGGGCAATCGGGCGGCATCGGCCAGGTCTTGAGGTACCGGTGTCCTGGGATAGTGGTCGGCACCGGGGACCAGGTAGGTGTCGGGGACGAGTCCGGAATCAACGGATGCGTTGACGGCGATGGAGAAGCCGACGTTTGAGGTGACCTCGCTTCCCGTCGGCGACAGCAGCCTGATTCGGTAGTCAGCCCCGACACGGTTGGCCTGCGTGAACACCTCTGCCGGACCCGCGACGTCCAGCAGACTGACGCCGTCGTAGACCAAGATCACGACCAACCGGGAGGTTGCAGGAGGCGTAGAACCAGGCGAAGCCATTCGCCGATTATCATCCGGGCAGAAGGTGGTGGGGCACCTATCCGAGCGTGAGGGTGGCGATGTGGTCGGCGATCACGTTGACAACTGCTCGCGTCGCGGGGTCGTCGGCGGCGTCGTAGCGGTCGAGGTGGGGGTCGTACCGTGCACCGGCTATCGAGCCGTGGTCAGCCTCGACTTCGACCATCTCGACCGGCCAGTCGATCGCCCGCAGCGATGCGGCAAAGTCCGTGGCGACCGAGGTCGGGACGACGTCGTCGGCGCGGCCGGAGAACAGTGTGAACGGGGCGTGTGCGGCGCCGTCGGCAACGCGACCGAGCACAGGTCCACCGGAGATCGGATCTTCGACCATGAATGCGCCACCCAGGCAGATCGCCTGTGCCACCCGCACATTGAACTCGGGCGCGCGCAACGTCAGACCCGCCGCTGCCACTCCACCCAACGACCAACCGACGACGACGAAACCCCCATCCCCGCCGAGTGAGTGCGCCAACTCCGCTGACCTCAGCAGGTCCGCGCGGCCGCGATCGGCGGCGTGTGAATCCCAATCCGGTGCGACGACACAGATTCCATGGTCAGCGATCACTCCGGCGAGACCGCGCACCGCTGCCCGGGAATCGGTCTGAGTGCCGTGCCACAGCAGGGCGGTCGGGTCCGACCGTTCACCGAAT
The DNA here is from genome assembly GCF_001021385.1 of Mycobacterium sp. EPa45. Classification (NCBI taxonomy): domain Bacteria; kingdom Bacillati; phylum Actinomycetota; class Actinomycetes; order Mycobacteriales; family Mycobacteriaceae; genus Mycobacterium; species Mycobacterium sp. EPa45. Next base: position 6,082,544 of record NZ_CP011773.1, on the reverse strand, counting down.
ACGTCGGCCCACCGTCCGGGGGCGTACTCGACGGTGTCCGCCGCCCCCGGGTCGCTGCCGTGTTGTCTCATTCCGACGAATGCGGGGTCGGACTCTGCGACGACTCCCACTTCGATTCCAACGACCGCTTGACCCCTGTACCAGAGGCCATTTCCAGATCGAACGTCTCACCGTCGTCGCCTTCGAACGTGATCAGGAAGCCCGAATCCGCGGTCTCTTTGTGGACGACTTTGTAGGCCTGCTCGCCGGCGCCCCGGTCGAGAGCGACGATGTCGCCCGGTGCGACCTCGTCGATGCGGGCATTGGTGTCGGTCACGAGTGCTTCTCGATGTACTCGCCGGCGTCCTTGTCGTCTGCGTCAACGCCCTTGATCGACTCCCGCTCGGCGTAGAACTGCAACCACTTCATGCCCAGCTCGTGGCGAAGCTCCAGGGTTGCGCTCTTGATGAAGTCCGGCATGGCCTCGCGCTCCTCCTCGTCGAGATGCTCGCCATTCTCCTTACGCGCCTTGAAGACGGCTTCAAACCACACCTTCGTGCCCGGCCGGTGCTTGCGCGACTCACGCACCGCGTCGCGGATCGCATTGTGGTCGGTGATGGCATCTTCGGTCTCGTCCTCCGGGTCACCTTCGGGATTGCCGGGATCGTCGTCGCCGCCGTGCTTGAGCAGAGCGGGGTAGAAGACGGTCTCCTCGGCATCGGCGTGGGCGTCGAGACGGTCACTGAGTGTCTTCCAGATCGCCGCCAGCTCGTCGTCGGACGTGGCGTCGTCGAGCCGGAAGAACTGCCGCCTCAGCCAGTCGTGATCGGCGTAGACGAGATCGATGATGTCAGCCATGGGGCATAAATTGCCCCGCCGGTCAGCGATCGAAACGCCCACAAACCGGGAGCCGTCCCGAATCACTGCTGGGTCGACCGCTACGTCACCGCTCGGGACCTGATAGAGCGGCCTTGCGGGTCAAGTAGTCGATCTGAATGTGGATGGCGTACAGGACCATTGCGGGCAGCACGACGAACGGGATGTTCTCTCCGATGAATTTGAACCAGAGCCCGAACGCGCCTTGACCGATGTCTTTGAAGCCGGCGCCGACCTCGGAGATGAAGTAGACAGCGGTACTGCTCATCAACACTGCGATACCGGCGAAGGCCACCCACAGCGAGCGGATCCGCTTCTCGATCGGAAGCGATTGCCGCACGAGCCGAGTCCACATGAGGATCACGACGACACCCGTGCTCACCCCGACCACCTCGAGCGCGAACGTCCACGGATTGCCGCTGGCATAGCGGGTGTCGGCGAGCCCGTACTGCCACCACAGCCACTTGATGCCCGGGTCGGTAGTGGGTGTCCACCACCCCAGCGGATGGCCGATCAAGAAGACCAGTTCGTAGCAGATCTGGCTGAACGCGGTGTAGGGCAGATAGAACAGCGTCAGCTCGGCTGCCCGCTCTTCACGCAGGCGAACCTCGCCGGGTGCGTCCCACAGCAGCACGACGGGAATCAGGATCGCCGGGATGCCGAAGAGCAGGTTGGCGACGACGTCTGAGGTGAACGTCGGCTCGATCACCCCGATTCCGACCCCGATGGTCATCCCTACGAACACCAGTCCGGTGAACAGTGCGGCGGCCAGGTACATCCGAACCCGGTGCGGTGCCCACGGGTTCACGAGGTTCGGCTCGCGTGCGACAACATTGGTCATAGCGACACCTTTCTTAGGATCGCGCAGTGACGCGCACGGGGATGTTGCCCTGGCGCGGTAGGCCGGTGATGCGGTCGTAGTCGAGCTCGGTCGGGATCAGCCGGCCGACGGTGCTTCCGCGGTCGCGCACCTCGTCGTCCTCGGTCGGCAGCCCGCCGAACGCGTGATGGGTGGCGACGACGTCGGGACGCAGACTGTCATCGGCCTCGACGACGCTGGGAATGCTGTCATGCGGAGACGTCACCGTCACCACATCACCCGACCTGAGCCCCAGCGCCGCGATGGCATCCGGGTGCATGTAGGTGGGGTTGTACGCCTTGCCCTTGTTCAACTTGGCCAGGCCGGTGCCCGAGGAGTTCATGAAGTTGTTGTGCCGCCGCGGAATCAGCCGGAACGGGAAGTCCGCGTCGACCCTGCTCGGCCGGAAGTCCTCCGCCAAGTACTCGGCCAGTTCGCCCAGCAAGACGGCATTCCCGACGTCGAGCTTGGCGGTGTAGTCGGGATCTTTGTCCTCGACGACGGCCTCCACGTCGAAGATGTGGCCGTGGGGATGGCGGCGGACCTCGTCGAGGGGGATGCGCGAGGTCTCGCACATCTTCTCGAATAGTTCTTCGGTTGTGATCTCCGTGTCGCCGTCGAAGTTACAGACGATCGGCGGCGACTCCATGAACCTGCCGCCGCCCCCGCCGAAGAAGTTGATGAACCACAACTCCAGGTCCATCCGCTTCGCCAAACCCAGGAAGAACTGCCACTCCTCGGTCAGGTCCGATCCGGGTGGCGGTTCGGTGAGTCGCGGCACGTACTGCGCATACGGGGCGGGAATGCCGGTGCCACTGGTGTAGTACTTGATCAGCTCGCTGCCCATCGTCATGGCGGGCGTTTCCATCTGCATCTTGGGTGCGATGACGTAATCGGCCAGTCGCGATGTCAGTGACATCTCGGTATCGAGAGTGACCAGTAACTCCAGACTCTCCAACGCTCGCAGCGTTTTTCGCTGATCCGGCCACGCCGCCATCGGGTTGCCGCCGATGCAGACCAGCGCCTTCACCTGTCCGTCGCCGTCGAGCAGTATCTCGTCGGCCAGGGCGGCGGTCGGCATTCCGCACACCGCGTCGGTCAGCCCCCGCACCCGCAGCCGTTCGCCGTACCCCCACCCCTCATACGGCGGGTGCGCTTGGGCCTTGGCGGTGAATGCGGGCAGCAGCGTATTGGGTCTGGTGACTCGCTCACCGGCGCGTTGCCACCGTCCGCAGATCGATGTCAGAGCAAGACACAGGTACTCGACCACATTGCCGTGCATGGCCATGTTCGCTCCCGTGCCGGCGTTGACCATGCCACCGCGCTCACCGTGCGTTGCGAATAGCCGTGCCGCATCGACCAATTGCTGCTCGTCGATATCTGCCCGCTCGGCGACGTACGCGGGGGTGAAACCCGAGACCGCCGCGGCGAGCGCCGCGAAGCCGTCGACGTTCTCCTCGACGAACTCTCGGTCGTAGAGCTTCTCGGCGATGACGATCTTGATGATCCCGGCCAGGATCGCCGCATCTTCGCCCGGGCGGGGCTGGATGTGAATCGCCGCCCGCGCGGCGGTCTGGGACCGGCGGGGATCGATGACGATCAGCTTCATGCCGCGGCTGATCGCCGCCTTCAGGCTCTGCCCGGGATTCTGACCGGGAATGCCGATCGACTTGGACACCAGGGGATTGGTACCGACGAGCAGCCAGGTGTCGGCTTCGTGAAAGTTGACGTCGCCGCCCAGCCAATGACCGTGGGCCGCCAGCGCGATCTGCTTGCCGGGCTGGTCGATGGTGTTGGCGGTGAAGAACATCGGCGAGTCGATGGCGCGAATGAAGGCGTTGGCCATCAGCGCCGATGCGGGATAGGGCAAGCCGTTGGTGCCCAAATACAGCGCCACCGATCGCGGTCCGAACTCTGCGATCAGCCGCTGCAGGGTCGTCGCTATCTCGTCCATCGCCTGACCGGCTTCGATCGGTCCATACGTGCCGTCGGCGTTCCGCTTCTGGCTGTGCAGCAGCCGGTCGGGGTTGTTGTGGATCTCGGGAAGCGCCCGGCCCTTGGCGCAGGTGTAGCCCTTGAACAGGGGATTGTCGGGATCACCGGTGACTTTCGCCAGCCTGCCGTCGACGACTGTGGCCAGCACACCGCAGTGCGCCGAGCAGATGCGGCAGATGCCCGGTCTGGTGGTGGTCGCCATCGGTCCTAGGCTGTCCTCATTGCTGATCGCGTGCTTGAGTGCTGGAATTAATCCCGAACGGGAAAATATCACGCTTCGACCCTGTTCGGAATGGAAAGGCACGGCGTGCACGAATCAACGGCGCCCCGACAGCGCGGGCGGCCACGGCAGATCACCCGTGATCGGATTCTGTCCGCAGCCCGGACGTTGCCGCTCGAGGAGCTGACCATGCAGGCGGTCGCCGACGTCCTCGGCGTGGATCCCAAGGCACTCAACTACCACGTCGGCGATCGCGAAGCGCTGCGTGAGCTGGTTGCGGTGGACGCATTCGCTGTCGAGCTGAGCCGCATCGACATGCCCACCGGCGGCGACTGGCGCGACGTTCTGCGCCGCTACGCCACGGCTCTTCGCGATGCCACCGTCAAGCTCGGGGAGCTGGTGACCTACTTTCGCCTACCCGCCAGCGGCGTCGGAGCACTCGAACCCGTCGAGCGCGTGCTGCAGAACCTGATCGACGCGGGTTTCTCCGTCGAGGACGCCAGCCATATCCTTCGCCTGGTCAGCGAGCTGGGTCATGCCGCGGGCCGAGAAGCGGTTTTCCTGTCCCGAAGCCGGGAGCATCCGTACGTTGCAGAGGTGGCCACTGCGCTGAATACTGCTGCTGCAGAAGACTTTCCGGTACTGCGCCAAGTGGTGGCGGCCCGCGACGCGTCACCTGATGACGGCCGGCAGCTCGAATTCAGCGTGGACACCGTCATTGCGGGATTGGAGGCGAAGCTGCCCTAGCGGGCTAGGGTGCCCCGATGCTGAACGGGCACGGGTCCTTCCCGCAGCGGTGGAAGGCCGGTGAAGACCCATCGACGAACAGCGCGACGAATCCGGCGATCACCGCCACGAAGATGGCCACGACGACGGCGAGCACGAGCTTGTCGCGCGGCGTCAGCGGCTTCTTCTTCATTGCTGAATTATTCCTCAGCGCGCAGGCAATCCCAATACCCGTTGGGCGATGATATTGCGCTGGATCTCCGACGTTCCGCCCGCAATCGTGCCCGCGTATGTGGTGATGTACCGAGCGAACCAGCTCGCACCGAAAAGCTCTGGGGCGTAAGCGTTGTACGGCGCGGTCAGTGCCGGGTCCACCAGCCCGTCTGCCCCCGCCGCCTCGAGCGCATAACGCGCCGCGTTCTGTTCGGACTCCGAACCCAGGACCTTGAGCACCGACACCGCCGGCACATCCCGCTCGCCTCGAGCCGCCTGGCTGACCGCCACCGACCCGAGCAACCGCAGCGCGTAGTAGTCCATCACGGCAGTCGCATAGCGATCCCTGTTGATTTCACCGACCGGATCGAAGTCCTCGAGCAGTTGCTCCAGCCGATTGGCGAACGCCATCCACATCATGGTGCGCTCGTGGCCCAGTGAGCCGTTGGCCACCTTCCAGCCGCCATGCAGCGGACCGAGCAGATTCTCGGCAGGCACGGTCACGTCGGTGAAGAACACCTCGTTGAAGTCCAGCACTTCGCGGTCATGCACCGACGGAAAGGGCCGGCAGACGACGCCCGGGGTGCCGGTCGGGATGAGTAGCGCACTGATTCCCTTGTGCCGCGGGGCATCTGGATCGGTGCGTACGAACGTCAGGATGACGTCGGCGTCGTGCGCGCCGGAGGTCCATACTTTCTGCCCGTTGACCGTGAAATGGTCACCGTCCACACTCGCGCGGGTCGATAGTCCGGCCAGGTCCGAGCCGGCGCCCGGCTCGCTCATCCCCAGCGAGGCCGTCATCTGCGCGCGCAAGATCGGTACGGCCCATCGCTGCTTCTGTTCATCGGTGCCGAACGACAGCAGTGATGCGGCGATGATGCCGACGCCCTGCGGGTTGAACACGTGATAGATCCGCCGCCGCGCCAACTCTTCGCGGTGCACGAACTGCTGCAGCACGGTGGCGTTGCGGCCGCCGAACTCCGGCGGGTTACCGGGCAGCAGCCAGCCGTGGTCGAACTGCAGTTGCTGCCAGCGGCGCGCCCAAGCCGGAACGTGCGACGTCGACCGGGACCGCTCGGCCGCCTCGGCCTCCGACGGCAGATGCCGGTCGAGGAACTCGATGAACTCCGCGCGGAACGCCTCCACATCCGGGTCGAAGGTCAGTTGCACCGACCCAACATATCAAGTACTTAACATTCCCCGCCCGGTGCGCTATGACTGATGGGATGCTCGACGCAGAGAAGGTCCTCATCACCGGCGCCACCGGCAAGATCGCGTTCCCGATCGCCCGTGCGCTGGCGCAGCGCAACGAGGTGTGGGGCGCCGCGCGGTTGCGCAACGAGCATGACCGGGATCGGCTGCGCGCCGCCGGCATCACCCCGATCGCGCTGGATATCAGCAGGGGCGACTTCTCCGCCCTGCCCGACGATTTCACCTACGTCTTCCACGCCGCCGTCGATCCCGGCGCCGACGACTGGGTCCGTTGCGTCGACACCAACGCCCAGAAATCCGGTGACCTGCTCTACCACTGCCGCTCGGCCAAAGGGTTCGTGTACTGCTCGACCGGCTCGATCTACGCCTACCAAGGCCGACGACCACTACGCGAAGACGACCCGCCCGGGGTGCCCTTGCGCGCCAACTACAGCTTCTCGAAGATTGCCGCCGAGCAGACCTGCACGTGGATCGCCATGCAGTTCGGCATCCCGCTGACGATCATCCGGATCTGCTCCACCTACGGTCCCGAAGGCGGTGCACCCGCCGATCGGCTGCAGATGATGCTGGCCGGCAAGCCGATTCGGCTGCATCCCGACAAGCCCAACAATTACAACCCCATCTACGAAGACGACTACGTCGAGCTCGGTATCCGTGCCATGGAGGTCGCCGGCACCCCGCCGATCATCGTCAACTGGGCTGGCAGCGAGACAGTCAGCGTCGAGGACTACTGCGCCTACATGAGCGAGCTCGTCGGCGTCGAGCCGGTCCTCGACTACACCGCCGACGCGCACACCCCGCTGTGGCCCGACGTCACCTACATGCACGAAGTGCTCGGTAGGACGAAAGTGCCCTGGCGCGAAGGGTTTCGACGCATGATCGAGGCCCGCAATCCCGAACTGTTGACCTCCCCTGAGCTTTGAGGAACGCCATGTCACTACCCGGAACCCCGTCCGACTACGTGCAGGGCGTTCTCGTCAACGGCAGCGGAGACATCACCACACTGTTCGTGTCGATGGCCCGCCGCCACCCCGAGGGCACCGACGCCGAGTATCTGCGCTGGCACACCCTCGATCACCGTCCCGAGCAGCATCGGTTGTCGGCGGTCCGCGCCTCGCTGCGGTTGGTGTCGACCCCGGACTGCCGGGTCGCCCGCGCGGCGAGCGCCGGCCAGTACGACGAGATCGACCACGTGATGACGTACTTCTTCACCGCGCCCAGCGGAATGGACGGCTTCCTCGATCTCTCGCAGGCACTCGGCGACGCAGGCCGCAAGCTGACACTGCTGCCGCCGGTCGAACGCGGTGTCTACGACGTCGAAAGCCGAAGGGCCGCAGACCGAGTCAAGATCGGCGCCGATGTCCTGCCCTGGTGGCCGGCCAAAGGCGTCTACCTGCTGCTCGAGCGCGGCGACGGGCCTACCGACCATTTGCTCGACATCGACGGGGTGGCAGGAACCTGGACGGCCAGAGCGCTCGACGTCGACGCCAAGCTCGCCAACGCGCCCAGCGGCCAGTCGCTCACCTACTGCTTCCTCGACGACGACCCGGTCGCCGTCGCCGAGCGACTGCAACCGGCGCTCCGACAACGAGCGACCGAAGTCCTACTGGCCGCACCGTTTCACACCCTTGTCCCGCACGAGTGGGACCGCTATGTGCCGTGAACGGAGACTGTGATGCGCATTGGATTGATGGTGGGTTCTGACAAGGAACGCCTGCGTAAGGATCGGCTCACGGGACTGCTCGACGACGGAAAGGTCGCCGAGGACCAGGGATTCGCCTCGTTCTGGATTCCACAGGTGCCCGGATACCTCGACGCCCTGACGGCAGTGGCGCTACTGGGGCAGGTGACCGAGCGGATCGAGATCGGCACCGCGGTGGTCCCCATCCAGACTCGCCACCCGCTGATCATGGCGCAGCAGGCGCTCACCACCCAGGTCGCCTGCGCCGGCCGGTTGGCGCTGGGGCTCGGTCCGTCGCACCACTGGATCATCACCGACCAGCTGGGTTTGAACTATGACCGGCCCGCCAAGCTGGTGCGCGACTACCTCGATGTACTCGGCAGGGCATTTGAGGGACCGGGCACCGTCGACGTCGACAACGGCACGTTCAGCGTGCACAGCCCCATCGATGTCGCCGATGAACAGGTGCCGATCCTGCTCGCGGCGCTCGGCCCGACGATGCTGAAGATCGCCGGTGAGCGCGCCGGCGGAACCATCCTGTGGATGGCCGACGAGCGCGCGATCGGCGATTATGTGGTGCCAACGCTGACCGCCGCAGCCGGGACCTCGAAGACCAGAGTCGTCTCCGGTGTCCCAGTGGCGCTCTGCGCTGACAGAGACGTCGACGAAGCCCGGACCTATGCCAGCGACGTACTCGGCCACGCCGACTTCTCACCCAATTACGTCCGGCTGCTCGAACACGGCGACGCCGAGGACGTCGGGGACACGATGGCGGCCGGTGACGAGGCGACAGTGGTGTCCCGGCTGCGGCGCTATCGCGACGCCGGGGTCACCGACCTCGCCGCCCGAGTCGTACCGCTGGGCCGGGACGCCGATGAACGGCGAGCATCGCGAGAACGGACGCAGGCGTTCATCGCCTCGCTGATCGACGAGCTCGCCTGACACTCGCGGCCGGAGACAGTGGCAGTGTGGGCGTTATGGAATTCGGCATCTCGACCTTCGTCAATGACGACACCATCGACACGATCTCCCTGGCCCGCGCGATCGAGGAGCGGGGCTTCCACGCGTTGGCCATCGCCGAGCACACGCACATCCCGGCCAGCCGCGAATCCCCGTACCCGCAGGGGGGCGATCTGCCGTCGGTCTACTACCGCACGCTGGACCCGTTCGTCACCCTCGCCGCCGCGGCGGCGGTCACCTCGAGCATCGAGCTGATCACCGGGATCGCCCTGCTCATCCAGCGGGACCCGATCACCACGGCCAAGGAGGCGGCCAGCATTGACCTGATCTCCGGCGGCCGGTTCGTGTTCGGCGTCGGCGCCGGTTGGAACCTCGAGGAGATGCGAGATCACGGCACCGACCCGAAGACGCGCGGCACCCTATTGGACGAACGAATCGAAGCGATCAAGGCACTGTGGACCGATGAGCCGGCCGAGTATCACGGACAGTTCGTCGAGTTCGAACCTTCCTATGCCAGACCGAAGCCGGTACAGAAACCGCACCCGCCGATCGTGATCGGTGGCGACTCGAACGCGACCGTCAAGCGGATCATCCGCCACCAGGCCGGCTGGATCTCCAACCCGCTGCCGGTCGAAAGGCTGACCCAACGGATCGAGCAGATTCGCTCGGGTGCCGACCACGACGTCCTTCTGACGACGTTCGGGACGCCGGTCAACCTCGACTACTGGCAGGCACTCGACGGGCTCGGATACCGCCAGGCGAACCTGCTGCTGCCGACGAAATCACGAGACGACTCACTTCGGCTGCTCGATGACTATGCACAGAAAGTTGCCGAGTACCGCGGCGGCTAGCTGATCCCGCTCCGCTGTTGTGGAGTCCGGTCCGGTACCGTACGGTCAATCTAGTTGATAAGCAGTCCTAGAGAACGCCGTACCGTCCGCGCCTGTCGCCGCTCATGAAAGGGTCACGGATGCAGCGGGTTTCGCTCAGCCGACGGCTCAGCCAACGCTGGATGCTGCTGGTGGCGGTCGTCGTCGTCGCAGTGGCGGGCTTTGCTGTGTATCGGCTGCATGGCATCTTCGCCTCCCACGATGTGACCTCCACACCCAGCGGGGCGGGCAACGACATCGTCCCGTTCAACCCCAAGCACGTGGTCCTGGAGGTCTTCGGCCCACCGGGCACCGTCGCGACCATCACCTACCTGGACGTGAACGCGCAGCCGCAACGCGCCGATTCCGTCACGCTGCCGTGGGCGTATGACACGACCACCACGCAGCCTGCGGTCTTCGTCAACGTTTCCGCCCAGGGCGACAGCGACTCGATCGGCTGCCGCATCAAGATCGACGATGTCGTCAAAGACGAGCGGACGGTGAACACGCTCAACGCCTTCACCTACTGCCTGGACAAGTCGGGATGAGCCACCGGATTCCCGATTTCATCCGGCGGTTCTCGGTCCTCATCGCGCTGTTCTGGCTCGGCCTGGCCGTGGTGACCAACGTCTTCGTCCCACAGCTCGAAACCGTTGCCGAGTCGCACAACGTCTCGCTGAGCCCGCAGGATTCGCCGTCATTGCTGGCCGCGAAACGGATCGGCAAGGTCTTCGGCGAATTCGATTCCGACAGTTCGGCGATGATCGTCCTGGAAGGTGACCAGCCGCTCGGCGCCGAAGCCCACCACTACTACGACGGCCTGATCAAGAAGCTCCAGCAGGACACCAAGCACGTCCAGCACATCCAGGACTTCTGGGGTGATCCGCTGACGGCGGCCGGCTCGCAGAGCGCCGACGGCAAGGCGGCGCTGGTTCAGCTGTATCTGGCCGGCAACCAGGGCGAGTCGCTGGCCAATGAGTCGGTCGACTCGGTGCGCAACATCGTCAACAACACGCCGCCACCGCCCGGCCTCAAGGTCTACGTCACCGGCGCGGCGCCCCTGGTCACCGACCAGTTCGAGGTGGGCCGCCATGGCACACTGAAAACCACGCTGATCACCATCGGGGTGATCGCGGTGATGCTGTTCTTCCTCTACCGCCGGCTCACCACGGTGTTCTTCGTGATCTTCACGGTGATGATCGAGCTGACCGCGTCGCGCGGGTCGGTGGCCGTGCTCGCGAACGCCGGGATCATCCAACTGTCGACCTATTCGACAAACCTGTTGACGCTGTTGGTGATCGCCGCCGGCACCGACTACGCGATCTTCCTGCTCGGCCGCTTCCACGAAGCGCGCTATGCCGGGCAGGACCGGGTCTCGGCATACAACTCGATGTATCACGGGACCGCGCACATCATCCTCGGCTCCGGCCTCACGATCGCCGGGGCGGTGCTGTGTCTGACGTTCGCGCGGCTGCCGTACTTCAACAGCCTCGGCGTGCCGGCCGGCATCGGCGTACTCGTCGCCGTGGTGGCGGCGCTGACCCTGGCGCCGGCGCTGCTGATCATCGGCCGCCACTTCGGCCTGTTCGAACCCGCCCGCCCGATGCGCACCCAAGGCTGGCGTCGCATCGGTACTGCGATCGTGCGTTGGCCCGGTCCTGTCCTCGTGGTGACGGTCGCCATCGCACTGATCGGTCTGATTGCGTTGCCCGCCTACAAGACCAGCTACGACGCCCGGGGGTACATGCCGGCAAGTGCCCCGGCCAATGTCGGCTACACCGCAGCCGAACGCCACTTCTCCCAGGCCCGGCTCAATCCCGAGCTGCTGATGATCGAGACCGATCACGACTTACGCAATTCCACCGACATGATCCTGTTGGAGCGCGTCGCCAAGGCGGTGTTCCACAGCGACGGAATCGCTCAGGTGCAGTCGATCACCCGGCCGCTGGGTACGCCCCTGGACCACACGTCGATCCCGTTCCAGATCAGCGCCGGAAGTGCCTCTCAGATCAACAATCTGCCCTTCCAACAGGCTCGCGGAGAAGACCTGCTCAAGCAGGTCGACGTCATCAACAACTCGATCGACATTCTGCGCCAGCAGTACGCGCTGCAGCAGCAGTCCAGCGCGGTCACCGACGAGCAGACCAAGGCCTTCCAGGACACCGTGGCCACCGCCCAGGACCTGCGCGACAAGATCGCCAACTTCGACGACTTCTTCCGGCCGCTGCGCAACTACTTCTATTGGGAGCCACACTGTTACGACATTCCTGCCTGTGCCGCGCTGCGATCTCTGTTCGACGCACTCGACGGCATTGATGCGCTGACTGACCAGCTGGGTAATGTGGCCGGGAGCATCGCCAAACTCGATGCGCTGCAACCGAAGCTGCTGGCGCTGATCCCCCCGCAGATCGAGAGTCAGCAGACCAACCGCGATCTGACGCTGACCAACTACGCCACCACCTCGGGCATCAACGACCAAGCGCAAGCGGCACTGCAGAACTCGACTGCACTGGGCCAGGCATACGACGCCTCCAAGACCGACGACTCGTTCTATCTGCCGCCGGAGGCGTTCACCAACCCGGAGTTCGTGCGCGGGATGAAGCTGTTCCTCTCTCCCGACGGCAAGGCCGCCCGGATGATCATCACCCACGACGGTGATCCGGCCACGCCCGAGGGCATTTCGCACATCGACTCGATTCGGCACGCCGCGCAGGAGGCCGTCAAGGGAACGCCGCTGGCGGGCTCGAAGGTCTATCTCGCCGGTACCGCGGCCACCTATAAGGACATCCAGGACGGGGCCGAGTACGACCTCATGATCGCCGGGATCGCCGCGCTCAGTCTGATCCTGCTCGTGATGATGTTCATCACCCGCAGCATCGTCGCGGCGTTCGTGATCGTCGGCACCGTGGCGTTGTCGCTGGGTGCCTCGTTCGGGCTGTCAGTGTTGATCTGGCAGGACATCTTCGGGATTCATCTGTTCTGGATTGTGTTGGCGCTGGCCATCATCCTGTTGCTGGCGGTGGGATCCGACTACAACCTGCTATTGATATCCCGGTTCAAAGAGGAGATCCACGCCGGGGTGAACACCGGCATCATCCGGGCGATGGCCGGGTCAGGTGCCGTGGTGACGGCAGCTGGTCTGGTCTTCGCTGCGACGATGGCGTCGTTCATCTTCGCCGACTTACGGATCCTCGGGCAGATCGGCACGACGATTGCCCTGGGCCTGCTGTTCGACACGCTGATCGTGCGGTCCTTCATGACGCCGGCGGTCGCGGCACTACTCGGTCGCTGGTTCTGGTGGCCACTGAGGGTGCGGCCCCGCCCCGCCAGCCGGATGCTTCAGCCGTATGGAACCCGCCAGTCGGTTCGTCAGCTTCTGCTGTGGGAGGACGGCGACGGGATCGCCAAAACGCCGAAGTGACGAGAATCAGTCGCGGTCAACGGACGTGAGCTGGTCGGTGGTCTGGTTCTCGACCACCGGGATGTCGCGCAATTTGTTTTTCATTCCCGCCACCCGGCGCAACTGAGCGGCCATGTTCATCGACGTCAGCATCGGGATGCCGCCGATGAACGTCCGGAACGAAGGGTTGCCGCCGTCGAGATGCAACATGAACAGGCAGCCGACGACGTAGAAGAAGCCGATGGTGAACAACGCCGCGGGAATCGCGTACGCCAGCGGCGAGCGGGCGTCGGCAACCAGTTCGCTCGCGTAGTCGAATTCTTCTCGCGTCAGCGGATCACGTTTGCGGACCTTCGCCAGCACTGCTTTGTGGGCACCCACCTGCTCGCCCATCGGGTGCGGCGGGCGGCGCTCCAGTCGGCCGATGTATACGAATACGCAAGCGGCGAAGACGATCTCGAGCATGGCGGCAAGAATCGTGAGATCACCCCAGGGGCCAAGGTTCACGCGAGCACTCCCTCCTGCGCGGATATACCAGAAACGTTACCCCAACTAACTAGACCGTCCATCGCATCGCAGCGTGATGTAGGCATTGCCGCGTTCGGCTCGGCAGGTGGGTCTAACTACCCGCGGCCCGTCGGCGTCGTCGGCGTCGCTTGTTGTACATGGCCTGGTCGGCATGTTCGAGGACGGCATCGATCGAGCGTCCGTCACCGGTGTGGTGCGCGGCGATTCCGATGGTCAACCTGGCCGCAACTTGCTTGCCCTCGCCGAGCATCACCGGCGCCGTGTCCAGCTGGTCGGTGATCCGGTCGGCCAGGCGTGCGAGTTCCCAGTCGTTGACTGAATCGGTGATCACCAGGAATTCGTCGCCGCCCCAGCGGGCGACGACATCGTCCTCTCCGACCGCCGCTTGCAGCCGCCCGGCGACCTGCACCAGCAACTGGTCACCCGCGCGGTGGCCGTGCTGATCGTTGACGGCTTTGAAGCGTTCGATATCGCAGAACAGGATCCCGTAACCCCGTCCGCTGACGTGGAGCTGTTCCAGGCGGCTCCAACCGGCCGACCGGTTCGCGACCCCGGTCAGCGGGTCGGTGGCGGCTTGTCGTGCCAGAGCGGCCTCACGGATGCGGTCGGCAGTCACATCCACGATCTGCGAGACGAAATAGCGCGGCTGATCTCGCGGTGCGTTCACCACCACTACGGTCAACGCGCCCCACACGACACGGCCGTCGGCAGCGATGTACCGCTTGTCGATGCGGTAGGAGCGGCGCCGTCCCTCCAGGCATTCGGTGAGAAGTGCGATATCGGCCTCGAGATCGTCGGGGTGGGTTATTTCCTGAAAGGTGAGTTCGGCCAACTCGCGTTTGGTGTATCCGAGCATCGTCCGCAGAGCGCGATTGGTGCGTAGGAACGTCCCGTCCAACCCCACAACAGCCATGCCGATGGGCGAATGGGCGAGCGCCAGTTCGAACCGCCGCTCGCCGAGAAGGTCGACCGCGGTGGGAAGCAGATCACTCGACGCCGCCGCAGCAGCAGCCGGAAACCCGTGCACGAGTGGCCGTGGGCGGCTGAGGTAATACCCTTGGGCCGAGCTGATGCCGACCGCGTTGATGGCATCGAGTTCACCTTGTGTCTCAACACCTTCGGCGATCACCGTCGCGCCCATCTGACCGGCGAGCTCGGCGATGGCGTGCGCCAGTCTGCGTCGGGCATCGTCGACGTCGATGTGGCGGGTGATCGACTGGTCGATCTTGACGAATTCGGGGCTCAGTTCGAGGACGTGAGAGAACGAGGAGAAGCCGGCGCCGACGTCGTCGACCGCCACCCGGACGCCTCGTGCGCGGCACGGCTCCAACGCGTCGTCCAACGCGCCGTAGTCGAGGACGGCATCGTGTTCGGTCAGCTCCAACACAATTCGCGAGGGGTCGACATCGGCCAGCATTTGACTCCACGGAGCGACCAGCGCCGCCGCGGGCGAGATGTTCACTGCGATGAAGATGTCCTCGGGCAGCTGCGGCACCATTGAGATGACCCGCGCCACGATCGCGGTCTCCAACTCGATCCCCAGCCCCAACAGTGCTGCCTGCGCGAGGAATCCGTCAGGACGAAATGGTTCTCTGGGAAAGCGGGCAAGCGCCTCGACACCCACCACCTTGCCGGTCGGGACGTCGTGGACCGACTGGAACACCACCTCGAAATCGCGCTGATACACCACCCTTCGGATCGCCGCCCGCTGAGCCGCGGTGGTATCGGTGCCACTATCCGGAGATTCGATGAGTGTGCCGATGAGTTCGGCGATCTGCTTGACAATGCGCAGGTCGATATCGGCGAGGTACGGCTTGGCCTCACGGCTGACAGCACAAACCATTCCGATCGTGGCGCCGTTGCGGTTGAGCACCGGCACGCCGACGTAGGCGCCGAGGCCGAATTCACGAGTGACGGGAAGTGCATCGGTGGTCTGGTTGGCCCGGGTATCGGGGATGATTCCGGGCAGCCGCCCGTCGATGACTCGAACACAATAGGAATCGAATAGTGACGCACGGTCGCCGGATGTGAAACTTACTGCGTCAGTGTCGCCGTCGAGCACCTCGAACGTTTGCATCCCATCGCGGAACGAGGCCAGCCACGCGGTTTCCAGCCCGAGACGGCTTCGCAACAGGCCCAAGAGGGTACGAATGAGTTCGACGGGAATCTCGGGCCCGTCGTCTGCGAGTGGTTCGTCGACCCCCTCGAACCGCATAGCCACCAGTAGACCCCACGACCCGCGAATCTGCACTGGAATGCGACGGCCGGTGGGAATGTTTGCCGAAGCGTCATAGCTCCGGACGTCGACGCAGCGTGAGGGACCCGTCGCCACGAGATCACCCTGACGACGGGCGGCGTCATTGGAGAGGATCGCCCGGCGATTGGGGATGGGTCGGAGGTCCGGTGCTGCAGGTGCGCTCGCGTCGCGGTGGGATTCGTCTCGATCCGACGACTGTCTGGACTCGCCGACACGCGCGGATACCGAACGCTGCGTCGGGGTGGTCGATATTCTGCAGGCGGAGTTTGCGCTGCCGCGTTTGATCGATCGCCCCGAACCTAGAGGAAGGTACGTCGGGACGCCACGCCGAACGGTCTCGGAGCGACCGTATGCCGACGGGCGCACCGACTACATCACGGTTAAGCGACGAAATTTGCTGTATTTGTCGATTGGCGTCCTATGGGGGTGGCGCAGCGGCACACTTATTGCAACGGGTCATTGTTCACGAAAAGAGTCGGGGGAGTGAAAGTTCGAGTGCTTGTGCCAGACCTCGCGCGGGAGGGAACATTAATCCCGTGCTGATGGATGGCGTGGTGCAGGAGCCCACGACAACCGAGAGCAAACAGACGGTCCTGGTTGTCGACGACGATGACCGGCTGCGGGAGCTGCTGTGTACCGTGCTCAGGCCCCTGGACTGCGAACTTGTCCAGGCAGGCTCGGGCGAGGAGGCGCTCACCGAACTGCTGCAGCGCAAGGTTGCGGTGATCGTGCTCGACATCAACATGCCGGGGATGGGCGGATTCGAGACCGCACGTCTTATTCGGGAGGCCGACGAGTTGGCCTCTACGCCGATCATTTTCCTTACCGGCCAGGCGGACGACGGCGATCTCGATCGCGGCTACGACCTGGGAGCGGTGGATTTTCTGCTCAAGCCAGTTTCGGCAGCGGTGCTCTACGGCAAAGTGAAAGCTTTGCTGGAGCTGGACCAATCGTTTGCCAAACTTCACATGGAGGCGGCGCGCCTGCATGAACAGCAACTCCAGATCGCACGTGCCGCCGAGAGCCGCCAGCGTGAAGAGCTTGCCTTTACGCGGCGGCGGGCTCGGCTGGCCAATATCTTCGCCGAGGACAGCATCGACCTGCCGACCTTGGAAAAGACCATCGTCGCCGAGATGAGCCAATTGTTCGACGCGGCATGTCTGCTTCGTCTGCCGGCCCCGGGCAGCCAGTGGCAGGACTCGTTCTCGCACACCGAAGCGGGTCGAAGGTCGGAGTTGCTGCAGCAGTGGCTCGTTGAGCAGGCATCCGGCGGAGTGCGCAGCCCGATGCCCGGCGGGGCGGTCATGATCCAGGAGTTGTCGGCCCGAGGACAACCTGTCGGTATTCTCTGTGTCGGCCGCACCGACGGTCCCGCCTTTTCCGAAGTCGAGACCGCGCTGTTCCGCGGCACATCCGTGGCAGCCGCTCTCGCGATATCCAACGCCACGCTCTACCGGGTTCAGGCGGAGTATGCCGCCGTTATGCAGGCCACCGCTGACGCGATCCTCGCCGTTGATGCCACGGGCGCGATCCGCAGCTGCAACAAGGCCGCCATCGCACTGTTCAGCGGGCACGACGACAGCCTGATCGGCCGATCCATCGTGGACCTCGCCGTCGACGCGCATCGAGACAGGTTGCGTGAACAATTGGACTGCACCCTGGCGACGCACCAGGAAGTGTCGATGGAGATGACGTTCGCCGCCGGCCTCCGTCGCCCCGTCGACGTCCTGATCACACTGTCGCCGATCGGTGACTCGATCGATCTGCACGTCGCGGTCGTGGTGCATGACTTGACGGAGATCAAGCAGGCCCAACTGGTGATCAGCCACCTCGCAAGCCATGACCCGCTGACCGACCTGGCCAATCGTCGGCAACTTAACGAGCGACTCGCGGAGCTGTCCCGCCGGCCGGACCACACAAAACTGGCTGCACTCATGTACATGGACGTCAACAGGTTCAAGTCGGTCAACGACACCTACGGCCATGACACCGGTGACGAGCTGCTCGTCGAAGTCGCTGTGCGGCTGAGGTTGGCCGCCGGCAACGACGCACTGGTCTGCCGCATCGGCGGGGACGAGTTCATCGTCGTGTTCGAAGATGTGCGGTCGATCGACGATGCCGTCGCAGCGGGGAACCGGATCCTGCAGCAGGTCCAGGGCGAACCGGTTCACTGTAAGAACGTGACGCTGTATCCGTCGCTGAGCATGGGCATCTCGTGTCTCGGCGCGAGCGCACACACTCCCGAGGAGTTGCTCAACCAGGCCGATATCGCCATGTTCGAGGCGAAGAAGAACCGGCTCGACGAATGTGTCCTCTACACCGATGGGATCGGGTCGCGGCACAGAGGAAGGGTAGACCTGCGATCGGAAGTCGCGGATGCCATTGCCCGGTCGGAGTTTCGGATGGCTTATCAGCCGATCGTGAACTCAGCCACCGGAGCGCTTTTCGGGCTCGAGGCCCTGGTCCGCTGGCGGGTCGGTGGTGAGGAGATGCCCGCAACCGACATCATCGCGCTGGCCGAAAGTGCCGGGCAGATCGCCCCATTGAGCAGATGGATCCTGGTGCGCAGTTTCGAGGACTTCGCAGCCCTGGGAAGAGACGACTTGAAGCTGCACGTGAACATCTCGCCGGACCACGTGCTCGACGGAAGCTTCCTCGACGACCTGATCGGTGTCCAGCGAGACAACGGGATCTCACCGGAGAACATCTGCCTGGAAGTCACCGAGCGCACGTTCTATCGTGACCCAACTCCGGCGTGTGTGGCGCTGCGCCACGCTCGAAGCATCGGATTCAACTTGGCGATAGACGATTTCGGTGTCGACCATGCGAGTATGACGAACCTGCTGCACATCCCCGTCGACTGGTTGAAGATCGACCGCACGTTCGTCGCCGAGGTCCATGACGACCGGCGCGTACAACGGCTGGTACGCAGCCAGATCGCACTGGCCGCGTGTATGCAGGTCGATTTGATCGCCGAAGGGGTCGAGAACCAGAAGCAGGCCGACTGGTTGCGGGACGCGGGATGCGTTCTGCAGCAAGGATTCTCCTACGCCCATCCGATCGAGGCGACGGACCTGGCCGCGGAGGTGGAGAAGTGGCCCACTGCTTGGAGAGCGAAGGTTACCGGTGAGAGCTAGGGAGACATGAAGCTTGCGACCCGACTGGCGATCGTGTGCGGATGCGCGCTTCTCGCCGTCATCATGGCGAATACGCTCTACACCGTTCAACTCCGGCAGATCACCGACCTGTTCGAGGAGCGGTCCCAAGCCCGCAACGACCAGGTCGCCGCACTCGACGTCCAGCGTGATCTGAAGGCGTTGCTCGTCGCGCACGACAGGCTGTTGTTCTCCAACGACCCCGCCCGCCGCGCGGAACTCGCCGGCGAGCTCGACGAACTCGACCGAACCGTTGACACCGAGCTTCGAGCGGGCGCGGAGACCGAGGACAACAGCTCGATCCGCTCGATGTACCAGCAGGCACTGGGCACCTGGTCGACCTTCCGGTCGAACTATCGGTCCGATCTGCAGAACGCCCAGAACAATGGGCAGGCAGTGGCTTCCGCGAGAGACCTCGCCGGTCAGGTCGCGGCGCTGGAGAGTCAGTTGGGCCAGATCGAGCAGGACTCGGTAAAGGCCGTCGCCAGTGCCAACACCAGGGCGGAAAATGCGGTCCGTTTCGCCCGGTCACTGCTGTGGATCCTCGCCAGCGCCATCGTCCTGGTCCTGGGCATCATGTTGTATTTCACCAGCCGCAATATCCATCGCACGGTGACCGGGGCGGCCGAACAGAACGAAAAGGCCCGCCGTGCCAAGGAAACTCAGGCGAATCTGATGACCGAGATTCAGGCGGCGCCTGATCTGGCATCCGCGGGTTCGGTCATCGTGTCACGCACTGCGCAGGCACTCGATGCCAAACACGGAGCCCTGTATCTGCGGCAGGCGCAGGAGATGGACCGGTTCGACCTGGTGGCCTCGTATGCCTTCCACCGCCGCAAGGACTTGCCGAATTCGTTCGGATTGGGGGACGGGCTGGTCGGCCAGTGCGCGCTGGAGGGCAATCGGATCGAGGTCACCGGCGCCCCCGGGGACTATGTCGAGATCGTCTCGGGCTTGGGCAAGACGGACCCGGTGTCGCT
Organism: Mycobacterium sp. EPa45; assembly: GCF_001021385.1. NCBI lineage: Bacteria > Bacillati > Actinomycetota > Actinomycetes > Mycobacteriales > Mycobacteriaceae > Mycobacterium > Mycobacterium sp. EPa45. Next base: position 6,062,634 of record NZ_CP011773.1, on the reverse strand, counting down.
GATCCTCATTCCCATCAAGACCGACTCCGAGGTGCACGGCGTCCTCGAGCTTGCCGCCCTGCGGTTGTTCTCGCAGGACGATGTCGAACTGTTGGAGAGCATTGCCTTCGGAGCGGGAGTTGCCCTCAGCGCCATCGAGTCCGCACAGAAGACCAATGAGTTGCTGCGGTTGTCCCAGGCGCAGACCGAGGAACTGCAGGCGCAGGAAGAGGAGTTGCGGACCGCGAACGAACAGCTGACGCAACGCGAAGACCAGTTATCGGCCCAGAATGCCGAGCTGGAGGAGACGACCGAGGAGCTGCGCTCGCAACAGGAAGAACTGCGGGCGAGTTCGGAGCGCCTCGAGACGCAGGCGCAGTCGCTGGAGCAGAAGAACAACGAATTGCATCGGCTCAGCCAGACCCTCGAAGCCAAGGCCGAGGAACTGGCCGTCTCATCGCGGTACAAGTCGGAGTTCTTGGCGAATATGTCGCACGAGTTGCGGACACCGCTCAACAGCATCCTGATCCTGGCGGGCTTGTTGGCCGATTCGGATGACCCCCTCACCGACAAACAGCAGGAGTTCGCGGAGACGATTCAACAGTCCGGCAAGGACCTGTTGAACCTCATCGACGAGGTGCTCGACCTTGCCAAGGTGGAATCCGGATCGTTACGTCTGGAGCGCGAGCTGATCCAGGTAAGCGACCTGGTCGCCTTCCTCGAGCGCACCTTTCGCCCGATCGCGGACAACAAGGGTGTCAGCTTCCGGGTGGTGGTGGGCGACGCCACCCCAACGCAACTCTTCAGTGACTACACGCGCGTGAAGCAGATCGCGAAGAACCTGGTGGCCAATGCGATCAAGTTCACCGACCAAGGCTCGGTGACCGTGGAGCTGTCGGGGGCGGGTGACATCGAAGGCAACCCAGGAACCGGTTACCTGGCAGTGGCCGTCGTCGACACCGGAATTGGTATCGACGAGCAGGACCACCACCTGATTTTCGAGTCCTTCCAGCAGGCGGCCAAGGGAAACACCAGGCTGTACGGCGGCACCGGGTTGGGGCTGGCGATCAGCCGCGAACTCGCACGCAACCTCGGCGGCGAAATCACGCTGCGCAGTGCGCTGGGCGAGGGATCAACCTTCACCTGCTATCTGCCCGTCACGTCCCCACAGGCGGGTGACGCCGCGCTGCCCGAGGCCCCGCGCGCTGCGGCGCCACCGAGCAGTGTGCTCGCCCCGCCGGCACCGCAGCAGGTGGCCGCAAACGGATCCGCGTCCACCGCTGAGGTGTCGCCTGGTCAGATGTCGCCTGAAGCCGATGGTGCGCTCTCACGCATTGGCGCGGTGGATATTTCGTCCGTCAGCTGGCCGGAAGGGTCCAAACCGGTCCTGCTTGTGGTCGAGGACGACCCGACATTTGCAGGATTGCTCGTCGAGCTGGCCACGGAAGCCGGCTTCGATGCGGTCGTCACCGCAAGCGGCCGAATGGCGTTGGCGCTGGCGAAGGAAAGGCAACCCGCCGCGATCACGTTGGATATCGGTCTGCCGGACATGGCCGGCTGGGTTGTCCTGGACGTGCTCAAGCATGACCTCGCCACGCGGCACATACCGGTCAACGTCATTTCGGGTGCGAACGACGACGGCCGCGGCCGGCGGATGGGTGCAATCCACACGTTGAACAAGCCCGCCGAGGTCGCCGATCTCCGGTCGATGTTCAGCGCGGTCGCCGATTTCCTGAAGCCGGGGCCGCGCCACGTGCTGGTCGCCGAAGACGATGCCAGCCAGCGTCAGGTTGTCAAGCACATGATCGAGAGCGACGATATCGCGATCACGTGCGTCGGAACCGGCCAGCAGGTGCTGGCCGAATTGGCCGGACCGACCTCGTACGACTGTCTGGTCCTCGATCTCGGGCTGCCCGATATGGACGGCATAGATCTCATCGAGCGGGTCAAGGATCAGCTCAAACAGAAACATCTGCCGGTAATCGTCCACACCGGAAGGGAATTGACCACCGCCGAGACGCAGCGCCTCGAGGTGCTGGCTTCTGCCATCGTGTTGAAGAACGCCAAATCACCTGAGCGGCTGCTGGACGAAACTGCACTGTTCCTTCACCGCGTGGCCACCGACATGCCCGACTCGGCCCGCGAAATTCTGTCAAACCCCAAGCGGGTCGACGAAAGCCTCAAGGGCAACACCGTCCTGCTGGTCGACGATGACGTCCGCAACGTCTTCTCACTGGGTAGCGCGCTGAAGCGCTACGGCATCACGGTGATACCCGCCCGAAACGGGCAAGAAGGACTTGACAGCCTCGCCGCGCATCCAGAGGTGGGGCTCGTGTTGATGGACATCATGATGCCGGTCATGGACGGTTACGAGGCGATGCGGCGGATCCGGGCTGAATCCCGCTGGCGCACCTTGCCGATCGTGGCGTTGACGGCAAAAGCAATGAAGGGTGACCGCCAGAAGTGCTTGGACGCAGGTGCTTCGGACTATGTGACCAAACCGGTCGACATGGATCAGTTGACATCCGTGCTCAGGGTGTGGCTGGGCAGTCGGTTGCGAGGCCAGCAGGGGGCGGCAAGCACCAATGAGTAATCCCGCGGAGAATGATCCGGCTCGGTCCAAGGAACTGACGGCGATCGAGGCGGAGGCGTTCTTCTACGCGGTGTACGAGTTTCTCGGCTACGACTTTCGTCACTACACGGATGCGTCGCGCAATAGACGGCTGATGGCGTTCGTCGAACGGCATTCGTTGGGCACCATATCCAGGGCTCAGGATCGGGTGCTCCGCGATCCCAGCCTGTTGGCCTCGCTGCTGTCCACGATGACGGTCAATGTTACCGAGATGTTCCGAGACCCACTGGTGTTCAACAACATCCGTGCGGAGCTGTTGCCCCGACTGGCCACCTACCCGCGCATCCGGATCTGGGTCGCGGGTTGCGCGACGGGTGAAGAGGCGTATTCCGTTGCGATCCTTCTGGATGAGGCCGGTCTGCTGGATCGGTCGACGATCTATGCAACCGATATCGACAGCGACTCCCTCAAGATCGCCGCGTCGGCAATCTACCCCGCGGATGCCATGGTGGGCGCGACCCGCAATTACCAAGCCAGCGGCGGGGTAAGACCATTCTCGGACTGGTACATCGCCAAGTATGATCGGTGCATTCTCAGCCCGACACTGCGTTCGCGGTTGGAGTTCTTCTCGCATAATCTGGCCACCGACAGCACCTTCGGCGAATTTCATCTGATCCTGTGCAGGAACGTCTTCATCTATTTCGAGGAAACGCTGCAACGCCGGGCCGAACGCATGTTCTGGGAGAGCTTGGCTCCATTCGGCAATCTCGTCATCGGTCCACGGGAGGGCCTGACCGTCGACGGCATGCGGTTGTTCAAGCCGCAGGACCGCCGTCTGGGCATCTACGCCAAGAGTCAGAATCAGTATGTCGGGCCCTGACGTCGTTGTGATCGGAGGCAGTGCCGGGGGAATCAAGGCGTTGCGAGGGATCTTCGAAACACTCGTCGACATCGGCAACACGGTGGTGTTCGTGGTGTTGCATCGCGCGCCGCAGTACTCAGGACTTGATCGAGTTCTCCAGAGTTACACCGCAATTCCGATTCGTGAACCGAGCAACAGTCCGTGGCCGTGCACACCTGGCGAGGTCACCCTCGCCCCTGCCGGATACCACCTGCTGGCAGGCAACGACCGCGGCCGGTCGACGGAGCCGCAGACGCCGATCGAGCAGTATGAGACGGGTCCCGGCGTGCGCGCCCACCTGACTTTGGATCCACCGATCCTGTGCTCGCGTCCCTCGCTGGACGCGGTGTTCTCCAGCGCGGCCCAGCTCGTCAATTCGGTAACGGCCGTTTTGCTTTCGTGCGCGAGCGAAGATGGAGCCCGCGGTTGCGAGGACGTGAAAGGCGCCGGTGGACGGGTCGTGTTGCAGGATCCGGACAGTTGCGAGGCAGCCATGGCCGTCAATGCCGCCATGCGCGTTGTCAATCCGGATCACATCGCGGATCCGCGCGGGATCGGGCGATGGCTTTCCGAGCTTCGCGGGTAACGCGGCGTCAGGCGAATCGCACGTTCATCGTCGCCAGACCAAAGATCTTCTTGCCCTCGGATTTCGCGCCGATGAGGACTACGCCCGAGCGGGTTTCGGGATCCAACGATTTGACCTTGCCGCTGAACTCAATGTCGGCGCCCTGCTTCGCCGAGACGACAGCGGGCTGCGACAACCGCACCGCGAAGCGAGTCACCGCACCCGGATCACCCGACCAGCTCGAGTGGAAGCCCGCGGCAAGGCCCATGGTGAGCATGCCGTGGGCGATCACGTCGGGCAGGCCGGCAAGCTTGGCGATGTCCTCATCCCAGTGGATCGGGTTCGCATCGCCGGCCACTCCGGCGTAGTTCACCAGGTCGCCGCGGGCCACCCGGGTGTGGTGGGTCGGCAGCTCGTCGCCGACCTTGACGTCGTCGAATGACCGCGTTCCCGGCGTGCGGGTCAGACCGCCGTCCGAGATGCGGATCTCGCCCTCGGGTCGCAGCTCCTTCTCGTATTCGTCGTCGATCCCGCCGATGTCGAGAATGTTCATGTCGTGCATCATCGCGTTCTGGACGGCCGTCTTCACTCCCGCGTCGATGTCCTCGGCGGTGATGCCGACAACGGTGGTGTGCAGAGTGTGCACCCGCTCGCCGCGGGTGTCAGTGAACGTGTTGGTGACGGTGATGAAGTCCCGGCCCGCAGTGCGGCGTACCGAGGTGAGTTCGACGTCGATGACAAGCTCGTCACCGGCGACAATCGGGCGGTGCTGCTCGAAGACCTCTTCGGTCTGCAAGTAGGTGTCGTACCCGACGACGATCGACTCGAACATCCGCCGATTGCACTGCATACCGGGCGCCGAGGTGAAGGTCAGCGGGGCGATCACATCGGAATAGCCGAGCTCGGCGGCCGCAGCGACATCCCAGTGGGCAGGGTGGTAGTCCTGCACCGCGCGGGCATACTCACGAAGCTTCTCGCGGCCGACGAGGTAGGTCCCGTCCATCCGGTAGTAGTGGCCGACCCGGGCTTCGAGCGGTGACGTCTCTGCTGGTGCACTCATAGATTTTGCTCAACTTTCCGGTCGGCTTGTTCACTGAAGCCGACCAAAGCACCCTAACCCGCCTGGCATACCCAGCCCCGCAGCGCCAGTGCGGCCCGGCGCGCGCACCTGCACAAAGAGCGCATTGCCGCAGCGAGATGCCGGTTTCGGTGATATTCAAGAGCGATGAAGCGTGCGCCCGCGGCCTGCCCCTATTGCGGGGCGGACCTCGACGCACACGGCAGCTGCGCGCGCTGCGGCGGTGTCCTGACACCGACCCCGCCGACTGGCTGGCGGCCCGATCCAACTGCCCGCTTCGAGGGCCGCTACTACACCGCCGGACATCCGACCAATCGGGTTCGAAACGGCAGGGCCGAGTCGAACGACCCCGTCGGTGGGCAGATGTTGCCGGACTACGTCGAAGTGCCGGTGGCTCGGTCGAGCATTCGGTTGACGTGGCTGGCCACGGGAGTGACGACCGCGGTCATCGTCATCATCGCCGGAGTGGTAGCGGGCCTACTGTGGGCACGGCACAAACCGGGGCCGGTGCCCGAAGTCGACTACGTGCAGGCGTTGCAGACGGCGGGGTTGTTCGACCAGTTCAATTCCGAGGCCAATGCCGTAGCCCACGGGCACGAGGTGTGTAATCAGCTCGAACACGGTGGGCAGCAGCAGGGTCTGCTCGCCGACAAGATCGCGGTCGATGTGTTCTGCCCGCGGTTCAACAAGGGTTTTCGCGTTCTTGAATCCGCCAAGATCTCCGGTGTTTTCGTACTGACCGACAGCCTCGGCACCGGCGCGATCGTCACCGACGGGGGCGCCTGCCACGGGACGGACGGCTACGCCGACGTCGGGCGTACCACTCCGGTCACCGTCAGGAATGGCAAGGGCGACATTCTCACCACCACGTCGCTGGGTGCGGGCACCGGCGACAGTGCCAACTGCACGTTCTCCTTCACCTTCTCGATCAACGAAGGCCAGGACCGCTACGTCGTATCCATCGGCCGCCGCGGCGAATTCAGCTACAGCTTCGAACAATTGCGCAGCCACGGATTGCAGATCCACCTCGGCCGCTAATCCGGAGCGGGGCTCGCCTGGTAGTACGCGATGCTCCAGTGCTCGCCGAAGCGGGTGATGACGATGCCAAGGCGAAGGTCCCTGGCCTGTCCATCGCGAAACGCGAAACTCGCTGCGACATAGCCCAGTACGGTGTCGGCGCCGATCTGCCGCGATTCCAGCACCGAGTAGTTCACCGTCATCCCGGCAGGCTGAGAGTCGTAGTAGTCGAAGACTCCCTGTCGCCCGACGCTGAAGGGGCGCAGGCCCTGAAAAATCGCGTCGGCGGCGAAGACGGCGGCGACCGCTTGCGGATCGTGGGCGTCGATAGCGGCTTTCCACCGGTTCAATACGGATCGTAGGAGATCCTCAGTGTCCTGCACTTTGACCTCCGTCCACGTGCAGGATCTCGCCCGTGACGAATCCTGCCTGTTCCAGGTACAGCACGGCCTCGACGGCGTCGTCGATATCGCCGAGCCGGCGCAGCGGATTGAGTTGGGCCAATATGTCGTGGGTCGACGGATCGTGCATCGGGGTGCTGACGACCCCGAGGGCGACGGCGTTGACCCGGATCCCGCGGCCGGCGTACTCGACGGCGAGCGCCCTGGTCACGGCGTTGAGGCCGCCCTTCGTCAGTGATGCCAACGCCGACGGCACCTGGGAGTTGGCGTGGTCCACCAGACTGGTCGAGATGTTGACGACGTGGCCACCGGTCCCGAGCAGCCGCAGCGCCGCCCGGGTCACCTCGAAGAAGCCACGCAGATTCACTCCGGTGATGGCGTCGTAGTCGGCGTCGGTGTAATCGGTGAACGGTTTGGGGATGAAGATGCCGGCGTTGTTGACCACCGTGTCGATGCGGCCGAAGCGCTGCACCGCAGCGTCGGCGATGCGTTGTCCCACCCCTGGTCGGGCGATGTCGCCGGCGACGGTGAGTATCAGTGGGTCGTCACTGTCGCGGATGGTTCGCGAGTTGGCGACCACCCCGTAGCCCAGCCGGCGATAGCCCTGTACCAGGCCGGCCCCGATGCCCTGGGAGGCACCGGTGATCACGGCGACCCGCGCCGGGATGTCCATGTTGATGGTCCTTTCTTCGCTGTCTGCCTTGCTCAACACGTGGGACTTCACGCTGATGCCACGCCGGGTCGACAGATCCCCTCTCTGCTGTGAGGCAGCGCCTACTAGGCTGCAGCGATGGAGTTGCGGCAGCTGCGCTACTTCGTCACCGTGGCCGACGAGTTGAATTTCGGTCGCGCTGCTCAACGTCTCCGCATCGCCGGGCCGTCGCTGTCTCAGCAGATCAAGGTTCTCGAGCGCGACCTCAAGATCACCCTCTTCGACCGCGACCGCCGCTCAGTGACCCTGACACCAGCCGGCGCCGCGCTATTACCGGACGCGAGGGCGCTGATCGCCCAAGCTGACGAATTGCGAAGGCGCGCTTCTAATCTCGGTGGTTCGGAGCCGGTCCGGGTCGGCTATGTCAATTGGTGTCCGACGGATTGGTCCGAGCGGGCGGCCGGGATCGCGCAATTGCGGGTGGACACCTGGGTCATGCCGTCGCACACGCAGGCCGCGCGGGTCGCCGACGGCAGCCTCGATCTGGCGATCTGCTGGGTGCAGAAGGACGACCTGGAGGCGCTGTCTCTCGAGGCCCGGCTGCTGGGAGTGGACCGGCTCTACGCGCTTGCGGTCGGTTCCGACGATGCGCCGGTCGATGCCGCCGACACCGTCGTGTTGGTCGACGCGGATGCCGGCAGCTGGTTGTCGTGGAATCGCTACGCCGAGCAGTTCGCGGCCGCCACCGGCGCCCGCATCATGCGCACCGACGACGGCGGTGTCACCGGCCCAACGTTCTTCGAGCACGTCCGCGGCCTGGGCCGTCCGGTTGTCAACAACCCGAAAGGCCAGGACGAGGCGCTGCCCAAAGACCTGGTGCGCCGGGCGGTGATCAACCCGTCGCCGTTGTGGACGTGGTCACTGGTGTGGCGGCGCGACGACGACAACCCCGCGGTTCACGCCTTGGTCGACGAATTCACCCGGGGCATAGTGGATTTCGGACTCGCCGACTCCTCGTCCTGGCTGCCCGCCGACGACCCGCATCAGCCCCGCGACCACGGCGGCAGCTAGCACCACGGCCGCACCCACCACCAGGGCCGGCCGGAAGCCGTCATGCAGCAGGGGGCTGACCACGACCGGTCCCAGTATCTGCCCGACCGAGTATCCGGCGGTCAACAGTGCGACCGCACGCGGATAGCGCAGCAGACGCGCGGCCGCCAGCGACAGCGTGCTGATTCCGATGAACGTGCCGCCGAACAACGCCGACCCGATCAGCGCGGCCGCGACCCCGCCGAAGATGCCTGCCGCGGCGATTCCCGCCGCTTGCGCGCACAACGCCGTCACCAAGAGTCCCGAATGTGACCACCGGGTACTCAACGCCGCCCACAGCGCCGCGGATGGAATGGTCGCCAGCCCTACGACGAGCCACGTCGCGCCGCCGAGCCAGTGCGGTGCGCCCTGTGTGACCGCGGCGACCAGGAAGGTGCCGGCGATGATGTAGCCGACGCCCTCGAGGGTGTAACTCACCGCAAGCAACCCGAATATGCAGTGCGGCAGGCGATTTTGAGTCACACCCGACGACTGCACACCGGGGGGAGCCGGGCGCATCATCCAAGCGGCGGTGGTCAGGATCCCAGCTGCGATCGCCGCGCCCCACCAGGCGAGCCGCCACTGCTGGCCGGCCAGCACCAGGACCGCTGAGAACGCGATGCCCGCACCGATTCCACCGAATGCCCACCCGGCCAGGTGCGCCGGACTGCCGTGTAGGTGCTCCAGCAGGGTGTTGACGGCGATCACGAACACCAGCGCACTGGTCACGCCGGCCACGGTGCGCAGCAGCATCCACTCGAACGTGGTGCCGGCCAACGGCATGGCGGCCAAACTCGCGACGAGTACGACCAGCGATGCGCGACAGGCAACGACGGATCGGGCGAGTCGTGGCCAGACGAAGCCCGCCAGTGCGCCGACAAGGTAGCCGATGTAATTGGCGGTGGCCAAGGTGGCGGCGGTATGTGGCGTCATGGGTGTTTGTGCCGTCATCAGCGGCAGGATCGGGGTGTAAACGAACCGGCCGATACCCATGGCGGCGGCGAGCGCCGCCGCACTGCGTGCGATGTGCCTGTGATGCTGCATCGGACCATCGTGGGATTCATCCGAGTGGGACCGCCACGACCGCCGCGCTCTCAGCTGGGAGGCACCGGCTTGTACCAGGCGGTCACCAGCTGGGTCTACCGGAATTAACTCAGCCTGCTCTAGTGTTGAGCCAACCAAAGAACCGTGGAAAGGGACATCGATGACCGAGCAGATCACCGCACTGGTAACAGGTGCCAATCGCGGATTGGGACGACAGCTGGCCGCCGAGCTGCTCTCGAGGGGGGCGAAGGTCTACGCCGCGGCCCGCAGGCCGGAGACCGTCGACCTGCCCGGCGCGATCCCGGTCCAGCTGGACATCACCGACCCGGAGTCGGTGCGCCGCGCGGCGGAGATCGCCGGCGATGTCACGGTGCTGGTGAACAACGCCGGCGTCTCCACGCGGGCACCGCTGCTCACCGGGCCGATCGACGACATCCGGCTCGAGATGGAAACCCACTACTTCGGGACGCTGAATGTCAGCCGGGAGTTCGTGCCGATCATCGAGAACAACGGCGGGGGAGCGGTACTGAACGTGCTGTCGGTGCTGGCGTGGGTGCACCCGCCGAGCTCGGGCGCCTACTCGGCGGCCAAGGCAGCCGCCTGGGCGCTCACCGACGCGCTGCGAGCTGAGCTCGCGCCCAAGGGAATTCACGTCGCCGCCCTACACGTCGGGTACATGGACACCGACATGGTCAGCTACATCCCGGCCGAGCAGAAGATCGATCCCGCACAGGTGGCCAAGCAGGCCATCACCGGCGTCCTCAATGGCGACGCCGAGATCCTGGCTGACGAGCTGTCACGCCAGGTCAAGGCGGGTCTGTCCACGGTCAACACCTAGCGATTTCGGCGCGCTTTCGTTCGCTCAACGGCGGATTGCGCGCCGAAATCGCAAAATGTGGGTATACCCCTGCGGGAAATGGAACGTCGGAAACTGGTCGTGACGGCGGCCGTGTTCTGTGTGCTGATGAGCGCCGGGTGCGGGGGCACCATCGGAGGCGTTGCGGTGACGGCGACGCCCCCCAAGTTGATCGCGCGCCCGCTTGTCGAACGGGAACTGCCAGGGCTGTTGCTCAGCCCTGATCAGGTGAACGCCGCGATGGGGGTCAACAATATGGCTGTCACGAATACGGCGACGTCGATGGCCGACAACGCCGGCGTCATGGCGCCACTGGACTGCCTCGCCATCGACGGCGCCGCTGAGACGCGCGTGTATGCCGACAGTGGCTACCTGGCGGAGCGCGACCAAAGCCTCAGCGACGGAGACAAATTGGACCATTACGTCAAGCAGGCAGTGGTGTTGTTCCCCACGGCAGAGCAAGCCGAAAATTTCTTCTCCGCCTCGGCGCAACAATGGCAGGCGTGCCACGCATTCACTCACACGCAGAGCGGGACCCGCTGGTCGGTCGGGCAGATCGCAACCGCTGACGACGCTTTGAGCACGACCGCAACAGAGGAAGAGGCCAAGGCTCCGGGCCGGGCCTGTGGCCGGGCACTGGAGCGTCGCAACAACATCATCATCGACGTCAACACCTGCGCGGCCGACCCCGGGGACTCAGCCCCGAAGATCGCTGACCAGATCGCGATCAACGTCGCCGCGAAGTGGTGATCAGTCGTCGCCTGCGGCAACCAGCGGGCGCAGCTTCACATTCGGGTTGTCCTCGCAGAAGCCCTGCAGCCGCCACTTCGTGGTGAACAATGCGAGCGTCACACCGTCGGTGCGGGTGAGAGCCTCGGTCGACACCTGCTTGTCGATGAACGCTGCGTCCTCAGGGTCGGCGGCACGCGCCACGGTGTAGGGCAGCGGTTCCAAAGAGATCGGTGCATTGAATTCGGTGGCCATCCGGTGACTGGTCACCTCGAACTGCAGTGGGCCCACTGCGGCCAGGACGGGCGCCTGCTCGCCGCGGCGGTCTGACCGCAGAACCTGCACCACCCCCTCCTGCTCGAGTTGCTCGATGCCCTTGCGGAATTGCTTGTGCTTGCTCGGATCAGTGCCCCGGGCGACGGAGAAATACTCGGGGGAGAAGCTCGGAATCGGCGGGAACTGCACGGGCAGGTCGCGGAACAGGGTGTCTCCTGGGCGCAGTGCCGCGGCGTTGGCGAGCCCGATCACATCGCCCGGCCACGCATTGTCCAGTGTCGAGCGTTGTTGGCCGAACACCGATTGCGCGTACTTGGTGACGAACGGCTTGCCGGTCGCGGCGTGAGTGAGGACGTCGCCTCGCTCGAAGGTTCCCGAACACACCCGGGCGTAGGCGATGCGGTCGCGATGGGCGGAGTCCATGCCGGCTTGAACCTTGAAAACGAAGGCACTGAACGGTGCGTCGACCGGCCGCACATTGCCCTCGACGTCGACCTGGCCGCTCGGCGGAGGCGCGAGCCGTGTCAGGTTGTCCAGGAGCTGGTTGACGCCGAAATTCAGGGCCGCGGAGGTGAACAGGACAGGCGTCGTCACGCCCTGCAGGAACGCTTCCTGGTCGTGGTCACCGTCATCGGCGGAGAGCAGCTCGCATTCCTCGACCGCGTTGTCCCAGTCGATGCCGGCTGCCTCGTGGGCCTGTTCGGGAGCGATGTGCTCCTCGGGTGCGGCGGTGGCACCACCCGCTGTGCGGGTGAATCGGATGAAGTTGCCGGTGCGGCGATCCAGCACGCCCTTGAAGTCGCCGGCGATGCCGACCGGCCACGTCAACGGGGTCGGCTTGAGCCCGATCCGAGCCTGGATCTCGTCGAGGAGTTCCAGCGCGTGACGGCCGGGACGGTCCCACTTATTGATGACCGTGAGGATCGGCAGGCCGCGGTGCTTGCACACCTGGAACAGCTTGAGTGTCTGGGGTTCCAGGCCCTTGGCTGCATCGATCAGCATGACCGCGCAGTCGACGGCGCTCAGCACCCGGTAGGTGTCCTCGGAGAAGTCCGCGTGCCCGGGGGTGTCGAGCAGGTTGATGACGCAGTCCTGGCCCTCCGGCGAGTGGTAGGGGAACTGCAGTGCCGTGGAGGTGATGGAGATACCCCTGGCCTGCTCCATGTCCATCCAGTCCGAGACCGTGGACCGCCGCCCGGCTTTGCCGTGGATGGCACCGGCCTGGGTGATGATTCTCGCGTGCAGCACCAGCGCCTCGGTGAGCGTGGACTTACCGGCGTCGGGGTGGCTGATGACGGCGAAGGTTCGACGGCGACCGGCTTCGGCCAGGAGCCGGTTCGCCGCAGCCGTCGTGGGCGCCGTCCGGACACCGAGGTCTTGATCGCTCATTGCGCCATCGATCGTATTTGCCGACGACGCAAAACCGCTAATCGCGTGGGCTAGGCTCCCTCTCTGTGAACGGGCCGACCGGCATCGAGATCCAGGTTGGGTTGACGCCCGGCCAGAAGGTCATCGGCAAGCTGCTGCATGCCGCGTATCTCGACGTCATCGGCAGAGCAGTCGCGCAGGGCAGCACGGCTGTCATCGAGGTCGACGGTCGGCGGACCGAGGAGCCGTTCTACGAAGCCCACTTCGTCGCGTGCGAGCCCGGCGAGCACACCGTCGAGATGTTCATGCAGGGGGCCCGCGCTCCGACGCCGTTGCGAGCAAGATCTATGGCGCAAACTTGTCGACAACGGTCCACGATGGTCAGGTCACGGTCTTGCGGTACACGCCGAAGGATGGCGTAGGCGCCGCGCTTACCTTCGTCGAGACCCGGCCGGCCTGAAAGTCAGCTGTGCCGGGCGGCTTCCTGCGCGAGTTGCACGCGCGATGTGACTCCGAGTTTGGTGTACACGTGCGTGAGATGTGATTGCACGGTGCGGGGCGAGATGAACAGCCGCGACGCAATGTCCTTATTGGACAGCCCTTCGCTGACAAGTCGTACGACGTCCACTTCGCTGCGGGTCAACGATTCCCAGCCACTGGCCGGTCGCCCACGCACACCCCGACCTCGCTGCGCGTAGGCAATCGCCGCGGTGGTTGACAGCGCTGTTCCTTCCAGCCACGCGGCATCAAAGTGGTTCTCACCCAATATGTCCCGAACCGACGACAACATCGCGTCATACATCGCCTGAAACATCGGAATGCGCTTCTCGCCGTGCCGTTGCCGCATACTCTCGGCCGCGCCGAGAAGGCGGGCAGCGTTCTCCGGGGCGTTGTCGGCGGCCAATGCCGCGAGGCATTCGAGGGCATCGGGGAGGAACAGATACGCCCGGGTGTGCTCTGCGATCGTGACGGCGTCGTGTAGGTCGGTGTCGGCCTGTTGCCGTTCACCCTGCACGAGGGCGACCCGCGCCCGCGAAGTCAGAGCGCGCATCCGATGGAACCCCGGCGCGACCGCGACGGTGTCGTTCGCCCATCGGCGGGCACCGAGCAGATCGCCGCATCCCAGTGCCGCGTCAACCATCGGCAGCATGGTTCTGGTGAGCAGTTCTTTCAGCGGATAGGTAACCCGCCAGGCTGCGTCGCAGGCCTGCTTGGCCCCCTCGGCATCACCCGCCGCAAGCGCGGCCACCGCCAGCGCCGCGTATCCACTGTCCTCGTGGAAGCCGCCCAGAGCGGCCGCAGTCTCCAGCGCGATTTCGGCCGATTCGCGCGCCGCCGCAGCATCGCCGGCGAATGCGAACGCTTGCGCGAGTGTTATCCGCCCGAAGAATTCCATCGCGGCGTCACCGACCGCCTGCGCCTCATCGACCAGCGCCCGGGACACCAGGACCCCCTCGGCCAGCTTGCCCTGCATTGCCAGCGCGCTGCTGAGAAACGCTCTGCTGTACCGGGACATGAAGCTGTCGCCGGTCGCGTGGGCAAGATCGCGCCCCTCCTCGCCTGCCGACTGCGCAGCGAGTGGGTCACCCATGGCACCGCTGACGAAGCATTGGTAGGCGCGTAGCTGAGCCAGCGCGGCGAGATCACCGGATGCGCGGGCAAGATCAGCCGCTTCGGTGAAATAGGGGTGCGCCCGTTCGGGATCGGAGAAAGCGAGCATGGCGCAGGTGATGAGACTCCGCACGGTGAGCGCCGAGTGATCGAAACGACGCGCCGCTGCCAGAGCCTCCTCCGCTCGCTGCAGGTCGAAGGGGACGGAGAACCAGATAGCCAGCAGACCCGCATCGGCAACCGCCCGCACCCATACCTCGGGCTCCACATCGGCGTCGCGGTAGCGCGCGTCGCCGAAGACGGCGTCGAATCCGGCCACGCCTTCACGAAACCGCCCACTTGCCAACCAGAGTCGCTGCAAGGCCGATACCAACCGCAGAGCGAACCCGAACTCAGCGGCGTCGCAACTCCAAGCGTGAGCCGCTCGCAGGTTGTCCATCTCGAGTTCGGCCCACGGAATCAGCGGTGTTCCGTCGCCGCCTGATCGCGCCTCGAGCGTGGCCGCGGCTTCGGTGTAGTGATCGCGATGCCGATTGCGCACCGTCACGGCCTCGCCCGATTCAGCGAGCTTTTCGAGCCCGTACTGTCGGACGGTCTCCAACAGGCGGTACCGCATCATCCCGTGAACTTCTTCGGCGACCACCAGTGACTTGTCGACAAGCAGACCGAGCAGATCGATGAGTTGGAAGTGCTCGACGTCTGCGTCTGCTCCGACGGTGTCGGCGGCAGCCAGATCGAAGCCGCCCATGAAGACCGCGAGGCGACGGAAGAGCACACGCTCCGGATCGGTGAGCATGGTGTGCGACCAGTCGATCGACGCGCGCAAGGTCTGCTGGCGGCGAACAGCGCTGCGCGCCCCGCCGGCGAGTAACCGGAAGCTGTGGTGGAGGCCGTCGACAATCTGGGGCAGCGACAGCGTGCGTGTCCGCGCTGCGGCCAACTCGATTGCCAACGGCATGCCATCGAGACGGCGACAAATCTCGGCGACCGCCGACGAATTACCCTCTGTGAGAGCGAAATCCGGCCGGGTGCGTCGGGCGCGGTCAACGAACAACTCTATGGCCTCGTCCACCAAAGACAGCGAGGGCACCCGCCAAATCACCTCGCCGCCGACCCCAATCGGCTCTCGGCTGGTCGCCAGCACGCTGAGTTCTGGGCCGGCGTCAAGGATGGCCACCGCCAGTTCCGCGCAGGCGTCGAGTAGATGCTCGCAATTGTCGAGTACCAGCAGCATCCGGCGATTTTGGACAAACTTCGCGACGATCTCCATGGTGGAGCGGCCGGCCTGATCTGCGAGACCCAGTGTGCGCGCCAGAACCAGGGGTAGCACAGAAGGATTGGTGACCGGAGCGAGGTCGACAAACCATACTCCGCCGGCGAAGACATCGACCATCCGCCCGGCCACCCGCACCGCCAGCCGGGTCTTCCCGACGCCGCCCGAGCCGGTCAGCGTGACCAACCGGTTCTCCTTGAGGACCTGCTCGGTCTCGCTGAGCTGCACATCACGGCCGATGAAACTGGTCAGCTGCGCCGGAAGATGCCGGCCGGCGACGTCGCCGGCGGTACGCAGCGCCGGAAAATCGTTGCGTAACTCCGGGTGGCACAGCTGAACAACCCGCTCGGGCCGCGGCAGATCGCGGAGCGGATGCACGCCGAGGTCGGTCATCCAGGCATCGGCGGGCAGCCGGTCGACGACGAGCTGTTCGGTGGCACCTGACAGCAAGGTCTGGCCGCCGTGGCCCAAGTCGCGCAGGCGTGCGGTCCGGTTGATGGTGGGCCCCATGTAGTTGCCGGGGTCGCGCAGCTGTACCTCGCCGGTGTGCAGCCCGATGCGCAGACGGATGGGCGTCAGCGGTGCCAGCTGCAGCTGCAGGGCGCACGTGACGGCGTCGCTGGCCCGGGCGAACGCGACGACGAAAGTGTCACCCTCGCCCTGCTCGACGGGCCGCACACCGCCATAGGCGCTGACCAGATCGTCGAGGGTGCGGTTGAGCTGCCCCAGGGCAGCCGCCATGGACTCGGACTGGGTTTCCCACAGCCGGGTGGAGCCCTCGACGTCGGCAAGCAACAACGTCACGGTTCCGGTTGGCAGCTCCCCCACGATGTGCTCGCTCCAAGTCAGCAGCGGCGACTCCGCTTCGATTGCGCTCATGCTAGCCAGCATCGGTCCCAGCGATTGGCCAAACATCAGCGAAAGTGCGTAGAACGCGGGCATCGCGCGCGGATCTACGACCCCTGACCGCGGCCCGCGTCGACTTTCACGTTTTGGACCGCCGCACTCGATCTTCCGCTGCGAAAGGTGAAAGTCGATGCGGGAGCCGACTATCGCGAGCGTCCGGCATCAGCGGGCCGGCAGAAGTGCCCATCGAGTTCAGCGCGGGACACCGAGGGTTTAGGAAGCCGCCTTCGCGGTGCGCTGCACCGGTGTGCGTGATTTCGCGGCGGGCAGGGGGGTGACCGCGGCGGGGCGGACCGGCCGGGACTGGCGCCGGTTGTGGCGCTGAATCCTCTTGTCCAGCACGCGCAGTTCGCGGGTGGTCAGCGAGCGGTTCTTACGGACCAGGAGGTCGAGCTGTTGCCAGCTGAGCCCGTCGAGGTCGCCGTCTGCATCGTGAGTGGCGACGACTACGCAGCCGGGCAGCAGCGGCACCGACTTGGCGGTGAAATTGGTTGTTGCCAGAAGAACTTCGGTTGCTTGCACATTGATCCGGCTCTGGCATCCCGGTGATGACGGGCTGAACCAGAAGTCGAACTGTCGGTCGGGGCTGGTCAGGCAGTGAAGCTGCCGGCCTTTGAAGAGGCGGTCGATATCGGCCTTGGTGTAGGCGCGGGTCTCATATACGGGGCCATTGGAGCTGAAGTACAGGATTGTGTTCATAAGGGTGATCCATTCGACTCTTTCTTAGCTGGTCAGGGCGGCGCCGAGGCCTCAGCGCTGTTACTAAAGTTACCCATGTTGCAATTGAGACAAACCTAGATCTCAATGTGGAAACAATGTGTTCTTGCTGACAGTGCCGTCAGTCATCCCAGAGGAGTAGTTGGCGCACCGCGGGCCGGGATCCGTAAGGGCGCAACATCGCGCTGGCCGGCCGCGGCCGCACGCGCAACGGCCACCAGAACCACCGGCCCAGCAGGGCGGCGATCGACGGCGTCATGAACGACCGGACGATCAGCGTGTCGAACAACAGGCCCAGTCCGATGGTGGTGCCGATCTGGCCGAGCACCAGAAGATCACTGAAGGCGAACGAGGCCATCGTGAAGGCGAACACCAGGCCGGCGGCCGTGACCACGCCACCGGTGCTGGCCATGGCGCGGATGATGCCGGTGTTCAGCCCTGCCCCGATCTCCTCTTTGAACCTCGATATCAACAGCAGGTTGTAGTCCGAACCCACTGCCAGCAACAGGATCACCGCCAACGCGAGGACCACCCAGTACAACGGCTTGCCCAGCAGGTCCTGCCACACCAGCACTGAGAGCCCGAACGAGGCGCCTAACGACAGCGCCACCGTACCGACGATAACCAACGCGGCCACAATGCTTCTGGTGATGAACATCATGATGAGCAGGATCAGGCTGAGCGCGGCGATGCCGGCAATCATCAAGTCGTACTTGGCCATGTCGGCGATGTCTTTGTAGGTCGCCGCCGTGCCGCCGATGTAGATGCTCGACCCGGCCAGAGGGGTTCCCTTCACCGCTTCCTGTACGGCGTGCCGGATGGACTCGATGTGCGAAAGACCCTCGGGTGTAGCCGGATCCACATCGTGGGTGATGATCATCCGGGCGGCCTTGCCGTCGGGTGAGAGAAACAGTTTCAGGCCGCGCTGAAACTCGCTGTTACTGAAGGCTTCCGGCGGCAAGTAGAACGAGTCGTCGGTCTTGGATGCGTCGAAGGCCGCACCGAGGGCGGTCGCATTCTGTAGCGCCGCCGCCGTTTGATCGTAGAGACCGGACTGGGTGGCGTAGTTCGTCATCGACAGATCGCGGTTGGCCTGCTGGCTGTCGATCTGCTGCGGGATCAAGGCGAGCAGTTTCGGCTGCAGCGCGTCCAGCTTGTCCAGGCTCGCCGTGACATTGGCCAATTGATCGGTCAGGGCGTCGATCCCGTCGAGCGCGTCGAAGACCGAACGCAACGCCGCGCACGCCGGAATGTCGAAACAGTGCGGCTCCCAGTAGAAATAGTTACGCAGCGGCCGGAAGAAGTCGTCGAAGTTCGCAATCTTGTTGCGCAGATCCTGTGCGACGGCGACGGTTTGGTGGAACGCCTCGACCTGCTCGTGAGTGGCTGCCGAACTCTCTTGCTGAAGCGCGTACTGCTGGCGCAGGATGTTGATCGTCTTGTCGATCTCCCCGACCTGCTTGAGAAGGTCCGCGGCGCGCGCCTGTTGGTAGGGCAGGTTGTTGATCTGAGCGCTGCTTTGAGCACTGATCTGGAATGGCACGGAGCTGTGGTCGAGCGGGGTTCCCAGTGGGCGCGTGATGGATTGGACCATCGCAATTCCCGGGGTATGGAAGACGGCCTTGGCCACCCGCTCCAACAGGATCATGTCGGTGGGGTTCCGCAGGTCGTGGTTGGTCTCGATCATCAGCAGTTCGGGATTGAGCCGCGCTTTCGAGAAGTGCCGCTCCGCCGCGGTGTAGCCGACATTGGACGGAACATCGCCGGGCATGTAAGCGCCGACGTCGTAGCTGGTCTTGTAACCCGGCAGCGCCAGCAGGCCGATCAGCGCGATCCCCAGCGACACGACGAGGATCGGCCCCGGCCAGCGCACGATGGCGGTCCCGATACGTCGCCAACCCCGGGTCCGGGCGCGGCGCTTGGGGTCCAGCAGACCGAAATGCGTGCTGATCGTCAGCACGGCCGGGGCGAGGGTGAGCGCAGCGATGAGCGCGATGAAGACGCCGATGGCGGCCGGAATGCCGAGGCTCTGGAAGTAGGGATTCCGGGTGAAACTCAGGCAGTAGACCGCGCCGATGATGGTCAGCCCCGAACCCAGGATCACGTGGGAGGTTCCGCGGTACGTGTCGTAGAAGGCGGTCTCCCGGTCGACGCCGGCCGACCGCTCTTCGTGATAGCGGCCGACGAGAAAAATTGCGTAGTCGGTGCCGGCGGCGATGACCAACAGCGTCAGGATGTTCGTCGAGTACGTCGAAAGTCCGATGAACCCAGAGTTGGCCAGGAACGACACGATGCCCCGGGCGGCGGACATTTCGATGAGAACCGTGATCAGCATCAATAGCGAGGTGACCACCGACCGGTAGACCAGCAGCAGCATGATCGCGATCACCCCGATGGTGAGCAGGGTGACCTTCGTTGTCCCCTTATCGCCGCTCTCGAACTGGTCGGCGACCTGAGGTGCCGCACCGGTGACATATGCCTTGACGCCGGGCGGCGCCGGGGTGTGGTCGACGATGTCGCGGACGGCGTCGACGGAGGCCAGCGACAGCGCTTCGCCCTGGTTGCCGGAGAGGAATACCTGAACGTAGGCGGCCTTGCCGTCGGGGCTCTGGGCTCCGGCGGCCGTGAGGGGATCACCCCAGAAGTCCTGGATGTGTTGGACGTGCTTGTGGTCGGCGGACACTCGGCGAATGAGCTCGTCGTAGTACCGGTGCGCGTCGGCACCGAGCGGTTGGTCGCCTTCGAGGACGATCATCGCCGCGCTGTCGGAGTCGAATTCACCGAAGACTTGGCCGATGCGTTTGAACGCCTGCAGGGACGGTGAGTCGGGCGAACTCAGCGCCACGTTGTGCTCTTTGCCGACGACTTCCAGCTGCGGTACCAGCGCGTTGCTGAGGACGGTAATCGCCAGCCAGAACAGCAATATCGGGATGCAGAGCGTCCGGGTTGCCCGCGCGAACCGGTGTGTCAGCGACTTGTCGGCGCCCTGCTGGTCTGGAGCGTCCGTCGAAACCCTCTGCACCCGTTGGCCTTTCGATAACCGGCGAACACGATTACATGGCGTACATGGCGGGGAGAGATCGTTTCCCGGTCAGCTGGGGCCGATCGCTCTAGACGGTACGGTACGGTACTGGATCGCCTCGGGCAACACTTCGGTCTAGCTGAGAGGACGGGTGAGGCTGGGGACGATGACATTGTCGACCAGAGCCAGCACGGTCTTCTCCGAAGGCGGGCGATTGGGAACGATCGACCGGAAGATCAGGTAGCCGGGCATCAGATCCCAGAGTTCTTCAGTGATCGCCTCCGCATTGATCTCACCACGGTCGACGGCCTGCTGCAGGACCGACTCGATCAGCGCCTTGCGTTGGTCGAGGAACTGGTGCTGCATCGCCTCCCGCAGTGCAGGGTCGCGGGAGACCTCGACCATGACCGCGCGGATGGTGGCGGAGTGTTGGGCGGCCTGCTCGGTGATGGCTTCGCCGAGGTGGAGCAGGTCGCCGCGCAGAGTGCCGGTGTCGGGGCGGACCGCTGCGCACCGGATGCCCTCGATGAAGGCCGCCAGAACCAATTCGCCCTTCGAAGGCCAGCGCCGATACACCGTGGCCTTGCTCGCTTTGGCGGTTGCTGCGACAGCGTCGACGGTCAGCCGCTCGTACCCGTGCTGCTGCAGCAGCTGCAGGGTGGCAGCCAGCAGCTCCGCTTCACGCGGCGACCACGGCGACGATTCCGCCTCGTAGTCGGCAATCTTGGTCACGCGCTCACCATAGAGCGCATACGGCAGTACGGTCCAGTACTACCAAAACTGCCCAAAAGTCCATTTCGCTACACCGGATCGCGCACACCCTGCGGTTACCATGAATGCCGTGGCGAGCCTCGTGGTGCGATCCGGCCTGGCACTGCTGTTGAGCCTGCTGCTGGCCCCACCGGCGAGCGCCGCACCGGAGTCATCGCAGTGGGTTGTCGTGGGCGTGCCCGCCGCCAGCTCCACCACCGGCACCCTGACCGCTTTCCAGCGTGTTGGCCAGGACTGGAAGGTCGTCCTGGGTCCCACGCCGGCCAAAGTCGGCGAATTGGGAGTCGGCGCACCGGCCGACGGCGTCTACCGCACGCCGGAGGGCACATTCGGATTCGACCAAGCCTTCGGGCGCCAGCCCAGCCCCGGCACCAAGATGCCCTACTTCCAGGCCACCAATCAGGACTGGTGGGACGAGGACGGAAAGTCTCCGACCTACAACACGCACGTCCGCGCGGTCGGCCAACCCTCGGGCATCGCCGAGAACCTCTACGACTCCGGCCCGGTCTACGACTACGCGGTGAACATCACGTCCAATCCTCAACGCATTCCGGGGAAGGTAGCCGGAATCTTCCTGCACGTGACCGACGGCAATCCCACATGGGGATGTGTCGCGATCGGGCGCGAGGAGATGAAGTCGATACTGAATTGGCTTGACCCAGCGGCCAACCCGCAGATCACCATCGGGGTCGGTGAACCCTCGCTGATCACGGCGCGATCGTGACCGAGCTCGGTCGGCGCGACGTCTTCCGGTATGCGCTGACGGCGCTGGCCGGAGCCGCCGTCCTCGGGGCGCCGAAGGCATCGGCCGACGGGTTGCGGCTCATCGATTTCGCGGTACGCCAGGTTTCGCCGGAACAGATCAAGGCCGCGGGCTACGACGGGGCACTGGTGTACGTGTCCGAGTTACGCCCGGGCGCCACCTTCGATTTCAAGCCCGTCACCCGCCAGTACACCGACGGCCTCATCGCGGCCGGGCTGCACGTCGTCAGCTGCTATCAGTACGGAAAACCCGGCTGGCCCAACGCACCGTCGGACTTCACCCGCGGCTTCGACGGCGGTGTCGCCGACGCGCAGACCGCGCTGCGCCTGCACGGCGTGGCGGGTGGCCCGGCGTCGGCGCCGATCTTTTTCAGCGTCGACGAGGACATCAGCGCCGACACCTGGAAGAGCACGGCCATCCAGTGGTTTCGGGGCATCAACTCGGTTCTCGGTGTCGAGCGCACCGGAATCTACGGCGGCGCCCGTCAACTCGGATGGGCGATCGGCGACGGCGTCGTCGGCCATTCCACGACACCCGGCTATCGCTGGGGGTGGCAGACCAAGGCATGGTCGGGCGGTGTGCGCGAACCCGCCGCCGTGCTCTTTCAGCGTGAGGTGGTCACCGCATCGGACCCGGGCGCGGTGATCGACGGTGTCAGCGTCGATGTCGACGACGTGCTGGCGCCGGACTTCGGCCAGTGGGGCCTGGCCCGCTGATCAACGGTCGACGAACACGACGTTGTTCGCCAGCGGATTGCGTGGCACGTTGAGCTGATTGCAGGCGAACTCGGGATCGGGATAGCCGATCGAGACACCGCACAGGATGCGCATCTCCTCGCCGATGCCAAGCTGCTCACGCAGCACGTCGGGATAGCCGGCGACCGAGACCTGCACGCAGCTGCCGAGTCCACGCGCGGTGAGCGCGAGAAGGAAGGTCTGCAGGAACATGCCCACGCCGACGGCGTCGACGTAGCTCAGGTCGCGGTGCATACACACGATGCCGGCCAGCGGCGCTCGGAAAAACTCCCAGTTCCGCAGCACCGCGAGGCGTCGCGCTTCGGCATCGTCGCGCGCGACACCCATCGCCCCGTAAACCAGTGCGCCCAACTCACGACGCAGGTGCGCGAACGCTTCCGGCAGTTCAGGAACGTTCGGTGCCTCGATGTCGGCCTGTTCCAGCAGCGCCTCGGCCAGCCGGTCCCGGGCCGGACCGGAAGCGAAGACCACATGCCACGGCTGGACGTTGGAGTTCGACGGTGCGCGGATCGCGAGCTCCAGCGATTCTGTGATCAACTCCTTGGGCACCGGTCTGTCGCGGAGGAACAGACGGATGGAGCGGCGCTCGTGGATCGCGTTCTCGAGGTCGTACATCGCTTCTCGCCTTCATCGGTCGCGCACGATCAGAACGAACTTACCGGGCCGACGGTGTGGCCTGTGGCCGCTTGCGAACGCGGCGGCCGTCCTGCAGAGGAAAACTGCCGGAGCGTGCGATTCGCATCCCGGCTGCGCTGGCGCCCCTCGCTGTGCGTGCGGCACGACGATGCCGGACATCGTCAAAAACCCTTGCGCGCCAACCACTCCAGGGCCACTTCAGCCACGTCACGCCAGCCCGCGTCAATGGTCAGCGAGTGACCGCGGCCCTCGAATTCGTGAAATTCGGTGTCGGATCCGCCCTTTTCGTACAGGCCGTACACCTCCTTGGTGACCTTCAGCGGCACGGTGTGGTCTTCGCTACCCGAGGTCAGCAGCAGCGGACCCCGATCGACGAGGTGGGTGTCGACCTTGGCCGGCGAGTCCTTGTGGAAGTTGGCGGTGGCGTCCTCGAACAGTGGGCGGCCTGGGCCCGGAATCGTCCACATCTCGTGCAGCTCGTCGGATTCCTGCTCGGTCAAGGTGTTGCCGAAGGCGTATCGGAACTGCTTGGCGTTGAGTGCCACGGTCCGATGCCGGTTGGCAGGGTTGCCGAGTACTGGGAAGGCCGACCGCAGCTGCGCCAGGGGCAGCGCCTTGACACCCTTGATGGGAGCCGGGTCTATCGCGACGGCCGCCGCGACGTGTCCGCCGGCCAGCAACTCCTGAGCGATGAGGCCACCGAAGGAGTGACCGACGACGACCGGCTTGGCTTGATGCTTGCCGCCTTTGTCGATGGTCTCGGCATAGTGGTTGACGATGTCTTCGATCCCGATGTCGTTGAGGGGGTCCGGATTATCACGAGTCGCGGCAACGGTGTCACCGTCTCCGGGCCAGCCCGGAGCCGAAACCGCATAACCCCTTTCGGTGAATAAGTCCAGCCACGGCTGCCAGGCGCTGGCGTGGATCCACAGGCCGTGGATGAAGATGACGGAATTGAATTTGGTGCTCATAGTTCCTTTCGGGATTTCTACAGAGTGGCGACGTAGCCGCCGTCGATGCGAATGTCGGAACCGGTGATGTTGGCCGAATGCTCACCGGCGAGGAACAGCGTGAGGTCGGCCACCTCCTGCGCGGTGGTGAAGCGCCCGGTCGCCGACCCGGCGACTACGGAGTCCACGACCTGGTCGGGGGTGGCTCCGCTGGCCGCGGCAAACTGCGCGGCGATTCCGTGATCGGCCAGCCACAGCGGGGTGGCCACCGGGCCGGGACTGATCGTATTGACGCGGATTCCGTTGCGGCCGAACTCCTTCGAGACGGCTTTGGCGAAGTTCGCCAGCGCGGCCTTGGCTGCGCCGTAGTCGACGATGTTCCATTCCGGCAGCGTCGCGTTGACCGAACCGATCATCACGATCGAACCGCCGCCGCGGCCGAGCATGTGTGGGATGGATTCCCGCGTGGTGCGCACGGCGGAAAGAAAATTCACCGACAATCCTGCCAGCCAGTCGTCGTCGGTCACTGACAGCAGGCCCTCGAAGCGCGGCGTGACGGCCCCGGTGTTGTTCACCAGGATGTCGACGCCCCCGCGTTGCGCAGCCGCGTCGACCACGGCCCGTGGCCCGTCGGCGGTTGCCAGGTCGGCAGCGACGAAGGTGGCCGAACCGGACACTTCCAGCGCCGCCAACTCGGTGCTGTTGTGTCGGGCGCCGGCAATCACATGCGCCCCGGCAGCGGCCAGGGTCTGGCTGATGGCCAGACCGATGCCCTTGCTGGCTCCGGTTACGACCGCGATTTTGTCGGTGAGGTTGATATCCACAGTCCTACCTTGCCTCACCCGGGCCGGTTCAGCGCTCCAACGTGACGACCAGGTCATGCAGCCGGGGACGTGCCTGGCCGCGTTCTCGTTGCGATATAAGAATCCCGTTGCGGAATCAGTAGGACAGCAGATTGTCCTTGAACAGGGTGTGGTCGTACTGAGTGCGAACAAGTCCGCGGCGCTGCAATTCGGGCACCAGCCCGTCGACCACCTCGATGACGTACTTGCGGGTGAGCCGCATGCCCGGGGCGGTGATCAGGAATCCGTCACCGCCGACCTCGGCCATCAGCGCCTCGAGTTTGTCAGCGACCGTGCTGGGCGAGCCCACCAGTGCATCGTCGGTGGAAAGGTACGCCGCGGTCAGCTCACGCAGCGTCTTGCCACTGCCACGCTGGATGAACGCTTCCAGAGAACCCTTCTCGCCGTTGGTTTCCAGGTCGTCGGGAAGCGGCTTGTCGAAATCGAACTTGGTGAAGTCGATCTCGACAATCGCGGCCAGATGGGCCAGGGTCCTCTCGATGTAGTAATCGTTGGTGACGATGCGGTTCAATTTCGCTCGGGCCTCATCGTCGGTGTCGGCTAGATGCGGCGTGATCAGGAACAGCACCTTGATGGAGTCGGGGTCGCGCCCGTATTCGACTGCGCGACAACGGATGTAATCGCGGTAGGCGATCATGCCCTCCGGATCGGCGGCCGTCCCGACGACGGTGTCCGCGTACTTGGCGGCGAAGTCCTTGCCCTGTGGTGATCCGCCGGCCTGCGCGAGAACCGGGTGATACTGCGGCGATGGCACGGTGTTGAGGGGGCCGCGGCTGCGGTAATACTCACCTTCGAAATCGATCGTGTGCACCTTGGTGTAGTCGGCGAAAGTGTTGGTGTCCCGATCGCGCACCACGGCGTCGGGTTCCCAAGAACTCCAGAGCTGACGGACCAGGTCGACGTACTCGTGGGCGCGGGCGTAGCGCTCGTCATGCCGGGGCAGGTGATCGAGCCCGAAGTTCTGCGCCGAGCGATCCTCGGCGGAGGTCACCATGTTCCAGCCGACGCGGCCGCCGGTCAGGTGGTCCAGGGTGCTGCACAATCGGGCCAGCAGAAACGGCGGATAGAACGTCGAGGACAGCGTCACGACCAGGCCCAGATGCTTGGTCACGTTGCCCAGCAACGGATCAGCGGGGCCGGGTCGTGTTTGGGCGAATGCAGTGCATGCTTGAGTTCACGCTCGAAGCTTCCGCCGTAGGCGTCGGAGACCATCAGCTTGTCTTCGAGCAGAAGGTAATCGAACCTCGCCCGCTCGAGATGCTGCACGAGCTCGATGTAGAAGCTGCCCGACCAGTCCTCGCCACCGGTGGCGCCCCACTGGTCGTTCCACGCGTCGACGCAGAAATTCGCAAACCAGCCCAGATGAAACTTCTTGTTACTTGTCACGTGATTCCGCCTACTCTCCGTCGAGCAGACGATATTCCTGACCAGGGCGGTGCGCATCCGCTGCGGGCGTCGCCGCCAGCAATTGCAGATCCCCATCGCTGCGCTCGGGGTGACGATGAAGTAGCTTCCCGCCGACACCACGAGTCCTGCCAACCACGAGACGTCGATGCCGCCGAGCCAAGCGCCCAATGGCCCGGTGAAGAACGGCAGCGCAGCGAACGGCAACATCGCCGCGAAGCCGAGGAAGTACGCGATCAGCCCGCGCCACGACCACCGGCCGTAAACGCCGCTCGGGGTGAACAATTCGGTGATCGCGTAATGGCCGCGACGGACGAACAAATAGTCGGTGAGGTTGACGGCGGTCCACGGCAGTGGGACATCGCGGCTTTCGGAGCGCACTCCCAGCGCCAGGTCGCCCAGAGCGTGGCGAGCGTGGGGGTTTTCGGTGGTTGTGACGGGTTTTGTCACCGATAACCCGCACGCTCGGCGGATGCGCTCGGCGAGTGGACTACTTCTGCCAGCGGTCGACTAGGTCGGCCCACCGCCGGGAGATGGTCTTGTCCATCAGGTCGCGGCGACGGCGGGTGTTCACGTCGTCGGGCTCGAGTGCCCCGATCGCCATGCGAGCCACCTCGTCGACCTGCTCCGGGTCCAGCCCGAAGCTGACGAGAACCTCCAGGTCGGTGTCGGTGTCGAGTTCGTCGGGCAGCGTGGAGCGGGCGAGTAGAACGGCGGCGTTCTCCTCACCGGCCTCCAACAGCATGGCGACCAGATTGGCCTTGGCGACCTTCACGAACCCGCGGCTACACCGGACGGCGGACCGACAGCTCGATCCCGTTGTCCCGCATCACCTTGCGGCACTGCTCGGGCGTGTAGTCGAAGTTCTCCAGGTCCTTGATGTAGGACGCCGGCTCGGCCAGTCCTTCGACGTGCGGGTAGTCCGAACCCATGAGGATGTGGTCGTCACCCATCAGCTTCAGCAGGCTGGCCAGTTCGTCCTCGTAGAACGGTGACACCCAGACGTGGCGCCGGAAGGTCTCCCGCGGATCCTCCTGATAGATGAACGGGATCTGGCCCCAGGACTTCGTCAGCTTCTCGAACAGGTGGAACACCCACGTCGAACCGCTCTCGATGCACGCCACTCGCAGATTCGGAAACCGCAGGAACAACCCGTTGTGCAGATGGTTGGCGAAGGTGTCCTGGATCGCATCCCCACTGAAAAGGCTCCGGAAGCCGAGCAGCGCGTTGAACGACATCATGTAATCCGATTCACCCCAGGCCGGCATGAACTTCGAGTAGTAGGTCTCACCCGAGTGGTAACACACCGTGATGCCGGAATCGTTGGCCAGTTGCCAGAACTCGTCGAACATCGGGTCGCCCGGCGGCCGCATGCCGACCTCGGTGGTGATCGGGCCGGGGATCATGACGATGAAGCGGGCGTCGCGTTCCAGCGCCCACTCCAGTTCGCGCACCGCTTCGGCCGGCCGGCACATCGTGATGTATGGAGCGGTGAAAATCCGCTCCTGGTAGGCGAATCCCCAGTCTTCGTCCAGCCAGCGGTTGAATGCCTTGAACGTCGCAACCGTCGCGTCGAAATCCGGCAGCAGGGCCTGCTCCATGCCGACGCCGAGCGTGGGCAGCATGATGCAGCCCTGCATGCCCTGCGCGTCCATGGTCGCCAGACGCGCGTCGCGGTTGCGGTATTCGGGCCGGATCGGCTCCAGCTCACCGAAGAGCGAATTCAGGTCCGCACCATGGGGATTGCGGCCGCGAAAATACTCGTCAAGCGCGCCGGGCTTCCCGACCGGGTCGAACGTCGGATTGGGAATGAACCGGTTGACTCTGCCGCCGACCATCAGCCGCTGCCGGCCGTCGAGCTGTGCCCACTGGATGGCGCGCTTCTTGAGTTTCGGGTCGATGTAGCGGGTGAACGCGTCCTCGGCCTCGTAGTAATGGTTGTCGCAGTCGAAGAACTTGAACGGAAGCGCAGTAGTCATGCGGGCGGTGTCCTTTCCGGCTATTTCCGTGGCAGGCCGAGGATCATCGAGGCGATGATGGTCAGCTGAATCTCTGCCGTGCCGCCGCCGATGAGCTCGGACGGCATGTCGAAGTAGGGCCTGATCACTTCGGGATCCGAATCCTCCAGCATGGCAAGGCGTCCGGTGAGCCCGAGGGTGGCGGTCGACGCACGGCGTAGCAGCAGCACCATCGCATACTTGGCGATGCTCGACGTCGGGCCTGGGCCCTGCCCCTGCACCAGACGCAGCGTCTCGCGCAGGACCATGGCCTTGATGGCGGTCGTGTGGGCTTCGATACCGCCCAGGGCCTGCAGGATCGTGTCGTGATCGGGGCCGTCGGCATCGGCCATCCGCCGGAGCGCCTCCGACCGGTCGATGTTGACGTAGTTGCCGATCGCGGTGCGTTCGACGGCCATGGTCGCTACTGCCAGATCCCAGCCGTGTCCCGGCTCCCCGACGAGCATGTCGTCGGGGATGAAGACGTCGGTGAGGAAGACCTCGTTGAAATCGAAGTGTCCGCTGGCTTGCTTGATCGGGCTGATCTCGATACCGGGGGACGACATGTCGACCAGGAAGTAACTGATGCCACGGTGTTTCGACGCGTCGGGATCGGTGCGTGCCAGCATCGCACCGAACTGCGCGACGTGCGCCGACGACGTCCAGATCTTGTGTCCATTGATCAGCCAGCCGCCGTCGACCTTCTGGGCTCGGGTGCCCAACGACGCGAGGTCCGACCCGGCGCCCGGTTCGCTGAACAACTGGCACCACCGCTGCGTCCCGCGCAGCATCGGCCAGGCGAATCGTTCACGCTGCGAATCGGTTCCGCTGTCGAGGATCGTCGGCAGAATCCACTCTGCGATGTTGAGCGAGGGCCGCACGAGATCGGGGCGCTTGTCGAACTCCTCGGTGATGATCACCTGCTGCACGGGTGTCGCCGCGATGCCCCAGGGGGCAGGCAGGTGGGGAGCGACCAAGCCTGCCTCGGCCAGCAGGTCACGTTGCGATCCGTACGCCAACCCGGGTGCTCGACGGTCGTCGGTGGGCGTCTCGTTCCGCAGGGTCAGCGCCTGATTAAGCGTCTCGGCGATGCGGGCGCGGAACTCCGATTCGACATCGCCGAGATTGATCGCGGTGGAACGCTTGAGCGTGCGTGCCAGTTCGCCCGCTTCACGGGCCCAGCGTGGCGTCGACCCCACAGAGGCGGCCAGACTGGTGGCGCGCCGCCAGTACAGGTGTGTGTCGTGTTCCCAGGTGTAGCCGATCGCGCCGAACATCAGCAGCGCGTCGAGCATGAGGTCGGGACCGGCGCACACCGCCATCAGTGCGGCCGACGCGGCCGCCAGTCGATGCTGTTCGATGCCTTCGTCGACCGCACGCACCGCGTCCCACGCCGACGCCGACGCGAGTTCCGCGTTCACCAGCAGCACAGCGGCTTTGTGCTGAAGCGCCTGGAATGAGCCGACGGGCTTGCCGAACTGCTCGCGGGTGCGAATGTAGTTCACCGCGGTCTCGACGCCCTTGCGCACGGTGCCGGCCGACGCACACGCCGTCAGTGCAGCGACGATGCACCGCGCCCGATCGGTATCTATTCCGGTCACCGTGGCGTCCGCGCGGTAGTTGTCGAGGGCCAGGACGCCCACGTCGGTGCTCAGATCGGTGCCGCGCTGCGGCTCGACGGCAAGGCCGCCGGACTCCAGGGCGAACCACATCAGCGAGCCGTCTTCGCCGTGGGCGGCCAGCAGAACGTATTGTGCCCCAAGCAATCCCAGGGTGCTGCCGATGGAACCGGTCAGTCGCCAGCCCTCACCGTCAGGGACGGCGCGCACGTCGGAGTCTTCCGGAAGTACCACCACAGCCGTTGCGCCGCCGGCGAGATCGGCCATCAATTTCGCCGCCGAATCATCGGCGAGGGAGGCCACGGCACTGGCGGACACGGTGCTCAGCAGGGGACCGGGGAGCAGCGCCGCTGCCGCTGCCTCGATCACACACGCGGTATCGGCGAGGGTTCCACCCTGTCCGCCGGCCTCCTCGGCCAGGTGCACCGCGTGGAAGCCGTTGGCGGTGAATTCCTCCCACCACGTTGGCAATTCCCCTGCTGCGATCGAGTCGAGGGCGGCCCGGGTCTTGTCGATCGGGGCGTGCCGGGCTGCGAACTGAGTGACGGCCTGCGCCAACTGCTCCTGTTCGATCGAGATTGCTAACGCCATGGGGTATTAGTTCTCCAGTCCTAGAATCCGAGCGGCGTTGCCGTACAGGAACTTCGGCCACACGTCATCCTTGAACGGCACCTTGGGCAGATCACTGAAGATGCGTTCCAGCGACAGCCCCATCGGGAAGTAGCCGGCGTAGATGATCTTGTCGGCGCCGCGGGTGTTCGCGTAGTCGATGATTTCCTTGGGGTAGTACTTGGGTGCGAACGCCGATGTCGAGTAGTACAGGTTCGGCCACTTGAGCATCAACTTGACGGCGAGATCCTGCCACGGTTCGCAGCCGTGCCGGGTGACGAAGACCAAGTCGGGGAAGTCGAACATGACGATGTCAATCCGCGAAACCTCCTGCGGCGCCATCGGTATGCGTGGCCCGGGGACGCCGGCGCAGCAGAAGATCGGGAGGCCGAGTTCGACACACGTGGCGTAGACCGGGTACATCTTCGGGTCGTCGATCGGCACCTGGGGGAAGGTGCCCGACGGGAAACACGACACTGCACGGATCCCGTAGGTTTCGTACTCGCGGCGGATGCTGTTGACGGTGCCCATGACGTCGTTCGGGTCGTTCACATTGCCCGAGGCGATGAAGCGGTCGGGGAACATCTTGAGCGCCACCTCCGCCGCGCTGCCTTCGCTCACGCCGATCATCGACTTCTCGATTCCGAACCGGTCCATCTGCTGCAGGAGCAGTGACACGGGATCGTCGGTGGGCAGGCCCTTGGGCACGTCCTTGAACATGTACTCGACCGGGAACTCGAAGTCCTCTTTGGACTCGCGATCCTTCGTCTGCTTACGGATGAAGTCGTACTGAGCGGTCCCCTCGTGCGGGAAGCCGATCATCGTGTCGATCACCGGCAGACCTACCGGTCCGGCCATGGCGTCCTCCCATCACGAAGAGACCGGCGGGATACCGCCGCGAAGACCTATAGTGAAACACGGTTCTACTTGGTGTCAAGGTCTCTAGCTGCTATTACTGGTCTATCTCGCGCTACTTTGTCGTAGCATCGCAGAAGAACGTTCTACCTTCGTCGGAGGTGACATCGTCAATACGCCAGCTCCCGACCTGATGTCGCCGGCCGGACGTGTCATCCCGCTGTCAGATATGACCAGCGGCCAACTCGCGCGCCGCGCAAAGATCATCGAAGAGGTGATCGACCTGATCGGCGCGGTCGGCGCCGACGCGGTCCAGATGCGGGATGTGGCTCAGCGAGCGGGGGTCGCGCTGGCCACGCTCTACCGTTACTTCTCGTCCAAAGAGAACTTGTTGGCCGCGGCGCTGGCGGACTGGCAGAAACGTTTGACTCGGCGCATCCTGTCCGGCGGTGGGCCACCGGACAGCGATCCGCTCCCTGGTGTCCTGGACTATCTGCGCCGCGCGCAGCGGGCGTTCAACCGCAACCCGGCGATGACGGCGCTGATGCTGCAGATGATGACGTCGACCGATCCCGAGGTGCGCTCATCGATCGATCAGATGGAGCGCACGAACGTCGAGCTGTTCAACCGCCTGCTTGCCGGCGTGGCCCCCGACGCCATTCCCCAGGTGACCTTCGGCCTCAATGCTGCGCTGAGCGCCGCGCTCGCGGGTCTGCGTGCGGGCCGGCTGACGCTGGACGAATCGCTCAATCACGTTGAGTGGGTGGCCCGGGCGCTCCTGGCTGAGGTACGGCGCGAGACGCTCGAGGGTGGGCACTATGCACCCAAGAACGCCAAAAGTACTGCTTAACACCCACATTCGACGGCCTTAAGGCTCGGGCTCGGCGGACGCGCTCACCACCTGGTGAGGGCCAAGTCCGAGCGTTGCCAGTGAAATGCGGCGAGAAAATGTGGTGCCATCGCAGCATTCGTGCAGGCGCTCAGGCTCAGCCCTGCGCTCAGTCCCGCGGTCGCCGCGGCCGGCTGTCGCCAGTTGCCCCGAACCTCACCGAAGGAG
Organism: Mycobacterium sp. EPa45; assembly: GCF_001021385.1. Lineage (NCBI taxonomy): Bacteria > Bacillati > Actinomycetota > Actinomycetes > Mycobacteriales > Mycobacteriaceae > Mycobacterium > Mycobacterium sp. EPa45. Next base: position 6,030,299 of record NZ_CP011773.1, on the reverse strand, counting down.
CTCATCGCGGGTCACCTTGACCATGCGCGGTAACGCCGGGCGTGGTCACGGGCGATCAACATGCTGACAACCGTGGAGGGAACACATCGTGATTGGGCGCCTGGGATCGGCCGTGCTCGCGGCAGGTATCGCATTGGCCGGGCTGACCGCCGGAACCGCGTCGGCCGCGCCGGGGTGCGCCGACTACCACTGGATCGGCGCAGCCGGATCTGGTCAGCGCGACGCGGCAGGCCTGACGGCAAATGGCGGAATGGGCTCGGTGGTGTACCAGTCCTACCAGCAGCTCAAGGCACAACTGGCTGCGGACGGCCGGACGATCGATGCCGAGGCTGTCCAATACCCGGCGGCCCCGGTCCCGCTCGAGGGTGGGATCAGTGGCTGGCTGGGCTTCCTCGGCAGCGTCGGTGACGGCACTGACGCGACTGAGAAGCAGTACAAGGCGTTCACCGAGCGCTGCCCCGACAGCAAGGTGATCCTGGCCGGCTATTCGCAGGGCGCGATGGTCGTCCACCGCAACCTGTACGACCTGGCCGCTGACCCGCACCTGGCGGCGGCCTTGCTGATCGCCGACGGCGACCGGCTGCCTGTCGACACCACGATCAAACTGGGGTCGACGGCCGTCGCGCTGGGCCACGGCGAGGGTGTGGCGCAGGACCACTCGTTTCTGGCGTCGACCAACACCTCGCAACTGCCGCCGGTGATCGGCACCCGCACGATCAGCGTCTGTGACGTCGGCGATCCGGTGTGTGACTACAACCCCGATACCGGCAAGGTCTCCGAAGCCGCCATCGCGATCCACACCTCGTATGCGCCGGCCCTCAGTGGCCCGCACGCGTGGGGCACGCCGCTGTACACCCTCGTGACGGCCGCTGAGCCCACCTCGCCCGTGGAGTTGACCGCGCACACCGCCTGATCCCGCCGCCTACGGGCCGACGCAGCCCCCATGACGCACGCCTCGTTGTCGTAATCTGAGAAGCGCTTCAGACACAGGAGGCGCCCGTGAGCGAGCACGAAGTGAAGATGATCATCCTGTCGACCGACGACTTGGATGAATCGATCCGGTTCTACAGCGACACCCTCGGTATGGCCTTGAAGTTCCGCGACGGCGCGCATTTCGCGGCGCTCGACGGCGGGCCGGTCACCCTGGCCCTGGCCACGGAGATCGACCACCCGATTCCCGGCCAGGTCGTGGTCGGGATCAAGACCGCCGATGTCGACGCCGCCGCGAAAGCCGTCGAGGCCAGCGGTGGCGGAATCGTCAAGGGCCCCTACGATGACGCGCACGAGCGTCGAGCGGTGGTCTACGACAACAAGGGCAACGGACTGGTCTTCTACAGCCCGCTCGCGCGCAAATAGGTTCACTTCCCAGAGTGCGTTGCGGACGCGGCCGCGACCAGCCGCTTGCCGATCGCGGTGACCTGACGCATCGGCAGCGCCACGAACGGATGGACCGCGAGGATCATCGGCACAGCGCCACGCTCGTCGAAGACCGGTGCGCAGATCGAGGCGATGGGTTGTGGCCTTGGCGCCGAGTCATTTTCGGGCAGCAGCCCGATCGTGGCGCATTCCACCAGTAACTGATCGAGCATCGCCCGCATGTGTTCGGGCACATCGTCGCGCAAGGCACCGACCAATTGCGTCATCTGACCCAGCGCCGGCGTGGTCCAGTCGATGTCGAAACCGCGTTCGCGGGTGCGAACCAGCACCCGCTCGAGACGCTCCGCCAGTTCGGGATTCGACGAACCCGAGCGCTCGATCCAGGCCTGTTGTTCCGACGGGGTGTCCCAGGCCGCGAAGGCGACGCCGAAGGGCGGGGCGTAGGCGATCCGTTCCCCGGGCGGAGTGGTGTGCAAGCCGGCTTCGCGTCCTTCGAATGCGGTGATGATCAGTGCATCACCGACGCGCTCGACCACCGAAGCGGCATAACCCATTTCAGCGGACAACTGCACGGCGGCAGAGTGGGCGGCATGCGCCAACGGCCGTGCCGCGTCGGTGCGCGCGGCGACGACGGCGAGCGCTGGGCCCAGGCGAAACGCCTTGCTCACCAAATCCCGAGTCACCCAGCCCCGGTCGCTGAGGGTCTTCAGGATCGAATGCGCGGTGGCTTGGGTCAGGTCCAGCGCACGCACGATATCCGAGAACCGAAGCTGCTCGTTGCCGGGCTTGGCCAATAATTCGACGACGTCGAGGACGCGTTCGGTCGGCGCGGACGTTGCCCCTCTCATCCTTGACTCCAGCCGTCGCTGTTCCTACTGTCATTTTGAATGATCGAGATCGTATCTCGATTATTAGAGAAAAGCCACCGGAGGTGCAGTACGTGCGGGCAGCGGTATTGCGACACGGCACGATCGAGGTGCGAGAGACACCGGATCCCGTTCCCGGTCCGGGCGAACTGCTCCTGCGGACGTTGAGCACCGCGATCTGCGCCTCGGACGTGCACTTCATGGACCACCCGCAACTGAGCCTCGACGATCCGACCGGCCGCTCCCTCTATGACGCGGAGCGCGACATCGTGCTCGGGCACGAGTTCGTCGGGGAGGTCGTCGCCCGCGGGCCCGGCTGCAGCGAGCAGATCCCGATTGGTGCCCGGGTGACCTCGATTCCCATCCGTCTGGTCAACGGGGGAGCTGACGGGGCGCGCATCATCGGCCAGCACCCGGAGGCGCAGGGCAGCTTCGCCGAGTTCCTGGTGGTAGCCGAGTCGATTGCCCGGGTGGTCGAAGGCGATGTCTCCAGCGATGCCGCGGCGTTGGTCGACGCGTTCGCCGTGGGCGAGTTCTATGTGCGTTCGGCCGACGTGCAGCCGGGTGAGATCCCGATCGTCATCGGGGCGGGCGCAATCGGCCTCTCGGCGGTCGCCGCGCTGGCGGCCCGCGGGATCGACCCCATCGTCGTGTCGGACTACCAACAGGACCGCCGCGACCTGGCACGCGACGCCTTCGGTGCGCACGTCGTCGTCGATCCGGCGCAACAGTCCCCGTTCGACGTGTGGCGACAACTGCGGGTCGAGCGCAATCTGTGGGGACCGTGCGTCGTCTTCGAGTGTGTCGGGGCCGCTGGGCTGATCCAGAAGCTCGTCGAATCCGCGGACATGGCCACCCGGATCTACTGTGCCGGTGGCTGGTACACCGGTGACACCCTCGACATCACCACCGCGACGCGTCAGGGGGTGACGATCCAATTCGGCGGCGGACCGATGCCGCAGGACTGGTACGGGACGTTGGACGCGATAGCGGCCAAGCGCCTCGACCCCCTGCCCAGCGTGGGTAGGATCGTGACCCTCGACGAGGTACCGGAAGCGATCGACATGGCCCGGCGCTCCGTTGGGCCGCCGCGCATCATCGTGCACCCGAACGGAGACATCGCATGAATGAATTGCAAGACCGCCAGGACATTTCGGATCTGCTGATCCGCTACGCAAGCGGTATCGATCGCCGCGACTGGGACTTGTTCCGGACTGTGTTCACCCCCGACTGCCACGCCGACTACGGCCAGATCGGCGTGTGGGACGGCGTGGAAGCGATCACCGAGTTCATGGACGTCGTCCATGCCGAGCTCGGCTACCTGATGCATCGCATCAGCAATATCGCGATCGATCTGCAGGGCGACCAAGCGGTCACGCGATGCTACGTCGATGCGTGGATCATGATGGCTGACAATGCTTCCGGGGTGAACGCGATGGGTTTCTACGATGACGAGGTCGTGCGTACCGATGCCGGCTGGCGCATCGCACGGCGCACCTTCACGTCGGTGCGGGTGGCGAACTGATGAGTGACGACTTCGCCAACCGCTACGGCCCCTGGGCATTGGTCGCCGGCGCGTCCGACGGCGTGGGTGCGGCCTTCGTCGACGCCCTCGCCGAGCGTGGAGTCAACGTGGTATTGGTCGCCCGCCGCCAGGCTGTGCTCGACGACGTGGCAACGGGCATCCGCGACCGGCACGGCGTCGAAACCAAAACACTGGCAATCGATCTCGCCGCACCCGGTACGGCGGCGACGCTGATCGATGCGGTCTCGGGCCTCGAGGTCGGCTTCCTGGTGTACTGCGCCGGCGCCGACCCCGACTTCAAGCCGTTCCTCGCCAATTCGATCGAAGCGGCCGAGGCGATGGTACAGCGCAACTGTGTGGTGCCCATGCAACTCTGCCATCACTTCGCCGCCCCGATGGTCGAGCGGGGCCGAGGTGGGATCGTGGTGTTCGGGTCCGGGGCAGGCTTTGTCGGCGGTCCCAACATGGTGGCGTACGGCGCGTCCAAGGCCTTCGACATGGTGTTCGCCGAGGCGCTGTGGAGTGAACTGCACGGCAAGGGCGTTGACGTCATCGGCCTTCTCCTCGGCAAGACCGACACGCCCGCGTTGCGCAAGCTCGAATACCAACGCGGGACGCTCTCTTCTGAGGACGAGACGCCGGCCGACGCGGTATCCGTCGGGGAGGTGGTTACCGAAGCATTCGCCAACCTGACCAACGGCCCCACCGTTCTCGTCGGCGAGCAGATGCGCGGCATCGGGCAATTACTGGCATCGATGGACCGAAACGATGCTGCGCGACTGATGGCGCAGTCCATCGCGGCGGCGATGGGGTCGGACTGAACGACCCAAAATTTGCCCAGATCAGACGCCGGATGTTTATCGATTGCAGATCTGGATAGGTATATCGGTGCCAGGCGGGTCGTTACTCACGCACGATTGACGCACGATTGGAGCACGAAGCCATGAAGTTGCTCGACATTGTTGCCGGCGCTGCGATCGCCGGTGGACTGGCTGCAGGCGCATTGGGATTGAGCCCCGCGACCGCGGGCGCCAACCCGCCGCCGCCGCCGCCCGCTCCGGGACAGCCCGCACTTCCGCCGGCCGGACCCGAAGCCGGTAGCCCGCCGGCCTGGGCGCCCCCGAAGCCGGTCGACCCATCGTGGGCCAACGGCAACAAGCAGGTATGGGACACGGGCTGGAACCACTGGGGCGTTTGGATCAACAACGTCTTCATTCCGACCTACTGATTGATCTCCGTCCTCGTGTCTGAGCGACGAGGATCCGGCTCTATGGTCGAACGGTGACGATCACCTACGACGAGGCGCTGCGGGTACAGATTCACGGCCACCTGGCCCGGCATGAACGCCGCGCGGTCGCCGACCCGACGAAGCGCCATGCCGCCGTCGCGGTGGTGCTCGTCGACTCCGAAATCGGCGAGGATCGGGTGGATCCAGCTCCCGTCGACGACTGGATCGCGGGGCGGCCGATGGAGGCCGGTCTGGACGGCCGGATGGTCGGGGTATCCGGTGGCGCCGCATTCTTCCTGTGCCGCAGAGCTTCCCGACTCAGTTCGCACGCCGCACAGTGGGCTCTTCCGGGCGGGCGGCTGGACCCGGGGGAGACCGTTGTCGACGCGGCGCTGCGAGAACTCGACGAGGAGATCGGCGTCAGGCTGCCCGATTCATCGGTGTTGGGGCTCCTTGACGACTACTCGACGCGCTCCGGCTACATCATCACGCCGGTGGTGATCTGGGGTGGCGGCCGGCTGGACCCCCGCCCTTCCCCCGACGAGGTCGTCGCCGTCTATCGGGTGGGGCTGCATCAACTGCAGCGGCCGGACTCGCCGCGGTTCATCACGATTGCGGAAAGTCCTCGGCCAGTTGTGCAGCTGCCGTTGGGCAATGACCTCATCCACGCGCCGACCGGCGCTGTGCTGCTGCAGCTTCGGTGGCTGTGCCTGGAAGGCCGGCACGACCCGGTCGACGAACTCGAGCAGCCGCTGTTCGCCTGGAAATAGGCCCCGGAACGTAAGTGCCGCGCGGCCATTGCGACCGCGCGGCACTCAAGAACAGCAGTTGTCAGGCAGGCGGGTAGACGCCCATGCCCTTGGCCTTCTCGGTCTGCCAGAAGATATCCGAGATCTGGTCGATGGTGTCGAGCAGCTTCTGAGCGACGGCGGCGTCGGTCGACTTCTTGACCTCGCCGGCACCGTGGACGCCGTCCCAAAACAGCTGGTGCAGGTTGGGGAACTGCTCGAAGTGCTCTTTGGCGAAGAAGTCGGCCCACAGCACCATGAGGTGATGCTTGACCTCCTCGGCACGCTGCTCCTTGATGAGGATCGCGCGAGTCCGGAAGTGCTCGTCATCGGAGTCGTTGTACTTCTGGATGGTCTTGAGGCACGACAGCGCCTCGATCTTGGCCTGGGCGGGGTCGTAGACGCCGCAGTACAGGTCGCAGTGAGCGTGGGCAGGGGTGGCGTTGGCGAAAAGTCTTTGCAGCATGGCCCTAACTTACCCTTTCAATATGCGCGAGAACCATGGGCTCGGGTACTGGCCGATGCGCCGTTTCCAGGTGGTCGAGGAGTCGATGGCACCCACCCTTCGCCCTGGTGACGGACTGTTGGCGGTGCGCGGTGGTCGCGTCCGCCAGGGCCAGTTGCGGGTGTTCCCCGATCCCACGCAGCCGTCGCGGTGGCTCATCAAACGGGTGGGGGAGGTTCGGGGGCGCGGTCGCGCCGCCACTTTCCAAGCATGCTCGGACAATCCCCGCGCGCCGGGCGTCGTCGATTCGCGGCGATTCGGCTGGGTGCCGGCGGTCGGTTCCTACCTTGTGGTGTGGACGGTCCGGCACGTCCAGGGCTGAGTGCGAGTTTCGTAATCGGGTTACCGAGGTACACCCGGGGCATGGGTATCTCTGACAAGATCAGCAATAAGGTCGACGACGTCGCAGGCAAGGCCAAAGAGGGAGTAGGCCGCGCCTCCGGTGACAAGAGCACCGAAAACGAGGGCAAGCTCGATCAGGCCAAGTCCAGCCTCAAGGACGCGGGCGAGAAGGTCAAAGACGCCTTCAAGAAGTAATGGAACTTCGCAACGAGCCGCCGGCAACGCCGGTGGACGCCAGGAAAGCGAGCGAAGAGCAGCGCGTCCTCCAGGAGCAGCTGGATCATCAGGACGATGATCCAGCTGGGCCCGGAAAGGTAGATCGGCACCAGGTCGCAGACGAGACCTGAGCTACTGCGGGTGGGTGGCCAGGTACTCGCCGACCGGGATGGGCGCATCCGCTGCGTACCCGATCGGCAGGACTACGTCACCGTCAGTGGTCACGTAGTAGACGTCCCACCGGTAAAAGCCCGCGAATGTGGCGGGATCGGCGAGGACCGCGGCGTAATCCTTGACGGCGGCCACGTATTGGTCGGCGTGGTTGTAGCGGAAGATGGCGCGATCGGGGTCCGCGTCGAAGCCGTTGGCAGCCAGATACCGTCCGGCGGCCAGGACACTGTCGCGGGGCGAGCGGATGTCACCACCGTCGCCGTAGGCGGCGAAGGTCGACGGCAGAAACTGCATCGGTCCATCCGCACCGGCGGTGCTCAGTCCCGCGATGCTGCCGAAGCGGGTCTCGATCAGGTTGATCGCCGCCAGGTAATTCCAACCGACGCCAGTCGCGGCTTCCGCCTCGTGGTAGTAGCCGAGCAGTTCGTCGGCCGGAGGCGGCGGCTGGACGCGCCACGCAGGCAGGGTGTCTCGCGTGGTTGCCATCGCGGCGAGCTGTCGCCGCGCGTCGACATGGCGGTCGTAGGCGTCGATCAGCGTCGCGGGAATCCGCGACCGGATGGTCCCATCCCACTCGGGGTGGCGTCCGATGCTGCGGTAGGCGACCTGCTGACGCCGCGCAGCCGCCGCAAGAGCGGCTTCCGGGGTCGACGGGTCGCGGATGGCCAGCTCATCGGCGACCAGGTCGTCGGCCAGCTGGGCGGGATCCGATGCCAGCCGGGGCTGGGCACCCGCGAGCGCGCCGGGAGTGGTTGTGGCGTCCAGGGCGGCCGCGGGTACAGAGGTGGCCGACGGGCCCGCTACCGGTGTTGTCGCAGAGTCGACCGTCCGTGGCGTGCACCCGGTCACGGCCAGCAGGGCCGCGGCGAGTAGGAGGGACAGTCGGGTGCGCACCGCTGAAGTCTGTCGCATCGCAGCGGTGAGCACCAGGATTCGGTCTGCGATGATGAGGAGATCATGCGGATAGATGGCACGTTCGTGGCGGCCGGGATGGTTGGCGCGGCGATCGCGGCGGCGGTCGTGGTGGGTGCCGCCCCGGCGACCCGAATTGCCCTGGCGGACAACACAGTCAGCGTCGATCCGCCGGCAATTATCGCCGGTGACGGATCGTTGGCAGACGGCCAGATCGTGACGCCGTTCGATGTGCAGAACCCCGCCATCGGGCGCTTGGACCCGAGCCTGCTCGACGCGATTCAGCAGGCGGCCACGGCGGCGTCGGCCGCCGGCATCACGATGACGATCACCTCCGGGTGGCGGTCGCCGGAGTTCCAGCAGCGTCTGCTTGACAGCGCAGTGGCTCAGTACGGCAGCCTGGCGGCCGCGCGTGAGTACGTGCAGACTCCGGAGGCGTCCAGGCATGTCGTCGGCGAGGCGGTCGACGTGGGGGGCGTGGGCGCTGACCAGTGGTTGACGGCCAACGGTGCGCGGTTCGGGCTGTGCCGCATCTACGCCAACGAGGTGTGGCATTTCGAGCTGGCGACCGATCCTGCGGGCAACTGCCCGCCGATGCTGACCAACGCCGCGGGCTGACGGATCAGCCCGATCAGACCCGGCCGTCCGCCGCGCGTAGTTTGATCGAGTCATGAGGAGTCTGGACGAGATCCGCGCCGCACTCGAGGCGTGTTACGGCGCTATCGAGGGCCTGTGCGCCGACCTGAGCGAGGCCGATTGGAAGGCACAGTCGCTGTGCCCGGACTGGGTCGTCCGCGATGTCATTCAGCACGTTGTCAGCATTGAAGCCGTCATGGCGGGCTGGCTGCCGCAGGACGATGCCACCCCGCCGCCGTTCGGCCGGGCGGCAGAGTTCCTGGCCGGCACGGACGATCCCGCGATCCTGGCCGACAAGGTCACTTCCGTCTTCGCCGAGCGGCGGCGCGACCTCAGCACGCTGACGGCCGCCGACCTCGACCGGCCATCGTGGATGCCCACCGGCCGCGGAACCTACGGCCGATTCCTGGAGATCCGGGTCTTCGACTTCTGGGTTCACGTGCGCGACATCACGATTCCACTCGGCCGGCCCACCGACGACACCGGCCTGGCCGCCGAACTGGCGCTGGCGCAGGTGGAAAGCTCGATCGGCTACATCGCCGGTAAGAAGGTCGGTGTCCCCGAGGGCAGCAGCATCGCCTTCCAGCTGACCGGGCCGCTGGTTCGGGAGATCGATGTCGCCGTCAACGGACGGGCGAAACAGGTTGACCACCTTGATAACCCGACAGCGACGCTGACGACGGACTCGACCACCTTCATCATGCTCGCGTGTGGCCGCATCGATCCCCAGGCGCAGATCGACTCCGGTGCGGTCAGCTGGACCGGCGACGCCGAGCTCGGTGAACGCGCCGCCCGCAACCTGAGGTTCACGATGTGAGCGGGCGGCCCGAGTCCGTCGACTTCCACTTCGACGTCATGTGCCCGTACGCCTACCAGACGTCGCTCTGGATCCGCGAGGTGCGGGACCGGACCGGGGTGGTGGTGAACTGGCGCTTCTTCAGCCTTGAGGAGATCAATCGCCAGGAGGGCAAAAAGCACCCCTGGGAACGCGATTGGTCCTACGGCTGGTCGATGATGCGCGTCGGGGCGCTGTTGCGCCGCGAGTCGATGGCGGCTGTGGAGGCCTGGTACCAACGTGCCGGGCGGGCCTTGCACGTCGATGGTCACAAACCGCACGACCCGGCGGTGGCCCGGCACTTGCTGGCGGAGTTGGGATTCGACCCTGCACTGGTGGACCAGGCCATCGCGGATCCCACCACGGGTGACGAAGTCCTGGCCGACCACAATCGGGTCGTGGCGGCGGATGGCTACGGGGTACCGACGCTGTTCTTCCCCGACGGGCAGTGCCTGTTCGGGCCGGTGCTCATCGACCCGCCGACCGGGGATGCCGCGGTGCGGCTGTGGGACGCCGTCGTCGCGTGGACCGAATTTCCGCACCTTTACGAGCTTCAGCGGCCCAAGACGCCGACCGATGAACGATTGATCGCCGAGACCTTCCGCCCGTATCTGGAGGCGCGCGACTGGGTCTCCATCAACCGGGGCGAGGTCATCAGCTTCGGCGATTAGCGCTGTTATCCCCAGTCTCGGGTTCGTCCACAGATCGGATCTGACGTCGGTTTCCGCCGGCCCCGGCGGGCATAGGATTCGAACATGCTTTCGATCGAAGTGGATGAGGCGCTCGATTCGATCGAGGCGGCGTTGACCACGCTGGCGAAGGTCGATCTTGCCGGGCTTGCGGTGATCGACGTGTTGGAGTTGGCCGCTCGGTGTGAGAAGGCAACCCGCCGTCATGATGTGGTGCGCTACGACCTCAGCCATGAGCTGCATCGGCGTGAGCTCAGCGAGCTTGGTGGCAAGCCGGGCAAACTGCTCGCGGATTGGTTGCGGATCACCCCGGCCGAAGCCCGCCGCCGCGCCGAGGTCATCGAGCCGCTGACCCCGCGCACCAGCCTGACCGGTGAACCGGTGGCGCCGCGTCAGCCGGGCACGGCCGAGGCATGGCGCGGCGGGCTCCTCGACGGCGAGCATGTGCGGATCATCCAGAAATTCCTGGGTGCGCTGCCGGTCGACGTCCCCGGCGAGGTCCGCGAAGACGCTGAACGGTTCCTGGCCGAGCACGCACTGCGAATGCGTCCGGATCAGTTGAGCCGAGTGGCGCACCGGCTGGCGTTGGAGATCAACCCTGACGGGGAGTTCTCCGATGAGGACCGGGCCCGTAAACGCACCGTGGTCGTCGGGCGCCAGCAGCCCGACGGGATGACCGAGATCCGTATCCAGGCCACCCCGGAGATGAGCTCGTACGTCGAGGCGGCATTCGCCAAGTACGCCACGCTGGGTATGTGCAACCCGGCCGATCAGACCGCGGTCACCGAAGGTGAGCCCACCGCCGAACACGCGCAGGCTGACACCCGCACGCTCGGCCAACGCCAACACGACGCCCTGATGGCGATGCTGCGCCGCACCCTCGGCGACCCGGTACTGGGCCAGCACAACGGGCTACCCGTCACCGTGATCGTGTCCACCACCTTGCAGCAGTTGCAGACCAAGACCGGCCACGGGGTGACCGGCGGCGGCACCATGCTGCCGATCACCGACGTCATCCGGATGGCCCGACACGCCTACCACTACCTGACGATCTTCGACGGGGTCACCGGCCAAGCATTGTGGCTGGGCCGCACCAAACGCATCGCCTCGGCCGATCAACGAATCGTGTTGCACTCCAAAGACCGCGGCTGCACCAAACCAGGCTGCACCGTCCCGGGCTATGCCGCCCAGGTCCACCACGCCGCCAAAGACTGGAAACACGGCGGCGCCACCAACATCGACGAACTCGCCTTTGCCTGCCCACCCGATAACCAACTCGTCGAAACCGGCGGCTGGACCACCCGAAAACAACCCAACGGCGACACCGAATGGATACCACCACCACACCTGCCGATCCACGTCGGCGGCGTCAACGACTTCCACCATCCAGAACGCTTCCTGCCGAAAAGCGACGAAGGTGGTTAGGCCTGGAAGTTCTCGCCGCTGTCATCGTTCGAGGGGTCCGACAACGACAGCGAGGCGATCAGGTACATCAGCCCGAAGATGATCGCCGCCGAGAAGAAGTCGAACCACTGGAACGGGTAGAACGCACCGTCGATCGAGAGCACCAAGATGACCTCAACCAGACCAAAGATCGCCAGGAACGCGCCAATGCCCAGCTGCGACAAGCGGCGATGTCGTTGCGTACGGCGCACTTCCACCACAAGCGTGAGCAAAAGCAGGGGCAGCACCTGAGCCAGCGTGCTAGCGGTTCTGCTGTCTACCAACACGACGGTGTGCATGATGCGGGCCTCCTGGTCGAAATGAGTCTCCCATCGCGATGCCGCGGAGGGTTGAATGGACGGATGCGTGTCAACCGGATCATTGCCGACCTCCAGGTCGCCGACATCGAGGCGGCCAAGGGTTTCTACACCGATTACCTGGGGCTGACGACCGAAGAGTTCAACCTCGGCTGGGTGGCCCGCTTCACCAGCCCCGACACCGGTGCGAACCTGCAGCTGCTGACCGATGACGCGACCGCGCCTGCGGCGCCCGTCATCTCGGTCGCGACCGATGACGTCGACGCCGCGTACCAGCAAGCCTGCGCCCGTGGCTACGAGATCGTGCACCCGCTGACGACGGAATCGTGGGGAGTGCGGCGCTTCTTCGTTCGCGATCCGGACGGCAACGTCATCAACGTTGTGGCACACCGGGACTAGTGGCCGGCGAGCATCACGATCAGTTCGGCTTGCACTTCGCCGAACAGGAAGCCGAGGGCGGCGCCGAGCACGACGATGATCCATTCGTCATCCTTGAACGCGGGCCGCAGCAGATTCTCGTAGGACTGTGCGTCGAGGTCGCGCATCTTCTCGACCATCATGTCTTCGAGTTGGAGCCGCTCCTGAAAGTATCCCTCGATGTAGCTTGATGTCTCGGGCAGCTTCGCGATGATGGAGGCCGCGATCTGCTGCTTCATCTGCTGGTACTGCCGACTGCCCACAGCATTGATCACCCGGACAGCTCTGCCGAGTTGAGCGTCGATCGTGTTGCTGATCTCGGTTTGAATGAGATCGAAGAACTTGTCCGACATCGGACCGGTCAGCACGCTTTCCATGATGGCCTTCGGCGTGAAGATCTCCCGTGCCATCAACGCGGCGTACCCCTTGATCACGTCATCGCGTTCAGCCTGGAAAACGCCCTGCCACTTGATGCCGGGGAACACCGTACGCCGTTCCAGTGGACGGAAAATCATCTGCAACGCAACGAAATCGGTGAGGCCACCGGTCAAGAGTCCGAACGCAGGCAACGTCCATACCCATCCGGTGAAGCCGAAGACCAGAACCTGGACGAGGCCGATGGTGAACCCGAACCACAAACCGGCCCGGACCAGGAACTTGAACGCGGACTGGCCGATGTCCTGGAACACGCGGTTGAGCTTGGCCTTGTCGCGGACCAGGTTGGTGACGACCATGTGCTTGATGTCGAAGATCTGGTCCACCTGACCGCGCAGCTCGGCGAACATCGCCCGTGAGGCGGCCGGGATACGGTTGTTCACGTTGGCTACGATGAGGTCTTTGACCTGGTCTGGTGTGGCACGCCACAACTGGGGTTGAAGCGCCATCATCATGGTGTCGACGAGTTCGGTGGCCGCCGCGTTGAGCGGCTCGCCAAGTTCCTTCACGAGCTCGTCGGGATCGATCTTATCGAACATCTCCTCGGGTTTCAGGATCCCCGAGGTGAGTGAATCCACGGCAACGGCAGCCATTTTCGGCGCCCGCTTGGGGATCTGGCCCTGCCATCCCAGATACGGCTTGATGCCCTTGAATTCGACGGGATAGAACATCATCTTCAGCGCGAGGATCTTCGTAGCCCAGCCGACCAACGCCGCCCCGAGCGGTATGGACACATAGACCCACCACGGATAGGTGAAGACGTGGGCCATGTCGATACTCACTTGGCGGCCTCCCACAGCTCTTGGCCGAGCTCGGATATCCGGACGGTTCGCCGGATCACACGTGCGGAGCGGATACCGCGCCGCGCCTTGGCAATTGCCATGTTCACGACAGCATCGGTGAGCAGCATCTCGTAGTCGTCGTACATCGCGTTCCCGCCTTCGGGCCCGATGACCGCAAGCCCGGCGAGAACGAGGCGACTGACGTAGAGGGGGGTGTGATGAGGAAGCGAGACGCCGGCGGCGCGCCCCACCGTCGAGGCGTTGGTCAGGACCAGTGCGGTGCTGGTGCCCAGCAGCGGCTCGGCGATATCGATGACGGGGTAGGAGGCGCCGTCGGACAGCGCGGCGAGGATGCGCGCCTCGTCGGGTAGGAGCTCCTGCAGCAGCGACAGGTAGAGGGCCGTCCGGCTGTCGTCGGGGCGGCTGTACATAGACCGGTCGAGTAGGTCACGCAGGACGTCGGTCGGAGTTGCGGGCGGCTGATCGGTGGAGAGTTCCGGCGGCTCGTCGGGCGGCGGGTCGATCTCGGCGAGATGTGCTTTTATCGCACGGATTACGGCTCGCTCAGCGTCAGCGAGCCGAGCCAGGATCTGACCGATCAACGGCGTCTGGGCGACGGAACGCTCGACTGACTGCAACGAGATCCCACCCATTCGTGGATGGTATGCGACCCCGGCGCGCGCGCAGGGGACTTCGCAGTATCAGGCGGTCGGGGTTGCTCCCAGCACCCGCTGCAGATCGCCCTTCATCGCCTGCAGCTGTGCGCCCCAGTACCCCCAACTGTGCGTACCGCTGGGCGGGAAGTTGAAGACCGCGTTGCGGCCGCCGGCGGCTTGATACTTGCGCTGGAACTCCTTGTTGGTGTTCAAGGTGATGTTCTCCAGGTATCCGGCCGTGAACAGTCCGCCGAAGGTGGGGTCGTCGGTGTTGTCGAGTTCCGACGGTGCGCCCGTGCCGCAATAGATCCACACCGCGGTCCCGTTGGCGACCAGCCGTGCGACATTGACCATCGGGTCGTTGCGCTGCCAGGCCGGATCGTTGGTGGGGCCCCACATGTCCGTGGAGCGATAACCGCCGCCGTCCTTCATCGCCAGCCCGATCAGCGTGGGCCACAATCCCAGTGAGGGGTTGAGGAATCCCGACAGCGAGCCCGCGAAGATGAACTGTTGGGGATGCCAGATCGCCAGCGTCAGTGCTGCGCTGCCGGACATCGAAAGACCCACGACCGCATTGTTGATCGGAGTGACACCCTTGTTGAGCGCTAGCCAGGCAGGCAGCTCCTGGGTGAGGAACGTCTCCCACTTATAGGTCAAGGTCCCGTTCGACCCGGCCGCCGGTTGATACCAATCGCTGTAGAAGCTCGATTGGCCACCGACCGGCATCACCAGTGACAGCCCGGATTGGTAATACCACTCGAACGCGGCGGTGTTGATGTCCCAGCCGTTCTCGTCGTCGCGGGCGCGCAAGCCGTCCAAAAGGTAGAGCGCATGCGCGCCACCGCCCTGGAATTGGATCCGGATGGTGCGGCCCATCGCCGGTGATGGCACATCGAAGGCTTCCACCGGCAGACCGGACCGGGAGTACCCGGCGGCGGGGGCGGTCTGGCCTACGACGCCGACCAGTCCGGGGGCCAGCAGCAGGGTCGTGGTGAGGATCCCGAGCCGCCGCAACCAGCGGGTCGCGCGATGCACGAAGGTCCTCACAGCCAGCAACGTAACAACGCCGACAGCGTCGGCCGGCCCTGGCACGCCTGCCGTGATTGCTTTGTGACCACCGATATCACGCGGCTCTGGTGCGCACCCCCAATACCGGTTGACGGCTTTCCCGATCGCAGAAATCGGCCGCCCACGGCCACCGGCCGCGACCGTCCGACCAGACCAATTGCAGCGCACGAATATCCCTGCCGTACAGGGCAATCGCGAAGCCCATGTGCGCATCAGGATGTTCGACCTCGACGACCTCGAGCATCGGGCCGCCGCACAGGGTGAACTGCTGACCGGCCGTGAGGTCGGCACCGCCCACCACAAGCTCGGCTGACCGACTCAGCAGGCGAGCGGCGCGTTGCGGCGACACGTTCGTCATCAGCAGCTCCGGTACGTCGTAATCGCTCAAGCCGATCGTGTACGCGAACGGCATCGTGGACGATTCGACGTATTGCACCGCCCAGCCCCGCCGCAGGATCTTGGCACGGACCTCGTCGAGGTAGTCGGCAACGGTGTTGTCCGGATGGTCGCACAACCAGCACATTGCGGGCCCCTTTCGTCGGCGCGACGGCGTTTCAGACACCATGCCCGAGGGGTCCGACAAGAATTCGAACGGGCGTTCGTCGGCTCAGCGTGTAACCCAGGCGCCGCCGTTCAGGACGTCGGTTACCGTGAGGTCGGCGCCGAGCGCGACCAGGTCGGCGCGCGCTCCCGGGGTCAGTTCGGGACACGGAAGCCCCAGTGCGCGAGCCGGATTCACCGAAGACTGGCGTACCGCGAGCAGCAGTGCCTCGTCGTCGGGCAGCCCGCTGTGGGCGACGGCGAACGCGAACACCCGGTCCATGGTGGCGGTGCTGCCCGCAATCGTCGACGTGCCGGCCAACCGGGCCACCCCGTCGTCGACCTCGACGTCCATCCTCCCGATCCGATAGCGACCATCGCTGACTCCCGCTGCGGCCATGGCGTCGGTGATCAGTGACATCCGGTCGGGGCCGGCCGCGTGAGCCACGTGCCGGTACAGGGCGGCGTCGACGTGCACGCCGTCGGCGATCAACTCGACCGTCACACGCGGGTCTTCCAGCAGCGCGATCACGGGGCCCGGCTCACGGTGGTGAATCGGGCGCATGGCGTTGAACAGATGCGTGCCCACCGTCGCGCCCATGGCGATCGCTGCGCGCGTCTGCTCGTAGGTCGCCTCGGTATGGCCGACCGCAGCCACCGCACCGGCGGCGACGATTCGCTCGATCGCCGCCGGCGCGCCCACCCGTTCCGGCGCCAGGGTGACCATTCGGATTGCTCCACCACCGGCCTGTAACAGCCGGTCGACCTCGTCGATGTCCGGATCGCGGAGCAGCACGGGATCGTGCGCCCCACAGCGCTGCACCGCGAGCCACGGCCCCTCCAGGTGAACTCCGGCGATCAAACCGTCCCGCACGTGGCCGGCGAGCACCCTGACCTGGTGCAGCAGCTCGGCCGGACCGGCCGATACCAGCGAGGCGATCAAGGTGGTGGTGCCATGCCGGCGGTGCAGCTCCACCACAGCGGCGGTGTCCGCCGCTGTCGCCGCCGAGAAATCCGAGCCGCCGCCGCCGTGCACGTGGGTGTCGACGAAGCCGGGCACCACAGTGGTCAGCTCGCGGTCGGCGGCGTGGGGTGGCACTCCCTGGCCGAGCGCTCGAACTGTCGTACCCGACACCTCAATCCAGCCGGGGCGCAACAACTCTCGGCCGGTCAGCAAGGTTTCGGCGATGAGCAGCAATTCAGATGCCCTGCCAGTGTGGTTTGGAGCGGTAGGTCTCCCGGTAATAGTCGGCCAGTTGCAGTCGCCGGGCCGCGCCGCCGTCGAGGAGCACTGTGGCATGGGGGTGGTGCTGCAGGATGGTGGCCGGCCACATCGCGCTGACCGGGCCCTCGACCAGCTGGTGCACGGCCTCGGCCTTGGTGCGGCCGATGGCCACCAGAACCACGTGCCGGGCCGCCATGATCGTGCCCAGGCCCTGGGTTAGGCAGTGGGTCGGCACCCGGTCGGGGTCATCACCGAAGAAGCGGGCGTTGTCGATGCGTGTCTGCCGGGTCAGCGTTTTGATCCGGGTACGTGACGCGAGCGACGACCCCGGCTCGTTGAAGCCGATGTGGCCGTCGGTGCCGATACCCAGGATCTGCAGATCGATACCGCCGGCCGCGGCGATGGCCGCCTCGTAGGTGCCGCACGCCACGGGGATGTCTTCGGCCAACCCATCGGGACCCGCAACGGCGCCAGGCGCGAAGTCGACACGTGAGACGAACACGGTGTCGATGACGTTGCGGTAGCGCTCGGGATGATCGGCGGGCAACCCGACGTACTCGTCGAGGGTGAAGCCGCGGGCCTGCCGAAATGAGATGCGGCCCGCGTTGTGGCGGGCTGCGAGTTCGTCGTAGATCGCCAGCGGTGACGAGCCGGTGGCCAGGCCCAGCACCGCCGCCGGCTTGCGAGTGAGCAGCGACTCGACGGCATCGGCCGCGATGGCGCCGATCTGTGCGGCGTCCTCGAGGATGACGACTTCCATCGGCCCCTACTTGTTCGCGGTGAAAAGCACTGAGCCCGAGCTGATTTCGGCACCCGCGGTGACCGCTGCGCTTACCGTGACATTGCCCGGCTCGCGTTCATCCATTACCACGACGGGAACTATCGGATTCAACCCCGCCGCCACCACCGAGGGCACGTCATAGGTTATGACCGGTTGGCCGGCGGTCACCGTATCGCCCTCGGCGACACGGGCACTGAAGCCGGCGCCGCTCAGCGTCACCGTGTCGAGTCCGAGATGGACCAGCACGCCGACGTTCTCGCTCGTCATGATGATGTAGGCGTGGGGCATCAGCTTGAGGAGGCGACCGCTGACCGGCGCGACCGCGTCGATGACGTCGTGCGGCGGATCTATCGCGGCGCCGTAACCCACCATGCCTTGCGAGAAAACGGGATCGGGTACGTCACCGAGTGCGACGGCACGCCCGGACACCGGCGCGTGGACAGGCGTTGTGCTCACATCGACTCCTTACCCCTGGTCGTCAACAATAGAGAGTCCGTACCTGCGGGGGTGGCCGAAACAACGTCTCATCTGCCCGCCGTTGTCTAGGCTTCGGCTGTGCTGCGACACAGGGAGGCCGGGCGGTCATGAACGACACCACGAAAAAGTCCGGGGCACAGCAAAAGTCGGGACTGCGCATACCGGGCTTCGCCCAGCTGCAGCGTCTCGGCAAGAGTCTGATGCTGCCGATCGCCGTGCTCCCGGCGGCCGGCATCCTGCTGCGCCTCGGCCAAGATGACCTGCTGGGCCGGATCAAAGCGCCGGTGATCGGCCCGTTCTTCCAGGCGATGAGCGCCGCCGGTGGGGCATTGTTCAACAATCTGGCGTTGTTGTTCGCCGTCGGCGTCGCGATTGGCTTCGCCCGCAAGGCCGATGGTTCTACCGCGCTCTCAGCCGTCGTCGGCTACCTGGTGATGCAGGCGGTGTTCAAGACGATGTCACCGTTCGTACTGGCCGGTCAGCTCGACAAGGCCGGCGAACAGGCGCAGATCAACTACAGCGTGTTCGGCGGGATCGTGGTCGGCCTGCTCACCGCATGGCTGTTCGACCGGTACCACACCATCCAACTGCCGTCATATCTCGGGTTCTTCGGCGGTCGGCGCTTCGTGCCGATCGTGGTCTCGCTGGCGAGTCTCGTGGTGGCCTTCGCGATGAGTTACTTCTATCCGATTTTCGACGCCGGTCTGACCGGACTGGGCCACTTCATCGGCGGCGCCGGTGCGCTGGGCGCCTTTGTCTACGGCTTCGCCAACCGCATGCTGATTCCGCTGGGCCTGCACCACATCCTGAACTCCTACGTGTGGTTCATCTACGGCAGCTACCCGAGCGGCGATGGTCATGTCGTCACCGGCGAGCTGAGCCGGTTCGCCGCGGGCGATCCCAGCGCCGGGCTGTTGACGTCGGGCTTCTATCCGATCCTGATGTTCGGTCTGCCCGGTGCGGCGCTGGCCATGATCCACGTCGCGAACTCCAAGCAGCGCAAGGTCGCGTTCGGCATCCTGTCGGCCGCCGCGCTGACCGCGTTCCTCACCGGCGTCACCGAACCGCTGGAGTTCGCCTTCATGTTCGTGGCGTTCCCGCTCTACATCGTGCACGCGGTGCTGACTGGACTGTCGCTGGCTATCGCGTACCTACTCGACATCCATCTCGGGTTCTCGTTTTCGGCCGGCCTGATCGATCTGCTGCTGTACGGCACCGCACCCGCCGCCAAGAACATCCCCCTGCTGATCGTCATGGGCCTGGTCTTCTTCGCGGTGTATTACCTGCTGTTCCGGTTCGCGATCACCAGGTGGAACATGCGCACGCCCGGCCGCGAGCCGGAAGCCGAATTTGATGCCGAGGAACGGGCCAACCTCGGCGAGGGTGCCGCGTCAGCAACCCCGGTCGAGGGCGGGGGTGCGGTGGCAACGGCCCCGGTGGCCGTCGACAGCAAGGCCGAACAGCTCATCGCCGCGTTCGGCGGCCGGGAAAACCTGCGCAGCGTCGACGCGTGCATCACGCGGCTGCGCATGGAAGTCGTTGACCCCGGCAAGGTCGATCACGACCGGCTGAAGGGCATGGGCGCCGCGGGTGTGATCGAGGTCGGCACCAGTGTGCAGGCCGTCTTCGGGACCCAGGCCGAGGTGCTGAAGAACGAGATCAACGACGCCCTGTAACGGCGCGGGCCGAGTAGTGCCGCCGAAACTGGGAAGTGTCGCACCGGTCCGGGAGGAACACGCAAAGGAAACGCATAGGCTTCGAACCTTTACCGTTCCGTGCCAGAAGTGTGACCTGAGCAGCCCATTGTTACTCAAGTGACATCAGTGGCTCTCGCTCTTGAGCCCGTCGAGCGAGAGTAGGACCACATGACCGGGTGCACATTCGGCAGTGAATCGACCAGGGGCGCTTCCTTCGCGCTGCGATCGCTGGCCGTGCTGACGGGAACGTTTCTCGCCGCCTCCGTGTGGCCGGCGCCCGCCCACGCGGATACGGCCGGCGTCAGTAGCCTGCTGAACTCGACCGGTATCAGTCAGCTGATCGTGCAAATTGGCCAACAGATCTGCCCGATGCTGGTCCAGCCGGGTAGCAGCCTGGTTTCCAATGCCACGACGGCCAGCGGACACGGCGGCCTTGCCTCCCAGGTGACCGGGTTCGTGGCCGAGCAAGCCATCCGATCCCAATGTCCGGCGGTGATGGCCGAACTCGGCAACGGGAACTTCGGGCCGCTGATGCAGATGCTCAGCACCGCCAACCAGGCGTCGGGCGCACTCAATACGCTCAACGGTGCGAGCGCCCCGTCGCTGACGTTGCCGGCCGCCGGTGTGCTCAGTCCGTAGGGCGTCGTCACTGATAACCGCTAACGAATCTGGCTGCGCCGTCGATATCGTGCTTAAGTAGTTGGACCCGCGGATTTCCCGAGGCGGAATCAGGTGACTGTGAAGCGACTTTCCATCGGCGTGTGTGCAGTGGCGCTCGCGTCGGGTTCGCTGGTGCTCGCCGCACCCGCGTCCGCCGACTGCCCGTACGGCACGGTCCCGAGCCGTTTCCCCGGGGTGTGCACGTCCGGCCAGTCGGGCGGCCAGGTGCCGCAGGCGGTCGGTCCGGACAACGTCACGACGAACATCCAGCCCAACCAGATCCCCACGATGAACGGCATCCCCTGCAACCTGTGGCACTCGGTCACGTGCTGGGCGATGGCGCAGAACGGCGGCTAGGCCCTCGGGATCTCCGGCCCTCACGCCGCTCGCAGCGCGCCGATACCCTCGTCGAGGGCGGCTTCCAGATAGCTCAGGTCGCCGGTCGCGAGCATGATGCCGACCCCGCCCTGGATTCCGGCCAGCAATGCTGCTGCGGCGCGCTCGGCATTGACCGAGTCGGCCACCTTGCCCTGCTCCTGCATCGACCGGATGCCGGCCGCGATCGCACCGCTCCACTGGACGATGAGCTCGGCGGTGACAGCCCCGGCCCCCGGGGTGGTGCGCCCGATCTCGGACATCAGTACCGCGATCGGGCAGTTCTGGCCCTGTCGGCGGTAGCGGTCGACCACCGAATCCCGCCACCGCTGCCAGGCGGCCCAGGACGTCAGTGCACCGAGGTGAGGCTGCTGGTCGTCGAGCACCATCTGGGACTCGAGCGCGGCGACGGCCAGCAGCAGCTGTTCCTTACCGCCGGGGAAGTAGTGGAAGAGCTGGCTCTTGGAGGTGCGGGTGCGCGCCATGACGTCTTCGAGTGTGGTCAGCGCTACGCCGCGGGCGCGGATCTCGGCGGCAGCTCCCTCGATGATCCGCTGGCGGGTGGCCCGGCCCTTTGCCGTCAAATTTTGGACTTGCAGGTCCATTTTTGGAGGCGAAGCATATGGACTCATGAGTCCAAAAGATACCCGGTTGGCCGGGCGCAGAGCACTTGTCACCGGTTCCACAGGCGGCCTCGGGGTGGCCATCGCAACGGCCCTGGCCGCTGACGGCGCGTTCGTGGTGGTGAGCGGACGGGACAAGACCCGCGGCGATGCCGTCGTCGCCGCGATCCGTTCGGCAGGCGGGAACGGCGCATTTGTCGCCGCCGATCTGGGTGCCGGAGGTGCTGCTGCCCGCCGTCTTGCCGATGAGGCCACCGAGGCGGCCGGCGGCATCGACATTCTGGTGAACAACGCGGCCACCTTGCTGATGCCCAGCCCGACCGCCGACGTCGGTGAGCAGGAGCTCCGAGATGTGTTCGGCGTCAACGTGTTCGCTCCGTTCCTGCTGACCGGCGTGCTGGCACCGCGCATGGTTGCCCAGGGTGGCGGTGCGATCGTCAACATCGGGTCGATCACCGGCCTGCGTGGATCCAGCGGGTCGGCGGTCTACAGCGCCAACAAAGCCGCCATTCATTCGTTCACCCAGTCCTGGGCCGACGAGTACGGCCCCGGCGGTGTGCGGGTCAACGCTGTGGCACCCGGCCCGATCGGGACCGAGCGGCAGGCGGAGTTCGCCGACCACATCGCGCCGACGTTGAGCCGCCTGCCGTCGCGGCGGGTGAGTACCCCCGAGGAGGTCGCGGCCGCGGTGGTTTTCCTCGCCGGCGACGACGCCGCCAACATCCACGGAACCGTGCTCAGCGTCGACGGTGGTTGGGCGGCAACCTGATCGATCAGTTGAACCGTGAGTTGCGTCGAGAAAGTCGTAGTCAAACGGGTGCCAACCCACGCGGTGTTGCCGGGATCACACGCCAGCAAACGTCGCGACAGGGGTGTGTCCAGCAATCCCACAGCATTGCGAGACCAGGCCGGCGACGGCCGCGCTGATACGCTGCCAGGTGGAATCGCGGGGGCGGCGGGGTCCGACCCGTCTGACGGAGTGGCGTCGAAACGTAAAGCTGAAGCCGGAATGGGTGTTGTGCGAACCGGAGAAATCAAGGCGCTGACCGGTCTTCGCTTCGTCGCCGCCCTGTGGGTGGTGCTCTTTCACTTCCGTCCGCTCATCTGGGAAGCGTCCCCACGACTCAAGGACGACCTCGCGCCGCTGCTCAACGCCGGGGCGCAGGGTGTCGACCTGTTCTTCATCCTCAGCGGATTCGTACTGACCTGGAACTATCTCGACCGAATGGGATCGCATTTCTCCGGCCGGGCCACCCTGCACTTCCTGTGGCTGCGACTGTCCCGGGTGTGGCCGGTCTATCTGGTGACGATGCATCTCGCGGCCGCGTGGATCATCTTCACGCTGCACTTCGGCGCCACCCCATCGCCCGCTGTCGAGAAGCTCACCGCGATCAGCTACGTGCGCCAGCTGTTCATGGTGCAACTGTGGTTCGAACCGTTCTTCGATGGCACCAGCTGGGACGGGCCGGCCTGGTCGATCAGTGCGGAGTGGCTGGCGTACCTGCTGTTCGGCGCGATCATCCTGGTGATCTTCCGGATGGCACGGGTCTCCCGGGCGCGCACACTGCTGCTCCTCGCTTTCGTGGCCGCGCTGCCGCCGACCCTGCTGCTGCTGGCCAGCGGACAGTTCTACACCCCGTGGAGCTGGCTGCCGCGCATCGTCGCCCAGTTCCTGGCGGGCGCGCTGGCGTGCGCGGCGGTGCGGCGGCTGCAGATCGGTCGACGGACGCAACACGGCGCCGGCATCGCCGCGGTGCTCCTGACCGCCGCGATGGTGGGGATCCTCTACTACTACGACGCACATCCGGTCGCCGGGATGATCGACCCCGGCGGACTGGTCGACGTGTTGTTCATGCCACTGGTGGTCACGCTGGCGATCGGCGTGGGCACGCTTCCCGCGCTGCTGTCCACCCGGCTCCTGGTCTACGGCGGCCAGATCTCGTTCAGCCTCTACATGGTTCACGAGATCGTGCACACCTCGTGGAACTGGGCGGTCCAGGAGTATCAGATCGAACTGCCGAAATCGGTGCAGAAAGTGGTGGTCGTCGGGCTTATCGTCGCTGCGGTCCTCGGCGCTGTGGCGCTTTATCACTGGGTGGAGGAACCGGCTCGGCGGTGGATGCGCCGGATGATCGATTTCCGCGACGTCAAACACGACAAGCACACCGGCCCGCCGGGGGCCGAGGGCACCCGCCTGGCATCCGTCGACCAGGCCCGTGACGCCCGTCCGCCGCAGACCTCGGCGCGGGCCGGGTAGTAACGACCCAGCATCCGTGTGCGACAACATCTTCGGGGCAGTAGGCTGCCTCCGTCGGGCGCAAAACTCAGTGGGGTGTCATTGATCCGCAGCGAAGGACTTCTGCGCGTCATCACGGCGGGCCTGTCGGCCGCCGCGGTGATCGCCGCTGTCGTCGGCTACTCGCATTCGGTCGCGGGCTACGAATTGGCAAATCGCGGTTCAGCTTTCAGTCGCGTCGCGGTGATCGGTGACTCCTATACGACCGGCACCGACGAGGGCGGCCAGGGACCGCAGTCGTGGACATCGCGCGCCTGGTTGTTGCTTGCCGGTCAGGGCGCCAGGATCGACGCCGACGTGGCCGCCGAGGGCGGTGCGGGCTACGGGATCCGAGGAAACCAGGGCAGCCTGTTCGAGGATCTCACCGTGCGAGCCGTGGACCGTGACGACGCCCTCGTGGTCTTCTTCGGGTCCCGCAACGACCAGCCCGTCGACATGGAGAAGTATCCGGTGCTGGTCGGGGAGACGTTCCAGATCGCCCGCCGGGTAGCGCCCAATGCGAAGGTTCTGGTCATCGGCCCGCCCTGGCCGACAGCGGATCCGCCGCCCGAGGTGCTGGCCCTGCGAGACAGCCTGCGCGGCCAAGCCAAGGCCGTCGGCGCGGTCTTCGTCGACCCCCTCGCCGAAGGCTGGTTCGTCGGGCGCCCCGAACTGATCGGGCCCGACGGCGTGCATCCCACGGATGCGGGCCACGCCTATATGGCCGACAAGATCGCGCCGCTGATCAGGAGTCAGCTGGCCATCCCGCTGTAGCTCAGGGTGCGATCCAGGGCTGGCTGTTGCCCAGATTGTTGGCGTCCACCTGGTAGCACTGCTGCGGCGTGTTGAAGCCGAACGCGCCGCCCGTCTCGCAGCGCTGGAAGAAGCCATTGGAATCGATCGGGCCGTCACAGCGCTCGCCGCCACCCCACGGCGTCCACAGTCCCTGGCATCCCGCGCTCGCTGTGGGCGCGCTGATGACACCGATACCAATGGCGGTGATCGCGCAGATCACCAATGAACCGAGTTTCTTCACCGTCCACCTCCTCGACGACAAACCTCAAGTGAAGTTCGGATACCCAGTTCATCGCGGCGGCGAACGAGATCGTTAACGCACGCGCCTGTCGCGGCAGGTGCGTGCAGCATCGGTGTGGGATCGTTTCCGTGATGCTGAGACGCTTGTGGCACCGGCGTCGCCAGGGGCGCCCGCTGACACCATTACTTGCGACGCTGGTGATGGTCATGGTGGTGTTCGCCGCCGACCGCCCGACCCCGCCGCTGCCCTACAACGTGATTGCCGGGCCGTTTGCCCGCCTGCTCGCTCAGTCCGTCGACCTCGGACCGGCCCGCACCCAAGACGTGCAGCTGACCGTCGAGCTGCGATCGCCCACCCGGCCGGCGGCGTTGACCGACTGGGCCGCCATGCACGACCTGAGGGTGCACTGGCGCGACGGCGACGCCTGGGCAGTCGTCGAGGGCGCACCCCGCGCGGTGGCCCGTGCCCTCGACGTCGCTGTGCACGACTACCGCCGCAACAACGGGGTCCTGTTCTACGCGTCGCCTCAACAGCCCGTCGTCCCGCCCCAGCTGAGCGGCGAAGTGACCGAGCTGGGCCGGATCCTCGGCTACACACCATTTCATGAGGGCCTGCCGCCGACCCCGCCGCTGGATGTCCCCAATGCCGGGCTCGCGCCAACCGAGTTGCTCACCGCCTATAACGCCATCCCGCTGACCACCGCCGGCTACACGGGTAAGGGCCAGACCGTCGTCGTCTTCACCTTCGACGGTGTCGACCAGCGTGACCTGGACAGGTTCTCCGAGTGGTTCTCCCTGCCGCCGCTCAGCGTGGAGGTGATGGGCGAGATGCCGCCGGAGCGGCGCGGCGAGGCGACCATGGACGTCCAGTTCGCCCACGTGATAGCGCCCTCGGCGAAGATTGTTCTGGTCAACGCTCGGTCCACCGCCGAAGGCGACGCGCCGTACGTGAAGCTCGGAAAGCTGATGGAGGACGTCGACCACAGGTATCCGGGCGCGGTGTGGAGCTTCTCGATCGGCTGGGGCTGCGATCGGTTGCTCGCTCGTGCGGATCTGGCGCCGGTGCGGTCGGCGCTGGCCCGCGCGCAGCGCCACGGGACGACGGCCTTCGTCGCCAGTGGGGATCTGGCAGGCCTGGAATGTAAAGGCGGCAAGACCTGGTCCGATCCGCCGAGCCCCGACGACTACGGCGTGGACGTCATGGCGTCCCTGCCGGAGGTGACCGGAGTCGGAGGCACCACGCTGTCGACCGACTCGCAGGGCCAATGGTTGGCCGAACAGGGTTGGTACGACGTCCCATTGACCCAGGGCAGCGGCGGCGGCGCATCCGTCTTGTTCGCGCGGCCGTCTTGGCAGGACATCGGAATGCGGACCGGCCCGCACGACAAGCGACTGGTCCCTGACATTGCGGCGGTGGCCGATCCGTTCACCGGGGTGAAGTTCGTATTCAACGGGCAGATACTCGTCGGCGGGGGCACCTCGCAGGCCGCGCCGATCTGGGCCGGAATGGCCGCGGTGATGAATCAATTTCTCACCGCGCGCGGGCTGGGGCAGCTCGGCGATTTCAACCCGCTGCTGTACGAAATCGCCGGCGGCGCCCAGTTCCCCGCCTTCCGGGACATCTTTCTCGGTGCCAACGCGGTGACTCCGGTGATGGCCGGCTACGACATGATCACCGGCCTGGGCACGCCTAACGTCGACAACCTGGTCAAGGCTCTCCTCGTCCTGAAGTCGTTGCGCCGATGAACGACACGACGACATTCTCCGACGATGCCGAGTCGTTCAGCGGTTACGCGGTACCAGCAGGCGACTACCGGGCCCGCCGGGAACGCAGCCCGGCCTACTTCGTGACGATCGGCCTCTGGGTGGTCGTCTTGGTGGCGGCGATGATGGCGCTGAGCGTCCTCGCGACCCGCATCACGCCGACCACGACCACCTACCACTGCCCACCCGACTGCGGTCGTCCACCGACGGGGTTGCCGGTGGCGGTCAACCCCCGCTTCTTCGCTCCGGACGGATCGTTCTCGGTGTCGTATCCGGCGCCGGGGACCGCCTACGACGTCACCACCGAACCCAACGGGGTGCGGGCCGAACTGAACATCGGCGACGGCGGGACCTTGCGGTTGTTCAGTGAGCCGGCGAGGGGTCGTGACGCGCGCCAGGTCGCCGCCGACTTGAAGGGTCAGATGTTCTCCGACGCGGTGACGTCCTACGAGCTGCCGAACGCAATCCTGGGATACCAACCCGGGTATGGCGAGGTCGCTGACGATTGGCCGAAGGGAACCACGACTGACGCGCAGCACCTGCGCATCCTCCTGATCGTCGCGGTCAAGAACGACCTCGCTCTGGTGGCCGGTGCGGTGGGGCCGTTCCACCAGTTCGGGCCCGACGACGGGCCGGGACCGCCGTCACCGGCGAACCTCGACATCGCCAAGGACATGGGCAAGTACGTCAACAGCTTCATGTGGCGCGGCGACCCGCCTCGATAGTTGTTGTGGCCCTTGGCTTTCAGTCCTGCACGGCTTTGGCGACCGCGATGCAGGTGGTCAGCCAGCCCGGCTCGGCCCGGTCGCCGTCGTAGATTGCCCACATCGCGTTGAGCACCATTCGCACGATGACCCAGGCTCGCGCTCGGTCCTCGTCGAACCCGGCGGCGTCGACCAGGGTGTAGAACCTCCGTCGCACGCCGTCCCGGACGTCACCGGCGAGCTCGTCGAAGCGGTTCCACAGCATGGGTGCGATCTCGTAGGCCGGGTCGCCGTTGACCGGCTTGGGATCGATGATCAGCCACGGCCGGCGACGGCCGGAAAGCACGTTCGCGTAGTGCAGATCACCGTGGATGACCCGTGCGGTGGTCAGCGGATCGGTGGTCAGGTCGGCGCACAGGCTCAGTACCTGCTCGACCAGCCGGTGCGGTATCGGCGCGCCGCGCGGCAGATCGGCGAGTTCGGCGGTCCACCGGTCGAGGTAGAACGTCAGCGTCCGCAGCTGGGGCATGGCCGGGACATGGATATGCCGATACAAGCCTGCGACGATCTGGCAGGCCTCGACATCGTCGACGTGGGTCAGGTCTTCGGTGCCGAGCCGCTCGAGCAGCAGGGCGCGCCGGTGCGGGTCCGCACTGAGCAGCTTGACGGCGCCGTCGCCGCCCCAGCGCCGCAGCGCCAGGTGCTCGTGTTCGGATTCGCCGTCAGGAAAGCTGATTTTGAGCACGGCGCTCGCCCCGTCGGCCGCGCGGACCGGCAGCACCAGCGAGCAGTAACCGTGGGTGGGGGGACCGTCGGGCCGAAGCTGCCACTGCGCGACGGCGTCACGGGTGAACCGCGGCAACGCGTCGATCCATGCCGCCCACTGCGGTCCGCGCGCGGCCATCGCCCGCACCCCCGCGGGCACGTCGCTCACGTCTCGGGTTCGTCGGGATGCTCAATGGGTGGCTCGCTGGGCGGGGCTGGCCTATTGAGCCAGTCCTTGAGCCGAAACAGCTGACTGGCCACGATTCCGAGGCCTACCAGCAGCAGACCTACGACGATCCAAATGGTCATCGCTGTCGAGCCTACGCACTCCGAGACGCTCGCAGCGGCGCTCGCCGCTATTGTGGCGCCAGTGTCCGAGGTCTCCGTCGAGCAGGTGCGTCAGCTGCGCGCCCGCCTCGACGGGTTGACGTTCCGCGACGCGGCCCGGCTCGGCCGGCGGCTGAAGTCCCTGCGCGGTGAGGTGCCTGCCGAAACGTTGCAGAAGATCTCGGACCAAATCACCGCGGGCGAGGCTCTGATCGCCACCCGGGAAGCCGCGGTGCCGGCGATCACCTACCCTGACCTGCCGGTCAGCGACCGCCGCGACGAGATCGCCAAGGCCATCACCGAAAACCAGGTGGTTGTGGTCGCCGGTGAGACCGGTTCGGGCAAGACCACCCAGCTGCCCAAGATCTGCCTGGAGCTCGGTCGCGGAATCCGCGGAACCATCGGCCACACCCAACCACGCCGGTTGGCGGCGCGCACGGTGGCCCAGCGCATCGCCGACGAAGTGGGCACTGCGCTGGGTGACACGATCGGCTACACGGTCCGCTTCACCGACCAAGCCAGCGACCGCACCCTGGTGAAGCTGATGACCGACGGCATCCTGCTCGCCGAGATCCAGCGGGACCGGCGGCTACTGCGGTATGACACGCTGATCCTGGACGAGGCACACGAGCGCAGCCTCAACGTCGATTTCCTACTCGGCTATCTGCGTGAACTGTTGCCGCGCAGGCCGGATCTCAAGGTGATTGTCACGTCGGCGACGATCGAGCCGGAACGGTTCGCGCGGCATTTCAACGGCGCGCCGATCGTCGAGGTATCGGGGCGCACCTACCCGGTGGAGATCCGCTATCGACCGCTGGAAGTGCCTGTGGTGAGCGATGATTCAGACGACCCCGACGATCCCGACCACGAGATCGTGCGCACCGAGATTCGCGATCAGACCGAGGCCATCGTCGACGCCGTCCGCGAGTTGGAGGCCGAGCCGCCCGGCGACGTGCTGGTGTTCCTGTCCGGAGAGCGCGAAATCCGGGACACCGCCGAAGCGCTGCGTGACCTGAGGAACACCGAGGTGCTCCCGCTGTATGCCCGGTTGCCGACCGCCGAGCAGCAGCGGGTGTTCCAGCCGTCGCGCACCGGACGCCGGATCGTGTTGGCCACCAACGTCGCCGAGACATCACTGACGGTGCCGGGCATCCGGTACGTCGTCGACCCCGGCACTGCACGGATTTCCCGCTACAGCAGGCGGACCAAGGTGCAGCGTCTGCCGATCGAACCGATCTCGCAGGCCTCGGCAGCGCAGCGGGCCGGGCGGTCGGGTCGTACCGCACCGGGGGTGTGCATCCGGCTGTACTCGGAGGAAGACTTCGCGGCCCGTCCGCGCTACACCGACCCGGAGATTCTGCGCACCAACCTGGCCGCGGTGATCCTGCAGATGGCGGCGCTGCAACTCGGCGACATCGCAAGCTTTCCGTTTCTCGACCCGCCGGAACAGCGCAGCATCCGCGACGGCGTTCAGCTTCTGCAGGAACTCGGCGCCTTCGACTCCGCCGGCGCCATCACCGATATCGGCCGGCGGCTGGCGCAGTTGCCCGTCGATCCGCGGTTGGCGCGGATGATCGTGCAGGCCGACACCGAAGGCTGCGTTCGTGAAGTCCTGGTGCTAGCCGCGGCACTATCGATTCCCGACCCGCGTGAGCGGCCGTCCGACCGCGAAGAGGCGGCCCGACAGAAACATGCCCGATTCGCCGACGAGCATTCCGATTTCGTGTCCTACCTGAATCTGTGGCGATATCTGCGTGAGGAGCGGAAAGCCCGCTCCGGCAACGCTTTCCGGCGTATGTGTCGCGAGGAGTTTCTGCACTACCTCCGCATTCGGGAGTGGCAGGACCTCACCGGGCAACTACGCAGTATTGCCCGTGACATCGGTATTCGGGAATCCGATGACCCGGAGCCCGCCGATCCGGCGCGGATACACGCAGCGCTGGTCGCCGGTCTGCTTTCGCATATCGGCCTGCGGGAAGGGGACTCGCGGGAGTACACCGGTGCGCGCAACTCACGCTTCGTACTCGCGCCGGGATCGGTGCTGACCAAACGGCCGCCGCGCTGGCTCGTGGTGGCCGACCTGGTGGAGACCAGCCGGCTGTACGGACGCATCGCAGCCCGCGTCGAACCCGAGATGGTCGAGCGGGTCGCCGGCGATCTGGTGCAGCGCACCTACAGCGAACCGCACTGGGACGCCAAGCGCGGTGCCGTCATGGCCTTCGAACGGGTGACGCTCTACGGACTCCCGCTCGTCCCACGCCGGCGGGTGGGCTACGGCACGGTCGACCCGGCGGTGTCCCGCGAGCTGTTCATCCGGCACGCGCTGGTGCAGGGGGAGTGGCAGACACGCCACCACTTCTTCGCCGACAACGCACGGCTGCGGACCGAGCTGGCGGAGCTGGAGGAGCGTGCCCGGCGGCGCGACCTGCTCGTCGGCGAGGACGACATCTATGCCTGGTACGACAGCAGGATTCCGCCACAGGTGGTTTCCGCGCGCCATTTCGACGGCTGGTGGAAGAAGCAGCGGCACCGCACTCCCGGCCTGCTGACCTTCACCCGTGACGACCTGCTGCGGGTCGACGACGACGCCGCCGAGCGGCCGGACAATTGGCAGGCCGGGGATCTGTCGCTGCCACTGACGTACCGGTACGACCCCGGCGCCGCCGACGACGGAGTCACCGTACACATCCCGGTCGAGGTGCTGGCCCGGCTGGGTGGCGACGAATTCGGCTGGCAGGTACCGGCGTTGCGCGAGGAGCTGGTGACCGCGCTGATCAAGTCCCTGCCGAAAGACCTGCGCCGCAACTTCGTTCCGGCCCCCGACACCGCGCGTGCTGTTCTCGCCGACATCCAAGCGGGTCGCGAACCTCTCCTGGAAGCCTTGCAGCGCGAATTACATCGTCGCACCGGTGTTCTGGTGCCGATCACCGCCTTCGATCTGGACAAGCTGCCCGCTCACCTGCGGGTCACCTTCGCCGTCGAGGGACCGGATGGAACCGAGGTGGCCCGCGGCAAGGATCTCGATGTACTGCAGCGTCAGCTCGCCGGATCCGCCCGCAAGGCGGTGGCCGACGCGGTGGCCGGTGACGTGGAGCGAAAGGGGTTGCGCGCCTGGCCCGACGATCTCGACCGGTTACCGGCCAGCGTCGAGCGCACGGTCGGCGGCCACATCGTCCGCGGGTATCCGGCATTGGTGGATGCCGGCACCACGGTGGATGTGCGGGTCTTCGCCACCGGGGCAGAGCGTGACGCCGCGATGCGTGCGGGCACGAGGCGGCTGCTGCGTTTGGCGGTGCCCTCGCCGGTGAAGGCGGTGGAGAAGGGCCTGGACCCGCGAACCCGACTGATGTTGGGGACCAACCCCGACGGGTCGTTGGCCGCGTTGCTGGAAGATTGCGCCGACGCGGCTGTCGATGTGCTTGCCGACCAACCGGTTTGGACGAAGTCGGACTTCGCCGTGCTGCGCGACCGGGTGGCCGCGGCACTGCCGTCGGCGACTCGGGAAATCGTGACCCGGGTACAGAGGGCGCTGACCGCCTTGCAGGAGGTGCAGTTGGCGCTGCCGGACACGCCGTCGGCGGCGCAGGCCGACGCGGTCGCCGACATCCGTGCGCAGCTCGCCGGCCTGGTCTCGACTCCCTTCGTCACCGCGACCGGGGCGGGGCGCCTCACCGACCTGACCCGCTACCTGACGGCGATCGGACGTCGCCTGGACCGGCTGCCGCAGGCCCCTCAGGCCGATCGTGAGCGCATGCACCGCGTACACGCCGTCCAGGAGGCGTATTCCGAGTTGCGTCAGGCACTCTCGCCTGCCCGCGCCGCGGCCTCCGACGTTCGGGACATCGGCTGGCAGATCGAGGAATTGCGAGTCAGCCTGTGGGCCCAACAGCTCGGCACCCCGCGGCCGGTCAGTGAGCAACGCATCTACCGGGCGATCGACGCGATCCTGGCCTGACAACGAAAGAGGGGCACCCGGATCGGGTGCCCCTCTTGAGTTCGTTGGCGATCAACGGCTTCCGTGGACGGTTGTGTCTACGTGCGGCGCGGTCGCCGTCGGGCCCATGTTGTTGACCCAGTCGTTGTGACCGAGGTCGGCCTGTGCGGGTCCGGCGAGGCCGAGAACGGCTGCGGTCATCGCGCCTGCGATCGCTGTGGTGATTGCGTACTTCTTCATGTCATTCCCTCTTCTTCGTCTGCGTCCGGTGTGGGGTTTCCGGGCCGCTGACTGTCTCAACATCAGGTAGGGGCGTGGTAATTCCGCTGGCAGCAGATGATCGCCGGTTGGCAGAAATTGAGCGGTGTCGGCTGATCGGGGGACAGCGAATTCCCCCCGGCCCTCCGCCGGCTGCCCGACAGACAACGATGCCCGGATGCGAGACCGTTTAGGCACTGGCGAAGCGCAACGGCCAAGTCACAGTCAACGACGACCAAGAGGAATACGACATGACCACCATGACCTGGCTGAAGCGATTCGCCGCCGGCAGCGCCCTCGCCGCGGGCTCGGCACTGTTCGCCTTCGGTTCTGCCACCGACGCCCTCGCCGACGGCAGCTCCTTCAACGGGGGCCCGAACATGAGTCAGCCCGGACATCACCAGGCCTTCCCCGGCCAGCATCCTGCGGCGCCGGGCTCGCCAGAACACCATCACCACCAGTGGCACCACGCCGGTTAACCGCTGACTCCTAGCATGGGGCGATGCCCGACACCGCGACGAAGCCCATCGACCTGGTCCTGGCCGGCGGCGGGGTGAAGGGCATCGGCCTGGCCGGTGCCGTCGTCAAGCTGATGGAGTCCGGTTATCGGGCGCATCGCGTCGCCGGGTCCTCGGCGGGGTCGATCGTCGGCTCGATCGTGGCTGCCGCCGCCAAGAACGACCAGCTGACCCCGGACGACGTCCGCGACCTCACCCTGAGCATCGACTACCGCAAGTTCTTGGATCCAGGACCCGTCGAGCGCGTGCCACTGCTCGGCGCCGGCTGGGCGATCCTGCAGGGCACCGGCATCTACCGGGGCGCCTACGCGCACGACTTCATCGCCGACCAGATGCGCGAACTCGGCGTCACCACGTTCGGCGACCTGCGGCTCGACGATGACGAACTTCCCCCAGAGCAGCGCTACCGGCTCGTGGTGACCGCGGCCGACGTGACGACCGGCCAGCTGGTCCGCCTGCCGTGGGACTACCTCCGGCTCTACGGCCTCGACCCGGACGAGCAGCCGGTCGCCGATGCGGTGCGTGCCTCGATGTCGATCCCGTTCTTTTTCAAGCCCGTCACCCTGACCAGCTCGACGGGGCGCGAGTCGACCCTCGTCGACGGCGGGCTGCTGTCGAACTACCCGATCGACTCGTTGGACCGCTGCGACGGCAAGAAACCCCGGTGGCCGACCTTCGGGGTGACGCTGCTGCCCGACCTGCCCGAACACAACGACAAAGTGATCTCCGCGCTGGCCCCGCTGCGGTTGTTCGGCGGCCCGAGTCTGCTCGAGGACGTCATCACCACGATCCTCGTCGGCCGCGACCAGGCTTACCTGAACCTGCCATGGGTGAGTGCCAGGACAATCCGGGTCGACTCGGCGAAGGTCGGCGTGCTCGACTTCGACATCAAGCAGCCGCAGATCGACGCCCTCTACACAGCGGGCCACGACGCGGCGACGACGTTTCTGTCCACCTGGGACGAGCGGGCCTACCTCGAACGCTTCCGGACCTAGGCTGGCTTGGGTGGGGCCCGACGATTCCGAACTGCTCTCCGCCGACGACGCGCGCATCCTCGGCGTGGAATCCGCGTCGATCACCGGCCATACGCTGAAACTGGTGGTCCTGGAACCCAGTTCCGGTGCCCTCGACGTCGAGGCGTTGCGGGCCGCAGTGGGCGAGCGGCTGCCGAGCCAACCGCGTGCCACCTACCGCGTCGACACCTCGGGGCCCGCACCCCGGTGGGTGCCCGCCACCGACTTCCAGATCACCGACCACGTCCGGCGTCACACCGACCCGAACTGCGTCAGCCGGGCAGACCTGTGGCGCATCGTCAGCACATTGATGTCGGAGCACCTCGATCGCCGCAACCCGCTGTGGACCTTCGACGTCATCGGGCCGCTGGCCGACGGCCGAGAGGCGATCGCGGCGCGCATTCACCATGCGATGGCCGACGGGATCGCCGGCGTTCGCTTCTTGAACTCGGTGCTATTCGACGCACACCAAGAGCCAGCTGCCACGGAAAGCCGCCCCGGTCAGCATGATTCGCCCACCCTGACGCCGCTGCAGGAAGCCTGGCGAATGCCGTCGGCTCTGCTGCGCGAGCTGGGTCATCCCGGTGGCAACTCGCCGTTCGACCGGCCCGTCACCGCCGCGCGGGAACTGGCATTCGCCGTCGCCCCGCTGGCCGAGTTCAAGGCTGTCGGTGCGTCGCGGCCCACCCCCGCCACCGTCAACGACGTCCTGCTCGCCGTGATCGCCGGGGCCCTGCGGCGCTGGCTCGGGGAAACCCGGGCACGAGACCTGCGGGCGCAGATCCCGGTGAGTCTGCATCACCGCGGCGAAACCGGTCTGGGCAACCGGGATTCGTTCCTCAACATCGATCTGCCGCTGACGCAGGTGGATCCGCTCGCGCGACTGGACCGGATCAGTGCCGAGACCCGCGAGCGCAAGCGCCTCGACGATGCCGACGAGATGTACGACCTGTTTCATGCGCTGGGCTGCGTCCCGCGTCTCGAGGCGGCGATCCGGCGGCTGGCCGGCAGCGCAGAGGAATTCTGCCTGTCGATCTCCAACGTGCCCGGACCTCGTCATCCGGTTCAGGTGGCCGGCCGTCGTGTGCAGCATCTGTTCTCGTCATCAGAACCGGCCGCTCATCACGCGCTGCGGATCTCGGCCATCTCGTGTGCCGGCGACATGGGAATCGGGCTGTGCACCGATCCGAATGCGCTGCCCGACATCGCCGGACTCGCAGACTGTATCGACGCCGCCTACGAGGAATTGCGTGCGGCTGCCGGAATCTGACGGCAGACCGCCAGCATGGCGGCGACGCGGTCGTCGTCGGCTTCCTCGGCGGGTACCGGCAGGTTGATTCCGCTGCACAGCCCCGAATACCACTGACGCAGCACATCAGGGATTTCGTCGTAGGTGCCCTGCGGAACAAGGCGATCCATCACCTCGTCGGTGAGAACGCTTGGCAGGCCGTCCCATTCGGAGCGTCGCGCCATCTCGGACAGGGTGGTTCCCATCTCGGCCAAGTCGAAGTCCTCCAACTGCCTGCGGTAGGCGGGCGTGCTGTAGAGGAAGGCCAGCTCCGAGCGGCGGTCGTCGCGGATCGCGGCGACGACTTCGCGGGTGGCGCCGGTCATCACGTGCGGGTTGGCGATGACCGCCAGGTCGTCCAGGGTGCGGCCGGCGCGGGATGCGCCCTCTTTCAACGCCGGCAGGGTGCGCGATCGCAGCACGATGGGATGCGAGTTGGTCGGATGGCAGACGAAACCGTCCGCCAGTTCGCCTGCCATCTCGCACATTCGGGTGTTCACCGCGCCAGTCCATATCGGCGGGGCAGGGTGCTCGAGGGGCCCGGGATTGAAGTACGGCTGCAGACGCTCGAATCGATAATGCGGCCCGATGTAATTCAGCTTGGCTCCAGTCTGGAACGACGTGAAGATCGCCCGCAGGGCACGGATGTAGTCGGCGAGGCGGGCGACCGGCTCGGACCACTGCGCCGAGAACCGGCCGACGATGTTGCCGCGCACCTGCGAGGCGATGCCGAGCTGAAACCGGCCGCCGGAGTACTGCGCCAAATCCCATGCGGCATAAGCGGTGATCATCGGGCTGCGCGGAAAAGCGAGCACCATGCTGGTCCGCACCAGCACCCGCTCGGTGTGCTGCAGGGCCAGTGCGGCCACGGTGAACGGATCGTGGATGGTCTCGGAGATGTGGATGACGTCGAATCCGAGCCGCTCGGCGCGGCCCGCCCACGGGCCGATCTCCCCGGGACCCATTGCGGCGGGGGCGGAGGTGACCAACTGCATCGTCATCGCGTTCAGAACTTACTGCAGCGGGCGTCCCCCGATCGGTGGACGCCGGTTTCACCCCTGCTTTGGGCTGGTCACCCGACAGACGTCGGCGCGGATCTGCGGGATCGTTAGATCACCGCCAGCCGATGAAAAGACGAAGCAAGGACATTGCAGGACATGACGATCACGATGAACGCCGACAACTCGACAAATCTCTGGTTCAAGCGCATTGCCGCGGGTGCAGTTCTGGCCGCGGGCTCCGCGATGGTGGCGATTGGCGCGGCCGGCGCCGGCCACGCCGACACGACCGGACCCAACATGAGCTCGCCGACGCCGCACGCCGCGTTCCCCCACCAGCACAACCAGCCGGTCCCGGGTTCCTCGATCCATCATCACCACCAGTGGAATCGCCATCGCGGCTGACGAGCCGGGCGTACCACGGAAACAGTTCGGGTGCGAGAAGTTCTCAGCACTTCTCGCACCCGAACTTTTCGTATTTCCGGTGTCAGACGGGTAGTCCGTCGGCCACCCGGGTGGCCCCTTCGGCGCTCGCCTCGTCCAGCACCATGGCGGCAACCCGGGACCGATGCTGTTCGGCCGTGCCCAAGAGTGCGGCATCGGTGGCAGCCCGTTTGAAGTACAGGTGTGCCTGATGTTCCCATGTGAAGCCGATCCCGCCGTGCACCTGGATGGTGTCGGCGGCGACGCGGCTGAGCGCCGCCGATGCCGTGGCCTGGGCGATGCTGACCGCCAGGGCCGGGTCGTCGGAGCCGTCGGTCAAGGCCCACACCGCGTGGTAGGCCGCCGAGCGGGCGTGCTCGACATCGACCAGCATGTCGGCCAGCTTGTGCTTGATCGCCTGGAACGAGCCGATCTGGCGGCCGAACTGCAGGCGGGACTTGGCGTACTCGACGGCCAGATCCAGCAGATGCTGTGCGGCGCCGACCTGTTCGACGGCCAGCAGAGCCGAACCCACCTGTAGTGCATGGGTGATCACGCGCTCGGCTTCCTCGGGACCGGCCAGCAGCCGGGCGGGGGAGTCGGAGAAGGCGATGGTGGCTTGCGGACGCGTCAGGTCCAGAGTCGCCAGCGGCGTCCGCGCAACGTCCTTGGCGTCGACCGCGTACAGCCCGACACCATCGGAACCTGTTGCGGCGACTAGGATCACGTCGGCAGCAGTACCGTCTACCACCCGCTCGACGGTGCCGGACACCGTGTCACCGGCGGCAGTCACTGTCACCGCGGCCGGATCGAATGCGCCGGCCCTGTCGGCGACGGCGAAGGCGGCGGTGGTCGTGCCCTCGACCAGCTGGCCCAGCAGTTCATCCCGCGCCGCACCGGCCGAGCTGGCCACCAACGCGGGAACCGCGAGATAGACAGTGCCGACCAGCGGCCCGCAGGCCAGAGTGGCGCCGAACTCCTCGACCGCGACGGCCTGGTCGACGAGCGAACCGCCGGCGCCGCCGTCGTCCTCGGGCACCGAAAGTCCGAGCACGCCGAGCTCAGCGCCCAGGCGGTTCCACACCTTGGCGTCGAAGGGCACCTCGGACTCCATCAACCGGCGCACGGTCGACTCGTCGAAGTTGTCGGCACAGAACTTGCGCACCGCGGCGCGCAGCTGTTGCTGCTCATCGGTGAACCTGAACTCAGCGTTCTCAGCCACGCGGGATCTCCTTCCACGGCATGCCGGCATCGGCACGCAGGTCACCGGGCAGGCCCAGTACCCGCTCGCCGAGGATGTTGCGCATGACCTCCGACGTGCCGCCTTCGATGGTGTTGGCACGGCTGCGCAGGAATCGCTGCTGGATCGGCCCGCGCCAGTCGCCTGCGTCGGCGGTACCGTCGCTCATCGCGTAGCTGTCGTACAGAATGCCTTCGGGCCCAAGCAGATCCATGCACCATTGGTAGATGTGCTGGTTGAGTTCCGCGCCGACCAGCTTGCCGATGGAGGCTTCCGGACCCGGGCCGCCCGCGGTGGCCGAGGCGCGCGAGCGCTCGGAGGTCAGCCGCTGGGCCTCCGAGCGTAACCACAACTGCGTCAAGCGATCCCGCAGCACCGGGGTCTGCAGGTCCGGGCGTGACGCCCACAGCGTGACGGCTTCCTTGATGGTGCCGCTGCCGCGCCGGTTGCCACTGGCGCCCAGGGCGCTGCGTTCGTTCATCAAGGTGGTCATGGCCACCCGCCAGCCGTCGCCGACCGCGCCGAGGCGGTGGCTGTCGGGGATGCGGGCGTCGGTCATGTAGACCTCGTTGAACTCCGCCTGCCCGGTCATCTGGCGAAGCGGGCGGGTCTGGACACCGGGGGCGTGCATGTCGAGCACGAAGTAGGTCAGGCCCTTGTGCTTGGCGATGTCGGGATTGGTACGAGCCAGCAGCAGACCCCACCGGGCGCGGTGCGCGAGGCTGGTCCACACCTTCTGGCCGTTGATCACCCACTCGTCGCCGTCGGGCACCGCCGAGGTGGCCAGGCCGGCCAGGTCGGAGCCGGCGCCGGGCTCGGAGAACAGCTGACACCAGATGTCCTCGGTGGTGGCCAATGGCCGCAGCAGTGACTTCTTGAGGTCGTCGGACTGGGCGTGCTCACGCACGGTCGGCGCGGCCATGCCGTAGCCCATGGGGTTCAGGCCCAGCGGAACCGGGCCGCCCGCGCCCTGC
Organism: Mycobacterium sp. EPa45; assembly: GCF_001021385.1. Taxonomy (NCBI): domain Bacteria; kingdom Bacillati; phylum Actinomycetota; class Actinomycetes; order Mycobacteriales; family Mycobacteriaceae; genus Mycobacterium; species Mycobacterium sp. EPa45. The sequence goes on along the minus strand of NZ_CP011773.1, from coordinate 5,991,197 downwards.
AGGATCTGGTCGGCGACCGCCTGCAGGCCACGCGACAGGCCGAGCCCGCCAAGACCTTCGGGGAAATGCACCCAGGACAGGCCGGCGTCGTAACAGGCGCCGAGGAATTCCGGAATCGGGACCTTCTTCGGGTCGTGGTCGGCCACAACCCGCCGGGCCAGGTCTTCGACCCGGTCGGCATCAGCGACGGTGCTCATTCCGACACGATAAGCAGCCCCCCGCGGCCGGTTGTTGGCAGGTGTCAAGTTTTGGGTGGGGGCACCGCATCGAGCCTGCGACCGGAGCGTGAATCGGACCCGGAAACGCGCGCTGAGTGCAGAGTCGATGCCGAGGTTGCAGGGTCGAACTACAACTAGAACGTGTTACAGTTCGGCCGCGGCAGGAGGCTGGAAATGGTGAACCGGAGCAAAGCGCACTCGCTGTGGTTGGTCACGGCGGCCTACGCCATCGCGGTCGCGGCCGGCGCGGCCTGGCTGCTGTACGGTCCGTCGGCGACCGGGCGGCTGTGGCTAGACGCGTTCATCGCCGATGTCATCGCCACCCTGGTGGTGTTCGTGTTCAGCCGGGCGTATCGCAACTCCAGCTTCTACGACGCCTTCTGGAGCGTGATCCCGCCCCTGCTGCTCATCTATTGGTGGGCGGCCGGGCCGCTGGGACTGGACTCGGTGCGCTGCTGGCTGGTCGCGGTCGTCGTCATGTACTGGGCCATCCGCCTGACCGGCAACTGGGTTTACAGCTTCCCCGGGCTGCACCACGAGGACTGGCGCTATCCGCAGCTACGCGACAGCGCCGGCCGTTGGGAATTACTCGCCGACCTGTTCGGTATCCATTTGATCCCGACTGTGCAGGTGTTCCTCGGCATGCTGCCGGTGTACGTCGCGGTCACCCGGCCCGGAACCGGCCTGATCTGGCTGAGCTGGGTCGCGTTCGCGATCGGCATCGCGGCGGTGACGCTCGAACTGGTCGCCGACACCCAGATGCACCGCTTCGTCCGCGACAAGAAACCCGGCGCCGTGATGGACCGGGGCCTGTGGGCATGGTCGCGGCACCCGAACTACTTCGGCGAGATCAGCTTCTGGTTCGCCCTGGCCCTCTTCGGAGTCGCGGCCGCACCGGACGACGCCTGGTGGCTGTTCGTCGGGGTGGTGGCGATGGTCGCGATGTTCCTCGGCGCGAGTATCCCGATGATGGAGAAGCGCAGCCTGGCCCGGCGTCCGCAGTACCAGGACGTGATCGACCGGGTGCCGATGCTCATTCCCCGCCCGCCGCGAAAGGCCGTCGTATGACTGATAAGCCGCGCGTTGTGATCGCGGGGCTCGGTGACAGCGGGCTGCTCACCGCGATCAAACTGGCCCGCCACGCCGACGTGGTCGGAATCACTGTCAAGCCGGCCCTGGTCAGTGGTCAGGAGCTCGGGTTGCGGCTGGCCCGGCCTACGGATTGGGCTCGCGACAACTGGATCTCATTCGACAAGTACCGGGGCCTGGATCGCGTGCGCACCGTGCAGGCCACGCTCACCGGTCTGGATCTGGAGAACCGTACCGTGCTGGCAACCGCGCCGGACGGGTCGCCGGTCGCCGAAACCTATGACGTACTGGTGATTTCGACCGGAGTGCGCAACGGCTTCTGGCGCCAGCCCACGCTGCAGACCCCCGAGGAGATCGCCGCCGACCTGACCGGGACGCATCAGCGGCTGGCCGCCGCCGAATCGGTGGTCATCATCGGCGGCGGTGCCGCGGCAGTGAGTGCGGCCGCCAATATCGCCACCAGGTGGCCCGGCAAGAAGGTGGACCTGTACTTCCCGGGCGAGCGGGCTTTGACCGAGCATCACCACCGGGCATGGGAACGGTTGCACGACAAACTGATTCACCTGGGTGTCGGCGTGCACCCCGGGCACCGTGCGGTACTGCCCGACGGGTTCGACGGCGACGAGATCACCGACGCCCGGGTGCAGTGGAGCACCGGACAGCCGGACGCCAAGGCCGACGCGGTGTTGTGGGCGATCGGACGCGTCAAGCCCAACACCGAGTGGCTGCCGCCGGAGCTGCTCGACGAGCAGGGCTTCGTCAAAGTCACTCCGGAGCTGCAGCTGTGCGGGCATCACCGCGTATTCGCGATCGGCGACGTGGCCGCCACCGACCCGCTGCGAGCCTCGGCGCGGGCGCGGGCCGACTCGCTGCTGGCCCACAACATCCGCGCGACGCTCGCCGACCGTCCGCTGAAGCAGTACCGAGCGCCCCGGCGACGGTGGGGGTCGATCGTCGGGATCCAGGCCGACGGGCTGGAGGTGTTCGCTCCCAACGGCACCGCCTACCGATTCCCGGCGTGGTCGATCGACCGCATCCTGATGCCGTGGATCGTGCGGCGCGGCATCTACAAGGGCGTCCGAGAGAATCAGCCGCTGGCCTGAACCCAGCTGGTACGGGCGGTTGCGGCCGAACTGACAGCGCCGTGATCGACGGTAGGCTTCTGGCCGTGGCGATCTTCGGTCGGAACACGGCGCGCCAGCGCTTGAAGAGGGCGACGCGGCAGGCCCTCTCCGTGCCGACCTTCGACGCGCCCCCGGACGCCACGCCGTGGGTGATCGGGGGACTGTGGCCCGCCGAGCTGGAGACGGTGAGTCAGGCGACCGCGGCCGTCGCCGAACACCTGAAGATTGCCCTGCAGCGCATCGCGGACTCGGCCAACGAGCGGCTGCGCGCGCTGCGGCACGCCGATGTTCCCGACTTCGCCCGTCGTGCCGAGGAAGTCCGGATCATCGAGACGGCCAGGTCCTATGCGGTGCAGCGCGTCGAGTCGACGATTCGCCAATTACGCTCTGCGGCAATTGATCTCGACACCGATCCGGCAATTCCCATAGTCACACCGGATGTCGAGCCGACGGTCATCGAGCTGCAGCCGGAGCCCGAGCCCGTTGCGCTCGAACCCGAGCCGGAACCGAAACTCGACGAGCGCAGTCTGGAACGCGTGCTGGAGTTTGTTGCCCGGCAGGAACCCGGCCTGCGGTGGGCGGTCGGGGAGCGCACTGATGGGACAACCCTGTTGGTGACCGACCTCGCGCACGGCTGGATCCCGCCGGGCGTCGCGGTGCCCACCGGCGTCGCACTGCTGCCGCCGGCCAGACGTCCGGGACGGATCGGCGAACTTCTCGGCGACGTCGTTCGGTCCGTGGTCTACCACCCGGGTGACCCGTTCCCCGCCGGCCGGGCCGACCCGGTGGCGACCTCGGCCAGGGGCCGCGAGCTGCCCCGCGTCGATGACCTGGGCTGGAAGCTGGTCGAGGCCACCCACTGGCGCGATGGCCTGCCCCGGATGGTGCACACGCTCGCGAAGGCGGGCGCGGGCCGCACCGGCGTCCTCGATGCCGAAGTCGACGTACTACGAGTGCATTCGGACACTGCGCGCTATCAACTGATGGCCCAGTATCCGGACGTCGATGCCGCCCTGCTGAGCAACTGCCTCCTGCTGGCCGCGACCGAGGCGATCGCCGTGCGTGATGAGGTTTCCGCCAACTATCACTTCGCCTGGTTCGAGGCGCTCAGCGCTCCGCCCGCCAGCCACTGGGGCACCGCGACGTGACGCGTGAGAAATTCGGAGGTTGCTGGGGCGATTTTCGCCCATCCCGGCAGCGGATGCTGCGAAGGTGAATTGACGCAGGTAGCGACGGTCGACATACTTGTCACGTGGCGGGATCCAGCAGCGATCGCGAGCTTAGCGACAGGGATCTCGTCGACGCGGTCTTGAAGGAACTGAGCGAGGCTGCCGAGCGTTGGGAGGCGCTCGTCGCGCAGGCCGAGACCATCACGTACAGCGTCGACCTGGGGGACATTCACGCGGTGGCAAACTCCGATGGCAAACTCATCGAGCTCACCTTGCACCCGGCGGTCGTCACCGATTACAGCCACCGTGAGCTCGGCGACCGGCTGAACCTGGCATTCGCCGCCCTGCGCGAGGAAGCCCAAACGGACAACCAGGCACGGTACGGAGGTGGATTGCGGTGACCCCAGCAGACCTGGCGGAGGGACACCACCCGTGCCGCTGAATTTGTCCAACCGGGACCAGAACTCCGGGCACCTGTTCTACAACCGCCGGCTGCGGGCAGCGATCACCCGCTTCTCCGTACGAATGAAGCACGACGATCGCAAGCAGCAGGCGGCCGTGGCGTTGTCGATCGTCTTCGTGTTGATCGGCTGTGGGTGGATGGCCCTGCTGCACTTCATGAAGCCGGCCGGTCTGGTGGGCCAGTCGAACATCATCGGCAACCGCGACACCGGCGCGCTGTACGCGAAGATCGACAACCGGTTGTATCCGGCACTGAATCTGACCTCCGCCCGACTGGCGACCGGTAGCTCGTCGGCGCCGACCTGGGTGAACGCCAAAGAGATCGCCAAGTACCCGACCGGACCGATGATCGGGATCCCGGGCATCCCAGACGACCTGACCGTTGCGGCGAACACGGTCTCCGCGTGGTCGTTGTGCGACACCGCCGCGACGCGCGGCAGCGGCCAGCCACCCATGGTGACGGCCATCGCCGGCGAGATCTACGGCGGCGGCCGGGCTCAGCCGATCCGGCCTACGCAGGCGGTCCTGGCCACCCACGGCGCCAGCACGTATCTGGTGTGGAACGGTCAGCGCACGCAGATCGACCCGGCCGACCGTTCTGTCACCTTCAACCTCGGGCTTGACCCGGGCGTGACGCGTCCCATCCAGATCTCCAACGCCCTGTTCGACGCGATGCCGGCGACGGAACCCCTTGTGGTACCAGCCATTCCGGAGGCCGGAACGCCGTCGCGGCTGTTGGCCGGCTCGGTGGTGGGCAGCGTCCTGGAGACCAGGGACGCGGGCGGCAATGTCAGCGGGTTCTATGCCTTGCTCCCCGACGGGGTGCAGAAGATCACCGCCTTCGTCGCCGACCTGCTGCGAACTGCCAACAGCCAGGGTTCGACGACGCCGCAACTGATCTCGCCCGACAAGCTGGTCGACATCCCTGTGGTCACGGCGCTCAACGTCGACTTCTATCCGACCGGCAAACTGGACTTCATCGACACCGACGCCAATCCGGTGACCTGCGTGGGCTGGCAGAAGCAGACCACCGACCGGCAGGCGGCGGTGACGTTCTTCAGCGGGCGTGGACTGCCGAGCCCGGAAGCCATGGACTCGCACATCGTGCGGCTGGTCCGAGACAGCCGCGATTCCGATTCCGTCGAGGCCACCCAGACGCTGATCCTGCCGGGAGCGGCGAACTTCGTCGCGTCAACCAGTGCCGCGGTCGCCTCGGACACCCGGGAGAGCCTGTATTGGGTTTCGCCGCAAGGGGTTCGGTTCGGCATCGAGTGGGACCAGAGCACGCTGCAAGCGCTGGGATTGGATCCGCGTCAGGCGGTCCAGGCTCCGTGGCCGATATTGCGCACCTTCGCCGCGGGCCCGGCCATCAATCGCGCGACCGCGTTATTGGCGCGCGACACCATCGATCCGGGCGGCGCAGTGGCCCCGGTGGCTGCACCCGGCCAACAGAACGCGGGAGGATAGCGGTGTCGAAAAGGGGATTCGTCCGCGGTGCACGTAAGTCGACGCCCCCGGTCCCGCCGGTGCGGGTGGCCATCGCTCCGCCGCTGGCACTGCCGGAGCGCGAGCCCCGCAACATCCTGCTGATGATCGCGCTGCCGGCGCTCCTGGTCGGCATCATCGGCACCCTCGTCGTGATGTACACCTCCGGCGTTCGTTCGCTGCAGTCCGGCTTCTTTCCGATGGTCGGTCTGGTCGGGTTCGGCGCGCTGATGTTCAGCGGCCGGCTCGGCCGCGGTCGACGAATCAGCTGGGGCGAGCAGGAAAAGCAGCGGCGGATGTATCTGCGCCAGCTCGACGACGACCGTGACGAGGTGCAGCGCGCTGCCCAGGACCAGCGCCGGAGCCAGCTGTTCGTTCATGGCGATCCGCAGGAGCTCGACACCGTCATCGGCGGACCGCGCATGTGGGAGCGCAGGCCGGCTGACGCCGACTTCCTCGACGTGCGGCTGGGCATCGGGGTTCAGTCGGCCGCCGATTCCGCGGTGTCCCTGCAGTGGCCCGAGGTGCCGGTCGGCGAGGAGCTCGAACCCGTGACCGGGCGGGCGTTGCGGGACTTCATCCTCGAGCAGAGCAAGATCCGGGGCATCGGCAAGGTGTTGAGCCTGCGGTCGCGGCCGGGATTCAGCTTCGTCGGCGACGACCCCGAGCAACTACACGCCTTCATGCGGGCGGTCCTGTGCGAGTTGGCGGTATATCACAGCCCGAACGACATCAAGCTGATGGTCGTCACCCGGCACCCCGAACTGTGGTCGTGGCTGGTGTGGTTGCCGCACAATCAGCATGACGAGATGTTCGACGCCTGCGGACTGCGCCGGTTGGTCTTCACCTCGCCCACCGAGCTGGAGGACGCGCTCGATGCCGAGCTCCACCGCAAGGGCCGAGGGCCGTGGGCGCCGCCCAGCGGTTCCAGCCCGACCACCATGGGATCGCCGATGGAGGCGTTGTCCGGCAACGCGCTCGGCCCGCACTGGGTGATCGTCGACGACAACGTCGGCACCCCCGAGCAGTGGGAGGGCATCACCGGCCAGAAGGGAATGGCTGGAATCACCGTGCTGCGCCTGGCATCCCGGCCCGGCGTCGGGGTCGGCTTCTCCGACGAAGAGGAACGCTTCAGCATGCGTGAAGGGCGGTTGCGGCACCGCAACGCGTTCTACGCCGTCGCCGACATGCTCGCCGAGAGCACCGCCGACCGGTATGCCCGCTCACTCGCCCGGTGGTCGCCGATGACCGCGGGTGAGCTGTCGGAAACGGACAGCCAGGGTGGAGAGCTGCTGCGGGCGTTGGGGATCACCGATCCGCGCCGGCTGGACGTGGACCGGCTGTGGGCCGAGAGCCGCGGCCGCGGCGATCCGAAGTGGGCGGTGGTGCCGGTCGGCGTCAAGCCGGGTGGCGAACTCCAGTACATCGTGCTGCGAGCCAAGGACTTCGGTGGCTTCGGCTTCCACTCCGTGGTGATCGGCACCTCGGGTTCGGGCAAGTCCGAGTACTTCCTGTCACTGTGCAACGGAATCGCGCTGACCCACTCGCCGGAGACGTTCATCGTGATCTTCGTCGACATGAAGTTCGAGTCGGCCGCCCAAGACCTCGCGGGCTTGCCCCACGTGGCGGGCTCGCTGTCGAACCTCGGCAAGGATGACCGGCACCTCGCCGAGCGGATGCGCAAAGCCATCGACGGCGAAATAGCCCGTCGTTACCGGCTTTTCAAGGATGCCGGTGCCCGTGACGCCAACGAGTACGAAGAGATGCGACTGGCCGGCCGAGACCTCGAGCCCGTCCCGATTCTGCTCGTCATCATCGATGAGTACCTCGAGCTGTTCCATCATCACCCCGAGTGGATCGACCTGGTCATCCACATCGGGCAGGAGGGCCGCGGGTGCAACGTCTTCTTCACGCTCGGCGGCCAGCGGCTGGATTTGTCGTCGTTGAGTAAAGCCAAGAGCAACATCGCTTTCCGGGTCGCGCTACGGGCGGAGACCGCCGAGGATTCCCGCGATGTGATCGGCAGCGACGCCGCCCTGCACCTGCCCTCCAAAGAGGCCGGTTACGGACTGCTCAAGGTCGGGCCGCGCGAACTCGAACAGTTCCGCTGCTTCTATGTCTCGGCGCCGTTCGTGGTGCCGAAGAAGGTGGTGACCACCGACACCACGGTGGACGTCAGCTTCACTCAGCCGCGCCCACTGACGTGGGAGTACCAGCCGTTGTCCCCCGAGGACAACGCGGCACTCGCCGAGGCTGATGCTCCCGAGGAGCCCGACGAATTCCTCTACCACGCAGACGGTTTCAAGAAAAAGAAGCTGCTCGACGTCATCAGGGAGTCGTTGATTTCGCACCCGGCCCGTGCGCCGCACCAGATCTGGTTGCCGCCGCTGGAAGTCAGCGAGACTGCGGACGCCCTGGTGGAGCGCTGGCGGGGCAAGCCGTGGTGGGTGGACTACGGCCAGAACCCGGGGTTGATCATTCCGGTCGGTATCGAAGACTTCCCGGAGGACCACGCCCAGCGGGTGCACGTCATCGACGCCGAGATGGACAACATCATGGTGGTGGCGACAGCGCAGCGCGGTAAGTCCACGACGCTGATGACGCTGATCACCGCGGCGGCACTGATGTACCGGCCCGAGCGGGTGACGTTCTTCTGTCTGGGGGCGTCGCTGTACCCGATCGAGGATCTGCCCCACGTGGCGGGCGTCGTCAGCCTCACCGACACCGAGGGTGTGTCGCGCACGCTGGCCACGATCGAAGGCCTGATCCGGGCGCGGGAGGCGTCGTTCAAGCGCTATCAGATGGACATCGGCGAGTTTCGCGAGCGCCGCTTCGGGGCGGCCGGCGGCGGGGGGACCGATCCCGAGGACAAGTTCGGCGACATCTTCCTCGTCATCGACAACTTCGGCGACCTGTACGACAAGGACAACGGCATGGGGGATCGGGCCATCTCGATCGCGCGCCAGGGTCTGTCCTACGGCATCCACGTCGCCACCAGCGCCAGCGGCTGGCTGGTCGGCCAGAAGCAGGCGCTGCTGAACGTGTCGAACGCGCGAATCCAGTTGCGGCTGAGCAACCCCGACGAAACGCAGATGGGCACCGGCATGGAACACCGCCGGGCTGCGCGAAACACGTTGGACCGTCCCGGTTTCGGCGTTACCAGGCTCAGCCAGGAACTGTTGATCGGCCTGCCTGAGATTGTCGGTCCCGGCGGCGAGCGGATCCCCACCCGGCAGGTCGGTCAGGTGATCGCTGCGCAGACCGGTGCGGGCAAGATCGAGACGCTGGCCCGGCTGCCCGAGCGCATCGGCCTGCGCGAGATCATCGCGGCGTATCCGACGACCGCCGACAGCCTGGACATCCCGTTCGCGATGGGGGAGAGCGCGCTGCAAGCGGTGGCCCTGCCGAGCCGGCAGACACCCAACTTGTTGGTGGTGGGCCGGCAGGGCTGCGGTAAGACCAGCAGCCTGGCCGCCTTCGGGCAGGCGATCGCCGCGCGGTTGACACCGGAACAGGCGCAGATCACCATCATCGACCCGAAGACGAGCCTGATCGGCAAGATCCAGGGGCCACACGTGCGGGCCTATGCCTACACCCCGGACGACATCGACCAGGTGCTGGCCGAGCTGGCCGAGATGATGCGGGACCGGCTGCCACCGTCTGGGCTGAGTCAGGAAGAGCTGCTGACTCGATCGACCTGGACCGGCCCGCACCACTATGTGCTGATCGACGATGAGCAGGAACTGCGGCCGAGCGGGGCCATCGGGAAGGCCGCTGCGACGGCACCGCTGTGGCCGCTGATCGAACGCAGTCGGGAGATCGGGCTACACGTGATCGCCGCCCGGCTGCCAGGAAACTGGGCAGGGGTGTCGGCGATGAGCCCATTCCTCCAGAAGCTCACCGGTTCTCGGGCTCCCACGCTGTTCATGGACAACGATCCGCAGACCGTGAAGGTGTTCGGACGAACCAGTGCCCAGCAACTGCCACCGGGTCGCGGATTGATGGTGACTACCGATGGCGCAATGGAAGGAGTATTGGTTGGAACACCGGAGTGAGCGACCGTCGGTGAATTAGCTGCGTACGAAAAGACATAAGTAGCCTTAGGTCGCCAGCACACTCTAGTATCAGGCAAGATCGCAGGTACGCCTGTGATTACCGGGAGGAGAGCAACATGGTTTTGAATGTAAATGCGGCTACGGTCTCGACGTCTGCGACAACCGAGACGAGCCTCAGCGCAGAAATGGGTGCTGCCACGTCGGCCGCGTCCGAGGCGCTGATGGGTGTGTTGCCCATGGGTGCGGATCTGGACTCGGCCCAGTTCGCTGCGGCGCTCAATGCCGCAGGCGCCTCATATGTCACTACTGCCACCGAGCACCTGGCCAATCGCGGCATGTTCGCGGGAGCGCAGGAGCTGGCGGCGGCGACATACACCGCCACGGACATCCTCAACAACACGGCGCTGGCCCTCTAGAGCGATGCCCGATCCGTCATGGCCGACGTTCACGCCTGAAATGAACTACCTCCGGCTGGTGGGGCCGGGGGCGGGTGGGACGGCGACGACGATGGCCAGCGGCGCTGCTTGGCAGGCTCTGATGGGCAGCAACGAGCTGGCCTTCTCGATGTCCCAGCTCAACACCGCGGTCACTGCCTTGAACTTCGAGGGTGTCGGCGGATTGAGTTCGATGACAGCGGTCACCGGCCTCAACACCGCACTGCAGCTGCTGGCCGGGTGGGTGCAGGAGAAGCCACCGATCGCCGCCAGCGCGGTCTCGGCGTACGAGACCGCGGTGTCGTCGATGATCCCGGCGGAAGTCTCCATCGCAAATCGCACCGAACAGGCGTCTGACGTGGCGATCAACCCCGCCGTCTGGGGCGCGCTGACGCCGGCGATTGTCGCTTTGGACACCGAGTACTACGGCGAGCACTGGCCGCACAACGCCGGCGCCGGAGCGGCATATGGTGCCGCGCTCGCCGCTCTGATCGCGGCGCTGGCCATCCCACCCCCGCTCGCACCGCTGGGCGCCTCGCCGGCCGCGGGAGCATCTGCCGCCGCGGCAGTCGCGCAGGCTGCCGGAACCACGGGGATGCAGGCTGCCACGCAGGGCACCGGGCAGGTCACCCAGATGGCCGGTCAGACCGCCTCTGCTCCGGCAGCAGCGGGCGGTGAGATGAGCTCGATGATGATGCAGCCGATGCAGGCGGCGATGGGCGCCATGCAGCCGCTGATGGGCATGTTCCAGGCGCCGATGCAGGCGTTCCAGGGCCTGTCGAGTCTTCCGCAGTCGATGATGGGTCAGCTCGGCGGCCTGATGAGCGGGATGAAGGGTGCTGACGCGGCGATGCCGGCCGCGGACCTGGTCAAGGCCGGCGCGCCTGCCGGCGGGGCCGGCGGAATCGGCGGTGGGGGCGCCGGCGGCGGCATTGGTGGCGGCGGTGGCGGTGGAGTGCCCGGCGCGGGCCTCACGAGCTACACCCGGCCCACGAGCAGCTTTGCTCCAGAGAGCTCAGGCAGGCCGACGTCGCTGAAGACCGGGCTGCTGAGCGCTGCTGAAGTCAAAGGGCCGACGACGTCGCCGATGGGCGGCGGCGCGATGCCGATGTCGCCCGCGCATGCCGGCATGCTCGGTCAGGGCAAGGGAGAGAACAGCAAAGACGACGTCGCACGGGTACAGGTCGTCGTCGGGCATGATTCGCAACGGAACTAGCGGATCAGCTAAGGGCTTGGTTTTAGGGGGTGCGTCCGTCAACGTTTGCCAGAGGGTGAAGTGACAGCTGGTCCACCCCATCCGATACTCGACAACACGTCCACATAACGGCACCACACTCAGCAAAAGGGAGAAGCACATGACACTCGTCGTCACACCGGAGGTGCTGCGTAGCACCCAGCAGGCCATCGAGTCCGCGCTCGAGCACGCCACCGCCATCGCCAACGGCTACCTCAGCAGCCACGAAGGTCTGGGCTCCGCGGTCTGGGGCGGACAGGCGCAGCTGGCGTCGGTGAACACCGCCGCACAGATCAATCACGACCTGCAGCAGACGATCACCGGTGGCACCCGGCTGGCCCACGGTCTGAGCCAGGCGGCTTCCATGATGGAGCAGCACGAGGCCGACGCGGCTCACAGCCTCACCAGCTTCGCCGCGAACGCCTGATCCCCAGACCACCTACGAAAAGGACTTCATCATGGACAACATCACGTACAACCACGGCGGCGTTGCCGATTTCGCCTCCGACGTCGGCCAGCGTTCAGCTCAGCTCATGGAGATCCACGACGATATCCTGCAGCGCACCAACGCAATTGCTGATTTCTTCCAGGGTGCTGCAGCGGGCTCGTTCCACGAGGCCCAGATGCAGATGCTGCAGGGCCTGCAGGGTCTCGTCGAGACGATGAACCAGCACGGCACCACGATCAGCAACGTGAACGACAGCGCCCATCAGACCGACCTCCAGATGGGCAATCTCTTCTAACACCGACATTTTCAGCCGGTGGGGGCGCACGGTCGGTGCGCCCCTGCTGTCTGTCTTGGTACGGGATCTAATTCGGGGAAACATATGTTGACGACGACGGTGGACGGCCTGTGGGTCCTGCAGGTGTTGTCCGGCATCGAAGTAGTGGCGCCTGAGCTCGGCCTTCGGCCACATCTGCCTAGTGTCGAGACCGCTGAGATGGCCCTCGCGCACCCCATTGCCGACGAGTTGCGCGCTGCCGGCGTCATCACCGACGCGGGACGGGTCGACGAGGCGGTGCTGGAATGGCTGACAGTGTTGTCCCGCCGGGATGTCGCCCTGCTGATCTATGCCCAGACACCCTCGCCCGGGGTGGAATCAGAACGAGTCCTGCTGGCGCGCTTCGCCCAGTGGTGGGTTGCGCTGGAACGTAACGGGATCCTGGTGCGGCTGTCCGGTGTCGGCACCGCCAGTTCCGAAGAGTCGGCCGGCATGCTGATCAACTCCCAGATCGAACGGCTGTGCGGGCAGATGAAGGCCGCATCTCTGCGGCCAGTGACCTTCGATGTCCCGGAACTGCTTGCCGCCGTGCATGATCGGGTGAGTCTGCGAGCCTTCCTGCTCGACCGCAAAGTCGACAGCGACCAGATCGCCCTGCTGACCATGGCTGCCGACACCGACCAGTCGGCACAAGCCTCGGTAGTGGCCCTGCAATCCGGTATCTCCGGTGGCCCAGCCCGCACGTACATCGACTCCGGGGCGGTGACCATCATGGACACCCCGCAGGGCAGGCTGGTGTCCGAACACGTCACGCGCGGTGGAAAATCGTGGATGATCATCTCGCCTGGGTCAGCCGCCAACATCGCGTCCGCGGTGTTGAAGATGGTTCGCCGACTGCCCGCCGAAGACGAGTGGTACTCGCACAGAAAGGTTGTCTAGGTGACCAACCCCTGGAACGAACCGCCGCGTTCCGCCGACCCTCGCGATCCGGTCGGCCGCGAAAGCTTCGGCGCACACCATCGCGGACACTCCGACTCGGTGTCCGGCACCCTGCGCATCTCGGACATGGTGGCGCCGCGCAAGATTCCCCCCGGCTCGGGGTGGCGCAAGTTCATCTACAACGCGTCGTTCAAAACCATCAACCTCGGTGAGTCACCTGCCGAGCGGCACTATCGCGAACTGCGCGAACGGATCCGCAGGCACATCCGCAAGCAGTACGTGATCGGTTTCGTCTCCGGTAAGGGTGGCGTCGGAAAAACGACGATGACCGCCAGTGTCGGCGCGGTATTCCGGGAATGTCGTCCGGAGAACGTGGTGGCCATCGACGCCGCACCCGGCTTCGGGACGCTGGCCGGCCGGATCGACGAGGCGCCGCCGGGTGATTACTCCGCCGTGCTCAACGACACCGACGTACAGGGTTACGCCGACATCCGGGAGCACTTGGGGCAGAACCAGATCGGACTCGACGTGCTGGCGGGCAACCGCGCCTCCGACCAGCCCCGCCCGCTGGTGCCCGCGATGTTCACCGGCGTGCTGTCGCGGCTGCGTCGCACCCACAACGTGATTCTGGTGGACACCGCCGACGATCTCGAGCACCCCGTCATGAAGGCGGTGTTCGACGCGTGCGACACCCTGGTGTTCGTGTCCGGACTCACCGCCGACACCTCGCTGCCGGTCACAAGGTCCATCGATCTGTTGCGCTCGCTGGGCTACCACGAGCTGGTAAGCCGCAGCATGGTGATCCTCAACGACAGCCGCAACAACTACGACTCCGACGCGCGGAAATATCTGACCGAACGGTTCAGTCAGTCGGGTGCATCGGTCGAATTCATGCCCTACGACCCACATCTGGCGAAGGGCGGCATCATCGACGCCCAGCACGAACTGCAGAAGAAGACTCGGCTGCGGTTGTTCGAGATCACTGCCGCACTGGCCGACAAGTACATCCCGGACGCCGATAGGCCGCGCTGATGGCGAAGGTCTCGTTTCCGGCTCGCTGCGCGGTCGCGGTGATCTGCGGCGAACACCTTGTCTCCCAGGTCTATCCGGCGTCGGTGCCGGTCGAAGTCTTCATCGACAATGTCGTGGAGCTGCTCAACGAAGAGCTCAAGCGTCGTGGCGTGCCAGGTCTGGACCCCGGCATCGCGTACGAGCTGAACCGGGCCAACGGCACTCGGCTCGACGTCACCAAGACGCTGGACGAGCTCGGTGTCGAGGACGGGGCCACGCTGGTCCTGGTCCCGGCGCAGGAGGGCGAGTCCTTCGAGCCGCAGTACGAATCGCTGTCGACCGGTCTGGCCAGGGTCGGTAAGAGACTGTTCGCTCCGGTGACCGCCGAGACCGCCGCGCACACCGCGATGGCGATCCTGGCGATGGTGGTGCTGTCCCTACTCGGGCTCGGCGTCCATACCCGGCTGCACACCGATTCGGCGATCCCGGCCATCGTCACCGGCGTGACCGGCCTGCTTCTCGCGGTGGGCGCCGGTTCGGTGTGGCGGTGGTGGCCGCAGCGCACAGATCTGCTGAGCGGTTTCGCGTGGCTGGCTGTTCCGTTGTTGGCGTTCGGCTTTGCGGCTGCGGCCCCCGGCGGAGTCGGGGCTGCGCACGTGTTCATTGCCGCGCTGGCCGCCGCAGTGCTCACCGTCGGCGTGGTCACGATGACCGGACGTCACGTCACGGTCGCCGCGACGGTGGTAACCCTGTGCGGCATCGGCGCCCTGGTGGGTCTCGCACGGATGTGGAATCCGATCCCGGCTCAATGGCTGGGCATGTGCGCGCTGATCGGCCTGCTCCTGCTGCTGACGCTCGCGCCGACCTTCGCGCTGTGGACGGCGCGAATTCGCCCGCCGCACTTCGGTTCCATCACCGGGCGCGACCTGTTCCGCCGAAGTGACGGACTGCCGGTCGACACCGTCTCACCCGTCGACGACGAGGCCGAAGACGAACCGAACCCGGACACCACGCCGACGGGCGCGATCATCGCCGAGGCTGCGAGGCGAGCCAACAGCGTGCTGACCGGCATCTGCGTGGCCGCCGCGATCACGCTGCCCGCGGCGGTGTGGGCAACCCTCATGCCGGGGCAGGGCAAGAGCATTGCCGCCGCCGTCCTGGCCGGACTGTTCGTGCTCATCTTCATCAGCCGTGGCCGGGCGTTCGCCGACAAGCGTCAGGCCGTGGCACTGGTGCTGGGCGCCGCGGCCGCGCTGTGCGTCGGGGTCATCCGCTACGTGCTGCACGAGCCGGCCGATTCCGGTGCGGCACTGTTGTGGGGTGCGCTGGCCGTGGCGATCTTCGCCGGCGCCGGTTTGGCTGCCGCACTGCTGGTTCCGGTCACCCGGTTCACTCCGTTGGTGCGTATGGTCGCCGAGTGGTTGGAACTGGCGGCGATCGTGGCCGCCTTCCCGCTGGCCGCGTGGATCGGCGGTTTGTTCACCTGGGTCAGGATGCGATGATCGGACAGCGGTTTGCCGCAACGGCGATGGTCATCCTGCTGACCGGTCTGATCGCCAATATTCCAGCAGCACAAGCAATTCCGCCGCCAACCGTGGATCCGTCGATGGTTCCGCCCGACGGTCCGCCGCGTCCGGATCAGCCGATGCGGCAGAGCAACATCTGCGCCAGGACGATCACGGTGGCCGAGCCCAACGTGGCGCTGCCCGCGCCGAACCTGGCGATGCTCAACATTGTCAAGGCGTGGCAGTACTCGACGGGCAACGGTGTCCCGGTGGCGGTCATCGACACCGGGGTGAACCCCAGCCCGCGGCTACCGGTGGTGCCCGGCGGCGACTACATCATGGGCGGCGACGGCCTGATGGACTGCGATGCGCACGGCACGATCGTCGCCTCGCTCATCGGGGCCACGCTGCAGGGCGGCCCGCCGCCGGCTCCCATGCCGCCCGCGCCCGCCTTCCCGCCGCCCGCCGGCCCGCCGCCGGTCATCGCCGCGCCACCCCCACCGGGCTCGCCGCCCGCCCCTCCCGCGCCGCCGCCCCCACCCGTCCCGGTGACGGTCACCGAGACCAAGCCGGCCCCACCCCCGCCGCCGCCACCACCGCCGCCGCCACCGGACGAGCCGTCCGCAGGTCCGGGCGACCCGGATCCCAACGGGCCGGAAGATCCTGAGGTACCGCCGCCCCCACCGGGAGCCCCGGACGGGGTCGCCGGGGTGGCTCCACACGCGGTGGTGATCTCGATCCGCCAGTCGTCGCGGGCGTACGAGCCGGAAAACCCGGGCCCGGGTGACAACGAGGCACGCAAGAAGGCGGGCACCGTGGCCACACTGGCCAGTGCGATCGTGCACGCCGCGAACATGGGCGCCAAGGTCATCAACATCAGCGTGACGTCCTGCGTCTCGGCCGCCGACCCGTTGGATCAGCGCGCGTTGGGTGCCGCGGTCTGGTACGCGGCGACGATCAAGGACGCGGTGATCGTCGCCGCTGCCGGAAACGAGGGTGAGGACGGCTGCGCACAGAACCCCTCATTCGACCCGCTGGACACCTCGGACCCCCGCGACTGGCATCAAGTGAAGACGGTGTCCTCGCCGTCGTGGTTCTCCGACTACGTGCTTTCGGTCGGCGCCGTCGACAACACCGGCGCACCGATCAACAAGAGTCTGGCCGGGCCGTGGGTGGCTGCGGCCGCGCCCGGCGTCGGCGTCATGGGTCTCTCGCCGCAGACCGGGGGACCGGTCAACGCCTACCCGCCGGTGCGTCCCGGCGAGCGGAACATGCCGTTCTGGGGCACCAGCTTCTCGGCAGCGTACGTGTCCGGTGTCGCGGCGCTGGTGCGGGCCAAGTACCCGACACTCACCGCGAACCAGATCATCCACCGCATTCTGCAGACGGCACACAATCCGCCCCGCGGGGTGGACAACCAGGTGGGCTACGGCGTCGTCGATCCCGTTGCGGCACTGACGTTCAACGTTCCGCCCGGGGACCGGCTGGCTCCCGGCTCGATGACCCGGGTGATGGCGCCGCCGCCACCCCCGGTCGCGCCTGATCATCGCGCCCGCAACGTGGCGCTGATCTTCGCCGGGGCCGTTGTCGGGGCGGTGTTGTTGGCGAGCATCATCGCTCGGGCCAGGCGGGCAAGATGAAACGGCACACCATCCAGCTCGCGGTGATCCTCGCCGTGTTGGCGCTGGGGCTGATCGGGTGGATCGTTTACGGCCCGATCGGTGCGGGGGTGGGACTCGCCCTGGGTCTGATCCTGTTTGCGGTCCCGTGGCGGCGCCAACCGCTGTGGTCGTGGGCCGGCCTGTATCTGCGGCGCAACCGCCCGATACGGCTGAGCGAGCCGGTCACGGTGGCCAACGACCGCTCCGGAGGTGGCGTCCGCTATCAGGACGGCGTCGCTATCGTCGCCGTTCAGCTGATCGGAAAGGCGCACACCCCAACAATTTTCACTGGTTCCGCCGCGGCCGTGACGCGCAACACCCTCGACGTGAGCGAGTTGTTGCCGGCGATGCATCAGAGTCTCGGGCTGACCATCGAGTCGCTGTCCGTGGTTACCGCGGGCTCCCGGCGCCGCAGCACCGGCGATTATCCGCGGGTCTACGACACCCTGATCGGCACACCGCCCTATGCCGGCGCACGCGAGACCTGGCTGGTGATCCGGCTGCGGGCGCTGGCGAACGCCGACGCCTTAAGGCGGCGCGCGACCGTGGGGACCGCGGCGCTGGCCGCCGCCCAGCGCATCGCGGCAAGCCTGCGCTGCAGCGGGATTCGCGCCAAGGTCGCCACCGCGACCGACATGGTGGAGCTGGAACGCCGACTGGGTCGCACCGCGCTCGAGTCGCACAACCAGAGGTGGAAGACCGCCCGCAGCGACGCCGGCTGGTTGACCACCTACGCCTATCCGCCGCGCGACATCACCGCCGAACTGCTTTCACAGGCGTGGGCACTGCGCGCCGACGGGATCATCCAGAACATCACGTTGTTCCCGGACGGAACGGCGACCGCGACCATCACCGTCCGCAGTGCGCAGCCGCCGACGGCCCCGCCGAGCGTCAGGCTCAAGACCCTGCCGGGCGAGCAGGCCAGCGCGGTCGCCGCGAATCTCTGCGGACCGAGACCGGAATTGCACGGCCTTTCCCGTGGCCGAGCCCCGGCGACACTGGATGTGCCGATCGGTCCGTCCGGGGTGCTGCTGGGCAAGGTCAACGCCGGTGATCGGCTTCTGCTGCCGCTCGGCGATCCGGGCGAGTTCAGCCGCGTCCACATCGCGGCCGAGGATCCCATCGCCAAACGCATCATCATCCGTACGGCAGGAGCAGGTGACCGGATCACCGTGCACACCCGCGACCTGCAGCGCTGGGAAAGTGTCCGAATGCCGCACATCGCCGTGTCGGATCAGCCGCGGCCGGCGTCGGGAACCACTGTCAGCGTGGTCGACGGAACCGTCTCGCCGGCACCGCGCCCCAATACGGTGATCTCGGTGGGCCGGCCCGGGGAGGCGCAGCGCGGGACGGCCGACGTGGTGATCACCCAGATCGGTCCTGCTACCGTCGAGGTGAACGCCGCCGGACAGGTGTACATGGTGGAGGTCGAACTGTTCCGTGCCGAGAACCGTTACGTGTCAACAGAACCAACCAGTCTGCGCTCGGAAGAGCTGGAACTGGCGGACTAGTCATGACCAGTAGTACCGACACCGCGGCGGCCAGGCGCCAGTTCGACCAGGCCATGGCCGTGCTGGAAACCGACCCGGCCACCGCGTTGCGGCATTTCCGGGATGCCACCGGCATCGACCCGTCGATGGCCGACGCGTGGTTGGGCCGCATCTCGGCGGGTGACGACGCACTGGACACCCTCCAGCAGCTGTACGCCTATGGTTCACGGCTGCACCGCGAGTCCAATCGGCTCGGTGTGCGGCTGGGTGCACCGATCAAGGCGGGCCCGTACCTGTCGATCACCGTCACCGAGTCCTCGCATGCCGGGCTGGCGCTGGCCAGCGCACTGGTCGACGATAAGCAGTTCGAAAAAGCCGAAGCGGTGCTTGAGGATTCGGCGCTGCTGGACACGTGGGAGAACCACCAGTGGCAGCAGTACGTGCGGGCGTATCTGATGTTCGCCACGCAGCGCTGGCCGGACGTGATTGCGGAGGCAGCGCGGGTGCTGCCACCACAGGCCATCATCATGTCGGCGGTGACAGCGGCCACCAACGCGCTGGCCGCGCATGCCGCCGCGCATCTTGGGCAGGGCCGGGTGGCCCTGGATTGGGCCGACCGGGTGGACCTGCGCTCCGAGCGCGGGACCGAAGCCCGCAGGCATAGCCTCCTCGACACTGCCGTAACCGCAATCGATCCACTCGAATTCCCTTTGATTGCAGCTGATCTGGCGTATGTGCGAGGGATGGCGCACCGTCAGCTGGGCGAAGAGGACAAGGCGCAGATCTGGTTGTCCAAGGCCACGATCAACGGTGTGCTGATCGAGCCGGCCAAGCAGGCGCTGGCCGATCAGCGGTTACAGCTCGTGGTGACCGACGAGGACACGATCAACAGCCGCACCAACAAGTGGGACGTCAGCACCGAGCAGTCCGAGAACGAGCGGGCTGAGGAAGAGAACGCCGAACGGCGAGCCGAGCTGCTGGCCGAGGGCCGTGCGCTGCTGAACAATCAGGTGGGTCTGGCCGACGTCAAACGGGCCGTCGCCGAACTCGAAGACCAGATCGAGGTGCGCGAGCTGCGGCTGGCCCACGGTCTACCGGTGACCAACCAGACCAACCACATGCTGCTGGTGGGCCCGCCGGGTACCGGTAAGACGACGACGGCCGAAGCATTGGGCAAGATCTACGCGGGGTTGGGGATCGTCCGGCATCCGGAGATAATCGAGGTCAAACGCGCAGACTTCTGCGGTGAGCACATCGGGTCGTCGGGGCCGAAAACCAATGAGCTGATCAGGCGTTCGTTGGGCCGGATCCTGTTCATGGATGAGTTCTATTCCCTGGTCGAGCGCCATCACGACGGTCGTCCGGACATGATCGGTATGGAGGCGGTGAACCAGTTGCTGGTCGCCTTGGAGGTGCACCGATTCGACTTCTGCTTCATCGGTGCCGGTTACGAGAAGGAAGTCGACGAATTCCTCACCGTGAACCCAGGTTTGGCGGGACGGTTCAACCGTAAGCTCCGGTTCGAGTCGTACAGTCCCGATGAGTTGGTGGAGATCGCCATCCGCTACGGCGGACCGCGCGCCACGGTGATCGAACCCGCCGCGCAGGATGCATTGAACGCGGCCTGCCGCAAGTTGCGGGCCTACCTCGCCCCGGACGGCACCCACGGTATCGACGTCATGCAGAACGGCCGGTTCGCCCGCAACGTCGTCGAACGCGCGGAGCGCCTGCGCGACTCGCGGGTCGCCGCGCAGAACCGCACCAGCCGCGGCTCGGTGACGGTCGAGGATCTCGAGACGCTACGGACGCAGGACCTCATCGCGGCGGTTGCCGATGCCTGTGCGGAAAAGAATGTGCCGGTGCAGCTTTGAAGTTGGCCGCCGCCGAGCGTAACGCTAGGGCGACTGCGGCCCTCGGTATTATCCAACGGAACTAGCGCGTATCGTCAGGGACGACCATGGAACTCGAAAGCGGCCAGCCCGGTAGCGCGAAAAGCCGTGCGCGAAGGCCTGGGCGCCTGGACCGATCGTTGGACGCCGCCATCCTCGACGCGACGCTGGCGCTGGTTGCCGAAGTGGGTTACGACCAGTTGAGCATGGACGTCGTCGCCTCGCGCGCCGGCGTCGGTAAGGCGGCGATATACCGTCGTTGGCCATCGAAGGCCCTGGTGGTTGCCGATGCGATCGCCCACTGGCGACGGCGGCTGGGACCCGTTGAGCCCCCCAACACAGGCAGCCTTCGTGGTGACATAGATGCGCTGGTTGCCGCCACACCGAACATCGATGACGCCGACTCGCAGATGATCCGTGTCGTGGTCGGGGTGGCAACCTCTGCCATGCACAATTCTGTTCTGGCGGCCGCGCTGGACGATCTTGTGTTGTCCACCCCGCGCCAGGTGGTCCGAGCGGTGCTCGACCATGCGGTTGCACGCGGCGAGATACCGGCCGGGCGGGACCTGAGCTTGATACCGGATGTTGCGTTGGGGCTCAATGTCTTGCGGGTGATCACGGGGCGGCCGGTCGACCGCGTCTATGTCCGGCGTGTGCTCGAGGACGTGATCTTGCCGCTTGCCGGAGCGCCGGCGCCTTAGTTGTTGCGTTTTCCATCTCGCGGTGGGACTCTGACATTTAGGCGGAACTGATCAGTTCCGCCTAGATGGGAGGACGATGGCCGTCGAGCATGTTCCGGTCCTGATCGTCGGCGGTGGTGCCGCCGGGTTGGCGACCTCTGCGTTGCTAGCCCAACACGGTGTTCGCTCGTTGCTGGTCGAGAAGCGCAATGAGGTCTTCATTTACCCGAGAGCGCGCAACCTGAGCTTTCGCAGCCTCGAGATCCTGCGCGGTCTGGGACTGGCCGACGAAGTTCATGCGATCGCACCCGGCGTCTCGGACATGCTCGCCAAGCAGACGCTGAACAGCGCCGAACTGCGTCAGGTATTCGACGCCAATGCGATCTTCGCGCCGTTCAAAGATCTGAGCCCCGAGCCGGGTGGGCAATATTGTCCGCAAAGCGCATTCGAACCGATCCTGCTGGCGCATATCCGCCGGAACGGTAGCCCGGTGCGCTACAACGCGGAGTTGGCATCGTTCGAGCATGACCCCAGCGGCATCACGGCGGTGATACGCGACCGATTGTCGGGCGCAACGGAGACACTGCGCGCCGACTACCTTGTTGCCGCCGACGGGGTGCACAGCACGATCCGCGCCGCGACTGGGGTCACCACCTCCGGCTACGGAGCATTGCCGATCTACGTCGTGTTCATCTATTTTCGGGCGCCGTGGCGAAAATTCGTTCCAGAGCTGGACGTCGGCGCCGGCATCCAAGTCAGCAACCCCAACGTATCGGGAATCTTTCTCCCGGTACGTGGCGACTTCGGCATGTTCATCACCACGTACTTCCCAGCTCGGGGGGAAAACGCCGATCAGTTCACCCCTCAGCATTGTCGCGAGCTCCTGATCAACGCGATTGGCGAGCCGATCGACGTGGACGTCGTTGACGTTGCGCCGTGGCAACCCTACGAGCTGGTAGCCGACCAATTTCAAAGCGGCCGGGTGTTTCTCGTTGGCGACGCGGCCCACACCATGCCTCCGTTCAAGGCCGGCGGCGCCAATACCGCCATCCAGAGTGCACACAACCTGGCCTGGAAGCTGGCCGCAGTCCTGAACGGGACCGCCGCCCCGGCCTTGCTGACCACCTACCACGATGAGCGACATCCGGTCGGGCGCCTCAATGCCCGGCAATCGCTCACGGGGCCGGCGCTGAGCTTTCTGCGACTGGATGACAGCCGGCCGCGGTTGCAACCGGGCGAAGAGGTGTCGATGTTCGCCTTGCTGATCGGCTATCAGTACCGCTCGGCCGCAGTGGTTTCCAACGAACCTGCTCCGAAAGATACTGACGCGGTGTCGCTGGTGAAGGAATTGTGCGGACAGCCAGGTACCCGGGTCCCGCACGCTTGGGTCATCGAGAGCGGGAAGCGGGTCTCTACACTCGATTTACTCGGTCACGGCTTCACCTTGGTTACCGGAGACCACGATGCGATGTGGTCGGACGCCGCGAAAAGTGCGTCGAAGTCCTTGGGGTTGCCAATCAGTGTCCAGCGCATCGGAACTGAGCGAGATATCGATGGGTCCTGGTCTGCCGCCACCGGACTCACGCCGGACGGAGCATTGTTGGTGCGCCCCGACGACTTCGTCGCCTGGCGCGCCGAGAAGCTTCCGTACTCTACGCGCGAGGGCCAGCTCACCGCCGTGCTCTCCGAGATCCTCGGGAGGACGCGATGACCGTTGCGGTTCAGCTGGTTCGCCGCCGACCGCCGAGCTGTTCCACATCCGATCAGTCGCCGCGGTGCAACGCGGCGGCGGTCGCCGCCGCCAACGCTCGCGCACTTTGAAAGCGCTCATCGGGATCTTTCGCCATGGCCTTGGCGATAATGTCGTCCATTGCCACGGTTAGCCACGGCGCGAATCGGGTGGGTTCAGGCGCGGCACGGTACAGGTGTGCCTGCACCACCTCGTCCTTCGACCCCCCGTCGAAGAACGGTGGCTTTCCGGTCAGCAGCCGGAACAGCGAACAGCCCAGTGAGTACACATCGGAGCGTGCGTCGAGGTCCTTGCCGCGCAACACCTCCGGCGATGCGTAAGCCGCCGACGTCAGTACCATTGCGGCGCGAACGATCGGGCTTACCGCAAAGTCAGCCAGCAGCGCCCTGCCGTCGTCGGACAGCAGGAAGTTGGACGGTTTGACATCACCGTGCACCACGCCCCGATCGTGGGCGTGATCCAAGGCGCACGCGACTTGCCCGACGATGTGCACCGCCCGCGCGGGCGGCATCCGGCCTGCCCGCAACTCGCTGTCGGCGTCACCTCCGGACATGTATTGCATTGTCAGCCAACGGGTTCCGTCCGGCAGCAGGCCGTGCTCGTATACCGGCACGATATTGGGATGGTTGAGGTCGTACGGCGGGGCCAAACCGGAATCGAAGACCTTCAGTGCGACCAGCCCGGAGGAGTTGTGCGCCAGGTAGACCGTGCCCGTCCCACCGGTGCCCAGCACCGATTGGATCTCGTATCCGCCGAGGCTAGCGGGCGTACGGGCCACGGGCCGGGATGGTCGCGAAGAACTGCGAAATGACCGCTGCCACTTCAACGAATGCGCGCCGGGTCGGCAGAGACATCTCACTCGTGTTGTTGATGACCCCACCCGGGCGCAGGCCTGGATCGAACGGCACCTCGACCACCGCCTGCCGCCGAGAACGAAACTGGTCGGCCAGGATCCCGCGGGTCTTCTTGTCGGAATGGCCGTCGGAGTCGTTGAGCACGATCACCGACCGCTGCATCAATCCGGTCTTGCCATGAGCGGCAAGCCATTCCATTGTCTGGGCGGCAGCGGAAGCGCCATCGGGCCACGGCGAGGACACCACGATCAGCGCGTCCATGTCCCGCATCGCCTCTTGAGTGACCGGGGCGTCCATCGTCGAACCACAGTCCACGATCGAGATGGTGAAGTGCCGGTCCAGGCGCATGGTGGCCTCGCGGTAGATCGCCGGGTCGAGAATTCCTCGGCGGCTGCCGTTCTCCCCGGCCAACACGAACAATCCCGACGAGTTGCTGCCCATTCGGGTGAGCACCTCGGCGAAGGACTGCAGGTTCTTGTTCTTGGCCAGCTCCCAGTACGAACCGTCGGCGCGCGGATCGATCCGGCTGCCCAGCCGGCCGAACGCGGTATCGGCGTCCACTGCCACCACGCGGTCACCGCGACGCAACTCGGCCAGCACGCACCCGACGCTGGCGGACACCGTCGTCTTGCCGACTCCGCCCTTGCCCAGCACGCCGATCTTGTAATGCCCCCGCAGCGGGGCAGCCACCATGGCCTCCATCGCCGCCTGCCGTTTGTCCTCCCGCGAGGGACCGGGATTCACCAGCCCGAACGTCGCGGCGTGCACACCGCGACGCCAACCCCGCGTCGGCTTGGGCTTGACCTGGCGCGCGGGAGTGGAAGGGGGTGGTGGGGGATATGGCGTCTGGGGCATCGGCGGCGTCGGGACCTCGATGCGGGGAAGCCGCTCTGTGGGCGGGCCGCCGTACCCCGGCGGGGGCGGGCCCTGCCGGTATCGGTAGTCGTCGCGGTCAGTCATCGTGTTCAGTATCGCTCGTGCGCCACATCGGCGGTTTCGCGGATTCCACCCGCGCAAAAGCTAAGAATCCGACCAGAGTTTGCGCAAAGTCCCGGACCGGGCGTCGCTGCACGTCAGAGCGCCGGTGACGAGTCACAATGTGATGCATCCGATAGCGTTGCCGTGGGCCTTCTACGCCCTCAGCAAACAACGTGCGGCGTCACTGCCGGAGGAGCCTGCCGGGCCGGCAGTGTGAAATGAACCGATCACGCCACCAAAAGCCAGCGGCAGCAACGGATTCCGTAGACCAAGGCCACGCGCCGACGGCGCAGCGCGAATGGCGGCGGAGCAACCGAGTTAGCCTAGACTAAGTTGGCATGTCAGGCGGGGTTTGGCATATCGTTTTACAACTTGTTGACACCACAGTGGAGCCCCGTTCAGTGACGCACGGAGGAATCCCTGGCGGGGCGCGGTGACGTCGACGAACCACCGCGCATAAAAGCTTGTGAAGGGTCAGGTGCGAATGCCCAGGAGTGTCGGGCTGTACAACCCCGCATTTGAGCATGACTCATGTGGCGTCGCGATGGTGGTGGACATGCACGGCCGCCGGAGCCGCGACATCGTGGACAAGGCGATCACCGCGCTGCTGAACCTCGAGCACCGCGGCGCCGCCGGCGCCGAGCCGCACAGCGGTGACGGCGCGGGAATCCTGCTGCAGGTTCCCGACGCTTTCCTGCGCGCCGTTGTCGACTTCGATCTTCCGGCCGAGGGCGCCTATGCCACCGGTATCGCCTTCCTGCCGCAATCCTCCCGCGACGCGGCCACCGCCTGCGAAGGCGTCGAGAAGATCGTCGAGGCCGAGGGTCTTGAGGTCATCGGCTGGCGCGACGTGCCCACCGACGATTCGTCGCTGGGGGCGCTGTCCCGTGACGCGATGCCGACCTTCCGCCAGGTGTTCATCGGCGGCGCCTCCGGCATGGAGCTGGAGCGCAAGTCCTACGTGATCCGCAAGCGCGCCGAGCACGAATTGGGCAACAAGGGGCCCGGCCAGGACGGCCCGGGTCGCGAAACCGTCTACTTCCCAAGCCTTTCCGGGCAGACCTTCGTCTACAAGGGCATGTTGACCACCCCGCAGCTCAAGGCGTTCTACCTGGACCTGCAGGACGAGCGGCTGGAGAGCGCGCTGGGCATCGTGCACTCGCGGTTCTCCACCAACACCTTCCCGTCGTGGCCGCTGGCCCACCCGTTCCGCCGGGTCGCCCACAACGGTGAGATCAACACCGTTACCGGCAACGAGAACTGGATGCGCGCCCGGGAGGCGCTCATCAAGACCGACATCTTCGGCACCGACGTCGAGAAGATCTTCCCGGTCTGCACCCCGGGCGCCTCGGACACCGCGCGCTTCGATGAGGTGCTCGAGCTGCTGCACCTCGGCGGGCGCAGCCTGGCGCACGCGGTGCTGATGATGATCCCGGAGGCCTGGGAGCGCAACGAGACGATGGACCCCGCCCGGCGGGCGTTCTACCAGTACCACGGTTCATTGATGGAGCCGTGGGACGGACCGGCGTCGGTGTGCTTCTCCGACGGCACCGTCGTCGGCGCGGTGCTCGACCGCAACGGGCTGCGTCCGTCGCGCATCTGGGTCACCGAGGACGGCCTCGTGGTGATGGCCTCCGAGGCCGGCGTGCTGGACCTGGATCCATCCACGGTGGTCAAGCGCATGCGTCTGCAGCCCGGCCGCATGTTCCTGGTCGACACCGCGCAGGGCCGCATCGTCTCCGACGAGGAGATCAAGGCCGAGCTGGCGTCCGCCGAGCCGTATCAGGAGTGGCTGGACGATCAGCAGTTCCACCTCGACGACCTGCCCCAGGGCCCGTACGTGCGGATGCCGCACCACCGCGTGGTGCTGCGCCAGCAGGCGTTCGGTTATACCTACGAAGAGCTCAACCTCCTGGTCGCGCCGATGGCGCGGACCGGCGCCGAGCCGCTGGGCTCGATGGGCACCGACACTCCGATCGCCGTGCTCTCGTCGCGGCCACGGATGCTGTTCGACTACTTCCAGCAGCTGTTCGCCCAGGTGACCAACCCGCCGCTGGACGCGATCCGCGAAGAGGTGGTGACCAGCCTGCAGGGCACCGTCGGCCCGGAGGGCGACCTGCTCAACCCGCAGCCGGAGTCGTGCCACCAGATCGGGCTGCGCCAGCCGATCCTGCGCAACCACGAACTGGCCAAGCTGATCAACCTCAACCCGGACGACACCGTGCGCGGCCGCAAGCACGGCATGAGTTCGGCCGTCATCCGATGTCTGTATCCCGTGGCCAAGGGCGGCGAGGGCCTGCGCCGTGCGCTTGACGACATCCGCGATGCGGCGTCGAAGGCCATCGCCGAGGGCGCCCGGATCCTGATCATCTCCGACCGTGAGTCCAACGAGAACCTGGCGCCGATCCCGTCGCTGCTGGCGGTCGCGGCCATCCACCACCACCTCGTTCGCACCCGGAC
Source organism: Mycobacterium sp. EPa45 (assembly GCF_001021385.1). Taxonomy (NCBI): domain Bacteria; kingdom Bacillati; phylum Actinomycetota; class Actinomycetes; order Mycobacteriales; family Mycobacteriaceae; genus Mycobacterium; species Mycobacterium sp. EPa45. The sequence goes on along the minus strand of NZ_CP011773.1, from coordinate 5,963,988 downwards.
CCGCACCCAGGTGGGCTTGGTCGTCGAGGCCGGCGACGCCCGCGAGGTGCACCACATGGCGGCCCTGGTCAGCTTCGGCGCCGCGGCCATCAACCCCTACATGGCTTTCGAGTCGATCAGCGACATGATCGACCGCGGTGTGATCGAGGACATCGACCGCGAGAAGGCGCTGCAGAACTACATCAAGGCCGCAGGCAAGGGTGTGCTGAAGGTGATGTCGAAGATGGGCATCTCCACTCTGGCGTCCTACACCGGATCACAGCTGTACCAGGCCATCGGTATCTCCCAGCAGGTGCTCGACGAGTACTTCACCGGGCTGAGCTGCCCGGTCGGCGGCATCGACCTCGACGACATCGCCTCCGACGTCGCCACCCGCCACCAGCTGGCCTACCTGGACCGCCCCGACGAGCGCGCGCACCGCGAGCTCGAGGTCGGCGGCGAGTACCAGTGGCGCCGCGAGGGCGAGTATCACCTGTTCAATCCGGACACGGTGTTCAAGCTGCAGCACTCCACCCGCACCGGGCAGTACGAGGTGTTCAAGGAGTACACCCAGCTGGTCGACGACCAGAGCGAGCGGATGGCTTCGCTGCGTGGTCTGCTCAAGTTCAAAGATGGTGTGCGCCCGTCGATTCCGATCGACGAAGTCGAGCCGGCCAGCGAGATCGTCAAGCGGTTCTCCACCGGAGCCATGAGCTACGGCTCGATCTCGGCCGAGGCGCACGAGACCCTGGCGATCGCGATGAACCGCCTTGGCGGACGGTCGAACTCGGGCGAGGGTGGCGAGGCCGTCAGCCGCTTCGAGCGCGAGCCCAACGGCGACTGGCGCCGCAGCGCGATCAAGCAGGTAGCGTCAGGCCGCTTCGGTGTGACGTCGCACTACCTGACGAACTGCACCGACATCCAGATCAAGATGGCTCAGGGCGCCAAACCCGGTGAGGGCGGCCAGCTCCCGGGCCACAAGGTCTACCCGTGGGTGGCCGAGGTGCGGCACTCAACGCCCGGCGTCGGTCTGATCTCGCCGCCGCCGCACCACGACATCTACTCGATCGAGGATCTGGCGCAGCTGATCCACGACCTGAAGAACGCCAACCCGCAGGCCCGGGTGCACGTGAAGCTGGTGAGTGAGAACGGTGTTGGGACCGTCGCCGCAGGCGTCTCCAAGGCGCACGCTGACGTGGTGCTGATCTCCGGCCACGACGGTGGCACCGGTGCTACGCCGCTGACGTCTCAGAAGCACGCGGGTGCGCCCTGGGAGCTCGGCCTGGCCGAAACCCAGCAGACGTTGCTGCTCAACGGATTGCGCGACCGGATCGTGGTGCAGGTCGACGGCCAGCTCAAGACCGGTCGAGACGTGGTGGTCGCGGCGCTGCTGGGCGCCGAGGAATTCGGCTTCGCCACCGCGCCGCTGGTGGTGTCGGGCTGCATCATGATGCGGGTCTGTCACCTCGACACCTGCCCGGTGGGTGTGGCCACCCAGAACCCGGTGCTGCGTGAGCGTTTCGAAGGCAAGCCGGAATTCGTCGAGAACTTCTTCCTGTTCATCGCCGAAGAGGTCCGCGAACTGATGGCGCAGCTGGGCTTCCGCACCGTCAACGAGATGGTCGGCCAGGTCAACGCGCTCGACACCGCACAGGCCGCCGAGCACTGGAAGGCCCACAAGCTGGACCTGACCCCGGTGCTGCACGAGCCGGATTCGGCGTTCATGAACCAGGATCTGTACTGCAGCTCGCGTCAAGACCACGGTCTGGACAAGGCGTTGGACCAGCAGCTGATCGTGATGAGCCGCGAAGCGCTGGACTCCGGCACCCCGGTCCGGTTCTCGACGACCATCGCCAACACCAACCGCACCGTCGGCACAATGCTCGGTCACGAGCTGACGAAAGCCTATGGCGCCAACGGTCTTCCGGACGGCACCATCGACATCACGTTCGACGGGTCGGCGGGTAACAGCTTCGGCGCATTCGTGCCCAAGGGTGTGACACTGCGGGTCTACGGCGATGCCAACGACTACGTCGGCAAGGGCCTCTCCGGTGGGCGGCTCGTGCTGCGGCCGTCGGACAACGCGCCACAAGACTATGTCGCCGAAGCGAATATCATCGGCGGCAACGTGATCCTGTTCGGCGCCACCAGCGGTACCGCCTTCATCCGCGGCACGGTCGGCGAGCGGTTCGCGGTACGCAACTCCGGTGCCCACGCCGTCGTCGAGGGTGTCGGTGACCACGGTTGCGAGTACATGACCGGCGGTCGGGTGGTGATCCTCGGGGAGACCGGGCGTAACTTCGCGGCAGGCATGTCCGGTGGTATCGCCTACGTGTACGACCCCGATGGCAAACTGCCGGCCAACCTCAACACTGAGATGGTCGATATCGATGAGTTCGACGACGCCGACGTCGAGTGGCTGCGCGACATCATCGTCGCGCACGTGGATGCCACCGATTCGGTTGTGGGCCAGCGCATCTTGGCTGACTGGTCCGGACAGGTGGGGAATTTCGTGAAAGTGATGCCGCGCGACTACAAGGCAGTGCTGAAGGCGATCGCCGAGGCCGAAGCCGCCGGCGAAGACGTCGACAAGGCGATCATGGCGGCTGCTCATGGCTGACCCGACCGGCTTCTTGAAGTACACCCACCGCGAGACGCCGGCACGCCGGCCCGTGGAGCTGCGCCTGAAGGACTGGAAAGAGGTGTACGAGGACTTCTCCCACGACGCCCTCGAGCACCAGGCATCCCGCTGCATGGACTGCGGAATCCCGTTCTGCCACAACGGCTGCCCCCTGGGCAATCTGATTCCGGAATGGAACGACCTGGTGTACCGGGACCGGTGGCGCGACGCGATCGAGCGGTTGCATGCCACCAACAACTTCCCCGAGTTCACCGGCCGGCTCTGCCCGGCGCCGTGTGAAGCCTCGTGCGTGCTGGGCATCAATCAGGATGCGGTCACCATCAAGCAGGTCGAGGTGGAGATCATCGACAACGCCTTCGACGAGGGCTGGGTCGTTCCGATGCCGCCGCACGTCATCACCGGCAAGAAGGTCGCCGTCGTCGGATCCGGGCCTGCCGGGCTGGCCGCTGCCCAGCAACTGACCCGCGCCGGCCACGACGTCACCGTTTTCGAGCGGGCCGACCGCATCGGCGGGCTCCTGCGCTACGGCATCCCCGAGTTCAAGATGGAGAAGCGGCACATCGACCGGCGCCTGGCTCAGATGGAGGCCGAGGGCACCAAGTTCCGCGCCGGCGTCAACGTCGGGGTCGACATCTCCGCCGATCAGCTGCGTGCCGACTTCGATGCCGTCGTGCTCGCCGGCGGAGCCACCGCTTGGCGCGATCTGCCGATTCCCGGCCGCCAGTTCGAGGGCGTCTACCAGGCCATGGAGTACCTGCCGTGGGCCAACAAGGTCACCCACGGTGATCCCGTTGTCGATGAGGACGGTCAGCCCCCGATCACCGCCAAGGGCAAGAAGGTCGTCATCATCGGTGGCGGCGACACCGGCGCCGACTGCCTGGGCACCGCCCACCGGCAGGGCGCGGTCAGCATCCACCAGTTCGAGATCATGCCGCGCCCGCCCGAGACGCGCGCCGACTCGACCCCGTGGCCGACGTACCCGCTGATGTACCGGGTGTCCTCGGCTCACGAGGAGGGCGGCGAGCGAGTGTTCTCGGTGAACACCGAGAAGTTCGTCGGCCACGAGGGCAAGGTCACCGGGCTGCGTGCCCACGAAGTGGTGATGAAGGACGGCAAGTTCGAGAAGGTCGACGGCTCTGACTTCGAGCTCGAGGCCGACCTGGTGTTGCTGGCGATGGGCTTTGTCGGCCCGGAGAAGCCGGGTCTGCTCACCGACCTCGGCGTTGACCTCACTGATCGCGGCAACGTCGCCCGCGACAACGAGTTCGCCAGCTCGGTACCGGGCGTGTTCGTCGCCGGTGACATGGGTCGCGGCCAGTCGCTGATCGTCTGGGCGATCGCCGAAGGCCGCGCCGCAGCCAAGGGCGTCGACCGCTATCTCATGGGGCACTCCGCGTTGCCGGCGCCGATCAAGCCGACGGCCGCCCCGCAGCGCTGATCAGCCATAGGAAACTCTGATCACTTCTGTAACAGCAGAATCATCTGCTTTTTGACCGGCGCGCCTATTGACGTTTGCGGTTAGCTTTGGCTCTAATTGCTGGAGCGAGCGTTGCGGTAACGTGGGGCTCCGGTTGAATCGAGATCCGACCACAGGAGTGATCCTTGTGTACCTCAACCCGATATCTCGTTCGCGGGTCGGGCGTATAGCCTGGTCCTTCTTCCGTCACCCGGTGAAAAGCCGCGAGTGGCCGGCCAAGCACGAGCGGCTCGTTACGGCCGACGAACTCGTCCGCTTCGGTTTCTAGCAACTGAATTCGCGGCGGGTTGACGCCGGCGCAGCTTTGCCCGCCGTTACCAAGCTGTTATCTACAGTCCCGACTCCCGGATCGCTTCGGCCAGTGGCTCCAACACCGCCGGAGTGTGGGGCGGGGGCAGATAGACGATCGCCAGATCCAGGCCTTCGGCTGCCAGCGCCGCGGCTTCGTCGATCGCCTTCGCGTAATCGTGGTCCTCGCTGAGCCGGATGTGCGCGGAGAGCATGATCTCGCTCGGGTCGCGGCCGATGTCCGCGCAGTGGGACGCCAGCACGTCGCGCTTGTGGGCGAACTCCTCGGGCGTACCGCCGGCGAAATTCCAGTGCTGGGCGTACTTGGCGACGATGCGCAGCGTGCGCTTCTCGCCGCTGCCGCCGATGCAGATCGGCGGGTGTGGCCGTTGCGGACCCTTGGGCTCATTGCGTGCGTCCTTGAGCTGGTAGAACGTGCCGTCGAACGACGTGGTCTCCTGGCTGAGCAGGCCGATGAGCACCTGACACCCTTCTTCGAAACGATCCAGGCGCTCCTTGACGCTGCCCAGTTCGATGCCGTAGGCGCCGGACTCCTCTTCGTTCCAGCCGGCGCCGATGCCCAGCTCCAGGCGACCGCCGGAGATGATGTCCACCGCTGCGGCCATGTTGGCCAGCACGGCGGGGTGCCGGTAGTGGATGCCGGTGACCAGATTGCCCAGCCGCAGCCGAGAGGTCGCCTGCGCCAGCGCGGTCAGGGTGGTCCAGCCCTCAAGGCAGGGGCCGGTCGGGTCCGAGAAGATCGGATAGAAGTGATCGAAGGTCCAGCCGGAATGGAAGACGTCGATGTCATCGGCAGCACGCCAAACCGCCAGCATGTCGTGCCACGTGGTGTTTTGGGGTGAAGTCTTGAAGGCGAATTGCACTGGGTCGAGCCTAGTCCGGTTCGCTGAGGGACACCTGTCAGGCGGCGGTGTCCAGCTGGGTCAGCTGGCCGCCGCGGACGGTCTCGCGGCGCAACGCTTTGCCGAGTGCGTGCACGAGCAGCCATTGGGCCAGGCCGGCAACGATCAATGGCCACAACGCGCCTGCGAGAACGGCTGGAACGGCGGTGACGCTCGGATTGGTTGATTCGCTCTTGCGTGACCAGGCGGCGAACGCCATCGCGCCGCCGGCGACGAGCGCTGCTGCGCACAGATAGGCGATCACCCACTGCAGGGACGACATGGCACGTCCTGTACCCGGAGGTCGTCAGGGATAAACCAGCGGGGTCACGTGGGATCGTGCGTGGGCGATCGCGTCGTCGAGGGAGTCGATCAGGTGGTTCTCGTGGCGCAGCGCGTCGAGGATGCCGATGTTCGTGAGCAGGGACATGTGCTCGGGCTGCACCCCTTTGACGATGACGGTGACCCCCTGCGCCTCGAGCTCCTCGGTGATCTCGGCGAGAGTGTGGGCGCCGGTGGCGTCCAGCATGCCCAGCTGCGACATGCGAATGATGACGACGGACACGTCGGGGTGAGTGGTGATCGCAGCGGAGAGGCGCTCGGCCGCACCGAAGAACATCGCGCCGTCCAGCCGCAGCAGCGCGATGCGCTCGTCGCCCGGCTGGTGTGGGCCGGGCAGATCCTCGCGGGCCACGCTGCTGCGCCGTGCCACCGTGCGCAGCGCGAAGAACGCCGCGATGAGGATCCCGATCTCGACTGCCTCGACGAGGTCGAAGCACACGGTGATGACGGCCGTCAGAACGAACGCCAGTGCGTCCGAGCGGGTGGACCGGACGATCTTGCGGATGGTGGCCGCCGAGATCATCCGAAACGACGTCACCATCAGCACTCCGGCCAAGGCGGACAACGGGATTGCCGCCACTGGACCGGTGGCCAGGTAGACGACGCCCAGTAACAACAGCGAGTGCGCGATGGCCGACACGCGGGTGCGAGCTCCCGAGCGAACGTTGACGGCGGTGCGGGCGATCGCGCCGGTGGCCGGCATGCCGCCGAACAGCCCCGACGCCATCGACGCCAGACCCTGCCCGACGAGTTCGCGGTCGGGATCGTAGGGGCCGGTAGGCGACATGGTCGCCGCCACTCGCGCCGACAGCAGCGATTCGATCGCGGCGAGCGCGGCGATGGCCACTGCGGCGCCGAGCAGCGTGCGCAGCGCGCCGGGGTCAGTGTGCGGCATGACGGGCGCGGGCAGATGTGACGGCAGGGTCCCGATCGTCCCCACCTGGAGGTGAAACACCACCACGATCAGGGTGGCGGCGACGACGGCGGTCAGCGATGCGGGAATGCCGCGGTGCAGTCGCGGCAGAGCGACCATGACGGCGGCGACGAAGCCCACGACGGCCAGGGTGCGCCACGCCGACGACCAGTCGGCATGGACGGTGACCGTCCAGGCGGCGGCCAGCGTGCGTTGCCCGGCCGGGGCGACGACGCCGAATGCGGCCGGCACCTGCTGCAGGAAGATGATCGCCGCGATGCCGAGCGTGAAGCCCTCGATGACCGGCCAGGGAATGAATGTCACCGCGCGACCCAGGCCGGTGATGCCAGCGGTCAGGACGATCACCCCGGCCGACACCGTGACCAGCGCGACGCTGCCGACGCCGTGCTGAGCCACGATGGGGGCAAGCACCACCGCCATCGCGCCCGTCGGCCCCGAGACCTGGACGTGGGAGCCGCCGAACACCGCGGCGACCACTCCCGCGATCACCGCGGTGATCAATCCGGCGGCCGCCCCGACACCGGAGCTGATGCCGAATGCCAGCGCCAGTGGCAGCGCGACCACACCCACCGTGATCCCGGCGAGGATGTCCCGACGCCACGACCGGGGTAGGTCGGCATAGTCACTGAGACGGGGAAGCAGCCGCGCCAGTTGACCGGTGGCCCTGGCGATCACCGCGGATTCCCCACCGGCGGTAGCGCGTCGAACGCCGTGAGTTGATCATGGCGCGCCTTGAGGGTGTCGGCCAGGAAGCCGCGGGCGGACACCAGCAGATCCCGGATCGAGGGATGGGCGAGTTCGTAGTAGACCGCATTGCCGGTGCGTTCGGCCGAAACGACGTGATGACGTTTCAGGACTGCCAGGTGCTGCGAGAGCAGCGTGGGCTCGATATCGGTGGCGGCGAGGATCTCGCTGACCGGTGTCGGCCCGGCGCTGGCCGACAGGATCTCCAGGACGCGGATACGGGCCGGGTGCGCGAGCGCCTTGAACAGGTTGGCCTTGATCTCATAGAGCGGCCGCTCGCCGCCGCCGGGGAAGTTGGTGGGCACAAGCAGCCTCGGATTGATCACTTGACGGATTGACGAAATATTCAATCCAATGTATCCCGGATCCCGTCTCCCAGGCAAATCGTCCGGACCGCGCGGGGCACACTGGAGTCATGGACCCCGTGGCCGCGCTGCGTGAGATCGCGTACTACAAGGACCGTGCGCGGGAAGACTCCCGACGCGTGATGGCCTATCGCAAGGCCGCCGACATCGTCGAGGCGCTGGACGAGCAGACCCGCGACCGGCACGGCCGCGCCAACAGCTGGCAGAGCCTGCCTGGCATCGGACCGAAGACGGCCAAGGTGATCGCGCAGGCCTGGGCCGGCCAGGAACCCGACGTGCTGGTCGAGTTGCGGGGCGGCGCCGAGGATCTCGGTGGCGGCGACATTCGCGCCGCGCTGCGAGGCGATCTGCATCTGCATTCGAATTGGTCGGACGGCTCGGCACCGATCCCGGAGATGATGGCCGCCGCGGCTGCACTGGGCCACGAGTACTGCGTGCTCACCGACCACTCACCGCGGTTGACCATCGCCAACGGGCTCTCACCCGACCGGCTGCGCCATCAGCTCGACGTCATCGACGAACTCCGCGAGACGATGGCGCCCTTCCGGATCCTCACCGGCATCGAAGTCGACATCCTCGAAGACGGAACCCTGGACCAGGAGCCCGAGCTGCTGGACCGCCTCGATGTCGTCGTCGCCAGCGTGCACTCGAAGCTGGCGATGGACGAGCCGTCGATGACCCGGCGAATGATCCGCGCGGTCACGAACTCTCGGGTCAATGTCCTCGGGCACTGCACAGGGCGGCTGGTGACCGGTAGCCGCGGCCTGCGGCCGGAGTCGAAGTTCGACGCCGAGAAGGTGTTCACCGCGTGCCGGGACAACAACACCGCCGTAGAGATCAATTCGCGCCCCGAGCGGCGTGACCCGCCGACCCGGCTGCTCAAGCTGGCGTTGGATATCGGGTGCAACTTCTCGATCGATACCGATGCCCACGCACCGGGCCAGCTGGACTTCCTCGGCTACGGTGCGCAGCGTGCTGTCGACAGCGACGTGCCCGTCGAACGGATCGTCAACACCTGGCCGGTCGAGAAGCTGTTGGGTTGGGCCGCAAGCTAATTGCCAACGGGCGCCAACTCGCTAGTCCGGCAGGTGCGGCATCTCCAGGCCGGGGTCCCGGCCGACCAGCACACCGCGGGTGAGCACCGCATTGCCGTAGCGCCGCCGAACCCGGTCGACGGCGGCGTCGAGGTCCAGTGTCTCGGGGCGCGCGCCGTCGAGAGGTAGTTCCAGCTGCTGCGCGCCGCCGGGGTCGATATTCGATACCGCGAACCCGATCAGCGTGATGCCGCGCTCGGCGATCAGCGGTTCGGCCGTTGCGACCAGACCGCGTGCGGCGGCCAGGATCGGCGCGGTGGAGCCGGTGGCGCGGGCCATCGTATGCGAGCGGGTGATGCGGGTGAAGTCGTCGAAACGCAAGCGCAGCACGACTGTTCGCCCGGTGCGCTGCGCCGAGCGCATCCGGCGGGTGATCCGGTCGACGAGGCCGATCACCACGGCATCCAGCTCAGTGGGCGTGATCCGGCGTCGGCCGAGTGCCCGCTGGGCACCGACCGAGCGGCGGCGACGGCCGGTGTCGACGCGGCGCCGGTCGATGTTGCGCGACAGCGAATACAGCTGTCGGCCCATCGCCGGGCCGACCATCGACGCCAACATGGTCTCCCCGAGTTCGGCAACCTGGGCGACGGTCTCGATGCCGTGCGCGTGCAATTTGTCGGCGGTCTTGGGTCCCACTCCCCAGAGTCGGCGCACCGGCAGCGGATGAAGGAATGCCAGCTCGCCCTCGGGCGGCACCAGCAGCAGCCCGTCGGGCTTGGCTTCCTGGCTGGCGACCTTGGCCAGGAATTTCGTACGCGCGATGCCCACCGTGATGGGCAGTCCGACGCGGTCGCGCACCTCCTCGCGCAGTCGCGCCCCGATCTGCACCGGGTTACCGGCCAGCCGCCGCAAGCCGGACACGTCGAGAAACGCCTCGTCGACCGAGAGTGGTTCGACCAGCGGTGTGGTGTCGCGGAAGACTGCAAAGACATCGTCGCTGGCCTGGCTGTAGGCAGACATCCGCGGCGGTACGACCACCGCCGCGGGGCACAGCCGGCGGGCCTGGTGACCGCCCATTGCGGTGCGCACTCCGTAGGCCTTGGCCTCGTAGCTGGCGGCGAGCACCACGCCACCGCCCACGATTACCGGGCGGCCACGCAGCGTGGGGTCATCGCGCTGCTCGACCGAGGCGTAGAAAGAGTCGAGATCAGCGTGCAGGATGGTCGCCCGGTCGCCGGACACGAACATATGTTCGCATGCCGGTCCGACAACCTATGGCGGCGGGGGCGCGTCGGCCGGCGGCGGGGGCGGCGGGGGCGGCGGCTCGGGTGCCGGCGGCGGAGGCGGCGCAGGTTCCGGTGCCGGCGGTGCCGGCGGCGGAAACATCGGCAGCGTGATGGGCGGCAGGCCGGGGATGTTGATGACGTTGACGTCGGGCGGCGGGGCATCCGGCGGTGGGGGAGGCGTTGGCGGCCCGAGATCCGGGGGCGGCGCAGGCGGGATTCCGTTGCTGGTGTTGATCGTGATGATCGAACCGGGGATGGTCTTGCCTGACGGCGTCGTCCCGACGACCGCACCCTTCGAGGAGTAGCTGTTGACCGGCGTGGGCAGGTCAGGTACTTGGAAACCCGCTTCCCGCAACCTCTTTCGGGCGGCATCGAAGCTCAGCCCGGTGACGCTGGGAACCACACTGCCCGGGCCGCCGTCGACGTAGCGTTTGTCGACGGGCGGCAATACGACCGGGCCGAAGGCTTCGGCGACCGGCTTCATCGCCAGGAACCATGTCCGGGCCGGCTCATTGCCGCCGTAAAGGTTGCCGTATCCGCACTTGCGCAGGGGAAATGAACACAGGCCGCCCGGGTTGGTGGAGTCGTCGAAGATGTAGTTGGCCGCGGCGTACTGGTTGGTGAATCCCAAAAACCCTGAGGAGCGGTGTGATTCGGTCGTGCCGGTCTTGCCTGACATCGGCAGGTTCCAGCCGACCGAGCCGGCCGAACCGGCCGCAGTGCCGCCGGTGGAGTCCTTGGACAGCCCGTTGGCCAGGGTATTGGCCAGCCCCTCGGGTACCACCTGCTCGCAGGCCTGCGTCTCGACGGCGACCTCACGGCCGTGTCGATCGAAGATCTTGTCCACCGGGCTCGGCGGGCACCACACACCGCCAGACGCCAGTGTGGCTGCCACATTGGACAATTCGAGTGCGTTGAGCTCAAACGGTCCCAGTGTGAACGAACCAAGGTTCTGGCGCTTGACGAAGTCGGCCAGGCTTTCATTGCTGTCGGGCTGGTAGGCGCGCGCTGTGCCCGGCTCGGCATAGGAGCGCAACCCCAGCCGTACCGCCATATCCACGGCGCGGGTGACGCCGATCTGCTGGATCAGCTTCGCGAAGGCGGTGTTCGGTGACTGCGCCAGCGCGTCTGTCACGCTCATGGGGCTGCGGTAGTTGCCGGCGTTCTTCACACACCAGGTCTCCTTCGGGCAACCAGGCGTGTTGCTGGTACCCAAGCCCTTGCCCTGGAACGACCCCGGCACATCGAGCTGAGCGTTGATGCCCAGGCCCATCTCCAGAGCGGCGGCGGTGGTGAAGATCTTGAAGATCGAGCCCGCGCCATCACCGGCCAACGAGAACGGCTGCGGCTGAACGGTCTGGCCGGCGTCGAGCTGCAGGCCGTATCCGCGGTTGTCGCCCATCGCGAGCAGTTTGTGACTGGTCTTGCCGGGCTGGATGACACTCATCACGCTGGCCACGCCGTCTAGCTTCGGGCTGGCGACGGTGTCGATCGCCTTCTTCACGCTGTCTTGGACCTTCGGGTCCAGGGTGGTGCGGATCAGGTAGCCGTTGCGCGCCACATCGTCCTTGGACAGACCCGCGCGGGCCAGATACTGCAGCACGTAGTCGCAGAAGAAGCCTCGGTCCCCGGCGGCGATGCAGCCCTGCGGCAATGAGTTCGGTTGCGGCAGGATGCCCAGCGGCTGCCGGCGGGCGGCGCGTAGCTCGTCGGCCCGGTCCGGCAGGTTCTCGATCATCGTGTCCAAGACGACGTTGCGGCGGGCGAGCGCGGCGTCGGGGTTGGTGTACGGGTTCAGCGCGCTGGTCGATTGCACGATGCCTGCGAGCAGCGCGGCCTGCTGCCAATTCAGGTCGGTCGAATTGATACCGAAGTAGGTCTTCGCCGCGTCCTGGACTCCGTAGGCCCCGTTGCCGAAGTAGACCAGGTTCAGGTACCGGGTGAGGATTTCGGGCTTGGAGATCGCCTTGTCCAGGGCCAGGGCCATCCGGATCTCACGCAGCTTGCGGGCGGGCGTCGTTTCGACCGCCGCCCGCCGCTCGGCGTCGGTCTGGGCGTTGACCAACAGGTTGTAGTTCTTGACGTACTGCTGCTCGATCGTCGACCCGCCCCGGGTGTCGAGATCACCCCTGAGGTAGCCGATCAGGCCGGTGAGGGTGCCCTGGACGTCGACGCCGTTGTGGTCGGCGAAGCGCTTGTCCTCGATCGAGACGATTGCCAATTTCATCGTGTCGGCAATCCGGTCGGTGGGTACCGGCCAGCGGCGCTGCGCGTAGATCCAGGCGATCGGATTTCCGGCGGTGTCCACCATCGTGGTGACCGTGGGCACCTCGCCCGTCATCAGGTCGGCGGAGTCCTGCGCGGCCACGTCGGATGCGTGATTGACCACGATCCCCGCGCCACCTGCGAGGGGAAACAGCATGGCGGCCACCAAGACACCGGCCAGCAGGCAGTACAACGCGAGCTTGCCAACGGTGGCACCCCTCGTTGGGCGTGGCTCCGACATGCCGCCAGACTAGGGCCACCCGCGCGGGCGGCGAATTCAATATGCGAAGCCGGAATCAAACCGAGGCCGATGGCCCGCCGTAGATGCTGGTGATCCAGATGTGGGCCAGCGCCTCCAGCGCGGCTTCCTCCGGGAGCGCCGGTTGTTGGCTTCCTTGGGCGGCGACCATGACCCGCTCGTTCATCAAGTTCAGCGCGGTCGCCAGATCGTGCGCCGGGATGGTGCCGGGTGCGGCACCGCGCTCCCGTTCCCGGAGGATCAATCCGGCCGTGTAGTCGATCCAGCCCGTCATGAAGCCTGACCACAACTCCTGTAACTCGGTGTTGGTGGCCATAACGCCCAGTCCGGCCAGTACCACCGCCCGGTGTGGACGCAGGGAATCGAAGAAGGCGTAGATGCCGTCATGCCAGGCCCGCCGCGGGTCCAGGGGCACAGTGGCGGCCTGCTGCACTTCGGCTCCGGAGGCGGTGATGGCCCGCGCGAACAATCGCACCAGCACCGCGTCCTTGGAGGCGAAGTAGAAGTAGAACGTCGGGCGCGACAGGCCGGCGCCCTTGGCGAGGTCGTCTACGGAGATCTCCGCGAATGACCGCTGCCCGAGCATGTCCTCCAGCGTGCGCAGGATGGCCGCTTCGCGATCGTCACCGGACGGGCGGGTGGCGCGCCGCCCGCGAACGCGGGCCGGGCTGACTGCTGGCACGCGTTCTACTTTACAGTGTGTTGATTTTTTCGACACGGTGTTGACCTATTCAACATGGTGTTGATAGCGTCGCCGACATGACCGAACACGTCGATGTTGTGATCGTGGGAGCCGGCATCTCCGGCATCAGCGCCGCCTGGCACCTGTTGGACCGCTGCCCGTCGAAGAGCTTCCTGATGCTCGAGCGCCGCGAGGACCTCGGCGGCACGTGGGACTTGTTCAAGTACCCGGGCATCCGATCGGATTCCGACATGTTCACCCTGGGCTTCCGATTCAAGCCCTGGACGTCGGAGAAAGCGATCGCCGACGGTCCCTCGATCATGTCGTACCTGAAGGAGGCGGTGCGCGAGTACGGCATCGACAAGCACATCCGCTTTCGTAACCGCGTGGTTCGCGCCGAATGGTCCACCGCCGACAATCAGTGGACCGTGCGGGTCGAGGCGGACGGTGAGCTCAAGGACATCACCTGCTCGTTCCTGTTCGCCTGCAGCGGCTACTACAACTACGACGAGGGGTACTCGCCGGAGTTCCCCGGCGCCGACGACTTCACCGGCACCATCGTTCACCCGCAGCACTGGCCGGAGGATCTGGACTACGCCGGCAAACGCGTCGTGGTCATCGGAAGCGGCGCGACCGCCGTGACTCTTATTCCCGCCCTTGCCAATTCAGGTGCCGGGCACGTGACTATGCTGCAGCGCTCGCCGACCTACATCGGCTCGCTGCCCGACGTCGACCCGTTCGCGGTGCGGATGAACAAGCTGCTGCCCACCAAACCCGCCTACGTCGCCAACCGCTGGAAGAGCATCGTGTTCCAGTCCGCGCAGTACCGGATCGCCCGGCGGTTCCCCAACTTCATGCGCAAGCAGCTGATGACCATGGCGCAGCGCCGGCTGCCCGAGGGCTACGACGTCGACAAGCATTTCGGTCCCAGTTATCGGGTGTGGGACGAGCGACTGTGCCTGGCGCCCAACGGGGATCTGTTCCGCATGATCCGCAAAGGAAAGGCCGATGTGGTCACCGACACCATCGAACGCTTCACGCCGACGGGGATCAAACTCGCCTCAGGCCAGCAGCTCGACGCCGACATCATCGTCACCGCAACAGGATTGAACCTACAGCTGTTCGGTGGCGCGGAGATCGCGATGGACGGCGAGCCGCTGGACCTCAATTCCACGATGGCCTACAAGGGCATGATGCTCTCCGGTGTGCCCAACATGGCCTTCACCATCGGCTACACCAACGCGTCGTGGACGCTGAAGGCCGACCTGGTCTCCGAATTCGTCTGCCGCGTCCTCAATCACATGGACGCGCGAGGCTACGACCGGGTCGCCCCCAGCCAGCCGTCGGCCGATATCGAGGAACGCCCGCTGATGGACTTCACCCCCGGCTACGTCCTGCGGGCACTGGACCGGCTGCCCAAGGCCGGATCGCGCGCGCCGTGGCGGCTCAAGCAGAACTACCTGCTCGACCTGCGGCTGATCCGGCACGGCAAGGTCGACGACGAAGCGCTGAGCTTCACCAAACACCCTGTCGCAGTGGGTGTTTAGTCCGCTCCAGTGACGACGATGCCGTCGTCGTCGCTGAAGGCGATGTCGCCGGGGGTAAACGTGACGCCGCCGAAGCTGACCGGAACGTCGCGCTCGCCGTCGCCGGTCTTGGTGCTCTTGCGCGGATTGGTGCCCAGCGCCTTGATGCCGATGTCGAGGGTGCGTAGCGTCGATGCGTCCCGCACGGCGCCGTGCACGATCAGCCCCGACCAGCCGTTGGAGCGGCCGAGCTCGGCGATCACGTCACCGACAAGAGCGGTGTGCACCGAGGCATCGCCGTCGATCACCAGGACCCGGCCGTCGCCCGGCTCGGACAGCACCGACTTCAGCAGCGCGTTGTCCTGAAAACACCGCACGGTACTGATCGGCCCGGCGAATTCGGCGCGGCCGCCGAATTGGCGGAACTGCACATCGCAGCTGCGAACGTCCGGACCGATGTCGTCGACGAGGTCGGCGGTGGGCCGGAAGGTCACACTCATGCTCATTCGGCGTTCCGCGTGCTCATTCGGCGTTCCGCGTGCTCATTCGGCGTTCCGTGCGTGCATCCGACGCACCAGGAGAGCGATCAGTACGGTCGCGGCGAAGGCCACCGCGAACGGCAACGGAGAGCGCGAGGTCTGCGGAGCCGGCACGATCGCCGGGGTGGATACCGGGTCGGCCGCCTGTTCGACCGACGCCTTGGCGCTGGCGGCCGCCGCACGGGCGCCTTCCGCCAGCGGCGGTGAGCCGTTTCCCGCGGCAAGCGAGGTGGAGTCAGCGCGCGGTTCTGGTGGCGGCGGGGCAACCTTCTTGGCCGGTGCTTTCTTGGCCGGAGCCTTCTTCGCGGCCTCGCCGCCCTTTGCGGGCGCCTTCTTGGCAGGCGCTTTCTTCACAGCCTTCTTGGCCGGCGCCTTTTTGGCCGGCTGCTTCTTGGCAACGGCCTTTTCCGGAGGCGGGGGCCCCGGCGGCGTGGCATCGCGACCCTCATCGGGCCGGTCCTGCTCGTCTGCCATCAGGTGCGCTCCTTTGCAGTTTGTCGTCGCCGGCAGTGGCACCCATCATGCCAGGGTCACGAACGGCGAAGCCGAGACCAGATGACCCCGAGGGCAATCACCGCTACGGCGCCGACGACGAACGGCCACACCGGCAGCGCCCGCTCGACGGCAGGGGCCGACGCCGAAGCCGACGGACCTGGGGTACCGCTGCCGGTGACGGTCATGGTGAATGCCCAGGAGCCGGACACGACGTGGCCGTCGGCGGAAGTCACCCGGTAATTCACGGTGTATGGCCCGGCCGGGCCCAGCGGACGCACCCCGACGCTGACCACCGCGCCCTGGACCTGCGGCGGCCCGTCGGACCACAGATTGCCGTCGGGACCCACCACGGTCATCGCAGCGAAATCGGTCTGCAACTGCTCGTTGAAGGTGGCACTGACCCGCGACGGCGCAGAAGTGAGGATGGCGTCGGGCGACGGATCGGCCGCAACTCGCGCGGCGTGCGCCCACGCCACGGCCGCCCCGCCCAATGCCATCGCAGACATCAACAGCACCGCGGCCACGGCCCGCCGCAGACTGGTCATGTCCGCCGGCGGGCCAATGCGACGCCGACACCGATCGCGGCCAGCAACAGTGCACCGCCGGCCAACGCTCGGGCGGTGTTGTCGGAGCCGCCGCGCGCCGGCGCCTGCGCGTCCGCCGGCGGTGCTGCGGTCACCGACGGCCCCGCGGCCCCCGGCGGGGTCCCGTGGTGTTCCTCGGGCTCGTGCGGTCCGGCCGTCAGCGGCAAGACCGGGGCAGGGTATTCGGGCTCGCCACCGCCTGGCAGCGGCGGTTGGTCCCAGTTGACTTTGGTGCCGTCGGCGTACGTCTGCGTCACCGGAAACGACACCGAATCGGCGTCGGGCAACTTGATCGACAGCGGAAACAACTCGAACTCGGCGGCGCCGATGCCGGCATTGGCGGTCGCGGTGAACGTGACGGATCGGTAGGCGCCGCTGGCCGGATCGCGGTCGAGGGCGGCGGTCCAGCCGGGCATCACGTCGGTGCTCGCCGACGCGACATTGGGCAGCGTGATCGTGACTGTGGTTGTGGGAACGCCTTTTTCGGACTCGTTGGGCACCTGAAAGGTAATCAGCGCGTAGTCGCCGCGCACGGCGTGCTCGGCGCTGACATGGACGTGCGCGCCCGCGGTCGCCGCGACAGTCCACGATCCGAGGGTGAGCAACGCGGCCAGGGCCAGCGCACGGGTCAGCACCCGATCGCGGCCCATCAGAGCACGCCGAGGCGCGCCATCAGATCGGCGTCGATTCCGTCGAGCTGTTCGGCGATCGCGGCGTGTGCATCGCGCCGGCGTTGCCCCGGCATGTTCTCTGCGGCAGGGATGGCCGCCGAGAGGGCGTTCAGCCGTTCGGTCATCGCGGCAACGAACTGTTTGGTCTCGGCGTCTTTGGTCTTCTTCTCGGCCACCAGCCGCAGCGAGTTCTCCGCGCCGGCAATCCGCGCCGACAGCTGGCCGCCCTGGCCGGAGAACTGCCCGAGCTGGCTCAGCGGCACGCCGAGACGGTCGGCCCGGCGTTCGTCGATGATGCCGCGCGCCGCGATCGCAGCCCGGTAGGCCACCGGGACCACGACGGGCGCCAGCAACCGGGACACGGTCAACGCCCGTCGCACCCGGGTGGGTGACAGGAGTTTGCCCTCGCGGACCGCCTTCAGTTGCGCCTCGGCGACCTTGACCGCGGCCCGGTCGGCTTCGCGGGCGGCCTTCAGCTGCGCCTTGAGCACCTTGTTCTCGGACCGCTCGGCGGCCTTGATGCGCTTGACCTCGTTCCGGGCCGACAGCTTGGCCTCGAGTTTGGCGCGGGCTTTGATCGCCCGAGCCTCCGCGCGGCGGGTCGCACGGCTTTTGCGCTTGGTGAACAGGCCCATACCTGATGCCTCCCGAGTAGGTCGTCGGCGATCGGCGAGACGCGCTCGCGACCGGGTCAGTCAACCCTATCGCCCGGCTCAACGAGGCCTACCACGACCTGCGGATATGCCACAATGATCCCGAACTGTCCGATGCGGCGGCGACCTGCGCCGCTAACCCGAGGAACGTCGTGAACCGCTCGCCGATGAGTGCCGCAGCGATTAGCTGGGTGATCGCGTGCGGTTTGCTATGCAGCGGTGCGGCCATGCTCGTGGCCGCGCCCGCCGGTGCCGCTCCCGGCACGATTGGTAGCAGTGACGGCGGCCAAGGGGCGCACGGCGACTCGGACAGCAACGCCCCACCGGGTAATAGGCATGAGGGCAGCCGGCGCCACAACGGACCGCACAAGCCGCGTACCGATGACGCCACCACGGGTTCGGTCCGCCCGGACGCTGGTGTGGCGAGTGGCCCTCGCCGATCTTTCCAACCGGCCGACCAAATCCCCTCCGCCGCATGGCATCCCGAGAATCCCGCTGATCAAGGCTGGCAGCCGCCGGCGTGGCCGTGCCTGCCGTTGCCGCAATTCCCCCCGATCGTGCTGCCGCCGTTTCCCCCCTTACCCCCACTACCGCCGTTGCAGTGGCCGCAAGCCGCAATCGGTGACGGTATCGGCGTGGCCGCGCCGCCGAGCGCCCGCATCGCTGGGCCACCGGAGGCGGCAGGCGGTGGCGGCGGCGGCAGTGGCGGGCTCATCGACGCCGCGCCGCGGACGGTTCCGCCGCCCGGCGAGCCGGGGGAGCCGGGAGAGCCACCGGTGATCGATGCGTCGAGCGGGGCGGTCGGACCCGCAGGTACCGAGCCGCCGCCCATCACGATGCCGCCACTGATCGGACTGCCGCCGGTGTTCGAGGCGCCTGTACGCCCGCCCGGTCCGGGTGTGGAGCCGGGGCCTCGAAGCGGACCCGGCCGGGAATCCCAGCCGACGCGCGAACGTCCGCCGGCCACGTCCGCCGGAGCCGGTACAGAAGTCCCGCCGTCGTCTAGGGTTGGCTATCCGAAATACCTTCAGGATGCCAAGATCGGTGAGGTCGCGGCGGTTGCTCTACCCGGTTTCGCCGGACTGCTCGCCCTGACCGGTCTCGGTGGCTTTCTCGGGTACCGCCAAGCCAAGGCCGGCCAGCTCGTACGGACCGCCGGGACGACGCGGTTCATGCAATAGCGCAGTTCGCATCGCCACCCACCGTCGGGGAAGGGGGACAAGGTGTCGGCCAGCCGCCGGGTCACCACTGCGGTCAACGACGTTCTTGATCTTGCGCCCCGACAGGGGGAGATCTCCCTGATTCGGTTGGTGGCGGCGGTCAGCGCGGACCGAGACCGTCCGATCGAGGTCACGATGGCTGACCTGCCCCCCGGTGTGTGCGGCCAGTGGCGCCAATACGAAGACCATGACGTCTTCCTGATCCAGAACGGCCTGCCCACCTGGGACCGCACGCTGGCTCACGAGCTCGGCCATTTGGTCCTCGGCCACTACGGCATTCCGGTTACCGAGGCCGCGCGTGATCTCGCAGAGCTGGCCAGCGACGACCTCATCGGTTACATGCTCAACCAGCGCACCGGATGTATGGGGCCCGGGGGAGAGGACATCGAGCAGGAGGCGGAGGACTTCGCCGCACTGCTGCTGTACCGGCTGGGTCGCTCGCCGTCGGATCGGTCGTCGATTGTGCAAGTCCGCCTCGGAGAGGCGTTTGGTTGATCGTCTGGGTGATCGCCGGTCTGCTGGGTATGGCCACCGGGCTGCGCATCGGGTGGGCGCTGGTCAACAAGCAGTCGGTGGTCAGCTCGGCGATGATCCTCGCACTGGGCAGCCTGGCCGCGGTCGCCGCGCTGAACTGGCCGCCGCTGACGCTGTTGATCGACAGCGCACTGCACTGGTCCAACATCTCGATCGGACTGAGTCAGCTGGCTCTGATCGGCTGCGCGGCCGGTAGCTGCGTGATGATCACCAGCGTCGCGTCGACCCGTAGCCCCGCCGTCATCCGCCGGATCGCAGCGGTGCAGTACGCCGTGGCCGCGGTGATCGGCGTCGGCAGCCTGGTGCTGTTCTTCCTGTCCGGACAGCAGCCGGAGATGTCGCCAGAGGAGTATCTGCGGCGCAACCTGGGATCGGCCAACACGTCGCTGCCGTGGTTGCTGCCGCTGCTGTACGTGATGCTGGCCTTCACATTGGTGTTGTGGGCGGGCATGCGACATTCAAACCGGACGCGCCGCGGCCGCGCGCTGTTCGTGTTCACCCTCGGCATTGCTTTATTGGTCGCAGCCACTGCGTTCTTCCTGATTCGCGCCGCCGGCACGTCGCATCTGGTGGGTGTGGGAACCGCGGCGACGCTCCTGGGTGCAGCGATGGCGATCGTCGCGGCGGGATCGTTGTTGCCCGCGATCGAGGACTGGTTCGGTGGCCGGCGCGAACTGCGCCTCATCGAGCCGCTGCTGACCGAGCTCGAGCGACGTCAGCCCGAAGTCGGGATCGGCGAACGGCCGCGCGGTCCGCTGGTTTTCCGAGTCGCCGAGCGGCTGTCGCTGATCTCAGACGCCTTGTACATGGAGGCCACGATGGCCGAGCACCTCCGAGCCGGCGCGTCGGACGGTACCGGCGTGCACGTGTTGTCCGACGTCGAGTGCGTCGGGGTCAGCCCTGCCGACCAGGCGAGGGCGATCGCGAAGTGGATCCATGCCGGGCGGAGCACACCGCGCGTGGCGCGGCCCGCCGGGCAGGGACAGTTTCCCGGCATGACCTGGCTCGGGCAGCCGGAAACCTATTCGGACCGGGAATGGATCCTCGAAATCGCGCGCCAGTACCGCGCGCTGGACCAGCGCAAGCCAACCGTTGCACTGTGAAAGAGATCTAACGTTGCCGAAGGCCCCGTGCCGGAGTCGGCGGGCTAATCGTCCAGGTGTTCCCGACGACGCAGCTCATCGACCTTGGTGACGATGTCCTGCTGGGCTTCCGGCGACAGCCCGACAGTGCGCGCGGCAATGCGGCGCACACCCTCGTCGCGCATGTTGGCCAGCCAGGTGAGTTCCTTGTCGAGCTTCTCGTAGTACTCGTCGTCGGTGAAGTAGGCCGGCTTGATCCGGAAGAAGTTGGCAAGCGCCGTCATGGTGGTGGCTGACGGATTCGTCCGGTTGCCTGAACGCAGCTGAGACAGGTACGGAGCCGACATGGTGATGCCCTCCGACTTCAGCGCGGCGATCACTTCCGCGGAGGTATGAGGACCCCGGCCGGGCGGATACACCGTGTCGAACAGGCGATTCAGTCGCGCCGAGAACGTCGTGCTCATCTTATTGACCTCCACATGCGGAAGAGCGGTCGTTTGCGTTGGCTTATTTGCTGATCATCGTAGCGACACATCCCCCGACAACCAAGTGCAAACTACTAGATAATTGACGCGTGCGTGCTTTTTCGGCGATCTGGCAAACAATGGTGTGGACAATTCCCGAGGTGGGCACCTACTGAGGACGCGCGGCGAGGCAAAGAAACGCATGGTAGGGCGCATCTTGGCGCAGAGCGTGATCGATAATCGCTCGACCAAGAACCTGAGAGTACCCTGAGCAACCGAGGCTGTCGTTGGCGATCGCCGAAAACCACTTTGCTGTAAGTGCGGTTATGTCGGGTCACCGGATGATTGCGGCGCCGATCCTCGGCCGCGCTCGCCGCCGACCACCGACGACGCAGCCTCGGCAGATTCGCCGGGCAGTTCGGCGCCCTCGGGAGCGGGACGCAGGGCGGCGGGTCGCAGGCGGGCCGGCAGCATCCGCAGGATGGCTGCGCCCAGCACCACCGTCGCGAGCGAGACTGCGCCGACGACAACGCTGGACGCGGCTGGGAAGGCGCCTTCGATCAGCATCGATAGCCCGAACACGAGGAACAGTGCCGCGGCGGCCACCTGGATGAACCGTTCCGGGAGATGCTTGCCAGCCAGTGCGCCCACCATGATGGCCAGTGCATCGGCGGCCACCATGCCGATGGTCGACCCGATCCAGACGCCGACCCAGTCATGGTCGGCGGCCAGGGTGATCGTCGCGAGCATCGTTTTGTCGCCCAGCTCAGCCAGGAGAAATGCCGAGGTCACGGCGAAGAAGGCCGGTGCGCTGTTGCGCTGGGCCTTGCTGGCCTCGTCGTCGGACAATGAGTCGCCACGCAGGGTCCACAGGCCGAACAAGACGAAGGCGACGCCGGCGAGGATGCCCAACAGGTGCGTCGGCAGCGCCGCGCCGAGGTAGTGGCCGACGGCGACCGAGATGAGGTGCACCGCGGTGGTGGCGACGGTGATGCCGCTCAAGACGACCCACCAGCGATGGCGGAGAGCGAACGTCATCGCCATCAGCTGTGACTTATCGCCCAACTCGGCGACGAAGATGACGGCGAAACTCAGGATCAGCGCGGCGAGCACCCGGAACTCCTCGATCGGGTGGCTGTCGTCAGGGGCGGTACAGATGCCTCCGGCCGGCAACCACTAACGGTCTACGGCCGAAGGTCTCGCCCACCGGTATTACTACCGGCCGGACAACCGGGCCCCGCAACGTGCCAGGGCCAGTATGTCGATTGTCCGATTGGGGGCTACTCCCCTTCGCTGAGGCCAACTCTACGTGCATCAGTGCGAACCCCGCAACTCGGGATCAGCGAAAGACTAACCGCAGCAATAAATTTGGCGCACCGCGTGGGAAAGTTCGGCCGCCCTCACAATCGCTAGGCGGCCAGCAACATCGCCAGGATCGCGGTGTCGGGATGGCTGATCGGGTCGACGCCGACCCGGCTGACCATGCCGGTGATCGTGCCGTCTGATTCCGCCTCGACCCATGCGGCGCGGTGTTCCAGTCCCAGATGCGGGATGCCGGGCAGCAGAACGCAACCCGATGCCGCACCGGAACATTCGGGCAATGACGGCGTGGTCTCCGACGGCGGGTGCAGCATCAGCAGGGCCGGTGGTTGCCGTTCGGCGAAATGCCCTGGCGGAACGGCTGATTCACCGACGACGGTGCCTTCGGCAAGCACGAGGCCGACCGTGCCCGGCTGCGGCTTGTCAGGCAATTCCTCTCGAACACCAAAAATCGTTGTCGTGGAGAGCAATCCGGGAAGTGATGCGACACGCACCGCGACCATCAGAAGCTGGGCCCATTCTTTGGTCGAATTCGGCCACCGGCCGGACACCACAAACCCCTTGAGGGCACCACGAGAATGAAAGGGAGCGATCTCGACCGCACGCCCGGAACCAGTTTCCATCTCGCCTCCGCGACACTCGATATGCCAGTGCGACTCGACAGTGGGTCGGTTCGATCAGGATGAGGCACCTGGTACGTGGCACGCAAGAGGACACGAGTGCTAACGAGAGGGAAGTCGCCTCCGGAGAGCGAGCGCGCCGGAAAGGCTTTCGACGGGCGTCAGAACAGAACGATCAGGGCGAGAATGCCCAGCAACACCAAAGCGATGACGCCGGCACGCAGGGCGGCCAGCATGTACGACCGGTTACAGGTCGCGGACGAGGTGTACCACTGCGACGGCTGCGACGCGGACCGCGCCCGGTATGGGTGAGATGCCATCACACCGTCCTGACCAGCATGTTCAACTACCGCCCCCAGTGAAAATCGTCACAGGCTAACTGTGAGCGCGATCATAACCCCTCGAGTGGCAGTAGAAAAATCGGGCCGCCCCTTGACCAGCCCGCGAAAAAATCTTGGTTTGGCGATCCGCGTTCGAGGGTATTGAAGATCACAGTGGGTCCGCCGGTGTCGGCGTGTCGCTCGGCGCGTCGCCCCGGTGGTTCGGACGGTTAGCGAGGCGACCGATTTCGCTCGCCCGTCACCAACTTGTTGATCAGCGCGCTGCGCGGGTGCGCGGTTATCCACAGATACCCCCCGTCTTCATGGGGAGATGGTGCGCTCACTGGCTCTCAACCGCGAAGAACCCTGTGGATAAACCTGTGGAAACTGTGGATAGCCGAGTCATTGCTGCACGTCCCGGATCATCGAAGATGCACTGCGTGCCACAATCCGCCCCGGCAGAGGTCTCGCGCATCGCACCCAGTGGCGCGTGCGCTCGCTAGGCTGGTCCGCGTGATTCAGGTGTGCTCCCAATGCGGGACACGGTGGAACGTGCGCGACCGGCAGCGCGCCTGGTGCCCCCGTTGCAATGGCGCACTGATGGCACCGACCGGTCCGCCGGACTCACGCTGGAGTCCCGGCGCCACCACGCACCCACCTACTCGTCCGCCTGCGCAGCAGGGAGCCGCTACGCGGTTGCCGTCTGGATTCCGGTGGATCGCGGTCCGGCCGGGCCCGCCGCCGCCGCCGCGCCGTCCGCGTCGTCATCTCGGCCCGACACCCCGCTATGCCTATATCCCGCGTTGGGGCCTCGGCGACCACCTCCCGCCCGTGTCGCCGGAAGACGAGGCACGGGCGAAAGAGGGCCCGGCGCTCGTCACCGTCCGGGCCGCGCTGTTGTCGGCGATCGCGATTTTCGGCGTCGCCGCGGCGATCCACATCGTTCGTTACGTGTTGCTGCTGATCAATCGGACCACTCTGCTGCCGCCGCTGGTTGCCGGCGCGGCGCTCTGGCTCGGCGTGTTGGCCAGTCTGGCCGCCATCGTGTCGGTGATCTTGACTGCCACCGTCGTGACCTGGTGGCTGATCACGCGCCGAGCGGCGGTCTATGCGCACCTGGGGCAGGACGACCCGCGGCCGGCCTGGGCGCTGTGGGCCGGCTGCCTCGTGCCCGTCGTCAACCTGGTCTGGGCGCCGGTGTATGTCGTCGAACTCGCCCATGCCGAGCAGTCGCAGCACCGCCTGCGCGGACCGATCGCCGCCTGGTGGATCGCCTGGGTGCTGTCGACCGCGGTCTCGATCTTCGCGATCGCCACCAGCTTCACCACCAAGCCTCAAGGCGTCGCCGACAACACCGTGGCCGTGATCATCGCCTACCTGTTGGGCGCGGCGGTGCTGGTGTTGTTGTGGCAGGTCTTCAATGCTTTCGTGCGCAAGCCGGTGGAACGACCGCTGCACCGGTGGGTGATCGTCGGGCAAGACGAACCCAAGCCGGATCAACCCCGGCCCGCCGAATCCGAAACGCCGCCAGCGGTTGAGCCAGACCAGCGGGAACCGGCAGCATAGGCACATGGACTCGGCCGGCGAACCGCACGGCGGGCACCCCTTCGTGGTCGCCCACCGCGGCGCTTCGGCCGACCGCCCCGAGCACACCCTGGCCGCCTACGACCTCGCACTGCGGGAAGGCGCCGACGGGGTCGAGTGTGACGTCCGCCTGACGCGCGACGGTCACCTCGTGTGCGTGCACGACCGGCGGGTGGACCGCACGTCGACCGGCACCGGTTTGGTCAGCGAGATGACGCTGGCCGAACTCAAACGGCTCGATTGGGGCGCATGGCACAGCAGCGCCCGCACCGAGAACCCGCCCGAGGGCACCGGGCTGCTCACCCTGGACGACCTGGTCCGCCTGGTTCTGGACTGGAACCGGCCGGTGAAATTGTTCATCGAGACGAAGCACCCGGTCCGGTACGGGGGTTTGGTGGAGAGCAAGGTGCTGGCCCTGCTGCACCGCTACGGCATCGCCGCGCCGGCCTCGGCTGATCTGTCCCGTGCGGTGGTGATGTCATTCTCGGCCGCGGCGGTCTGGCGGATCCGGCGTGCCGCGCCGCTCCTGCCGACGGTGCTGCTCGGAGACACGTCGCGATATCTGGGCGGCGGCGCCGCCACGACCGTCGGGGCCACGGCTGTCGGCCCGTCGATCGCCACACTGCGTGAGCATCCCGAACTCGTCGACCGGGCCGCCGCTCAGGGCCGAGCGATGTACTGCTGGACCGTCGACCACTACGAGGACGTCGGATACTGCCGCGACCTCGGGGTCGGCTGGATCGCCACCAACCATCCGGGACGCACCAAGACCTGGCTGGAGAACCCGCTCGCCGTACCTGGCGATTAGGGCTGCGCGTCGAGCACCGACTGCGGAATGGCGGAGTCGGTGCGAAGTGCCTGGAACAGTTGGTCCGCGGCGTCGGAATCCCACACCACCACCGAACCGGAGTCGCTGCCGGTGAACTCCCCGATCGGCACCGTGATCGCGGTGGTCGAGCCGTGCAGCGCCCAGCCCAGCCGAGCCAGGTCCCAGACGTGGTCATCGGTGTCGACGGTCAGTGATCCGACCGCAGCGCGTGGCACCGCGTACCACCGCCACGGGTTGACCCACACCAGCGGACTGCTCGCCCGGTGCATGACCGCGGCCATGAACTCTCGCTGATGGATCATGCGGTCGAGGTCAGCGCGCGGCGTCGCGCGGGTGCGCACGTAGCCCAGTGCGGTGCGCCCGTCGAGGGTCTGGCAGCCCGCGGCAATGTTGATGCCGGCCAGTGGGTCGTCAATCGGATCGGCCGGGCACACGTCGACACCACCGAGGGCATCGACCACCACCGCGAAGCCGTCGAAACCCACTTCGGCGTAGTGGTCGAGGTGCAGACCGGTCGCGTTCTCGACGGTCTGAGCCAGCAGTGGCGCGCCACCCTCGGCGAAGGCGGCGTTGATCTTGTCCTTGCCGTGGCCCGGGATGTTCACGTAAGAATCGCGCGGCAGCGAGACCATCGTGGTCGGGGCTCCGGAACCCAAGCCCGGGATGTGGACCACCAGGATGGTGTCGGTCCGGCCGTTGCCGAGGTCGCCGCCGGTGGTCAGCTCGGCCTGCTGCTCGGGGGTCAGTCCGGCCCTGCTGTCGGACCCGACGAGCAGCCAGGTGGTGCCCGTGCCTGCCGCCGGACGGCCGGAGTAGTCGAAGACCGCGGTTCGGTGCAGCGAGGTGTCGATCCAGATGGCGCCCCCGACCAGCCCGCCCGCCACCAGCAGGACAACGATGACCAGCGTGACGAAAAACCTTCGGCCCCAACGCCTTTTGCGTTTAGGCGCGGCGGCGACGGGCGGCGGCGGAACGGATGGTCGGACCGCGGGTGGTGGTGGGGGTGGCCGCCGCGGTGGTGGCGGCGGTGGCGGAGCCTGGCGCGGCGGGGGCTGACGGGGCGGAGCAGGCGGTGATGGGGGTGGTGGTGGCGGCCGGTGGGTGGGGTCGCGACGAATCACCTGTGACGGCTCACGCCGGGGCGGCGCGGAACGCGGTATCCGCTCGGTCGGCGGATCCGGCGCGGGTCGCCGCTGCCAGTCGTCGCTCACCAGGTCAATTTACGTGCCCGGCTCACGTGAGCCAGCCAAGATGACCGGCGAGTGCGACGTAACCCACGAATGCAACGGTGTCGATGACGCCGTGGGCGATCACCAGCGGCCACAACCGTCCGGTTCGGCACCAGGCGTACCCGAACACCAGGCCCATCGCGAGGTTGCCCAGCCCCGCTCCGAAGCCCTGATAGAGGTGGTACAGCCCACGCAGCAGGCTGGACGCCAGGATCGCCCGATTCTGCGTCAGCCCCAGCTGCTTCAACCGGGTGATCAGGTAACCCACGACCACTACTTCCTCGGCGAAGCCGTTGGCGAATGCGGAGAAGATCAGCACCGGGATGCGCCACCAACTGTCATGCAGCGCCGAGGGTTCGACGTCGGCGTTCATGCCCAGCCAGCGTGCCGCCAGATACAGCAGCAGGCCGGGAATCCCGATCAGAGCAGCCAACCCCAGACCGCCCAGCACGTCGGCGCGCCACCGTATCCGGCCGAGCCCGAGTCGGGTGGGGCTGGTTCCGCTGCGCCACAACAGATACAGGCCGAGGGCGCCCCAGGCCACCAGCTGGGCCACCGAGGCGAGGTTCAGGCCGAGGTTGACCAGGTCGTAGCGAGACAGGTTGGGGTTCAACCGAACTCGACGGCCGGCCAGTCCGGAGAGCACCCCGTCGATGAGCTGCAGGACGGCGGTCACGGCGCTGACACCGAAGGTGACCGCGAGCATCACGCCGATTTCGATGCGCAGTCCGCGGCGGTCGGTGGCGAGGAAATCGTCGCGGGACGCGGTCACCCCGACACGGTAACGGCCCCTACGTGCGCCGTGCGCCCAGCCCGTTGACGAACGGGCAGCCCATCAGCAGCCGGATCGCCCGGCCGAGGGCTGGGACGTCGTGCACCGGAGCGGTGAACGGCAGGCGCACGTCGTGATCGCCGTCGGTGCCCTCGACGCGCAGCCGTACCCCGTAGCGGTCCAGGCCGAGCGGACGCACCCGGCCGCGCCGCAGCGAAGCGGGCAGCTTGCCGGCCAGCCGCGCGAGGACCTCCGGATGGTCGTTGTCCAGATGGCGCAGCCACGCCGACTCGAACTCGCAGAACGGGTCCGGTTGTGCGGTCAGCAATTCGTGCAGGACGACGGTCTCCGCGCCCGCGGCGTCGGCCACGACGACCGACTCCACCTCGAGCAGGAAAAGCGCCTGCCCGGACCCGATGTCCAGCAGGGCAGGGTTCGGGTGGTCGGTCGCGATCATGTCGATCATCGACCGCACCGCATGGTCGGGCACGCACTGGACCCGGCCGCGGATCCAGACCAGCGACCGCACGGGTTCCCGCAGCGGCAGCGGGGCGTAGTCGGCGAGCTCGAGCACTCCGGCGATGCCGTCGGTGCGTGCTTCCCGAGCGCGGACTGCCAGGGCCGATTCGTTGGCGAGGCTGACCGCGAAGGATCCGCCTGGCAGCAGGTGGTGCAGGGCGTGGTGGCAGGGGCGACGCCGTCGGCGACCAGCATCGCTCCGGTCGCGCGCGCACAGGCACTGCGGACGCGTTCGGCGGTGGTCGGCGTTTCGAGCGTCGCTGATGTCATCGCGCACCTTCCGGGTTAGTGAGGTAAGCCTAAGTTAACTACACAGCGGTGGTCGCGCAAGGCTTTCCCGTGGCACGGACCCGATAGGGTTGAACCGTGGCCCGCATCGCCTACCTCGGTCCAGAGGGGACGTTCACCGAAGCGGCACTGCTCAAGATGTGCGCTGCCGGAGTGATTCCGGGTGACGGCGGTACGCAGCCCGAGCCGATGGACAGCACTCCGGCGGCGTTGGCGGCCGTTCGGGACGGCACGGCCGATTTCGCATGTGTCCCGATCGAGAACTCCATCGAGGGAAGCGTGTTGCCGACCCTGGACAGCCTGGCCAGCGGCGAACCGCTCCAGATCTACGCCGAGCTGACGCTCGATGTCGCGTTCAGCATCGTCGTGCGCGACGACAACGACGGCGCCGCGGTACGGACCGTCGCCGCGTTTCCCATCGCCGCGGCGCAGGTGCGCCGGTGGCTGGCCGAGCACCTGCCCGACGCAGGACTGGTCCCGGCCAACTCGAATGCCGCTGCCGCTCAGGAGGTTGCCGCCGGTCGCGCCGATGCCGGTGTCAGCACGGCCCTGGCCGCGCAGCGGTACGGACTGGCCACCCTCGCTGACGGCGTGGTCGACGAGCCCAACGCCAGGACCCGGTTCGTCCTGGTCGGCCGGCCCGGGCCGCCGCCGGCGCGTACTGGCGCCGACCGCACCTCAGTGGTGCTGCGACTCGCCAACACCCCCGGTGCGCTGGTGTCGGCGATGACCGAGTTCAGCATCCGTGACATCGACCTGACTCGCATCGAATCCCGGCCCACCCGAATCGAATTGGGCACGTACGTGTTCTTCCTGGACTGCGTCGGCCACATCGACGACTCCGCGGTGGCCGAGGCGCTCAAGGCCTTGCATCGCCGCTGCACCGATGTGCGGTATCTGGGTTCGTGGCCGACGGAATCGGCGACCGGTGCGACGCCGCCGCAACCCGATGAGGCCGACCGCTGGCTGATGCGACTCAAAGGCGGCCCGGCATGAGCGGACGGCTGATCCTGCTGCGTCACGGGCAGTCGCACGGCAACGTCGAGCGGCGCCTCGACACCCGTCCGCCCGGAGCGGACCTGACGGACCTCGGCCGGCAGCAGGCGCGCGACTTCGCGCTGTCCCGCAGTCGCCGACCGGGGCTGCTGGTGCACTCGGTCGCCCGGCGTGCCGCCCAGACCGCCGAAGAGATCGCCGCCCAACTGCGGTTGTCGGCAGAGGAGTTCCCGGGCATCCACGAGGTGCAGGCCGGCGAACTGGAAGACCGCAACGACGACGAGGCGATCGCGGAGTTCAATGCGATCTACCAGCGTTGGCACCAGGGCGAATTGAACGTCCCCATGCCCGGCGGTGAAAGTGCCGACGACGTGCTGGAGCGCTATCTACCGACGATCACCGATCTGCGGCTGCGCTACCTGGACAACCATGCCTGGACCGATGACATCGTGGTGGTCAGCCACGGCGCCGCGATCCGGTTGATCGCGGCCACCCTCGCGGGGGTGGAGAGCAGTTTCGTCCTCGACCACCATCTGGCCAACACCGAGTCGGTGATCCTGTCGCCGATCACCGACGGCCGGTGGAGCTGTGTGCAGTGGGGATCGCTCAGCCCGCCGTTCTACCCCGAACCTGATGCGCATCCGGTCCAGGACGCACTGGAATCCGTCGACCCGATGGGGTGAGGCGACCTCACACAGCCAACGAGTGCATCGTTTGCTGAGAGCAGTCACACCCGACCGCTTCGCAATCGATGATCAAGGTGTGGAGTGCCAGCTCGGGACCATCGCATTCCGGCTCCGTGCACTCGCCGCGATGCAGGGCGTGGACGATCAGGGTACCGTGGCAATGTGCCAGGCCAGCAGTGCATTCTCGGCAGCTCGGTTCCATGGTTCGTTCATAGCACTGCGGCCCGACGGCGCGCCGTTGCCACGCTGATGCCAGCAAGCTCATTTTCGCCCGTCGCGAAATTAGCTATGCAATAGCTGGTGTGGTGAGATATCTTGAGTGTCCTCGGCCCTTCGGGGGTGGGCTGGTGAACTGCCGGGCCAGCCAGCAACTCAGGGATTAACCCCGGCATACGAAGTAAGGACTGATCATGATGTCAGGTCGTTTGACTCGGCAGATTGCGCTTTTCGCTGGCGGGCTCGCGATTGTCGGGATGGGCACGCTGACCGCGTGCGGTAAGGACAAGGAAAAGTCGCCGGAGAGCACTACGCCGACCACGACGACGAGCGCTCCCGCGCCGTCGCCCACTGAGAAGGCTGTGTCGCCCGGTGGCCCCAACTCGTTCACGCCCACGGTCAAGGCTCCGCCGGCGCCGACCGCGCTGCCGGGCAACGTCATCACCGGCGGCAACTAAGCCGCTCGGTCTGCATCCGCCCTCAGCCCGCCACCGACAGTGATCGGGGTTCAACGCCTCCGGGTGCTGTCTGTGGTGGCGCTGTCGGCGATGCTGACCGCTGCCGTCGTGCTGGTCGTTGATCTGCACCGTTCGCCGGCGCCCGCCGACAGTGGTGCGATCAGCGGCCCGTACGCGTCTTTGCTTGCCAGCTCCGTCGACCTCGGCCCGGCGCGCACCGATCACGTTCAGCTGACTGCCGCACTGCGTGACGACTCTCGCCCGGACCTTCTCATGGGATGGGCTGTCCAACAAGGCCTTTCAGTGCGATGGCGTCCCGGCGACCGCTGGGCGATCCTGGAAGGCGCGCCCGACGCGGTGTCCGGTGCTTTCGATGTGGACGTTCACGACTACCGCGGTAAGCGCGGCCAGGTGTTCTACGCCTCGCCCCAACAGCCATCGGTTCCGCAGGCCCTCGATGTGGAGGTGGCCGGCCTCGGCCGGATCCTCGGCTACACGCCGCACCGCGAATCCAAAACCTGGATGCTGCCGCTCGAGGTGCCGGATCAAGGGCTGAGCCCCAGCGCGCTCTTACGCACCTACAACGCGATGCCATTGCACGACAAGGGGTATAGGGGCAAGGGCACGACGGTCGTCGTCTTCGCATTCGACGGGTTCGATCAGGCCGACCTCGACACCTTCGCGACGACCTTCAATTTGCCGAAGTTCACCCCGGACGTGGTGGGCGGCATGCCACCCGCGCGCCGCGGCGAGGCGACGATGGACCTCGAGGCGGTCCACGCGATCGCCCCCGACGCCAAGAAGGTGCTCGTCAACGCGCGGTCCACGGTCGAGGGCGACGGGTCCTACGAGAAGATCGCCAAACTGATGGAAGACACCGAACGCACGTATCCGGGCGCGGTGTGGAGCTTCTCGATCGGCTGGGGCTGCGACAAGCTCATCACCGCCGCCGACCTGGTGCCGGTGCGCGCGGCGCTGTCGGCTGCGCACCGGTCGGGCACCACGGCGTACGACGCGAGCGGCGACTTGGCCGGACTCGACTGCAAGGGCGGCGACGAATGGTCAGCCCCGCCGAGCGACAACGATGTCGGGCTGGACGCGGTGGCCTCGATGCCGGAGATGACCGACGTCGGCGGCACGACGGTGTCCACCGACGCCAAGGGCGACTGGCTGGCCGAGCA
Source organism: Mycobacterium sp. EPa45 (assembly GCF_001021385.1). Classification (NCBI taxonomy): domain Bacteria; kingdom Bacillati; phylum Actinomycetota; class Actinomycetes; order Mycobacteriales; family Mycobacteriaceae; genus Mycobacterium; species Mycobacterium sp. EPa45. Next base: position 5,932,004 of record NZ_CP011773.1, on the reverse strand, counting down.
GTCCTGGTTCGACCCGCCGCTGTCCCAGGGCACCGGCGGGGGAGTGTCGGCCCTCTTCGAACGTCCCGAGTGGCAGCAGAACCTCACCGCCCCCAAGGGTGACGGGAAGCGGTTGACCCCCGATATCGCGGCCGTCGCCGACCCCTTCACCGGTGTGCAGATCGTGTTCAACCAGCAGGTCATCGTCGGTGGTGGCACGTCGCTGGCGGCGCCCATCTGGGCCGGGCTGACCGCGTTGATGAACCAGTTCGTGGTCGACAAGGGTGGCTCACTGATCGGCAACATCAACCCGGTGCTGTACACCATCGCCGAGGGCACACCGCTGCCCGCGTTTCGGGACGTCGTTCTGGGCGGCAACGCCGTGGCCAACGCCGGGCCCGGATACGACCTGGTGACCGGCCTGGGTACTCCGAATGTCGAGAACCTCGCGCAGAATATTCTCGTGACTCAGAAGGTGGTCGGATGAGTTCGCCGGAGAACGGGATCGATGACGTCCCGAAGATGGAGTGTTCGGTCTGTCAGATCGACGTCCCGGCCGGAGCGTTCTGCGGCTACTGCGGTGCCCACGCCACCGACGAACACCGGCGGGGGCCGCGCTGGTTGGCCCGGTTGCGCGGCGACACCTTCGGCGCGTCGCCCGGCGAAAGCGTGTTGCTGCCAGCGATCGCCAGCTCGCTGTTCCCTCATTTGCCACAGCGCTCGCGCACGCCGTTCCGGGTAGGGCTGGCTCTCATCCTGCTCGGCCTCGTCGTCTTCGCCGTCGTCAAGATGCCGGCCGCGCTGATCACGGTCGCGGCGCTCGGCCTGCCGCTGTTGTTCGTGCTGTATCTCGCCGAATCGGCGGTCTATCGCGACATGTCGCCATGGTCTTTGGCGCTGGCCGGCACGCTGGGCGCGGCACTCGGTGTGGGCTGGACGCTGTTGACCGGCCAGATGGTCGCCCGCGCCTACGGCGTCCCGATGGCCGCAGGCATGGCCATTCACCACCTCGTGCGTGAAGGCATCATCATTCCCGCCGGCGGAATGGTGCTGATGCTGGTGCCCATCGTTCTCGTGCGCCTGCTGCGACCAAACTCACGAGAATCGTTGGACGGCTTCGTGGTTGGTGCGCTGACGGCATTGACCTTCGCCGCCGGCGCGACTCTGACCCGGCTGGCTCCGCAGTTCGCCACCGGGCTCTTGGCGCGCAGCCGGCCAATCAAGGGGCTCATCGTCGAAGCTCTGCTGTGCGGGGTGACGATTCCACTCACCGCCGCGGCGGCCGGTGGCATGATCGGTATCGCCTTGTGGTTCAAGGGCCAGAACTCCAACCCCCACGAGCGCCCGAGCCGGATCCGTGCCCTGCTTTTCGTCCTGGCCATCGTGGTCGTGCTCATCCACGTCGGGGTAGCGGTCACCGACATCATGGGGATGCCGCAACTCCGGATGCTCACGGTTCACCTCGTCATGACGGCGGTGGTGTTGGTGCTGCTGCGAATCGGGTTGCAGCTGGCGCTGATTCATGAGGCTCACGATCCGATCGAGCAAGACGAGCCGATACTGTGCATCCACTGTCAGCACGTGGTGCCCGACATGGCCTTCTGTCCGGCGTGTGGCGTGGCGACCAGGGCGTCGTCGCGTGCGTCGCGACATGAGCGGCGCGAGCTGCGCCCGGTGCGGCAGGTCGCCGCGGAGGGGTCGTGACCACACCTTCGGCTGCTTCCGATTCGGAGCAGTTCGTCGGCTACGCACTGCCGGCGGGCATGTACGTCGCCCCGGAGATTCGGCATACCCGATTCAGCCGCACGATCGGGCTGTGGACGGCGGGGATCGTCGTCGTCGCCCTGATTCTGGTCGGGGTGTCGTTGTCGGTCACCAAGAAGGTTCCGCGCTACATGTGCCCGCCGGAATGCGGTGCTCCACCGATGGGCACACCGGTGACGGGTCTGCCCCGCTTCACTGCGCCCGACGGATCGTTCTCGGTGTCGTATCCGACACCGAATTCGGCCTATGAGGTCTCCACCCAGGCCAACGGCGTGACCGCGAAATTCACCGGCGGGGATACCGGTGTGCTGCAGCTGTTTTCCGAACCGGCCAATGGACGCGATCCGCAGACCATCGCCCGCGACCTGCTGAGAAAGAAATTCCCCGACGCCAAGATCGCCTACGAGATCCCCAATGCGATGGTCGGCTATCAGCCCGGATACGGGGAGGTGGCCGACACCTGGCCGCAGGGCACGTCGAACAGCTACATCCGGCTTCGCACGGTGCTGCTGGTGTCGATCAAGAACGATCTGGCGTTGGTCGCGGGCGCGACCGGTCCGTATCACGCGTTCGGCCCGGACTTCGGGCCCGGCCTACCGTCGGGGGCAAACCTGCAGATCGCCCAGGACATGGGCAAGTACGTGAACAGCTTCACGTGGCAGGGTGACCCGCAACGCTGACGTCGTTCAGCCCCAACCTAATTCGTGCAGCCGGTCGTCATCGATGCCGAAATGGTGTGCGATCTCGTGGATTACGGTGATCGCGACCTCCTCGACTACGTCTGCTTCGGTGTCGCACATGTCGAGCAGCGGCGCCCGATAGATCGTGACGGTATCGGGAAGTGATCCGGCATAGCTCGAATCACGCTCGGTGAGGGCGATTCCCTCGTAGAGGCCCAGCAGCTCTGGATCGTCCGGGTGGTGATCCTCGACCATGATCACGACGTTGTCGATCGCCTTGGCCAGCCCGGGCGGAATCAAATCCAGCGCGTCGCCGACCAATTCCTCGAACCGCGCCGGCTCCATCCGGACGGGCACTAGGCCGGCGGCGGAACGGGGGCGTCGGCCGGCCCGGGCGGCGGACCAGCGGCCGGCGGGGGCCCGTCCATCGGCGGCGCACCCGGCGCCGGCGCCGGCGGGCCAGCGGGCACCGGCTCCCCGTTGACCACGTTGCCGTCGGTCGGCGGCGGCACCGCGGCGGCCGTGGTGGGTGCCGCAGTCGACGTGGGCGCCTGGGTCTGCTGCTGCGGCAGGTGCTGGGTCTGGGTCGACTGGGTGGACTGGCTCGACCCGCTGCTACTGCTGTCGGTGGTCGACGGCGAGTACTGCGTCGTCGGAACGTCCGGCATCAGCGGGATCGACGGAAGGCTCAGCCGCTCCTGCGGGATATCCGGCGGTGGGATGGGGGGCATGCCGTTGATCAGCAGAGCCCCCTTGGCGGGATTGATCAGGGTCGCCCAGCCGCCGTTGCCCAGGGTGGCGCCGATGCTGCAAGCCACCTGGTGACTGCCCGCGGTCCAGCTGGGCAGCGCGATCGTGCTGTAGATGAGGGTCAGCGTGGTCGACCGCAGCTGCAGCGGCGCGAGGTAGGCGTCGGTCATCCGAGTGCAGGAATCCTTGATGTAGGCGTCCTGCTCGGCATCCGAGGGCAGCCCGCCGGAGAACTTCTCCGCCAGGTTCACCGCACCGGTGACCTCCATGGCGTGCGGGGCGCCGCAGTCGACCGGGATGTCATTCGGCTGGTTGGTGGGCGGATCGATGCCGAGGCAGGTGCCGGCAGGCCAGACCTTGGACTGGTCGATCTCGGCCACCCGACCCTTGAAGGCAGTCTGCTGGTTGTCGGTCCCCGGCAGCTGCAGACCGCAGAGCATGCGCCGCTCGCCGTCCTGCTTCCACGCCTTGTCACCGGACCACAGCATGCTTACCGAGAACTTGCTGTTCGGGTCGAACTTGGTGCCGAGGTAGCGCTCGACGGCCGGCTGGCACTGCTCGAGGCTGATCTGCTGAATCCGCGCGGCGCTCGGCGGCGCGGCGTTCGGCCCGTACTCGGTCCCGGGGTAGGTGCGCATGTCGACCGATTCGGCGACCTCGAACTTGTGGTCGCCCTTGCAGTCCACGATGGTGGCCGCGTCCGGACTCTTGTCCGGCCACGTCAGGCAGCTACCGGATTTGGCGTTGGCGAAGGCTGCTGTGCCCTTTGCTCCCGACAACGGGTCCGAGCCGGCGTACCCGGCGAGCCGGTTGTTGTAGCCGATCGGCAAAGCGGTGACGACACCGGCGATCAACAGGCCGCCGAGCGCGGTCAGCAACAGCGCCCGTCGGGTCGACGTGGCCTGGAAAGTGCCTAGGAACGTTCGCCTCGGCGCGCCCGGTTCGGGCAGCTCAGGCGTCACGTCCTCGTGCTCGGATAACTGCAGCATCGCCTCTATTGTGGCAGGCGCGCCGAGGTCTGTGACAAGTGATGCAGTTGTACTGTTATGGGGTTGTGCTGTGCGATCGGCCGGAGGGGCCGACGCGGCGGCCGACGCCAATAGCTAGGGTTGCGGGCGTGATCGACCTGAAACTGCTGCGCGACGACCCCGATGCGGTACGGCGGTCCCAGCTCAGCCGTGGTGAGGACCCGGGCCTCGTCGACGCCTTGCTGGATGCCGACACCGCCCGTCGGGCGGCGATATCGAAGGCCGACTCACTGCGGGCCGAGCAGAAGTCCGCCAGTAAGAAGGTCGGCTCGGCCTCACCGGACGAGCGGCCCGCGCTGCTCGAACACGCTAAAGAGCTTGCCGCGCAGGTCAAATCGGCCGAAGCCGAGCAGGCCGCGGCCGAAGCGGCGTTCACCGCCGCTCACCTGGGCATTCAGAACGTCATCATCCCGGGCGTTCCATCCGGCGGCGAGGACGATTTCGTCGTTCTCGACGTGGTCGGTCAGCCGCGGGACATGGCGAACCCGAAGGACCACCTCGAACTCGGCGAATCGCTCGGGCTGATCGATATGGAGCGCGGCGCCAAGGTGTCCGGGTCGCGGTTCTACTTCTTGACCGGTCGCGGCGCGCTGCTGCAGCTCGGCCTGCTGCAGCTGGCGGTGCGGGTGGCGACCGAGAACGGCTTCACGCTGATGATCCCGCCGGTGCTGGTGCGGCCCGAGGTGATGGCAGGCACCGGATTCCTCGGTGCCCACGCCGACGAGGTCTACCACCTCGCGGACGACGACCTGTATCTGGTCGGCACCTCCGAGGTGCCGCTGGCGGGCTACCACTCCGACGAAATCCTGGACCTGTCGAGCGGTCCGCTGCGCTACGCCGGGTGGTCGTCCTGCTTCCGCCGTGAGGCCGGCAGTTACGGCAAGGACACCCGCGGCATCATCCGGGTGCACCAGTTCGACAAGGTGGAGGGATTCGTCTACTGCCGCCCCGAGGACGCCGAGGCTGAACACCAGCGGCTGCTGGGCTGGCAGCGGCAGATGCTCGAGCTCATCGACGTGCCCTACCGGGTGATCGATGTGGCCGCCGGGGATCTCGGCTCATCGGCGGCGCGCAAATTCGACTGCGAGGCATGGGTTCCCACCCAGCAGGCCTATCGCGAGCTGACCTCGACGTCGAATTGCACGACGTTCCAGGCCCGCCGGCTGGCCACCCGCTATCGCGACGAGAACGGCAAGCCGCAGATTGCGGCGACGCTCAACGGGACGCTTGCCACAACGCGGTGGCTGGTCGCGATCCTGGAGAACCATCAACAGCCTGACGGCAGCGTGCGTGTTCCCGCCGCCCTGGTGCCTTACGTGGGGACGGAGGTCCTGCAACCGTGATCGAACTCGACCTCGACGAGGTCAAAAGCTGGTTCGGCTTCGGCGTCGCCGGCAACTTCGCCGGCCACCTCGAACAAGCCGGTGAAGCAGTCGATTTCGTCAACGTCGCCAGCGAGGGTGCTGCGCCCAAGGGGATCTTCCCCTGGTACGCGCCCGGTCACGACAGCTTTTTGGGGGAGTTCCCGCTGTCCCACGACGCGCTGATCGTGCCCACGGAAGGCGCCGAGGATGGCGGCCCGCTGAACCTGCAGATCGAGCCCGAGGTCGGGTTGGCCTGTGACGTGGTGTGGGAGGGCGACACCGTGGTCACACTGCGGCCCTTCGCGCTCGGAGCGTTCAACGACTGCTCGATCCGCCGCCCGAACGCACCCAAGATCAGCTACAAGAAGAACTGGGGCCCGGCATCTAAAGGCGTTGCGCAGCAGTTCTTCGACACCCACGACCTCACCCCGGACGGGCCGACCGCGACACTGCGGTTGTTGTGCCATCTGCGTACTGCCGACGGCGTACACCACGAATACGGGGTCGACAGCCCGCTTTTGGGCTACTCGTACTATGGCGAGGTGCTGCTGGACTGGATCGTCGAGCGGCTGGCGAACCAAAAGGGTTCTCCCGATACGCCTTTGGAAGATGTTGGCGCGTTGATGGTGGCGTGCGGGCGCCCGCAGCGGGTGCTCATCGGAATCGGCGCCACCCGCTACACGAAGCTTGGCGAATCGACGTATCTGCAGCCCGGTGACGAGGCCATCGTGCGGGTCTATGACACCGACAGCGACGCGGCATCCGAACTGCGACAGCTGGTCTGGCAGCCCTAGTCTTTCGTATCCCCGCGCCCAAACCGACGTTTGGCAGGGAAAGTTCGAGTCGATCGCAGCATTTCGTCGATCTCGGCGAAGATCGTGATGTGTAGGCGTTACCGCCCGAGCAGTTCGTCCAGAACCGACAGGAACTCGCGCGGTTTGACCGGGGTGAACGCCGGACTCGGATAGGTGCCGGGCACATCCAACGTCACCAGTGTCGACTTCACCGGACGGTAGATGTCCAGCGGCAGCCAGCGTCGCAGATCCGAACTGCCCCAGAGCCGGAAGCGCTGCATCCAGAACCCCAGCGGCTCGGACTTGTAACCGCGAATCGACTGCAGAGGAATCACTTTGGCCGTGCCCGATGGAAAGTGGTAGCGCCGCAACGTCAATGCGTGGCGATCCAGTTGCACCAGGCCGTCGTCGTAGTGCTGCTGTGGCGGGGCGCTCATTGCCGGGAACACCGCAGCTCGTGACCCTTGGTCGTCAGGCATCGTCCGGTCTCCAGATTCCATTGCCAGCCGTGCAGATTGCACGTCAACGTCGAGCCTTCCACCACGCCGAATTTCGACAGGTCAGCCTTCAGGTGCGGGCACCGACGTTGCATCTTATAGCCACCCAACTCCACGTCGCTGGTGTCGTCGTGCGTCTCGGCGAACCAGCCGTCGGCGTAGGCGATCCGCTCATCGGTCAGGCACTTGAAGAAGGTGTACAGATACTCGTTGTAGCCGCCGACCCGCCACGCCCGGAACCGGGTGGACAGGAAGATGGTGTTGACCCAGTCGGGCTCGTCGTCGCGCAGCACCGTCCGCACCAGTTCCGGTGCGATCTCGAAGCCATAACGGAACTTCTCGTCGGCAATCGGCTCGCGCACAGCGCGTTTCGGGAAGTCAAGCACGATAGTCTCGGGCCCGAGCCGAAGCTCCACCGCATAGCCGATGCCGTCGCAGATCTGGTCGCTCTGCAGCATGATCGGCTCGAACTTCGCGCGCAGCGGTTCCAGCAGTGACTCGCCTGTCGCCGGCGCCCACCGGGCCTTCTCGGCGGCCAGCACCGGAGCCATCCGCTCGGCGTAGGAGGCGATGTAGTCGGCCTTGCCGGTGGTGAAGATCGCCTCGACCTCGACGGTGGGGATCGGGTGCTCCAGCGAATTCAATTCCCGCCCAGTGAAATCGGCCACCGAACCGGGGATCATCAGCAGACCGCCGTCATTGCCGTTCCGCCGCATCTGGTCCAGGAACACCATCTGGTCGGGGAAGATGTTGGCGGGATCGCCGTGGTCGTCGTTGAGGTAGCGCAGCTCGGGGTCCAGGAAGCACGGCGGGCCTGCCGACGGGATGACCCAGGTCGCATCGACATCGGCGATGAACTGCCGGCAGCGGTCCATTCCACGCTGCCGTTTCTGAGTGCCGAACGACTGCTTGGCACGCTCGGGCATGTCGTAGACCATCGGATACCAGATCGCGCCCGAGTACTGCAGCATGTGCACGTCGATGTGGCCGAAGGCCTCGGCCAGTACGTCCACCGCCAGTGGCCGAGAGTCGTTCATGTTGAACACCGTCGTGGTGCCGTCGGAAACGATCAACCCGGAGTCGCCGATGGGCCCGTCGGCCGGGGCGCGCAGCGCGACGATCATCACGTCCAGCTCGCCCTTTGGTCCACTGATCCGGTGCTTGACGGAGTCGGCCGTCTCGTAGAACGAGTGAAAGCCCAGCGCTTCGAGTTCGCGCTTGAGGTCGGGCACCGGGAAGTCCGGTAACAAGACCACGGCGTCCTTGTTGACGTGCTCGGCGAGCAACTTGGGGTCGAAGTGATCCTTGTGCAAGTGCGAAACGTAGAGGTAGTCGCAGTCACCCAGTGCAGCCCAGTCCAGGCCGCTGTTGTCGGGGAAGACGAACCACGAGCCGAAATACGCAGGCGTCAGCCACGGGTCGCACAGAATGCTTCCCGCCGTTGTGTCAATCCGAAAACCGGCATGGCCGATGCTGGTGACCTGCACAAATCCCCTTTTCCGTGGTAGCTGTACCCGCCACGAGCTTAGCTGCCGGAAGTTCGCGAGATAGGCTGACCGCTGTGGAACCGGTATACGGAACGGTCATTCAGCTCGCCCGCCTGATCTGGCGCGTGCAGGGCTTGAAGTTCACGGTCACCGGCGTCGAGAACCTGCCCGCCACCGGTGGGGCGGTCGTGGCGATCAACCACACCAGCTACTTCGACTTCACCTTCGCCGGACTGCCTGCCTATCTGCAGGGCCACGGCCGCAAGGTGCGGTTCATGGCCAAGCGCGAGGTGTTCGACGCCAAGGCCACCGGCCCGATCATGCGCAGCTTGCGCCACATCCCGGTGGACCGGGCCAGCGGCGCCGCCTCTTTCGACGCGGCGTGCCTGGCGCTGAAGGCCGGGGAGCTGGTCGGTGTTTATCCCGAGGCGACGATCAGCCGCAGCTTCGAGCTCAAGGAGTTCAAGTCCGGGGCGGCGCGGATGGCTCTGGCAGCCGACGTGCCGATCATCCCGCACATCGTGTGGGGCGCCCAGCGCATCTGGACCAAGGGGCACCCGCGCAAGATGTGGCGTCCCAAGGTGCCGATCTCGATCGCGGTCGGCGAGCCCATCGAGCCGACGCTGCCGGCCAATGAGCTGACCGCGCTGCTGCACTCGCGCATGCAACATCTGCTCGAACGCGTACAGGACGACTACGGCCCTTACCCGCCCGGCGAATTCTGGGTGCCGCGGCGGTTGGGCGGGAGTGCTCCGACGCTGGCCGAAGCCTCCGCCATGGACGCCGCCGAGGCCGCCGAGAAAGCCGCCAGGCGGGCCGAGCGCCCGGACCCCCCAGGGCCGCCGGGGTAGCCAGCATGGAACCCGTTTTCCGCACCCTGGAGATCGCAGCCTCGATGGCGGTCCGGGCGGCGGGGACCAAGATCACATTCGAGGGTCTCGACAACATCCCCGCCCACGGCGGCGCCGTTGTCGCAATCAATCACACCAGCTACGTCGATTTCCTGCCCGCCGCGCTCGGCACCCGGCGGCGCAGGCGTCGCATCCGATTCATGATCAAGGCGGAGATGCAAAACGTGCGGGTGGTCAACTTCCTCATCAAGCACACCGGCACAATCCCGGTGAACCGGCAGGCCGGTGCCGACGCGTACGCCGAGGCGGTGCGCCGGCTCAAGGCGGGTGAGCTCGTCGGGGTGTACCCCGAGGCAACGATCAGCCGGGCGTTCGTACTCAAGGACTTCAAGAGCGGAGCCGCGCGCATGGCGCTGGAGGCACAGGTGCCCATCGTCCCCTGCATTGTCTGGGGAGCCCACCGGGTGTGGACCAAGGATCATCCGAAACAATTGGGACGCAACGGGATTCCGTTCACCGTCCGATATGGTCGGCCGCTGCCGCCGGTGGGCACGGCAACGGAACTGGAAGCGACGCTCAGAGAGCAGATGAGCACGATCCTGCGTGAGGTGCAGACGGCGTATCCGCATCCGGACGGTGAGTACTGGGTGCCGGCGGAACTCGGGGGCGGGGCGCCCACCCTCGAGGAGGCCAAGAAACTCGACGAGGCCGAGTTGGCCGAACGTGCGCGCCGCGCAACGGAACACCGTTGATGCTGCCCGCGATGATCGCCACCGACGTGGACGGCACCCTTCTGGACGAGGACGAGCACGTCACCGCGCGCACCCGCCGCGCGGTGCAGGCCGCGGTGGCCGCGGGTGTTCAGTTCGTGTTGGCCACCGGCCGCCCGCCGCGGTGGATCCCGCCGATCGTCGAAGAGCTGGGGTTCGCGCCGATGGCGGTGTGCGCCAACGGTGCCGTGATCTACGACCCCGAGCAGGACCGCATCATCTCCGCGCGCACGTTGAGCATCGAGGTCCTCAGCGAGCTCGCGGACATCGCTACTCGGGTGATCCCGGATGCGGGCCTGGCCGTCGAGCGGGTCGGCCGCAGCGCGCACGACTCGGCGACACCGCAATTCGTCAGCTCACCGGGATACGAGCACGCCTGGCTCAACCCGGACAACACCGAGGTTGCGATCGAGGACCTGCTCAGCGCACCCGCAGTGAAGCTCCTGATTCGTAAGGCCGGTGCCCGCAGTGCGGATATGGCGGCCGCGCTCGCCGAACACATCGGGCCTCACGGCGATATCACCTACTCCACCAATAACGGCTTGATCGAAATCAACCCGACCGGGACCAGTAAGGCGACGGGCGTCGAACACATCGCCCGACCCCTGGGTATCGCCGCCGATGAGGTGGTCGCGTTCGGTGACATGCCCAACGATGTCCCGATGCTGCGCTGGGCCGGCCTCGGCGTCGCGATGGGCAATGCCCACCCCGATGCGGTCGCGGCCGCCAACGAGGTGACCGCACCGAACTCCGACGACGGGCTGGCGCGAGTCCTCGAACGTTGGTGGCTCTAGCTAGGTCACCGGGTTGGTGATTCGGCTGAACCGCTCCAGCTGCACCGGGGGCCCGTCGGCGGGGGGTGGCGGCATCACCAGGGTGAGCCCATCGACCACCCGCAACACGTTGTGGGTCTGCCGGTCGAAGTTGAGCGTTCCGTGCTGGAAGTTCTGCACGATCCATTCGGGTTCCTGAATTTCACCGCTGGTCGGCAGGCCCAGGGCACCGCGCTCGTAGCCCAGCGATGCCCAGGCTTCGTAGATTGCACCGGTCAGCGGCTGCGCGGCGGTGGTCGGTGACCAGTAGATGGCGCCGTGTTCGAATGTCACGTACCGCGCATTGCCGTCGGCCGCCGCCTCCGGTGTGGTCGGCATCCCGAGCGGACTGTCTTTGCCGCCCATGGCTTCCCACTTGGCCAGGATCGCGCCGCCGCGCAGCGAGTCCATCAGGTCCGGTGGCCGGTTGAATCTCGATGCGATGTCGCGGATCTGGTTGAGTGCCGCATAGCCGGCGTTGCCCGGGCACGCCGTGTTGCCGACGTCACGGTGGGCGAAGATCGTGGGCAGTGTGGGCGTCGCCCCGGCGGGGAAGAAGGTGTAGTCGCTGCCGGCCGACCGCAGCATCACCGTGCCCGTCGGGTTGACGTGGTCCAGGCCCAGCCGCCAACCGAGCAGCCTGCCGACCGTTCGGACCAGGATTTCGGTGGGCGGCACCTCCTCGAAATCCCCGATCATCGATACGCCCCACACGTCGGTGTTGAAACCGCCTGTGTGCGAACCCAATACATCCTTGGTGATACCGCCGGCCCGGCCCTCGAACACCTGGCCATACTTGTCGACCAACGCGTTGTACGCGATGTCGCACCAGCCCAGGGTGCGGGTGTGATAGGCGTAGATCGAGCGCACGATTTCGGCCGAGTCCTCGGGCGCGTAATCATTGCTGCCCGCGGTGTGATGGACCACCGCGGCCCGAATCCCGTTGCCGTAGGCGGCGTTACCGCAACGGATGTGCTCGTCGGCACCCCACTGGGCGCGGCTGATGATGTTCGGCGGCTGACCCGGTCCCAACGCCGCCGTCGGCAGCTGCCACTGTGAATCGACCGGCGCCTTGGGTGGGGTGATCAAGACCGCCGAAATATTCTGTGCAAAAGGCTGTTCGGCGGTGGCGGGCACGTAGCCGAGTTCCTTGCCGGCATCTAGTCCGGTCTCCGGCGGAGCGGTGGTGACCGGTGCATTGGGCGGCCGGGTGACCGCGATCTGCACCGACGTCGTAGTCCCGACGAAAACGGGGTCGGTGCCGCGCGGACCGCCGCGCTGGCTGTCGTCGGCGTTGGACTCCAAGGTGTCGGCGTCGTACCACGGACCCCAGGAACCGTCGGGTCGCTTCGCGCGCACCCGGGCTGACGTTCCCGTCAGGTCGGTCCCCGTCAGGGCGACCATGGAGAAAGGTTTCTGCTGGCTGATCTCGCGGACCGTCACTCCGCCACCCACTCCGGTCAGCGGTTGCTGCGCGAGAACCGTGTCAGCGGCCTTCGGTCCATCCGAGGGCTGGGAGCCGGGCACGCCGGTGACCGCCCACGGCAAGATCACGACGGTCGCCGCGATCGCAGTGAACACGAGCGTCGGCGCAGGTCGGCGGGACAACACAAGGCGATGTTACGTATGTGCCCTTTGATACCAGTGTTTCGACACGGGCCAGTGTGAAGAAAGTGACATCAGAAGCCTGCAACGGCACCGCAGGGGCCTCTCCGGGTTCACTGACCTAGCGGCCTGACCCACCCTGCGGTGCCGTTCCGACGCAGGTCTTCGTTAACCGGCCGGAGCTGGGGCTGCCGCGGGGGCAGCGGCGGCGGCAGACGAGGCGCTCTGCATGGCCTGGGTGATCGACGGCATGACCACGCCCTTGAGCAAATCGATGGCCTGCCCGACGCCGAGCTGGTTGGCGGCGCTGCTCAGATCACTGATGATCCCGCCGGACTGAGCCGGCGCGCTGGGGATGGCCAGCGAGGGATCGCCCCCGAGGATCGGGTACGTCCCTGCCGCGGGCGCACTGATCGGCACCTCGTTGGGCAGCCCGAGGCCGGTCGCCGACGGGCTGGTCAAGCCCGGCGTGGCCAGCGACGGCGTGCCGGCCCCGAGCTGCGGGGTCGTCAGCGCCGGGTTGGTCAACCCGGGATCGGTCAGCGACGCCGACGCCGACGGCACCGTGGCCCCCGGGGTGGTCAGGCTCGGTGTGGTGAGTCCGGGCGTGGTCAGGCTGGGTGTGGTGAGCCCTGGCGTGCTGACGCTCGGCGTGGTGAGACCCGGCGTGGTCAGGCTCGGTGTGGTGAGACCCGGCGTGGTCAGGCTCGGGGTGGTGAGTCCGGGCGTGGTCAGGCTCGGTGTGGTGAGACCGGGTGTGGTCAGGCTCGGGGTGGTGAGACCGGGCGTGGTCAGGCTCGGCGTGGTGAGTCCGGGCGCGCCCAGACTCGGGGTGGTCAGCGCCGGGCCCGCCTGCGCGGGCTGGGCACCGGCCGGGCTCAACCCGGTCGGCAGCGGCGGCAAGTTGATCCCGAACTGCGACAGGCCCTGCTGCAGCGCGGACATCAACTCGTTGGGCAGATCGGTCACCACCGCAGCGCGGACGAACTCGCGCTGTTCGGGTGCCTTCTGCGGGGTCGCGGTCAGCTCGACCACACCAATAGCGGCAATAGGACTTGCGACGGCCACTGCGGCGACTGCGCTCATGGCTGTCGAGAGCTTGCGTCGACGGCGGTTAGGCACGGAAGTCTCCTCAATATCTAGACAACGTTTCGTGTCTGACTACTTCGTGAGCCCCGAAAACGGCCGTGCGCCGGAACCGAAGCCAACGTGATCGATGGTAAGGGTGTGACTGGTGTGTCTAGAGTGACGATGCGGAATCGTGAGCCAATTGCGACCTTGAATCGGTACGAGCGCACGTGATTTCCCATCGGCGCCCGGGCTTGCGATGCGGGTCACACCGCCCGGGTCCGATAACCTAGGCGCCGATGAGCTCTTCTAATTCCGGGACCGCTCCAGGCTCCTTCGACCTCTTCGTCGTCGGCTCCGGCTTCTTCGGCCTGACCATCGCCGAGCGGGTGGCCAGCCAGCTCGGTAAGCGGGTACTGGTCGTCGAACGCCGGTCGCACATCGGCGGCAACGCATACTCCGAGCCTGAGCCGCAGACCGGCATCGAGATCCACCGCTACGGTGCCCACCTGTTTCACACCTCCAACCAGAAGGTGTGGGATTACGTCCGGCAGTTCACCGACTTCACCGGGTACCAGCACCGGGTGTTCGCGATGCACAACGGGCAGGCCTACCAGTTCCCGATGGGGCTCGGCTTGGTGGCGCAGTTCTTCGGCAAGTACTTCACGCCCGACGAGGCCCGCCGGCTGATCCAGGAACAGGCCGCCGAGTTCAAGACCGACGAGGCCGCCAACCTCGAGGAGAAGGCCATCTCACTGATCGGGCGCCCGCTCTACGAGGCGTTCGTCAAGGGCTACACCGCCAAGCAATGGCAGACCGATCCCGCCGAACTGCCGGCGGCCGTCATCAGCCGCCTCCCGGTGCGCTACACCTTCGACAACCGCTACTTCAACGACACCTACGAGGGCCTGCCGGTCGAGGGCTACACGAAGTGGCTGGAGAACATGGCGGTCGACGACCGCATCGAGGTGCGCCTGGACACCGATTGGTTCGATGTTCGCGACGAACTGCGCAGCGCCAGCCCTGATGCCCCGGTGGTGTACACCGGGCCGTTGGATCGCTACTTCGACTATGCCGACGGCCGGCTGGGCTGGCGCACCCTGGACTTCGAGCTGGAGGTGCTGGAGACCGGTGACTTCCAGGGCACACCCGTCATGAATTACAACGACCTCGACGTGCCGTACACCCGCATCCACGAGTTCCGCCACTTCCACCCCGAGCGCGAGTACCCGACCGACAAGACGGTCATCATGCGCGAATACTCCCGGTTCGCCGCCGATGACGACGAGCCCTACTACCCGATCAACACCGACTCCGACCGCGCGCTGCTGGCCTCCTATCGGGACAGGGCCCGTCAGGAGACATCCGCGAAGAAGGTGCTCTTCGGTGGCAGGCTGGGCACATACCAATACCTCGACATGCACATGGCGATCGCCAGCGCGCTGAACATGTACGACAACATCCTGGCGCCACACCTGCGCGACGGGACTCCGCTGACCGAAAGCAGCACAGAATGAGCGAGATTCCGTCCGGTCCGATCGCGGCCGGTGAAACCAAGGCCGTCAGTCTCCTGAGCCGGGTGATCCTCCCGCGCCCCGGCGAACCGCTCGACGTCCGCAAGCTCTATATCGAAGAGTCCGACACGAATGCGCGCCGGGCGCACGCGCCCACCCGCACCACGCTGGAGATCGGCGCGGAGTCCGAGGTGTCGTTCGCCACGTACTTCAATGCCTTCCCGGCCAGCTATTGGCGGCGCTGGTCGATGCTCGAGTCGGTGGTGCTGCGCGTCGAACTCACCGGCTCGGCCCGTGTCGACGTCTACCGGTCCAAGGCCACCGGAGCCCGAATCACCGTGGGCGGCACCGAGGTCGGCAGTGTGGATGCGACAACCCCGACGGCCGCGGAGTTCGAGATCGACCTCGGCCCGTTCGAAGACGGCGGCTGGATCTGGTTCGACATCACCAGCAACAGCAAGGTCACAGTGCACAGCGCAGGCTGGTACGCGCCGGTGGCGGCACCCGGCCGGGCCAGTGTCGCCGTCGGAATACCGACATTCAACCGGCCCGCGGACTGCGTCAACGCACTGGCGGCGCTGACCTCGGATCCGTTGGTGGACACTGTGATCAGTGCGGTCATCGTCACCGACCAGGGGACTTCCAAGGCCAAGGATCATCCCGGCTTTGCGGCGGCCGCCGAACGGCTCGGTGACCGATTGTCCATCCACGACCAGCCCAACCTCGGTGGCTCGGGCGGTTACAGCCGGGTGATGTACGAGGCGCTGAAAAATACCGACTGCGAACAGATCTTGTTCATGGACGACGACATCCGCATCGAGCCGGATTCGGTGCTGCGGGCGTTGGCGCTCAACCGCTTCGCCAAGACGCCCACCCTGGTCGGCGGACAGATGCTCAACCTGCAGGAGCCCTCGCACCTGCACGTGATGGGTGAGATGGTCGACTCGCAGAATTTCATGTGGACCAACGCGGTCAACACCGAGTACGACCACAACTTCGCCAAGTATCCGCTCAACGACGAAGAGGAATACCGCAGCAAGTTGCTGCACCGCAGGATCGACGTCGACTACAACGGCTGGTGGATGTGCATGATCCCGCGGCAGGTCGCCGAGGAGCTCGGCCAGCCGCTGCCACTGTTCATCAAGTGGGACGACGCCGACTACGGCCTGCGGGCCGGTGAACACGGCTACCCCACCGTCACACTGCCCGGTGCGGCGATCTGGCATATGGCGTGGAGCGACAAGGACGACGCCATCGATTGGCAGGCCTACTTCCACCTGCGGAACCGGTTGGTCGTCGCCGCCCTACACTGGGACGGCAACGTCCGTGGGCTGATCGCCAGCCACATGAAGGCGACCCTCAAACACCTTCTCTGCCTTGAGTATTCGACGGTCGCGATTCAGAACAAGGCGATGGACGACTTCCTCGCCGGGCCCGAGCACATCTTCTCGATCCTCGAGGCCGCGTTGCCAGAGGTGCGCCAGCTGCGGTCGCAGTACCCGGACGCCGTCGTGCTGCCCAGTGCCACCACGCTGCCCACTCCGTCGGACAAGCGCTGGCGTAAGAAAGTGAGCATCCCGACGAATCCGTTGTCGATCTCGGTGCGCCTCGCCCGCGGAGTGGCTCACCAGCTCCGGCCGCACGACCCGGTGCATCACCAGCGGCCGCAGATCAATGTGGCGACCCAGGACGCCCGGTGGTTCTCGCTGTCGCGGGTCGACGGTGTCACAGTCACCACCGCCGACGGCCGCGGCGTGGTCTACCGGCAGCGTGATCGCGCGAAAATGTTTGCACTGCTGCGTGCTTCGACGCGTCGTCAGCTGCGACTGGCCCGCAAGTTCAACCGGATGCGCAAGGTTTATCGAGACGCGCTGCCGGTGTTGTCCAGCAAGGAGAAGTGGGAAACGGTGCTCATCCAGAACTCCTCCACCCATGCCTGACGCCGAACCCGTCGCGCCGCCGGCGACCGGCGAAGTCGCCGCCCTGGTCGCCGTGCAGTCCACGCTCGGTACCCCGCAGGTGATCGAGGTGGCGCGGGCGATGTCGCATTTCGGTGAGCATGCCCAGGGCTGGATCGCGTTATCGGCGCTGGGTGCGCTCGCCATGCCGAAGCGGCGACGAGACTGGATCCTGGTCGGCGTCGGTGCCGTCGCAGCGCACGCGGCCGCGATCGCGATCAAACTGGTGGTGCACCGCGCCCGGCCCAGTCACCCGGCGGTCGCGGTCAATGTCGGTACGCCCAGCGCGCTCAGCTTTCCGTCTGCGCACGCCACGTCCACCACCGCCGGCGCTATGCTGCTGAGCCGAGCCACCCGCTCGCGACTGCCACTGGTGGTGGTGCCCGCGATGGCCCTGTCGCGGCTGGTGCTCGGCGTGCACTATCCGACTGACGTCCTGGCCGGGGCGGCGGTCGGCGCCGTTGTCGCGAGGACGGCCGGTTGTTTCGCCTCATCGCAGGAGGAGACGCGGAAGTGAGCGCCCATGAGTAATGAAGCGGCGCCGGTCGGCCGACCGCCGAGCAATGTGTTCACCGGGCTCATCAAGGCCATCCGCCCGCGCCAGTGGGTCAAGAACCTGCTGGTGTTGCTCGCCCCGATCGCGGCACTCGGCGGTGACATCAACTACGACTACGACGAAGTCGCGATCAAGATCCTGATCGCGTTCGCCTCCTTCTCGCTGGCGGCGTCGTGCATCTATCTGGTGAACGACTCGCGTGACGTCGAGGCCGATCGCCAGCATCCGACCAAACGGTTCCGCCCGATCGCCGCGGGCGTGGTCCCCGAATGGCTGGCCTACACCGTCGCGGTCGTCCTTGGTGTCGGCGCGCTGGCGCTGTCACTACTGGCCTCGGTGAATCTCCTCATCGTGATCGCTGTGTACATCGGGATGCAGCTGGCCTACTGCTTCGGGCTCAAACATCAAGCGGTGCTGGACATCTGCATCGTGTCGTCGGCCTACTTGATCCGAGCCATCGCTGGTGGCGCCGCGGCGGGCATTCCGCTGTCACAGTGGTTCCTACTGGTGATGACATTCGGTTCTCTGTTCATGGTGGCCGGAAAGCGTTATGCCGAATTGCAACTCGCCGAACGCACCGGCGCCAAGATCCGCAAGTCGCTCGAGAGCTACACGGCCTCCTATCTCCGGTTCGTCTGGACGGTGGCGGCCACCGCGATGGTGGTCTGCTACAGCCTGTGGGCCTTCGAGCGGGACGGGGCGAACGCGTCGTGGTACGCGGTCACGATCATTCCCATCACCATCGCGATCCTGCGCTACGCCGTCGACGTCGACGGTGGACTGGCCGGTGAACCCGAGGACATCGCGTTGAAGGATCGGGTGCTGCAACTGCTGTTGCTGGCGTGGATCGGGACCATCGGTGCAGCGATCGCCTTCAGTTGAGCGGCTGACGCCCGAGCCGGCCTCGGCGCAGCCCACGTACCTTCGGGCGGCCCGGATCAGCTTGTGGGTCAGTGTCGGTGTGGTCGCGGCGCTGTGGACCTGGGGTGCCTGGCAACGACGGTGGATCGCCGACGACGGTCTGATCGTGCTGCGCACGGTGCGCAACCTGCTGGCCGGCAACGGCCCGGTGTTCAATGCCGGCGAGCGGGTGGAGTCGAACACCTCCACGCTGTGGACCTACCTGAACTATGTCGGTGCCCTGATCGCCGGCCCGGTGCAGCTGGAGTACGTGGCGCTGGCACTCGCGCTGAGCTTGTCGGTGGCTGGTGTGGTGTTCGTAATGCTCGGCACCGCAAGGCTGTTCGCGCCCGGTCTGCAGGGTCGCCGGGCGGTGTTTCTCCCGGCCGGCGCGCTGGTGTACATCGCGATCCCGCCCGCGCGTGACTTCGCCACCTCGGGGCTGGAGAACGGCCTGGTGCTCGCCTGGATCGGCCTGCTGTGGTGGATGATGGTCGTCTGGTCGCAGCAGCCCCGGCTGCACCGCAGCGGCCCCGTTTTCACCGCCGCGCTGGCCTTCGTCGCCGGCTTGAGCGTGCTGGTCCGGCCCGAACTCGCCCTGATCGGCGGACTGGCGCTGGTGATGATTCTCATCGCCGCCCGCGGCTGGATCACCCGGTTGCTCATCCTCGTCGCCGGCGGCCTGTTCCCGGTCGGCTATCAGATCTTCCGAATGGGTTACTACGGGCTGCTTTTCCCGCAGACCGCGTTGGCCAAGGATGCCTCGGGGGACAAGTGGGGCCAAGGCCTGATCTATCTGGCCAACTTCAACCAGCCGTATGCGCTGTGGCTGGCGGCCCTGCTCGTGATGGCGCTTGGCGCGATGGTGGTGGCGGCACGCCGAGCCGCGGCCGGCCCGCCGGACGCATCCCGAAGCGCCCGACGGTTGGCTCGTCGCATCCAAAGCCCCACTGCCGTCGTGATTTTCATGCTCGTCAGCGGCGTACTGCAGGCCCTGTACTGGATCCGGCAGGGCGGCGATTTCATGCATGGCCGGGTCTTGTTGACGCCGGTGTTCTGCCTGCTGACTCCGGTTGCCCTGATTCCCGTCGTGCTGCCGGACGCCGTCAGGTTCTCCCGTGAGCGTGCCACCGTGCTGGCCGGCACGACGGTGGCATTGTGGCTCGCGCTGGTCGGTTGGTCGCTGTGGGCCGCGAACTCACCGGGGATGGGTCGCGACGCCACCCGGGTCACCTATTCGGGAATCGTCGATGAGCGGCGGTTCTATTCGCAGGCGACCGGTCATGCCCACCCGCTGACCGCGGCGGACTACCTCGACTACCCGCGGATGCGCGCGGTGCTGACCGCGATCAACAACACCCCCGACGGCGCGCTGCTGCTGCCGGCGGGCAACTACGACGTGTGGGATGTGGTGCCCGCCTACCCGCCGCCACCGCCGCCCCCCGGTGTCTCGATGGACACCTGGCGTCGCCAAATAGCACCGCACACAGTCTTTTTCACCAACCTCGGCATGCTCGGCATGAACGTCGGCCTGAATGTCAGGGTGATCGACCAGATCGGTCTCGCGAACCCGATCGCAGCGCACACCGCGCGGCTGGAAGACGGCCGGATCGGGCACGACAAGAACCTCTTTCCGGACTGGGCGGTGGCCGAGGGCCCCTGGCTCAAAGAGCATCCGTATGTCCCGCCTTATCTCGACGAGGGCTGGATCGCCGAGGCGGGGGTGGCCCTGGGTTGCCCCGAGACCGATGCGATGCTCAAATCGATCCGCGCCCCCCTGGGCGTCCGCCGCTTCGTGTCAAATGTGTTGCACGCGCTCGATTTCACCCGGTACCGCATCGATCGCGTGCCGCAGTACGAGCTGCAGCGCTGCAATCTGCCCGAGCCGCCGTTGAAGGGCACTCCGTATACCGGCTTGCCGGCCACCGGCCCGTAGTATCCGTTGGCTGACTCTCGCGTCAGTTTCTGTCGCACTGCTGGGGGCCCTCGTGTGGCCAATGTGGGCTGAGTGCAAGTTGTTACGCACGACACACTGCAGGGCACGCCTGCCGTGCAGCGGTTTTCACGATTCCCAGGTCGACGCGGTAGCTTTGGTTGCCAGCCGGGCTCCAGCCGGTAACGCTGCGGTCAGTTTGCGGCGATACACAGGTCAAGTGTGAGAGCGCTTGGCGAGACCAACGTCAGTGTCGACAGTGGTTCTGCCATGCCGTGAATGAATGAGTTGAGCAACCGATGGTTCGTGCCGTGAGAGCCTCCCTCACCGCCGTCCTGCTGATGACCGCACTTGCGATGGTCCTCGGCGTGGTTCCGCACGCCAAAGCTTTCTCCAGAGAAGGCCTTCCGGTGGAGTACCTCGATGTGTACTCGCCGTCGATGGGCCGCAACATCCGCGTCGAGTTCCAAGGGTCGGGTTCGAAAGCCGTCTACTTGCTCGACGGTCTGCGTGCCCAGGACGACTACAGCGGCTGGGACATCAACACCCCGGCTTTCGAGTGGTTCTACAACACGGGAGTTTCGGTGGTGATGCCCGTCGGCGGGCAGTCGAGCTTCTACACCGACTGGTACTCGCCGTCGAGCTTCAACAAGCAGACCTACACCTACAAGTGGGAGACATTCCTCACCAGCGAGCTGCCGCAGTGGCTGACCGCCAACAAGGGCGTCTCCGCGACCGGTAACGGCGTCGTCGGACTGTCGATGTCCGGCGGTGCAGCACTGATCTTGTCGGCTTACCACCCCCAGCAGTTCACCTACGCAGCCTCGTTGTCGGGATTCCTCAATCCCTCGGCGGTGCTGATGCAGCAAGCCATCCGAGTGGCCATGCTCGACGCCGGTGGCTACAACGTCGACAACATGTGGGGTCCCCCTTGGGATCCGGCGTGGAAGCGCAACGACCCGGTGGTGCAGGCCGCCACGATCGCGCACAACGGAACCCGGCTCTGGATCTACTGCGCGCCTGGTGGACAGACCGATCTCGACGTCGGCGCAGACCCAGGCGCAGCGCTGAGCGCCACCAGCCTGGAGTCGATGGCGATCAAGAGCAACAAGGATTTTCAGGCGGCCTACACCGCCGCCGGCGGCACGAACGCGACCTTCGAATTCCCCTCGTCCGGCAACCATTCGTGGCCGTACTGGGGAGCTCAACTCGCGGCACTGAAACCCGACCTCATCGCCACGATCAATCGGTGAGAGGGCGGTCACGACAACATCTGTGAAGAGGAACGATCACGACACCTGTGGTTGACTACCAGGGCACGGCTGCGTGGATCGCATGCGGTGCGGCCCCCGAAAAAGGATGGAAATACATGAAGTTCGTTGAGAAGTTGCGCGGCGTTTGGCTGCGCCGGCTCACGGTCGCCGCGGCGGCTGCTGCCGTGCTGCCCGGCCTGATCGGCGTCGTCGGCGGCTCCGCAACGGCGGGAGCATTCTCCAAGCCGGGCCTCCCGGTCGAGTACCTCGAGGTGCCGTCCGCCGGCATGGGACGCGACATCAAGATCCAGTTCCAGAGTGGCGGTCCGAACTCGCCTGCGGTCTACCTGCTCGACGGTCTGCGTGCTCAGGACGACTTCAACGGCTGGGACATCAACACGCCGGCGTTCGAGTGGTACTACCAGTCGGGCCTGTCGGTGATCATGCCCGTCGGTGGCCAGTCCAGCTTCTACTCCGATTGGTACAAGCCCGCGTGTGGCAAGGCCGGTTGCAGCACCTACAAGTGGGAGACGTTCCTGACCCAGGAGCTGCCCGCCTACCTGGCCACCAACAAGCAGGTCAAGCCGACCGGCAGTGCGGCTGTCGGTCTGTCGATGGCCGGCTCGGCCGCGCTGACCCTGGCGATCTACCACCCGCAGCAGTTCCCGTACGCCGGCGCGTTGTCCGGCTTCCTCAACCTGTCCGAGGGCTGGTGGCCGATGCTGGTGAACCTGTCGATGGGTGACGCCGGCGGGTACAAGGCCAACGACATGTGGGGCCCGACCGAGGATCCGAACAGTGCCTGGAAGCGCAACGACCCGTTGGTCAACATCCAGCAGCTGATCGACAACAACACCCGGATCTGGATCTACTGCGGTGACGGCAAGCCGTCCGACCTGGACGCCGGAACCAGCAGTGGGAACCTGTTCAACGCGAAGTTCCTGGAGAGCTTCACACTGCGCACGAACAAGACGTTCCGCGACACCTATCTGGCCAAGGGTGGCAGCAACGGGGTGTTCAACTTCCCCGCCAACGGCACCCACCAGTGGAACTACTGGGGTCAGCAGCTGCAGCAGATGAAGCCGGACATCCAGCGCGTGCTGGGTGCTACGCCGACCGCCTGATCATCAGGTATCGACACACCAACGGCGGCGACCTTCGGGTCGTCGCCGTTGGCATATCCGGACCAACCGACTAAGCAGTGTGATTCACTCATGTGCAGGTGGGGCGGGGCTGTGAAATGCGACAAGTCGACATTGAGGTGACTATGAAGAGTCTGTCGGGCCTGTTTCGGGGAATGTGCGCCGCGGTTCTGGCGCTCGGCCTCATGAGTGCTACCGCGCCGCGCGGCGACGCCGCCGACGTCGAGTATTTGATGGTGCCGTCGCCGGCCATGGGCCGCGACATCCCGGTGGCTTTCATGGGCGGCGGTCCGCACGCCGTGGTGCTGCTGGATGCGTTCAACGCCGGCGAGGGCGTCAGCAACTGGGTTACCGCGGGCAACGCGATGAACACCCTGGCCGGTAAGGGCATCTCGGTCGTGGCGCCCGCCAGCGGTGCGTTCACCCTCTACACGAACTGGGAGGCCGACGGCACTCGGCAGTGGGAGACGTTCCTGTCCGACGAGCTGCCCAGCTGGCTGGCGGCGAACAAGGGCCTGGCGCCCGGTGGCCATGCGATCGTTGGAGCCGCCCAGGGTGGTCTCGGGGCGATGATGGAAGCGACCTTCCACCCCGACCGCTACCGCTACGCCGGGTCCATGTCGGGCTTCCTGACCCCGTCGAACACGTTCCTGAACGGTGCGATCACGGCCGGTATGAACGAGTTCGGCGGCGTGAACACCCAAGCCATGTGGGGTGCCGCACAGCTGGGCCGGTGGAAGTGGCATGACCCCGAGGTGCACGTGCAGCTGCTGGTCGACAACAACACCCGGCTGTGGGTGTTCAGCCCCCAGACGCTGACGTGCAGCGACGTGCCGGCCATGATCGGCTACTGCGATCAGGCCCAGGGCAGCAACCGCACCTTCTACGCGCATTACCGCTCGGTGGGTGGGCGCAACGGCCACTTCGACTTCCCGGCCGGCGGCAACCACGACTGGGGCAACTGGGCCGCGCAGCTGGCCGCGATGTCGGGAGATGTTGCGGCAGCGATCAAGTAAGTCGCTCGGATCGCCCAGACAAATTTGAAATGTTAACTTTCCGCAATCTTGCGGTGCTCGGGGCGACGCAGCGCCAGCCGGTAACGTGGAGACGTGCAGCGCTCGGACGGTTTGGTGAACGGCAACGCTGCCGGCGCCGTCCGTCACGCTCTGCTGATGGCCGGACTGCTCGGCCCGGCGGCCGTGCTGTTGGTGGCCTGCACTTCCGGTGAGGACCTGGTCACCACCGCCGTGCCGCCAACCGCCCAGACCAGCGGCGCCGTCCACGGTCACGGCGCGCCGCTACCCGCGGACGCCGACCTGCAGTCCACCAAGTTCAACGTCACACCGACGCAGCGTGGGTTCCTCGACGCGCTGACCGCCGCCGGTGTGCATCCCTCGAGTGAGCTGGAAGCACTGAGCATCGGTTCTCACGTCTGTCAGGCCCACGCGGCCGGTCAAAGCGACCAGGCGGTATGGGACTACATTGCTCCGATGGTGCGCAGTGACGTCGTCGACGCGGGATCGCCGCCGCACACTGCCCCCGATCCGCAGGTGACTGAGGCCACCGCCGACTACATCCGGATCGCCACCCAGCAGCTCTGCTAACAGGAAGACCCCTTTCTCTCAATGGCTCGAAACTCCCGAACCGCCGCCCAGCGCAAACGTCACCGCATCCTCGGGTTGATCGCCGCCGGCGCCATGGCCGTCGCGGTGGCGCTCGTCGTGGCGATCATCGTGATCGTCGTCCGCCGGCCCGAAGCACCCCCGACGGCGGTGCCGCCGACCGCGCTCCCGCCCACCAGTTCACCGGGCCAGCACAAGCCGCGGCCGGAATTCCAGGACGCCAGCTGCCCGGACGTCCAGATGGTCGTCATCCCCGGGACCTGGGAATCGTGGCCGACCGACGATCCGCTGAACCCGACCCAGTTCCCGCTGGCCCTGCTCGGCAACGTCACCCGGCCGCTCGCCGGCCAGTTCGGCCCCGACCGGCTCCAGATCTACACCGTCCCGTACACCGCGCAGTTCCATAACCCGCTGTCGCAGGACAACCAGATGTCTTACAACGACAGTCGCGCCGAGGGCACCCGCGCCGCGGTCAAGGCCATGACCGACATGAACAATCGCTGCCCGCTGACCAGCTACGTGATCGCCGGCTTCTCGCAGGGCGCGGTGATCGGGGGCGATATTGCCAGCGACATCGGCAATGGGCGCGGTCCGGTCGACGAGGACCTGGTCCTGGGTGTGACGTTGATCGCCGACGGGCGCCGCCAGCTGGGGGTCGGGCAGGACATCGGCCCCAACCCGCCAGGCACCGGCGCTGAGATCACCCTGCACGAGGTTCCGGTGCTGTCGGCGATGGGCCTGACCATGACGGGCGAGCGGCCGGGCGGCTTCGGTGCGCTGAACAACCGCACCAATGAGATCTGCGCCGTCGGAGACCTGATCTGCGCTTCGCCCCAGGAGGCGTTCAACATCACCAATCTGCCGACGACGCTCGACGTCCTGGCGGGCGGCGCCGGACAGCCGGTGCACGCGCTTTACAACACGCCGCAGTTCTGGAACCTCGACGGTCAAACCTCGACGCAGTGGACACTGAATTGGGCGCGCGATCTGATCGAGAACGCGCCACATCCAAAACATGGATGACGTGGAAGCCCTTCGGCTGATGGATTTGGCCGCCGCCGCGACTACGCCTAACATTAAGAAGAAAATAAGAGCTGCATGCGTGAGCGGCCCGCAGGGCCATCGAGGTCCCAGAAGGACCTGGGATGGATCTGTACGATCTTGGAGGTTTGGGGCCGGCGACGCAGGGTGACCGGTGGCGCGATCTCGCGCGGCCGCCGCGGGGCCCGACACAGATGTTGTTCTGACAGGAGATTGGTATGCCGTTCCACAATCCGTTCATCAAGAACGGCCTGATCACCTTCCCCGAGGGCGCCAGTGTGGTCAAGCACGTGGAGCGCTGGGCCAAGGTTCGCGGCGACAAGATCGCCTACCGCTTCCTGGATTTCTCCACCGAACGTGACGGCGTCGTTCGCGAGCTGACCTGGGCAGATTTCGGCAGCCGCAACCGGGCCGTCGCAGCTCGGCTGCAACAAGTGACCCAGCCCGGTGACCGGGTAGCCATCCTGTGCCCGCAGAACCTCGAATACCTGATCGCCTTCTTCGGCACCATGTACTCCGGCCGAATCGCGGTTCCGCTCTTCGACCCGGCCGAGCCCGGGCACGTCGGCCGCTTGCACGCGGTGCTCGACGACTGTGGTGCCTCGGCGATCCTGACCACCACCGACTCAGCCGAGGGTGTGCGCAAGTTTTTCCGCAGCCGTCCGGCCAAAGAGCGGCCTCGCGTCATCGCCGTGGACGCCATCCCCGACGAGGTCGGTGTGACCTGGCAACCGTTCGACGCGGTCAACGAGGACACCATCGCCTATCTGCAGTACACGTCCGGCTCCACGCGGATCCCGAGCGGCGTGCAGATCACCCACCTGAACATGGCCACCAACGTGGTGCAGGTGATCGAGGCCCTCGAAGGCGAGGAAGGCGACCGCGGTGTCTCCTGGCTGCCGTTCTTCCACGACATGGGTCTGGTCACCGCGCTGCTGCCGGCGATGATCGGCCACTACTTCACGTTCATGACACCCGCGGCCTTCGTCCGCCGCCCCGGTCGCTGGATTCGCGAGCTCGCCTGGCGGGAAGGCGACACCGGCGGTGCCATCTCGGTAGCCCCGAACTTCGCGTTCGACCACGCCGCAGCCCGCGGTGTCCCCAAGGATGACGAAGAACCGCTGGACCTGTCGCACGTGAAGGCCATCCTCAACGGCAGTGAGCCGATCTCGGCCGCCACCGTGCAGCGCTTCAACGACGCGTTCCGCCCGTTCGGCTTCCAGCCGAGGGCCATCAAGCCGTCCTACGGCCTGGCCGAGGCGACATTGTTCGTGTCGACGACGCCATCGTCGGAAGAGCCCAAGATCGTCTCGGTCGATCGTGACGAATTGAACGCGGGCCACTTCGTCGTGGTGCCCGACGATTCACCCACGGCGGTGGCTCAGGCCTCGGCCGGCAAGGTCGGCGTCGCCGAGTGGGCGGTGATCGTGGACAACGAGACCGCCACCGAACTGCCCGACGGGCAGATCGGCGAGATCTGGATCAGCGGCCAGAACATGGGGACCGGCTACTGGAACAAGAAGGAAGAGACCGTCGCGACGTTCCAGAACATCCTCAAGTCGCGGACCAGCCCGTCGCACGCCGAAGGTGCCGCCGACGACGCCACCTGGGTGCGCACCGGTGACCTCGGCGCGTTCTACGACGGTGACCTCTACATCACCGGCCGCGTCAAGGACCTGGTGATCATCGACGGTCGCAACCACTACCCGCAGGACCTGGAGTACTCCGCTCAGGAAGCCACCAAGGCTGTCCGGACCGGATTCGTCGCTGCGTTCTCAGTGCCGGCCAACCAGCTGCCCGACGAGGTGTTCGAGAACGCGCACGCCGGGCTCAAGCGTGACGCCAACGACAGCTCCGAGCAGCTGGTGATCGTCGCCGAGCGCGCGCCGGGTTCCCACAAGATGGAGCTGGGGCCGATCTCCGATGACATCCGCGCAGCGATCGCGGTGCGCCATGGCGTCACGGTTCGCGATGTGCTGCTGACCCCCGCCGGTGCGATCCCGCGGACCTCCAGCGGCAAGATCGGCCGGCGCGCCTGCCGCTCGGCTTACCTCGACGGCACCCTGCGCAGCGGCAAGGTGGCCAACGCCTTCCCCGACGACGAGGAATGACGACCCAAGGAAGTACTCAGAGGCCTCATGTCTGAATCAGAAACGCCCGAAACGCCCGAGATCACGCTGGCCTCGTCCCAGGACGCGCCGGCCCCTGCCCGCACCGACATGACGGTGTCGGAGATGCGCGAGTGGCTGCGTAATTGGGTGGCCAACGCGACCGGGCAGGCTCCTGACGCGGTAGACGAGTCCACCCCGATGGTGGAGCTGGGTCTGTCGTCTCGGGACGCGGTCGCCATGGCCAGCGATATCGAGGACCTCACCGGTGTCACGCTGACCGCGACGGTGGCCTTCCGCCACCCGACCATCGAGTCGCTCGCCACCGTGATCATCGAGGGCGAGCCGGAGATCGAGTTCGACGAAACGGGCGAGGACTGGTCGCGCGCAGCCGATGTCGAAGACATCGCGATCGTCGGCGTCGCCACCCGATTCCCCGGCGACATGAACACTCCGGCCGAGATGTGGCAGGCGCTGCTCGAGGGCCGCGATGCGATCACCGATCTGCCCGACGGGCGCTGGTCGGAATTCCTCGCCGAACCGCGCATCGCCGAGCGAGTCGCCAAGGCCGCCACCCGCGGTGGCTACCTCTCCGATATCAAGGGCTTCGACGCCGAGTTCTTCGCGCTGTCGAAGATGGAAGCCGACAACATCGACCCGCAGCAGCGGATGGCACTCGAGCTCACCTGGGAAGCGCTGGAGAACGCTCGCATTCCGGCATCGACCCTGCGGGGCGCATGCGTTGGTGTGTACATCGGCGCGTCGAACAATGACTACCAGTTCCTCGCGGTGGCCGATCCGACCACCGCACACCCATACGCGATCACCGGCACCACGAGTTCGATCATCGCCAACCGGGTCTCTTACTTCTACGACTTCCGCGGTCCCTCAATGGCTTTGGATACCGCGTGCTCCAGCTCCCTGGTCGCCGCCCACCAGGGTGTGCAGGCGCTGCGATCCGGTGAGGCCGATATGGCGGTGGTCGGAGGCGTCAACGCGATGATCACCCCGCTGGTGACCATCGGCTTCGACGAGGTCGGCGGCGTGCTCGCGCCGGATGGCCGGATCAAGTCCTTCTCGTCGGACGCCAACGGCTATTCGCGCTCCGAGGGCGGCGGCATGCTGGTGCTCAAGCGCCTGCGCGACGCCCGTCGCGACGGTGACGAGATCCTCGCGATCATCGCCGGCAGCGCGATCAACCACGACGGCCGATCCAACGGCATGCTCGCGCCGAACCCGGACGCCCAGGCCGATGTGCTGCGCAAGGCGTACAAGAATGCCGGAGTCAACCCGCGCAGCGTCGATTACATCGAGGCGCACGGCACCGGCACGATCCTGGGCGACCCGATGGAGGCCGACGCGCTCGGTCGCGTCGTGGGCAGGGGCCGCCCCGCCGACCAGCCCGCGCTGCTCGGTGCGGTGAAGTCCAACCTCGGTCACCTGGAGTCGGCCGCCGGTGCGGCGAGCCTGGCCAAGGTCGCATTGTCGTTGACCCACAACAAGGTTCCGCCGTCGATCAACTACGCCGGGCCCAACCCCTACATCGACTTCGACGCGATCCGGCTGCGGGTGGTCGAGAAAGTCACCGACTGGCCGCGATACAGCGGCCACGCGATCGCCGGCGTATCCGGATTCGGCTTCGGCGGCGCCAACGCCCACCTGGTGCTACGGGAGGTGTTGCCGGCGGATCTGGTTGAACCGCAGGCGGAATCCGCACCGGTCGACGAGACGTCGACGTCCGACGCCAACGCCGTCTACGTCGGCGGAGTGCGGATGGACGAGTACGGCGAGTTCGTCGATGACAGCGCCGCGGACGTGGCCGAGGAGTACGC
This sequence comes from Mycobacterium sp. EPa45, assembly GCF_001021385.1. Lineage (NCBI taxonomy): Bacteria > Bacillati > Actinomycetota > Actinomycetes > Mycobacteriales > Mycobacteriaceae > Mycobacterium > Mycobacterium sp. EPa45. The sequence goes on along the minus strand of NZ_CP011773.1, from coordinate 5,902,696 downwards.
ATCAGCTGTCGCATACGAGGACGAGCCCGAGCTGCCGGGCCTGACCGACGAGGCACTGGAGCTGATCGAGGCCGCCCGCGCCGAGTGGGAGGCCTCGGAGAAGCCCGTTCCTGTTGTGCCGCTGGCTGTTTCGGGATTCTTGACGTCGCGCAAACGCGCGACGGCGGCCGAGCTGGCCGACTGGATCGACAGCCCGGCGGGCCGGGCGTCGTCGTTGGAGGCCATCGGCCGCTCACTGTCGCGGCGCAACCACGGCCGTTCGCGGGCCGTGGTGATGGCCCACGACCACGACGAGGCGGTCAAGGGCCTGCGGGCGATCGCCGAAGGCAAGCAGAGTCCGCTGGTCTACAGCGCCGACGGGCCGGTGACCAACGGGCCGGTGTGGGTGCTGGCCGGATTCGGTGCCCAGCACCGCAAGATGGGCAAGAGCCTGTACCTGCGCGACCCGGTGTTCGCCGAGTGGATCAACAAGGTCGACGCGCTCATCCAGGACGAGCGCGGTTACTCGATCGTCGAGCTGATCCTCGACGACGCGATCGACTACACGAACGAAACCTGCGAGTACCCCATCGAAGTGGTCCAGACGGTGATCTTCGCCATCCAGATCGCGCTCGGTGAATTGCTCAAGCATCATGGCGCCAAACCCGGTGCGGTGGTGGGCCAGTCGCTCGGTGAAGCAGCGGCCGCGTACTTCTCCGGTGGCCTGTCGCTGGCCGATGCCACCCGCACCATCTGCTCGCGCGCACACCTCATGGGCGAGGGCGAAGCGATGCTGTTCGGTGAGTACATCCGGCTGATGGCCCTGGTGGAGTACTCGGCCGACGAGATCAAGACCGTCTTCTCCGACTACCCGGGGCTGGAGGTGTGCGTCTACGCCGCCCCCACCCAGACCGTCATCGGCGGTCCGCCCGAGCAGATCGACGCGATCATCGCCCGCGCGGAATCCGAGGGCAAGTTCGCCCGCAAGCTGCAGACCAAGGGCGCCAGCCACACTCAGCAAATGGACCCGCTGCTCGGTGAGCTGTCCGCGGAAATCCAGGGTATCGAGGCGCATCCGCTGCACACCGGCTACTTCTCGACCGTGCACGAGGGCAGCTACATCCGCCCGGGCGGCGAGCCGATCCACGATGTCGAGTATTGGAAGAAGGGGCTGCGGCACAGCGTCTACTTCACCCATGGCATTCGCAACGCGGTCGACAACGGGCACACCACGTTCCTGGAGCTGGCGCCGAACCCGGTGGCGCTCATGCAGGTTGGGCTCACCACGGCTGCTGCCGGGCTGCATGACGGACAGCTGATCGCCACCCTGGCCCGCAAGCAGGACGAGGTCGAGTCGATGCTCGCCGCGATGGCGCAGCTCTACGTCTACGGCCACGACCTGGATTTCCGGACCCTCTTCGAGGCCGGCGAGTACGCCGACATCCCGCCGACCCGGTTCAAGCGCAAAGAACACTGGCTGGACGCGCAGTTCACCGGCGACAGCTCGGTGATGATGCCGGGCAATCACGTGGCCACCCCCGACGGCCGGCACGTCTGGGAGTACTCCCCGAAGGGACAGACCGATCTCGCCGCGTTGGTGAAATCAGCTGCGGCACAAGTGCTCCCGGATGCCAAGCTGACGGCATCCGAACAGCGCGCGGTACCCGGCGACGGCGCCCGGCTGGTGACGACGCTGACCCGCCATCCCGGCGGCGCCTCGGTGCAGGTGCACGCCCGGATCGACGAATCCTTCACGCTGGTATACGACGCCGTCGTCACCCGCGGCGGTGCGGTCTCGGCGTTGCCGTCGGCGGTCGCGACCGGTGTCGCGGTCACCGCACCTGCTGTCGACGCCGCAGAAGCCGACGAGCCGGATGACGACGCAGAGATCCTGTCCGACAACCTCACTGCCGGTGCCGGCCTGGCGGCCGGCTTCGCCAAGTGGTCGCCGGATTCTGGTGAGACTGTGCATGACCGACTCGCCGCGATCGTCGGCGGTGCCATGGGCTACGAGCCCGAGGACCTGCCGTGGGAGGTCCCGCTGATCGAGCTGGGTCTGGATTCGCTGATGGCGGTGCGCATCAAGAACCGCGTCGAGTACGACTTCGACCTGCCGCCGATCCAGTTGACCGCGGTGCGGGACGCCAACCTTTATGCCGTCGAGAAGCTGATCCAGTACGCGATCGAGCATCGCGACGAGGTCGAAGACCTGGCCGAGGCCCAGAAGGGTAAGTCCGCCGAGGAGATCGCCGCCGAGCAGGCCGAGCTGATGGGCGGGGCCAGCACGGTCGCCGAACTGGAGGCCAAGCTCGCCCAGGCCGGCCACCCGATCGCGACGGAGGCAGAGACCGAGGCAGAGGCCGAGCCGAACATCCCACCGCCGCCGACTGATCCGGCCGGGCCAGCCGCCGGGGCGAGCAAAGCGACCGGAGAGGTGAAGTCCACTGCCGCGGCCGCGGCCGCGAAGGTGCTGACCCAGGAGGCCGTCACCGAAGCGCTCGGGGCCGACGTACCGCCGCGTGACGCCGCGGAGCGGGTCACGTTCGCGACGTGGGCGATCGTCACCGGGAAGTCACCGGGCGGCATCTTCAACGAGTTGCCCGCCATCAACGATGACATTGCGACCAAGCTCTCCGAACGGCTCTCCGAGCGTGCCGAGGGCGAGATCAGCGTCGATGAGGTGAAGTCCGCCAAGACGATTGAGGCGCTGGCCGACATCGTTCGAGCCCAGCTCGAGGAGGGTGTGGTCGACGGCTTCGTGCGCACGCTGCGCGCGCCCGCGGAGGGGACCAAGCACGTCCCGGTGTTCGTCTTCCACCCGGCGGGCGGGTCGTCGGTGGTCTACGAGCCGCTGATGAAGCGCCTTCCCCCCCACACCCCGATCTACGGCCTGGAGCGGGTCGAGGGCTCGATCGAGGAGCGCGCGGCCGAGTATGTGCCCAAGCTGATGGAGATCAACGGCAAGGGGCCTTACATTCTCGCCGGCTGGTCGCTGGGCGGGGCACTGGCCTACGCCTGCGCGGTCGGTCTCAAGCGCAACGGTTGTGACGTCCGCTTCGTCGGGCTGATCGACACCGTGCGCGCCGGCGAAGAGGTGCCGCAGACCAAGGAGGAGATCCGCGCGCGCTGGGACCGCTACGCGGTCTTCGCCTCGCGCACCTTCAACGTCGAGATCCCCGAGATCCCTTACGAGCAGCTCGAACAACTCGACGACGAAGGTCAGGTCCGGTTCGTGCTCGACGCCGTCAAGGAGAGCGGGGTCGACATCCCGGGCGGCATCATCGAGCACCAGCGCACGTCCTATCTGGACAACCGCGCCCTGGACACCGCCACCATCGAGCCCTATGACGGACACGTCGCGTTGTACATGGCCGATCGCTATCACGACGACGCGATCATGTTCGAGCCGCGCTACGCAGTCCGCCGGCCTGACGGCGGCTGGGGTGAATTCGTCGCCGATCTGGAGATCGTCCCCATCGGGGGCGAGCACATCCAGGCGATCGACGAGCCGTACATCGCCAAGGTCGGGGCCCATATGAGCGAAGCCATCAACCGAATCGATGCCGAGGAGAACGAGAGCAAGTGACCACTGAGAGCGCTCCCGCCCACCATCCGGTCACAACTGCCGAAAAGCTCGCCGAACTCCGCGAAAAGCTGGAACTCGCCAAGGAACCGGGCGGTCCTGCGGTCGCCGCCAAGCGCGACAAGCGCGGCATCCCCAGCCCGCGGGCGCGAATCCACGCGCTGCTGGACCCCGGCAGTTTCCTGGAGATCGGCGCGCTGGCCCGCACGCCGGGTGATCCGAATGCATTGTTCGGCGACGGTGTGGTCACCGGGCACGGCACCATCAACGGCCGCCCGGTCGGCGTGTTCAGCCACGACTACACCGTCTTCGGTGGTTCGGTCGGAGAGATGTTCGGCCGCAAGGTATCTCGGCTGATGGAATGGGTGGCGATGGTCGGCTGCCCGATCATCGGCATCAACGACTCCGGCGGCGCCCGCATCCAGGATCTGGCGACCTCGCTGGCCTGGTACGCCGAGCTGGGCCGTCGTCACGAATTGCTGTCCGGTCTGGTGCCGCAGATCTCGATCATCCTGGGCAAGTGCGCCGGTGGTGCCGTGTACTCACCGATCCAGACCGACCTCATCGTGGCCGTGCGCGACCAGGGCTACATGTTCGTCACCGGCCCGGACGTCATCAAGGACGTCACCGGCGAGGATGTCACGCTCGACGAGCTCGGTGGCGCCGATGCGCAGGCCAAGTACGGCAACATCCACCAGGTCGTCGACTCCGAGAAGGACGCTTTCCAATACGTCCGGGACTACCTGGAGTTCTTGCCCTCCAACACTTTTGACGATGCACCGGTCGTCAACCCGGGTCTCGAGCCCGAGATCACCCCGCACGACCTGGAGCTCGACAGCCTGGTCCCCGATGCCGACAACGTCGCATACGACATGCACGAGATCCTGCTGCGGATCTTCGACGACGGTGATTTCCTCGAGGTGGCCGCCCAAGCCGGCCAGGCCATCATCACCGGCTTCGCCCGTGTCGACGGCCGTCCGGTCGGCGTGGTCGCCAACCAGCCGATGCACCTGTCGGGTGCCATCGACAACGAGGCGTCCGACAAGGCCGCGCGGTTCGTGCGATTCTGCGACTCGTTCAACACGCCCTTGGTTTTCGTCGTCGACACCCCCGGCTTCCTGCCGGGCGTCGAGCAGGAGAAGAACGGCATCATCAAGCGTGGTGGCCGTTTCCTCTACTCCGTCGTGGAGGCCGACGTGCCGAAGGTGACGATCACCATCCGTAAGTCGTACGGCGGTGCGTACGCGGTGATGGGTTCCAAGCAGCTGACGGCCGACTTCAACTTCCTGTGGCCGACGGCCCGGATCGCCGTCATCGGCGCCGAGGGCGCGGCGCAGCTGATCGTCAAGCGGTTCCCCGACCCCAAGGCCCCCGAGGTCCAGGAGATCAGGCGCCAGTTCATCGAGGGCTACAACCGTGACATGGCGACCCCGTACGTGGCTGCCGAGCGCGGTTACGTCGACGCGGTGATCGAGCCGCACAAGACCCGCCTGCAACTGCGCGGCGCGATGCGGATCCTGCGGGACAAGCAGATCCTGCGTGTGCAGCGCAAGCACGGCCTGATCCCGATCTAAGCGGCCGGCGGGTTATCCCCAGCTTTTACTCACACCTGTGTAATTCGCTTGCCGCGTGGCGCGTCAATGTCAAAGTTGACGAAACCGCGCTGATCGAAGGCTCGGCCGACTTACCGTGGGTCGGTGACCACCGAGCACATCGAGCTGGCCGCCATCGGCCAAGACGGCCGCCACCTCTACACCTGCCCGCTGTGTGAGGCCATGTGCGGCTTGGAGATTCAGGTCTCCGGCGGCCGCGTCGACGGCATCCGCGGCAACCGCGATGACGTGTGGAGCCGAGGGCACCTGTGCCCGAAGGGCGCTTCGCTGGGCGCCATCCACGAGGACCCCGACCGGATCCGCAAGCCGATGATCAAGGTCGACGGGCAATGGCAGGAGGTCAGCTGGGAGGCTGCGTTCCGCCGCTGCACCGAATTGCTGGGCCCGGTCATCGCCGAGCACGGTATCGGGGCGGTCACCTGCTACACCGGTAACCCGCTGGCGCACTCGTTCTCCCTGGGCCGTTACACCGGTGTGCTGCTGGGCATGTCCGGCATCCCGGTCAGTTACTCGCCCGGAACCGTCGACCAGTGGCCGAAGAACCTGACGTCTCATCTGATGTACGGAAACTGGTGGGGCTTCCCGGTTCCCGACATCGAGCGCACCGACCTGCTGGTGGTGATGGGCGCCAACCCGGCTGCCTCGCAGGGATCGCTGTTGGCCGCCCCGGACGTCATGGGCATTCTCGGCGCGATCGACACCGTGATCGTGGTCGACCCGGTGCGCACCGCGACCGCGGCGAAAGCCGACGAATGGCTGCCGATCACGCCGGGCACCGACGCGGCGCTGCTGCTGGCCGTCGTGCACACCCTGTTCGAGGAGGACCTGGTCCGGCTCGGCGCACTGGCCGACCACGTCGACGGTGTCGACACGCTGCGGGTGGTCGCCCGGGCCTGGCCTCCGGAACGGGTCGCCCCGGTGACGGGTATCGCCGCCGAGCGGATCAAGGGCCTGGCCCGCCAGCTCGCCGGTACCGAGAACGCGGTGGTGTACGGCCGAATCGGGTTGTGCAATCAGGAGTTCGGCAGCCTGGCCAGCTGGCTGGTCGACGTCGTCAACATTCTCACCGGGAACTTCGACACCCCGGGCGGCGCGATGTTCCCGCGGCCGGCGGTGTGGACCGTCACCGCGCAGCCGCAACCTGGCCTGGAGGGTGGGCTGCCCGAGTTCGGCCGCTGGCAGACCCGGGTACGCGGCGCCAAGGAGGTGCTCGGTCAGGTACCGGTGTCCTGTCTCGCCGAGGAGATCGAAACGCCGGGGGAGGGGCAGATCCGGGCGCTGATCACCGTGGCGGGCAATCCGGTGCTCTCCACCCCGCAGGGGAATCGGCTCGACGAGTTGCTCCCCGGCTTGGACGCGATGATCTCGGTCGACCTGTGGCTCAACGAAACCACCCGGCACGCCGATGTGATCCTGCCCGGCCTCTCACCGCTGGAGCAACCGCATCACGACGACCTGATCCTGGCGTTCGCGATCAACAGCATCGCCAACTATTCCGCGCCGGTGTTCGCCCCGGAGGACCCCGACCGGCCGCAGGAGTGGGAGATTTTGGTCCGGCTCACCGGCCTGTGCGCGGGGATGCCGGCCGAGGACGTCGACGTCGCCGCGATCGATGACGGCTTCTTCGACTACCTGTGCTTCACCCAGGGTCTCGACGGCGCGCAGGTCCGCAGCCACTACACACATGGCGGCCCGGAACGCATCCTGGATCTGACGTTGCGCACAGGCCCGTTCGGTGATCGCTACGGCGAAATCGCCGACGGGCTGACCCTGGCGAAACTCAAGGAACAACCCAACGGCATCAACTTCGGGCCGATGGTGCCCCAGGTGCCCGAGATTCTCAACACCACCGACAAGAAGATCCGGCTCGCCCCGCAGTATCTGCTCGACGACATTCCGCGACTCGGCCGCCGCGTAGAGCGCGAACCCGACGGGCTGGTGCTCGTGAGCCGGCGCCACCTGAGGTCGAACAACTCATGGCTGCACAATGTTTCGGCGCTGATGAAAGGCCGCGACCGGTGCACGTTGCTCATGCATCCCGACGATGCCGCCAGCCGTGGGGTCGCCGCCGGCGACACGGTGTTGGTCGAGTCGTCGGCCGGGCGCATCGAGGTGCCGGTGGAGCTGACCGACGCCATCAAACCCGGCGTGGTGTCGATGCCGCACGGCTGGGGACACGGCCAGCCGGGCACCCGGATGTCGGTGGCCAACGGCTCGCCAGGGGTCAACACCAACATCCTGTCGCCGCCGACATTCCTGGACGAACCGTCGGGTAACGGCGCGCTCAACGGGATCCCGGTGACCGTCGCCCCCGCCGCGGCCTGCCGGGGCACGTAGCACGCGTAGGTCTCGTTCGGCCTCGGCGGCCGCCGCCCAGTCCGTAAACTCCGGCGAATGAGCGATATCGACGTCGAATCGATCCGGACTGCGGGGGCCGCCATCGGCGAAGCCATCAGCGTTTTCATGCTCAACCCGGACACCTTCGAGAAGAGCCTGGCGGCCGGCTACCCGGACCCGTTCGCCGCGTATTTCGCGGGCCGGGGCGGTGTGCTCGGTGATGCCACCGGCACCACGGTCAGCGCGGTGTTCGCCGTTTTCGAACCGAATCTGGCGCAGTCGTGTTGGGAGAACGGCGTCGCCGTTCACGCCGCGTCCGAGAGCTGCCGTCTCTACTGGGATCAGCTCGCTGACTTCGGCAGGAGATACCTGAGCGGCGCCGAGGGGCTGGACCGCATCGCGGCGCTGGGCGAAAAGGTCATCGCGGACGCGCCAGAACCCGGTCTGCCGCTGTATGCCGGCTGGCGGGCCATGCCGCTGGCCGAGGACGCACCCGCACGGGCACTTCAGGTCATGATGGTGCTGCGCGAACTGCGCGCCGCCGTCCACTTCAACGCGCTCACGATCTCGGGGCTGAGCCCCGTCGAAGCGCACATCCTCAATCACGGGACGGACTACGCCGCATTCATGGGATGGCAGCCGCCGTTCGTCGACGCGGCGGGCAAGGAAGGCGTCTACGACGAGGTCGAGGAGATCACCAACCGGCGGATGGCGCAGATCTACCAGTCCGCACTGACCCCGGATGAGGCCGACGAACTGGCCCGCCTCACCGTTGCCGCCCTGGCCGCATTGAAGGCCAGCGCGCCCGCCCCGGTCGGTGCCTGACGGCGCCGGGTTTGCTGATTCGGATCGAGGATCGGCGCATCCACCCCTTAAAATGCCCCAATGCCGTTAGCTGACGGCCAGATCGTCGCGGGCTACACCATCCTGCGGACACTGGGCGCCGGAGGGATGGGCGAGGTTTACCTCGTCCAGCACCCGCGGCTGCCCCGGCACGACGCGCTGAAGGTACTCGGTTCCACGGTCAGCGCCGACGACGAATACCGCAAGCGCTTCAATCTCGAGGCCGACATGGTGGCCACGCTGTCGAATCCGCATATCGTCACGATCTACGACCGCGGCGAGTTCGACGACAAGCTGTGGATCGCGATGGAATTCATCGACGGCACCGACGCGTCCCGTCTGCTGGCGGAGCGCTACCCATACGGAATGCCGCCCGATGAGGTCGTCCGAATCATCACCGGGGTCGCCGAGGCGCTGGACTACGCGCATGGCCGCGGCCTGCTCCACCGCGACGTCAAGCCCGCCAATATCCTGTTGGGCCGTCCCGGCTCCGGCGACGAGCGAGTCATGCTCGCCGACTTCGGCATCGCACGATGGATGGGGCAATCGAGCGATCTGACCGGGACCAACATGACCGTCGGAACCGTCGCTTATGCTGCGCCCGAGCAACTCAAAGGCGAGCAGATCGACGGTCATGCCGACCAGTACGCGCTGGCCGCGACGGCCTACCACCTGCTGACCGGAATCCCGCCGTTCCAGCACACCAATCCGGCGATTGTGATCAGCCAGCACCTGAGCTCCGACCCGCCGTCCATCGGGGCCAAGAGACCCGAGTTAGCTTGTCTGAGTCCGGTTTTCGCTCGCGCGCTTGCAAAGGACGCCAGCAAACGCTACGCCCGTTGCATCGACTTCGCGCGGGCGTTGCGGCAGGGTATCGGCACGGCGGAAGAGCAGACTGGGGCGACTGACGTGACGAGCGCCGCGATGGCGTCCGCGGCCGCCGAGAAGGCCGGCGCGGGTCGTCACGCCAAGCCGGAGTCGGGCTCGCCGTCGCGCCGGCGGCTGCTGATCCCGGCGATCCTGGGCGCGGTGGTCATCATTGCCGGTGCGGCCGCAGGCCTTTCGATGTTGGGCCACCGGAACACGGCAACCGCGCAGTCGGCGCACACGACTCCACCGCCGCCCGCCGTATCGAGCCGGATGGATCTGCCCGTCGTGGTGATCGGGGCGAACTGTGCCGTGCTGGGCGCGGCCGCGGTCAGCGAGAAGGGCGCGCCGGCTTACTGTGCGCACGCCACCCCGGGCGGCGGTGCAATCGTGTGGTCTTTGCAGCCGGAGAAGCTGGTGACCGGCGGGACGGGATAGCGCCGCGTTCCGCCGATCGCGCCAGCCCTTACAGCGGGATCCACTGCCCCAGGAACCAGAAGCCCCAGCCCACCCCGTTGCCGGCCGGCATCGGCTGGACCCACTGACCGTTCCAGTTGAACGGCTGATGGTCCTGGCGAGCCTGGTCCACGTTCCGGTGCTGCCAGTCGACGGGCCCGTCGCTCCGGTTGTCCGGGCCGTTGTTCCAGTTGTTGTCGTGCCCGTTGTTGGGGCCCTGGCAGCTCTGCGGGCCCGGTCCGCCGCATTGGCCGGGATCGGCACTCGCCGTTCCGATACCGAGCCCGAACAGTCCGGCGGCACCGATACCGATCGCCGCGGTCGAGGCGTAGACCAATCGTTTGAGGTTCATCGTCATCTCCGTTTTCGTCGCTCGGATTGCTCTTGCGATGACGACGTTATGGATCGTGGATTTGTGCCAGCTGTAACACGCGTGGGCGCCACCTAGGGGAGCGATAACGTATCGAAGACGGTTCGGCATCAGGAACCTCGCCGGACGTCAACTTTCGTTCTGCCCTGATGGTTTCGGCAATCGCAACGGCGAATGGTCCGAATGTCTCGCCGGCCGTGTGTCATAGAAGATCTTCCTGCACGGCCTGATAGACGGTGCGCACCACCGGTCGGAAACCGAGCCGGCGCGCCAGCGAACAATCCATATGGATGGACCACGGATTCATCAACGGGTCCGATGAAGGCTCCATGGAGCCACCGACCAGTTCGACGAGTTCGTAGACCGACGTCGGTGCGTCGTCGGCAATGTTGACGACTTGCCCGTCGAAGGTGCCGTCGAGTGCCGAGGAGATGGCAGTCGCGATGTCGCGGTGATGGACCATACTCATGCGTTGGGCCGGATGAAACCTGCCGGGAGCAAGTTGCGGTAGCGCTTCCAGATGCCCGTCTTTGTCGCCGTAGACGAAGCCCAACCGCAGGATCGACCAATTCAATCCGCTGCCGCGCAGTGCGTTCTCGGCGGCCAGCTTGCTCGCCGGATAGTCTAGTGTCGGAGCCGCCGGATCGTCCTCGCGCCCAGGTCGTTTGGCGTCGGCGTCGTAAATCCAGGCAGTGCTCGCCATGATGAACCGCACCCGCGGTGCATGGGATTGGGTCGCGGCGATGAGATTGCGTGACCCCTCCAGGTTGCTCTTCCAGATGAGGCCGGTGTCGGTGGTTCGAAAGCTCGCCGCGAGATGGATGATGGCGCTGACGTCGGTGACTGCGGCGGCTAGTGTGCCGCCGTCCAGAAGGTCCCCGCGCACCGCCGTGGCTCCGTGGGGTGCGGGGTTGTCGCCGCGTACGAGAACGCGACATTCCACGCCTTGCGCCAGCAGCCGGGGAAGAAGCCGTTTGCCGACCAGCCCGGTTGCGCCAGTGAGCAATACAGTCATCGGCCTAGATCCTCTCCTGGGTAGTCTTTTCGAGTCGCTCGGTGGCCGCGCGGAGAACACGAGCCGCGGTTGCAAGATCGGCCGAGTTCATTCCGCTGAATGCCAGGTCCTCGATTTGGGACAGGTCGGGCAACGTGTTCCACAAGCGAGTTCCGGCGGCCGTCATCCGCAGAAGCTTCTGTCGCTGGTCGGCCTGATCCGGTAACTGCTCGACAAGACCCTTGCGGACCAATGTAGTCACGACGACACTCAGCGTTGCCCGCTCAACCTGGAGAATCCGCTGCAGATCGCGCTGCAACGTGGGTCCTTCGTGGGCCAGCTGGTAGAGGACATACCACTGCGTCGCGCCAAGGCCGTGGGGGCGCAGGGCATCTTCCATTGTCGCGCGGGCTGCCAGATAACACCGCTTCGCCCACATTCCGACAGCTGCGTCGCGAGATCCGGAATGTTTGTTAGCCACCTAACGATCATGTTAGGCACCTAACAAAATGTCAAGCGGCGGGAGATGCTAGGTGCGTTCCTTCGGGAGGGTTTCGCCGCGGAAGAAGGCCGGGGCCTTCAGGTTCCACAGAATCATCAGCACAACGCCCAAAGCCAGGCTGAGAACACCGACGACGAATGCGGTGCCGACACCCAGAAGGGACCCTCCTGAACCGGTGCTCGGGTCCGCCATCAGGTACGCCTCGACGACGCCGACCGGGATGAGGATCAACGCGCCGATACCGGGCAGGATCACCTGCCCCATCGCGGTGCGCCATGACCGAAAAGCGGTCCGCCAGAAGTACACCACCGAGGAGATCGCCACCACGGAGTAGTACGTCATGATCGCGATCCCCACGCTGTAGACCGAATCCGACACGACGCTGTCGCTGATCACGTCCAGCACGCAGTAGATCGCCAGGCTGGTCAGGCCGATCATCCAGGTCGCGAACTTGGGTGTCGAACTCACAGCGCTCACCGAGGCGAACCGGTCCGGCAGCGCCCTATAGGTCGCCATCGACAACAGACCGCGAGCCGTCGGCATCACCGTGGACATCGTCGCCGAGAACGCGGACAACCCGACCACCAGCGCCGCCAACAATGCACCGCGTTCGCCGATCGACTGGGTGGCCAGCGTGGTGAAGACGTCGTCGATATTGCCCTCATGGGTCAGGCTCGTCTCGCTGTTCGGATCGATTCCCGCGAACGACAGCGCGGCCACGCTGAAGATGACGTAGGTGGCAACCGTGATCAGGATCGCGGTGACGCCGCTGCGGCCGGCCTCGGCGGAGGTTCCGGAGGTCTCCTCGGACATGGCCAGGGAGGCGTCGAAGCCCCAGAAGATGAAGATGGCCACCAGGAATCCGCCGAACAGGCTGCTGAAGTCGTGAATTGCGAACGGGTTGAACCACTCCCACGAGAATGTCGCGGCATCAGGGCTCTGCTGGCCGCGGACCACCGCGACTCCCATGACGACTGCGAACAGGAGCAGCCCGCCGTATTGGACGATCGTCAGGATCAGCGTGGTGCGGGAGGATTCTTCCGCGCCGCGGGCAACGAGCCACGTCGTCAGCAGGATGAAGATCGTCGCCACGAGGATGTCGAACCACTTCGGCGAGGAGTCCATGTCCAGCAGCACGGCGGCCGCATTGGTCAGGATTCCGGCGGCGCCGACGCCGGCCAGGACGGAGGACAGCACCAGGGCGAAGCCGCCCATCCAGCCGATGTGCGGCGCGATGGCCTTCGATCCCCAGGTGAACACGGTGCCGGCATCCGGGGCGGCGTCGGTGAGGTGCTTGTACGCCAAGGCCACGAAGTACATCGGGATGACCGCCAGAACGAAGACGATCGGCAGTTGATAGCCCGACTCCTCCGCGCCGTGCCCGAGAGCGCCGGTCAGCGAATACGCCGGGGCGGTGGCCGCCAGACCGATTGCCACCGCTCCGACGAGGGAGACCGAGCCCTTCTTCAGCCCCTTGGATCGCAGGCCATGCATCAACGGGTCGACGGTTGCTGAGTCTTGCGCCATGTGCGGGATTCTGTCACCGCAACCGTAGATTGGCCGCGCTACGGCAAAAGCCGACTCAGTGCCGGTCCGCTCGATTCGACGCCGCGACATGCCCGCGACCGCTGCCGGCTCGCGACCGGATCGAATCCTGTTGTGGTGCTGTGGCTTTTGCCGGTAGCGCCGACTTCGCGGTGTGCCGGTTGGAGCGCGTACCCGACTTGACCGACCGCTGCGGTGTGGTGATCGTGTTACGGCTGGCGGCGGCCGGGCGGGCCGATGCCACCGGCGGTGAAGGCGGTGAAGGCGGTGCAGGCGCCAGGCTCGACACCAAATTCTGGATTGCGTAGAACGTCCCGACGACCGCACCGATCGGAATTCCCACGAGTGCGCCGATGACGGCGGCGATCGGCACGACCGGCATGAGCGCTGGACCGATCACCGGGATCTGCGAGACGATGTTGCCTGCCAGAAGTCCACCGATGATGAATCCTCCGAAAACTCCGGCGCCGATCCCCATCGTGATCGCTTGAGGAATCGCCGCCCACGAATCGGCGAGGTCGTTCGCGACGACACCAGCGCCAGTCGTCTTGGGCGAGGTGCTGGTGAGGACCGCTGGAAGCGCGGCGAGTTGAACCTCCTCGATGGAAATTCGAGGTGATAGCGCGGCCACATTCGGTTGCGGCGGTGCGAACGTGGTGGTGGTCAGCATTACCGCGGTTGCAGCTGCCGCCGCTACCGCACCGGCCAGCGGCCGGCCTTTGATGGTGTGGTCCATGGTGTCCTCCTTAGAGTGTCTTCACGCTGACAGCACCAAGTCGGGGTGATGTAAGTACTGGGCTACTGCATTTACGTCGTGTGCCGGATCCGACCCGACTCAGCGAGTCCGACTGGCGGCCCGATTCGAGCTCGCGATATGCCCGCGACCGCTGCCGGCTCGCGACCGGATCGAATCCTGTTGTGGTGCCGTGGGTTTCGCCGGTAGGGCCGACTTCGCGGTGTGCCGGTTGGACCGCGTGCCCGACTTGGCCGACCGGTGCGGTGTGGTGACCGTGTTACGGCCGGCGGCGGCCGGGCGAGCCGAGGCTGCCGGCGCCGGCGGTGATGCGAGGCCGGGCACCAAACTCTGCACGGCGTAGAGAGCCCCGACGACCGCGCCGATCGGAGGACCTATGACCCAGGCACAGATGAGGGCGGCGTAGAACACCACCCCGCTGAGCGACGGTCCAATTACCGGGACGTTCGCGACGCTGCCAGCCAATCGGGCACCGAGCAGGGTGGCTTGGTAAACCGCGACTATCGCGCTCACTACTATCGTCCCCAGGGCAGCTTTCAGCGGACCGCCCGGGTCGGCGCCGTCGTTGGCGACCTGACTCGCATCGACCCCGTTGCGTGCGGCGGCGTCCAGGGCAGTTGGAAGTGCGGCGAGATGAACCGCCTCGATTGAAATCCGAGGCGATGGTTCGGCCGGATTCGGGTTCGACGGCGGGGCCGTGGTGGTGGTCAGCATGATTGCGATTGCAGCGGTCGCCGCCACCGTGGCGACCGCTGGTCGACTCCTGCGGATGTGGTCCATCACGCCACGCTAATCAGCCGGGGCGAGGAGATGTAAGTAACGGGCTACTGCATTTTAGGGCTTAATCCTGATCCGGCCGGGCTTCCACAGGCCGCTTCGCGTTGCTGTGCCCAGGTCGATCTGTGCCGGTTCGGCCGGCACGATCGTCTCGAACTGACGCAGCGAACCCCAGTCGCGTCCCCAGTCATGTGACAGATAGGTCGCCATGACATGGGCACGCAGCAACAGGTCGGTGATCCCCAGCAAGCCGCCGTTTCGGCCGTCCTCCCAGGTGTCGGTGTCCTGTTTCTTGGCGGTGTAGTCCGGGGTGATGCGGAACTTCGGCACCTCGGTGACGCCGTTGGCGTGCAGCATCGGCTGCTGGCACGGGAACGCGAGCCCCACCGCCCAGTCCATCAACACCGGCTGCGTGGAGCCGACGAATTCCTGCACCGACCGCAGTTCGGGCACCCGTGGCGGGGTCACGGCCAGCCAGTCGCCCTGCGACAGCGAGCGATCCTGCGCCACGATCCGCACGGTGGTGGCATCGGGCGGAATCTCCGAGCGGGGGAAGCGCAGATTCCGCCACGACGGGGCCGGACCGAGATCGTAGGGGCTGACTCGCCCGGCGGGCAC
Organism: Mycobacterium sp. EPa45; assembly: GCF_001021385.1. Lineage (NCBI taxonomy): Bacteria > Bacillati > Actinomycetota > Actinomycetes > Mycobacteriales > Mycobacteriaceae > Mycobacterium > Mycobacterium sp. EPa45. Next base: position 5,887,458 of record NZ_CP011773.1, on the reverse strand, counting down.
TGGCGCGCCGTTGGGCCCGGGCTTGCCGTACTCGAGTTCGACCGTCTGGCCATCGGTGAAGCCGTTGAGCACGCTGATGCCGGCGATGGTGCCGGCGGCGGTGACGACGACCAGCGGATGCCCACTGTCGTTGGGCGGCAATTGGTACCACGCCGAGTTCAGGGTGGCGTCCTGTTGCGGTCCGACGAGGTAGCTGCCGGCCATCGGGACCCGCGCCGGGTCGAGGCCGTACGGTAGCGGCACGGTCGAGCCGTTGACGCCCGGATTGTCCAGCTTGATCGGCTGATCCCAGTCGTAGTCTGTGCCGGGTTGCGGATTGGTCATCCGAATCGCTTCGGCAACAATGTGTTCCGGCACCCCGCTCGGTGTGAAGCCGACCGCGTTGGTGCCGCCCAGCGGCCCCAGCGGTCCGTAATCACCGGGCAGCGGGGTGAGGAACCCGGCGTTGGCGTCCGGTTCGACCAAGACGTCGTCCGCCAGTCCGCAGCCGCCGGAGAACGATCGCAGGTTGGCCCACGCGTTGGAGTAGGTCGGGTACTGGCGCACCACACCCGCGGCCATCGAGGCGATGAACACCAGCACCATGAAGCCGGCGGCCACCGGGATGGGTGCGGTGGTCACGGCGCGGGCGAAGCGGCCCTCACCGTGATCGCGGGTGCTGAAGTGCAACCAGATCGTGTAGAGCGCCGAGATCACGAACAGCGCGAAAAAGATTGTGCTGACCGTGATCCCGGCGATCTTCGGCATCGCGTTGTTGAACGGTGCACCGTAGCTAGAGACGTACCACCAGCCGTTGGTGGTGGCGAAGCACAGAGCGAGCAGGAAGAACACCGCGGTGACGACGGTCATCCGGTTGCGCGACCACCGCAGCACCGCCGGTGAGGCCAGTACGGTGGCCAGTGCCGCCATGGCGGCACCGACCGCGGCGAACAGGCCGAAGTGGTGCACCCACTTGGTGGGGGTGAACATCAGGAAGAACATCGTCGCGAAGATGACGCCCATCAGTCGCCACACCGGTCCCCGGGCTACGCCGGGAACGCGCTTGCGGCGCAACATGATGAACATCGACACGAACAGCGACAGCGCCGTCATCAGGAAGCCGAACCGCCGCGACAGCGACCCGTCCACGGTCGGCAGGATCAGGTAGTAGTAGCGCAGGTTCTCGGTGTACCAGGCCTGACTGGGTCCGATGTCGGTGCGAATCCTGGTCGCTTCCAACACCGTTGCCAACGTCTGGTCGGCGAAGACCACGGTCAGGATGATGGTGCCCGCGGCCAGCAGCGGCAACACCAGCGGCCAGGTGCCGACAATGGCACGGCGGCGCGCGACGATCCGCAGGATCGGACGGCCACCGGCGATCAGCGCCGCGACGGCGATCAGGCCGGTCGGCTGGATGCCGAGGGTGAACGCCGCACTGACGATCGCTAACGCGGCCGGGGTCAGCCGACCGGAGATCACCGCGCGTTCGATGAGCACGTAGGTGATCAGCGCGCCGGTGGCGATCTGGCCTTCCGGACGCAGGCCGTTGTTGAACGGCATCCACGCCGCCATCAGCACCAGGCCCGCAGCCCACAGCGCCGGGCGACTGGCGATCACGGCCGGACCCAGCCGGGGCAGCACCTCGCGGGACAACAGCAACCAGCAGACCAGCGCACAGATCAAGTCCGGCAACCGCATCCAGATGCTGGCGTCGCTGACGTGCGTCATCAGCGCCAGCACGTTGTAGAACCAGCCGAACGGGTCTTCGGGGCTGCCGAACCAGCGGAAGTAGTTCGACATGTAGCCGGCGTGGTCGGCCACCCGGGCCATCTGCAGGATGTAGCCGTCGTCGGACGAGTTGGCGCCGATCACATGCCAGATCAGAAAGCCCGCCACCACGGTCACGTCGACCGCGGTGAACGTCCGCCAGCGCTGCGGGATCCACTTGTGCATGTGGCGCCCGTCGAGGCGGTCCAGCCGCCACAGGGCCAGCAGCGCGATCACGGTGGCGGCCATCGCCAGCAGCATCGCGGCGAGCTTGAGAACCGTTGGCGCGGTGGAGAAGCGGGTGTCGATCGTCGCCGACACGCTCAACCCCGGGGGTGCCGGACCGACCAGGTCGGTGAACACCCCGACGATCGCGGGCCGCAGATTGGGATCGGCGAACCCGCTGCGCAGGTCCTTGCCGGTGGTCGGATCGTTCAACCCCACGAATGTGGCGAACGTGCCGTCCGTGGTGGAGGTGATCTCGATGCGCCGGCACTCAGGCGAGGCCGCCCTGGCACGCGGAACGCTGGCGACCACCACGTTGCGGTCGGTGATGTCGACGCGCTGGGCGTTCACATTCACGAACAGCGAGTTCAGCGCTGCCTCTTTGCCTTTCTGCGGGGCCAGGCCCAGCACTAGACCGCCGGCCGGCGGCATGGACCGGATCACCTCACACGGAACCGTAGCCGTCAGCGACACCGGCGCCTGCGAGATCAACGGCGCGGTGACATTGTTCAACTGACCGGCCTGCGGCCAGTTCAGCGTCGCGGTGGTCTGTTCCACCGGAAGTAGCGGCGTGAGCACCGACAGCACGAAGCCGACCAGTCCGGCGATCGTGGCCACCCAACGCGCGATGGTGACGTCTCGTGTCATGGCAGTGCCCTGATCGGTCCGCTACGGCTCCAACCGAATACGGTCTTGGCACCCTGGTCGATGACGGCGTCGGGTGCCTGTGACGACGGCACCAACCGGATGTACCGCTCGATGGCGCCCCAATCGCGATACCAGTCGTCGCGCAGATACGTCGGGACGGTCGCGGTCGTCAGCAGTCCCTGGATGAACAGGAACGGTCCACCGGCGCGGGCGGATTGCCACATGTTGCTCGACACCACCACCTGCTTGAGGTTGGGCAGGATCCGATACTCCGGCACCTCGGCGACACCGAGATGTTCGGAGAACGGTCGCTGGCACGGGAAGTTCGCGGCGGTGGCGATGTCCATCATCACCGGGGTCTGCGAGCCCAGGAACTGCTGAGCGGTCTGCAGCACCGGCACCCGAGGCGGGGTGAAGCCGAACCACTGGTCGGTGCTCAGGTTCGGGTCGTCGGCCACGACGCGCGCGACGTTGGCCTCCGGCGGTGCCCATGCGAGCGGGAAACGCAAGTTGCGCCAGGCCTTCTGGGCGATCACATCGATGGGCTGCACCGAGTTCAGGGCCGCAAAGCTGCCATCCGGACGCTGAACACCCCACTGGAGCTTCAGCGACTGCCCATAGTTGAATTGGCCCTCTTCGTCGTAGAACCAGATCGCGCCGGCAGCCGCGATCGTCACCAACGGACGGTCCGGGGTCCGCGGCGGCAGCTGGTACCACGCCGAAGTGGCCTTGGCCGCAACGGTGTTCTCGCCTGCGCTGCCCATCACCGGGGTGGTCTTGGGGTCCAACCCGAACGGCAGGAACACTCGCGAGCCGTTGACGCCGACGGGTCCATAGCCGCCGCCGGTACCGGCCGCGAACGCGATGCCGGCATTGGGCTTGTTTGGCGAACCGTCGGAGTTTACGGTGCCGGGGTTGGCCACGAAGGGCTCGGCCGGCTCCAGGGTGTCGCTGATGCCGTTGGGAGTGAAGCCGACCGGATTCTCCCCGCCGAGCGGGCCGTACTGGCCCCACTTCTGACCCGGAACCGGTTGCAGTATCCCGGCGTTCGGGTCCGCTTCGACCAGAACGGCGTCGGCCATCGCGCAGCTGGTGTCGGAGAGGCCGGACTTCAGTGCCGACAGGTTGGCCGACGCGGTGGTGTAGGCGGGATAGCGCTGGGCGAAGGCCTTCGTCATCGAGCCGACTTCGAGCAGCACCATGATGATCGCGACCACGAGCAGCGGAGTGGACGCCAAAGCCCGGTTACGCCCGGTGTTCTTGACCTCGGTGTGTCCGGCGTAGTCCATTCGGAAGTGCAACCAGGCGGCGAGCAGACCGGACAGGATCGCCAGCCCGAGGAACATCGACGTCACGGGCTGGTGGGCGATCACCGGCTGGCGGTCGAACCACGGCACTCCGTAGCTGCCGACGTAGAACCAGCCGTTGGTGCCCGAGGTCGCCCACGCCAGCACGAACAGCAGGGCGGTGATGTACAGCGCCAGATTGCGTCGGTTATGTAGGCCGACCCGCGCGAAGGCGAACGCGGTGACCGCGCCGAGCGCACCGGCCAGCCCGGCGAACGCACCGAACTGCACAGCCCACTTGGTCGGGGTGAAGTGCAGCAGCAGGAGGCCGATCGCGGTGCTGCCGAGCAGCCGCCACACCGGACCTCCGGCCACCCCGGGGACGTGGCCGCGGCGCAGCAGAACCGCCAGCATGCCGAACAGGCACAGCATCATCAGCAGCACCGCGAATCGGCGGGTGAGCGAGCTTTCCACGTTGTCTTCGACGGTCAGGAAGTAGTACCGCAGGAAGTCCTGGTACCAGGCGATCGTCGGCCCGACGACGTATTTGATGCGGGCGGATTCGGCGACCGCGGCCAGGGTCTGGTCGCGGAACACGACCACGAAGATCACCGCCAACGAGGCGGCCAGCGCGGCCAGCGGTGCGAGCAGCCCGTCGGTGCCGCGTCGCGACTTGATCACCCGCGCGACGGCGCGGGCGCCGACCAGCAGCGGCGCCAGCGCGATCAGGCCCTGCGGGGCCAGCGTCACGCTGAACACCGCGACGATGATCGCGAAGGCCGCCGGGACCAGCCGCCGGGTGGCGATCGCGTTCTCCACCAGAATCCAGGTTGCCAATGCGCCGAACGCGATCAGCGGTTCCGGTCGCAGCCCGTTGTTGAACGGCAGCCATGCGGCCAGGAACACCGCGCCGGCGGTCCACACCGCGACCCGGTTGTGCGACAACCGCCTACCCAGCCGGGGCAGGACGCAACGGCTCAGGATCAGCCAGGTGCCGATGCCGGCGATGGTGGCGGGCAGTCGCATCCACACCCCGGCGGTGCTGATCGCGGCGAGGTGGGCGAGCACCGACTGATACCAGTCGAACGGCGCTTCGGTGGCGCCGAAGAACCGGAAGTAGTTGGCTGTGTACCCGGCCGCACCGGACACCCGCGCGATCGTGAGGTTGTAGCCGTCGTCGGAGGAGATGGCGCCGACGACATGCCAGAGCAGCAGACCGCCGATCACGCCGATATCAGCCACCCAGGTGGCCACCCCGACGCGAAGGAACCTCCGCCAAGCGCCCGGTATCCGCCGGCCGGACGCCCGGTCCAGTACCGCCAGCGCGATGATCGACGCCACGACGCAGGCGATGCCGAGCACCATGACCGCGATCTTCAGCGTGCCGGGGCTGGTGATGAACCGGGTGTCGATGTCGATGCGCGCACTCAGGCCCGGCTGCGATGCCACCTTGAGATCGGTGAAGATGCCGTCGATCGCGGGCTTTTTCTCCGGGGGCAGCGTGCCGGTGGCACCGGGGATGCCGACGAAATCGGCGCCGGCGCCGCCGGGACCGGACCAGATGCGCAGATCGCTGCAGCCACCCGCCGCGATGGCGGGGCGGGGCGCGACAGCAGCGACCGTGTCGCGGAACGCGACGACGACGGTCGCGGCGTTGGCCCGGACGAACAGCCCGTTGCGGCTGGCGTCGATACCCGCGGGAGGGATCGTCGAGAAGACCAAGCCGCCCTCGGCCGGCAACGTCGCGATGACCTGGCAGGGAATCGACACCTCGAGCGACTGGGGCGCACCGGAGACGAGCGGTGCGGTGATGTCGCTGATCATGCCGTCTGGGCCGGGGGCCTGCGGCCAAACGATGGTGGCGGTGGTCTGGGTGACCGGCAGCAACGGCACGACACCGCACAGCAGCACACCGAGGATGCCGGCCACGACGGCGACGAGCCGAGCGATCCGGGTGGAGTCGGCTCTGTCGCTTGGCACGAGGGTCGATGGTAGGCGACGAAGTTATGCCGGTTGGGAAGGCCTGCGGGCGCCGACGCGAATCGAGAGGCGAATGTTAGGTAGGTCGCAGCGGAGCCGGGCTCCACAGTCCGCTGCGGGTGGCGGTGCCGAGATCCAGGCGCGCCGGCTGGGCGTCGGGATAGAACGGGTTGAGCCGCTGCAGCGCACCCCAGTCGCGGAACCAGTCGTTGCGCAGGTAGCTCGGCACGGTGACCGCGCGGTAGAGCAGCTCGCTGATACCGAGCGGTCCGCCGCCGATGTTGTCCATCACGGGCGAGTTGGCCTCCGCGCCGAACCGGTCGGGCAGGATCCGCCACTTCGGCGGCTCGATGACGCCGTATTGGTGGGCGAACGGTCGCTGGCAGGGGAAGGCAAGTCCGACAAGCCAATCCAGCAGAACCGGGTCCTTCGACCCGACCACGTCCTGCAGGGTGCGCAGCTTCGGGATGCGCGGCGGGGTGATCGCGATCCAGTGCTGAGGCGCCAGGTCGTCATCGGTGGCGACGAGGCGGATGTGGGTGGCATCGCGCGGGATCGCGGCCAGCGGAGCCCGCAGGTTGCGCCACGCGGGTGCGGCGCCGACGTCGCCGAACAGCACTGAGCCGCCCGACTTGCCCTCGGCCGCCTGCTGGTCGGTCGCCCACTGGACCTGGACTTCGTCTTGATCGAAGCGGCCGGCCGCCGCGACGACGAGCAGCGGGGAGGCGGCCCAGTCGGCGGGCAGCTGATACCACGCCGAGCGCAGCACCGCCGGCTGCTGTACGCCCGGGCGCCAGCTACCCATCACCGGAGTGCGGGCCGGATCGAGACCATAGGGCAGCCGGGCGCGAGATCCGTTGACCCCGGCACCCACGGTGGTGCCGCCTTCGGTGCCGGCCTCGCTGCTGGTGACCATGCCGTCGCTGTCCACGAAGCTGCCGCCGCCGGGCGGCTCCAGCACCGGGTCGGCCGACACGTCCGCGGGAATTCCGTCGGGTGTGAAGCCCTCGGCCGTCGTCGCGGCCAGCGCATCACCGACCGACACTCCGGCGATCGGGGCGAGTGTCCCGGCGTTCGGGTCCTCCTCGACGAGGACGTCGTCGGCCAGGCCGCACGTCTTACCGGCAACTGCTTGGAGATTCGAGCGGCCGACCGACCACGCCGGCCACTGTTCGGTCATTCCGAGCGTCAGCGACACCACCTCGAAGACCACCAGCAGCCACGCCATCGTCGCCAACGGCGAGCCCACGAATCGCGACCACCACCGGGTGCGTCCGGACTCGCCGGTGTCCGGGCCGGAGAAGTGGAACCACACGGCCACCAGCAGGGCGACGACCGTCAGGCCGAGCAGCATCGTGGTGAATCCGAAGTGCCACTCGGGGAACTGGTTCGACCAGGGCACGCCGAAGTTCGAGACGTACCAGAAGCCGTTGACACTGGCGAACGACAACGCGGTGATGAACAGGACCGCGGCGGCGAATATCGCCCGGTTTCTTCGGGAGCGCAGTACGTGGGCGGTGACCGCGACGGCGGCCAGTGCACCGAGCGAACCGGCCAGCCCGGCGAAAACCCCGAAGTGGTGGGTCCACTTCGTCGGGGTGAACATCATGGCCAGGAACGAGATGATCGTGATCCCGATGATCCGCCGGCTTGGGCCGGCGGCCGTTCCGGGGATGTGGCCGCGACGCAGGATCATTGCCACCGACACCGCCAGCGCGACCAGCAGAGCCAGTACCGCGAAGCGTCGCGACACCGACCCGTCGGGGCTGGCCATGAACAACCGCTCGTAGCGGATGTGCTCGTCGAACCAGCTGAGGCTGGGACCGACCGCCGACTTGAGCATGTTGGCGTCGACCTCGCCGACCAGAGTCTGGTCTCGGAAGATCAGGATGATCGTGACCGTCGCTGCGGCCAGGATCGGGGCCAACAGCGCCGGAAGGCCGAACTGGCGGGAGCGTCGGTGCAGGATCGTCCGCAGCGGGCCGATCGCCACCAGCAGCGCGCCGATCGACGCGATGCCGGTCGGCCCGGAGAACAGGGTCAGCGCGCCGATGATGCAGGCGAATGCGACCGGCAGCAATCGGCTGGTGGCCACCCCGCGTTCCACCGAGCACCACGTCAGCAGGATGCCCAGCGCGATGATCGGTTCCGGCCGCAGGCCGTTGTTCAGCGGCAGCCAGAAGGCCAGGAACATGCCTGCCGCCGTCCAGACGGCGGCGCGGCTGGTCTTGACCGCGTGGCCGAGTCGCGGAATCACCTCACGGCTGATCAGCCACCAGCACACCAGGGCCATGCCGAGGGTCGGCAGCCGCATCCAGGCACTGGTGGTGGAGACGTGCGACCACAGTGCCAGCAGGTCGTAATACCAGCCGAACGGCGACTCCGGGGTGCCGAACCAGCGGTAATAGTTGGCCATGTAGCCGGCGTGTTCGGACACCCGGGCCATGGTCAGGATGTAGCCGTCGTCGGAGGTGTTGGCCCCGACGAAGTGCCACCAGACCAGGACGGCGAGCACCAGCCCGTCGAGAGGGCCGACCGACCACCAGCGCGCCGGCAGGAAGCGTCGCTGCCGCACGCCGTCAGCCCGATCCATGACGTGCAGGGCGATCAGGGCGATCAGTGTCAGCACGACACCGAGCACCATCGCCGCCATCTTCAGTGCGGTCGGGGCGCTGCTGTAGCGGGTGTCGATGGTGGCGCGCAGAGTCAGACCGTCGGGCGCCGGTCCGGACAGGTCGGTGAATACACCCACGATCTGGGGCCGGAAGTCATAACCGCTGCGTTCGCCCTTCAGCGGCTTGCCAGGCGCGCTGCTGTCGGCGCCCTGGGTGAGGCCGACGAATTCGGCGCTCACCCGGTCGGCGTGGGCGGTGAACGTCAGCTTCTGGCACGCCGGGCTCAGCACCTGGCGCATGGGGGCGACGAGGACAGGGGTGTTGCGCACCACGACGACGAGGTCGTCGTTGGCGCGCTGGATGAGCAGTCCGCGATCGACAGCCTTGGGTGCCTGTTTGGGGACCGTGGACAGCAACACCGTCTTGTCGGGACTGTTCAGCCCGGCCGCGGCGCGGCACGGCACGTCGATGGTCAAGTCGGTAGCCACGTAGCTGATCAGCGGTGCGGTGACGCTGCTGAGCACGCCGTTCTGCGGCCAGTTCAGCTCTGCGGTGGTTTGCTTGACGGGCAGCAGCGGCGTGAGAATCGCCAGCGCGGCGCCCAGCAGGCCTGCGATGACGGCGACAAGTCGGGCGTTCCGGTAATTCGCCCGCGTCTGGTCCACGGAGCTAGATGGTAATTGGCGGGCGTGGGCGACCATCGCTACGGATTCCGGATGGCGAGTATGAACGGCCCGATCGTCTTGACGGTGAAGTGCGGCCCGCTGAACAGGTTGACGTCGAAGTCGACGGTGTAGCGGCGCACATTCGGCTGGTTGGGGTAGACGTCCTGGGCCAGCCGCAGGGTGTAGGTGTCATTGGCGCCGCGACGCATGAGGAACACCGTCGGCGGCTGCCAGGGCAGGGTGTCGAGGGCGTGGACGAGCTGGTCGGCGTTCTTCAGCTCGGCCCAGGATTCGATGGCGGCCGCCCGCTTGTCGAACTCGGCGAGCGGGTTGGCGTAGTGCGACGTCAGCCCCTGAAACCCGTAGTAGGGGTAGTAGGACAGGAAGCTGTAGTCGGCGGTCAGCACAACGGTGTCCTGGGGGGGCCGGCCGGTGATCTTCTGGATGGCGGCGTCGACCTCGGGATAAAACTTCTCTGCTCCGGGTGGCCGGCGGTCGCCACGCTGGCCGTAGCCGTCGGTGTCGGTGTACGCAACGGTCAGGTCCGGGCGCAGCACGTCCGGGATGTCCTGGCTGAAGCCGATGGCACCGATCAGCCCGATCGCCGCGGCGACTCCGATGACCTTGCGATTGGTCCGCGCCGCGAGGGCCAGCGTCACGTCGAGGAAACCGAACACCCCGGCCGCCGAGAGCAGCACGGTGAGGGTGGGTTGTAACCGGAACGACAACAGGGTGGTGCCCAGCAGAGTGGTCAGCATCGACAGCATCGACCAGGCGTAGACCGTCAGGACGCCGATGCCGAGTGCTGCGGCGCGCACCGACGTGCGGGCCCGCCACACCAGCCAGAGCGTGCCGAGCATGCAGAGCGCGCCGAGGAGGGAGAACTGCAGCATCGGGAAGGTCAGCACCGCGCCGTCGTCGGGCAGATAGTGCTGGGCGCTGCCGGTGTCGCTGAGCGGGTGCCGCGCGGCGTGCAGCAGGAACGGCAACCAGGTGATGGCGGCGATGGCGACGGCGATGACGCCGGCTACCAGCAGCCGCAGCAGCGGTTCGACGCTGCGCCGCGCGATTGCGGCGATGAGGCCCATCACCACCACAGTGAACGCGGTGTAGCCGACGAGCAGTGTGTAGAAGGTGGCCGAGATACCGAGGAACAGCCCGACTCCGACGACTGCCGCCCAGCCGCCCTGTCTGGTCTTGCCGCGCAGGCCCGACCACGCCAGCACCAGGACCGGCGGGATGAGGACGGTGATGATCGCGGCGTAGGGCTCCGGCGAGCTGTATGCCAGGGTCACCGCGGTGGTGGCGATCGTGACGATCAGTGCGTACTCGAAGCGAATCAGGGCCGACCACAACGCCATTGCCAGCACGACGGCGATCGCTATCGAGACGATGGCCCACGGTTTCAGCATCTCCCAGGCCGGTGTCCCGGTCAGCGCGGCGACCCGGCCACCGAGCCAGAACCAGCCGGCCGGATAGAACGGTGGCAGGCCGATGTAGGTCATGTCGTGCAGTGCGGGGCTCTGCGCCAGCCGGGTCAGGTACTCGGTGCGGAACTGCTGGTCGACGGAGATGCCGAACAGATAGAGCCGGGTCGCGCCGAGCGGCATCCCGAGGGTGACGACCGTGAACGCGGAGAGGAACACCGCGGCGGCGATCCGCGCGGCCCAGGCATATCCCCGCCGCCACACGAACGCCGTACCCAGCAGCAGCACCAGACACCCCACCTGGCCGACGGTGGTCAGCGCATGCAGCTGGTTCGACGACGGGAATGCGGGCCACTGGACCCGGGCGATCGCGATCAGCGCGATAGTCGAAACCACGACGGCTGCAACAACTGCCGCGACCATCTGGCCCGCGGTGGCCAGTGCGCTCCTGCCCATTCGGGGGCTGCTAGATCGGCAGCTTGCGGAAGAGGGGCCGCGGGATGTGCCGGATCACGGACATCAGCACACGGACCTGCCCGGGCGCCCACACGAGGTCTTTGCCCTTGGCCGCCGACGTCACCGCCAGTTCGGCGACGTCTTCGGCGTTCACCGTGAAGGGCGCTTCCTTGGCGCCGGTGGCCTTCCAGTGCTCCAGCGTCGTGGTGGTGCGCACCTGGCCCGGGCGGATGACGAGCACGTGAACCCCGTACTCGCGCAGCGCTTCTCCGAGACCGAGGTAGAAACCGTCCAGACCGGCCTTGGTGGAGCCGTAGACGAAGTTGTTGCGGCGCACCCGCTCACCGGCCACCGAGGACATGGCAATGATCTGGCCGAAGCCCTGCGCGCGCATCTTCTCGCCGATCAACACCCCCACGGAAACGGCCGCGGTGTAGTTGATCTGTGCGCTCAGGACGGCCTTGGCCTGATTCTGCCAGAGCTCCTCGGCGTCGCCGAGAATGCCGAACGCGACGATAGCTACGTCGACATCTCCGTTCGCCCAAGCCTTTTCGATGACATCGGGGTGGCTTTTGGTGTCGAGGGCGTCGAAGTCGAGGTACTCGACCGATTTGGCGCCCGCGGCCTGCAGCTGGGCGATGGCAGCGTCACGCTTGGGTGCGTTCGGCAGATCGGCCAGAATGACCCGGGCCTTCGCGTTGCGCAGATAGCGCGCGACGATGGCCAGGCCGATCTCGGACGTTCCGCCGAGCAGCAGGATGGTCTGGGGGTTACCCGTGGCGTCGATCATGGTTGCGAGGGATGCCTTTCTACAGCAGTTCGAGGCGACGGGCCATATCGGAGGCGAAGACGCCATTGGGATCCGCCTTGCGCCGCGTGGCAATCCATTCGTCGACCCGCGGGTACATCCGATGAAACTTCTCGGCGCTCACCCGGGAGTCCTTGGCGGTATAGACCCGCCCACCGAATTTCATGACGCGGTCGTCGAGTTCGTTGAGGAATGCGTTGACGCCGACGTTGTTGGGGAAGTCCATGGCCACGTTCCAGCCGGCCATCGGGAAGCTCAGCGGCGCCGGGTTGCCCGGGCCGAACAGCTTGAACACGTTCAGCGCTGAATAGTGGCCCTGGGTCTGAATCCACCGGATGATGTCCTTGAACTCGTCCAGCGCATTGGGTGGCACGAGGAATTGGTGCTGCGCGAAACCGGCTGGGCCGTAGGCATATTGCCATCCGATCGTGATATCCAGCATGTGGTAGAACTGCGTCAGATTGACGATCTTGTTCTGGTAGTTCCCGCTGACCCGGTAGAACGCTTCGCCGACGAGGCTCAGCGACAGCTTGTTCATGACGCTGACCGGGAACAGGTTCGGTATCGCGGGCAGTTTCGGCGCGGTGAACTGCAGAGGGTTCTTCGCCAATTTCGGCGGCAGTTGATCCAGCCGGGCCAGGCTGCCGCGACTGACCGCCGCACGACCGAGCTTCGGCGGCGGGTTGATCAGGTCGAACCAGGCGCTGGAGTAGGTGTAGTTGTCTTCACTGCCGTCCTGGTGGACCGCGACCGTCTCGTCCAGGTCGGCGGTGGCTATCCCGTCGGCGATGAAATATGCGGTCTCGGTCCGGGTCATCCCGATGCGCGCCCGAATCACGATGCCCGTCAAGCCATTTCCACCCACCGTGGCCCAGAACAGCTCGGTGTCGGGGCCGTCCGGGGTCAGTGTGTGCACCTCGCCGTCGGCCATCAACAGGTCCAGCGACAGCACGTGATTGCCGAAACTGCCTGCGCTGTGGTGATTCTTACCGTGAATATCCGAGCCGATGGCACCCCCGACGGTCACCTGCCTGGTGCCCGGAAGCACCGGAACCCACAAGCCGAAGGGCAGTGCCGCCTTCATCAATTGATCCAGGCTCACCCCGGCATCCACGTCGGCCACGGCGGTCTCCGCGGACAACGAGTGGATGCGGTTCAGCCGCGTCATATCGACGACGATGCCTCCGCCGTTGCACGCGTGGTCGCCATACGACCGGCCGAGTCCGCGAGCCACGATGCCGCGTCGTAGGTACGACGGGCTGGCGGAATCGGCGTCGGCGACCTGCCGGACGGCGTCGGCGATCACTGCCACGTCGGGCGTGGAGAGCACCTGTGCCACGCTCGGCGCGGTCCGCCCGAATCCGGTCAGGGAACGCGGGGTGAGGGGGAGTGCGGTAGCCATATCAGTGCCAAAGGTTACCCGGCGTGATTACTTCAACCGGAATATCACTGCTCGCTGGACCACGAAGTTGATGACCGTGGCTGTGCCCTGGGCAATGACGAAGGCCACCGGGACCTGCCAGGAATGGCCGGCAAACTTCAGATAGAAGAGGTAGTTGATGCCGACTTGGACGGCGTACGTCAGGGCGTACAGCACGATCACGGCGACGAAGCGTGCCGTGCTCGGCGGGGCCTGGAAGGTCCACCGGCGGTTGATCAGGTACGCCGTGGTGGTGCCGGCGATGAAGCTCAGTGTTTTGGCTACGTTGACCTGCAGCCCGAGCTTCAGGAACAGCACGTAGAGCCCGAAGTCGACGATCGCCGACAACCCGCCGGTGAGAATGAAGCGCAGCACCTGGGTTTTGAGGCTCAACGGCGTTGACGGGGCTAATTCGGCCACGGCGGAAGCTTACTTACTGACTCGCCGGCCTCCGACCGCACAACCTGATCCTCGGGTCGCTTCACTCCTGCGCGCCGGCGAGTGCACCATGGTGGTGTGCAGGATCTGGATGAGGCGTGGGCGACGCTGCTGTCCCGGCATACCGACGAACCAAGGGTGGCCGAGGTCGGCCGTGCCTTGCTGGCGTCCTGGTCCGAGCCGCACCGTCGCTACCACTCACTGGAGCACCTTCGCGACATCCTCCGCCACGTCGAGGAGCTGGCCGAATTCGCCGAGGATCCGGACGCTGTGCGCCTCGCCGCCTGGTATCACGATGCCGTCTACGCCGGTCTCCCCGACGACGAGGAACGAAGCGCCCAACGCGCCGAGCAGGACCTGTCCCGACTCGGCTTGCAGCCGCAGCTGGTCGACGAGGTGGCCAGGCTGATTCGGTTGACCATCACACACGATCCCGCGCCGGGGGATCACAACGGCGAGGTTCTGTCCGATGCTGATCTGGCGGCGCTGGCCGTGCCGAGGGACCGCTACGAGCGAAACACGGCGGCGATTCGCGCCGAGTACGACCACGTGCCCAGCGAGGCCTTTCGCCGCGGACGGGTTCAGGTGCTGGTGACCCTGCTGGGCGGCCCGGGAGTATTCCGCACCGAATACGCGCGCCGCGAGTGGGAAGCGCTGGCCCAGGGCAATCTGCGGGCCGAGCTCGCGATGTTGACCGGCTGAAGGGCCCGCGAGGATGTCGCGGACCGGGGCATCGACACGCGTGGTGACGGCTGACCCCCGCGGAGGGCCGTTCGACCCTATGACCGTGCGTGTTTGCGGCGGGAAGATCTGTTCATGACAGTCGAACAAGATCCGATCGTGGTGCTCAGCGACCACGAAAGCTGGGATCTGCTGAAGAGCGCCGCGCTGGGGCGGTTGGTCACGCAGATCGGCGATCAGGTCGAGATTTTTCCCGTCAACTTCGTGACTCAGAACCATACGGTGCTGTTCCGTACGGCCGAGGGCACCAAGCTTTTCAGCACTGTGATGAACGACAAGGTGCTCTTCGAAGTCGACGACCACAACGTCGCCGGGGGTTGGAGCGTGATCATCCGCGGCACCGCGCGCGTGCTCAGTTCGTCCGATGAAATACACGACGCCGAACGCGCGCAGCTGATGCCGTGGATTGCGACCGAGAAGCTGCGCTTCGTGCGCATCACCCCAAGTGAGATGTCCGGCAGGCGCTTTGTCTTCGGGCCGGAGCCTGAGCGAGGGTCATACCCCTGTTAAAACGGTGGTGGTCTGTTGCGCTCGGCGACGTTGGTGTCGTTGAGTTTGCGTTCGCGGGTGATGCGTTGCGTGCGTTGGGCTGCCCGGGTTGTGCGTCGGGTGGGCATCAGGATGCCGATGGCGGGTGGGGGCTCGCGTGGTGGTGGTGGCAGGGTGGCGGTGGTGGTGTTCCAGGTGGGCAGCAGCAGGTGGCTGCCGGGCCTGGTGGTGTAGGTGCGTCCGGTTGGTGAGGTCCAGGTGATGGTGCCGTCGGGGTGTTGACGGTCCGACCAGCCGGCCCAGAAAGTCTTGAGCAGGTGGTGTTTTCGGCACATACACGCCAGGTTCGACGGATGGGTGGGGCCGAAGGGCCAGGCGATGGTGTGGTCGACATCGCAAAATTCGGCGGGCACGTCGCAATTCGGGAATCGGCACGTCATGTCCCGCATCCGCACCCATTCATCCAATGCAGTGGAGGGCCGGTACTGCGGTTCGGGTTCGTCCTTCGGGCGGCGCACCATTCGCACTGTGGCCCCGGTCTTGATCACCTCGGCCAGCAGTGGGGCGGGCACGATGCCCCGGTTGCCGGTGATCGCCGCACTGGCCGCCGGCGGGCGTGCCGGCTCAGCGGGTTGCGCCTCTTGACCGTCCCCGTGCATCTGCGGATCCGGCGCGGCGTCGAGCACGTCGGCCTCGGCGAGCACGTGGACCACCACGGCGGCTGCGCGTGCGTCGTCGACGGCAGCCGGGCAGTCGGGGTTGCCGCACAGGCAGGCCAGCCGGTCCGCGCCGGCCCCCAGGGCGCCCATGGCGTCGGAGCGGCGCTGGGCGATGGTGCGGGGGTCGTCGTCGCACACCGAATACGCGATGCGGGTCAACCTGCGCTTGACGATCTCACCGTCGGCGGCCGAGAGCCGACCGGCGATCTCGGCTGTGCCGGCAGCGGCGTCCACGGTGACGATCACGTCGCGATCCCGGGCCCGTGCCTGCACCTGCCGAATCGCCCCCGGGTCGTAGCGATTCACCCAGAAATCGATGGCGCGCTGCAACTTCAGCTTCGACAACGCACCCCACGCGACCGCGTCCTGGGCGATCGCCTTGTCCACCAATGCCAATGTCGCGCGGTCGCGGATCAAGTCGGTGCGATCGGTGATCGCCGCGCACACCCAGTAGCTCAGCGACCCCGCTAGAAACAGTGCCGCGACGCGGGGCAGCCGGTGCCGCAACGACGTCGCCATCAACATCTCATTCGAGGCCCGGCCGGTCGTGATCGCCAGAGCTGCCGACACCTCGGCCGCCGCGGCGTCCCAGGCATCGCAGGCCCAATGCGCCCGCTCGTCATCACTGCACCGCCGGGCTACCAACTCCCCGATCCAGGCCAACCGACGGGCGGCATGCTGAGCCTCGGCCCGCGCGAAGTCGCCGATGGCATCCACCACCGCCGCATCGCTCGCCGAACGAGTATCGAACATATGTTCGAGTATGCCACCGGGGTGTGACAAAAAGTCAGACCCAGTACGGCACGCGAGCCCGGTACTGCCGCAGCGCGAACGCCGCCACCAGCCAGCCGAGCGCCGTCAGCCCGATCACGACCGCCCAGTGCCGCAAGTGTTGGTCAGCGCCCAGCAGGGGAGCGCGCAGGATGTCGAGATAATGCAGCAGGGGGTTGAGTTCGATGATCTTGGCCCACTTGCCGGCACCCTGCTGCTGCAACGTGTTGTCGTTCCAGATGATCGGCGTCATGAAGAACAGCAGTTGCACGATCGAGAACAACAGGGGCCCGATATCGCGGTAGCGGGTCGCCAGAATGCCGAAACAGAACGACACCCATACGCAGTTCAGCATGATCAGCAGCAGGGCCGGGATTGCCGACAAGTCCGCCCACGACCAGGGTTTCGGAAAGATGATCGCGATCACCACGTAGATGACGATGTTGTGCCCGAACAGAATCATCTGCCGCCACACGAGGCGGTACACGTGCACACTCAGCGGCGTCGGAAGCTGTTTGATGAGGCCCTCGTTGGCGATGAACACGTCAGCGCCCTCGAGGATCGCGGCGTTGATCATGTTCCAGATGATCAGCCCGAGCGTGACGTACGGCAGGTGCTCGGACAGCTTGAGGTGAAACAGCTGCGAATACAGCCCGCCCATCGCCACGGCCGTGGTTCCGGTCGCGATCGTGATCCAGAACGGGCCGAGCACCGAGCGTCGGTACTTCTGCTTGATGTCCTGCCAACCGAGGTGCAACCACAGTTCGCGCTTGCGGTACCCGTCGAGCAGGTCACCCCAGGCGCGGGTGAAGGTCTTCGACTGTGCGGCGGCGTCTACGAACGTCATCTACTGAACCTTTCCCGCCTACCCAGGCGCCGCAGCCGGATCCACTCGGCGAAGCCCTTCGGGTCGCGGCGCTGTATTAAAAAGAACCATCCGAATCGCACCCACTCTTGAGGCACCAGCTTGCGCATGCCCCGCTGCGCCTGCAGGTAGCCGCGGTTGCGATAGGTGAAGAATCGCTTGGTCGGGTCATCGGGATATTGGGTGTGCATGCGGCCACCGAGAATCGGCTTGAACTCGTCACTGCCTTGGGGATGCAGATATGTAGCTTTCAGACATGTCCCGAACGGCAGCCCCGACAGCACCAGTCTGCGGTGCATGTCCACCTCGTCGCCGCGGATGAAGAGGCGAATATCCGGTATACCAATCGATTCCAGCGTGGAAGCGCGAAACAGCGCACCGTTGAACAGTGACGCTATCCCGGGCAGCAGGTCCTGATCGCCGAGTTCGGAGACGTGCCGCCGCCACACCAGGCCCCGGCGCAGCGGAAAGGCCAGCCGGTCCGGCTGGTCGAGATCGCACACCATCGGCGACACCTCCGCCAGCTGATGCCGCGAAGCGCAATCCAGCAGCGTCGCCAACACTTCGGCGTCCTTGGGTCGGCCATCGTCGTCGGCCAGCCACACCCAATCCGCACCCAGCGTCAGCGCATGCAGCATGCCCAACGCGAAACCGCCTGCACCGCCGAGGTTTCGGCGGGAACCAAGGTAGGTGGACGGGACCGGCTGGCCCACGACGAGGTCGCGCACCCGCTCGTCGTTGTCGTTGTCGACGACTATCAGGTGGTCGACCATCCGGGTCTGTGTGCACAGTACGTCGAGGGACTTGGCCAGCTCATCGGGACGCCGATGCGTGACGACGACGGCGCACACCAATTCGGTCACGGGGTGGCGACCCCGTCGGACCAATCGGACTTGTGCTCGTCCAGCACTTCTCGCACATGCCGGGCCGCATCCTCACCCTCGTAAGCCCGCACGACATCTTCGATGCCACCGGACATCTTGATGGTGCCGTGGTCGATCCACATGGCGGTCTTGCACAGCCGTGCCAGGAATTCGTTGGAGTGGCTGGCGAAGACCAGGATTCCGGACCGCTCTACCAGACGCTGCAGCCGGGACTGCGCCTTCTTCAGGAAGTCCGCATCCACCGCGCCGATGCCCTCGTCGAGAAGCAGGATCTCCGGGTCGATGCTCGTGACCACGCCCATGGCCAGTCGCACGCGCATACCGGTGGAGTACGTCCGCAGCGGCATCGACAGGTATTCGCCGAGCTCGGTGAAGTCGGCGATCTCGTCGACCTTGGCCATCATCTGCTTACGGGTCTGCCCCAGGAAAAGGCCACGGATGATGATGTTCTCGAAGCCGGAGATCTCCGGGTCCATCCCGACGCCGAGGTCGAACACCGGCGCGACCCGGCCCCGCACAGTGGCCGACCCGCGAGTGGGTTCGTAGATCCCCGACAGCAGCCGCAACAGCGTGGATTTGCCCGCGCCGTTGTGGCCGACCAAGCCCACCCGGTCGCCCATCTTCAGCGACAGCGTGATGTCGCGCAGCGCCTCGATGACGATGACGTTCTCGGTGTTACGCCCGATCGCGCCACCGGCGGCGCCCAGGAAGGTCTTCTTCAGCGACCGCGTCTTCGCGTCGAAGATCGGAAACTCAACCCAGGCGTCGCGGGTTTCGATGTAGGGGTCGGGGGAGGACACCGGTGCGTCTTATGTCTACAGGTACTGCCCGGTGCCGTGACCGGGCACTCCGGGGGGGCCGGGCTGCGCGATGCCCGGGGGCAGCGCACCTTGACGCATGTGTTCCAGCTGAGCGCGCGCCGCCATCTGCTGAGCGAAGAGTGCGGTCTGGATCCCGTGGAACAAACCCTCGAGCCAGCCGACCAGCTGAGCCTGCGCGATCCGCAGCTCGGCGTCCGACGGGATGCTGTCGTCGGTGAACGGCAGCGCCAGCCGCTCGAGCTCATCGCGCAGCTCGGGGGCGAGGCCGTCTTCGAGTTCACGGATGGACGTCGCGTGGATCTCGCGGAGCCGGCTGCGACTGGCGTCGTCCAGCGGCGCGGCCCGCACCTCCTCGAGCAGCTGCTTGATCATGGTGCCGATGCGCATCACCTTGGCCGGCTGCTCCACCAGGTCGGTCACGGCGCGGCCATCCTCGTCCCCGCCCTCGTCGCCGCCGGTGATGATCTCGATGTTGTCGTCGTCTGCGTTGGCTGTCATGCGTTAAGCGTTCCCTCGTGTCCCACGGTTATTGGGTGTCCTGCGGCGCAGATCCGCGCCATTCGTAGATGCGGGCCTCGCCGTTGTCGTAGATCTTCGCCCACGACTTGGACTTGTCTAGTGACACTAGTCCGTCGGGCATGACGAACCCGCGAACCACCGGTGCGCTGGTCAACACATAGCGGATGTTGAGTGCCTCCACCGCCTTGGCGATCCGTGGATCGTGGTCGGCGTCATCCGCGTAGGCCCAGAACACGAACCGGTTGTAGCCCGGACCCTGCTGCACGGGGTAGTCGTAGTGCGTCCACAGCGGGTGCAGACCGGCCACCGCGTACATCCACGCGGTGCCGTCGACGTTCGCATTGCCGATCAGGGTGTCGCGGGCCCCGGGCAAGGTGGCCAGGTACGCCATCGCTTCCAGATCTTTGTTGTCGACGATCACGCGGTCGTACTTTTCGCCCATCAGGTACCGGTGCCGCGGGAAGTAGTGCCAGGTCAGCCCGAAGACCACGGCGACCAGCAGCACCGCGGTCGCGCCGATCCAGAATCCGCGGTCGGGCTCCCGCGCGGCGGCCCACCGCCGGGTCAGCCGGCGAGCTCCCGCGACCACCACCAACGCCAACGAGTACAGGGCGTACCCGGCCATCGGCGTCAGCAGCAGCGTGACCACCGCCGACAGCCGCCGCGGGTCGCTGTAGAACAGGTCGCTGTACTTACCCACGATCTCACCGACCGGACCGCCGAATGGCGCCCCGGAGTGCACGATCGCCACGATCAGGACCAGCCACACCGCCGCCGGCCACCAGATCCGCCTGGTCAGCAGCAGGACGAAGCCGGCAGCGGCCAGCGCGATGATGACGTTCTGGATCGGATAGTCGTTGAGGTGCCGGGTGTGCTGGACGACCGCATTGAACAGCGTCCGCTTGCGGCCCTGGTGGGTGACGAAGGCGTGCCCGGCGATGACCTCGGCCTGCTGCAGCACCCCGAGGAACTGGGGCAGCAGCACCGCCAACGTCGGAATGGCAATGACCACCAGCGTGAGGAAGTCGCGCAGCCGGCCCAGTACCGGCCGTACCAGCGCTTCCAGCAGCCACCACGCGACCACGAACGTGACCACCACGACGCCACCCGTGATGTGCACCGAGAACACCCCGACCAGCGAGACCACCGCCAGCGGTATGCGGTCGCGGTCCCGCAGCGACGACGTGACCAACACGAAGGCCGGTATGGCGAGGCCGTACGCCACCATGTTCGGCATCGAGGCGGTGTCGAATTCGACGTAGGGCACCGCGGTGAAGGAGGCCGACAGCGCGGCTGCGGTAGCCGCGGCTCCCGCGGTGCGCCACTGCGACGCTCTGTTGATCCCCCGGTCGCTTCGCTCCTGCCCGCCGGAGGACCGCAGCAGCTGCCACGTCAGCAGCCCCGCGCTGAGTGGGAACAGCCACACCGCTCCGGCCAGCGAGCTCAGGGTGTACGCCGTGGTGGGCGCGGCGCCGGTCAGCTGAGCCAATACAGCGCCCAGCGCGTGGAAGACCGAGGGGTAGTACAGCTCTGCGTGGGTTTCGACGTTGCGTAGTTCACCCATGTGCGTCGACGACGCCTGGCCGGTGTCGAGGATCCAACGGATGGTGTTGGCGTGCCAGACGGAGTCCCAGTTACTGGGGATGGATTGCCAGTACGGCATCCCGCGCCAGGCCGCGACACCGACGAACAGTGCGCCCAAGAGCACCCCGGCCCCCACCATGAGGGCGGGCCACAGCGACACCTCGTCGACAGCCGGGTCGGCGGCACGATACCGGGCAAGCAGAACCCGCAAACCAAACACAACTGCTGTCACGATGGCCAGTGCAAGCAGCGCCGTCCAGACATTCCAAGGGATGCCGATCGCACCGAACGGGATGATGGCCAGGCCCACAACGCCGTACGTCAGCACCGGCCCAACGCCTAGTGCGACGTACCAGCGCAGCCGCCCGGCCAGCGCCACCACCGCACCCGGCAGGATCAGCAACAAGACCGCGATCAGGACTCCGAACCCGAAGCTCACTGGACTAGTATGGCTGGCCAGGTGAACCTGCCCTTATCGCCCATCGGCGAGGGCCGCAGGCGCCCTCGCTGTCTCAATAGCGCAATCACCGACGCTCTAAGGTGGGCTCATGGCATACGACGTCGCCCGGGTGCGTGGTCTGCACCCCGCGTTGGGCGACGGCTGGATGCGTTTCGACGCTCAGGCCGGGATGTTGATCCCCGAGTCGGTCGCCACCACGGTCTCCACGGCGTTCCGCGGCTCGGTCCCGAATACGGCCAGTCCGCACCCGTCGGCCCGGCGCAGCGTCGCCGTTCTGGACGCCGCCCGCCGGGCGGTCGCGGACCTCGTCAACGGTGATCCGAGCGGGGTCGTGCTCGGAGCCGATCGCTCGATCCTGCTGACGTCGCTGGCCGACGCGTCGTCGTCCCGCGCGGGCATCGGTTACGAGGTGGTCGTCAGCCGGCTCGACGACGAGGCGAACATCGCGCCGTGGCTGCGGGCGGCCAACCGATACGGGGCCAAGGTCAAGTGGGCCGAGGTCGACATCGAGACCGGCGAGCTGCCGTCGTGGCAGTGGGAGAGCTTGATCACGCCGCCCACCCGATTGGTGGCCATGGCGTCGGCATCCTCGACGCTGGGCACGATCACCGACGTGAATGCGGTGACCAAACTCGTCCACGATGTCAGCGGACTCGTCGTCGTGGATCACTCGGCTGCCGCCCCGTATCAGCTGATGGACCTCAACGAGACAGAAGCCGATGTCATCGCGCTCAACGCACCGGCGTGGGGCGGCCCACCGATCGGCGCGCTGGTGTTCCGCAGCCCGTCGCTCATCGACAGCTTCGGGTCGGTGTCGATGAATCCCTACGCCAGCGGACCGGAACGGCTCGAACTCGGCGGTCATCAGTACGGTCTGTTGGCCGGCGTGGTCGCCAGCATCGAATATCTGGCCGGACTGGATGAGGCCGCGCGGGGAAGCCGCCGCGAAAGACTTGCTGTCTCAATGCAATCCGCGGGTTCCTACCTCAACGGCCTGTTCGACTATCTGATGACCTCGCTGCGATCGCTGCCCTTGGTCATGGTCATCGGCCGGCCGGAGGCGCACATCCCGGTGGTCAGTTTCGCGGTGACCGGAGTGCCCGCCGAACGGGTGGTCCAGCGGCTTGCCGACAACGGAATCCTGGCCGTGTGCAATGCCAACTCACGTGTGCTCGACGTCATCGGCGTCAACGACATCGGTGGTGCGGTCACCGTGGGGCTGGCGCATTACTCGACGATGGCCGAAGTCGATCAATTGGTGCGGGCGCTGGCGTCACTGGGCTGAATTTCAGCCGGCGTCACTCGCTGACAGTCAGCAGGACCTTCCCGAACGTCTCCCCGGCGGACAGCACTCGGTGCGCTTCGGCGGCCTCGGCGATCGGGAACCTCGCACCGATGATGGGACGGACTCGGCCGTCGGCGATCATCGGCCAGACCGATGACACCACTTCGTCGACGATGGCCGTTTTGCCGTGCGGACCGTCGACGGGCCGGCCGCGTAACGACGTACCGATCACGTGCAGCCGCTTGGCGACCGCCTTGGCGATATTGAATTCGGCTTTGATGCCGCCCTGCATGCCGATGATCGTCATCCGGCCGTCTGGTGCGAGCGCATCGAGATTGCGATCGAGGTACGCCGCGCCCATGATGTCGAGGATGACGTCGGCCCCGCGACCGTCTGTTTCGTTATTGACGCGTGCGACGAAATCCTCGTCGCGGTAAGAGATTAGGACGTCGGCGCCCAGTTCGCCGCACAGTTCGAGCTTCGATCGCGAGCCCGCGGTCACCGCCACACGATTGCCCAGAGCGGTGGCCACTTGGACCGCGTGCGTGCCGATCCCGCTGGCGCCGCCGTGGACGAGCAGCAACTCGCCCTCGGCCAGGCGGGCGGTCATCACGATGTTGGACCACACCGTGCAGGCGACCTCCGGCAGCGCGGCCGCGTCGGGCAGCGAGACCCCGAGCGGAACCGGCATCACCTGCCCGGCGGGGACCGCGACGTACTCGGCGTAACCGCCTCCGGCCAACAGGGCGCAAACATCTTGTCCGACAGTCCATCCCGAGACGCCGTCACCAACGTTCGCAATCACGCCGGAAACTTCGAGGCCCAGGATGTTGCTGGCTCCCGGGGGCGGCGGGTAATTCCCGGCCGCTTGCAGGAGGTCGGCACGGTTGATACCCGCGGTGCTGACTTTGATCAGAACTTCGCCATGTCCGGGCGACACGTCAGGCACTTCGCTCCAGGTCAGTCGATCGGGAGATTCAGCGACGATGGCCAACATGGGCGTCAGGTTACTCCCGAGTCATTCCGGCCTTGTACGGCGCTGTGTCGCTTACGATTGCGCAATGGGAGGGATCATTGCGGGGCGGACCGCTAGTGAGATGCCGGGGTTGGATATAGCCGAGGAAAGGTCTTGGCAGAACTTCCTCGACGCCGCACTGCGTCTGTACGGAACACTGAATCGGGGGCTCGTCGACAAGCACAAGTTGAGCTTGGTTGACGTCCGGCTGTTGGAAATTCTGGACAACTCGGAGACCGGCGCGGCACGGATGGGAGATCTGGCCGAACAGATCATGTCGCTGCCGAGTCGGGTGACGCGTCAGATTCGTCGGTTGGAGACGGCGGGCCTGGTGCGTCGAGAGGCCAGTCCGGACGACGGCCGCGGAGTCTTGGCGAGCATCACCGACCTTGGTCGTGAGGTGGTCGAGGACGCGATGCTGACCTACGCCAAGGGTGTTCGGGAAAACTTTCTGACGCCGCTGTCTCGTCCGCAGATGGCGGCGATGGGGGAGAACTGCCGCCGCATCAGTGCGGCGTTGAAGAACGGTGGCAGCTCGGCAAGGGTCGGCCGCGTCTAACCGCTACTCTTGTCGGCGGTGGCGTGGCAGAGCGGCCTAATGCACTCGCCTTGAAAGCGAGAGACGGCTAACACCGTCCGGGGGTTCAAATCCCTCCGCCACCGCTCAGGTTTGCCTTCCGAGTTGACGGCCGCTGCCGATCAGCTGTGGAGCGGGATCAGGACGTCTGTGGATCAGCTTGGGACGCGTGCATTCGACCCGTGTCGGGGCATACAAAGGATATAGGCGCCCGAAAGGTTGCCGGACCAATTCTGCTGACTGGCCCGGCGGGGTGGCGCCGTCTAAAAATTCCCGAAAGGTGCTGTTCAACATGTCCACCCCACAGAAACTTCGGAATAGCTTGGCTCTGGATAAGAGGTTGCTGGGTGTTGTCGTGGGTGGCGGTGCGATCGCCGTCCTCGGCTTGTTCGGGTTGACTCACCCCGCCCCGGCCTCGATAACCGGAAACCTCACCGCGGACTCCGGTTCGGAAACGAAGTTCCCCACCTTCTCATCACCGGCCGTCGCCGGAATGAACCTCGGTGCAACCACGACCACGCAGCCGACCGATGAGCCGACCGCGCTGGCGACGCCCAAGGCGACACCGGCCGTGAAGGCGGGCAAGTAGCGGCTATTCGCCGGTGAACTCCGGCTTGCGTTTGGCGAACATCGCCGCGATGCCCTCGTTGAGGTCCTTGGAGGGCAGGAACGCCGAATTCCAGGCCGCGACGTAGCGCAGGCTGGCCGCCACGTCGGCGGTGCGCTGCTCGTCGAGGACGTCCTTGATGCCGTGCACCACCAGCGGCGAGTTCGCGGCGATCTCGGCTGCAGTCTCGTGGGCTGCGGCCAGCGTGGCATCCGGGTCCGGGTAGACGTCGTTGACAAGACCGATCTTCTCGGCGCGTGCCGCGTCAATGTCCTTGCCTGTCAACGCCAATTCGCGAAGATGTCCGTCGGACAGGATGTAGGGCAACCGGGCGAGGCTGCCGACGTCGGCGACGATCGACAGCTTGACCTCGCGCACCGAGAACTTGGCGTCGGCGCTGGCGTAGCGGATGTCGACCGCGCTGATGAGGTCGACGCCCCCGCCGATGCACCACCCGTGTATGGCCGCGATCGTCGGGGTGCGGCAGTCGGCCACCGCGGTGATCGACTGCTGCATGCGCTTGAGCTTGCCGTGGAATTCAACGCGAGGCCGGGCCGTCACCTCTCCGGACATCGCACCGCCGATGGTGTCGCCCATCGCGATCAGGTCCAGGCCGTAGCTGAAGTTGCAGCCGGAGCCGGTCAGCACGATTGCCCGGACGTCAGGATCGGCATCCAGCTCGCCGAAGGCTACCGGCATCTCGGTCCAGAACGCCGGGCCCATGGCGTTGCCTTTACCCGGGCCGATCAGCGTGACCTGGGCGACGTGGTCCTTGACCTCGACAGTGAGGGATTCATACTGCTGGCTCATGCCCTGAAGGCTACGACGCCCGGCGGCGCCTGCGTCACTCCAGGGTCACGTGTGGTCGGCGTGCGGCGATACCGGCGCCCAGGGCGAAGAATGCGACCAGCAGCGCGACGACGCCGATCGCGATGGGTGTCGAGTCGCCGACCAGGCCCGGCAGGTTCTGCAGGATCAGCGCGAAGGAGATCAACAGGCCGAGCAGGCCCAGGCCGGGTGCGACGAACGCGCGCCAGGTCGACACCTCCAGCCGGCCGGCACGCTTGCGGCGGACGAAGAAGGCGAGCACGGCGATGGTGGTGGCGATCAGCAGGATCGTGATGCCGACGGTGGAGATGCCGGCCAGCCAGGTGTAGAACTGCGTCACCGGGTCGAGCTGGAACAGGACCGCCACAACGATGGCCACCGCCACGACGATCGCGTCGACCCCGGAGGCGACGTGCGGAGAGCCGTGCGCGGCGTGCGCCTGCCCCAACCGGTTCGGGAACACCCGGCGGTTGGACAGCGTGAAGACGTAACGCGCGACGATGTTGTGGAACGACAGGATGCAGGCGAAGAGGCTGGTGACGAACAGCACCTGGACGATGTGGAGGCCAACAGCGCCGAGGTATTGCTCAGTCGCATCCGGCAGCAGGGCCGACGGGTCGGCCTGGGCCTGCTCGACGGCCTTGCTGTCGCCCACCGCGCTGATGAGCGCCCATGTCGAGACCGTGTAGAACACCCCGATCAGTATGACGGCCAGATAGGTGGCCTTCGGGATGGTGCGCAGTGGCTCGCGCGCCTCGTCGCGGAACACCGCGGTGGCCTCGAATCCGATGAAACTCAGGATCGCGAACAGCAACGCGATACCTGGTGCGCCCGAGAGGATTTCAGATGGCGCCACGATGCCGGTGGACAAACCTTCGTGGCCGCCGCTGACGACGACGGCGGCGTCGAGTGCCAGCACGATCGCCACCTCGCCGATCAGGAGGACGCCGAGAACGTTGCGCGACAGGTCGATGTTGAAATGGCCCAGTGCCGTCACGATCGCAAATGCGACGAAAGCCCATATGCCCCAATGGATATTGGGAAGTCCATAGGAGGTGAACAAGGCCTGGGCGCCCTGACCGATCAGGCCGTATACGGCGATCTCCAGCGTCAGGTACGAGATCAGCGCAACGAACGCGAAGCCGAAACCGGTTACCCGGCCCAGCCCCTTGCCGATGTAGGAGTAGAAGGCGCCCGCGTCGGGAACATAGGGCGTCAGAGCAGTGAATCCGACTGCGAACAGCAGGATGATCAGCGTGCTGACGACGAATATGGCGGGGAAACCGATCCCGTTGCCGTTGGCGATGCCGAGCGGAACCGGGCCGCCCATGACGCCGAGTGGGGAGGCGGCGGCCACCACCACGAAGACGATGCCCCACACGCCGAGCGTCCCGCGAAGCTTGCGGTGCGGACTATCCACCGCATCCGGGGCAGTGCCCTGATCAATCTGGTTCGACATGGTGCCCTTTCGCTGGATTCGCGCCTGCAGACGCTAATCCCGAGCGGGGCAGGATCAGACAATTCGGATCAGCGGGATTCGATGCCCGCTCAGATGTACATGGCCGGGTCGACGTATGTCGTCGGGTCCACCAGCTGTTCGCGCTGCTTTTCCGTGCGCGGACGCACTACGGCGGGGATGCCGGTGGCGATCGAGTCCGCCGGCACGTCGTGAGTCACCACGGCATTCGCGCCGATGGCACTGTCATCACCAATCACCAAGGGGCCCAATATTTTTGCCCCGGCGCCCACGACCACCCTATTCCCGAGGGTGGGATGGCGCTTGCCGTGTTGCAGAGACCGCCCGCCAAGCGTCACACCGTGATAGAGCATCACGTCGTCGCCGATCTCCGCGGTCTCGCCGATCACCACGCCCATTCCGTGGTCGATGAAGAACCGGCGGCCGATGGCGGCCCCCGGATGGATTTCGATTCCGGTGGCGCAACGGGTCAACTGGGACAGCACCCGTGCCACACCACGCAATGCCGGCTTGGCCCACAGGCGGTGCGCCAGCCGATAGGACCAGATTGCGTGGAGGCCGGAATACACCAACGCGTTCTCGACGTCACCGCGCGCAGCCGGATCATGACTGCGCGCGTTGCTCAGGTCTTCACGCAGTGTCGACAGCAGGCCCATGAAATCAGTCCCGGATGTGCTCGAAAAGCGGTGTGGAGATGTAGCGCTCGCCGTAGTCGCACACCACCGCCACGATGAGCTTGCCGGCGTTCTCCGGGCGCTTGGCGATCTCCAGTGCTGCCCACACGATCGCGCCGGACGAGATGCCGCCCAGGATGCCTTCGTCTGTTCCCAGGTCGCGGGCCACTCTGATGGCGTCGTCGAGTTCGACGTCGACGATCTCGTCGTAGGCGCCGCGATCGAGCACCTCGGGTACGAAGTTGGCGCCCATGCCCTGGATCTTGTGCGGGCCGGCCTTTCCCTCGGTGAGCAGCGGGGAGTCTTTGGGCTCGACCCCGACGATCTGGACGTCAGGCTTGCGTTGCTTCAACACGTGGCCCACCCCGGTCACGGTCCCGCCGGTGCCGATGCCCGCGACGAAGATGTCGACCTTGCCGTCGGTGTCGTTCCAGACTTCTTCGGCGGTGGTCTTCTCGTGGATGGCCGGGTTGGCCGGGTTTCCGAACTGGTTCGCCGAGACGGCGTTCTCTGTTTCGGCGATGATCTGGCGGGACTTCTCCACCGCGCCGGCCATGCCCTCGGAGCCAGGCGTGAGGACGATCTCGGCTCCGTAGGCGCGCAGCATCACCCGGCGCTCGGTCGACATCGTCTCCGGCATCGTCAGGATCACCTTGTAGCCGCGGGCCGCGCCGACCATCGCCAGCGCGATACCGGTGTTGCCGCTGGTGGCCTCGACGATGGTGCCTCCGGGCTTCAGCTCACCGGACGCCTCCGCGGCGTCGATGATCGCCACGCCGATGCGGTCCTTGACGCTGTTGGCCGGGTTGTAGAACTCGAGCTTGACCGCGACCTGGGCATCCAGGCCCTCGGTCAGCCGGTTGAGTCGGACCAGCGGCGTGTGGCCGACCAGCTCGGTGACGTTGTCATAGATCTTGCCCATGCTGCGCGTCCCTTCCTCGTGGCACCCCACCGAACACTATTCTGTCGGCCGCTGGTCGTACGGTTGGGGCATGGCTGACGAACTGACCTCAGGACCGGAAGCTCCGCCCACCGACGAACTGGCCAGTGCCGAAGCATCGCTACAGGTTCTCCAACAAGCGATGCACGGTATTGCTTCCGATGATTTAAAAAAGCAGACGCCGTGCCGCGAGTTCGACGTCGCCGGGCTCACCGATCACCTACTCAATTCGATCACGCTGCTCGGGGGTGCGGCCGGCGCGCAGATCCCGGAGCGCAACCCCGATGACTCCGTCGAGCGCCAGGTGATCGCCGCTGCCCGGCCTGCAGTCGACGCCTGGCGACGCCGCGGGCTGGACGGCACGGTTCCGTTCGGCGAGAACGAGGCGCCCGCGCAGCTCATGGCCGGCATCCTCTCGATTGAATTCCTGATCCACGCGTGGGACTACGCGTCGGCGATCGGTCGTCCGATCGATGCCCCGGATTCGTTGACCGAGTACGTCTCGGGCCTGGCGCACCGCATCATCACCCCGGAGGGCCGTGTCCGAGCCGGCTTCGACGACCCTGTCGATGTCGCCGAGCACGCCTCCAAACTGGACCGGCTGGTGGCCTTCACCGGCAGGACGCCCGTCAGCGGGTAGCGATCCACTTCCCGGCGAACGCCAGGAACGCGTCGTTCTCCTCGGCCGCGCCGATCGTCACCCGGACACCGTCGGTGCCGTACGGACGCACCAGCACGCGGGCGTCCGCGGCCTGCTCGACGAAGTCGGGTGTCTGCTCAGGCGTCATCGGCAGCCACACGAAGTTCGCCTGTGACGGCGGGAACGTGTAACCCAGTGCGGTGAGCGCGGCGCAGACCCGGCGGCGTTCGGCGACGACGGTGTCGGTGCGCGCCAGCAGTTCGTCGGCGGCGCTCAGCGAGGCGATCGCGGCGGCCTGCGAGACCGTGGTCGCGCTGAAGGGCACGTAGACCTTGCCCAGCGCGGTGATCACGTCGGGGTCCCCGACGGCGTAGCCGACACGCAGTCCGGCCAGGCCGTACGCCTTCGAAAAAGTGCGTAACACAACGACATTGGGGTGGCTCCGAATCAGGCCCAGGCTGTCGGGAAGCATGCCGTCGCGGATGTATTCGACATAGGCCTCGTCGATGGCGATGAGGATGTCCGACGGCACCGCGGCGACGAACCGGGCCAGGTCCTCAGGGTCCACGACGGTCGAGGTCGGGTTGTTCGGATTGCAGATGAAGATCAGGCGGGTCCGGTCGGTGATCGCGGCCAGCATCGCGTCGAGGTCGAAGGTGTAGTCGCGCAGCGGCACCTGGACCGCGGTGGCGCCGGCCACCCGTACCTGCAGCGGGTAGATCTCGAAGCTGCGCCAGCCGAACACCACCTCGTCACCGACCGATGAGGTGATCTGGATGAGCTGCTGGCACAGGCTGACCGACCCGCAGCCGACCGCGATGTTCTCCGGGGCGAAAGGCCCGTCTTTGTCCAAATGCTTGGCCAGGTGCCCTTTGAGCTCCACGTAGCCGTTGTCGGGATAGCGGTTGATGGTCTCGGCCGAGGCGGCGATGGCTGCGCGCACACCGGGCAGCGGGCCGTGCACCGTTTCATTGCTGGCCAGCTTGATCGCACCCTGGACCGTCTTACCCGGGGCGTAGGCCGGTAGATCGGCCAGTTCAGGGCGCAGACGGGCGGTCACTCGGTCAAGTCTAGGGTCCGGCCGGAAGCTGCTTTGCCACGAGCCGTCACCGCTGTGTACTCTCATCCATCGGCGGTTCGGGGCATCTGTCAGGCTCCGGTACGCTCAGGTAGTTCAGGAGGCGTGCCAGAGCGGCCGAATGGGACTCACTGCTAATGAGTTGTCCCCCTTACAGGGGACCGGAGGTTCAAATCCTCTCGCCTCCGCCGCGGCTGATTCGTCAGCCACGAACAATTGAAGACAGACGGCGCCCGTAGCTCAACGGATAGAGCATCTGACTACGGATCAGAAGGTTAGGGGTTCGAATCCCTTCGGGCGCACTCACTCTCGCCCGGGCCACCATTCCCACCCGTCGGCCCCGCCCTCGCCGCCCGTTCGCGCCCGATTCCCGGACCTCGATTTGGGGTGCATTCCGGCGTGACGAACATCCAATTGACGGGCCCTGTGGGATCCAGCAAAGTAGTCAGAGTGGGAAACGTAAGTGAACTTATGCTGATCGAGCAGCTCGTGGACCGCCTGGCCGCGGCCTATGCCGAGGTACCTCGTGACGATGTAGCGCAGACCGTCGCCGAAGCCCACAAACGCTTCCAGGACAGCCGGATTCGCGAGTTCGTGCCGCTCCTGGTCGAACGCCGCGCGCGGGCAGAGCTATCCCGCAGCGACGCGCTACTCGTCTGGTCGTCGTAATCGGCCCGGGCTAGACAGCTCCGGCGTTCTCACCCTCATCGGTGTACTCAGGACCGCTCGGCTGCGGCGCATTGCCCGTGCCGCCCGCGTCCTGGCCTTCTTTCCAATACAGATCGTCGGTGGGCAGCGGCGCCGGCCCCGTGCTGCCGGGATTCTCGTTGGCATCCCAGTAGGACGGCTCGTTGGGGTCCGGCCACAACAGGCCGCTCCCCGAGTCGTCAGCAGAGGCTGTCGCTGCGGCCGAGAGCATGATGCCGGTCATTGCGATGGCCGCAAAACCCACCGAAGCCAGTCTTTGGCGCATCATCATCGACGATCTCCTTTTCGTTAGGAGTCAATAGTCGCCGACACTCGGCCGGTGGGACGAGATTTCCACGCAAACAGCCGTGCGTCGAGCGTGTGCGACGGTCAGGAACGCAAGCTGGCGTGCGGCAGAGCGACTGACGGACCGAGATCCATCGCTTCGACGTGGGTGGAACGGCGCGCGAGGTAGCGAACGGCGACGACCTGAGCGGCGCCTACCAAGATGAGTGGCCAGAGCGCTCCGGCGACCACCGACCAAAAGCCGCGGGCGAGGTCGCCCGGCGGGTCATAGGACTGAAAGCGCGGGCTGACCAGCCAGACGCCGACGGTCGCGATGACCGCCGACACCACGTACAGGTCGAACCCCATGAAACGAGAGTCCCAGATCGGTCTTAAGGGCGGGTGTCACAATCATGTGAGAGTCCTAAGAGGCGCTGAACTGACGCGTGATCGTTATCACTAGGTGATGGTCAGCCCGCCGTCGACAACAATTGTCTGGCCCGTCACATACCCACCAGCCGGCGACGCGAGCCAGACTGCGGTAGCGGCCAATTCGGCGGGATCCCCCATTCTGCCCAGCATGACGCGTGGTAGCTGGGTCTCGAGGTAGCCGGGCTGATATTCGTCGGTCATCTCGCTCTGGAAAAAGCCGGGAGCGAGGGCATTGACGCGAATTCCCTTGCGCGGTCCCCACTGTTGGGCCAGATCCCTGGTCAGGCCGATCACGGCGGCTTTCGACGCGCTGTACGCGGCCTGCGGCAGACCGCCGGTCGTGATGCCAAGAATGCTGGAAATATTGATGATCGAGCTCCCGGCCTGCATGACGCGACCGCAAGCCTGTGCCATCCAGTACGAACCGTTGAGGTTCACGTCGACGACCTTGCGGAATTGTTCGGGCGTTTCGCGGGTGGCCGGCACCGCGGTGCCCACCCCGGCGTTGTTGACCAAGATGTCGACCCGGCCAAATTCCTTCATAGACGACTCGACCAGCTGCTGGCACTGGTCGGGATCGACCACATCGGTCTTGCGGGTGTAGACCTTGCGGCCGGCCTCTTCGACGAGCGCCGCGGTGCCCGCCATCTGCTCCACCCGCCGGGCGCCCAGCACCAGGTGGGCGCCCGCCTCGGCGAAGGCCTTCGCGAACGACACTCCCAATCCGGACGACGCGCCGGTCACGATGACAACCTTGTCGTCGAGCCGAAAGTTATCCAGGATGCTCATGACGGGTTCCTCAGTACCTGGCGGGCGATTGCATACTTGTGCACTTCGGTCGGGCCGTCGTAGATCCGGAACGCGCGCATATCGGAGAAGATCATGCCGACCGGTGTCTCGTCGGAAATGCCCATGCCGCCCAGGATTTGCACGCAGCGGTCGGCCACCTTGAACAATTCCTCGGACACGTAGGCCTTCACCATCGAACTCTCGTGGCGGCCCTTGGCCCCGGTGTCCAGCGCCCAGCAGGCCCACCAGATCGCCAGCCGGCATTGCTGCAGTGCGATCTCGTTGTCGGCCAGCATGAAGCTCACGCCCTGATGCTCTCCGAGCGGCTTGCCGAAACCGGTGCGCGTTCGGGCATGTTCGACCGCGATCGAGTGCGCTCGTGATGCCGCACCCAGCCACCGCATACAGTGGGTCAATCTAGCCGGCGTCAAGCGTAACTGGGCGTAGCGCAAGGCCTGGCCGACCTCGCCGAGCACCGCTGAGGCGGGCAGCCGCAGGTTGTTGAACTGGATCACGCCGTGGCCCTCGACGTAATTGCGGTCCATGGTGTCCATCACCCGCTCGAGCTCGATGCCCTGCGTCTGTCCATCGCACAGGAACAACGTCGGGCCGTCCGCACCATGGGGATTCGGCGCTACCCGAGCCATGATGATCCACGTCCGTGCCTTATTGGCACCGGTGATCAGCCACTTGCGGCCGTTGATCACATAGTCGGTGCCGTCGAAAACAGCCTCGGTGGCAAGTTGATTCGGGTCGGATCCGGCCCCGCCCGGCTCGGTCATCGCGAACACCGACCGCTGCCTGCCGTCGATCACCGGAACCAGGAACTTCTCTGCCTGCTCTTCGGTCGCGATCTTGGACAGCACGAACATGTTGCCCTCGTCGGGCGCTGCGCAGTTCAGCGCGACCGGGCCGAGCGTGGACCAGCCGGCGGCTTCGAAGAGCACCGCCTGGTCGCGGTGGGACGGCTCACGGCCACCGAATCGGTGCGGCGCCTGGAAGGTCAGCAGGCCGGCGTCCCGTGCCAGTCCGACCAGTTCGGTGCGCAGCTCCTCGTTCGGTCCGTGCCGCGTGATGCGCGGATCTCGTTCGTAGGGAATGATTTTGTCGACGACGAACGCGCGAATCTCGT
This sequence comes from Mycobacterium sp. EPa45, assembly GCF_001021385.1. Taxonomy (NCBI): domain Bacteria; kingdom Bacillati; phylum Actinomycetota; class Actinomycetes; order Mycobacteriales; family Mycobacteriaceae; genus Mycobacterium; species Mycobacterium sp. EPa45. The sequence continues at coordinate 5,853,445 of NZ_CP011773.1, read as the reverse complement.
CGCGCAACGCCGCGGTGTCGCTGGGAATCTCGAAATCGATCATCGTTGTCCCTCCATCAGTGCCACAGCTCGCTCGAACAAGCGCACCGTCGCGGTGTGTAGGTGGTCGCCAATTTCCTTGGGCGCCAAGCCTGCAGCGGCCCGGGCATTCGAACCCTCGAGGATGATGCCGAGCTTGAAACAGGCCAGCACCGTGTACCAGTCGATATTGGACAGGTCGCGGGTGGTGTTCTGGGCGTAGCGCTCGATCAGCTCGTCAGGGCCGGCCAGGTCGCCGGCACCCATGAGGGCGTTGCCCAGCACCGAGTCGCGGCCCGGCGAGTACCAGGTGGCCAGCATCCAGGCGAGGTCCAGCAGGGGATCGCCGATGGTGCACATCTCCCAGTCGACGATCGCCACCACCTCGGGGCCGGTCGGCGAGAACATCACGTTGGCAGCGTGGTAATCGCCGTGCATGATGCCCGGCTGCCACGTGGCGGGCTGATTCTTCTGCAGCCAGGTGGCGACGGCGTCGACATCGCCGATGTCGGGCCCCGGGTAGTTGTCGAACCCGCTGTAGGACTCCAGCTCGGAAAGCCACCGCGGCACTTGGCGTTCCAAGAATCCGTCGGGCTTGCCGAAATCGGCCAGGCCGACCGCGACATGGTCGACGGCGCCGAGTTTGGCCGCCGCATCGGCCATCGACAGGCCCATTCCGTGCCGGATGCCGGGATCATTGGCGTGCAGTGGCGGCAGCACCGATCCGGCGTTGAATCCGTCGACCGGCTCCATCAGATAGAACACCGCTTCGCCCAGCACGGACGTGTCGTCACACACTGCAATCAACCGCGGGTGCGGGACATCGGTGCCGGCCAGTGCGTGCAGGACCCGGGTCTCCCGGAGGATCACCTTGTTGCTCACGGGACGCAGGTGGCGGGGGCCTCGGCGGAACACGTACTCGCGGTCCGACCGGGTGAAGCGGAGCATGACGTTCTGGGTGCCGCCGGTGATTTCGGAGACGTTTTCGAGCGGGCCCTCACCCAGGCCCTGCTTCGACATCCATGCGCTGACTGCGCTCAGCTCGTCCACCCCGGTGAACCTACCGTACGGTTGGTTGAGCCAATCCTTTCGGCCACGGCAACCGGCTGTCGATGGTATGGAACACACTCCAGCCAATCACGGTGCCCAACGCGATCGACAGGATTGCCGCACCGGTGACCCCCAGACTCGCTGTGCCGACGCGGGTGCCGGTCGCGGCCACGCTCACCGATTCGAAGCTCAGCGCGCCGGGAACCAGGGCCCAGAACGCCGCCAGCATCATCACGATTGCCGGCGGAGAGGTTCTGATCCGGGCAGCGAGCATTGCGAACGGAACGGTCAGGAAGGCGCCGATGAAGCCGGAATAGGCTGCGGCGACGAACTTTCCGGCGATTGCCTGACCGACGAGTGCAACTCCGATGGCGGCCGCGAGCCAGATCAGCGATCCGCGCGGGGCGGATAGATACACGTAGAGCCCGATCGCCACCACGATGATCGCCACGTACAACGACCACGGACCCATTTGCGTCGACGGAGTCTGCGGGCTGACCTCTCCCGCCACGTGGACGCCCAATGCCACCCCGAACACCAGCAGCGCCAGCTGGGCGACGCCGTAGACCAGCCGGCTGGTGCCGCTGATCAGCTGGTTGCTGGCCAGCTCCATCGCGCCGATGGTCAGCGACATTCCGGGCAGCATCGCGACCAGTGCTGGGGCGATCACGCGCAGCAGGCCGTCGTTGGCGGTGTCCGCGACGAACCAGGTCGCCAGCATCGTCACGATCATCGCCGCCGCGGTCGGCAGCACCGGGTTCAGCGACGGGAAGGGCCTGCCGAGTTGGGCGATTGCCCCGACGATGAGGCCGAGGAACAGGTACCCCGGCAGCGATGCCCAGGTCGGATTGATGATCATGCCGAAACCGATTGTGGTGAGGGCATATCCGAGCGTGGTCGTGACCGGACCGAACCGCGGGCGCAGACTGCGCGCCTGGGATATCGCCGCGATCGCGTCAGCGGGGGTGATCGCGCCGACCGCGGCCAGGCTGGCGATGTCGTCGATGCGCCCGGCCATGTCCAGCTGCAGCGAGTACGTCGTGGAGGTGTCGACCTCATAGCCGACGGTGCCCACCTGAATCATCAGCACAGTGGGCAACACGACCAGGCGCACGGGTTGGGTGGTGTACTGCGTGGCGATCTCCATCAGCCGTGAAAACACCAGCTGCGTCGGCTGTTCTACCTCGATCAGTGCGATACCGATCTCCCGCAGCATCGCCGCCACCTCGGCCTGGTCGTGGGAATCCGGCGGACCAAGCGGTTCCGGGGGAGTCTTGCGGATCGCATCGAAGATCCGTGTGCGCCGGGCATGCCGCTTTTCGTCCATATCCGCATCATTGCGAACCGGTAGCGTCAAGGTATGCATGACCGTCCGGCGAAGGTCAGCGATGTCCACGAGTTCGCGGCGTCGATGCCGCACGTCACCCGGATCGAAGGCCCCAAGGGCAACCCGATCTATCAGGTCGGCGGAAAGTCGTTCGTGTACTTCCGCACTCCGCGGCCGGACGCGGCCGATCCGGAAACCGGCGAACGCTACACCGATGTCATCCTTTGGGTGGAGTCCGAGGCCGACAAGCTCAGCCTCGTCCAGGACCCGAACTCACCGTTCTTCACCACCGAACATTTCGGTGGGCATCCGTCGGTGCTCGTCCGCGCCGGCCGTCTCGGTGAAATCGGGCGAGCCGAATTGCGTGAGCTCATTGCGGATGCGTGGCTGTCCCGGGCGTCGGCTCGGCGGGGTCAGGCGTGGCTTGCGGCTGGCGGTTTTTCTGCCACGGCCAATAGCCGGTGATCTCCAGCTCCAGCGAGAAACTCAAGAACGTCCGGATCAGCACGATGCCGGCCAACACCGCCACACTGCGGGCGTCCGGTGTCACGGCGACGGTGCGGATGATGTCCGCGGCGACCAGCAGTTCCAGTCCCAGCAGGATCGAACGTCCGAGCTGTTGGCGGAACGCCCGATAGGCGTCGCCGGTTCGCAAGCGCCGGAGCACACCCGCAGCGGAGAGCAACGCTCCGATCGCGATGGCGGCGACCCCCGTCGCGTCGATCGCTTTGCCCACCGTCTCGATGACCTCGAAAAAGTTCACCGAACGATTATCTGGCGGGCATCACGACCGTCGCTGTAGCCGCGCCGCCCTGCTCGGTCGCCTTCACTGAAACCTGGCTGCCGGTTTGCAGCGGTTGCGGCGGCTTACGGGTGTCGGTGTTCAGCACGTAGGTGTGGCTGTAGCCGTCCTGGCTGCGGACGGTGACCGAGGTGTCCGACGCGGCGGTGACGTCGCCGGTCTGGGTCAGTTCGGTGGTGAATCCGCCCTTGCCGTCGGAGACGACGTTCTCGCCGTGCAGCGGCCGCTGAAAGCCGCCGGGGCCACCCGGGCCACCGGGACCACCCGGCCCGCCGCCACCCCAACCGGGCGGGCCGCCCGCGTGTCCGCCACCGCCGGTAGCGGCGTACACCACCGCGCCACCGACCGCGGCAAGCGCGGCCGCGATTGCGACCGCAGCCACAGTCGTGCGGGTTGACCAGGTCTTGGGGTGCTCCGCAGGCGCTCCCCATACGGGCTGCTGTTCGACACTCATGCCCCCACGGTGGGCAGTCAAGCTGTGCGCCCGCTGTGTCCTCGGTCAGCGCTCACTATGCGTGCGGTTTCACAGTGGGCGCATAGGAATGCCATAGGAACCGCTCATCGCCGCTCCCATACTGGAGAACATGACCTCTTCAGCGGCGGAACGTGTGGTGATGCGCCGGGCCGACGGAAACCCGATCACGGTGCTGGTGGTGGACGACGAAACCGTGCTGGCCGAGATGGTGTCGATGGCGCTGCGCTACGAGGGCTGGACCATCGCCACCGCCGCGGACGGCGCGTCGGCGATCGCCGCCGCCCGCAGCGCACGTCCGGATGCGGTGGTCCTCGACATCATGCTGCCCGACATGAGCGGCTTGGACGTGCTGCGCAAGCTGCGCGAACAGAACCCCCAACTGCCGGTGCTGCTGTTGACCGCCAAAGACGCATTGGAAGATCGCATCGCCGGGCTGACCGCCGGCGGCGATGACTATGTCACCAAGCCGTTCTCCATCGAGGAGGTCGTGCTGCGGCTGCGGGCCTTACTGCGTCGTACCGGCGTGACCACCGAGGACAGTGGCGCACAGATCGTCGTCGGCGATCTGGTGCTCGACGAGGACAGCCACGAGGTGACCCGAGCCGGTGAACCGGTCTCGCTGACATCCACCGAGTTCGAACTGCTCCGCTTCCTCATGCGCAACCCCAAGCGGGTGCTGTCGAAAGCTCAGATCCTGGACCGGGTTTGGAGCTATGACTTCGGCGGTCGGTCCAACATCGTCGAGCTGTACATCTCATACCTGCGCAAGAAGATCGACAGCGGCCGCGATCCGATGATCCACACGTTGCGCGGCGCGGGTTATGTTCTCAAACCTGCGAGCTAACACCCGGTCTCTCAGTGCGCGGCTGCTGATCGGTCAGCTGTGCCTGCTGCTGGTCGTCTGCCTAGGCATCGGCGCGGTGACAATCCTTGCACTGCACCAGTATCTGATCGGCGAAGTCGACAGTCAGCTGCGCGAGACCGCCCACCGTTCGGCCATCATCTACGGTGAACCACCGCCTCCGCCGCTCCCGCCGTCGTTGCGCGAGAACCGGCCGCCGTGGCCGCGGCCGGGGCCCGGGCCGCAGTTCCTGGACGCTCCCGGGCAGCCGATCGGAATGGTCGCTGCCGTCCTCACCAACGGCACCCCCAGCGACGCCGGCATGCTCGGTCCGGGCGGCGTGCGCGTGCAGGTACCGCCCGGCGCCATCGCCGAACTGACGCAGAACGCGGAACAACGCCGGCCGGTGACGCGCCACCTCGACGAACTGGGCGACTACCGGGTGATCGCGGTTCGGAGCAGGCTGACCGGTGAGACTCTGGTGATCGGCCTGAGTTTGGGCAATCTCAACGCGACGTTGTTGCGGGTGGCATTGACGTTCGCGGTGGTCACGGCGGCCGCGCTGGCGGTGGCCACCACCGTCGGCATCCTGATCAACCGTCGAGCGCTGGCGCCGCTTACCCGGGTCGTGGCCACCGCGGGCGAGGTGGCGAACCTGCCGTTGGACCGCGGCGAAGTGGAGCTGCCGGTGCGCGTGCGCGAAGCCGACGCGAATCCCTATACCGAGGTGGGCCGCCTGGGGCTCGCCTTGAACCGGATGCTCGACCACATCTCGACCGCACTGTCGACGCGGCAGGCCAGCGAGAGCCGGGTGCGCCAATTCGTCGCCGACGCCAGCCATGAGCTACGTACCCCGCTTGCCGCCATCCGCGGCTATACCGAACTGGCACAACGCAAACGGGACCAGGTACCCGACGACGTAGCACACGCGATGGGCCGGGTGGAGTCCGAGGCCGAGCGCATGACCAACTTGGTCGAGGACTTGCTGCTGCTGGCGCGGTTGGACTCCGGTCGCCCGCTCGAACGCGAGCCGGTCGACCTTTCCCGGCTGTCGGCCGACGTCGCCAGCGATGCGCACATCGCCGGACCCGACCACGAGTGGAACCTCGACGTGCCATCGGATCCGCTGTATGTCACCGGCGACGACGCGCGACTGCACCAGGTGGTGGCCAACCTGCTGGCGAACGCCCGCACGCACACCCCGCCCGGAACGACGGTCACGTTGTCGCTGCACGCGGAGCCCGACGCCGCGGTGTTGCGGGTGGTCGACGACGGTCCGGGCATCCCTGCGGAGCTGCAGTCCGAGGTGTTCGAGCGATTCGCGCGCGGGGACACGTCGCGATCCCGTAAGGGTGGCTCGACCGGGCTTGGCCTGGCGATCGCGTCCGCGGTGGTGCGCGCCCACGGCGGCAGCATCGAGTTGAACAGCGTGCCGGGCCTGACCGAATTCACGGTGCGGCTGCCCAGGTCGGCCCAGACATGATTCGTCGCAAGCACTATGGCGCTGCCTGCGTGCTGCTGGCAGTCACAGCCGTGCTGTACATGTGGAACCTGGGCGCGAGCGGCTGGGCGAATCCGTTCTATTCGGCGGCTGCGCAGGCCGGCGCCGAGAACTGGACGGCGTGGCTGTTCGGGTCCAGCGACGCAGCCAATGCGATCACCGTCGACAAAACCCCTGCCGCACTGTGGGTGACCGGCCTGTCAGCTCGCATGTTCGGGGTCAATCCCTGGAGCATCCTGGTGCCGCAGGCGCTGTTCGGTGTGACCGCGGTTGCGGTGCTCTACGCCGCGGTACGCCGCGTCAGCGGGCCCTGGGCCGGACTGTTGGCCGGGGCGGTGCTGGCCCTCACCCCGGCGGCGGCGCTGATGTTCCGGTTCAACAATCCCGATGCGCTACTGGTCCTTTCGCTGGTCGTGAGCGCTTATGCCACACTGCGCGCACTAGACGACGGCGCCGCGTGGTGGTGGATGCCGCTGGCGGGAGTGGCGGTCGGGGTCGGCTTCCTGGCCAAGATGATGCAAGCCTTCCTGGTGTTGCCTGCCTTGGGCGCGGTGTTCCTGATCGCTGCCGACGCGCCGTTGCGGACGCGGTTCGTTCGGCTGGCGGCGGCCGTGGGCGCACTGGTGGTGTCCGGTGGGTGGTATCTGCTGCTGGTCGCGCTGTGGCCGCCGGCAGCGCGGCCGTATATCGGTGGTTCGCAACATAATTCGATCGTCGAATTGACGTTGGGCTACAACGGCCTTGGGCGTATCACCGGTGCGGAGACCGGCGGGCTGGGTAACATGAACTCCGATGTCGGCTGGGCACGGCTGTTCGGTGCCGAGATGGGCACCCACATCGCCTGGCTGCTGCCCGCAGCGGTCATCGCGATCGTGGCGGGGTTGGTGATCACCCGCCGCGCGCCGCGTACCGACATCACCCGGGCTGCGCTGCTGTTGTGGAGCGGCTGGCTGGTCCTCACCGCGGTGGTCTTCAGCTTCGCCAACGGCATTCTGCACCCGTACTACACCGTGGCGCTGGCCCCGGCAATCGGCGGCGGCCTGGCGATCGGGACGGCACTGCTGTGGCGGTACCGCACCGATATCCGCGCCGCAACCACGCTTTCCGGCATGGCTGTCATCACCGGCGTGCTGGCTTACCTTTTGCTGCAGCGAGATTCGCCGTGGATGCCGTGGCTTCGGGTGGCCGTGGTGGTCACCGCGATCGGCTGCGCCCTCCTGTTGCTTGTGGTGGTGCGCCTGCCGCGGCGGGTCGGTATCGCGGTGGGGACGGTGGCCGTGGTAGCCGCGCTGGCCGGCCCGGTCGCGTTCTCGTTGGCTACCGTCGCGGCGCCCCATAGCGGTGCCATCCCGTCGGTCGGGCCATCGAGCGGGCAGGGCGGGCCGCCGGGCGGGATGTTCGACGCGCCTCGACCGGGCGCGGCGCTGACGGCGTCGTTGCGCCAAGACGCCGGCCAATTCACCTGGGCCGCCGCCGTCGTCGGTTCGAGCAATGCCGCCGGATATCAGCTTGCGACCGGCCTGCCGGTGATGGCCGTCGGCGGCTTCAACGGCACCGATCCCGCTCCGACCCTCGAGCAGTTCCAGGCCTACGTCAGCCAGCGTCGCATCCACTGGTTCATCCGCGCTGACATGCCCGGATTCATGTTCGGCAACCGGTCTGGCAGTGACGCGGCCGAGCAGGTTCAGCGTTGGGTGAGTGCGAATTTCACGCCCCGCGAGGTCGACAGCGTCACCGTCTACGACCTGTCGTCGGGATTCACAGCTGCCGCATAGCAAACACAAATTGAGCCCTCACCGCCACGGCCGACTATCAAAGCATGACCATCACCGACGTCCCCGTGGCACGCCGACGCAATGCCGCACTGATCGCCGCCGACCGCGGTGTGCCGGTGCTCGATGTCGTCGTGCCGGTGTACAACGAGCAGGCCGTACTGGCCGACTCGGTCCACCGGCTGCACCGCCACCTGCGCGAGGACTTCCCGTTCTCGTTCCGCATCACGATCGCCGACAACGCCAGCATCGACGGCACTGCCTCGGTGGCCGCCGGGCTGGCCGAGGAACTGCCCGAGGTGCGCACGGTACGCCTGGAGCAGAAGGGCCGCGGACGGGCGCTGCACGCGGTGTGGTCAACCTCAGATGCACCGGTGCTGGCCTACATGGACGTCGACCTTTCGACGGATCTGGCCGCGCTGGCGCCGCTGGTGGCACCGCTGGTGTCGGGACATTCGGATCTGGCCATCGGGACGCGACTGAGCCGCGGCTCGCGAGTAGTGCGTGGAGCCAAGCGGGAGGTCATCTCGCGGTGCTACAACCTGATCCTGCGTTCGACGTTGTCCGCCAAGTTCAGTGACGCCCAGTGCGGGTTCAAGGCAATCCGCTCCGATGTCGCCGCGGAGCTGCTGCCGTACGTCGAGGACACCGGCTGGTTCTTCGACACCGAGCTGTTGGTCCTCGCCGAACGCAGTGGACTGCGTATCCACGAAGTCCCCGTCGACTGGATCGACGATCCCGACAGCCGTGTTGACATCGTGGCGACCGCCATCGCCGATCTGAAGGGAATTGCGCGCTTGCTCAAGGGTTTCGGTACTGGGCAGATTCCGGTGAAGGCGATCGGTGCCCAGTTCGGCAGCCGGGCTGGTGCGCCGAAGTCACTGCTGAACCAGGGCGTGCGGTTCGCGGCCATCGGCATCGGCTCCACACTGGCCTATCTGCTGTTGTTCCTGCTGTTGCGCCCGATCGGCGCCCAGGGCGCCAACCTCGTCGCGCTGCTGGTGACCGCGATCGCCAACACCGCCGCCAACCGGCGGTTCACCTTCGGAGTCCGCGGCCGCAGCGGCGTGGCACGCCATCAATTCGAGGGATTCGTGGTCTTCGGTATCGGGTTGGGCCTGACCAGCGGCGCACTGGCGCTGCTGCACATGATGGGCGAACCGCACCGCGCCGTCGAACTCCTGGTGCTGATCGCGGCCAACCTGATGGCTACCGTCGTTCGCTTCGTGCTGTTGCGCGGCTGGGTCTTCCACCCCCGGCGCACCGGCCAGACTGTTGGAGGAAAGTGATGACCGTGCTCGCCGAGTTCACAGAAAGGCCGACGGACATTCAGCCCCACGAACAGCCGAGCTCGCTGCGGCCGCGTTGGGTGCGCCCCGCGCTGGGGCTGCTCCTCGCGGTCACCGCCGTGCTCTACCTGTGGGGACTCGACGCCGCCGGGTGGGCCAACGATTACTACGCGGCCGCCGTGCAGGCCGGCACCCAGAGCTGGAAGGCGTTGCTGTTCGGGTCCCTCGACGCGGGCAACGCGATCACGGTGGACAAGCCACCGGCTGCGCTGTGGGTGATGGCATTGTCCGGGCGGGTCTTTGGATTCGGCACGCTGTCCATGCTGGTGCCGCAGGCCCTGATGGGTGTTGCCTCCGTAGCGCTGATTTATGGCGCGGTACGGCGCGTCAGTGGCTACGGCGCCGGCCTGTTGGCGGGTGCGGTGCTGGCGCTCACGCCCGTGGCGGCGTTGATGTTCCGCTTCAACAATCCCGACGCGCTTCTCGTCCTGCTGATGGTGGTGGCCGCCTACTGCGTGGTCCGCGCGCTGGACGCCAACGCCACTCGCTGGATCGCCCTGGCCGGTGTGGCCATTGGATTCGCGTTCCTGGCCAAGCTCCTGCAGGCCCTGCTCGTCACGCCGGCCTTCGCGCTGGTGGTGTTGGTCGCGGTTCCTGGCAGTGTCTGGCTGCGGCTGCATCATATTGCCGTCGGATTGATCGCAATCGTGCTCTCCGCCGGGTGGTACCTGGCACTGGTCAGCCTGTGGCCCAGCGACTCTCGCCCCTACATCGGCGGGTCCACCGACAACAGCCTGCTTCAGCTGGCGCTGGGTTACAACGGCCTGGGCCGGGTGTTCGGCGGCGACGGAAATCCGGGCGGGAGCTCGAGCTCCGGCGCCGGCGAGGGCGGCGGTCCCGGTGGCGGGATGTTTGGTGGGTCCACCGGCATAGCCAGGATGTTCGACACCTCGATGGGCACCGAAATCAGCTGGCTGCTGCCTGCCGCACTGATCGGCCTGGTTGCCGGCTTGTGGTTCACCCGCCGGGCGCCGCGCACCGACCGCACCCGGGCGGCCCTGCTGCTGTGGGGAGGCTGGTTACTGGTCACCGCAGCGGTCTTCAGCTTCATGAAGGGGATCATGCACCCCTACTACACCATCGCCCTGGCACCGGCGATCGCCGCCGTGATCGGCATCAGCGTTCGAGAACTATGGCGCGGCAAGCAGTTTGTGTCATCGCGGGTCGTACTCGGGGCGATATTGGTGACCACCGGAGTGTGGAACTTCATCCTTCTTGACCGCACACCAGAATGGCTTCCGTGGCTGCGCTGGGTGGTGTTGGCCGGCTCGATCGCGGTCACCGCGGTGTTTGTGGCGGGCGGACATCGCCTCGGGCGTTGGACGGCCACGCTGGCGGCGGCGGGTCTACTCTTCGGGCTCGGTGCCACAGCCGCCTACACCGTCGAGACCGTGGCGGGCAGCCACACCGGACCGATTCCGACATCGGGACCGGCTCGCGCGGACGGGGGTATGGGTTTCGGCGGCCCGGGTGGTCCTGGCGGCCAGCAGGCGTCCGATAACACCGAACTCAAGACGATGCTCACTCAGGCCGACAACCGTTGGGCCGCAGCGACTATCGGGTCGATGAGCACCAGCCCGCTGGAACTCGCGACCGGCAAGTCGATCATGTCGATCGGGGGCTTCAGCGGCGGTGACAACGCGCCCACTCTGGAGCAGTTCCAGAACTACGTCGCCACGGGACAGGTCCACTACTTCATCGTCGGCAGTGGTCCCGGCGGCGGCCATCACGGTGGCCCCGGCGGCGACTCGGGCCCCGGTACGCAGATCACGAAGTGGGTTCAGCAGCACTTCACTGCCCAGGACATCGGCGGCACGGAGGTCTACGACCTGAACATGCCGAACTAACTCGTCAATTACGGTCCGCGCAGGGCCCATACTTCGTACCATCCTGATGTATCGGGCGGCGGGAGTACGGGTCATGGGCAGCGCAGCACATATCGGCAGGGTTGGGGCACTCGCAGTAGCCCTCGGAATCGGTTCCTGGTTGGCCAGCACGGCGCCTGTGGCAGACGCCCAGCCGTCGAACACCTCGACTGCTTCAGGAAGCACAGCGGCGGCGGCGAACCCCAAGCCGGCGTCGGTGGCCAGATCAAACCGTGTGGCGCCCAACTTGTCGACGGCCCCGTCGTCAGCGAAAGCGGGTAAACCACAGCAACTTTCGGCTCCGGCCGTGCGCGCCGCGTCGGTTCATCCGATCGCCACAAGCCCGCGCTCATTGCCGGGGGGCACGCTGCCGCCGCCGCCACCGCCACTCTCGTCGATGCTGGCCTATCTGGGCGACGAGCTGCGGCGCATCACCGGCATCGGAAAGGCGGGTGCGGTGACCACCACCGCAGTCCCCGCCACGGGCCCCAACCTCCTGACGAATCCGGGCGCCGAGCTCGGCGATCCAGCCGGATACGGGAACAGCACGGTCAGCGTGCCCGGGTGGACGGCGAGCGGCACTCCGACGGTGGTTCAGTACGGTGAGCTGCGCAATGCGTGGCCGGTGGGCCTGAGCTTCGCGTGGCCGAATCTTCCCGCCATCGTGTCGTTCCCCGGCGTGAACGCGGCACCGCCCGGCGGCGGTAACCAGTTCTTCGGTGGCGGTGATGTGGCCACGTCGGCACTCTCGCAGACGGTGGACCTCAGCGCTTCGAAGACCGATATCGACAGCGGCGGCGTGCCATTCAACCTCAGCGGCTATCTGGGCGGCTACCTGTTGGATCCGTCTTTTGCCACCGTGAAAGTCGAGTTCCTCGACGAGAACAAGCTCTACCTCGGTGGTGCAACGATCGGGCCGGTCTCCAACCTGGAACGTTGGGGGCAGACCGGATTCCAGCAACGGACCGCCATCGGTACCCTTCCGGTCGACACACGTACCGCCGTCGTGACCCTGACCATGCACGACCTCAATCCGGTGGTGATCGGCTTCACCGCCCGATACAACAACGCCTACGCCGACAACCTGTCGTTCAGCATCGGCACGGCCCAATCCGCACCGCCTGATCCGGCGCCGCCGTTGTCCGATGTCCAGGCGCTCGACCACGTGTTCCTGGTCTACATGGAGAACAAGGGCTACGACGACATCGTCGGGAGTCCCAACGCGCCGTTCCTCAACAGCTTGATCAATGCCTACGGGCTCGCCAACAACTATTACGCGGTGACCCATCCCAGCCTGCCGAACTACTACGCGATCGCCGGTGGACAGGTCTACGGCAAGACCTACAACTGTGCGTCGGTGTGCATCAACGACCCGAACAACCTCGCCTTCACGATGGACCATGCCGGTGTGACGTGGGCGGCCTATGCGCAGGGCATGACGCTCGGGCAGCCGTTGCAGGCCACTGCGGACTACTCGCCGGACCAGACACCATGGCCGGCCTTCGCCGGAATCGGTGACAACCAGGCCTACGCGGCCGCGCACATGTTCCCGCTGACGAAGATGTCCGCCGATCTCCAGGCGGGGACCATCCCGAACTTCGTATGGTTCGCCGCGGACGAGGATTCCAACGGCGAGGGGCCGGTCAACACCTTGGAAGGGGTGGCGCGCTTCGCGTTGTCGCAGATCGATCCGCGCCATCAGTACAACGTCTCCGCGCTCGACCAGTTCTTGGCGGACAATGTGCCGACGATCATCAATTCTGACGTCTGGAAGAACACCAAGTCGGCGCTTATCGTCACGTTCGACGAGGACAACAACAACATCACGCTGGGCTTCGGCAACGAGGGCAACCATGTTGTCACAGTGGTGATTCCGTCGCCCAAGGCGATCAGCGACGCCGGCATGAAGAGCGGTGCCTTCGTCGTCACCGATCATTACGACCACTACAGCACGTTGCGCACCATCGAGGACGCCTTCGGACTGTCCCCGATGACCAACAACGACAAGTACGCCCAACCGCTGAACGGATTCTGGGCCTGAGTTCACCGCTCTGAGCGAAGATGGCGGTATGACAAGCAAGCCGCCGTCCGCGGTCATCGAGGCCGCACATGCCGAGCACCTGAAGTCCCTGCCGTTCGAGGACACCGCTGACTTCGCCGATGCCGACCGCGGCTTCATCGCCGCGATGACGCCGTGCGTGGTGAAAGCCGCCGACGGACGGGTGGTGTGGGACAACGACGCCTATGGATTCATCGACGGGGACGCACCGACATCGGTCCACCCCAGTCTGTGGCGACAGAGCATGCTGGCCACCAAGCAGGGTCTGTACGAGGTCGTCGAGGGCATCTACCAGGTCCGCGGCCTGGACCTGTCCAACATCAGCTTCATCGAGGGCGACACCGGGATCGTGGTGATCGACCCGCTGGTCTCCACCGAAACCGCCGCGGCCGCCCTCGCGCTCTATCGCGCGCATCGCGGTGACCGCCCCGTCGTCGCAGTGATCTACACGCATTCGCACGTCGACCACTTCGGCGGTGTCCTCGGGGTGACCACGCAGGCCGACGTCGACGCCGGCAAGGTCGCTGTGCTCGCGCCCGAGGGCTTCACTGAACACGCGGTGCAGGAGAACGTTTACGCCGGGACCGCGATGGCCCGCCGGGCCGGCTACATGTACGGCGCGGTCCTCGACCGCGGGCCGCAGGGGCAGGTCGGCTGCGGGCTCGGGCAGACACCGTCGACCGGTGAGGTCGCGATCATCGTGCCGACCGTCGACATCACCACCACCGGTGAGAAGCACACCATCGACGGCATCGAGATCGAATTCCAGATGGCGCCGGGCACCGAGGCACCTGCCGAGATGCACTTCTACTTCCCGAAATTCCGGGCCCTGTGCATGGCGGAGAACGCGACGCACAACCTGCACAACCTGCTGACGTTGCGCGGTGCTCTGGTTCGCGACCCGCACGGCTGGGCGGGCTACCTGACCGAGGCGATCGACACGTTCGCCGACCGCACCGACGTGGTGTTCGCCTCGCACCACTGGCCGACGTGGGGGCAGGACAACATCGTCGAATTCCTATCTCTGCAGCGCGACCTCTATGCCTACCTGCACGACCAGACGCTGCGCCAGCTCAACCAGGGCTACACCGGCATCGAGATCGCCGAGAATTTTCAGATGCCGCCCGCGCTGCAGAAGGCGTGGCACGCGCACGGCTACTACGGATCGGTCAGCCACAACGTCAAAGCGGTCTATCAGCGGTACATGGGCTGGTTCGACGGCAACCCGGCGCGGCTGTGGGCGCATCCGCCGGAGGCGATCGGGCCGCGCTACGTCGAAGCGATGGGCGGCGCCGACCGAGTGGTCGAGCTGGCTCGCGCCGCCGCTGAGTCCGGTGATTACCGTTGGGCTGCAACTCTTCTCGACCACGTGATATTCACCGACGAGAATCATGCCGGTGCTCGGGAGCTGTACGCCGACACCCTCGAGCAGCTGGCGTATGGAGCTGAATGCGCAACATGGCGCAACTTCTTCCTGTCCGGAGCGACCGAATTGCGCGACGGCAACTTCGGCACCCCCACCTCGGTGTCACCGACGACACTGCTCGCTCAGCTCACTCCGGAGCAGATGTTCGACGTGCTGGCGATCAGCGTGAACGGCCCGCGGGCCTGGGATGTCGACATCGCACTCGATTTGTCCTTCGGCGACCTCGGCACCAACTATCGGCTCACCCTGCGCAACGGTGTGCTGGTCTACCGCCAGTGCCCGGCCGACGAGTCGACGGCGACCGCTACCGTCCGGTTCGCGACCAAATTGCGGCTATTGGCGGTCTCCGCGGGGGATTTCACATCTCCGGGTATGGAGATCACCGGCGACCCGCAAGCGTTGCAGACACTGCTGGGTGCGCTGGATCGGCCGGACCCGAGCTTCAACATCATCACGCCCTAGACCGCTTTCCCCTTTCCCCTCTCCCCTTTCCCCGCGAGCAGACGCAGAATCGCACGAAGTGTGGTCAAAATATGCGATTCTGCGTCTGCTCGCGTGAGTCAGGCGACGTCGATGACGACCTTGCCGATCGCCTTGCGGTCGGCGATATAGCGCAGCGCGGTGGCCGCCTCGTCGAGCGGGAATCGCGCGCCGATGTAGGGGCGGAGCTTGCCCTCGGCGAACAGCTGCGCGATCTCGGCGTCGTCGCGGGCAATCTGGTCCGGGTAGTCCGAAGCGAACGTCCGGATCTCCATGCCTTGCACGGTGATTCCCTTGAGCATGACGAGGTTCAATGGGATCGCCGGGATGGAGCCGGCGGCATAGCCCAGCGTGATGAACTTCCCGCCGCGGCCCAAACTGCGCAGCGCCGGCTCGGAGTAGCGGCCGCCGACCGGGTCGAGAACCACCTGCGTGCCACGCTCGCCGGTGATCTCCTTGAGCCGGCTCTTGAGGTCTTCCCGGTCGTAGTCGATGACTTCCGTGGCGCCGCGGGCGCGGCACACCTCGAGCTTCTCCGGACTCGACGCAGCGGCAATCACCTTGGCACCGAACAGGACTGCGATGTCGACGGCCGCCAGGCCGACCCCACCGCCGGCGCCGAGGACCACAACCCAGTCGCCGGGTTCGACCGGGGCGACGGTGCGCAGGGTGTAGTAGGCGGTGCGGTTGGTGACGCCGAACGCCGCGGCATCGGCGTAATCGACCCCGTCGGGGATGCGGGTCAGACCGCGGGCGTCCACCACGGCTTGCTCGGCGAAGGCGCCGACGAATGTCGTCGCTGACACTCGATCCCCTGGCCGGTAGTCGACGCCGTCGCCGACGGACAGCACCTCACCGGCCATCTCGCTGCCCGGGCTGAACGGCGGTGGCACCTTGATCTGGTACTTGCCGCCGATCAGAAGCACGTCTGGGTAGTTGACCGCGGCGGCGTGCACCTTGACCACCACCTGACCGGGACCCGCTGTGGGGTCGGGCAGTTCGTCAAGGACCAGATTCTCTGGCGCGCCGTACTCGCGGCAGACGACGGCGCGCATCAGCTCATCGCCTCCGGTACACCGAGACCACGCAGGCAGAAGCCGACGAGGTGGCTGATGTCCTTGCGACCTGGCTGGTCGGTGGAGTCCACATAGCGACGCATCGTGCCGACGGTACACACGAACACCGCGTCAGCGTCACGCTGGGGATCGGTACTGCCCAGTTCGCGGATCGGATCGACGAGCAGCTCACGCATCGCGGCCATTGTCTCCTCCTCGCCCATGCGACGCTTGTCCGAATCCGACATCTGCCCCACCAGGGCTCGGCTCATTCCGATCAACTCGGGGTCGGCCACCTGGGCCAGCGCCCCGCTGATCCAGCGGGTGATCTTGCCGACCGGCGTACTCTCCTTGGTCATCTGATGCTCGAGATACGAGACCACAAGGCCGACACCGCGTTCCATGACGGCCAGCATCAGATCGTCCTTACCGGCGAAATACCGGTAGAAGGCCTTGTTGGACACCCCGGCCGCAGCGACGATGTCGCTGACCCGCGGGGCATCGGGGGAGACCCGCTGCATCTCGCGCACGGCGGCAGCCAGGATGCGCTCGACCTCCTCGGTGGCCTCCCGCTGACGGTCGTCGAGGGCGCGCACGACGGCGGCCGCGGCTCTGCTGGTCACGGCGAAACAGGCAGCGCGGGAATGCGATCGATCAGATGGCCGTACTTCTCCCGCGCTCGCTCGATCCGGTTGGGCAGGAACTCGCTGGGCCAGACCGGGTCGTCCGGCTCGTAGCCCTTGAGGATCTGCCGGGCCAGGTTGACCTTGTGCGCCTCGGTCGGTCCGTCGGCCAGCCCCAGCGTGATCCCGCCCATCAGGACGCTGGTCAACGGCATCTGGTCGGTCAGGCCGAGGCCGCCGTGTACTTGGATCGCCCGAAGGCCGATGGACTTCAGCACACTGGCGGTCTGGATCTTGCAGGCGGCGATTGCCTCCCGCGCGGCCCGCTCGCCACCGGTGTCGACCAGCCAGGCGGCATACAACACCATCAGCCGGAACTGGGTCAGCTCGACGAAGGAGTCGGCGACCATCTCCTGGATCAGCTGCTTGTCGGCCAGCAGACTTCCCTGTGTGAATCGGCTTTTCGCGCGCCGGGCCATCGCGTCGATCGCCCGCTGGGCCACGCCGATGGAGCGCATGGCGTGATGGAGCCGCCCGCCGGCCAGCCGGGACTGGGCGACGTGGAAGCCGTGGCCCTCGTCGCCGAGCATCGCCGACGCCGGCACCCGCACGTTGTCGTAGTGGACCAGTGAGTGGCCGGGATCGTGGGAGTACGAGCCGACCAGGTGATGCGTCGCCTCGATGTTCACCCCGGGGGTGTCGGCCGGGACCAGGAACGTCGACGCCCCCGTGTGCACCGGCACATCCGGATCAGTGATCGCGACGACGATGAAGAACGACGCCACCGAAGCGTTCGACGACCAGTACTTGCGGCCATTGATCACCCAGTCGTCACCATCGCGTACCGCACGGGTGGTGAAGACCCGAGGATCGGACCCGCCCTGCGGTTCGGTCATCGAGAAGGTTGAGAAGATCTCCCCGGACAGCAGCCCGGTCAAGTACTGCTGCTTCTGCTCCTCGGTGCCGAACCGGGCGAGGATCTCGGCGTTACCGGTATCGGGCGCCTGCGTCCCGAAGATGATCGACGACCACGTTGCGCGGCCTAGGATTTCGTTGATCAGCGTGAGCTTGACCGCCCCGAAACCCTGGCCACCCAGCTCGGGTCCGAGGTGTGGTGCCCACAAGCCCTGGTCGCGGACCTTCTGCTTGAGCGGGTCGACGATCCTGCGGCGCTCCTCGTTCAGCGGCAGGAACTCGCAACTGGGAAATATCACTTCGAGTGGTTCGATCTCGTCGCGGACGAAGTTCCGGATCCACTCGAGCTTCTCCTCGAATTCCGGTTCGGTGGAAAAGTCCCAGGCCATTGTTGACTCCTTAGGGGATGCCACCGTCGGCGCGAATGATCGAGCCGGTAGTGAAGCTGGATGCGTCGGACATCAAGAACAATGCGGCGCCGATGATTTCGGCTGGCTCGCCCGCGCGTTGAAGGGCGTGTCTGCCGAACGGATTCTCCACACCGAAGTCCCAGGCCTTGCTGATGTCGGTGAGGAACGGACCTGGCATCAGCGTGTTGACCCGCACCGTCGGCCCGAATGCCGCCGCCAGACCCTCGGTCATCGCGTTCAGCCCGGCCTTCGACGCCGCGTAGGGAATGAACGACGGGTGCGGTCGCAACGAACCATGAGTGCTGACGTTGATAATCACCCCGCCCCCGTCGGCGACCATGCGTTCACCGACCAGAGCCGAAAGCCGGAATGGCCCCTTCAGATTCAGGTTCATCACCGCGTCGAACAGCTTCTCGCTGACGTTGGTGAGCTTGTCGTAGGTCGGTGACATGCCGGCGTTGTTCACCAGCACGTCGAGCTTGCCGAACCGGTCGTAAACCGCCTGCACCAACCCGTCGAGCTCGTCCCATCGTCCGACGTGAACGCCGTAAGGCATTGCGGTGCAGCCGGTTTCGGCTTCGATCTCCTTGGCGGTGGCCACGCAGGAGTCGAATTTGCGGCTGGCGATGATCACGTCTGCGCCGCACCGCGCGGCCGCCATCGCCATCTCGCGGCCCAGGCCGCGGCTGCCGCCGGTGACCAGCACTACGCGACCGGTCAGATCGAACAACTCATCGGCGTAACCCATTTCAGGCCGCCTCGCCGGATTGCGCCAACCGTGCCGCGGTGGCGATCAGATCGGGCACCATCGCCCCGAACGCCTCGACCACTTTCGGGTCGGCCTTGCCACCGTTGACCGCCGCGGCGTACGTCTTCTCCAAGACGATGCCCAGCTTCCAGTTGGCCAGCACCAGGTAGTAGTGGATGTTCTCGGTCGACAGCCCGCTGATCTTCTCGTAATGCGCCAACAGCTCACTGCGGGTGGGCATACCGTCCATCGGCAGGTAGAAGCCGGTCTCCTTCGGGTGCTCCCCGTCGTAACCGAGCAGCGCCCACGCGACGTCGAGCAGCGGGTCGCCGATGGTGGTCATCTCCCAGTCGACGATCGCGGCGAGCCGTCCGGGTGCCCCGTGGGCGTACATGACATTGGCGAACTGGTAGTCCCCGTGCATGATTCCCGGGGTGTAGTGCGCGGGCCGGTTGTTGCGCAACCACTCCGACGCGACGTCCAGGCCGGGCAGTTCACGCACTTTGAAAGATGCCAGGAACGACAACCAGCGATCCACCTGTCGGTCGTGGAAGCCGTCCGGCTTTCCGAACCCCTCAAGCCCCTGGGCCTTCCAGTCCACCCGGCCCAGCTTCGCCGCACCCTCGATCAGCTGGAAGGCCAGTTCGCGACGGGCGTCGAGGTCGGTGTCGAACGGGGACTCCCACCCGCCCTCCATCGGGCTCCAGCCGTCGACCTCTTTCATCAGATAGAACGGCTTGCCCAGAACTTCACCGCTTTCGTCGGCGGCGATCAACTCGGCGTGCGGCACGTCGGTGCCCTTCAGTGCGCGTTCCAGGCGGATCTCGCGGAGCAGTTCGTTCAGACGGCGTTCGTCCGCGCGGGGGCCGGGCATCCGCAGCACCATGCGCTTGCCACCGCGGTTGATCCGGTAGAGCACGTTCTGTGACCCGCCCTTGAGGACCTCAGCGATGGGCTCCTCGCCCTGGCCCGGGGCGTCCTGGGTGTCCAGCCATCGGCCGAGTACCGCGGTGTCCAGATCGGCGGGACTTTCCGTTCTCGTCATGGAGCTCCTCACTCTCTGTCTGGAGAATAGCATTCTCCGCGCGTTGAGCCACTAGCCTTTGGCAGACGCGTAGCGAAAGGGGCGGCGATGGCCGGACCGCTGAAAGGCATCAGAGTTGTCGAGCTCGGCGTCTGGGTCGCCGGACCGGCCGCCGGGGGAATCCTGGCGGACTGGGGCGCCGACGTCGTCAAGATCGAGCCGCCGACCGGCGACCCCGGCCGCATGTTCGGCAGGATGCTGGGCCTCGACGACGACATCAACCCGCCGTTCGAAATGGACAATCGGTCCAAGCGCAGCATCGTGCTCGACCTGACCACCGACGGCGGCCTCGCGACGGCACGCCAATTGCTGGCGGGCGCAGATGTTTTCGTCACCAATGTCCGTCCCGATGCCCTCGGCCGGCTCGACTTGGACTATCCGGCGGTCGCCGCACTAAATCCCCGTCTGGTGTACGGGCTGATCACGGGATACGGCGAAACCGGACCCGAAGCCAACCGCCCGGCCTACGACGTTGCCGCGTTCTGGGCCCGCTCCGGGGTGGCCGACCTGCTCACGCGCCCCGGCGACAGCCCGCCGTTTCAGCGCGGTGGCATGGGCGACCACATGACCGGGATGACGCTAGCCGCGGCGATCAACGCGGCGCTGGTCGCGCGCGCCCGAACCGGTGAGGGACAGCTCGTCACCACATCGCTGTATCGCCAGGGTGCTTACACCGTGAGCTTCGATCTGAATACCTTCCTGCTGACCGGCAGGCCCATCGCGATCGGTCAGCGCGAGACGATGTTCAACCCGTGCATGAACAACTACCTGACCGCCGACGGGCGGCGACTCTGGATCGTCGGGCTGGAGGCCGACCGGCACTGGCCGTCGCTGTGCCGGGCGGTGGGGCGCCCGGAGTGGTTGAGCGACAACCGGTTCGCCACCGCCAGGGACCGAGCGATCAATTCCCGGGACCTCATCGCGACACTGGACGAGATCTTCGCGACGAAGACGCTGGCCGAATGGGCCGAGGCATTCGACAACGAGCCCGACCTGTTCTGGTCCCCGGTCAATTCGATGGAGGACGTGCTCGGTGACGAGCAGTTCCACGCCGCGGGCGGCCTGGTGGACGTCCCCGACGGCGGACCGATGATCGCCACACCGGCCGATTTCCACGGCACCCCGTGGGCACCGCGGTCGGCCGCCCCGAAGCTCGGTGAGCACACCGACGAGGTCCTCGCGGAGCTTTACAACAACGCCCAGTAATGTCACTTCTGACTGCAATCACCGAGGTAGGACGGAGCGGTTGGTGGACTTCTCCCAGGTTGAGCTCTCCCGCGAAGATGAAGAGTTCCAGCGTCAGGTGCGGGCGGATCTGGCCGAGCTGGTGACCGCCGAGGTCATTGAGCACGATCGGCAGACCGGTGAGAACTTCCACGAGGGCTTGCATCTGGCGCTCGCCGAATGCGGGTATCTGGCCAGGGACTTCTACGACGAGGCCGACGGCGGCTTCACGGCGGTGCAGCGCAGGATCTGGGAGCTGGAGCTCGGCCGCGCGCATGCCCCGTGGTTTCACTGGCCTACCACGATGATGGTGGCGAAGGCGGTGGGCAAGTTCGCCGACCCGGATCTGGTGGCCGAACTCATGCCGGCCGTGCTTTCTGGTCATCGCCGGCTCTGCCTGGGCTACACCGAACCCGACGGCGGCTCCGACGTCGCGACGTGCAAGACGCGGGCGGTCCGCGACGGCGACGGGTCAACGTGGGTCATCAACGGCTCCAAGATGTTCACGTCGAACGCCCACAACGCACAGTACGTCTTCCTGATCACCAACACCGACCCGCAGGCGCCCAAGCACAAGAGCCTGACGATGTTCCTGGTTCCGTTGAATTCGCCCGGAATAGAGATCCAGGGGATCCGCACCGTCGACGGAGACCGCACGAACATCACCTATTACAGCGACGTCCGCGTCGACGACAAGTACCGCGTGGGCGCGGTCAACGGCGGCTGGACGGTGTTGCGGGATGCACTCAACGCCGAGCACGGCACCATCGAGCGCGACAACGAGGGATTGCAGAAGCTGGCGACGATGACCGAGCACATCCTGCTCACGGCCGAGGCCGTCGATCGGGTCGCTGCCGTGGCACGGGTGGACGACGACGCGGTGGCCTACCGGCTGGGGCGCGCGGCGTCCCGGCTGGAGGTGGCGTTGAGCGCGCCGGCGATGTCCGGTCGGGTGTCGATCGCGCAGACGATGCGCGACATCGCACCGGAATTGATGGACATTCTCGGCACGGCGGCCAGCCTGCCCGTCGGCACCACGGGCGCAATGGACGACGGCGGAGCCGAGTACATCTTCCGATTGGCTTCGCCCACCGGCATTTACGGCGGAACCCTGGAGATCTTCCGCAATATGATCGCCCAGCAGATCCTCGGTCTCGGCCGCCCCGCGTACGCGCCGCCGGTCAAGGCGCGGTAGCGCGTATACGACGATTCTGACCGCCGAGCGTGCGGGATATCGTTGAGAACGGTCGACAATTTCGCGATAACCCCCACGCTCGGCGCGTGAAAGGATCACTTCACCCATGCAACTGCTGCTTGTCAGGCATGCCCTGCCACATCGGACCGAGGCGGGCGAAGGCGCCGATCCCGAACTGTCCGAGTCGGGCTGGGAGCAAGCCAGGCGGCTGCCCGACGCGCTGGCTCGGTTCCCGCTTGCCCGGTTGATCAGCAGCCCGCAGCGTCGCGCGCTCCAGACCGCGGAGCCAGTCGCCAAGGCCACCGGCCTCAGCGTCGACATCGACGACCGACTGGCCGAATACGACCGCGGCCTGTCCCACTACGTGCCGATCGAGCAGGTGCGAAAGGAGCGGCCCGAGGAGTGGGCGCGGATGGCGGACGGCCGGCTGCCCAGCAGTGTCGACGAGGCAGAATTCCGCGGACGGGTCGGTGCCGCGCTGAGCGATATCGTCGCGGCCGCCGACCACGACGAGACCGTGGCCGTTTTCAGCCACGGCGGGGTGATCAACGTGATCCTGCACGAATTGTTGGGAACCAAACGCTTGCTGTCGTTCCCTATCGACTACGTGTCGATCACCCGCCTGCTGTACGCCCGCAGCGGGTTCGGCACGGTGGCGGCGGTCAACACCACCGAACATGTTTGGGATCTCTTGCCGCGCAACCAACGCTATTAGCTATACATAGCTGGTGACTTCTCTGGACGGGCTCGACCTCGCAGCACTGGATCAGCATCTGCGATCGGCAGGCATCCCGCGCAGCGGCGAGCTGCAGGCGGAATTCATCTCCGGCGGTCGGTCCAACCTGACCTTCCTCATCTTCGACGACGCTTCCAAGTGGGTACTGCGTCGCCCGCCGCTGCATGGACTCACCCCGTCGGCACACGACATGGCTCGCGAATATCGGGTGGTGGCCGCGCTGGCCGGCAGCCCGGTACCGGTCGCGCCCGCCGTCACCATGCGTGACGACGACTCTGTCGGCGGTGCGCCGTTCCAGATGGTGGAATTCGTGGCGGGGAACGTGGTTCGCACGCGTGCCGAACTGGACGCGCTCGGCGATGCCACTGTCGTCAGCGACTGCGTCGACAGCCTCATCCGCGTGCTCGTCGACCTCCATGAGGTCGACCCCGACGCCGTCGGCCTGAGCGACTTCGGCAAGCCCGCCGGATATTTGGAGCGGCAGGTGCGGCGCTGGGGTTCACAGTGGCAACACGTGCGGCTGCCCGAGGACCCGCGCGACGGCGATGTCGAGCGGTTGCACACCAAGCTGGCCGACGCGGTGCCCGCGGAGAGTCGTAGCTCGATCGTGCACGGCGACTACCGGATCGACAATACGATCATCGATCCAGACGATCCGACAATCGTTCGGGCCGTGCTGGATTGGGAAATGTCCACCCTCGGTGACCCACTGGCCGACGTTGCGGTGATGTGCGTGCAACGGGACCCGATGCTGGACCTGATCACCCAAGAGCAGAAGTCTTGGACGGCGCCGCAGATGCCATCGGCGGATGACATGGCGCAGCGCTACGCGGCGGCCTCCGGAAACCCGTTGGCACATTGGAACTTCCACATGGCTCTCGGCTATTTCAAGCTGGCGATCATCGTGGCCGGCATCGACTTCCGGCGGCGAATGTCCGCCGATGCCGCCGACAGCGACGACCGCGCCGGAGAGGCCGTGGCCGTGCTGATCAGCCGCGGCCTGGAGACGTTCGGCTAATTCGCCGATGAAGTAGCCATATGACGGACACCGCTGACCAGCGGTGACAGGATACTGACGTGGGCGCGGGGGATGGTCGCGGTGCTGCATCAGCAGCGGGACTGTTGTGCGGGTCGTGCGGCACCGAGCTTCCACCGAACTCCAGGTTCTGTAACCAGTGCGGATCGTCGGTCACGCAAGTTAGCCGATCGGCGGAGTACAAGCAGGTGACAGTGCTGTTCGCCGATGTGGTCCATTCGATGGACATCGCAGCGGCTGTCGGTGCGGAGCGCCTGCGCGAGATCATGTCGGAACTGCTGGACCGTTCTACAGCGGTGGTGAATCGCTACGGCGGAACGCTGAGTCAGTTCACAGGTGACGGCATCATGGCGGTGTTTGGTGCACCAATCATGTTGGAAGACCACGCTGTTCGAGCATGCCTGGCGGCCTTGGGTCTGCAGCAGGAAACAAAGCGGCTCGCGGCTGAGGTCCTCAATCGCGACGGCGTGGACCTGTGGCTGCGGGTGGGCCTGAACTCTGGCCAGGTGATCGCCGGTGACGTCGGTTCCAGCAGTCCGAGTTACACCACCATTGGCGAGCAGGTCGGCTTGGCACAGCGAATGGAGTCGGTGGCGCCGCCGGGCGGGGTGATGCTCAGCGCTCCGACAGCTCGACTCGTTGATGACTTCACGGCGCTGGACGAGCCCGAGCTGGTTCATATCAAGGGGACCGATAAACCGGTGGTGGGCCGCCGTCTGCTGGGCATGGTAGATCAGCGGCTCAGACCTGGGCGTGCCCAATCGAGTCTTGTCGGTCGTGGACGGGAGCTCTCCGCCGTCGCGAGTCTGTTGAACCGTGCGGTCGATGGCCATGGCGCGGTGGTGGGCGTGGTGGGGCCACCCGGCATCGGCAAGAGCCGTGTGGTGCGCGAGCTGGCCGCCATCGGTGCCGCGCGCGGGGTGCAAGTGTTCAGCGCCTATTGCGAATCGCACGCCAGCGACGTTCCCTTCCAAGTCGTGGCCCGGCTACTGCGGGCGGCCTTCGGGGTGACCGGCCTGGATGCCACGGCTGCACGAGCGCGAGTGCGTTCACGGTTGATGGATGTAAACCCCGAGGATGCGTTGCTTGTCGATGACTTGTTAGGTATCGCCGATCCCGACGTTGCTCGGCCGACAATCGACCCGGATGCGCGGCGGCGCCGATTGACTGCGCTGGTCAATGCCACCTCGTTGACCCGCCGCACCCCTGCGCTCTATGTCATCGAAGACGCGCACTGGATTGACGAGGTCAGCGAGTCGATGCTGGCTGAGTTTGTGGCGGTGATCGCGCAGACACCATCGCTGGTGTTGATCACCTACCGGCCCGAATACCGGGGTGCGTTGGCCCGGGTGGCCGATGCCCAGACCATACCGCTTGTGCCACTGAATGATTCGGAGACTACAGCGCTGGTTTCGGGGCTGCTTGGACCGAACTCCTCGGTCCCGGCAGCGGTCACTGTGATCTCCGAGAAGGCCGCCGGAAACCCATTCTTTGCCGAGGAGATAGTGCGCGACCTGGCCGAGCGCGGTGTGCTGCGGGGCGACCGCGGCGCCTACGAGGTGACCGCCGATGCTGCCCAGGTCAGTGTGCCGGCGACCTTGCAGGCGACCATCGGCGCCCGCATCGACCGGCTTGACTCGGCGGCCAAGCGCACGCTGGGTGCAGCCGCCGTCATCGGCACGAATTTCAGCCGGGACCTCCTTGAAACGCTGGGCATCGATCCTGCCGTTCATGACCTGCTGAGTGGCGAGTTCATCGATCAGATCGGGCCTACCGGACAACACGAGTTTGTGTTCCACCACCCGCTGATTCGCACGGTCGCCTATGGATCACAGCTCAAATCGGATCGCGCCGAACTGCACCGGCGGGTCGCGGCCGCAATCGAGTCACGCGACCCGGCAGCGGCGGAAGACAATGCAGCGTTGATCGCCGAACACCTGGAGGCTGCCGGCGGTGTTCACGCCGCTTACAGCTGGCACATGCGGGCCGCGACATGGGCGACCAACCGCGACATCGGTGCTGCGCAGTTGAGTTGGGAGCGCGCCAGGAAGATCGCCGACGCTTTGCCCGTTGGTGACCCCAACCGGGCGGCCATGCGGATCGCCCCGCGTACCATGTTGTGCGGCATCGCCTTTCGCGTCCACGCCAATGTTACTGGGGACAGGTTCGAGGAACTGCGACGGTTATGCGTCACCTCCGGAGACAAGCGGTCGCTGGCGATCGCCATGGCCGGGCTGATAATCGATCACGCGTTCCACGGTCGGATGCGTGATGCATCGCGTCTTGCATCGGATGCCATGGCCCTCATCGAGTCGATCGGCGATCCAACGTTGACGGTGGCGTTGTCTTTCGCGGCGATCTACGTAGCGTTTCAAAGCGGCGACTGGGATAACGTTCTGCGGTGGTCACGGCGAGTGATCGACCTCGCCGACGGTGACCCGTTGGCAGGTAACTTCATCGTCGGGTCTCCGTTGGCGCGTGCCTTCGCGACCCGTGCGATGGCTCGCTACCACCTCGGTCGTCCCGGATGGAACGACGACATCGAGCAGGCCGTGGCCCTGGCCCGAAACGCGGACCCCGCTTCGTACGCCACGGTCGTCACGTACGTCTACTTCGTAGGGATACCGCACGGCGTGCTCCGGCCCGACGATCGCGCGATGCACGATATTTCGGACTCCCTACATGTTGCCGAACGATCCGGTGATGACCTCGCGTTGTCGAATGCCCAGATGGCGTTGGGATATGCGTTGGTGCACTGCCCAACGGCTGTGGAGCGTGATCGCGGACAGAAGCTGCTGGCCGAGCTGAGCGAAGCCTTTCCGCACCGGGGACGGCACTTGGGTGACCTGCCGCTCGTCGGCGTTTACTGGGCGCGCGAGCGCGCCCGGAGTGGAGATCTCGACGAGGCCATACCGCTGATACGCGCCGCCATCGACCAACTGGTCGGCGAGGGTCAGCTGCTGACATGGGGCATGCCCGCCACGGGTGTTCTGGTGGAGACGCTGCTGGATCGCGGGTCGGACGGCGACGTGGCGGAAGCCGCCGCAGCGATCGAGCGGTTGGACGCCGCGCCAGCCGGTGCGGGTCTGGTGATGCACGAGATCTGGCTACTGCGGCTGCGCGCGTTGCTGGCTCGGGCTCGCGGCGATGCAACCGCCTACGCAGACTTGCGAAACCGGTACCGTATCGAAGCGAAAAAGCTTGGCTTCAAAGGACATATCGGATGGGCTGAGGCGATGCCGCCCGGCTAATTCTGCCGGGCTGCCTTCAGATTCTTCTTGGCAGCACGGCGCAGCTGGAAGATCCGCGTGACGCCGGCCAGAACGGTCACTATGCCGCCGGCCACCGCCGCCATCAGGATCGCGACCCCCAATGGCAGCGACCAGTGCCAGCCCAGAAACGCGAACGGCGTCGAATCGGTGTTCTGAGCGATGAAGATCAGCAGGATCGTCAGGATCAGCAGCCCGACGATCAGCGAGGACCACAGCGCCGCGGCACGGGTGAACTTGACCTCGTTGACCGCGCTTGCGGAGGTGGGGGCCGCGGGCGCCGGAGGTGGGGGCACCGGAGGGGTCGGTGGCGTGGCCTCGTGGGACGGCCTCAGTGGTTCGCTGCTCGTCATTTCACCATTGTTCCCTCCCCGGCCCGGTGGAAACAATGGGAAGCGAACGAGATGATGACGTTTGCCCTGATCTAAACCGAGGCACATGACGGTGAGTGCCGATACTGTCTCCAAAACGGGTTGGGGCGAAAGGACGCGCATGAAAGCGTCGCAGGGTGGGAAGCGACTGTGGTTTGCGGCGATGCTGGTCACGCTCGTGCTTCCGGTGGTGGCCGCCTGTGGCAGTGCCAATCCCCTTGGCGGCGGATCCGCGTCGGGTGACCTGAAGAACCTGGTCGTCGGGTCGGCAGACTTCCCGGAATCGAAAATTATCGCCGAGATCTATGCCCAGGCGTTGGAGGCCAACGGTTTCACGGTCGGGCGGCAGTTCGGCATCGGCAGCCGGGAGACCTACATTCCCGCCGTGCGTGACCACTCGATCGACTTGGTGCCTGAGTACACCGGAAACCTGTTGCAGTACTTCGATTCCAAGACCACGGTTACCACACCGGACCAGGTGGAGCTGGCGTTGTTTCGGGTCTTGCCCGGCGACCTGTCGATCCTGACGCCGTCGCCGGCCAACGATACCGACACTGTCGCGGTCTCCGAGGCCACCGCGCAGAAGTGGAATCTCAAGACCATCGGTGACCTGGCGGCCCATTCCCCGGAGGTCAAGTTCGGTGCGCCATCGGAATTCCTGAACCGCACCGAGGGATTGCCCGGACTGAAGGCCAAGTACGGCCTGGACATCAAGCCCGACAACTTCGTCGCGATCAGTGACGGCGGCGGCCCGGCCACGGTGCGTGCCCTGGTGGACGGCACCGTCACCGCCGCGGACATCTTCAGCACCTCGCCGGCCATTCCGCAGAACAAGCTGGTCGTGCTGGAAGACCCGAAGAACAACTTTCTGGCCGCCAACGTCGTGCCGCTGGTCAGCTCGCAGAAGAAGTCCGACGAACTCAAGACCGTGCTCGACGCGGTGTCGGCAAAGCTCAGCACCCAGGGACTCATCGACCTGAACACCGCGGTGTCCGGCAATTCCGGCGTCGACCCCGATGAGGCGGCGCGAAAGTGGATACGGGACAACGGTTTCGACAAGCCGATCGGGAAATAGATGATCACCTTCGCCAACGTCACGAAGACCTACCCGGACGGCACCGTCGCCGTCGACGATCTGAGCATGGAGGTGCCGACCGGCACGCTGACGGTCTTCGTCGGTCCCTCGGGCTGCGGCAAGACCACATCGATGCGGATGATCAATCGAATGATCGAGCCCAGCTCCGGCACGATCACCGTCGACGGCCGCGACATCGCCAACGTCAACCCGGTCAAACTGCGGCTCGGGATCGGCTATGTGATCCAGAGTGGCGGTTTGATGCCGCACCAGCGGGTGGTCGACAACGTCGCGACGGTGCCCGTGCTCAAGGGCGAGTCGCGGCGGACCGCTCGAAAGGCCGCCTACGGGGTGCTGGAACGGGTGGGCTTGGATCCCAAACTCGGCGATCGCTATCCCGCTCAGTTGTCCGGCGGTCAGCAGCAGCGCGTCGGTGTCGCCCGCGCGCTGGCCGCCGACCCGCCGGTTCTGCTGATGGACGAGCCGTTCTCGGCGGTCGATCCGGTGGTGCGAGACGAGCTGCAGGCCGAAATCCTGCGTCTGCAAGGCGAATTGCAGAAGACCATCGTGTTCGTCACTCACGACATCGACGAGGCGATCAAACTGGGTGACCGGGTCGCGGTGTTCGGCCCGGGCGGCACCCTGCAGCAGTACGACGCTCCGGCCCGGTTGTTGTCCAATCCCGCAAACGAATTCGTCTCCGGGTTCATCGGCACCGACCGCGGCTACCGGGGCCTGCAGTTCCGCCAGGCGTCCGGCTTGCCTCTGCACGACGTGCAGACGGTCAAAGAGGCTGACATCGACGCGCTGACACTCGCGCCGGGGGACTGGCGGTTGGTGACGAGGGACGACGGCCGGCCGTACGCCTGGATCAATGCCGACGGTGTGCAGCTGCACCGGGGTGGAAGCTCGCTGTACGACAGCACGATCGCTGGCGGCTCGCTGTTCGGGCCGGGCGGCACGCTGCGGTTGGCGCTCGATGCGGCACTGTCGTCGCCTGCCGGTCTGGGGGTGGCCGTCGACGATGCCGGACAGGTCATCGGTGGGGTGCGGGCCGAGGACGTCGTCGAGGCGCTGGAAAAGCAGCGCGCAACATGAATTATCTTCTCACCCATCTGGACAAAGCGTGGGCGCTGACCGTCATCCATCTTCGGCTCTCGCTGGTTCCGGTGGTCCTCGGTCTGGTGATCGCGGTGCCGCTGGGCGCCTACGTATGGCGGACCACCGCGCTGCGCCGGCTGACCACAGTGACGGCCAGCATCATCTTCACGATTCCGTCGCTGGCCCTGTTCGTGGTGTTGCCGCTGATCATCCCGACCAGAATCCTCGACGAGGCCAACGTCATCGTCGCGCTCACCCTTTACACCACCGCGTTGTTGGTGCGAGCAGTTCCCGAAGCCCTCGATGCGGTCCCCGTCCAAGTGCGTGACGCCGCCACCGCCGTCGGCTACACCCGGGTGTCCCAGATGCTCAAAGTGGAACTGCCACTGTCGATTCCCGTTCTCATTGCCGGTCTCCGGGTGGTCGCGGTTACCAACATCTCGATGGTCTCGGTGGGCTCGGTCATCGGAATCGGTGGGCTGGGAACCTGGTTCACCGAGGGCTACCAATCCGACAAGAGCGACCAGATCGTCGCCGGCATCATCGCGATCTTCCTGCTGGCGATCGTCGTCGACGTGCTGATCCTGCTGGCGGGCCGGCTGATCACGCCGTGGGCCCGGGTGAAGGCCGGCTCATGAACTTTCTGCATCAGGCACTCGCCTACATCTTCACCGGCGCGAACTGGGGAGGGCCGGCGGGTCTCGGGGTCCGGATCCTCGAGCACCTGCAGTACACCGCGGTGGCGGTGGTGGTCTCCGCGCTCATCGCTATCCCCCTCGGGTTGCTGATCGGGCACACCGGGCGTGGCACCTTCTTCGTCGTCACCGGCGTCAACGCGCTGCGTGCCCTGCCCACGCTCGGCGTGCTGCTACTCGGGGTGCTGCTGTGGGGACTCGGGCTGCTGCCGCCGACCGTCGCGCTCATGCTGCTGGGCATACCGCCGCTTCTCGCGGGCACCTATGCCGGGATCGCCAATGTCGACCCGGCGGTGAAGGACGCCGCCCGGTCGATGGGAATGACGGAGACCCGGGTTTTGCTGCGTGTCGAGGTGCCCAACGCGCTGCCGCTGATTCTGGGCGGGTTACGCACCGCAACACTGCAGGTGGTGGCGACCGCGACGGTCGCGGCCTACGCCAGCCTGGGCGGGTTGGGCCGCTACCTGATCGACGGCATCAAGGTCCGACAGTTCTACCTCGCGCTGGTGGGTGCGTTGCTCGTGACGGTGCTGGCCCTGGTGCTCGACGGGCTGCTGGCCCTGGCTGTGTGGGCCGCGGTGCCCGGCACGGGCAGGTTCCGGCGGATGCCGCAACCATTGCTCGACGACGAGGTGAGTTTCGATGCGCGCCTACCCGCGTCACAGATGGGTCGCACTTCCCGACCTGGTTACGAACGGGGTGGCCCGTCGCATACGGTAGACGGGTGAGTGCAGCCAACGATGCGACAGAAAGCGCCTGGCCGGCGATCCTGACCTGGCGCGCACACGACGATTCGCGGATGGAATCGGCCCGGGTTCAGCTATCGGGCAATCGAATCAAGGCCTACGGCCGCATCGTGGCCGCGGCCGCCGCGACGAACCCGGCCTTCAGCGCGTCCTATGACCTGGTCACCGACGAGACCGGCGCGACCAAACGGCTGTCGATGAGCGTCACCCTCGCCGAGCGGGATCGGCAGCTGTCGATCGCCCGCGACGAAGAAGGCATGTGGCTCGTCACAGATCACCAGGGCCAGTCGCGGGGCGCGTACGAGGGCGCGATGGACGTCGACGTCGTCTTCAGCCCGTTCTTCAACGCATTACCGATCCGGCGCACCGGCCTGTATCAGCGAGTCGATTCAGTGACCCTGCCGGTGGTGTACGTGAGTTTGCCCGACCTGACGGTCAAGCAGGCCACGATCAGCTACGCCGGCGCGGGGCCCAACGGGGACGGCATCAAACTGCACTCGCCGGTCGCCGAGACCACGATCACCGTCGACTCCGACGGGTTCATCGTCGACTACCCAGGACTGGCAGCGCGGATCTGATCACGCCGCCGGCGCGACCGGCGGCCGCGAGCTCTGAACGCCAGTCCTCCTCACCGATCGCGATGGTGACGATCTGCGGGCGCGAGAAGCTGTCGTAGCGCGCGCGAGCGGCATGGCCGGCCTCGACGAGCTCGGCCACCGACCCCTTCTCGGCCAGCGACACACGAGCCTGGTTCAGCAGTGCGAGGGCGCGGTCCAGCGCCGGCAGCAGTTGGTCGGCGTTCGCCTCGCACATGGCCCGCACCAGATCGGGCGCCGTGGCCGCGACCCGGGTGCCGTCCCGGAATGAGCCGGCCGCCAAGGCAAATGCCAGGGGTACCTCACCGGCCGTCTCGGCCAACGCCTCGGCGAGCAGGTGTGGCAGATGCGAGATGCTGGCTGCCGCCGCGTCGTGCTCGTCCGATTTGGCGGGCACCACGACGGCCTCACAGTCCAGGGCCAGGTTCATCACCTGCTCCCACACCCGGGCGTCGACGTGCTCGTCGACGGTGATGACCCACGGCGCACCGACGAACATCCTGGCGTCGCCGGCGCTCCAGCCGGAGTGGGCGGTGCCGGCCATCGGATGACCACCGACGTAACGGTCGAGTAGTCCGGCCTTGCGCACCGCGTCGAGCACCGCGCCTTTGACGCTGATGACGTCGGTCAGCGGGCACTCACCGGCGACGTCCTTCACGTGGCCGAGCAACTGCGACACCGCAGGCATGGGCACGGCCAGGACGATCAGCGCCTCCCGTTCGGCGGCCCACTCCAGTGCCTCGGTGAGGTCGGTGCTGGCGGCGAAACCGTCGAAGCGGGCGGCTTGAGCGCCCTCGACGGATCGGTTGTAGCCGAATGCTTCACGGCCGGCGGCTACCGCCGCGCGCAACACCGACCCGCCGATGAGCCCGAGCCCGAGTACACACACGGGTGTCTTTGTCACCTGTCCAGGTTGGCATATCTTCGCGGCACGGCAGATGAGTACCTGGTCAAAAGGCCTGATCAGCGACTAGCGTATGCGCCCATGGAGGCACAGCGCGCCCAGAACAGCCCCGGGTCGGAGGCCCCGGACGGCTTCGGCGTGGCGGTGGTCCGCGAGGATGGCAAGTGGCGTTGCTCGCCCATGGACGCGAAGGTTTTGACCAGCCTGGCTGCTGCCGAGACGGAGTTGCGGGAACTGCGCAGCGCCGGTGCGGTGTTCGGGCTGTTGGACATCGACGACGAGTTCTTTCTCATCGTGCGGCCGGCTCCGGCGGGTACCCGGCTGCTGCTGTCGGACGCCACCGCGGCGCTGGATTACGACATTGCGGCCGAGGCGCTGGAGACTTTGGACGCCGACATCTCCGCCGAAGACCTCGAGGACGCCGACCCGTTCGAGGAGGGTGATCTCGGCCTGCTGGCCGATATCGGTCTGCCCGAGCCGGTGCTGAGCGTGATCCTCGACGAGACCGATCTGTATGCCGACGAACAGCTCGGCCGGATCGCGCGCGAGATGGGCTTCGCCGACGAGTTGTCGGCAGTGCTCGACCGCCTCGAGCGGTGAGGTCCGATGCCGCGCTGATTCGGGCGGCGATCGACGCTGCCGGCTTGGCAGGGCCCGAGGATGTGCCGATCGGCGCGGTGGTGTTCGGGCCGGACGGTACCGAGCTGGCCCGGGCCGCCAACGCCCGCGAGCAGCTCGGCGACCCGACCGCACACGCCGAGATCTTGGCGTTGCGGGCGGCGGCACAGGTGTACGGCGACGGCTGGCGGCTGGAGGGGACGACGCTCGCGGTAACCGTGGAGCCCTGCACGATGTGCGCGGGCGCGCTGGTGATGGCCCGGGTCGCGCGAGTGGTGTTTGGGGCGTGGGAGCCCAAAACCGGTGCGGCAGGCTCGCTTTGGGATGTGGTGCGGGACCGGCGCCTGACGCATCGGCCGCAGGTGCGCGGGGGAGTGCTGGCTGACGAGTGCGCGGCGTTGTTGGAGGGCTTCTTCGCTCGTCAGCGCGATTTGGGCTAGCCAGGCCGCGGGACGTAAGCTCTTCGACGGTGGCGTGTCCGAGCGGCCTAAGGAGCACGCCTCGAAAGCGTGTGACGGGTAACCCCCGTCCGAGGGTTCAAATCCCTCCGCCACCGCCATAAACCGCCCGACCCGATCGCCCGGGTGCGGGCGGTTCTTGCGTTCGTGTCCTACGGCTTGATGCTGAGTTTGCTCAATCGCGAGCGGCGCCCCTGATGTTCAGTGAAAGTAGTGAGCATGGCGAACGATTTCCGGACCCGCGTGTTTGTCGCAGCGGCAACCGTTTTCAGTATGAGCTCGCTCCTCGCTGCGCCCGACGCCGCGGCGGACGACTCGGTGTGCACGTCGGTCGGCAAGTACTGCGGTTTCTACTCGCCCTCGCGGAACATCGGCTGCGAGATCAACACCGGCGGCCGCGTTGGTCAGGACGGCGTGTACTGCCAGACCGACGATCCACCCCAAACCGTGCAGATGGACAGCACCGGGGCGTTCCATTCGTGTGCGGGAATCAGTTGCCTCGGCAATGCGCCGGCTGACATCCCCATGCTCGGCTACGGCGAGACGATGGCGGTGGGGCAGTTCAGGTGCCTGTCCGAGGAGAGCGGTGTCACCTGCACCACCGGTGGTCGAGGGTTCACGATCTCGAGAAGCGGAATCGGCACGGCCGGCTGACCACCCTCCGAGTGGGCCTGCGGTAACGCTGTGAATCGGAGTCGCCGCATCGCGGTTTCCGGGAACCTCACTTACCCTGGCCCTTTGCAGATGTAGCACGCGAAAACCAGGGGGCTTGTGATCATGACGACCGCTTCGACCCGCACGCACCGGTTG
Source organism: Mycobacterium sp. EPa45 (assembly GCF_001021385.1). Classification (NCBI taxonomy): domain Bacteria; kingdom Bacillati; phylum Actinomycetota; class Actinomycetes; order Mycobacteriales; family Mycobacteriaceae; genus Mycobacterium; species Mycobacterium sp. EPa45. Next base: position 5,818,811 of record NZ_CP011773.1, on the reverse strand, counting down.
CTCTATGCCGCAATCGGATTGGCGATCGCGGCCGCCCCGGCCGTCGCCGTGGTCGCTGCCGCCGACCCGGCACCCCGTCTGAGCGCCCAGTGTTCGGACACCGACACCGAAGACAGCTTCTCGATGAACTGCGCCCCGACGATCATCCCCGACACCAGCGATCAGCTCACCGAGGCGGAGGTGGCCGAGCCGGGATGGAATGGCGGCAACCACAGCGGCGGCGGCGGAGGCGGCGGCGGTCACCGCTGACCGAGAGCTTTGTGCGAGTCGAGCGTGCGGTGTCATCCGCGACGCGCCGCCGTGGCGGTATGTTCGCACACTCGCGGCCGCCGGCCCAGGCGCTTCTCTGCGCGCGACGACATCCGTGTGGCGGACCGATGTAATGGGCACACGGGATAGAAATCGACGCGGAGGTCATCGATGGAGCTGATTTCACCGACCGACTCGATGTTCCTGCTGGCCGAGTCCAGAGAACATCCGATGCACGTCGGCGGCTTGCAACTGTTCGAGCCACCCGACGACATGGGGCCGGAGTTTCTCGCGGATATCTACAACGACCTGCTCACTTACCAGGACGTGCAACCGACGTTTCGCAAGCATCCCGGTGCGCTGTTCGGCGGCATCGCCAACCTGACCTGGGCCTTCGACCGGGACATCGATCTCGAATATCATCTGCGCCGTTCGGCGCTGCCCCAGCCGGGTCGGGTCCGCGAACTGCTCGAGCTCACCTCGCGGCTGCACGGCAGCCTCCTCGACCGGCACCGGCCCCTGTGGGAGACCCACCTGGTCGAAGGCCTCAAAGACGGGCGGGTGGCCGTCTACTCCAAGATCCACCACTCCCTGCTCGACGGTGTCTCGGCGATGAAGCTGACCCGGCGCACGCTTTCGCCCGACCCGCAGGACGACGAGATCAGGGCACCGTGGACGATCGGGCCGCGCCCGCGCAGCAAGGAAAAGAGTGGCGGCGGGTCCCCGCTCGGCGGGCTGCGGCGCGCGGTGGGGTCGGTCGCGGGCTTGGCGCCCTCGGCGCTGACCATCGTGCGCGGAGCTCTCCTGGAGCAGCAGCTGACCCTGCCGTTCGAAGCCCCCAAGACGATGTTCAACGTCCCGATCGGTGGGGCGCGCCGGGTGGCGGCACAGTCCTGGCCGCTCAAGCGCATCATCGCGATCAAGGAGGCCGCCGCCGGCGTCACCGTGAACGACGTCATCCTGGCGATGTGCGCCGGCGCGCTGCGGGCTTACCTGATCGAGCAGGACGCGCTGCCCGACAAGCCGCTGATCGCGATGGTGCCGGTCAACCTGCGCGACGACAACGATCACTCCCAGGGCGGCAACCAGGTCGGCGCCATCCTGTGCAACCTGGCCACCGACCAGGGCGACCCGGCCAAGCGGCTCGAGGCGATCCGTGACTCGATCAGCGGCAACAAAGAGGTCTTCCTGCAGCTGCCGAAGATGCAGCAGTTGGCCCTGTCGGCGTTCAACATGGCGCCCCTGGCGCTGACCCTGCTTCCGGCGCTGGCGGCCGCGGCGGCGCCGCCGTTCAACATCGTGATCTCGAATGTGCCCGGCGCCCGCGAGCCGCTGTACTGGCACGGCGCCCGGCTGGACGGCAACTATCCGCTGTCGATCGCGCTGGACGGCCAGGCCCTCAACATCACGATGTCCAACAACGCCGACAACCTCGACTTCGGACTGGTCGGCTGCCGGCGCAGCATCCCGCATCTGCAGCGGCTGCTCACCCAACTGGAGGACTCGCTGGCCGCGCTCGAAAAGGCGGTCGGGGTCTAGTCAAACGAAAGCGGCGGCGACCCCTCGGGGCGCCGCCGCTTCGTCCGGCCTGCCGCTACGGGCAGGTGACCTGAATTTCGAAGGGCTTGGTCACCGGCTGCATCGGGTTGGCCATATCAACGCCCGTCGCAGTTCCGCTGATCTTGTAGGTGTTGCCGTCCTTGGAGGCCGTCGCGTTGGCTCCGCCGGGCACGCCCGCGGTGTAGCCCAGCGTCACCCCGTTGACGTTGCCGAGGCCGACGGACTGCACCGACGAGGCATCCGCGGACAGCACGGCCGCGATACCCGTCGTCGCCTCGCCGATCGCGATGTTGAGGTTGCCACCGGCCGTCGCGCAGACAACCTGACCGTTGATGTTCTGCGGCTGACCGTCAATCGTCACCTTGGCGGTGCTGGCACCGGCGGTCGCGCTGGGGGCCCCTGCTGCGCTCGACGTTGCGGAAGCGGACGAACTGGCTTTCGCGCTCGTCGTCGACGTCGACTTGTTGTCGTCCTTCGAACAACCAGACAGTCCGGCCACCAAGACCGCGGCGCCGGCAACGGTCACCACTAATCCACGCTTCACCGATTTCTCCTTATGTAGGGGTGACCCGTCGACAGTGACGGATCGTCCAGGAAATTATGGTTCGCCATTTCCCGCCGGTGGCAGGAATGGCCGAAAAATTCGTCTGCCAGTCAAGCGACGGAAATTTTCACCGGCATCGGGGCAAATCCCGACCGGCACAGGCAAAGTCGGTATCTTCACGGGCATGCAGACGTTGCGAACCCCCGACGAGCGATTCGCGGAGATCCCGAATTTCCCTTATCCGCCGCGTTATTGCGATCTCGACGATGACGAGGGTGGACGCCTCAGAGTGGCTTGGGTCGATGAAGGACCCAGGCATGCCGACCCGATTCTGTTGCTGCATGGCGAACCAACGTGGTCGTTTCTGTCCCGCAAGATGATTCCTGCGCTCGCCGCCGCCGGCCATCGGGTCATCTGCCCGGATCTGGTGGGTTTCGGACGCTCCGACAAGCCCACCCGTCGTGAAGACCACACCTACGCCCGCCACGTCGAGTGGATGCGGGCGCTGGCGTTCGACGTTCTGGATCTGCAGCGAGTGACCCTGTTCGGCCAGGACTGGGGCGGGCTGATCGGGCTGCGCCTGGCTGCCGAGAATCCCGACCGGTTCGCCCGCATCGTCGTCGCCAACACGGGATTGCCGACCGGTGACTTCAACATGCCCGAGGTGTGGTGGCAGTTCCGCCGGGCCATCCAGGAGGCCCCGAGCATCGACGTGGGCCGGTTCGTCGAGTCGGGCTGCCTCCGTCCGATGGCCGACGAGGTGCGTCGGGCCTACAACGCGCCGTTCCCCGATGACAGCTTCTCCGCGGGTCCGCGCGCCATGCCGGGATTGGTGCCGACCAGCCCCGACGACCCGGCCTCCGAGGCCAACCGCCGGGCGTGGGCGACCCTGACCGCCGGCACTACGCCGATGTTGGTGGCGTTTTCCGACGGAGATCCCATCACCGGCGCGATGGCGCCGATCTTCCAGCAGATGCCGGGTGCGCAGGGCCGTGAGCACCCGACCGTTCACGGTGCCGGGCACTTCATCCAGGAAGACGCCGGCGAGGAGCTCGCCGACCACATGGTGCGGTTCCTGCAACGGGGCGCTGGTTAGATATCTGGAGTGCCGTTCTTCACCGTCGACGCCGAGCTGCCCGGGCGTCGTGGACGCACCGGGGTGATCCACACCCCACATGGCGACATCCAGACGCCGGCTTTCATCGCGGTGGGCACCAAGGCCACGGTCAAGGCGGTGCTGCCCGAGACGATGCGTGAGCTGGGGGCCCAAGCGGTCCTGGCCAACGCCTACCACCTCTACCTGCAGCCCGGCCCGGACATCGTCGACGAGGCCGGGGGCTTGAGTGCGTTCATGAACTGGCCGGGGCCGACGTTCACCGACAGCGGCGGGTTCCAGGTGCTGTCGCTGGGCGCCGGGTTCCGCAAGGTGCTCTCGATGGACGCCGACCGCGTGCAGGCCGACGACGTCATCGCTGAGGGCAAGCAGCGTCTGGCGCATGTCGACGACGACGGCGTGACGTTCATTTCGCATCTCGACGGCTCGACCCACCGGTTCACCCCCGAGGTGTCGATGCAGATCCAGCACAAGATCGGCGCCGACATCATCTTCGCTTTCGACGAGCTGACGACGTTGGTGAATACCCGTGGCTACCAAGAGGAATCGGTGACTCGCACCCACGCATGGGCGGTGCGCTGCCTGACCGAGCACCGCAGGCTGACCGCCGAACGTCCGCAGCGACCCGCGCAGGCGCTGTTCGGTGTGGTGCAGGGTGCGCAGTACGAGGACCTGCGCCGCCAGGCGTCGCGGGGTTTGGCGGGCATCGTCGACTCCGAGGGGCGCGGTTTCGACGGCTACGGGATCGGCGGCGCGCTGGAGAAGCAGAACCTGGCCACGATCGTCGGCTGGTGTGTCGATGAGCTGCCCGAGGACAAGCCTCGCCACCTTCTCGGGATCAGCGAACCCGACGACCTCTTCGCGGCCATTGCCGCCGGCGCCGACACGTTCGACTGCGTGTCGCCGTCGCGGGTGGCGCGCAATGCCGCGGTGTACTCGCCGACCGGCCGGTTCAACATCACGGGTGCGCGCTACCGACGTGATTTCACCCCGATCGACGCCGACTGCGACTGCTACACCTGCGCGAACTACACCCGGGCCTACCTGCACCACCTGTTCAAGGCCAAAGAAATTCTGTCCGCCACCCTGTGCACGATCCACAATGAGCGGTTCATCATCCGTCTGGTCGACCAGATCCGCGCCGCGATCGTGGCCGGTGAGTTCGACGAACTTCGCGAGCATGTCCTGGGTAGCTACTACCCGCATTCCACGCGTGCACAATAGGAAAATGACTGCTGCGACCCAGCCGCAAGAATTGCTGCTGAAACTGCTCGACCCCGGCAACCGGGCGAACCCCTACCCGGTCTACCGGCAGATCCGCGAGGGCGGCCCGATGCACATTCCGGAGTCGACGTTGCACGTGCTGTCCAGCTTCGCCGACTGCGACGAGGTGCTACGCCACCCCGATTCATGCAGCGACCGACTGAAGTCCACCGCCGCGCAGCGGGCCATCGAGGCCGGTGAGCAGCCCCGGCCGTTCGGCACCCCCGGCTTCCTGTTCCTCGACCCGCCCGATCACACGCGGCTGCGCAAGCTCGTCAGTAAGGCATTCTCGCCGCGAGTGGTCAAGGCGCTGGAGCCGAACATCACCTCGATGGTCGATGACCTGCTCGACAATGCCGCGCAGACAAGTGAATTCGATGCCATCGAGCAACTCGCGCATCCGCTGCCGGTGGCGGTGATCTGCCGCCTGCTCGGCGTGCCGATCGAAGATGAGGCCCAATTCAGCTCGGCCTCAACGATTCTGGCACAAGGGTTGGATCCCTTCGTAACCTTCACCGGAGAGACGCAGGGTTTCGAAGAACGTCTGAAGGCCGGAATGTGGCTCCGCGGATATTTGCGTGAGCTGCTGGAACGGCGCCGCGCGGAGCCGCGCGACGATTTGATGTCGGGCCTGATCGCGGTGGAGGAATCCGGCGACCAGCTCACCGAGGAGGAGATCGTCGCGACCTGCAACCTGTTGCTGATCGCCGGTCACGAGACAACGGTCAACCTGATCGCGAACGGGATCCTGGCGATGTTGCGGCACCGCGAGCACTGGACGGCGTTGAGCACCGACCCAGGTCTGGCTCCGAACATCATCGAGGAAACTCTGCGCTACGACCCGCCGGTGCAGCTGGCCAGCCGGGTCGCCGGTGCTGACATGGAGATCGGCGATATCCGAATCCCCAAGGGCGACATCATGATGATTCTGCTGGCTGCCGCGCACCGCGATCCGGCGGTCGCCGAGCGGCCCGATGAGTTCGACCCGACCCGCAACCCGATTCGCCATCTGGCGTTCGGGCACGGACCGCACTTCTGCCTCGGTGCGCCGCTGGCGCGGATGGAGGCCGCGGTGGCATTGTCCGCGGTGACCAAACGCTTCCCGGATGCGCAGCTGGCCGCCGAGCCGACCTACAAGCCCCACGTCACGCTGCGCGGTATGGCGCGCCTCGAGGTTGCCGTCTGAGTTACCCGGCCAGCGAGGCGACCACCTCGTGAGCGGCGCGCTCGCCCGCGTCTACCGCCCCCTCCATGTAGGCGCTCCAATGCGTCGCGGTATCGGTTGACGCCCAGTGGATCACGCCGATCGGCGCCGACAGGGCCGGACCGTACGCCGTCCAGACATGCGGGCCGAGGTTGGCGTTGTAGCAGCCGCGGGTCCACTGCCGATCCGACCATTCACCGTCGACATAGAACTCGGGATGGGCCGCCCTGCTGCCGTAGTGACGCACCAGTTCGTCAGTGAGCGCGGCGCGGCGCTGCTCTTCGGGCAGTCGTCCGAAGGTGCGGGCCTGGTCACCCTCCAGGAACATCAGGATCACCCCATGGTCATCCCCTGGAATGCAGGTGTCATTCGACATCCGGGCCGGGCCGACATCGGATATCAGTTGACCGTTGAATCCGTCTGTGCGCCAGAAGGGTTCGTCATAGACGAAGAACGCCTTCATGGCGGACCCGTTGGGTAGCCGCTGCGTGAGCTGATCGCGCACCCCGGGCAGGGGCGGGTCGTACATGATGCGGCCGGCGAGCGTCGGTGAGATCGCCACGATCACCCGGCGGCCCCGCGCGACCAGTCCGCCGCGGCAGTGCACGCTGACACTGTCAGTGGAGTGCTCGATCAGCTGAACGGGCGCCTTCAGCACGATGCGGTCGGCGATCAGCGCGGCGAGTCGGCGCGGGATCTCGCTGGTGCCGCCGACGAACCGGGTGGTCTGGGCGCCCCCTTCGGATTCGGCGAACAGCTCGGAGGTCACCCCGCAGGTCTGGATGGTGAACAGCAGATGCAGGAACGACACTTCGGCGGTGGGCACTGCCAGGATGCCGACGGTGCAGATCTCTACCAGCGTGCGCGCCACCAATGACAACCCCTGCGCGTCGTACCACGCACCCGCGGTGATGGAGTCCCAGTCGGCGGCATGGGCTGCCAACCACGGCGCCTCGACCGGCACTTCGGTGGCCAGCTCGTCCAGCCGGCGCAGAACCCTGTCCAGCTCGGCCAGCTCATCGGCGAATCGGACGTGGAATTCGTTCTCGCGCAATACCCCCGCACCGACGAGGTCGTAGGACGTCTCGCCGTCCTCGAACTGTGGGTAGGTCTCGACGCCGAGCTCGGCGGCGAGGGCGAACATCCGCTCGTGGGTGTCACCGATCCACTGCGCGCCCAGTTCGACGGGCAGGCCCGGCATGACCTCCTCGGTGAGGATGCGGCCACCCACGCGTTCGTCGGCCTCCAGCACCACCGGCGTCAGGCCGGCCGACAACACGGTCCGGGCCGCGATCATTCCGGAGAGTCCCGCCCCGACGATGACGACGTCGGCGTCGACCTGCTTCTGGTTCGGCATCTCGACACTGTGGCACAGAGCTCGGTCCGGTTACAGCGGATTGAGCACCCGCTCCAGGAACTGGCGCGTGCGTGCCTCTTTGGGGTTGCCGAGCACGTCCTCGGGACGCCCCTGCTCGAGGATGACGCCACCGTCGGTGAACAGCACCTGATTGGAAACCTGTCTGGCGAATTGGATTTCGTGGGTGACAATCACCAGCGTCCACCCCTCGACAGCGAGGTCTTTGATCACCGAGAGCACCTCGCCGACCAGTTCGGGATCCAGCGCCGAGGTCGGCTCATCGAACAACACCAGCTTGGGCTTGAGTGCCAGGGCTCTGGCGATACCGACCCGCTGCTGCTGCCCGCCGGAAAGCTGGTACGGATACTGATCCTTCTTTTCGGCAAGCCCGACCTGCTCGAGAAGCGTGATTGCCTCCGCGACCGCTTCTTCCCGGGGCCGCTTCTGCACGATCACCGGGCCTTCGATGATGTTCTGCAGCACCGTCTTATGCGGAAACAAGTTGTGTCCCTGGAACACGAAGCCGCTTCGCGACTGGAATCGGCGGATCTCGGGTTTGGGCGTCGGCGTCGAGAAGTCTATTTCGATGTCGTCGACCCGGATCACACCGGCATCGGCGCGGTCGAGCGCGTTGAGCGTGCGCAACAGCGTCGTCTTGCCCGACCCGGACGGTCCGATGATCGCGGTCGCCGTACCCCGCTCCACTTTGAAGGACACGCCCTTGAGCACCTTGTTGTCGCCGAACGCCTTCTCGACGCCGTCGGCAACGACGCGGTATTCGGGCTCGCCGCTGGTGGTGTCAGTCATCGCGCCACGTACCTTTCCAGTCGGTGTTCAAGGCGGCTCTGGCCGAACGACAGCACCAGGCAGATGATCCAGTAGTACGCGGCGGCCGTGCCGTACAGCGCGAAGAACTCGAAGGTCGGTGCGGCGGCCACCTGCGCGGTGCGCAGCAGTTCTGTCACCAGGATGGTCGACGCCAGCGAGGTGTCCTTGACCAGTGAGATCAGTGTGTTCGACAGGGGCGGGACCGCAACTCGGGCCGCCTGCGGAAGGATTATTCGCCGCAGCGCACCGGCGTAGTGATAGCCGATGGTCTCGGCGGCCTCCCATTGCCCGACGGGGATGCTCTGGATGGCCGAGCGGATGATCTCCGCGGCGTAGCCGCCGACGTTGAGGCTGAACGCGATCACCGCGGCCAGGAACGGCTCGAGTTTGACCCCGATCTGCGGCAGGGCGAAAAAGATGATGAACAACTGCACCAGCAGCGGGGTGCCGCGGATCACCGAGATGTAGAACCGGGAAATGTTCGACACCACCGGGTTTTTGGACAGTCGGCCCAGCGCCACCACGAGGGCGATCACCAGACCGATGGCGAAGCTGATCAGGGTCAGTGGGATGGTCACCGTGATCGCCGCCTTGGCCAATGGCCACAGGTTGTCGGCGATCAGTTTCCACACCGAACGGTGGCCGGCGTCGGCCCCGCCGGCGGCCGGCGCCCCGGTGGCGTTGGCCTTCAGATATTTCTGCGAGATCGTCGCCAGCGTGCCGTCGGCCTTGAGCTCGTCGATCGCCTTGTTCAGATCCGGTAGCAGGCCGCTGTTCTTGCGAGCCGCAAATCCTTGCTCGCTCTTCTCGCCGATCGTGGCGCCGATCTTGACCGTCTGATTGTCGGTCTCGGCTTGGTAAGCATGGAAGGCGATGCTGTCGTTGACGACGGCGTCGACCCGGCCCTGGCCGAGCAGGGTGATCGCCTGAGTGAAGCCCTCCACCGGCGCGACCGTCGCACCTGCGTCGCGAGAGATCTGGGCCCAGTTGCTGGTGATGGTGGCACCGACCGTTTTCCCCTTGAGGTCATTGAGCGACTTGATCGAGTCGTCGTCCGCTCGGGTGATGATGACGCCTTCACCCACCGAATACGGCTCGGACAGGTCGTATTTGCTCTGACGCTCAGGGCTGATGGTGACCTCGTTGGCCACCACGTCGAACCGGTTGGCTTCGAGCGCGGCGAAGATGGAATCCCATGGCGTCTGGATGAACTCGACCTTCTTGCCGAGTTTCTGACCGACCGCATCGGCGACGTCAACGTCGTATCCGGCGAGCTGCCCGGTCGCGGGATCCTGGAAACTGAACGGCGCGTAGGTGCCCTCGGTGCCGACCCGCAGCACACCGGAGGACAGCGGGCCGCCACTGTCGGGCTTCGAACCGCAGCCGCCGAGGAGCACTGCGGCGACCGTCACGATCGTCAGCAGAGCTGCGTGTGGGAAATGACGCATTCGGCGGACAGTAATGCTGTGGGAGATGCCCGCCAAGCTTTGCGATCAAACCGGTTGATAAATCCAGGGTTCGCGGGGCATCCGGGCCGGGTCGAACTGGCGCAGCAGCGCTGCCATGTCCGGCGACGGCCAGCCCAGCGACTCCGTGATCAATGCGAACGCCCGGGGAGCGCCGAGTTCGGCCAGCGCGACGGCGCCGTCGCGTTTGGCCAGCCGCTTGCCTTCCGTGTTGAGTACCAGCGGCACGTGGGCGTACACCGGCTGCGGATGGCCGAGCAGTTCGGCCAGGTACGCCTGGCGTGGCGAGGACGCCAACAGATCGTCACCGCGGACGACCTGATCGATGCCGGACAGCGCATCGTCGACAACGACGGCCAGGTTGTAGGCGGGCACACCATCGCCGCGGCGCAGCACGAAGTCGTCGACCACCCCGGTGTAGGTGCCATGCACAAGGTCGGTGACGGCGTACTCAGTGGCGTCCGCGCGCAGCCGCAGCGCGGGCGGCCGTCCGGTCTGGCGTTTGGCGGTCCGCTCGGCGTCATTCAGCGTCCGGCAGGTGCCGGGATAGGCCCCTTCCGGGGCATGAGGTGCCCGCGGTGCGCTGAGGATATCTCTTCTGCTGCAGTAGCATTCGTAAACCAGTCCGCGTGCGGCCAGCCCGTCGATCACTGCGTCGTAACGCCGGCGCTGACGAGACTGCCATTGCGGTTCGTCGTCCCACGTGACACCGATCGCGGCGAGATCGTCGAGCTGATGCAGCGCGACATCATCGTGCGTGCGGTCGTCGAGGTCTTCGACCCGCATCAGGAAGCGACGACCCGTCGAGCGGGCAAACAGCCACGCCAGCACTGCGGTGCGCAGGTTGCCGATGTGCAGGTCGGCGGACGGGCTGGGCGCGAACCGGCCTGCGCCCGGGGTTGGGCGGGTCACGCCCGCAATCTAGCTCACCGGGTCAGTCCCGCTCCCACGGCGCGGTTTCGTCCATCTTCGCGTAGTACTTGGCCAGATGGCTCTTGACCCGGTCGATGTCCTTGCTGGGCAGATCGATACCGCCGCGAGACCCCTGCATGATCGCCGCGGCCGCCATGACCCCGCGCGGCACGGCCGCGAGTTTCCCGTCGATCACGTCGGCGATCAACAGCTTGTAGGCGGTGAAGTTGTCCTTGTTGTCGCTGTCGTACCAGACGTGGGCGTCGCGGTACTTCTCGTTCGGCCCGTCTTCGGCATCGGCCCATCTGCGTACCCGCTTCTCGGCCGCGTCGCCGTCCCATTTGCGGTCGCGGTCGGTCAGCGGAAGGTCCTTAAAGGCTGTCACTGACATACTCTGGGCGTGCCCCCGACGCGCTCTCGGTAAACGATGTTCGGGGGCTCGGCTGCGGACTGGCCGGTCCGTGTGCGGCGATCTGCCATCCGATGCTGTCTTCCAGCTTTCGCCAGAACTCGGCGAAACGCCCACCGAGCGAGGTGAGTTCGTCGATGCTGCCGCGTTCTGCCACCACACCGCCGTCGATGAACAGAACCTGATCGGCGTGGCGGATCGCGTCGGGCCGGTGAGCGACGATGACGCGGGTGCGTGGTTGCGGGTCGTCATTGATGGCCTGGGTGATGGCCGCCTCGTTCTCGGTGTCCAGCGCGCTGGTGGCTTCGTCGATCAGCAGCACACCCGCCGGTTTGGCCAACGCCCGCGCAATGCTGACGCGTTGTCGTTCGCCGCCGGACAGTGCGGTCCCGGCCTCACCGACCTTCGACTGTGCGCCGCCGGGGAGGCGTTCGATGATCTCGTCGACGCGGGCCAGGGTCATCGCGCGGCGGATGGTCTCGTCGTCGGCTTCGGGGTACCCGACCCGGATGTTGTCCCAGATCGTCCCGTCGAACAGGTAGGGCTGCTGGAACACCACACTGACCAACGCGCGTCGCGCGTCGGAATCGATGTCGGCGGCATCAATGCCGTCGATGACGACCTGTCCGCGCTCGGGCGCAAGCAACCCGGCGACCAGCGACAGGATCGTGGTCTTACCGGAGCCGGACGGACCGACGATCGCGGTGGTGGTGCCGGGCTCGAGGGTGAACGAGAGGTCCTTGAGCACCTCGGTGCCCTGGTAACCGAAGCCCACGGAGCGAAGTTCGATTCGGGGCGCCGATGATTCACCTGACGGCAGCACGCCGCGCCGCGGCTGCTCGGCCAGCGGTGCGGCGGTCACGGTTTTGAGCCGGTCCAGCAGGCCGCGCGAGGACTCGACCGCGCCGGACAGGTCGGCCAGCACGGTGAACGGCTCCAGGAATCGCACCATCACGATCGCCAGTGCCACCGCCTCAGGCCCGCCGAGCTGGCCGCGCAACGTCAGCGTCGTGATCGTGCCCGCCAGCAGGATGAGGGCGATCTGGCTTGCCACGCTGAACAAGAGCTGGCCCGGGATCTGAAACAGCAACAGCCGCAGCGTCGCCCCACGTACCGCGGTGATCGCCTCCCCGGTTTGGCTCCGCGCTGCCGTGACGCGGCGACTGGCGCGCAACGCCTGCTGGGTGCGGGCGAACTCCACCAGGCGTTCGGTGAGGCTGCTGTGGGCGTCGGCGTCTGCGGCGTCGGCGGTACGGATCAGCCGCTGGCTCGCGGCAAGGGCGCCGAGCAAGAACGGCAGCGCGATCACCGCGGCCACGCCGACCTGCCAGGAAACGGAGAACAACCCGATGGTGATCGCGGCAGGCAGCAGCAGCCCACCGATGAACGGGCTCAACAGATTTGCGACGAGACCGACAAGTTGCGGTGCGCTGGCCGCGATGGCCTGCCGCGCCACCGCGGTGTTGTCGGCGGTGAACCAGTGCAGCGGAACATCGGTGAGCCGGTTGGCCATGGTGTGTTGAGTGGTGTCCGCCAGTGTGAAGCCGATGCCGAAGGCCACACGGGCCACGACCATGTCGATGACCCAACCGCCGATCGTGACCGCGGTGAGGACGCCGACCCAGGGCCAGGCATCCGATGGGTGCGGGCCGAACAAAGCGACGAGCAGCGGCACCAGCACCAGCGCGCTTGCAGCCCGCAGAAGCACCGAAACCAACGTCAGCACAATGTAACTGGTGAGTCGCCCACGGTCCTCGTCGGGAATCAACCTGATCAGAGTGCGAATCATCGGACGCCTTCGCCGGTCAGGGCGCGGGTAGGCGCCGTTGCGCCGGCCGGCCGGCTGTTCCACAGGCGGTGGTAGCGGCCGTCGATGGCGAGCAGCTCCCGATGGGTGCCGATCTCGGCGATACGGCCGTGGTCCAGCACCACGATCTGGTCGGCTTCGGTGATGGTATGCACCCGGTGGGCGATCACCAACACCGTGCGATTCTGAATCAGCGAGCTCAACGCCTGCTGCACACAATATTCCGATTCAGGATCCGCGAAGGCCGTGGCCTCGTCGAGGATCAGCACCGGGGTGTCGGCGAGCAGTGCGCGGGCGATGGTGAGGCGCTGCTTCTCGCCCCCCGACAGCTGGCTGTCGGCGCCGATGACAGTGTCGTATCCGTCGGGCAGCCGCAGAATCCGTTCGTGGATCTGCGCGTTGCGGGCGGCGCGCTCGATCTCGTCGATGCCGGCTTCCGGCCTGGCGAGTGCGATGTTGTCGCCAATGGTGCCTGCCACCAGCTGAATATCCTGGAATACGAATCCGACTCGGGTATAGAGCTCGTCTGGGGTCATCGTGCGGATATCGCGGCCGTCGATGCGGATCGCGCCGGCGTCGACGTCGTGGAAGCGCGCCAGCAGCGCCGCCAGGGTTGACTTGCCAGAACCGGATGGCCCCACCAGAGCCGTCACCGTCCCGGCGCTCAACGCCATTGTCACGTCGCGGATGACGGGCACACCCGCGCGGTAGCCGAAGCTGACGGCGTCGAAGGTCACGCTCGCCGGTGTCGCAGATGGCGGCGCATCCGCGCTCCGGGTGTCCAGCTCGGTTTCGTCGAGCGTTACCGCAATGCGCTGTGCAGCCTGCGTACCTTCCCGGATGCCGCCCAGCCCGTAGGCGATGCCCAGTAGCCGGCTGCCGAAGGTGGTGCCCAGCACCAGGAACGGCAGCAGCGCTGCGGGCGTCGTCGCGCCGGCAGCCACGAACGCGGTGCCGGCGGTGACGATCAGCCACAGGAACGTGCTGGGCCGGGTCACCAGATCCATGAAGGTCTTCTTGCCGATGAACGGCCGTTGCCAGTCGTTGAGGAACGCGATGTAGTCGTCCAGACGTCGGCGAAAGGACGAGGCCGCCGCGCCTCCGAAAACCCGAATCACCGGCTGACCCTCGAGGAATGCCGCCGACTCGCCGTTCATCCGCTCGGCCCAGCGCGAGGCCTCGGCGATCTTCGGCCCGCTCTGATACACCATGGTCCAGGTGGTGAGGATATAGACGAGGATCGGCAGGAACAGGATCAGCGCCATGCCCCAGTCGACGGCGAACAGATAGATCAACACTGCGATCGGCGCGACGACCGCCGCGACCGCATCGCACACCGCGTGCGTCACGAGGTAGTGCAGCGACAACGTGTCGTCCTGGATCAGCTTCTTCACCGCTCCCGATCCGCGATCGCTGAACCAGCCCAGGGGTATTCGGGCCAGCTTGTCCAACAGCCGACGACGGACTTCGGCGCTGAACCGCATGTCGACCACGTGCAACCACAGCACCAGAACTGCGCCCAGCGTGGTGCCGGCGGTCAGTAGCACCACGAACGCGGTCACGGTGTTCCACACCTGGGATCGGTCGGCGCCGCTGAGCAACTGTTGAGCGAGTTCGATGAGCAACACAAATGGCGCAAGCTGCAGCAGGGTGAGCAGTGCCTGCAAAACACCGGCGGCCATCACCCGGGACTTGACCGGTGCCAGAAAGTCTTTGCCCGCCTGGGAACGCCACTTGCCTTTGGCGGCGCCCGGCTGCGGTAGCGCGGGTGCGGGAATCTGCGGGACAGGTGTCGTTGTGGCGTCGTCGCGGGTTCTGCCCATCTCCCGGCCCTGGGTCCAGTACGCCTGGGCCTTCACCTCGGTCTTGGGGAACCCGAAGTCCTCCTTGAGGCGCTTGCGGAGGTGCTTGAGAGCGCCCGCCTCGGTACCAGCCCACACGGTCCAGTTCGACCAGTCCCGGTCCTCGATGGCCGCAGCCAGCGAGGTGTCGTCGGTCCTCGTCACCCAGTGCAGTCGCCGCCGCGGGTGTGGGGTGAGCGGGATGAGTGTGTCTGATTCGCAATGGAGTTCGAGGTAGACCTCGACGTCGAGATCGGGTGGCAGCACCGCCATGATGGAGTTGATCGCCGGGATGGACGCGGAGTCACCGATGAGCAGGAAGCCCGCCGGCAGGTCGTCGGGCACCGCGAAGGGCGACGAACCCAACGACACCACCGGGATGGTCATGCCCGGGTGCGCGGTCGAGGCCCACGCCGAGGCTGGGCCGGCCGGCTCGTGCAGCACGACGTCGATCGCGAAGCGGCCGGCCTCGGGCTCGGCCCAGGCGAGTGTGTACGCACGTTGGAATTCGGTGCTTCCGCGGTCCGGATCGGGAAACCAGAACCGCAGCCAGGTTGTCGGTCCGGCGTCGACGTCATCGAAGAGGGTGGGGGAAGACATCGTGATCCGGACGCAGTGCGGGGCGACGTCCTCGGTCCGTTCCACGGTCGCGGGATGGTCGCGCCCCCCGAACCGGCGCAACATGGCGCCCTGGAAACCTCGTCCCATCACGGTGTCCTCTTGTCGGATCGACGGTAGTTAGCTGACCCTAACCTAACTAACCGAGGGTTCGCATGGTCACCTCGATCCACGGGCGTCCGGCGCAGCGGGCCACCGGTGTGCAATCAATAGTGAGGTCAGCAGAAATAACTGAGTTGTCCGACGGGCCGGGCCAGCCGCCTATTCAGCGGAATACCAAGCCGAGACCATCCGTATCGGAATCAAACACAGCCAAGCCTCAACTACCTTGCCGCCCCGGCTTGATTGTGCCAATGTTCAAGCGCGACAACACCGATCCAGCCCAGAAGCGGGATGGGCTCGGTGATTCTGTACTAGGTTCACTGAAAGCGGTAGTGAGTAGAACCGGCGCAATTCTGCAGTATGCGAATTGCGGCGCCACTGCGATGACAGGAGAAATTCATGCAAGGCGACAGCGAGATTCTCACGCTCCTGAATCAGCAGCTGACCTCGGAACTGACCGCCATCAATCAGTACTTCCTGCACTCGAAGATGCAGGACAACTGGGGCTTCACGGAGCTGGCCAAGCACACAAGGGACGAGTCGTTCGACGAGATGCGCCATGCCGAGCGCGTGACCGATCGGATCCTGATCCTCGACGGGCTCCCCAACTACCAGCGGATCGGCACCCTGAACATCGGTCAGACGATCCGCGAACAGTTCGAGAGTGACTTGGCGCTCGAGTACGAGGTGGTCAACCGGTTGAAGCCGGCGATCGTGTTGTGCCGTGAGAAACAGGACTCCACCACCGCCAATCTCTTCGAGGACATCGTCGCCGACGAAGAGCATCACATCGACTACCTGGAAACGCAGTTGGAGCTGATGGACAAGCTGGGTGTCGAGCTGTACTCCGCGCAGTGCGTGTCTCGCCCACCCGGTTCGCTCGACTAATCGGGCCCGCGGCTCAGCCGACGACGAACGTGTCGATCAACACGTAGCCGGCCACGGCGAGCACCAGGTAGGCAAACCAGCGCCGCAGGCGTGTGGTGTCGGTGTTGGTGCCGAAGTAGCCGGCGGCCAGCGATGCCGCCATCGCAGATCCGACGAACGCTGCGGTGACCTGCCAGTCGACGCTGATCACCTGAAGATGGGAAACAATGCCGGCCGCAGAGTTGGCGATGATGATCACCAACGAGGTGCCGATGGCGGTCGACATCTCGACACCGAGCATGACCACCAATGCCGGAATGATGAGAAACCCGCCGCCGACACCGAACAGCCCCGTGAGCAGGCCGACCAGCAGCCCGGCCCCGATCGACCGAGGTGCGCAGCGCCGCCAGTTCACTTGTCCCGCATCGATTTTGCAGGCCGTCCCGGTGGTGCCCTGATCGGCCAGCATGCGGACGCCAGCAGCCACCATGACGACCGCGAAACCGACCAGGACCAGCGGCTGAGCCAGATGACGGCTGATGGCGCTGCCGACGATCGCGGCCGGAATTCCGGCCGCGGCGAAGATCACCGCCATTCGCCAGCGGACCTGACCCGCGCGGATTTTCGGCAACACCCCGACCGCTGATGCCGAGGCGACGACGATCAGCGATATCGGAATCGCTTGTTGGACATCAAACTTCAATCCATAGATCAGCGCCGGAACGGCGAGTATGGAACCCCCGCCGCCGAGCAATCCCAGCAGCAGACCGATCAGTGCACCGAGGGAAAGACCTACTGCGACTGCCATGACGAGTTCCGGTCCCGGTTTTCGCGTTCTGCGCATTGACATCGCTGTGCTGGCAGTATGGACCGCATCACGTCTTGACTATGTCGGCCGCAGCCATCCCACGTCGTCTTGCCGCAGACTCGACACTTGACGGCATAGCACATACTCGAACTCCTCTCAGATTGCCGCGGTCACAACGTCGCGTACGCTTCGGCCCACGCGTTGTAGCCGCCCTGTAGGTCCGACACTTTCCGAATGCCGTTGGCCCGCAACAGTGAGGCCGCCACGCTGGAGCGCCAGCCGCCCGCACAATGCACCACGACCGGCTTGTCGGTGGGAACCTCATCGATCCGAAGGCGTAACTGGGCGAGCGGGATATGCATTGAGTTTGCGATCGCACCACCAGTGCGCTCACCGGGGTTGCGGATGTCGATCAGCGTTACCGCATCCTCGGCGAGCAGGTCAGCCAGCTCGGTTGCGGTGGTCCGGGCTGCGACCTGAACCAAGTCGGCAAGTTCGGCGGGGAACCGGCCGTCGCGACCCACATTCAGGTACCCGATCGAGTGGTCTGAGCCGATGCGTGCCAGCCGCAACGCGGCCTGCTGCTCCTCACCCGGATAGGTGATCAGCGCAATCTGCTCGCCCACCTCGGCCACCATGCCGCCGGTTTCGGCGAAGCGACCGTCGAACCCGACGTTGATCGACCCGCGCAGATGCCCGATGGCGAAATCCTCGACGGTGCGCGCATCGACGATCCGCACACCGGAATCGAGTGCCTCTCGAATCTGGCGTGGTGTCATCTCGGGCACTGTGCGGTCAGGCCTCAGTAAGGGGTGAACTCGTTTGTTCATCGCGGCGTCGGACGCGAAGTACGCCGGTGCGGCGGGCTGTCCTGACGTGATCAGCTCGACGAAGGCTTGTTCACTCATCGGCTGCACCGACGGATTGCTGATGCGTTGCTCGCCAATGGTCGAAATAAGTTCCGCAGAAAGATTCTTCCCGCACGACGACCCGGCCCCGTGGGCAGGCATCACCGCCACGCTGTCGGGTAGTTGGAGAAGCCTGTCGTGGATCGTGTGATACATCGCCGCGGCCAACTCGCTGGTCGTGCTGTCCCCGATGTTCACCAGGTCCGGTCGGCCGACGTCGCCGATGAACAGCGAATCGCCGGTCAGCACGGCAACGGGATCGGCCCCGGTGCGCTCGCGAATGAGCACGCTGATCGATTCCCAGGTGTGGCCCGGGGTGGACAGGATCTCGAGGTCCACCTCGCCCAGTGACAGGTGCTGCCCGTCGGCCAGCCGGCGAATCGGATAGTCGGTCTCGGCTGCCTCGCCGAAGCCGATCCACGCGCCGGTCGCATCGACCAGTTCCAGATGTCCGGAGACGAAGTCGGCGTGGAAGTGGGTGTTGATCACACCTTCGATGGACAGTCCGTACTTCTTCGCATCGGCCAAATAGTCAGTGATATCGCGGCGTGGGTCGACCACGACCGCGCGGCCGGTCGTCTCGTCACCGACCAGGTAGGACGCATGCGACAGGCATTCGATGTAGTACTGCTCCAAGATCATGGGCGTTCCTTTCGGTCCTTCTCGGCCGCCGCGGGGGCGGCCCGTCACCCATAGATACATACCCCATAGGGTATATATTCCCGAGCGTGGGCATACCTGGGTGGGTATACCGGATCCGCCCGTTACCATACCCCCAGGCGTATACTGCAGCAAGATGTCGCCGGCCCGGGAATGCTGGTGCCGTAGCGGCGGTTGTGTCGACCTGTGATACCCCCGCGGGTAATATGAACTAAGCAGCGGAATGAAGGGAAATGACCATGGTCGGAGACCAAGATGCCATCGACGCGGTGCTCAACCGACTGCGCCGGGCCCAGGGCCAACTGGCCGGAGTCATCTCGATGATCGAGCAGGGGCGCGAATGCAAGGACGTCGTCACACAGTTGGCGGCGGTCTCGCGCGCGCTCGACCGGGCCGGCTTCAAGATCGTCGCCACCGGACTGCGGGAATGCGTCGCCGGTGAAGGATCCGGCGCCGACAAGCCGATGACCGAGGCGGAGCTGGAAAAGCTGTTCCTGGCACTCGCATAGCCCGGTCGACAAAGGAGACATCATGAGTATCGCATTGGCGGCCACCCTTCGAATGCCCTTCGACGATGCAGTTGCTCGAACACGAAAGGCGTTGGGCGATCAAGGTTTCGGTGTCCTCACCGAAATCGACGTGAAGGCGACGATGAAGAACAAGCTGAACGAGGACATGGAGAACTACCTGATCCTCGGTGCCTGCAACCCGCCATTGGCCCACCGGGCGATCGAGGTGGACCGCCAGATAGGCCTGTTGCTGCCGTGCAATGTCGTGGTGCGGAGCAACCCCGATGACCCGGACAGCACTCTCGTCGAGGCGATGAACCCTCAGCTGCTCGTCGACGTGACCGAAGAACCACAACTGCAGCCGGTCGCCCAGGAAGTCGCCGACAAACTCAAAGCCGCTATCGCGGCGCTGAGTGACTAACTAACCGAGCCCGGGCACGATGTCGCTGAGGCTGAAGGTCACTGGTTGCTCGAGCTGCTCGTAGGTGCACGAGCGCGGGTCGCGATCGGGCCGCCAGCGGTTGAATTGAGCGGTGTGCCGGAACCGCTCACCCTCCATGTGGTCGTAGCGCACCTCGACCACGCGCTCGGGCCGCAGCGGAACGAATGAGAGATCTTTGCCGGCGTTCCATCGCGACCCGGCATTCTTCTGTGGTGTGCGTTCGCCCGACTCGAGTGCTGCCCAGTTCCATGGATGATTCTCGAATTGCGTTACCAGGGACTGCAGTTCGTTGAATAGGCGTCGCCGCTCGGCCATCGGGAATGCGCCGATGACGCCCACCGGCGCCAGCACCCCGTCGTCGTTGTAGAGGCCGAGCAGCAACGACCCGATGGCGTCGTCGCTCGACTTGTGCACTCGGTAACCGGCAACCACACAGTCAGCCGTCCGCTCGTGCTTGATTTTGAACATCACCCGTTTGTCGGGTTGGTAGGTGATCGTCAGCGGCTTTGCGATCACTCCGTCCAGCCCGGCTCCCTCGAATTCGGAGAACCACCGCTGCGCGGTCGCCGGATCGGTCGTGGCGGGGGTGACGTGAAACGACGGCCCGACGTCTGCCAACGCCTCCACCAGCGCGGCGCGCCGCTCGCTGAACGGCCGGCCGGTGAAATCCTCGTCTCCCAACGCGAGCAGATCGAACGCGACGAATGCTGCGGGCGTCTTCGCGGCGAGCATCCGGACTCTCGAGTCCGCGGGGTGGACCCGTTGCTGCAGCGCCTCGAAATCCAAGCCCTCACCGGTGGCGATGACGATCTCACCGTCGATCACGCAGCGCTCCGGCAACTCGGCAAGAGCGGCGCTGACCAACTCCGGGAAGTATCGGGTCAGCGGCTTCTCATTGCGGCTTCCCAGCACGACGTCGTCACGGTCTCGGAAGCACACCGACCGAAAACCGTCCCACTTCGGCTCGTAGGACGCGTCGGGCGGGATGGTCCGCGCTGCCTTTGCGAGCATCGGCGACACCGGGGGATTGACGGGCAACTGCATCGGTTCATTCTCGTCTCGTGTGCTGGTTGGCGTTGCGCTAGTAGGTTGAATAGCGTGAGCAGACCTCAATTCAACCCGTCACGCTGATGGCGTCCAAGGCCGAAGAGGTCGACGTCGACGGTATCGCCGTCCGGCTCACCAACCCGGACAAGGTGTACTTCCCCAAACTGGGGTCGAACGGCACCAAGGGCAAGCTCGTCGACTACTACCGCACCGTTGCGAGCGGGCCGATGTTGACTGCGTTGCGCGACCGGCCGACTCACCTGCAGCGGTTCCCGGACGGCATCGAGGGCGAGGAGATCTACCAGAAGCGGGTGCCCGAAAAGCGCCCGGATTATCTGGAGACCTGCCGGGTGACGTTTCCGTCCGGGCGTACCGCGGACGCGTTGAAGGTGACCCATCCGTCGGCGATCGTGTGGGCCGCGCAGATGGGCACAGTCACGTTGCACCCGTGGCAGGTTCGCTGCCCCGACACCGATCATCCCGATGAGTTGCGGGTGGACCTCGATCCCCAGCCGGGCACCGGGTTCGTCGAAGCGCGCACCATCGCTGTCGACTATCTCAAGCCGGTGCTCGATGAGCTGGGATTGGTCGGCTATCCGAAGACATCCGGCGGACGTGGTGTGCACGTGTTCGTGCGGATCCGGCAGGACTGGGATTTCATCGCCGTGCGCCGCGCCGGGATCGCGCTGGCGCGTGAACTCGAACGCCGGGCACCGGAGTTGGTGACCACCTCGTGGTGGAAGGAGGAGCGCGGCCAGCGGGTCTTCATCGACTACAACCAGAATGCCCGCGACCGTACCTTTGCCAGCGCGTACTCGGTCCGGGCCACGCCGATCGCCACCGTCTCGACGCCGCTGACGTGGGGGGAGCTGGCAGACGCCAACCCCGACGACTTCACCATCGCGACCGTCCCGGCGTTGATCGCCGAGCGTGGCGACCCGATGGCTGAGATGGATTCGGTTGCGCACTCGATTGATTCGCTGCTGGAAATGGTCGCCGCCGACGAGGAGCGCGGTCTCGGCGACCTGCCCTACCCGCCGAGCTACCCGAAGATGCCGGGCGAACCTCCGCGCGTCCAGCCGAGCAAGAAGGTGGCGGAGAACTGGGACGAACACGGCAACCCAAAGACGTGAAATCGCTACCCGCACTGATCATTTTGGCATCGACGGCGTGCCTTGTCGGGGCGTGCGCATTGGGCGGGCGACCCGTTGCCGCGACTGAATCCCCGGTCACCAGTACGGTGGCGCCGACCCGAACGGTGACAGCGCATCCCCAGGCCGTCATCGTCATGCCGGAACTGCGGGGTATGTATTGGACGGACGCCGAACCGGCGCTTCGGACGCTGGGGTGGACGGGTGTCCTCTCGAAGGCCCCGGACCTGCCGAACTCGCCCTACCGGAAGAATCAGATCGCCGCGCAGATACCGGCGCCAGGCCAGGTCATTGCCGGCGACGCGGTGATCACGCTGCAATTCGCCAACTAGGGGTTGAATCGAATCTCGGGCGTGACCGCTCGATCAATGTCGTGATCATCGGGCGGGTTGGCTATTGCCGCCGCGGCAAATTGTGGTAGACACTCAGCAAACTCGCTTAGGAGAATCTCAGCTAGGCGATTGCGGTTGGAATACAGGGGGAACCATGAGGCACAGCCAACGGGGTGCACACCGCGCTCGGCAACGCCGTCGCCAGCCATACGCGTGGCTGGGCGCCGGTGCCGTGGCCCTGGGTGTCGGCGCCGCGCTGGCCAGCGGGTCAGCTGTCGCCTATGCGGAGACCGGGGCCGGATCGGGTGCGGGTAAGGCCTCGGCGAGTAACTCCGAGGGCAGCTCAACGTCGTCGAACAGCACCGATTCGACCGCCACGAAGAAGGCCACCGGACACTCGGCGCGCAACGGCGCCGCGACCTCGTCAGGCGGAAACGTCAGCTCGCGCAAGGCATCATCTGCGGCGGCTAGCAACGCTCCTGTCGCGGCGGCCGCCGTCGACACTGCGGCCATCGAGACCACGACGACCACGACGACCGCTGCCGCCGTGCCGAGCCCGGCGACGACCGGGCATTCCGCTCGCGTGCCTGCGGCGTCCGTGACGATCACGCCCGCCGCCGCCAACGCGACGCCGGGCACCACTTCGTTCCTGCCGTCGACGCCGCCGGTGGTCGCGAGTGTCGCGGTGAGCCTGGCCCAGCAGCAGATCGCCCAGGCGCAATCGGAGTTGCAGCAACAGACGTGGGGTAGCGGCAACATCGCCGCGGGCCTGGTGTCGATCGTCCCGCAGGTTCTGTTGTCGCAGGCCGCGTTGGCGCTGAATACCTGGGGAAGCTCGATAACACCTGCGCAGTCGCTCTACGCCACGACCGCCGGCATTCCGATCGTGCACGAACTTGCCGGGGTTGGTCTGCTCGGTGCGCTGCTACTGCCGACGCTGGCCACCACCGCACTCAACAGCACCGCACTGTTGCTCCCGCTGGTCGGCGCCTTCGAGGGGACCGGCGCGATCACATCCGTACAGAACGCTGTCGGCACCGTCGCGCTCAACAGCCGCGTCTACGCCGTGGTCCCGGTGTCCATGCGCTCGACGACCGAACCGATCGTCTACATCACGATCAACGGCGGCCCCAGCATTCCGGTGCTCGTCGACACCGGCTCGTCGGGACTGGTCGTTACCCGGGCCTCGGTGGGTGACGCCGTACCCCTCGGGTCGCCGACCCGGACCGGTACGGGCGGCTACAGCGGTGGGCTCAGTTACGCCTACACGACCTACACGACGACGGTCGACTTCGGAAACGGCATCGTCTCCGGACCGACCGGCGTCAACATCGTCGACGCCGCCGATGCAAAGAAGGCCCTGGCCTTCTTCAACCAGCTTGGTGGCGCCTCCGGCGTGCTCGGGATCGGCGCCAACGCGGCGGGTCCCGGTCCGCAAGGCCTTCCGACCACGGCGCTGCCGGGTGACCTCAGCCAGGGCGTGTTCCTCTATCAGGGCTTGCTGCTCGGTCTGGCCGGCGTGATGGTCTTCGGCCCCAATCCGCTGCCGACCCGCACGTCGGTAGCCGGCGCGCCCGATGCCTATCTGAACGTCGCGATCAACAACGGTTCCCCGACAACGGTCCCCGCGATCATCGACTCGGGCGGCGTGTACGGAACGATCCTCCAGTCCCAGGTAGGTCTGTCGAACACCCACCAGGTGGCCAACCCGACAGACCCATCCAAGCCGTACACATATGTGAACTCGGGAGTCAGGATTTCGGTGTACACCACCGACGGCGTGCTGCTGTACTCCTACACCGTCAACTCGCTCAATTCGCCATTGGTGATCACGAGCGGGCTCATCAACACCGGGTACATCCCGTACCAGATTGGCCCGGTGTACCTCGACTACACCACACCCGACGGCATGGGCTCGACGCACTTCGACTACGCCTGATTCTTTGGCGCTCAATGCGACTCAGCTAATTTTGTCAGCTCAGCAAATTACTTGCTGACACTTTCGGCGTTTCGCGATCCCGCGCCCGTTTGCGGGCTTACCCTCCGCTGAGGCGCTTTCGCCGTTGGTCGGGAGGTTAGAACGTCATGAGTGCTTCGAGGTTTGTCGGTCGGGTTGGCGGGTTGGCGGTGGCTCTCGGAGTGGGCGCCGCGGTGTTCTCCACGGGGTACGGCGTCGCCTGGGCGGACGGGTCGACGGGATCGTCCGGGGCAGGCTCGAATTCGAGTTCTACGAGCGGAGCTTCGGCCTCGTCGCCAACCGGCTCGAAGGGGCCGTCCGGCGCCACTGGAACGTCGAAGCGGACGGCTGCCGGGCCGGGTCAGGCGGTCGGCGTCGGCGGTGCCAAGACCGGCGCGAAGCATTCCAAGGCCGGGACCACCCCGTCGCTCGCGGGCTCTTCGGTGTCCGCGCAGACGACGACTTCCACCGATTCGACCGCAAACTCCTCGGGATCGTCGCCGGGTGCCCAGAGCCGCACCGTCAGCGGGAGCTCGCCGGCGGCGTCGTCAACTGCCGCGTCGGTGACGTCGGTCGCGTCGCTCGCGCCCAGACTTCCCGTGCTGCCGTCGCCGGACGCGATTTCCGCAGTGCTGACCACCGCACTGCATGGTGTGCTCGACCCGTTCTCCGGCGGATTGCCGACGCTGCCAATCGAGTCGCCGCTGGCGCTGGCCTACGCGGCGCTCGAGCGCCGGACCACCGCGTCGGCGCTGGCGAGCAATCCGATCACGGTCAATCCGGTACTGGTCATCAATGACGGCATCGTCGACGGCACCACCAACGCCACTGGCGCGTCCGGCCTCACCTACACGTTGATCAGCGGTCCGAGTCTGGGTGGGAAGATCACCTTCTCCGCGCCCAGCGACTCCAACTACCAGCCGGGCACTTTCAGCTATCTGCCCTACCAGTCTGCCCTCGGCGGGGCGGTTAACGAGCAGTTCAAGATCCTGGTCGCCCAGCAGACGCAGTTCGACCAACTGCTGCAAGGTATTCCGCTGCTCGGTGGCCTCGCCGGTCAGGTCATCGTCGTGTTGCACCAGACCCCGGTCCTGGGCGACCTGCTGGCGCCGATCATCGGATACTCGCAGATCGCCACCTTCGACTCGACGGGTGTGCTGCAAGCTGCCACCGCGCCGGTTGCCTACACCTACATGGTGTCGTCCTTCGACCACACGCCGATCAGTGTCAACTGGTTCCCGAAGTCCGGTCTCACCACGGCCGGTATGGCGCCAACGATTCTCGACGGACCTGGTCTGGCGACGCCGGGCCAGACCGATCCGTACACGCAGTACGGCATCGGCGGGCTCACCCCGGGCGTGTCTCTACTGCGCGGCGATTACAACGTGGTCACCTGGGACCCCCGCGGCGAGTTCGCCTCCGGCGGCATCCTGCAGCTCGACAGTCCGTTCTTCGAGGCGCGTGACGTCTCGTCGATTCTGGATTGGGTTGCCGGGCTCGATAATTCGCTGCTCGATGGAAACGACCCTCGAGTCGGGATGGTCGGCGGCTCCTACGGCGGCGGGATCCAGCTCACCAGCGCTGCCACCGATCCGCGCATCGATGCCATCGTTCCGGGAATCTCGTGGAACTCACTGAACAATTCGCTGTACCCCGACGGTTCATTCAAGACCGCCTACGCGTCGCTGCTGCTGCTGTCGTTGGTCTTGTCGAAGTCCCGGATCAACAACCTGATCTATGAGGGCATCGTCACCGGAGACCTTCTCGGCGTTCTGAGCAACACCGCGCAGGCGTTCCTGGCCAGCGCCGGGCCGACCTCGCTGCTGAACCAGCTGAAGGCGCCGACACTGCTGATCCAGGGCACGGTCGACGTGTTGTTCACCCTGCAGCAGGCGATTGACAACGCGCAGACGATCACCGCCAACCAGTGGAATACACCGGTGAAGATGATCTGGTTCTGCGGCGGCCACGGCGTGTGCTTGACCAATCCGGACACCGCAGACGACAACCCGAACCTGGCCTCGACGTTCGCCTGGCTGAACTACTACGTCAGGGACGGCCACCCGCCCACCTCGACGCCGGCCAGCATTCCCAACTTCCAGTTCACCGATCAGTATGGGAACTGGTTCAAGTCGGACTACCTGCCGACGGCGGGCAGCGCGTTGTTCGATACACCGTATGAGGCGGTGACCGGGGCGTCGGGCGGCACGCTGGGTATCGTTCCGATCGTCGGTGGCTCAGGACCGGCGCCGCAGGCCTCGATCCCGTACTCGCTGGGCCTGGCGTCCACGGCGAGTAACGCGATCAACGTCGCAGTTCCGACTCAAGTCGGCACCAAGTACGTGGGGGCGCCCACTGTGAGCTTCCAATATCAAGGTCTGGGCACCAGCCGATTTGTCTATGCCCAGCTCGTCGACAACAAGACCGGCTTGGTGGTGGGCAACCTTGTGACACCTGTGGCGGTGACGCTGGACGGCGGGATTCACACGGCGTCGGTCAACATGGAGAACATCGTCTACAACGTGGTTGACCCGGGTGATGACCTGACGCTGCAGATCACCAGCTCGGCCACGGCGTACGAGAGGTTCACGGCGTTCGGCGTCATCAATATCTCCGACATCGGCCTCACACTGCCGACGGCGAATCCGAACAACATCGCCCCGGAGTAGCAACGATCCATGCGGCCCGCCTACCTCGACGGTCGGCGGGCAGGCTCGGTCGTCGCGGCCGCCGAGCAAACGCTCGACGAGTTCACCATCCCTAAGTCGTTGGCGCATCCGGGAATTCGACTAAAATGCCTTACGTTGCAGAGGCGTGTGTGACGGGGTCGGGGCGTTTGAGGTCGTAAGGGATGAACACGATGACACTGACAAAGATCGCAGCAGCAGCGGCACTTTCCGCCGGGCTCGGCCTGGCCGGCCTCGGCGTCGGCGCCGGCATTGCCTACGCCGACCCGGGACATGGCCACGGCCACGACGGTTGGGAGTGGGACGACCACGACAACGGCGACTGGCGTGGCCCCTACTACGGTCCCGCGTACTACGGGCCCCCTTCAGCCTGCGTGCAGGCCACCGGTCCGTTCGGATTCGTGAGCGGGGCCGCCTGCATCTAGCCCGCTAGGCCCGCGGCACCACGCCGCGGGCCTTCGGGAGGGACAGATCGTTGTAGGTCGCAATGCCCGGTGGGGCTGCGACCACAGCGGGGATTGCGTGGATCGGCGGCATCGCCGTCATGATGTGGCCGAGCACGAAGAAGTCCTCGAGGGACTTCGCGTTCTCGATCATGTCCATCGGTGGCAGGAAGCCGACCTGCATGTTGACCGTTGGGCGCCCATCGATGGTGATCTTCCAGCCGTCGGCGTCCAGCTGCCAATCGGGTTCGAGCGTCGTGCCCTTCTTCCACCGCACGTTGATGTCGATGACGGTACGTTGCCGTCCGGCAGCATCTTTGACCAAGCCCTGCCAGCTTGCGTAAACACCGGCCACATGGCCGGCCTTGATGGTCCACGACGCCATCGGCAGATCCTCGGTGGTCTGGGCATACTCGGACACGCACTTGATTTCGTCGAGCTCGACGCCGAGGGAATCTGCGACCAGCTGCACTGCTTCGGCGAACACCGCGGTGCCTTTGGCCGCCATCGGCTGGAGTTCGGGATCGTCGATGCGCATGTCGAAGCCGACCGGGCGCTCGGTCTCAGGGGAGTCGTACAGGGTGGTGTCAGCGGACTCGGCGATCGTGATCTTGTCGACGCGATCGCAGGCGGTGGCGGCGACGATTGCCAGCAGCTCGGCGAAGCCGGGGCTCACCCCGGAGCCGAACATCGTAGACCCGCCCGCCTTGCAGGCCTCTTCGATGCGGGCACGACCCTCACCCAGGTTCTGACCGGTGATGAACGACGCCGAGGCGACCACATTGACGCCGGCCGACAGAATGCGGACCAGCTCGTCGACATCGATCCACATCGGGTTGTAGACCACGCAGTCCGGCTTGAGGGCCAGCAGCGCGTCGACGTCGTTGGTCGCCGTGACGCCCAGCGGGTCGATGCCGACGAGTTCTCCGACATCGCGTCCTGCCTTATCGGCTGACCAGGCATAACAGCCGACGAGTTCCAGGGTGGGATTGGTGGCGATCGCCTGAACCGAGCTTTTACCTACATTGCCGGTCGTCCACTGGACGACCCGATAGGGGGAAGTGTTGGGCACTCGCTCAGCATAGGGGCGCGTGCGCTGTTCAGACCGTTGTTTAGGTGAACTCGAAAGTTTCTACTCGTCGACCGCGACGCTGCCGCGATTGCGCCGGCGCAGGCGATGATTCGTCTTGCCGGTCGGGCGCTTGTTGCGCAGGGCACCGGCCGCTTCGGGTTCGGGTTCCGCGTCGGCTTCGGGTTCCGCGTCGGCATCGGGTTCCGCGTCGGCTTCGGGTTCCGCGTCGGCCGACACCTCGGCGGGGGGCTCGTCCTTCACGGCCGGCGCAGCGGCTCCCTCGGTGTCCGTCGTCGACTCAGCCCCGACTGCCTCGGTTGCGTCGGCTTCCTCGGCCGCCTCGCCGCGCTTCTTCTTCGCCTTCTTCTCTTTCTTGGGCTTCGCCGGCTTGGCCGGCAACTCGGCGGTGTAGGCCAGCTGGAAGGCGAGCAATGCGAGCACCGCGATCGCCGCGGCAGCGCCGTATACGCCGAACAACCACGGGCCACCCTTGTCCAGGCTGACCCAGATCTCGGCGACCGCTGTCCCGACCACCAGGACGCCGGCCAGCACGTGCAGGACCACCGACCACAACCGCAGCCGTAGGGCCAACTGCGGGGTGCGATACTCCGGCTTGCGGCTGCGCAGCAGGGTGAGCAGCACCGGCAGCGCGGCCAGTGCGATCAGAACGCCGGTGACGATGCGCAGGACAGTGCCCAGCGTGTGGGTGGTGTCGCCCATCAGCTCCCACCACCGGGGTAGGACGAACAGGAAGTACAGAGCGCCGGCCAGCACCCACAGCACCAGATGAAGTGCCGTCGCGGTGACGCGCCCCATGCCACTCCGCCCCATGTTCTCTCCCTACACAGTGAAATCCGGGGTGCGACCAGGCACGTAACCCCCCGATCGCACCCCGGATCAGGTGCGGAGGATAGGGGATTTGAACCCCTGAGGGCTGTTAACCCAACCCGCGTTCCAGGCGAGCGCCATAGGCCACTAGGCGAATCCTCCGTCGGCAATGGTAGCCGACTTGAACGGTGCCTCGCCCCGGCTGCTCGCTCACCTCGTCTTGCTGCCTCCGCGGCGGGGCACCTCCCGGCGGGTATTACACTCGCAACGGACCCCGCGCGGCGTCTATCCTGTGAACTCCCCCAGGGCCGGAAGGCAGCAAGGGTCAATGGGCTCTGGCGGGTGCGCGGGGTCCCCCTCTTGAAAGGCGCACGGTGTCGTTCCATTCCCTGGGCCCCGATGAGCTGCAAGCCCAGCACGAATTGCAGCGGCGGAACTACGCCGACCTCCAGGCCAAGAAGCTCTCGCTGAATCTGACTCGCGGCAACCCGTCCAGTCAGCAGCTCGATCTGTCGAACGCCTTGCTGAGCCTGCCCGGCGACCAGTACCTCGACGAAGAAGGCACCGACACCCGCAACTACGGCGGCCCGAACGGTCTGCCGGGTCTGCGGGCGATCTTCGGTGAGCTGCTCGGCATTCCGGTGCCCAACCTGGTCGCCCGCAACAACTCCAGTCTGGAGCTGATGCAGGACGCGCTCGTCTACTCGCTGCTGCACGGCGGCGTCGACTCGCCCCGGCCGTGGATCGAGGACAAGCTGAGCGGGGCCGGCATCAAGTTCCTCTGCCCGGCACCCGGCTACGACCGCCACTTCAGCCTCACCGAGAGCTTCGGCATCGAGATGATCACCGTCCCGATCAACGAGGACGGCCCGGACGTCGACCTCATCGAGGAACTGGTGGCGGCCGACCCGGCCATCAAGGGCATGTGGAATGTGCCGGTCTTCTCGAATCCGACCGGCGTCACCTACGCGTGGGAAGTCGTCCGGCGCCTGGTCCAAATGCGCACCGCCGCACCGGATTTCCGGCTGTTCTGGGATAACGCCTACGCCGTGCACACGCTGACCATGGATTTTCCCCGCCAGGTCGACGTGTTGGGTCTGGCCGAGCAGGCCGGCAACCCACACCGTCCGTTCGTGTTCGCGTCCACCTCGAAGATCACGTTCGCCGGCGCCGGCGTCAGCTTCTTCGGCGGATCGTTGGGCAACGTCGCATGGTTCCTGCAGCACACCGGCAAGAAATCGATCGGCCCCGACAAGGTCAATCAGTTGCGGCACCAGCTCTTCCTGAAGGACGCCGACGGGGTGCGGCTGCACATGCGCCGCCACCAGCAGCTGGCCGCCCCGAAGTTCGCGCTGGCCCTGGACATCCTCGACAAGCGCCTCACGGACTCCAAGATCGCTTCCTGGACCGATCCCAAGGGCGGCTATTTCATCAGCTTGGACGTGCTACCTGGCACCGCCAAGCGCACCGTCGCGCTGGCCAAGGATGCCGGCATCGCGGTCACCGAAGCCGGTGCTACGTTCCCCTACCGAAAAGATCCGGAAGACAAGAACATTCGGATTGCCCCGACGTTCACGCCGGAACCGGACCTGACCGACGCAGTCGACGGCCTGGCCACCTGCGCGCTGCTTGCGGCCACCGAGTCGCTGCTGGGGTCCACGGCTGTCACCGACGGTCGGTAGCCTTCACCCGTGGCGCTCTACCGCAAGTACCGGCCGGCTACCTTCGCCGAGGTCGTGGGCCAGGAGCACGTCACCGAACCGCTGTCGACCGCGCTGTCGGCGCACAAGATCAACCACGCCTACCTGTTCTCCGGGCCGCGCGGTTGCGGTAAGACGTCCTCGGCCCGCATCCTGGCCCGCTCGCTGAACTGCGATCAGGGGCCGACGCCGACGCCGTGCGGGGTCTGCGACTCCTGCGTCGCCCTGGCCCCGAACGGCCCCGGCTCCGTCGACGTCGTCGAACTCGACGCCGCCAGCCACGGCGGTGTGGACGACACCCGCGAGCTGCGGGACCGGGCGTTCTACGCACCTGCGCAGTCGCGCTACCGCATCTTCATCGTGGACGAAGCGCACATGGTCACCACCGCCGGATTCAACGCACTGCTCAAAATCGTCGAGGAACCGCCCGAGCACCTGATCTTCGTCTTCGCGACGACCGAGCCGGAGAAGGTGCTGCCGACGATCCGATCGCGCACCCACCACTACCCGTTCCGGCTGCTGGCGCCCAAGACCATGCGCTCGCTGATCGAGAAGATCATCGCGTCGGAGAATGTCGCCGTCGACGACGCGGTGTACCCGCTCGTCATCCGGGCCGGGGGCGGTTCACCGCGCGACACGTTGAGCGTTCTGGACCAGTTGCTCGCCGGCGCCGAGGGCAATCAGGTGCACTACCAGCGGGCGCTGGCGCTCTTGGGCGCTACCGACGTGGCTCTGATCGACGACGCGGTCGACGCGTTGGCCGCAGGAGACGCAGCCGCGCTGTTCGGTGCGGTGGAATCGGTGATCGACGCCGGGCACGATCCGCGCCGCTTCGCCATCGACTTGCTGGAGCGGTTCCGCGATTTGATTGTGCTGCAAGCCGTTCCGGACGCCGCGGCACGTGGCGTCGTGGATGCCCCTGACGACATCTTGGAGCGGATGCGTGAGCAGGCCACCAAGATCGGGCCGGCGACACTGACCCGATACGCGGAGGTGGTGCACGCCGGGCTGGGGGAGATGCGCGGTGCGACCGCGCCGCGGCTGCTGTTGGAGGTGGTGTGCGCGCGGTTGCTGCTGCCGTCGGCCAGTGACACCGAGGCGGCGTTGCTGCAACGCATCGAACGTATCGAAACCCGGATGGAGATTTCGATCCCGGCCGGTGAGGCCGAGTTGAGTTCGGGTGCCCCGGCCGCGGCTCCCGCCCGGCAGTTTGTCCGCAAGACGCAGCAACCTGCGGCGGCACCCCCTGCTTCAGTGCCTGCTCCGGCCGCACCTGCCGCGGCTGCTCCCGAGCCCCCGGCGCCGCGGCCTGCGCCGGAGCCGATCGCCAAGCCTGAGCCGATTGCCAAGCCCGAGCCGATCGCGCGGCCCGAGCCGGTCGCCAAGCCCGACCCGGTACCTGAGCCGACCGTCCCGCCGCCGCCGGCCACCGAGCCCGCCGCGGCACCGGCCACCTCCGCCGGTGAGCCGGGTGCGGCCGCCGTTCGCACGATGTGGACGACGGTGCGGGAAAAGGTCCGTCAGCGCAGCCGCACCACCGAGGTCATGCTGGCCGGCGCGATCGTGCGCGCGGTCGAGAACAACACCCTGATCCTCGGCCACGAGTCGGCGCCGCTGGCCAAGCGACTGTGCGAACAGCGCAACGCCGACGTCATCCGTGACGCGCTGAAGGATGCGCTCGGCGTGGATTGGCGTGTGCGGTGCGAGGTCGGCGTCGGTCAGCCCGCGCAGGAGGCTGAGCAACCACTGCCGCCCGAACCCGAGCCCGACCCGGTCGATCGCCAGCGGGCCGAAGAGGACAGCATGATCGCCGAGGTCGGCCGCGACGATGACGCCGCCCCGCGGCGTGATCCCGAGGAAGTGGCGCTCGAGCTACTGCAGAACGAGTTGGGCGCACGCAAGATCGACGGCTAGGGTTCTGTGCGCGACCTCGTGGTGCACTGTGGGTTGCCTGTGCTGTGAAGCGCTTGTGTGACAGCGCCTTTACCGTCAGTGCATGATCATCGACACTCGTCGAACTGTGGCGGCGCTCGCCGGATGCGGGGCGATCTTCATGGCCATGTTCGGCCAACTTCCCTCTGCGGCAGCTGATCCCGATGTACCGCCGCCGCCGAACTGCACCGCGGCCGACCTGGAGGGTGTGCGGACCGGTGTGCAGGCCGCGACGTCGGCGTACCTGTTCACCCATCCCGACGTGAATGCGTTCTTCACCAGCCTGGCCGGTGTGCCCCGAGCGCAAGTCCTGGCCCGGGTCAAGGCCTACATGGCCGCCAACCCGCAGACAGCGGCCGACATCACCGGAATCCGACAACCGTTGCTGAACATCAAGACTCGCTGCGGCCAGCTGCCCGGGTCGGCACCGATGTAGCGGCTAGTTCCCCGCGAGGCCGATACGCCGCCAGGAACACCCGCAGCCCGTGTTCTGCCAGTTCGTCCACGTCGGCGTCCGCCCGCACGCTCCCGGCGCCGAGGAACAGCGCCTGGTCGACGCAACGGCCGATCACCAAGAACGCGAAATGCTCTGCTGCCAAGGCAGGTTCGTCGATCGTAAGCAAACCCCGGTCTTGCAGACGGGCGAACGCTTGAGTGAAGGCGTTCAGCGAACGTCCCTGTGCCTGTTCGTAATAGACCTGTGCCAATTCGGGCACCCGGTTCGCCTCACCGATCACCAGCCGCCGTAACTGCACGACAGGGTCCTGCAGCACTGCGCTGATGTAGTCGCGCGCCAGATTCGTCAGGTCGGTGTCAATGTCGGTGGTGTCGGCCAGCGCCGCGATGCGATCCAAGATCGGTGCCATCGTGTCGCCGAGCGTCTCATTCACGATGGCCACCAGCAGTTCGTGTTTGTCGCCGAAGTGTTTGTAGACGGTCTGTTTCGAGACGGCGGCGCCGGCGGCGATCTGGTCGACGCTGGTGCCCTGATAGCCGTTGGTCAAAAAGAGTGATTGGGCGGTCGACAGGATCGCACGCCGCTTTTGCGCAGAACGTCCCAACGTCGGTTCGGTCACGCTGCCTCCATTGCGAACTAGACCGTCTAGTTCTAGAGTACTGGACGGTCTAGTTTTCTAGGACGGGAGACACGCCGTGACCACGACCGATTGCCCACCCCTCGACGTTCGGATCACCAAGTCGCTGCTCGGCTACGGCGTCATTGCGGGACCGATATACGTCGTGACGGCGGCGGCGCAAGCGGCGACGCGTGACGGCTTCGATCCCACCCGTCATTCGGTCAGTCAACTGACGAACGGCAGTCTCGGCTGGATCCAGATCGCGAACTTCGTGCTCACCGGTGCGATGACGGTTGCGGCGGCGTTGGGAATGCGACGGGCGCTGAGGCCACTGCGCCTGGGCGCCTGGGCGGCGGGCTTAGTCGGCGGCTACGGTGTCGCACTTATCCTCGCCGGCGTCTTCCGGGCAGATCCGTCTGACGGCTTTCCGCCGGGGACACCGTCGGGAGTCGGCGAGCTGAGCTGGCATGGCGCGGTGCATTTCGCCGTTGCGGCAGTCGGTTTCGCGTGCCTTGTCGCCGCGTGTTTTGTGTACGGCACGGTATTCGCCCGGGACGGGCAGCGGCATTGGGCGTGGTTCTCGCGCATCACCGGGGCGTTCTTCGCGGCCAGCTTCGCAGGCCTGGCGTCGGGACAGGGTGGTACGACGGCAATTCTCGTGTTCACCGCGGCCGTCGTTGTGGTGTGGGCGTGGCTCGGCGCGGTGTCGGTGAAGCTGTACCGACGCGTCTAGCAACCAGCGCCTGTCGCGGCTAGACCGTCCACCACGGGCGCAACGGAAGACCGGCGTCGCCGCCCTTCTCGTCGAGCTTGACCGCCAGAACCTGGTGCAGCTGAACGACATTGGTCTCGAAGCCCAGCCGCGACCCGGCCATGTACAGACCCCACACCTTGGCGGTGGGCAGGCCGACTTCTTCGACCGCTTCGTCCCAGTGCTCGACGAGGTTGCGGCACCAGTCCCGCAGCGTCATCGCGTAGTGGTGGCGCAGGTTCTCCTCGTGCACCACCTCGAAGCCGACATCCTGAGCCTCGGTGATGATGCGCCCGGAGCCGGTCAGCTCGCCGTCCGGAAACACGTAGCGGTCGATGAAACCCCCGGCGCTCGCGCCGGTCTTGTTGTCCGGGCGCGTGATGCAGTGGTTGAGCAGCAGCCCGCCGACGCGCAGCTTGGATTTCAGGAAGCCGAAGTACGCGGGGTAGTTCGCCACGCCGATGTGCTCGGTCAAACCGATCGAGGACACCGCGTCGAACCCGCTCTCCAGTACGTCGCGGTAGTCCGTGTGGCGCACCTCGGCCAGGTCGGCCAGGCCCTCTTCGGCGATGGCCTTCTGCGCCCAGGCGGCCTGCTCGCGTGAGAGGGTGGCGCCGATCGCTCTGACCCCGTGCCGTGCCGCATAGCGCACCATGCCACCCCAGCCGCAACCCACGTCGAGCAGCCGGTCACCCGGCTGGAGGCGCAACTTCTCGAACACCAGCCGATACTTGTTTTCCTGCGCCTCTTCCAGCGTGGCATCAGCGCTGGGGTAGCAGGCGCAGGTGTACGTCATCGACGGCCCAAGCACCCACTCGTAGAACGTATTTGACACGTCGTAGTGGTGATGGATCGCCTCGGCGTCGCGCTTCTTGCTGTGTCGCAGGCCTTCCGCGAAGCGGCGCCAGCGCGGCAGCGCCTCCTGAGGCGGCGGCGAAATCGGTTTCAGGTGCTCGATGCCGATCGAACGGACGATGTCGACCAGCACCCGCGGCGGCGGCAGCTTGAAGTCGAGATTGTGGGAGAGTGCGCGCAGCAGCTCGTATGGATCACCGGGATGCACGCCGTGCATTTCGAGATTGCCGGACACGTACGCCCGGGCCAAACCCAAGTCACCCGGGGCGGTGGCCAGATAAGTGGTGCCGCGCGGGGTGAGCAGATCCAGTCCCAGTTGCGCGTCGGCGGGCCCGGCGCTACTGCCGTCGTAAGCGGTGAATTTCAGCGGTAATTCGCCGCCTGCGGTGAAGATCTCGAGGATCTCGGCCAGGCTGAGCTTCCGAGGCGCATGCGCCTCGCCTTCACGGAAGGTCGTCATTGTCGTTGCACCGCCTTTGCATATAGGTCCAGCAGCCGTGAATCCGGGTCGTAGGTCTTCTTTACGGTCTTATAGGTTTCGCCGCCGTAGAGATTGTCAAACTCCTCGCGGCCGTAATACGCGTCGGAATACAGCGACTTGTGCCCATCGAACTCGCTGATCTTCTCCTCTATCAGGCGGTTCGTGTGCCCCGGGGACGGCCCCGCGGGCACCGACGACCAAAATCCGACGTTGACGTAGCTGTGTCCCGCGCGTAGCGGATACAGCGGCCAGCCCGCCGGATCGCGCAGGCGCAGCGGGCACAACCACAGCGGCTCGATGGGAACAGTGGTCAAGAACCAGTCCAGGAATTCGACGCAACGCTCGATCGGCACCTCGACGTCCTGGACCACCCGTTCCAGCGGCGGGCGGCCGTTACGGGCCTCGATGCGGTCGGCAATGTTGAACTTCTGGTCATAGCCGATCAGCTTCCAGTAGAAGCTGCTGCGCCGGTAGCGCCGCGGCCACCATCGGCGGATCTTGGGATTCTGCGCACCGAACGCCCGCGAACACCAGAACCAGTCGGTGTCCCAGCGCCACAGGTAGTCGTGGATGGTCAGCCGGTCATCCTTCATGCCGTCATCGTGCTGGATCGAGCGGTAGTAGATGTCCTGGCCGGTGTAGTCGCTGACCGCGCCGGCCGCCGAGGTCTGCATGCCCAGGCACAGATAGCTCTCGTCGGCGCTGAACACCACGCCGTCCAGATAGTCGACGCGAGTGCCGTCGTGGCCACCGGTTTCGATGATGCGGTCCATCGCGGCGACCAGGTCGGCCAGCGCGTGAAACCTGAGGTGCTTGAGTGCCACGAAGGGCTTGACCGGTTCCAGCTCGATCCGCAAGCGGACCGAATAGCCAAGGGTGCCATAGGAATTGGGGAAGCTGCGGAACAAGTCCTGATGCTGCTCCCGGCTGGCGGTGATCAATTCGCCGGAGCCGGTCAGAATGTCCATCTCGACGACCGACTCGTGCGGCAGGCCGTTGCGGAACGAGGCCGACTCGATGCCCAGGCCGGTGACCGCGCCGCCGAGGGTGATGGTCTTGAGCTGCGGAACCACCAACGGGGACAGTCCGTAGGGCAGCGTCGCGGCCACCAGGTCTTCGTAAGTGCACATGCCGGCGACGTCGGCGGTCTTGGCGGCCTGATCGACCGAGATCACGTCGGTCAGCCCGGAGGTGTCCAGCCCGGGTGCATTGCTCTTGGCGCGGGCGCGGAAGAGGTTGGACGTCGGCTTGGCCAGGCGGACCGACGCGTTCGGCGGAATGGCGCGGTAGCTGGCCAGGAGCCGCTCCACGCCTTGGGCATGAACTGTCAGTGCTGCGGAAACAGGCACACGACTACGCTAGTCCGCAGCCACAGCCGATGCGAACGCACGGCTGATGGATCACACCGCAACCCACCGCACCCGAGGAGTTTTGCCTGATGGGACAGGTCAGCGCCGCCAGCTCGATCTTGATCGACGCCGAACCGGCCGCCGTGCTCAACGCGATCGCCGACTACCAGAACGTGCGCCCGACGATCCTGTCGCCGCAGTACAGCGAGTACCAGGTGCTGCAGGGCGGCCAGGGCCAGGGCACCGTCGCCAAGTGGAAGCTGCAGGCCACCAAGTCGCGGGTGCGGGAGGTGCAGGCCGTCGTCGACGTCGCCGGCCACACCGTCATCGAGAAGGACGCTAATTCCTCGATGGTGATCAACTGGACCGTCGCACCTGCCGGTCCCGGCTCGAGCGTCACCCTCAAGACCACCTGGAACGGGGCGGGTGGCATCGGCGGCTTCTTCGAGAAGACCTTCGCTCCGCTGGGTCTGCGCCGGATTCAGGACGAGGTGCTGGGCAACCTCAAGACGACACTCGAGGCCTAGCTGGCGCGGGCCGGCTGGGTGGCCAGAAACGCCGCGATCCCCGCAACGACGGCGGCCGCATACTTCTGGCGCCCCTCCGGGCTTTCCATCAGCGCAGAATCGACCGGGTTCTTCATGTTCCCGAGTTCGACCAGCACCGAGGGATATTGGGCCAGATTCAATCCGGCGAGGTCGGCGCGCCCGTAGAGGCCGTCGGAGCCGATGTAGTTGGCGGCCGGGAGCCCCGACGCCAGAAGCTGATCCCGCATGGTCCGGGCAAGCTGCACCGACGGGCCGGCCTGGGCCTGGTTCAGGGGCGGGCTGGAGTAGTTGACGTGGAAGCCGCGACCGGTCGCGGGGCCGCCGTCGGCGTGGATGGAGACGACCGCGTTGGGCTGCAACGCGTTGGCCATCGCCGCGCGCTCGTCGACGCACGCCGCCACCTGGTTGTCGTTCCCACGGGACATGGCGGTACGCACGCCGAGCTGAGTCAGGGCCTGCCGGATCAGCAGCACGGTGTCCCAGTTGAAGGTGTGTTCGGGGAACCCGTCGTTGGTGGTGGTGCCCGAGGTCTGGCAGTCCTTGGTGCCGCCGCGGCCGGTCGGCACCTGCTTGGTCAGCGACGCGTCGTTGGCGCCGTTGTGGCCGGGATCGAGGAACACGATCATCCCGGCGATACTGGCCGGCGCGGCATGGACGACGGGACTGGTCACCGTCGATGCGACCAGCATGACGCCGGTGCATGCGGCGGCCACGACACGAGTGCGGGCGGACATGAGCACGCGCGTCACCGTAACTCTTCGGCGTCTAGTCTTGAAGTCGCTGGCTGCCCGAATTTGCAGGCGAAACCAAGTCGAGACCGAGACGCAAGGAGACTGTCATGCAACCCGGTGAGCTTCCCAACCTCGAAGGATTTCGCGAGCAGGCGGAGCAGATGCGCGACCAGGTGATGCCGGGCCTGCAGGCCGCGCTGGCGCAGGCCCAGGAAATGCAGCAGAAGCTGATGGAGGCCCAGGCCGCGCTGGCCGCTGCCGAGGTGCACGGCCAGGCCGGGGGCGGGCTGGTGCAGGTGACCATGAAGGGCAGCGGCGAGGTCGTCGGGATTCGGATCGACCCGAAGGTCGTCAATCCCGATGACATCGAGACGCTGCAGGACTTGATCGTCGGCGCGCTCGCTGATTCGGCCCGTCAATTCACGATCCTGGCGCAGACCCACCTCGGCCCGCTGGCCGGCCAGGCCCCGGGCATTCCGGAGGCCTGACTTTTGTTTGAAGGCCCCGTCCAGGATTTGATCGACGAACTCGGCAAGCTGCCGGGCGTTGGTCCCAAGAGTGCGCAGCGGATCGCGTTCCATTTGCTGTCGGTTGAACCGCCGGACATCGACCGGCTGACCGCGGCGCTGGGCCGCGTTCGAGACGGGGTGCAGTTCTGCGAGGTGTGCGGCAACGTGTCCGATGCGGACCGCTGCCGCATCTGCAGTGACGCCCGCCGCGACGGTTCACTGGTGTGCGTGGTCGAGGAACCCAAGGACGTCCAGGCCGTCGAACGCACCCGTGAGTTCCGCGGGCGCTATCACGTCCTGGGCGGCGCGCTCGATCCGCTGTCCGGCGTCGGTCCGGATCAGTTGCGAATTCGCCAGCTGCTCAACAGGATCGGTGAACGTGTCGACGGGGTCGACATCGCCGAGGTGATCATTGCGACCGATCCGAACACCGAGGGCGAGGCGACCGCCACCTATCTGGTCCGGATTCTGCGCGATATTCCCGGGCTGACGGTTTCCAGAATCGCGTCCGGCTTGCCGATGGGTGGCGACCTGGAGTTCGCGGACGAGCTGACCCTGGGCCGCGCGCTGTCCGGGCGCCGTCAGATGGTCTAGGGATGGCGGGCCCCAGCGATTTCGTCCCAATGAACTGCCGCGCCTGTGTGGACGGCGCCGGCTTGGGATTTGAGATCTCGATGGCCTTCCAGCCGATCTTCAATGCTGCGACCAAACAGATCGAGTCGCATGAAGCGCTGGTTCGCGGGGCCAACAACGAGCCGGCCGCCTCGATCTTCGCCCAAGTCGGCGACCACAATTTGTACCGGTTCGACCAAGCCTGCCGCGTCACCGCGATCAAGATGGCGGCCGAATTGGGGATCTCGACGTCGCTCAATGTGAACTTCATGCCCAACGCCGTCTATCGACCCGAGCTGTGCATCCGGACGACGTTGGAAGCGGCCGAGACGTACGACTTTCCGCACGACCGCATCGTTTTCGAGATTACCGAGGGTGAGAAGGTCGTGGATTTCGCGCACCTGCGCTCCATCGTGACCGACTACACGCAGCGGGGATTCACCGTGGCGATCGACGATTTCGGCGCCGGGTATGCCGGACTGAACCTGTTGGCCGATCTGCAGCCGGACCTGGTCAAGATCGACATGGGCTTGGTGCGAGACGTGGACCGCGACAAGGCTCGGCGGGCGATCTGCCGCGGCATCGTGTCGATCTGCCAGGAGTTGGGCATCGGGGTGATCGCCGAGGGCGTCGAACGGCAGGACGAACTCCACTGTCTACAAGACCTCGGTGTGCACCTGTTTCAGGGCTACTACATCGCGAAGCCGGCATTCGAGAGCATCGCCGAGATCAACCCGCAGTTGTACTGACCTACGCCCCCTCCCGATCGCCCAAACCGACATTTGGCAGGGGAAGTACGAGGAAGATCGCGACATTTCGTCGATCTCGGGAAGCTGTCGGACCCTACAACGACGATGCCGGCATGACAGAAGTATTTCTCGGCAGGGAAGCGCTGGCCGACGGCTTGTCCCGCCACGACCTGCAGCGTTGGTACCGGCAGATGTATCGCGGCGTCTACATCCCCAAGTACGCCACGCCATCTCTACGTGAGCGCGCGTTCGGCGCCTGGCTGTATACCGACCGAACCGGAGTGATCGGTGGCGTTGCCGCCTCGGCATTGCACGGCGCCCAATGGGTCGACGACGACGTGCCGATCGAAGTGCTCGTCGGTGAGCGCCGGCGGCAGCCAGGTCTGATTGTCCGCATGGATCGTCTCGGTGATGACGAAATCTTGACAGTCGACGGCCTCCCGGTGACTACGCCGTCGCGGACGGCCTTCGACATGGGTAGGTACGAGAAGCGTGCGCTGGCACTGGCGCGCCTGGATGCATTGATGCGTGTCGCACCGTTCGGTACGCAGAGTGTCGAACTGCTCATGCGACGGTACGGCCCGGTCAGAGGCATCCGTCAACTCCGCGACCTCCTACCGCGGATCGATGCAGGCGCTGAGTCTCCGAAGGAGAGCTGGCTCCGACTCCTGCTGATCGACGGCGGACTTCCTGTGCCGGAGACGCAGATACCAGTGGTCGAAGGGGGACTGCCCGTCGCCTATCTGGACATGGGGTATCGCGATATCAAGCTCGCGTTCGAGTACGACGGCGACCAACATCGCAGCGATCGGCGCCAGTACGTCAAAGATATTCGGCGTCTACCGATGGTTGAACGGCACGGCTGGGAGGTTATCAGGGTTATTGCGGAAGACAGACCAGCTGAAGTGTTATGGCGCGCGAGGGAGGCATTCTTCCGCCGCGGCGGCACCGAGATCGACGAAATGCGGCGATTCACTCGAACTTTCGCTGCGTAATGTCGGTTTGGGCGAAAGGGTGAGCTACACGCGGCGGGGGGCGGCCAGCCGCTCGCGACGGAGTTGTTCGACCTCGGGCAGCTCCAGCGGCTCCAGCGGGCCGACCACCCGCGACAGCAGCAGATCGGCCAGCTCGGGATTGCGCGCCAGGCAGGGCCCGTGCAGATAGGTAGCGACCACGCTGCCCTGCACGGCACCGTCGTAACCGTCACCCTCGCGGTTTCCGGCACCCTTGACCACCGCCGCCAGCGGCCGCGCGTCGGGCCCCAAAACCGTTCCGCCGCGATGATTTTCGAACCCGGTCAGCGGCTGCAAGAGACCGTCAACCAGTGGCGTGGACACCACCTCGCCAATGGTGCGGCTCGGCTGCGGCGACGTCGTCACATCCAGCAGCCCCACGCCCTCGACTCGTTCACCGGCGGACGTCTCATACCAGTGACCGAGCACCTGGATCGCCGCGCAGATCGCCAACACGGGAGCACCGCGGGCCGCTGCCCGTTGTAAACCCTGATGCGTCAGAAGATGTTTGGTGGCCAGCCGCTGCGCGTAATCCTCCGCACCGCCCAACGTGTACAGATCCAAGGAATCCGGCACCGGGTCGGCCAGTGTGATCTCGACGATCTCGGCCGGAATTCCGCGCAGCTGCAACCGCTTCCGCAGCACGACGGCATTGCCACCGTCGCCGTAGGTGCCCATCACATCGGGCAGCACCAGCCCGATCTGCACAATGCTCATCGCATCCGCCCCAACGTTCGCGTCAACTGCAAGAACGCCGTGTAGTTCGCGACCACCTCGACATGTCCTTTGGGACACGACACGATCGCGTCAATCGTGTTGTGCACCAATGTATGAGTCACCCCGGCATAGCCGAGTCGCACCGCGAGGTCGGTTCCGCGCTCCCCGGCGGCGACGACCGGTACATCCTCGAAGTGCTCGAAGTTGACGTCCCACAACCATGACAGGTCTTCACCGTCGGGCACCTGACCGTTCACCGCGATCACCACACCGTCGGCGCTCCTGTCGACCATCGAGAGCGCCTCCTGCCACCCGGCCGGGTTCTTGGCCAGCAGAATGCGCGCCGTGTGCTCGCCCATCGGCACGGTCTGGTAGCGCCCGGCGACCTCGTCGACTCCGGACACGGCCGCCACTGCCGCAGCGGGGTCCGCACCCAATGTCACCGCGGCCGCGACCGCCTGGGTGGCATTGCCGCGGTTGACCGTTCCCGGCAGCGACAGGCGCATCGGCACCTCGAGCCCGTCCGGGCCGTAGAGCGTGATGTCGTCGTACCACCACTGCGGGCTGGGCCGTTTGAAATCGGTGCCGGTCGAGTACCAGTCCACGCCGTCGCGAACGATCACTTCACCGGAGCGCGGGCAGCTGACCGAGTCGTTGGCCCAACCCCCGCCGGCAGCCACCCACACCACCCGCGGACAGTCATAGGCCGCCGACGTCATCAGGACGTCGTCGCAATTGGCGACGACGATCGCATCTGGGTGGCGGGCGAGCCCGGCCCGCAGCGTGCGCTCGATGTGGTTGATCTCACCCACCCGGTCGAGCTGATCGCGCGACAAATTCAGCAGTACGACCACCGCCGGGTCCACGGCGTCGGCCACGTGCGGCACGTGCATCTCGTCGACTTCGAGGGCGGCCAGCGACGCCTCACGCGCGCCGGCGAGCGCGGCCACCAGGCCGGCGTCCATATTCGCGCCTTCGGCGTTGGTGGCGACGGGACCCAGGGTCGCCAGCGCAGCGGCTGTCATCCTGGTCGTGGTGGATTTGCCGTTTGTGCCGGTCACGACCACGGTTCGCCGGTCGAGCCCGAGTTGGCGCAGGATCGAGCGGTCCAATGTCATCGCGACGAGGCCGCCGATCATGGCGCCGGCGCCGCGTCCGGTCGCCCGGGAAGCCCAGCGCGCGGCCGACCCGGCGGCCAGTGCGGCGCGCCCTCGCAGTGTCATCGTCGGCCTGGGCATCGGAACGCAGTTTATGCGCGAAATGACGGGCCGGCCGACACGGATTCGATGTCCCGGGGACTGTCGGACCTGCGTGCCATCCTGACTGTGTGAGCCACACCTGGGGTCGACCAGCACGCGAGCCGGGAGACGGCTGGGTCGTGGTCGACGTCGAGACCACCGGTTTTCGGCCCGGCCACGCCCGCATCATCAGTCTGGCCGCGCTGGCGCTCGACCACGAAGGGCGCGTCGAGCACTCCGTGGTCAGCCTGCTCAATCCCGGTGTCGATCCCGGCCCCACCCACATCCATGGCCTCACCGCAGAGATGCTGGAGGATCAGCCGACGTTCGCCGACATCGCCCCCGATGTCATCGATCTGCTACACGGCCGCACGCTGGTCGCCCACAACGTCGCGTTCGACTACGCGTTCCTGTCCAGTGA
Organism: Mycobacterium sp. EPa45; assembly: GCF_001021385.1. Lineage (NCBI taxonomy): Bacteria > Bacillati > Actinomycetota > Actinomycetes > Mycobacteriales > Mycobacteriaceae > Mycobacterium > Mycobacterium sp. EPa45. The sequence goes on along the minus strand of NZ_CP011773.1, from coordinate 5,775,144 downwards.
GGCCGAGCTCGCCCAGACCGCGCTGCCGGTCGACACCGTCATGTGCACCGTCGAGCTGGCGCGCCGCCTCGACCTCGGCCTGGACAACCTGAGGCTGGAGACGCTGGCGCGGCACTGGGAGGTCCCGCAGACCCGTGCTCATGACGCCTTCGACGACGCCCTCGTACTGTCGCGGGTATTGAGCCCCGCGCTGCAGCGGGCCCGCGAGCGCGAGGTGTGGCTACCAGTGCGTCCGGTGACGCGGCGGCGCTGGCCCAACGGCCGAGTCACCCACGATGAGCTGCGCCCGTTGAAAATGCTGGCGTCCCGGATGCCGTGCCCCTATCTGAATCCCGGGCCCTACCGAGGCGGCGGTCCGCTCGTCCAGGGCATGCGGGTGGCCTTGTCGGCCGAGGTGAATCGCACACACGAAGAACTGGTGGAGCGGATCCTGCACGCCGGGTTGGCCTACGCCGATGCCGTCGACCCGCAGACCTCGCTGGTCATTTGTAACGAGCGTGCACCCGAACAGGGCAAGGGTTACCTGGCCCGGGAACTCGGCGTGCCGGTGGTGTCCGACCGGCAGTTCATGGACTCGGTCGACTCGGTCGCCAACGGCACCGGGATCGACCAGTTCGAACCCTCCGTCGACCAGGGCCAGCAGTTCGCCCTTTTCTAGCGCGGCGGCACCGCTAGCATCGCCAGCGGGGTGATGATGCCGTGAACGATCGCAAGACCACGTTGCAGTCGGTCGTGTTGATCACCTCCTCGGTCATCAGCTGTCTACTTCTCGCCTTGGGCTTCGCCTTCAACTGGGGCGGCGACAACACCGTCCGCATCGTCGACGCGCTGGCCTTCGCCGCCTTCGGCGCCTACGCGACGGTGTGCTCGGCCATCGCGGCCCGCGCCGCGCAGGGACGAACTCGCACCGCCTGGACCACGATGGCCATCGCCCTGGCGGCCTGGACCCTGGGAGAATTGACTCGGGCGTTCCTGACGCTGGTGTTGGAACGCAGCCTGTTTCCGTCGCCCGCGGATTTTCTCTATCTGGTTTTCGTGGTGTTGGCGCCGGTTGCGTTCCTGCAATTCCCTGCCGAACCGATGCAGGGCTCGCGCACCCGATTGCTCGTCGACACGTTGATCGTCGCCACGTCGTTGTTTCTCGTGTTGTGGGTCGTGGTGCTCGGCAACGTGTATCAGGCCACCGGAGTGGACAGCGTCATGCAAGGGCGAGCACTGCTGTACCCGTTGTTCATCCTGTTCGTGTTCGTCGGAGCGGTGGTGTTCGTCGTCCGCTCCGGTGCCGGCAACAGCGTGGTGATGTGGCTCCTCATGGGCGCAGTCACGCTCATGGCGTTCTCCGGGGTCACGTTCGCCTTCCTGCAGGGCGCCAACCGTTATCACCCGGGGCACATCACGAGTGTCGGTTGGGCGCTGGGAATGTCGTGCTTCGGTGCGGCTGCGCTGTTGAGCCGACGGTCGCGGCCACCGGTCCTGCCGGCGCCCGCGGCGCAACCGTCGATCGCTTTATGGCTTCCCTATGTGCCCCTTCTGATTGCCGGCGCCATCGCGCCGGCAATCGTCGTGACCGGTTTGTTGCGGATCCTCGTTCCCATCCTGATGACGCTCATCTGTGTCCGGCAGGTGCTCTCGGGATGGGAGAACCGTCGATTGCTCACGGCGGCAGCCGAACAGGCGTTGCGCGATCCGCTGACCGGGCTGGCCAACCGCACCCTGTTCCAGGATCGGCTGGCGCACGCGATGGCGCTGCGCGGCCGCGACAATCGCTCCGTCGCGGTGTTGTCGCTGGATCTCGACGACTTCAAGTTGATCAACGACAGCATGGGTCATCCGGCCGCCGACAGTCTCTTGATCAATGTGGGGCAACGCATCGCCGGCTGTGTGCGGGCCGGCGACACCGTGGCACGGGTTGGCGGCGACGAATTCGTGTTGCTTCTCGAGGGCGACGTCGACGACGCACACCTGGTGTGCGAGCGCGTGATGGCGGCATTCGACACCCCGTTCCTCATCGACGGACACGAAGTGCTGATGCGCCCCAGTGCAGGTATGGCGGCTACCTCGTTGGCCGACAACGACATCACGGCCGAGGAACTGGTGAAGCGCGCCGACACCGCGATGTACTTCGCGAAGCGCTCCCGCACCTCGACGGTGCAGACCTTCAGTGCCGACATGGCGCTGCGTGATCCGCATATCGGCGAGCTGGCACGCGACGGCGAATCCCGTTCGGCCGAGAGCGGGGCGGAGCAGGTGCGGCTGCTCGGCGAACTGCGGCGCGCCATCGAACGTGGCGGCCTGGAAATGGTTTATCAGCCCAAGCTGGAGTTGAGCACCGGACGTATCGCCGGTGTTGAAGCGCTGCTGCGGTGGCCCCACCCGCGACTGAATACGCTTCGGCCCGGGGCATTCATGCCGCTGATACTGCGACACGGGTTGATGCGGCCAGTGACCGACCTGGTGTTCCGAAAGGTCCTCGACGACTGCGCGCGATGGGTCTCGATGGGGTTGGAGGTCCCGGTCGCGGTGAACCTGTTCGCACCGTTGCTGCGTGATGCGCAGTTGCCGGACACGCTGCGCCAGGCGCTGCAGCAGCGGAATCTGCCACCTGGTCTGCTGACTATCGAGATCACCGAGGACTTGGTGCTCGACGAGGTCGGCAGGGTCACCGGCGTGCTGCAACAACTGCGCGACGACGGTATCCGGATTGCGATCGACGACTTCGGCAGCGGCTACTCGGCGTTGAGCTATCTACGCGACCTTCCCATCGACGAAGTGAAGTTCGATCGGCATTTCATCGCCTCGGTCGCCACCGACGCCCGGGCTGCGGCCGTGGTCAGTCCCGTCATCGAAATGACCCACAACCTCGGGATCACGGTGGTAGCCGAGGGGGTCGAGGACGCCGAAACCGCCCAGTGGCTACGGGACCATGGCTGTGACATCGGGCAGGGTTATTACTTCTCCATGCCGGTTGCAGCCGACGAGATCTCGGTCCTGGTGGCAGCCCAAGCCGTACCGTAGGAATCCTCGACGCATCCTGTGTGTCTGTCCCCAACACCCTGAGGCCCGGCCTTAGCCGAAATATGTTGACGTACTGTCGAGTTGGGCCCGATGACAGCATTTTTGGCAGGAGGCACTGGATATGAACGATAAAGCACTCACCGCAACCGTCGGTGCGGCGGCCATCGCCACACTTGCCCTCTTCGCCGTGGCCGACGGCATCGGCGGACCGCCAACCACCCACACCACGGCCGACTCCGGCCAGGAGTCGAAGTTCCCGACACCCACACCGGTGTCGCCGGCGGAGGTTTCAGGGGCCGTGACAACGACGTCAGTGCCGACCGTGCACTGACTGGGCGGCTACGCTGGCATCTGAAGATGCCTCCCAATCCCGAACGCCGGACCGCCATCCTCGACACCGCGATCGACATCATCGTCGACGTCGGGATCGGCGGACTCACCCACCGCCAGGTCGACGACCGTGCCGGCCTGCCGTCGGGAACCACGTCGAACTATTTCCGTACCCGACTCGCACTTCTCGAGGCGACCGCGGCGCATGTCGTCGACCTGCATTGGCGGCACGTCGACGTGCTGAAGTCCGCGCTGCCGTCGCCGATGGACCGCGCCGGCGTGGCGGCGTTGTTGACGCGGATGGTGGCCGATCCCGACGAGGCGGCGCGGCGACGGCACCTGGCCCGCTTCGAACTGTTCATCGAGGCGACCCGCCGGCCCGAATTGCAGTCGTTCATCTACGAATTGCAGCACGCCGCCATGAAAGCGGCCGGCTTGATCCTCGGCTGGGCGGGAATCGACGCGTCACCGCAGCAGGTCGACCAACTGACCCGGCTGCTCAACGGCCTGACGTTCAGCAATCTCACGATCGATCAGCCCGACGGGGATGGCCCCGCCGAGTTGATCGATCGAATGCTCGCCGCGGTGTTGCCGCCTCCTACGCCGTAGGGATGGCGCCGATCCGCGCGGCCCGGTTCACCGCCGAGACCACCGCCCGCAGCGACGCCGTGGTGATCGACGTCGCGATGCCGACACCCCACACGGTGCGCCCGCCGATGGACGCCTCGACGTAGGCCGCCGCAGCGGCCTCCTCACCGGCGGACATCGCGTGTTCGGAGTAGTCCAGCACGCTCACATCGAAGCCGACGGTGCCCAGGGCGTCGACGAACGCGGCCAGCGGACCGTTGCCCCGGCCGTTGATCTGTGTCTCGGTCCCGTTGATCTTGACGACGGCCTCGATGACGTCGGTGCCGCCATCGACCTCGGACCCGACCACCTTCTGGCGGATGCGTTCCAGCGGGCGCACCGGCGACAGGTATTCGTCGGCGAAGGCGTCCCACATCTCCTTCGGTGACACCTCGCCGCCCTCACCGTCGGTGATCGCCTGAATGGCTTGGGAGAACTCGATCTGCAACCGGCGCGGCAGCACCAGTCCGTGATCGGCCTTCATGATGTAGGCCACGCCGCCCTTGCCGGACTGCGAATTGACCCGGATCACCGCCTCATACGTGCGGCCGACGTCTTTGGGGTCGATCGGCAGATACGGCACCTGCCACAGGATGTCATCGACATCCGAATCCGCCTCGTCGGCAGCGACTTTCATCGCGTCCAAGCCCTTGTTGATGGCGTCCTGATGGCTGCCGGAGAACGCGGTGTACACCAGGTCGCCGCCGTAGGGGTGGCGCTCGTGCACGGGCAGCTGGTTGCAGTACTCGACGGTGCGGCGGATCTCGTCGATATTCGAGAAATCGATCTGCGGATCCACACCGCGGGAGAACAGGTTCAGCCCCAGCGTCACCAGGCAGACGTTGCCGGTGCGCTCACCATTTCCGAACAGGCAACCCTCGATGCGATCCGCACCGGCCTGATAACCCAATTCGGCTGCGGCGACGGCAGTTCCGCGGTCATTGTGCGGATGCAAGCTCAAGATTATCGAATCCCGCGGTGCCAGATGGCGATTCATCCACTCGATCGAATCGGCATAAACGTTCGGGGTGGCCATCTCCACGGTCGCCGGCAGGTTCACGATCAGCGGCACATCCGGGGTCGGCTGCACGATCTCAGCGACGGCGTTGCACACGTCGACGGCGTACTCCAGCTCGGTGCCGGTGTAGGACTCGGGAGAGTACTCGAACCGCCACTGGGTGGCGGGGTATTTGGCCGCCTCCTCGACACACAGCCGGGCGCCGTCGGTGGCGATCTTCTTGACCGCCTCGCGGTCGGCACGGAACACGACGCGGCGCTGCAGGATCGAGGTGGAGTTGTAGAAGTGCACGATCGCACGCGGCGCACCGGCACACGCTTCGAACGTGCGGGTGATCAATTCGGGGCGACACTGCGTCAGCACCTGGATGGTGACGTCATCGGGGATCGCGCCCTGGTCGATGATCTCGCGGACGAAGTCGAAGTCGGTCTGGCTGGCCGACGGGAAGCCGACCTCGATCTCCTTGTAGCCCATGTTGACCAGCAGCTCGAACATCCGGCGTTTGCGAGCCGGGCTCATCGGGTCGATCAGGGCCTGGTTGCCGTCGCGCAGGTCGACCGCACACCACAGTGGTGCGTGTTCGATGACCTTGTCCGGCCAGGTCCGGGCGAAGGGGGATTCGGGCGCTCCTCCGGGGATCTCAGCGGCAAACGGGCGGTACCGGTTGACCGGCATCGAGGAACTCCGCTGGGTGTTCCAGGCGGGCTGGCCTTCGCGTGGCGGGCCGGCGGGGGTGGTGATAGTGCGGGCAGAGACGTAGGCGTCTACAGATTCAAAAGAATGCGTGGTCACGATTGGCTCCGGGATGTCTTGGATTGGACTTCAGACCGGCGCATCGCGAATACCCGCGACGGGAAGCCAGTCTGGATCAGACCCCGTCGCGGCGTCCGAGAAGGAGCACCCGCTGCACAAGTCCGTACTGTACTCCGGTTGTCCCACCAGGCCAAAGTCTGAGTCGAATACGGGACCCGACGGTTCGCTGGCAGGGTAAATTGACGACGCCGCAAGACGTGATCGGGGGTTTTCCGTGGAACTGAGCATTCGCTCCATGCTCGCGACGGGAGTCTGCGTGAGCGCAGCCGCCAGCATCGCCTTGGCGCCACTGCCCACCCAGCCGCTGCCGTCGGCGCACGCCGCACCGGTGATCCTCGCCGGCGCCTGGCAGGACCTGCAGACGAATGTCCAGCAGGATCTGGCCAATCTGGCCGCGGCGATCGTCCACTATCCCCCTGCGCCGATCCTGACCCAGGTGGCGAAGAACTTCACCACCTATTCGCACTGGCTTGTCGGGCAGGACGGGGGTAGCCCCCTGAAGATCGTGCAGACGATGGGTGACCACGTTGCGGCGGTCGTGGGCGTGGCCGCCACGCTTGGGCTGATGGCGCCGCTGAGCCTCATCGGGGCGTTCATCGCTCCCGGCGTCATGATCGCGCACTTGATCGTCGACACCGGCAGGTACCCGTCGACCCCGCTGACGGTTCTGCAGGCGTTCATCGACGCACCGGCGGTTTATCTGAACACCACGTTCAACTGCTGCTCCAGCCCGGTCTTTCAGCTGGCATTCGGCCTGCTGAACCCCGGTCCTCTCGGCTACCTGCTCTCGCTGGGGCCGGCGATCGCGAAAGCGCTGGAGATACCGCCCGCGCCGGCGCCCGAACCGCCGGCGGCCGCTGCGAAGCAACCAGCGCCGGTTTCCGGTGTCGCCCAGAGTCGTCGCGCACAGGCAATTCTCGCAGCGCCCAAGACCGGTGCATCGCGTACGGCGAAGCGCCCGAACGCGGTGCGCAAGGTCGACGCCAACGCCCCGAAGGCGACGTCGAACGGCAAGGGCCAGTCGGCTAGACCTGGGAATCGGGAAACGCGATAACCGACAGGAACCGGATCGGCACTTCGATGAGGTCGGCGGGCCCGTGCGCGCCTTCGCCGTCTATCTGCAGCGAATCGCCCGGATGCAGCCGGTACACCGACCGGCTGTGGGCATAGTCCATGACACCTTCGAGCACGTAGATGAACTCCGTTCCGGGATGCTGGAACAGCGGATAGGTCTTGCTCTTCGCCGAGAGCGTGACCAGCAGGCACTCCAGCCGCTTGTGCTCCCCGCGCAACGAGCCGAGGAGCTCGTACTCGTGACCCGCCTTCGTTCCGTTGCGCACGATCCGCGCGCCGGTACCCGCTTTGACGAAGGCGGCGGGCCGCTCCACGTCGGCGCCGCGGAACAGCGTGGTCACCGGTACGTCGAACCCCTTGGCCAGCAACGCCAGCGTGGACAGACTCGGCGAGGTCTGCGCGTTTTCGATCTTGCTCATCATCGCCTTGGAGATGCCGACCCGGCTCGCCATGTCGGCAACCGACAGTCCCAGCTGCTGCCGTAGCTGGCGCACGTTGTGGGCGATCGCGGCCTCGAACTCCAGCTCGGAGACCGGCTCGTCCGGGTCGCGCTCGCGGGCGGTACCCGACTGGTTGCGAAGCAGATCGGTCACAAGCGCACTATCGCATCTGCCCCGCACCGACATACGGATACGGGCTCTTCAGCAGCTCCCCGTCGGTGAACCGGGACAGCCGGAAGTCAGTCTCGGGTATCCGTGGATCGCTGCTGCGGCCGTCGACAAGCAAGTCGGCGACCAGCCGGCCGACCGCGGGTGCGATCTTGAACCCGTGACCGCTGAAACCGGCGGCCACGAACAACCCGTCGCGGCCGCTGGCCGAGATGACCGGGTTCCAGTCCGGTGTGACGTCGTAGCACCCGGCGTAGCTCGAGGTGATCGCCGCACCGGTGAAGCCGGGGAAGCGGGTGCCGACCTTCTCGACGGTGAGGTCGATGAAGTCCTCGGTAGCCCGGTTGAGGTAGTCGTCGGGATCGGCGGTCAGCACATCGGACAGGTCGCTGTTGCCGAACAGGACATCGCCGCCCACCTCGGGGCGCACATATTGCAGCGACACCAGATCGGAGAACACCGGCACCGGTCCGAGCTCGACGCCGGGGGAGATCATCACGATCTGCTCGCGGACCACCCGGATCGGTACGTCGACCCCGTAGGGCGCCAGAAACGCACTCGTCCATACCCCGGTGGCGACGACGACGCTGCCCGCGCTGATCTGGGTGCCGTCCACCAGGCGTACCCCGGTGACGGTGTCACCGTCCGTCACCAGGCCGGTTACGTTGGCGCCCTGGCGGATTCGCACCCCCGCTGCTCGGGCGGACAGCGCGAACGCCTGCGCGGTCTGGTAGGCGTCGCCGTAGCCGCCGCGGGCTTCCCAGCCGAACGCGGCGAAGGGCGACAGGTCGGCGGCCGGCCACAGCCGGGCCACCTCGTCGGCGTCGATCTCTTCGGTCTGCACCCCGACGGCCCGCTGGGCGGCCATGCTGTTGCGCAACGCCTCGACGTTGGGTTCGCCGACGCCGACGACGTATCCGGTCTGCCGGAAGCCGATATCGTCGCCGAAGATCTCTTCGGCCTTCTCGAACACCTCGAGGCCGACGGTCGCCATGGCGGCCAGCGAGCTGACCCCGTAATGACAGCGCACGATGCCGCTGGACTTACCCGTCATCCCGGAGGCGACGGTATTGCGTTCGAGGACAACGACATCGGTGATGCCACGCTGGCTCAGCGCCCACGCGGCGGCACACCCCTCGATGCCGCCGCCGACGATGACGACATCAGCGGTCTCGGTCACAGTCCGGCTCCGGGAATCCACGACGTACCCGCCAGCGGCACCCGTGCCATCGCCGCGGCCTCGATGGTGACCGCAACGAGGTCCTCGGGCTCCAGGTGCAACAGGTGGGCCTTGCCGCACGCGCGCGCGATGGTCTGGGCCTCCATGGTGAGCACCCGCAGGTAGTTGGCCAGGCGGCGGCCGCCCTCGACCGGGTCGAGGCGGGCGGCGAGCTCCGGGTCCTGTGTGCTGATGCCGGCCGGGTCTCGGCCGTCTTGGAAGTCGTCGTAGAAACCGGCTGCGCTGCCGAGCTTTTCGTACTCGGCGGCGTACTTCGGGTCGTTGTCACCCAGCGCGATCAGCGCCGCGGTACCGATCGCCACCGCGTCGGCACCCAGGGCCATCGCCTTGGCGACATCAGCGCCGGTGCGGATGCCGCCCGACACGATGAGTTGCACTGTCCGATGCACGCCCAGCTCGGAGAGTGCCTGGACCGCTTGAGGAACGGCGGCCAGCGTGGGAATGCCGACATGCTCGATGAAGACGTCCTGGGTCGCAGCGGTGCCGCCCTGCATACCGTCGACCACGACAACGTCGGCCCCCGCCGCGACCGCCAGCTTCACGTCGTAGTAGGTGCGGGTGGCGCCGACCTTGACGTAGATCGGTTTCTCCCAGTCGGTGAGCTCGCGAAGCTCGTTGATCTTGATGGTCAGGTCGTCGGGCCCGGTCCAATCCGGATGCCGGCAGGCGGACCGCTGGTCGATCCCCTCGGGCAGCGTGCGCATCGCGGCCACCCGTTCGGAGATCTTCTGCCCCAGCAGCATTCCGCCGCCACCGGGCTTGGCGCCCTGACCGAGGACGACCTCGATGGCGTCTGCCTTGCGCAGATCGTCCGGGTTCATCCCGTAACGCGATGGAAGGTACTGATAGACCAGATACTTCGACTGTCCCCGCTCCTCGGGCGTCATCCCGCCGTCGCCGGTGGTGGTCGACGTGCCGACCTCGCTGGCGCCGCGACCCAGCGCCTCTTTGGCAGGCCCGGACAGCGCGCCGAAGGACATGCCGGCGATCGTGACCGGGATCTCCAGGTGCAGAGGGTGTTTGGCATGCCGATCGCCGAGCACGACGTCGGTGCCACACCGCTCGCGATAGCCCTCCAACGGGTACCGCGACATCGACGCGCCGAGGAACAGCAGGTCGTCGAAGTGGGGCAGCGCGCGCTTGGCACCCCAGCCCCGGATGTCGTAGATGCCGGTATCGGCGGCGCGTTGGATCGCCGCGATGGTGGCGCGGTCGAAGGTGGCTGACTCGCGCAGGCCGAGGCGGGCGCGGTCGTCTTCTGCGTATGTCATCTAGTAAACTTCTGCGTTGTCGACGTGGAAGTGGTAGAGCTGGCGGGCCGAGCCGTAGCGGGTGTAGGAGCTGGTGTCGTCGTCTTCGAAACCGGCGGCCTTGAGCAGCCTGCCGAGCTCTTCGTGGTGCTCGGCACTCATCTCTTTGGCGATGCAGTCCGCTCCCAGTGAGGCCACCTCACCGCGGACGTAGAGGCGCGCCTCGTAGATCGAATCACCCAGTGCCTCACCGGCATCGCCGCGGATCACCAGCCGCCCCGCCTGAGCCATAAACGCACTCATGTGTCCGACGCTGCCACCGACGACGATATCGGCACCCTTCATTGAGATCCCGCACCGCGCTGCGGCATTGCCCTCGATCACGAGCAGGCCGCCGTGCGCGGTGGCGCCCGCCGACTGGGAGGCGTTGCCCTTGACCCAGACGGTGCCACTCATCATGTTCTCGGCCACCCCGGTTCCGGCGTTGCCGTCGACGATGACCTCGGCCTGCTTGTTCATTCCCGCTGCGTAATAGCCCACGTGGCCGTCGATTTCGACTCTCAGCGGCGCGTCGAGGCCGACCGCGACGTTATGCGCGCCAGCGGGATTGACGATCTGGAATTCACCCGAGACGTCGGGAGCGTGCAGGGCCGCGTTGACCTCGCGCAGCGGGGTCATCGCGAGGTCGAATGTGGTCACCTCGTCCATGCGTAGACCACCTCGGGCTCAGGCTCCCAGATGACCGCTTTCCCGACGCCGGGAAGCGCTGCCAGCGCGCGGTATTCGCTGCCCATCGCCACCCAGTCGTCGGTCTCGGCGATCACGGCAGGCTTGCACGCGATCGCGTCCCGGACGACGGCGAACGAGTCGCGGTTGGACACCAGCAGCGTGTAAAAGCCGTCGAAGGTGGCACACAGCTCCTTCAAGGCCGTCTCCACGTCGCGGCCGTGGGCCAGTTGGTCGGCCACGAAGCGGGCGCCCACCTCGGTGTCGTTCTCGCTGTCGAACGCGATGCCGTGGGCGATCAGGTCGCGGCGGATGGTGGCGTGGTTGGCGAAGGAACCGTTGTGCACCAGGCACTGATCCGGCCCTACCGCGTACGGATGTGCGCCGGCGGGTATCACCGCCGACTCGGTCGCCATCCTGGTGTGGCCCACCCCCTGCCAGCCCTGTGCACCGGTGAGCCCCCACGCCTCGGTCAGCGCCTTCGGGTGCCCGACCCCCTTGAGTACCGCCACATTCGCACCGAACCCCGCGACCAGCGCGTGCGGGTAGTGCGCCGTGATCGCGGCATGCAGTGTTTCGGGTGCGACATCGGCCGACACCAACAGCGTCTCGTCGATGCGGTGCACCGACACCTCGCCGAGTACGGTGTGCAGCGCCTCAGCGATCTGATCCGGACTTTCGTCGACGTCGAGCACCGACACGGTGCCCCGCCCCGGCGGCGACCAGCGTGGATCACCGTAGACGGCCACTCCGGCCGAATCGCTTCCGCGGTCGGACATTTCGCACAGCATGCCGGTCAGCAGTTCACCGAGCCGGGGGTAGAGCTGGGGGTTGCGCAGGTGCAGACCCACGATTCCGCACATGGTTGTTCCTTCCTCGCAGGTCAGAATGCGGTCAGGTACTGGTCGACTTCCCACGGGCTGACCGTGCCGTGGTAGGCGAAGAATTCATCGCGTTTGATGCCGGCGAAGTACGTGGCAACCCCCTCGCCGACGGAATCGAGCACACCACTGACCACCGGGTCGCCCTCGAACTCCTCGACGGCGTGCAGCAGGGTCGGCGGCAGGGCGGTGCGGCCGTCGGTGTTGCCGATCGCGCCGGGGTCGGCGCTGCGCTTGATGCCGTCGATGCCGGCGCCCAACGCCGCCGCGATGGCCAGATAGGGATTGGCCGACCCGTCGCCGCCACGCAGCTCGACGCGCTGGGAGTCCGGCACCCGGATGTAGTGCGTGCGGTCGTTGCCGCCATAGGTTGGCAGGCGTGGAGCCCAGGAGGCGCCGGAGGCCGTTGTCAACGCGCCGGTTCGCTTGTAGGAGTTCACCGTTGGACCGACGACGGCCTGCAGGGCGCAGGCGTGGTCGAGGATGCCGCCGATGAAGGCATACGCCGTCGGCGACAGGCCCAGCCCGCGATCGTCGGACTCTTCGGGGAACACCGGTGTGCCGCCGCTGGTCAGCGACAGGTGCAGGTGCAGGCCGCTGCCGGTCCGATCGGAGAACGGCTTGGGCATGAACGTGGCGATCATGCCGCGCTCGGCCGCGATCATCGACAGCAGGTAGCGCAGGGTTACCACCCGGTCGGCGGTGGTCAGCGCCTCGGCGAATTGGAAGTTCTGCTCGAATTGGCCGTTGCCGTCTTCGTGGTCGTTGGCGTAGTTGGACCACCCGAGGGTGTTCATCGCGGTCGAGATCGCGGTGAGGTGGTCGTACATCCGGGTCACGCCGCGCGCGTCGTAGCACGGTTGCGCCGCGGTGTCCGCGGTGTCGGCGGTGGCCAGATTTCCGTCGGCGCCGCGGGTCAGCAGGAAGTACTCGACCTCCGCACCGACCCAGGGTTCGAAGCCGGCGTCGGCGGCACGCTGAATCAAGGACTTCAGGATCACCCGCGGTGCATACGGCCACGGCCGGCCCTCGACGTGGGGATCGCAGTGCACGATCGCCAAGCCCTCTTTGATGAAGGGGATCGGGGTGAACGACCCGGGGTCGGGGATGGCCATCAGGTCAGGGTCTTTGGGTTCCTGGCCCATGGCGCCGACGGCGTATCCGGCGAAGCCGACGCCTTCGGTGGCCAGCAGATCGACCGCCTCGACGGGAACCAGTTTGGCGCAGGGCTTTCCGCGGAGGTCGACGAACAGCGCGAGGATGAACTTGGTTGCTGAGGCCTCGGCCAGCTCAGCGAGGGTGGCAGACATGTTCTCCAACAAGCTCTTTCATGGGATAGACGGCGATGGCGAGGGGTCGAGCCGGGCGGGGGAAGGAGTTACCCCGCCCGGCTCGAGCCTCGTCAGGCGTATTCGAGCTCGTACGCCGGGTCGCGGTGGACGTGGGTGTCGATACCCTTCTCCTCTTCCTCGGAGGAGATGCGAATGCCCATCGTCTTCTTGATGGCCCATGCGATGACGAACGCGATCACGAAGGAGTAGACCATCACCGCGCCAGCGGCGACCGCCTGTCGCCACAGCTGGTCGAAACCGCCGCCGTAGAAGAAGCCGTTGACCTTGTTCGGCATGGAGTCGCTGGCCAGGAAGCCGATCAGCAGGGTGCCGATGACACCACCGACGAGGTGCACGCCGACGACGTCGAGCGAATCGTCGTAGCCGAACTTCTCCTTGAGTCCCACGGCGAAGGGGCAGATGGCGCCTGCGACGAGGCCCAGGATGATCGCGCCGACCGGCGTCACCGAACCACAGGCCGGGGTGATCGCGACCAGGCCGGTGATGGCACCCGCCGCCGCACCGACGCCGGTGACGTGGCCGTCCTTGAACTTCTCGACCGCCAGCCAGGCGAGCGTGGCAGCGCAGGTCGCGACAAACGTGGTGACCATGACGATGGCCGCCGAATTGCCCGCGGCCAGTGCCGAACCGCCGTTGAACGCATACCAGCCGGCCCACAGCAGTCCGGCGCCGAGCAGTGTCAGCGGGACGTTGTGCGGCTTGCGCAGCTTGCCCCAACTGGCGCCCTTGCCGAGCACGATGGCCACCGCCAGTGCGGCTGCACCGGCGTTGATGTGCACTGCGGTACCACCGGCGAAGTCAATAGCCTTGAGGTTGTTGGCGATCCAGCCGCCGACCGCGTCCGGGGTGACGACACCGTTGAACGCGAACACCCAGTGTGCGACGGGGAAGTAGCACAGAACCGCCCACAGGGTCGCGAACACCATCCAGGCCGCGAACTTCATCCGGTCCGCCGCCGCACCGGAGATCAGCGCTACGGTGATCGCAGCGAACAGAGCCTGGAACAACGCGAACAGACTGACCGGCAGACCGGAGATCGTGGTCTGGGATTCCAGCAGGTTCTTCATCCCGGCGAATTCGGTCAGACTGCCGACGAACCCTCCGTACGACGTACCGAACGTCATGGAGAACCCGAACAAAATCCAGAGCACGCCGACGATGGCGACAGCGCCGAACGTCATCATCATCATGTTGGTGGAGCTCTTCACCGAGACCATGCCGCCGTAGAACAGCGCCAGGCCCGGGATCATCATCGTCAGTCCGATGATGCAACACAGCATGAATGCTGTGGTCCCTGTATCCATCTAATCTCCTGCGGGGTGGGCGGCCCGTAGACGGTGGGGCCGTTCACCGGCAGTGAACGGTGTTTCTGTTACGTAGACACCGTCATGGTGTTGCCGCCGCGTTAAACGTTGAGGCCCGGCTACGCTGGGCGACCATGCACCGACGTCCGCGCTGGGTCCTCACCATCACCGTGGTGGTCATCGCCGTCGGCTTCGCCATTTACTCGAAGTGGTTCGACGGACCGCCGGAGAAGTGCAAGCCGGTAATCGACTTCCTGGACTTCAGCCGGTCGCAGGCGGCGAAAATCGACTCCAAGGGCAATGAGGGCGTGCCGACCGTCGCCGAGGACAGTGCTTACAAGGACTGGGCCGACGGCCTGGCCGAGCGGGCTCAGAAGGTGACCGATCCGGGGCTGGCCGCGCAGGCCACCGAGGTGGCTCAGCTCGCCAATCAGTTCGTCAGCGGGCTGCCGGCACTGCGTTCGCAGACCCAGAACCGCGCCCCCGGAGCACCGGCGCCGCCGCAGGTCTACGAAATGTCACTGCTCAACGACCGGATCGTCGCCAAGCTCGGCGAGCTGCGGAAAACCTGCTCCTGACGACGGCCACGCTCCTGACCAGTTGAGGACAATCTCCTCGAGCGGCGACCGCTCGCGGGGCCGGCCGTCACGCTCGGCGATCTCCGGTGTCACCTGCGCATAATCGCCGAGCGCACCGGCGGCCACCACCGCCAGCGGGCGCAGCCCATCCGGCAGATCGAAGGCGGTGCGGGCGCCGTCCACGTCGAAGCCGGCCATCGGATGCGCGATCAGCCCCCGGGCGACCGCTTCGACGGACATGTTCGCGATCGCCGCACCCGCGTCGACCGCGGAGTAGAGCGCGGTGCGATCGTCTTCGCCCTGGTCAGCGCACACCAGGATCAGTGCGCTCGCGGCGTGGGCGTAGCTGTTGCCGCGGCGTAGCAGGCCCGCGATCGTGGCGAACGCCTCGGTGCCACGCAGACCCACCACGTACCGGACCGGCTGACGGTGGCCCCACGTCGCGGCCCACCTAGCCGCCTCGAGCAGGGCGATCAGCTGTTCGTACGTCACCACCGCGTCGCGGTCGAAGGCGCGCGGACTCCACCTGGCAGCGATGGGCGGGTGGATCGGCACCCGGGTCCGGGCATGACGGTCGCGAGCTTGGTCTGAGGGTTGGACGACGCGTTGGTCGGACACTGCCGCGACGTTACCGCCGATCGGGGAGGA
The DNA here is from genome assembly GCF_001021385.1 of Mycobacterium sp. EPa45. Taxonomy (NCBI): domain Bacteria; kingdom Bacillati; phylum Actinomycetota; class Actinomycetes; order Mycobacteriales; family Mycobacteriaceae; genus Mycobacterium; species Mycobacterium sp. EPa45. Next base: position 5,759,680 of record NZ_CP011773.1, on the reverse strand, counting down.
AAAAGCAGGTGCTCTGACCCTTTATCCTTAGAGCCGATATCCCACTCTTTCGGAAGGGCAGACAGTGGCGCTCGTCGTGCAGAAGTACGGCGGATCCTCGGTGGCCGACGCCGACCGGATCCGGCGCGTCGCCGAGCGCATCGTCGAAACCAAGAAGGCCGGCAACGACGTCGTCGTGGTTGTCTCGGCGATGGGTGACACCACCGACGAACTGTTGGACCTGGCCAAGCAGGTCTGCCCGGCACCGCCCGCGCGCGAGCTGGACATGCTGCTGACCGCCGGTGAGCGCATCTCCAATGCGCTGGTCGCGATGGCCATCGAGTCGCTGGGCGCCCAGGCCCGGTCGTTCACCGGCTCGCAGGCCGGCGTCGTCACCACCGGCGCCCACGGCAACGCCAAGATCATCGACGTCACCCCCACCCGGCTGCGCTCCGCGCTCGACGAAGGCCAGATTGTGCTGGTGGCGGGATTCCAGGGTGTCAGCCAGGACACCAAGGACGTCACCACCCTGGGGCGCGGCGGCTCGGATACCACCGCCGTCGCACTGGCCGCCGCCCTGAACGCCGACGTCTGTGAGATCTACACCGACGTCGACGGCATCTTCACCGCGGACCCGCGCATCGTGTCCAACGCGCGCCGCCTGGACACCGTCAGCTTCGAGGAGATGCTCGAGATGGCGGCTTGCGGCGCCAAGGTGCTCATGCTGCGCTGCGTGGAATACGCGCGCCGCTACAACGTTCCGATTCACGTCCGGTCTTCGTACACCGACAAGCCCGGCACGATCGTCACAGGATCTATCGAGGACATCCCTATGGAAGACGCCATCCTGACCGGAGTTGCCCACGACCGCAGCGAGGCCAAGGTCACCGTTGTCGGATTGCCCGACGTACCCGGTTACGCCGCCAAGGTGTTCCGTGCGGTCGCCGACAACGACATCAACATCGACATGGTGCTGCAGAACATCTCCAAGGTCGAGGACGGCAAGACCGACATCACGTTCACCTGCCCGCGCGACATCGGCCCGACCGCGGTCGAGAAGCTGACTGCCCTGCAGGGCGAGATCGGCTTCACCAAGGTGCTCTACGACGACCACATCGGGAAGGTTTCGCTGGTGGGCGCAGGCATGCGCAGCCATCCCGGCGTGACCGCCACGTTCTGTGAGGCGCTGGCCCGCGTCGGGGTGAACATCGAGCTGATCTCGACCTCCGAGATCCGAATCTCGGTGCTGGTCAAGGACACTGAGCTGGACAAGGCGGTGGCCACCCTGCACGAGGCGTTCGGCCTCGGCGGCGACGAAGAGGCCGTCGTGTACGCGGGAACGGGGCGGTAGTCGTGGTTGCGATCGGCGTAGTAGGAGCGACCGGCCAGGTCGGTCAGGTGATGCGGACGCTGCTGGAGGAGCGGGACTTCCCGGTTACCAGTGTGCGGTTCTTCGCCTCGTCCCGTTCGGCGGGCAAGAAGTTGCCGTTCCGAGGTCAGGAGATCGAGGTCGAGGACGCGGAGACCGCTGATCCCTCGGGCCTGGACATTGCGTTGTTCTCCGCAGGCGCGACGATGTCGCGAGTGCAGGCGCCGCGGTTCGCCGCCGCCGGTGTGGTCGTGATCGACAACTCCTCCGCGTGGCGCAAAGACCCGCAAGTGCCCTTGGTGGTGTCCGAGGTGAACTTCGCCCGCGACGCCGGCAACAGGCCCAAAGGCATTATCGCCAACCCGAATTGCACCACCATGGCTGCGATGCCGGTGCTCAAGGTGCTGCACGAAGAAGCGCAGCTGGTGCGAATGATCGCCTCGACCTATCAGGCGGTTTCCGGCAGCGGTCTGGCCGGTGTGGACGAGCTGGCCACCCAGGCACGCGCGGTGATCGACGACGTCGAGGAGCTGGTGCACGACGGGTCGGCGCTGGACTACCCCGCTCCCGTGAAATACGTTGCGCCGATTGCGTTCAACGTGGTGCCGCTGGCCGGCTCGCTGGTCGACGACGGCTCCGGTGAGACCGACGAAGATCAGAAGCTTCGCAATGAGAGCCGCAAGATCCTCGGTATCCCCGAACTGGCCGTATCGGGAACGTGTGTGCGGGTGCCGGTGTTCACCGGGCACTCACTGTCGATCAACGCCGAATTCGCACAGCCCATTTCGCCCGAGCGGGCCACCGAACTGCTTGCCGGTGCGCCCGGTGTGAAGCTCGTCGACGTGCCCACGCCGCTGGCTGCCGCCGGGGTGGACGAGACGCTGGTCGGCCGGATCCGCCGCGATCCCGGCGTGCCGGACGGCCGCGGGCTGGCACTGTTTCTCTCGGGCGACAACCTGCGAAAAGGTGCTGCCCTCAACACCATTCAGATCGCCGAGCTGCTGGCCGCCGAGCTCTGAGGCTGATTCCCTTGCGCCGAAACGTGAGTTTGGGCGTGAAACTGCGAGTGGTTTGCGCCATTTCGTCGATCTCGGCGTTGATGTTCGCCTCGAACGCAGGCGCCGACCCGCCAAGTCCGGCACCCGATCCGATCCTGGCGCCACTGGCACCGGGTCAGGTGGTGCGGATCGGGCCGATCGCGGGTACCGGGACACCGACTCGCGATTACGGTATCGGGGCGACCGATCTATGCGAGTTCATGGAATTCCCAACCGAACTGCTGCAGATCTGTGGTGACAGCTTTGCCGGGCAGGGCGTCGGCTTCGGCGGGTGGTTCTCGCCGATCGCACTGCGCGTCGCCGGTGACTCGGTCGACGATCCCGAGGGGATTCGGTACACCGGGGTCGTCGGTATGGACAAGCCGCTGCTCGCCGATTCCACGCCGGCGGGCTCGTCGCAGCTGCCGGCCGGGATAGTGCAGATCAACCGGCAGAACTATCTGCTGGTGACCACCACCAAGGATTTGGTGCCGCAGAGCTCGCGGCTGGTGAAAGCAGTTGCCGGACAGGGCAGTTGGCAAACCGTTGCCGGATCGCAGCGACCCGCCGCCTATGCCGGTGGACGCCAGACCCAGATCAGCGGCTACTACGACCCGATCCCGACCCCGGATTCACAAAACGGCTGGGTGTACATCGTGGCCAACAATTTCGACCGGTCGGGTCCGGTGGTGCTCTACCGGACCGCCCCGCAGACCTTCACCGACCGCTCACGTTGGCAGGGTTGGGCGGCCGGTCCCGGTGGCGGGTGGAACAAGACGCCGACACCGCTGTGGCCGGACAAGGTCGGGGAAATGAGCATGCGGGAAGTCGACGGCAAGCCAGTGCTGTCGTATTTCAATGCCAGCACCGGGAACATGGAGATGCGGGTCGCCTACGTCCCGACCGGCCTGGGCGCCGCGCCGGTGACGACGGTGGTGCAGGCCGGCGACTGGCCCGACCCTCCTCAGAGCCTGCCGCCGCCCGACGACAATCGGCTCGCACAGCCCTACGGCGGCTACATCTCGCCGGGCTCGACGCTCGACGAAGTTCGGGTGTTCATCAGCCAGTGGAACACCGCGCCGCGCGACCGCGCGCCCTATCGCGTACTGCAGTTCGCGGTGAACCCGGTCAAGCCCTGGTCTTGAGAATCCATTGAGGTCCGCGATCGATCCTTTTCCCAACGAGCCAACAAGGGCTCGAGGGAAAAGGAGAAATAGCACGTGAGCACCATTGGCACCATCAAGAAAATCGCCGCCTCGACCGTCATCGCCGGGTCGCTCGGCTTAGGCGGCCTCGCACTGGCCACCGGCATCGCAGCGGCGGCACCGGCAGACCACGCGGGTTCAGGCCCGGGTGCCACAACGACGTCCAAGCACGAGGCTCACCCGGCTCCGAAGCCGGCCAACGGTGGCGACGACGCCGAGATCCACGCCCACCTCATCCCCGGATTCACGCCGAAGCCGGTGACCGGCACTGAGGATCCGGCAATCCCCGCTCATCTGATTCCGGGATTCACCCCGAAGCCGGTGACCGGCACCGAGGATCCGGCCATTCCCGCGCACCTCATTCCCGGATTCACGCCGAAGCCGGTCCCCGGCGCCACGCCCCAGCCGGTCCCCACCAGCGCTCAGCGGTTGGGCGATGCATCCGACGAGGTGAAGGCCTACGAAGACGAGATGCGCCGGTGCGGCCTCGGCTGCTTCGAGATCATCGACGAGTGACCCTCGGGAATGACTAGCTAACAGAAACGTTGTTCGGCCCGCCTCCAAGACAATCTGGGGGCGGGCCGACTTCGGTGCCGACGGGGTCTAGGGCTGGCAATTCACCCCACGCGGCACGAGACCGGCGGCGGACGCCTTGGTTAGTGATTCGCTCGGCGTTGGGTCGCAGTGTGCGGCTTGCGATGGCCTGTCGCAGTTGGCCGTGGAGATCTAGCCGCACCTGTCGACTCTGCGGTTTCTGATTGTCCCGTCGCGGCGGCACCGCCAACGCTGACCCCGTTGATGTTGACGCCGGGCCCAACTTTGGTGATGACCGCACCCGTCTGCAGAATCGATCCGGCGATCGCCGCTGGACCGGGACCCGCGTGGACGGCGTTTCCACTACCAAAGCCGCTGAATCCGTAGTTCAAGGCGCTACCCGGCCCCGTCCCCGAATAAATCCTGTTGTTGGTACCTCCGATAGTCACAGCGCCGTTCAGGATGCCCACCGCATTGACTTGGTGACCAGATGGCGCAGTCGCGCTACCGAATAGGTTTATGGCGACGTTGCCTACGCCGATGGCGAAAGCCGTACTGGTTCCAACTGGGGCGGTTCCGGGCGAGAGATTGATGGCGATATTGAAGCCGAGATCGTTGGCCGAAGCCGACCCGCTCGTTTCGGCGCTCGCATTCGGACCGAGCGCGGTGGCGATTCCAAACAACCCATAAGCAAAGGCGCCTGCTTGGTCGCCCATCGCCGTCGCGAAGGTCAAGGCCGCCGTGGTGCTTGCGAAGGCGGCGTTGCCCGCCGCGAAGGCCGTTCCGAAGAACCCTTCGGCGTGAGCCTCAGCGTTGGTGCCGATCGCGATCGCGATACTGGTCGGATTGCTCGTGCACTGGGCGGTGTTGCCGACCCCGAAGAACGAAGCGCACGTGGCGTTGGCGGCGGGAGCCGATCCCAGCCCCGCCGAGGCCAGCGCACCGGCGGTCAATGTGGCCGCTGCGATGCCGCTGCGGAGCCCGCTGATGCTCGCGATCTGACGGCCCATGATCGTTCCCCCAAACGTTGTATTTCGCGTACCGACGAACCGAAAATTATCGGAGGCCAACACGGGACCGTTAAGTAGCGGGCTACTGCATTGCCGCAGAACGAAACTATGGGAGCGTCGGGAAGATCGCCGCCGCGGCGCCCGCACACCGGCCCGAACACGAAAGGTTCGAGCGGGGTCTTGAGGGATTCGTTGGGGTTGAGCTTGCGATCAAGCCGCCGCAGTAGGCGAGTAAACGAGCTTCGCTCGGACACACACAACGTGGATTTGAGCAACTCCCACCAGTAACACCGGCCACAGGATGCCCGCCGTGATGATCAGTGGCACGCGTACCCGGTTGCGCACAGCCTCACCAGCGTGAAATGCGTCGGAGAAGACCCCTGCAAGAAAGACGAATAGCGGCATGCCAGCGAGATAGAGGTACAGCAACACGGCGAACACTCCTTCACGGCAACCTGTGCAACATGGTCGCAAAGTTCGCTGTTGCTGTCCAGTGCGGTCACCGGCGGCGGCAACCGCCCCATTCATAGCCAACTCAAAGGTGCTACCTAACCCGCACTGGGTAGCGGACTCGCATGATCGATGCATGACCGAAACACCCGAGCGGGCCGACGAGCCCGCGACCAGCCCTGTTGCCACCGTCGATCCGCCCCCGCCCTACTACGGCCCGGCACCGGTTGCCGAGCGCCCCAACAGGCTCTACCAAGCCGCTGCGTGGGTTGCCATCGTGGCGGGCATCGTTTTCATCGTCGGCGCGGTCTTCTTCACGGGATTCGCCCTCGGACGCCACAGCGGCGACGGCGGCTGGCGTCACCACGGCGGTGATGGTGACTCGCAGCAGTTCCATCACCGAGGCGGACCCGGCGGCGGGCCGTGGGGCCCGATGGGTCCGATGATGGGCCCCGGCGCACCCGGTGGTTCGGGCGGACAGAACCAGGGTCCGGGAGCCGGGCCCGGCGGACCCGGCGGCACGGGACCGGGTGGCACCGCCTCCCCGACCCCTCGTCCCTGACCGTCCCGCAGACGTGCCCAGCGTCCCTACCCCCCAAGGGACGCTGGGCACCCTGCCGTCCGGGATCCGAACCCGTCTGGGACAGAACCCTCCGTCGTGGGTATCCGCTTCCCGAAAACCGCTGACAGTAGATAGGGGAGACGATGACCGAAAAATTCGCCACGACTGACGCCGGTGCCCCGGCCCCGAGCCTCGAACATTCGCTGACCGTGGGCCCGGACGGTCCGATTCTCCTGCAGGACCACTATCTGATCGAGCAGATGGCGACGTTCAACCGCGAGCGCATACCGGAACGCCAGCCTCACGCCAAAGGCGGCGGTGCCTTCGGGACCTTCGAGGTGACACAGGACGTCAGCCAGTTCACCCGGGCGGCGTTTCTCCAGCCCGGCGCCAACACCGAGATGGTCGCGCGGTTCTCTACCGTCGCCGGCGAGCGCGGCAGCCCAGACACCTGGCGTGACCCCCGTGGGTTCGCGTTGAAGTTCTACACCTCTGAGGGCAACTTCGACCTCGTCGGCAATAACACCCCAGTGTTCTTCATGCGCGACCCGATGAAGTTCCAGAACTTCATCCGGTCGCAGAAGCGCCTCCAGTCGTCCAACCTGCGCGACCACCACATGCAGTGGGACTTCTGGACGCTGTCACCGGAATCCGCCCACCAGGTCACCTGGCTGATGGGCGATCGCGGCATCCCGAAGACCTGGCGCAACATGAACGGCTACTCCAGCCACACGTACAGCTGGATCAACGCCGGCGGCGAATTGTTCTGGGTGAAGTACCACTTCAAGACCGATCAGGGCGTCGAGTTCCTCACCCAGGAGGAAGGCGACGAGCTGGCCGGCACCGACGGTGACTACCACCAGCGCGATCTCTTCGATTCCATTGAGGCCGGCAACTTCCCGAGCTGGACGCTGCACGTGCAGATCATGCCGTTCGAGGAGGCCAAGACCTACCGATTCAATCCGTTCGACCTCACCAAGGTGTGGCCGCACGGCGACTACCCCCTGCACGAGGTCGGCCGAATGACGTTGAACCGCAACGTCATCGATTATCACGCCCAAATGGAACAGGCTGCCTTCGAGCCGAACAACATCGTTCCCGGCACCGGGCTGAGCCCGGACAAAATGCTGTTGGCCCGTGGCTTCTCGTATAGCGACGCCCACCGGCACCGGCTCGGCGTGAACTACAAGCAGATCCCGGTCAATACACCGAAGGTTGACGTGCGCAGCTACTCCAAAGACGGTGCGATGCGGATCCACAACGTCACCGACCCGGTTTATGCACCCAACTCGATGGGCGGTCCGCAAGCCGATCCCGCACGTGCGGCTGAGGTGCACTGGGCGTCGGACGGTGACATGGTCCGTACGGCCTACACGCTTCGACCCGATGACGACGACTGGGGACAGGCCGGCACGATGGTCCGCGAAGTACTCGACGACGACGCCCGAGAACGATTGGCGCACAACGTCATCGGCCACGTGTCCAAGGGTGTCAAGGAGCCGGTGCTGTCCCGGGTGTTCGAGTACTGGCGCAATATCGACCCCGACCTCGGGAAGAAGATCGAAGAAGGTGTGCGCAGCGGCCAGTGAAACCGAGATCGACATGAGGGTTGCGATTGCTGAATTTTCACGACCCTCATGTCGATCTCGCGCGAATAGTTCGGGCAGCTTGCCGTGCGCGCGGCGGCTGGCATGATCGAAGTCATGAGTATCGAGGTCATCTACACCGCGGAGTCGACGGCCAGCGGTGGCGGCCGCGACGGCCATGTGAAGTCGTCGGACAACCGGATTGATCTGGACACCAGGCCGCCCAAGGAGGCGGGCGGCAGCGGCGAGGGCACGAATCCCGAGCAGCTGTTCTCGGCGGGCTATGCCGCCTGCTTCCTCGGGGCATTGCAGCTGGTGGCCCGTTCGGAGAAGGTGTCGCTCGACGGCGCATCGGGAATCACCGCGCGGGTCGGCTTCGGCAAGGATGCCGACGGCGGGTACGGCATCAACGCCCACCTCATCGGCTATCTGCCCGGGCTCGAGCAGAGGCAGGCCGACGAGCTGATGGACAAGGCCCACCAGGTGTGCCCGTACTCCAAGGCGACCCGGGGCAACATCGACGTCACGCTGACCGCCAAGGTCTGACGTGATGCGTCCCGCCGCAGCGGCCGCCGCCGTGCTGGCCAGCGCCGTCGTGGCTGGTCCGGCGCAGGCCCGTCCGGCGGATCCGGGCGTGGTGTCCTACGCCGTTCTGGCCAAGGGTTCGGTCGGCAATATCGTCGGCGCACCGATGACGTGGGAATCGGTGAGCACCAACCCCGAGCAGAACTTCTGGGTCGATGTGCCGGTCTGCAACAACTGGGCCGATATCGGGCTGCCGGAGGTGTTCTACGACCCCGACCTCGCGTCGTTCAACAGCGCGGTGACCCAGACGTCGGCCACCGACCAGAACCACCTCGTCAAGCAAGCCGTCGGCGTCTTCGCCACCGCCGACGCCGCCGGCCGCGCGTACCACCGCGTAATCGATCGCACCGTCGGTTGCGCCGGGCAGACCGCCGCCATGCACCTCGACGACGGAACGATCCAGGTGTGGTCGTTCGGCGGTGCGGCCCCCACCCCCACAGACGCCGTGTGGGTCAAGCAGGAAGCAGATACCGATCGTCGTTGTTTCACCCAGACGCGCCTGCGGGAAAACGTGTTGCTCCAAGCGAAGGTCTGCCAGTCCGGAAACGGCGGCCCCGCGGTCAACGTGCTGGCCGGCGCCATGCAGAACACGCTGGGTATATAGCGAGATCGGGTGGACGTCATCAACGTGTCAGCCCAGGATCGGAGAAACATGTCGGTGTCATCGCCGAAGATGGATGACATGACGTTCGTCGTCACGTCCGAGCCGGGCCGGGCACGAAGCGGGTCGGGTGCGGACGAACGCGTCCTGACCAGTTCTTCCTCGGCAGCACTGCACATCGCCGCCGCCTCCCTGGAGGACGGCTCGATCGGCCGGGTAGGCCTGGAGCTCGAGGCGCACTGCTTCGACCTGCGCGATCCGCTGCGCCGTCCCGGTTGGTCGGAGCTCAGCGACGTGATCGACTCCGTCGGGCCGCTACCCGGCGGCAGCGCGGTCACCGTGGAACCTGGTGGCGCGGTGGAACTGTCCGGCCCCCCGGCCGACGGGCCGGTGCCGGCGATCGCTGCCTTGGCGCTCGACAGAACAGCCCTTCGTTCGGTGTTCGCCGACGCCGGCCTCGGTCTGATCCTGCTGGGGGCCGATCCGCTGCGTAGCCCGCATCGAGTCAATCCGGGCGCCCGGTACCAGGCGATGGAGCAGTTTTTCGTCGCCTCGAACTCCGCAAGCGCGGGCGCCGCGATGATGACGTCGACGGCCTCGATTCAGATCAACCTCGACGCCGGCCCGCGGGACGGCTGGGCCCACCGGGTGCGGCTGGCGCATGCGCTCGGCCCGACGATGGTCGCGATCGCGGCGAACTCGCCGCTGCTCGCCGGTGACTTCACCGGTTGGGTGTCCGCCCGCCAGCGGGTGTGGAGCCAGCTGGACTCTGCGCGCTGCGGACCTATCCTCGGCGCCAGTGGTGACGATCCTGGCACTGACTGGGCGCGTTATGCGCTCAAGGCGCCGGTGATGCTGGTGCACAACCCTGAACCGGTGGCGATCACCGAGCACGTGCCGTTCGCCGACTGGGCCGACGGGTTGGTACTGCTGGGCGATCGCCGGCCGACGACCGCGGATCTCGACTACCACCTCACCACGTTGTTCCCACCGGTGCGGCCGCGTCGCTGGCTGGAGATCCGCTACCTCGACGGCGTGCCCGACGAACTGCTGCCGGCGGTGGTGTTCCTGGTCGTCACTCTGCTCGATGATCCGGCCGTCGCCGGACTGGCCGCCGAGGCCGTCGAACCCGTTGCTACGGCGTGGGATCTGGCTGCCCGGGTCGGGCTCGGAGACGGCCGCCTCTACGAGGCGGCCAACCGCTGCGTCGCGCTCGCGGCCGAACGGGCACCCGCGGAATTATCGGAGTCGATGCAGCGGTTGGTGCAGAACGTGGAAGCAGGCCGCTGCCCAGCCGACGACTTCGCCGACCAAGCGATCCAACGGGGCATCGAGGGCGCCGTGTTGCAGATGGCCGAGGCGACGTGATCGCACGCGAGACGCTGGCGCGCGACCTCGACCGGGCCCGCGAGCGCACCCTGGCCCTCACCGACTTCGACGATGACGAGTTGCATCGCCAGTACAGCCCGCTGATGAGCCCGCTGGTGTGGGACCTCGCCCACATCGGCCAGCAGGAAGAGCTATGGCTGCTGCGCGACGGCGATCCGAACAGACCGGGCATGTTGCCGGCCAATATCGAAGGCCTCTACGACGCATTCGTGCACAGCCGCGCCAGCCGCGTCGACCTTCCGCTGCTGACACCGGCGCAGTCGAGGGCCTACTGCAACAGCGTGCGCGCCGCGGCCCTCGACGTGCTGGACACCGTGTCCCACCGCGACGACGACGCCGAGGTGACGTTCCGGTTCGGTCTGGTGATCAGCCACGAGAACCAGCACGACGAAACGATCCTGCAGGCGCTGAACCTGCGCAGCGGCGCACCGATCCTGACGCCCCACGCAACCCTGCCCCGGGGTCGGCCCGGACTGGCCGGCACCTCGGTGGTAGTGCCCGGCGGTCCGTTCGTCCTGGGCGTCGACGCGGCGACCGAGCCGCTGTCCCTGGACAACGAGCGTCCCGCCCACGTGGTCGACGTGCCGGCGTTCCGGATCGGCCGGGTGCCGGTGACCAACGCCGAGTGGCGCCAGTTCATCGACGACGGCGGCTACAACCAACCGCGGTGGTGGTCACCGCGCGGATGGGAGCATCGGGTCCACGCCGACCTGAGCGCGCCGCAGTTCTGGAACCCGGACGGCTCGCGAACCCGGTTCGGTCACGTGGAGGCCATTCCTGGTGACGAACCCGTGCAGCACGTGACTTTTTTCGAAGCCGAGGCCTATGCCGCGTGGGCGGGTGCCCGGTTGCCCACCGAGGTCGAGTGGGAGAAGGCGGCCGCGTGGGATCCCGTGGTCGGGGCACGGCGCCGCTACCCGTGGGGAGCCGACGCACCAACGCCGCAGCGGGCCAATTTGGACGGGTACGCACTGCGCCCCGCGCCGGTCGGTGCCTACCCGGGCGGGGCATCCGCCTACGGCGCGGAGCAGATGCTCGGCGACGTGTGGGAATGGACCACCTCGCCGTTGCGGCCGTGGCCGGGCTTCACTCCGATGATCTATCAACGCTATTCGGAGCCATTCTTCGACGGAGACTACAAAGTACTGCGCGGCGGGTCGTGGGCGGTGGGTGCCGACACACTGCGGCCCAGCTTCCGCAATTGGGATCACCCGATCCGCAGGCAGATCTTCTCCGGTGTGCGCCTGGCGTGGGACATCTGATGTGCCGGCATCTCGGCTGGCTGGGTCAACCGGTGTCGATCGCCTCGCTGGTCCTCGATCCGCCGTGCGGACTGCGAGTGCAGTCTTACGCCCCGCGCCGGCAAAAGCACGGGCTGATCAACGCCGACGGATGGGGTGTGGGCTTCTTCGACCCTGGGGGGCAGGAGCGAAGCGACTCGGGGGACAAGCCGGCCGGCGAAGTACGCCGGTGGCGCAGCGCGTCCCCGCTGTGGGGTGACGTGTCGTTCACGTCGGTCTCACCCGCCTTGCACAGCAAATGCATTGTCGCCGCGGTACGTTCGGCGACGGTTGGTATGCCGATCGAGGCCAGTGCGTCAGCGCCGTTCAGCGACGGCAACTGGCTGCTGTCCCACAACGGAGTCGTGGACCGCGGGGTGTTGCCGGTGAGTGCCGCCGCCGAATCGATCGTCGACAGTGCGATGCTAGCTGCGCTGATCTTCGACCGCGGGCTCGATAACCTGGCCGACACAATCGTCGAAGTCGGCGCCGCGGATCCCGGAGCACGTCTGAACATCCTGGCGGCCAACGGCTCTCGGCTCGTGGCCACCACGTGGGGCGATACGCTGTCGGTGCTGCGCCGCGACGATGGTGTGGTGCTGGCGAGTGAACCCTATGACGACCACCCTGATTGGGAAGACATCCCGGACCGGCACCTCGTCGAGGTGAGCAGCGGGGGACAGGTGACGCTGACACCGATGAAAGGAACTTCGTGACGTTCACGCTGTCGAACTACCTGGCCGCTGACGCCGCCGCCCAGGCGCTGCGCGACGATGTGCTCAACGGCTTGACGCAGACACCGAAGTCATTGCCGCCCAAGTGGTTCTACGATGCGGTCGGTAGTGACCTGTTCGACCAGATCACCCGGCTGCCGGAGTATTACCCGACCCGCACCGAGGCACAGATCCTGCGAGATCAATCGCCGGCGATCGCCGCGGCCAGCGCCGCTGACACCTTGGTGGAACTCGGCAGCGGAACGTCCGAGAAAACGCGGTTGCTGCTGAGCGCCATGCGCGACCATGGATCACTGCGGCGTTTTGTGCCCTTTGACGTCGACGCGACGGTGTTGGAGTTGGCGGGCGCCGCGTTGGGTCGTGAATATCCCGACCTCGAGATCGACGCGGTGTGTGGCGATTTCGAGGAACATTTGGCCAAGATCCCCACCGGCGGCCGGCGATTGTTCGTCTTCCTCGGCTCCACGATCGGCAATCTGACGGCGGGCCCGCGCGCCAAGTTCCTCGCGGCGCTTGCCGACGTCCTCGATCCGGGCGACAGCCTGCTGCTGGGCACCGATCTCGTCAAGGACTCCGACCGCTTGGTCCGCGCCTATGACGACAGCGCCGGCGTGACCGCGCGCTTCAACCTCAATGTGCTGGCCGTGGTCAACCGCGAACTGGACGCCGACTTCGACGTCGACGCCTTCGAGCACGTGGCCCGCTGGAACACCGAAGAAGAACGCATCGAGATGTGGCTGCGCGCAACGACTGCGCAGCAGGTGTTCGCGGCAGGCCTGGGCCTGCGGGTTGACTTCGACGCCGGTGAGGAGATGCTCACCGAGGTGTCGTGCAAGTTCCGGCCTGAGGCGGTCGCCCAGGAACTCGCCGGCGCCGGACTGCGCCGGACGCAGTGGTGGACGGATCCGGCCGGTGACTTCGGGCTGTCGCTGGCGGTGAAGTGAGCGCACGCGACGCCCTCGCCGACAGCTGGCGCGAGGCGCGGCTGCCCGCTGCCGGCGTGCATCTCGACAGCGCAGCATGCTCGCGGCAGAGCCTGGCGGCCATCGATGCCGCAGCCGCGCACGCCCGCCATGAGTCCGAGGTCGGCGGTTACATCGCCGCAGAAGCGGCGGCACCGGTGCTCGACGCCGGACGCGCCGGTATCGCTGCGTTGACCGGAATGTCCTCGGCTGACGTCATTTTCACCACCGGCTCGGGCAATGCGCTGCAATTGCTGCTGGGCGTATGGCCGATGGAGCGCACGGTTGCGTGCCTGCCCGGCGAGTACGGCCCCAACCTCGCGGAGTTCGCGGCCCGCGATTTCACGCGGCAGGCGCTACCGGTCGACAGCCTCGGGCGGGTCGATCCGGATGCGGCCCGCACGATGCTGGTCGAGACCCCGCCGGCGATGGTCCACCTGACCGCGGTGGCCAGCCACCGCGGTGTCGTGCAACCGGTCGCCGCGGTTGCGCGGGTGTGCCGGGAGATCGGTGTTCCGCTGATCGTCGATGCTGCCCAGGCGCTGGGCCACGTCGACTGCGCGGTCGATGCCGACGCCGTCTACTCGTCGTCGCGCAAGTGGCTGGCGGGGCCGCGCGGAGTCGGGGTGCTCGCGGTGCGCCCCGCGCTGGCGGACTTGTTGCAGTCCCCGCCGTGGGCCGGCGCGATGTCGGCGCTGCAGTGCCTGGAACTTGGCGAAGCCAATGTTGCTGCGCGGGTGGGATTTTCCGTCGCGGTGGGCCAGCATCTCGCGGCCGGGCCGGAGAAGGTTCGGCAGCGCTTAACTGCACTCGGCCAACAGGCGCGCACGATACTTTCCGAAATTCCCGGCTGGCGGGTGGTGGAGCCCGCCGACGCGCCCACCGCGATCACCACGCTGGAGCCCACTGAAGGTGCCGACCCGGTGCGGGTGCGCGCCCGGCTGATCGACGAGTACGGCATCGTGACGACCGCGGCCGGGGTCGAGCGGGCACCCATGGAATTGACGACTCCGGTGTTGCGAGTCTCACCGCACGTGGACGCGACCGCCGACGACCTCGAGACACTGGTCACCGCGTTGCGCGCCGTAACCTGAAGCAACTCAGTGAAAGAAGTCCTCGAGAGCCGCACGCACGGACTTCACCGCGGACCCGTCCGCCAACTCGATCAGCGCTGCCTCGGCGGTCATGGCGACCGCCAGCTGCGCGCTCTGCAGCGGATGTCGATGCCCCAACGCGACGAAGTCCGGTTCACACCTACGCGCGAAGTCGGCATTGCGGCGGGTGATCTCTTGCGCCACAGCAGGTTCGGCGCGCGCTTCGAGTAGGAGTGCGCGAATCCCGCGTTGCTCCAGGCACATATCGAGATAGGCGATGGCGCCGGCCAGAAGCCGTTCCCGACCCGGTGGACGGTGGTTGATCGTCTGGTCGATGTGCTCGGCGATGCGGTCGTGGAACTCGCGATGCAATGCCAACAGATAGCTTGCCCGATCGCCGAAATGGTGGAAGAAGCTGCCCTTTGACACACCCGCCTCCTCGACCAGGAGGTTCACACTCAGGCCGGTGAGCCCGGTTCGCTCCGCGAGCCGCAGCCCCGAGTCGATCAGCTTGGATCTGGTGGCTGCCGCGGCGACTTTGCGTGTGACGGCCTGTTGTGGTGGCACGAGTCTGAGGTTGGCATCATTTTGACCGACCGGCCGGTCAGTGAAACGGAGGATTCATGCCATCACTTGCGACTCGGGTAGGCCCGGTGGCGTATTCCGATGACGGCACGGGACCTGCACTCGTCCTCCTGCACGCCGCGCTGCACGACCGCCACGACTTCGACGCGATCACACCCGCTCTGGTCGAAAACTATCGAGTGATCGCCGTCGACTGGCCCGGACACGGTGAATCACCGGCGCCGTCGTCGAGGCCGAGTGCGGCGCTCTACGCCGAGGTTCTCGAAGATGTGGTGGCCGCGCTCGATCTCCCGCCTGCGATCTTCCTCGGCAGCTCGGTAGGCGGGTTCTCCGCGGCCCGGCTTGCCATCACACAACCGGAGCGGGTGGCTGGCCTCGTGCTGGTCGACACCGGAGGCTTCCTGGGCGGACCGCTGCCGAACGCTTACTGCCGGTTCCTGGGAACACCCGCGGTGATGCGCCGGGTGCTGCCGCGCTTCGTCCGCAGCTACCTGTGGGTGCAGAGCGACAACGACGCGGCCGTGGCGCAGCGGGTCATTGCCCGCGCCCGCACTCCCGATGGGGTGGGCATGACCGCTGCGTTGTGGCGTAGCTTCGCCACGGCGGACGCCGATCTGCGTGGACGTGCCGCCCAGATCACCGCGCCGACGCTCATCGTGTGGGGAAAGCACGACACGGCGATCCCGCTGCGGCTCGGCCGTGCCACTCAACGGGCGATCGCGGGGTCACGTCTGGAAGTGCTCGCCACCGGACACTTGCCCTTCTCCTCCCAGCCGCGACAGTTCCTCGCTGTGGTCGGGCCCTTTCTGCGTGAGGTTCAACCGTGTAACTCGCGGTAGGCGTCGATGGCACCGGAATGCAAAGGGATGAAACCGGTTTGGATCATCGACGGGGTGTCGAGGTATTGCAGCCCACGGATGTAGGGCGGCACCAGGTGCGACGCATCGTTCGCCAACGTCTGAACCGTCGCACTGACCAGGTCGGTGGGTATGCCCTGGCGACACAGCAGCAGGTTCGCCACCCCGATCGACCGAATCCCCGACGGAACGTAACCGCACGTCGGGACCGGCCGCAGCACATACGGATAACCGGACAGGTCGCTCATCCGCCATGCCTGTCCGCTGATGTCGAGGATGCGCAACGGCCGTACAGCGTCCAGCTCGGCGATGGCTGGGGTGGGAACACCACCGGACCACACCAGCGCGGCGATGCTGTTCTCCGCCAGCTTCGCCAGCGCATCCCGAAGCCTGAAGGCCAGCAGCTCCACCCGGCCTTCGAGATCGGCCGCCGCGATCAGCACTCGACTGGTAGCCGAGGCGCCGGACCCGTCGGGCCCGATCGAGATGCGCGCGCGCTTGAGATCCGAAAGATGTTGCACCGGGCCGTTATCGGGCACGATGACCTGCAGATAGTTCTCGTAGACTCGGGCAACCGCCGACGGTGCCGTCGACGCGGGGCTGGTGGCGCGATCGCGTTCGGCGACATCGGCCAACGCAAGCCCCATGTCCACCTGACCCGATCTCAACAGCCTGAGATTCTCCACGCTGCCCGCTGTGGGCACCACCTCGACGTCAATGCCCGGATAGCGCAGGTGGATTCGCGTGGCGAGCAGTTCGGAGAACGCCAGATAGAGCCCACCCGGATCGCCGGCAGCGATCCGGATCCGGCCACTCGGTTCGGTCCGCAAGCACCCGGCGCTCAGCGCCACCGCCCCGAGGACGAAGGTGCGACGGCTCATGGTGGGGATGCTCATGACGAGCTCTCGTCCGCTGCCGGCAGCCGAAACCGGACCAGTAGGCCGCCTTCGGGTGCCTTCTCCAGTCCGATTGTGCCGCCGTGGCCGGCGGTGATCTCGGCGGCGATCGCCAGTCCGAGACCGGTTCCCGCGGTGTCGCGGCGCCCGCGCCAGAACCGGGTGGCAGCCATCGACCGCTCGGGTTCATCCAGGCCCACCCCGTCATCGCTGACGATGAGTTCGACCCGGTCTTCGGTCTGCACTGCCGAAGCCGAGATGGCAGCACCCTCCCCGGCGTAGCGCAGGCCGTTGTCGATCGCGATGTCGAGCAGCTGCTCCACATCGTGGCGCGCGAGCTGGACGGCCGGCCCGGGCTGGGGACACAGGTTGTGCAACAGCTGGTTTCGGCGGTCGGCGACGGGCTGCCAGAACGTGAGGCGCTCACCGATCACGTCGGCCAGGTCGGTCGAGTCGGTCACCGCTGACGACAGGCCGGCTTTGCGGGTACCGCTGATCTCCTCGGCACGAGCCAGCCGCAAGAGTTGGTGCAGCAGGTTTTCCAGCCGGTCCAGCTCGGCGGTCATCGAGTCGTACGTCGACTGTCCCGATTCCGTCACCGATTCCTCGAGGGTGTCGGCGCGTAACCGGACGGCAGCCAGGGGATTCCGTAATTGGTGGGACGCGTCGGCGACCAGCCGGCGTTGCCGCTCGAGTGAGGCGCGAACCACCTGCGACATCCTGTTGAAGGCGGCGGTGAAGTGGCGTAACTCGGGAGGGCCGGCCACGTTGGCCGGTGGGCCCGCGACGCCCTCGGTCATCGCCGCGACCGCCTGTTCCAGCCCGGTCACCGGCCGCAGCACCCAGCGGGTGAGGCCACGAGCCACCAGGACCGCCAACATGAGCAGGACCACCGCGCCGACCACCACCCACAACCACGCGACGGCGATCGCCCGGGCAGCGACGGACGTGTCCACGGCGGCGACGACCGCACCGATCAATTCACCGTCGCGGCGAACACCCGCGGTGGCCAGGACAACGCGCCTGTCCCACGGCCAGATCCGGCTCCACGGCGACGTGGGAGCGTCGACCAGGGCGTGGTCCAACGCGCTGCTGACGCCCGGATCCGAACTGGTGAGTCCATGGGCGGCGAGGATCTTCTGGTCGGCGTCGACGACGAGCACGCCCTCGCGGTAGACGTCGTGGTAACGCTCGACCACCTGTTGCAGCGGGGCGCCGACGACTGCGGCCTCGTCGGCCAGCGCCGCCAGTTGCCGGTCGCGTTCGGCCGCCAGCTCGGAGGTCCGCCGGTCGGCCAGGCTCAGCGCGAGCGGCACGGCCAGGGCCGTCACCGCGAGCAGCAGTAGGACGACGAGTATCAGCCGGACCCGCGCCCCCATCTCAGGTGTCCAACCGGAACCCGAAGCCGCGCACCGTTCTCAGGGGAAGTCCGGGGAGCTTGGCTCGGATCTGTCCGATGAAGAAATCCAGCGAGCGGGACCGCCCGACGACGGCGGTGCCCCACACCTCGAGCATGAGCACCTCGCGGCTGACCGCTTCGCCTTGTCGCGCAGCCAGATTGGCGATGATCTGGAATTCCGTCCGGGTCAACGCCTGCTGCACACCATCGACCGTGACCTCTCTGCGCTCACGGTCGATGGTCACCGGGCCGGCGACGATCGGTCCGGCGGAGGGTGGTGTCGCCTCACCGGTCACCCGGCGGAGCCGCCGCATGACCGCCTCGATCCGCGCCAGCAGTACGGCCTTGCGCACCGGCTTGACCAAATAGTCGTCGGCCCCGGCACGCAACCCGAGCACGACCGCGCCGTCGCTGTCCCTGGCGGTCATGATGATCACTGGCACACTCGATGCGCGTCGCAATGTCCGAAGCACGTCGAGGCCGTCCATGTCGGGCAGCCCCAGATCGAGCAGAACCAGATCGCAACCCTTCACCCGGTGCAGAGCATCGGCGCCACGGCTGGTCTGGATGACTGACGCACCGGTCTGGCCGAGAAGTTCGGCCAGTGCCGATGCGACCCCCTCGTCGTCCTCGACCAGCAGCACGCGCATGGCAGCTAGGTGTCCTTGTCCGAATCCGGCGCGGCACCGGCGAACTGCGAGCCGCCGGTGTGCAGCTCGTCCGCCTCGTGCTCGAGCTGCGAACGCTTGGCGGGCTCTCCCATGAAGACGTACACCAACAGCGAGACCAGGGCGGCCCCGGCGACGTAGTAGAAGAACCACGCCTCATGGCCGGCGTTCTTCAGCCACAGTGCGACGTACTCGGTCGTGCCGCCGAAGATGGCGACCGTCAGCGCGTAGGGGAGACCGACACCGAGCGCGCGAATGCGGGCCGGGAACAGCTCCGCCTTCACCACCGCGTTGATCGACGTGTAGCCGGACACCATGACCAGCCCGGCCATCATGAACACGAACGCGGTCATGGCCGACTCGGCGCGGGCGACCGCCGATAACAGCGGCACGGTGAACAGAGTGGTACTGACTGCGAACGCGATGAGCAGCGGGCGACGGCCGACCCGGTCGGAGAACGCGCCGAACACCGGCTGCAGGCAGACGAAGATCATCAGCGCGACGAAGTTGATCCACGTCACCTGTTCCTTCGGCAGGCCGGTGGTGTTGATCATGAACTTCTGCATGTAGGTCGTGAACGTGTAGAACGCAATCGTTCCGCCCAGCGTCAGACCGACCACGGTCAGGCATTCCCGCGGGTAGCGCAGCAGAAGCCGCAGCGTGCCGCGCTCGGTGTACTCCTGCGCGGCCAGGGTGAAGTTGGCCGACTCGTCCATCGAGCGGCGCAACCACATGA
This sequence comes from Mycobacterium sp. EPa45, assembly GCF_001021385.1. Taxonomy (NCBI): domain Bacteria; kingdom Bacillati; phylum Actinomycetota; class Actinomycetes; order Mycobacteriales; family Mycobacteriaceae; genus Mycobacterium; species Mycobacterium sp. EPa45. The sequence continues at coordinate 5,740,162 of NZ_CP011773.1, read as the reverse complement.
CCGTCAGTGCGGCCGCTGCGCCGACGACGAAGGCGATCCGCCAGCCCCAGGCGTGCAGCTGCGCCGAGGTCAACAGTTGTTGAAGGACGATCTGCACACCCAGCGCCAGCAGCTGACCACTGGTGAGCGTCACATATTGAAACGACGAGTAGAAGCCGCGCCGGTGCGGGGAGGCGACTTCGCTGAGATACGTCGCAGAGGTGCCGTACTCACCGCCCAGCGACAGCCCCTGCAGCAGGCGCGCGACGACCAGGAGGATCGGGGCCAGGTCGCCGATCTGCGCGTAACCCGGCAACACCGCGATTCCCAGCGAGCCCGCACCCATCAGCAACACCGATAGGGTCAGGGCTGCGCGGCGGCCGAAACGGTCGGCATATCGGCCGAAGACCCACCCGCCCAATGGCCGGACCAGAAAGCCGACCGCGAAGATGCCCGCGGTGTTCAGCAGCTGAGCGGTCTGGTTACCGGAAGGAAAGAAGACGCTCGCGAAATACACGCTGAAGGCGGCGTAGGCATACCAGTCGTACCACTCGATCAGGTTGCCCAGTGATCCTCGAATCACGTTGCTGGCCACGGACTTCGTCGGGAGTTCCGGTCGCACGATAGTCGTCCCCCTCCATTGCATGTCAGTGCCGTTCATCATGTGGCGACGGTCGCCCGCCGGGAAGCTGTTTCGTGGGATTGACGGCCATTCCTTGCACATTTCACAGATTCACCTGATGCCCATGGTCGTCACCCGCCGCAACCACCGCCGCCGCAACCGCCACCTCCGCAACCGCCGCCTCCTCCGCAGCCGCCGCCGGCACCTCCGGCGCCGCAACTGGATTCCGCACCGGCGGCGATGGCCCCCAGCGACGCGGCACCCCACACCTGGCGGCGCCTGCGGTCCATGCCGAGTTCGGTGATCGCGCGCCGGCCTCGGTCCTGGATGCTTGTGCTGCGGCGACGGGCCGCGCGGATCGCTGCGGTAACCACGATCACCGCACCTGCTGCGGCTACTGTGAGAACCAACGACAACACACCTGTGATGACAACTGTCTCGTTCATGATGTCGACCCTTTCTTGGTGATGCGCCTACGGTGAATGGAAGATCAGACTCTGACAAGAGATTCGTTGCGCTGCAGAGCATTACCTTGCCCAATACTCAGATTGGCGACAGCGGTTTCGATCGCCGTGACCCGCGCTTGGTCGATGCCCCAGGGGTACTCCACCGCAGCTCGGGTGTCGAGATCCCAAAGGACGCAGCGCTCCTCGGGCCTGGCGACCAACGACCATGCGACGACCGTTCGGCCGAGTTGCTCACCGATGGAATCGGTTGCTCCGGGTGTGCCGAGCGGTGCCGCACCCTCGGGATGGTGGTGCAGGTATGTGCCGTACGCCTTATCGCAGAACGTGGAATACATTGCGGTGCAGAGAATGAATCCATGCCATGCTTCGTCGACCGCACGCGAGGGCATCCCGATCATTCGCCGGTCCCCGAGAGCCACCGCGCAGCAGCGCAGCCACTGCTTGAGACCTGTCTCGATGAGTTCCCGGGGTTGCCACGGGCAGGTCTTGAACGCAGCCTCGGGTAGGTCGAGTACGGCGAGCGCGGCTTCGACACGCTCGAGCCCCCGGCCTCGCCGGAGTTGTCCGTAACGGGTTCGTAGTAGGTCCATGGCCGATGATGCGAACGGCCGCTTCGGCTGCGGAAGTACTCAGGGCCCGAACGCGGCATTCCCTAGCGCAATTCACAGATTTGGTTTGAGCGATCAGCCGCATCGGCTGCTCGGAGCCGACGGCGATCAGTCGTCCTTGTGGGCGGTGAGCAAGAGGGCCGGCGTCGTCAACCGGCCCCTGTCATCGATCACGAAGTGTGTCGTCACCGCGTCGGGCGGGCACGGACCGTCATGTCGTGATCTCCCAGGTGTGCACCGGTTCGTTGCTGTGCATCAGGCCGCAGTAGCGGCGCAGCATCTCGGCCAGCGCCTGTGGCCGTGCCATGCCACGGCGCTGCAACGCCTGCACGGTCGCCACTTGCCACACCGACCCGTTGCGGCCGGTCTTCGCGCGGCCCTCGATCACGCCGAGATAGCGCTCACGCACCTCCGTTGCCACGCCCCAGCGGCGCAGGCCCTCGTCGGCCATGGGCAGCAGGGTCCGCAGCACCAACTCGTCGGGAGTTATTTCACCCAACCCGGGCCAGTACAGTCGGGCGTCCATGCCGTGCCGGGCGGCTTCGATGAAATTGTCATGTGCCGCAGCGAAACTCATCTTTGTCCAGAGCGGACGGTCCTCTTCGGACAGGATCCGCAGCGCGCCGTAGTAGAACGCTGAGTTGGCCATCATGTCGACGACCGTCGGCCCGGCCGGCAGCACTCGATTTTCCACGCGCAGATGGGGGCGGCCGTTCACGACGTCGTAGACCGGTCGGTTCCAGCGGTACACCGTGCCGTTGTGCAGCCGCAGCTCGGGTAGCCGCGGGGTGCGCCCGGCGGCCAGCTCGGCGACCGGGTCCTCGTCGGATAATTCGGGCAGCAGGGAGGGGAAGTAGCGGACGTTCTCTTCGAAGAGGTCGAAGATCGAGGTGATCCAGCGTTCCCCGAACCACACCCGCGGACGCACACCCTGAGCCTTGAGCTCGTCGGGCCGGGTGTCGGTGGCTTGGGCGAACAATTCGATGCGCGTCTCGGCCCACAACTGGTGGCCGAAAAAATAGGGCGAGTTGGCGCCGATGGCCAGCTGGGGGCCGGCCAGCACCTGAGCTGCGTTCCAGTTGGCGGCGAAGTCGGCCGGCGACACCTGCAGATGCAATTGCATACTGGTGCAGGCGGATTCGGGCGCGATCGACTCCGCATGCAAGCTGAGCCGCTCGGGGCCGGTGATGTCGATGAGGATGTCCTCGCCGCGGGCGGTGAAGATCGAGTCGTTGAGCGCCTGATAGCGCAGCGACGGGCTCATCCAGCTGCCGGTGAGGTGCTGCGGCATCAACGTCGGCAGGATCCCGATCATGACGATATGCGCGTTATCGGAGTTGGCCTTGGTCTCGGCGGCATTCAGGCTGGCGCGGACCTCGGCTTCCAGTTCCAGTGCCGTGCGCCCGGGCAGCGGCCGCGGCGGAACATTGAATTCGATGTTGTAGGCACCCAATTCGGTCTGGTAGGCCGGGTCCGCAATCGCTTCCAGTACCTCCTGGTTGGACATCGCGGGCTGGTAGTCATCGGTGACCAGGTTGCACTCGATCTCCATCCCGGTCAGCGGGCGGTCGAACTCGAAACTGGACTGGGCCAGCATGGTTTCGAACACGTCGAGGCAGCGCTGGACCTTGCGCCGGTATTCCTGCCGATGCGCCCGGCTGTAGGTGGCGTGCGTGACCTCGTCGCCCATGTGGTCGATGGAACCGGTTCAGGCCAAGCTGCGCAAGCTCGGGCACCGTCAACCACGCCGCTGGGCCCGAAGAACCTGCCGGTCGAACGGGTTGGTGCTGACGTCGACGGCCACGCCTGCGTGGGCACCGAGCGCTCGCAGCGCCGACGGACTGTACGAGCGCAGCGAACTGATCAGGCCGTCATGGACGAACGGCCACCACACCAGCGGCGCCATCGCCGCCAGCTTGCCGATGTGGAGTAGCGACGGCATCCGAGGCAGATCGATCACCAGCAGCTCGGCGGCGACCCGCGTCCCTTCAGCGAGAACCTGGGCGGCCTGTACCGGCGGTAGGTGGTGAAATGCCAACGCGAAGACGGCGAGGTCGAAGGCGCCGTCGGCCGCGTCGATCGCGGTCGCGTCGATGGTGCGCACCGTGGCGCGCGGGTGGCTACCGAGATCAGAGGCAGTCATCGCCGCCACCGATTCGGCGTTCACATCGGAGACCGTCACGTGAGCGGTCGGGTGCTGCTCGAGCACCTTGCGTGACAGCACGCCATGGCCGGCACCGAGTTCGAGGATGGTGGGGTCGACGGTGTCGGCGACCTCGCGCAGCACCAGTTCGGCATTGCGGTCATGCTCGCGGAACAGTGAACCGACGACGTCCAGTGCGGTCACGATGCCGCGCTTGACGTCGTCGTCGACGTCGTCGCGGTCGAGGTACTCGAGGCGGTCGGTTTCCAGCAGGCGATCCAGCCAGGAGGCGTCCGGCCCACCCCGCGGCATGTCGGCGATGTCGGTGATCTGGGATGCCATGTAGGCCATCATGGACGAAAGGTTCGCTGCACGAGCAGCGTCGCACGTCTTCAGGAGCACCGTTGGCTGACTTTGTCGCCTCGATTGACCAGGGCACCACCAGCACCCGCTGCATGATCTTCGATCACGAGGGCGCCGAGGTAGGCCGGCACCAGCTCGAGCACGAGCAGATCCTGCCGCAGTCCGGCTGGGTTGAGCACAACCCCGTGGAGATCTGGGAGCGCACCCAGACGGTGGTGGTCTCGGCGCTAAACAAGACGAACCTGAGCATTGGCGACCTGGCCGCGTTGGGCATCACCAATCAGCGAGAGACCACGCTGGTGTGGAATCGCAAGACTGGGCGCCCGTACCACAATGCGATCGTGTGGCAGGACACCCGCACCGATCGGATCGCGTCGGCGCTGGATCGGGACGGGCGCGGTGACGTGATCCGGCGCAAGGCAGGTCTGCCCCCGGCGACGTATTTCTCCGGCGGCAAGCTGCAGTGGATCCTGGAGAACGTCGACGGGGTGCGCGCCGATGCCGAGCGCGGCGATGCGCTGTTCGGCACGCCTGACACCTGGGTGCTGTGGAATCTGACCGGGGGAGCGCACGGTGGCGTACACGTCACCGATGTGACGAACGCCAGCCGCACCATGCTGATGAACCTGGAAACCCTGGACTGGGACGACGAACTGTTGTCGCTCTTCGGGGTTCCGCGTGCGATGCTGCCCGAGATCCGGCCGTCGTCGTCACCGGAACCGTACGGGGTGACGCTGTCCGGCGGCCCGCTGGGCGGTGAGGTGCCGTTGACCGGCATCCTCGGCGACCAGCAGGCGGCGATGGTGGGGCAGGTGTGCTTGAGTCCGGGCGAGGCGAAGAACACCTACGGCACCGGAAACTTCCTGCTGCTCAACACCGGCGAGAAGATCGTGCGCAGCGAGAACGGACTGCTGACGACGGTGTGCTATCAGTTCGCGCCCAGAGCTGGGGGAGACGCGAAACCCGTTTATGCTCTTGAGGGTTCGATCGCGGTGACGGGCTCGGCGGTGCAGTGGCTGCGCGATCAGCTGGGCATCATCAGTGGTGCGTCGCAGAGCGAGACACTGGCCCGGCAGGTCGACGACAACGGCGGTGTGTACTTCGTGCCGGCGTTTTCGGGTCTGTTCGCGCCGTATTGGCGCTCCGATGCGCGCGGGGCCATCGTGGGGCTTTCCCGCTACAACTCCAACGCGCACGTCGCCCGCGCGACGCTGGAGGCGATCTGCTACCAGAGCCGCGACGTGGTCGACGCGATGGAAGCCGATTCCGGTGTGCACCTTGAGGTTTTGAAGGTCGACGGCGGCGTCACGCAAAACGAGCTGTGCATGCAGATCCAGGCCGATGTGCTCGGGGTGGACGTGGTGCGGCCGGTGGTTGCCGAGACGACCGCGTTGGGCGCGGCGTATGCGGCCGGACTGGCGGTGGGTTTCTGGGCGGATCCCGATGACCTGCGGGCCAATTGGCGGGAGGACCGGCGCTGGTCGCCGGCGTGGGATGACGACCAGCGCGAAGCTGGCTACGCCGGATGGCGTAAGGCCGTGCAGCGCACGCTGGACTGGGTCGACGTCTCGTGAATCGGGCGCGGTTTCGTTCGCTGGACGAACGAAACCGCGCCCGGTTGGGTCTTACTCCGACTCGCCGAGGATCTGGTAGATCTCCCGGCGCGCATTGTTGACGATGTCGACGATGCGCTGCTGCTGTTCGGGGTTGGCGGCGAACGCCGCTTGCCGTACGGCGCCGAACAACTGGCCCACGGCGGCACGGATGTTGACCTGGCCGGGGTCGGCGCCCTCGGTGATCTCGTCCCACGGCGCGGTCTCGATCTTCTCGGCTGCCGCGCGACCTTCGTCGGTCAACTCGAAGAGCTTCTTGCTGCCTTCGGATTCGCCGGAGACGATCAGTCCTTCATCGACCAACAGTTGTAGGGTCGGGTAGACCGAGCCGGGGCTCGGCTTCCACAGATCCTGGCTGCGCTCGGCGATTTCCTGGATCATCTCGTAGCCGTGCATCGGTCGCTCCGCAAGCAACTTGAGGATTGCGGTTCGCACGTCACCGCGACGACCGCGTCCGCGGCCGTGACCGCGACGACCGCGTCCGCCGGGGCCGAAGCCGAAGCCGGGACCGAAGTCCGGGCCGAAGCCGGGGCCGAAGCCGCCGCGCGGGCCGAAGGGCGGACCGTCGTGGCGACCACCGTGCTCGCGGAACTGCTCACGCAACTGCTCGCGGAGCTCGCGACGGCCATGCCGGTCGTGTCGATGGCCTCGCCCTGCGGGGGCGAAACCGAAACCCGGGCCGAAGCCGGGACCAAAGCTGGGACGGCCCATCTGAGGGCCTCCGAACTGGGGAAATGGGGTGTTCATGGAAGTTCTCGTTTCTGGTCAGGAAACGCCGAATGCGTCTCCGATACGTTGACGATATATCGGAAACTATCGCGATGCAACGTTCAGAAGGATCTTTGATCGATCTCCTGGACCACCCAGCGGGCCCACTCGGCTTCCATGGCCTCGATCCGCAGGCCGAATTCCAGGGCCGCGCGCCCGTAAAACCCCACGTCGCCGTCGCCCCAGTCCATGGAATCGCGCACCTGTTCGTAGCGTGTGAGCTCGGCTTCGGCGTGTTCGGCGACCGAGAGCATGTAGGCCCGGGCCTGCTCGGACGTCATCTCGCTGAGCAGGAACACCCGCAGCAGTTCGGCGCTGCGGTAGGGCGGATCGTCCTGGGGATTGGTCATCCAGCGCAGCAGATCCCGACGGCCGGCCTCGGTGACGCGGTATTCCTTGCGGCCACGGGGGCCGACGTCGGTGACCTCGATGAGGCCCGCGTTGGCCAGCTTGTTGAGTTCACCGTAGAGCTGGCTCTGGGTCGCGGGCCAGACGTTGGCCATCGACACGTCGAAACGTTTGAGCAGGTCGTACCCGCTGCCGGGTTGCTGGGCGAGGAGGCCCAGTGCTGCGTACCGAAGGCTCACGGATTCATCGTAGAGCTCGACATGTCAATTGTGGACTATCTAACAGTTCACCATTGACATGTCATCAGTGGACTGTCAAAGTTGTCGGCATGACGGAAACAGCCAACTTGCCCGCCGAGGGGCAGTTCTTTCAGCGCGGCAACTACGCGCCGGTGCCGGACGAATTGACCGAGACTCACCTGCCCGTCGAGGGCGCCATTCCACCCGAACTCGACGGCTGGTACCTGCGCAACGGCCCGAATCCGCGGCAGCCCAACAGTCACTGGTTCACCGGCGACGGGATGATCCACGGCGTCCGCATCGAGGGTGGCGCGGCCCAGTGGTACCGCAACCGCTGGGTGCGCACCGACAGTTTCGTGGACCCATTCCCGCTCTACCGCGAGGACGGCACCCGCGACCTTCGCGCCGCTGTCGCCAACACCCACGTCGTCAACCACGCCGGCAAGACGCTGGCGTTGGTGGAGTCGTCGTTCCCGTACGAGATCACCAATGAACTCGAGACGGTGGGCTGCTACGACTTTGGCGGCAAGCTGCAGAACTCGATGACCGCGCACCCCAAGATCTGCCCGACAACCGGAGAACTGCACTTTTTCGGATACGGCAGCATCTTCGAGCCGTACGTGACCTACCACCGAGCTGACGCCAGCGGCGAGCTGACCATCAACCGTCCGCTGGATGTCAAGGCGCACACCATGATGCACGACTTCGCGCTGACCGCGGAGCACGTGATCTTCATGGATCTGCCGATCGTGTTCAATCTCGACATCGCGATGCGCGGCGAGGGCGACATGCCCTACCGCTGGGACGACGACTATGGTGCCCGGCTGGGTGTACTGCGCCGCGACGATCCGTTCGGTGAGATCCGTTGGTTCGACATCGATCCTTGTTACGTCTTCCATGTCGCCAATGCCCATGAGACTGCTGACGGGAAATCCATTGTGCTGCAGGCTGTCCGCTACGCCGAACTGTGGCGGGACAACGGCGGGTTCGATGCCAACGCGGTGATGTGGAGCTGGACGCTCGATCTGCAAAGTGGTGCGGTCAGCGAGCGTCAGCTCGACGACCGCGCGGTGGAGTTCCCACGGATCGATGACCGGCTGGCCGGCCTGCCCGCCCGTTACTCGGTTTCCGTCGGCGACGCCAGTCTGGTGCGCCACGACCTGACCGACGGCAGCGCTGTCGAGCACCGCTTCGGCACCGGCCTGGTGCCGGGCGGCCCGGGGGAGGCGGTCTTCGTCCCGTCGAGGTCAGGGCCGGCCGACGAGAGCAACGGCTGGTATGTCGGTTATGTCTATGACGCCGCGCGCAACGGAAGTGATCTGGTGATCCTGGATGCCTCCGATTTCGCGGGTAAGCCGGTCGCGCGCATCGAACTACCCCGGCGGGTGCCATACGGCTTCCACGGCAACTGGATTCCCGCGTAGCGGTACACCGCGCCCGCCGGGCCGCGGCTGTTGAGACCATGAACCCCATGGGCGACTTCAGCGCGCTGCCCGGCACGGCGATCGTCATCGGCGGTACCGGCGGGATCGGTGCCGAGATCGTGCGCATGCTGGCAGAGCGTGGCGCGCGGGTCGGTTTCACCTACCACGGCAATGCAAGCAAGGCAGCCGAACTCAGCGCCGCCGATATCACGGCTGAACAACTCGACATCACCGATGCCGCAGCGGTCCGTCGTGTCGTCGATGTGTTCGCGAAGGACGGTGGTGTGCACACCGTTGTCCATGCCGCCGGCGCTCACGTGCCCATGCGACACCTCAGCGCCGTCGAACCGGACCGTTTCGATCAGCAGCTGAACACCGACACCGGCGGCTTCTTCCACGTCGTTGCCGCGACCTTGCCGCACCTGCGCGACTCGCACGGCAGTCTGGTGGTCGTCACCACCGCCGCCACCCGGCGCTTCGCCGTCCGCGACGGACTGTCGGTCGCCCCGAAGGCCGCCATCGAGGCACTGGTCCGCGGCATCGCCGCCGAGGAGGGCCGATTCGGGGTGCGCGCAAACTGTGTCGGCCCCGGCATGCTGGTCGACGGCAACGCGCAGCGGCTGATCGCCGACGGCGAGCTCGACGAGAAGGCGCTCGATGCCGCCCGGCGCAACACCCCCCTGGGGCGCTTCGGCAATGCCGCCGATGTCGCCGAGGCGGTGTGCTTCCTGGCCTCGTCGCGTGCCGGGTTCATCAGCGGCCAGAAACTGGACGTGGACGGGGGATACGGTGTCTGACCGGTCGGCTGATATCCATGCGATCCGTGACGTCGTCACCCTTTATTGCCGCGGTATCGACCGCCTCGACTTCGATCTGGTTCGGCAGGCCTATCACCCCGACGGCATCGACCACCACACCGGCTTCGACGGGACGGTCGACGAATACGTGGCCTGGGTGCGCAAGAGTCTCGAATACCTTGCTGGAACAATGCATCTGATCGGCAATCATCACGTCGATTTTGCCGGTGACGACGTCGCGATCAGCGAGACCTACTTGATGGCAACGCATTGGGGCAAGCCCGGTACAGACCAGCGCGCCAACTTCACCACCGGTGCTCGCTACGTCGACCTGATGGAACGGCGGCGCGGCCGGTGGGCGATTGCCGAACGCTGGGCGGTGCGGGAGTGGACCCGGCCCGACGTGTTCGCCGCTCCCGAACAGCCCGGCCCCCGCGGGCGCCGGGACGCTGACGATCCGCTGTTCGTCCTCTTGAAACGCTTTGACCTGTAGGCGGTGCGAGTACCCTCACCTCACCATGGCGGTGAAATGGTTGGATGACCCGGAAGACCACGATTATGACGCGGCGGCGGACTATCTGAGCATGCTCGCCGAAGAGGGCACCGTGAAAGCGACGGTGGACGCACTTCGGTCGGTGAAACCGGTGTACCGCAAGGCCAAAGACATCTTGCGGGCCGCGCGACTGACCCTGCTGCCGGTGGACAATCCGCATGTGAAGTCTGACCTCGCCAAGATCGAAGCGGGCAGGAAACTATCCCCCATACTGCTGGTGCGCGGCACGCCGGCCGATGCGATGCAGATCGCCGACGGCTATCACCGCGTGTGCGCCAGCTTCCTCACCGACGAGAACACCACCATCCCGTGCCGCCTCGTGTCGTGGGTGCACCAGGCGTGAGCTTCGGCTTCTCCACCCTTGCGTTGGTCGTGGTGGTCGGCATGGCCGGACCGCTTCTCGCATCGGTGCCGAGGTTGCGCATTCCGGTCGTCATCGGCGAGCTGGCGGTGGGATTACTCATCGGCAGAACAGGTTTCGGCATCGTCGACCCCGGCGACAAGACCTTCAGCCTGCTCGCTGACATCGGTTTCGCCCTGGTGATGTTCGTCGTGGGTACTCACGTGCCTATTCGCGACGTCACCCTGCGCGCCTCTGTTCCCACGGCGGCTCTCCGGGCCGTCCTCGTCGGTGCCGTCGCGACCGCGATCGGCGTCGGATTGGCGACGGTCTTTCACACTGGTCACGCCGCGGTATACGCGGTGCTGATGGCGTCGTCGTCGGCGGCGCTGGCCCTACCGGTCATCCAGGCCCTCGGGCTTGACGGCGCCCCGGTCCAGGCCGTCACCGCACAGATCGCGATCGCCGACGCGACGTCGATCGTGTTGCTGCCGTTGGTGATCGATCCGGACCGTGCGCTGACCGCCGCGATCGGAGCGGTGCTGATCGCGCTCTGCGCGGGCGTCCTCTTCATCGGCTTGTGGGTGTCCGACCGACGTGGTTGGCGCAAGCGGTTGCATCATTATTCCGAGGACAACAACTTCGCGCTCGAGTTACGGATCAGCCTGATCGCGCTATTCACCCTGGCCACCCTCGCGCTCACCATGCACGTGTCGATCATGTTGGCCGGCTTTGCGCTCGGTCTGGCGGTCAAGGCGGCGGGCGAACCACGACGCCTGGCCCGTCAGCTGTTCGGCATCACCGAAGGCCTCTTCGGCCCGCTGTTCTTCGTCTGGCTCGGCGCCTCGCTGCAGGTGCGTGAACTCGGCGACCACCCCGGCTACATCCTGCTGGGCATCGGACTGGGCGTCGGCGCGGTGCTCGCACACTGTGTCGGGCGGCTGACCGGCCAGCCCCTGGCACTCGCGGCGCTCGCCGCGGCCCAGCTCGGGGTTCCGGTGGCCGCGGCCACCCTCGGCACCCAGAACCATCTGCTGTCTGCAGGCGAACCTTCGGCGCTGATGCTCGGCGCCCTGCTGACCATCGGGGTTACCTCGATTGCAAGCGTGGTGGCGGCGGGACGGCACCGCGCTCAGCCGGCCTGATGCGACAAACGTGTGCCGGTTGCCCGCTTGGGGTAGCCGAGGTCTATGACCGCATCGAACGCCATCGAGACTCACCCCGAAAAGGCGCCGCGAACTCGGCTGTGGATCAACTGGCTGCTGGCGCTGTCCACCATCCTGGGTGCGGCGGCCGTGCAATTGTTCGCCATGGGCGCAGTGATGGGTACCGCCGCATGCAGCAACCCGAACTGTCCGAAGCCGAGCGGCTTCGTCTACGGCCTGCTCACCTACGGCGCGCCGGCCATCGCGGTGCTGGCGATCCTCGTCACCATCTTCACCGCGAGACATCCGCGCGGGTGGGTGGTTCCCGTCATCGCGTGGGTGCTGATCCTCATCGACATCGCGATTCTTGCCGCTACCTTCTCCTAGCCCGGAAAGTGGCCGGGCTGAACCCATTGGCCCGTTTGAAGGCGGCGCTCAGCGCGAACGGCGTGCTGTAACCGACGCGGCGCGCGACCGACCCGATGGTGACGTCCGACGATTCCAGGAGATCCGCGGCCAAGGCCAGACGCCACGAAGTCAGGAATGCGATCGGCGGCTCGCCGACCAGATCGGTGAATCGTCTGGCGAATGACGCACGCGAACTGCCAACCGCGGCAGCAATTTTTGCGACGGTCCATGGATGAGCCGGATTGTTGTACATCAGCCGAAGGGCCGGCCCCACAAGCTCATCGGACTCGGCGGTCCACCATGCCGGGGCGGAATTAGGTCGAGCGAACCAGGTCCGCAGAAAGTCGAGCAGCATCAGATCGAGCAACCGATCCAGAAACGCTTCCTGGCCAGGGCCGTCGTGCGCCGCCTCAGCCGCCAGTGACTGCGGCAGCCCGCTATCCCAATCAGCCGCCCGCAGCACCGCGACATCGGGCAGCGCGCCAATCAGCCGAGCGCTCACCGCGCTGCGGCCTTCATAGGCGCCGACAACCGCACGCGTGGCGCCGGTTGCGCTGTTGCCCCATGTCCGCACCCCCAGCGCCATCGCGAATTTCAGGTCCTCGCCGGTCAGGGTCGTGCACCGCTGACCCGGATGGATGACAACCTGCGCAGCGGTGGTCACGGCGTCGGCGAGCACGTAGTTCTCGGTGCCGCGGGTCAGCGCCACGTCGCCGGCATGCAGCCGGATCGGTGCGCCGTGATCGGGTGACAAAACGGCGCCCCCATCGGTCATGCAGATGACCGTCAATGGCGCCTGGTCCTGGATGCGCATCGACCACGGCGGATCGAGCACCATGCGCAGCACGAACGCGCCATGCGCACGCACGCCGTCGAGAAGCCCCACCAACGCGTCCACCGGTGCAGCCTAAATGAGACGATTGAGTATGCGTATGGGACTGTGAGCTATTTTCAGTCTCCCGGTGCCCCGGTCTACTGGCACTATGTCGAATTCTCCCGTGGTCGTCCTGGCCACTGTCGCCGCAATCTCCGCGGCCGCGGTCGGCGGGCTGTTCTACGCCTTCTCCACGTTTGTGATGCGTGGACTCGACCGCACCGGCCCGCACGCCGCCGCCACCGCGATGCGCGGTATCAACGCCGAAGCCCAAGGCAATGCGCCGTTCTTGGGCCTGTTTTTCGGGTCCGCATTGATCGCTCTCGTGGTCGGCATCGCCGCGGCGACGCGACTGTCACATCCAGGCAGTGGCTGGATCTTGGCGGGTGCGGTGCTGGCGTTGGTGCCAATCGTCGTCACGATCGCGTTCAACGTGCCGCTCAACGACCGCCTCGCCGGGTCGTTGCCGTGGCCGGACTACTACCGGAGCTGGACGCTCTGGAACCACGTGCGGACAATTACCTCGCTGATCGGATCGGCGCTCATGGTGATCGGCGCCCGATTGCGCTAGCTCGGCGGCACGAACCCATCGGATCGGGGCGGGGTCGGCGGCGGCGCGGGCGGCGCGGCGCCCGGATACGAGGGCGGCCCAACCGGATACGAGGGTGGCGCGGGTGGATACGGCGGCGGCGGTCCGGACGGGCGCAGCCGGACCAGCTCGCGGCGGTGCCGCTCGGCGAGCACCGCGGCCAGGATGTACTGCGGCGGGACGCCAGGTGGCGGCGGCGGGGAAATCCGGCTCGTCACGTCGATCGCGATGCGGTACGCCATATCCTCACGAACAGCAGGGGTCAATTCCGGTGCCCGAGCGAGGAATTGGCGAGCCAGCTCAGCCTGATCGGGCCCCAGCGCCGAGAGCTCGAGCGATGACGCCCACCACGCCAGGGTCGGTGGCATCACCGGCGGGGGCGGCAGCTTCGGGCCCCTTTCACTGATCACGACCGTGCCGGCGAAGACGTCGCCGATGCGTTTACCGCGCGGTGAGATCAAGCTGCAGATCACCGCGGGGCCGCACATGAACATCCAGATCTCCACGAAGCCGGCCAGGGAGCGAAACAGAGCCTGGCGGAAGCGTTCTGGTCCACCGTCGTCGGACACCACCCGAAGGCCCATCGCGATCTTGCCGAGTGTTCTTCCCCGCGTGGCGGTTTCGAAGACGACGGGGTAGCCGATCAGGGTCAGCAACGTGAAGATGATCAGAACCGCGGCGGATAGCGCCTCGTCGAACTGGGTGATGGTGGCCGCCCACAACAGCACACCGATGATGTAGCCGACCATGATGATCGTCAAGTCGATCAGCGCGCCGACAGCCCGCACCGGAAGCTGGGCGATCTGGACGTCGAGGACGACGGCGTCGCCGGTCACCACAGTCTCGGGCACCATAACGGTCCACGGTACTAGTGTCGGCCGGGTGGACGTCGACGCCTTCGTGCTGGCACACCAGCAGACGTGGACTCGGCTCGAGCAGCTGGTCAAGCGGCGCCGTCGCCTCTCCGGGGAAGAGGTGGACGAACTCGTCGAGCTCTACCAGCGGGTCTCGACCCACCTGTCGATGGTGCGCTCGGCTTCGTCGGACTCGGTATTGGTGGGCCGGCTGTCCAGCCTGGTGGCCCGGGCCCGCGCCGCTGTCACCGGTGCTCACGCGCCGATGTGGCATGAGTTCGCCCGGTTCTGGATGGTGTCGTTCCCGGTGGTGGCGTACCGGGCCTGGCGCTGGTGGCTGGCGACGGCGGTCGCGTTCTTTGCCGTTGCCGTGGTGATCGGGATCTGGGTGGGCGGCAGCCAGGAAGTGCAGTCCGCGCTGAGCACGCCGCAGGAGATCGAGCATCTGATTAACCACGACTTTGCCTCGTACTACAGCGAGAACCCGGCCGGCTCATTCGCGCTGCGGGTGTGGGTGAACAACTCGTGGGTGGCCGCACAATGCATCGCGTTCGCGATCCTGCTGGGCATCCCGATCCCCTGGGTGCTGTTCCAGAACGCGGCCAACCTGGGTGTCGTCGGCGGCCTGATGATCCACGCCGACAAGGCCGACGTCTTGTTCGGATTCCTCGTGCCGCACGGACTGCTGGAGCTGACCGCGGTGTTCCTGGCCGGTGCGGTCGGCATGCGGCTGGGCTGGACGGTGATCTCCCCCGGCGACCGCCCGCGCGGTCAGGTGTTGGCCGAACAGGGTCGGGCGGTGGTTGCGGCAGCGGTCGGGCTCGCCGGTGTGCTGCTGGTGTCCGGCCTGATCGAGGCGTTGGTGACGCCGGCGCCGCTGCCGACATTCATCCGCATCGGCATCGGGGTGGCCGCCGAGGTCGGGTTCCTGGCGTACGTCATCTACTTCGGCCGCAAGGCCATCCGCGCCGGAGAGACCGGTGACGTCGAGGACGCCCCCGACGTGGTGCCGACAGGCTGAACTACAGGCGGCCCGTGGCCTTCATCGACAGGTAGCGATCGGCGAGCGCGGGTGCGAGGTCTTCCGGGGCCGCGTCGACCACTTCGACCCCGGTGTGCCGTAGCCGACTGGCGATGCTGCGCCGGTCGTTGCGGGCCCGCTCGGCGGCCGCCGCGTCGTAGACCTGGGCGGCGTCGGCGCGGCCCGCGGCCAGCTCGTCAACCCGGGGATCGGCCACGGCAGCGACGATGACCTGGTGTTTGGCTGACAATCGTGGCAGCACCGGCAGCAGGCCCTCGTCGAGGGCCGAGGAGTTCAGGTCGGTCAGCAGCACCACCAGCGCTCGGCGGCGCACCCGGCGTTGCACGGCGGCCACCATCGCCGAGGCATCCGATTCGATCAGGGCCGGTTCAAGCGGAGCCATCGCTTCCACCAGGTGGGCCAGCAGCTCGGTCCGGGATGCGCCGAAAACCGCGGCGCGGGTGAGCCGGTCGTGGGCGAGGAAGTCGACATGGTCGCCGGCCCGAGACGCCAGGGCGCCCAGCAACAGTGCCGCATCCATCGACCAGTCCAGCCGTGGCCAGCCGCCCGGGTCACGCGCGGTGGGATCGACGCCCACCCGCCCCGCCGACGTGCGCCCGGTGTCGAGCACGATCACGACCCGCCGATCGCGCTCGGGCCGCCACGTGCGGACCACCACATCGGCGCGGCGGGCAGTGGCGCGCCAGTCGATCGAGCGGACGTCATCACCGACGACGTACTCGCGTAGCGAATCGAATTCGGTGCCCTGACCGCGGATCAGCACGGGCAGCAGCCCGTCGATCTCCCGCAGCCGGGCAAGCCGGGACGGCAGATGTTTACGCGACAGGAACGGCGGCAGGATGCGCACCTGTCCGGCGACCGGATGGGACCGCTGCCGACCAGCCACCCCCAGCGGTCCGATCGACCGGACCGTGACGACCTCCGAGCGCAGATCGCCGCGGCGCACCGGCCGCAATGTCGTTGTGATGGTTTCGCTTTCAGCGGCCCGCACTGCCAACGAGTGGGAGCGCGGTTCGGCGCAGGCGCTGGGTGGCCACGCATCGCGCAGCGCACCCCGGAACCGGCGTGAGCCGGTGTTCCGGACGTACACAACGGCGTCCACCGACTGCCCCAACCGTGCCGAGGTGTCCGGCGCGCGGGTCAATTCCAGTGCCCGCGGGCTTCCGGCCAGCACAACGTCGGCGGCCACGGCAGCCAGCAGCAGCAGGAGGACAACAACGAACGTCGTTGCCGGCCAGGGCGATACGGCGATCGGCAGCGCGCCTGCGAGAGCGATCAGGCCGGCGCGTCCGGTGAGGATCACTAGCGCGGCACCGGCACCGCGGCCAGGATGCCGTCGAGCACACCATCGGGGGTGGCCCCTTCGAGCTCGGCTTCCGGGCGCAGCGCGATGCGGTGGCGCAAGGTCGGCCGGGCCATGGCCTTGACGTCGTCCGGGGTGACGTAACCGCGGCCGGACAACCACGCCCACGACCGTGCCGTGCTCAACAGTGCGGTGGCGCCACGGGGTGAGACCCCGAGTTGAAGAGACGGCGAATTCCTTGTCGCGTGGACGATGTCGACGATATAGGCCAGCACCTCGTCGGCGATCAGGACCCGCTTCACCGCCTCGCGGCCCGCGGCCAGCTCAGCGGCACCGGCGACGGGACGGATGGTGCTCAGGTCGCGCGGATCGAAACCGTTCGCGTGCCGGGCCAGGATCGCGATTTCCTGATCGCGCGGCGGCAGCGGAACGTTCAACTTCAGTAGGAACCGGTCGAGCTGTGCCTCGGGAAGCTGATAGGTGCCCTCGTACTCGATCGGGTTCTGGGTGGCGGCCACGATGAACGGGTCCGGCAGTGGACGTGGCTGACCGTCGACGCTGACCTGGCGTTCTTCCATCGCCTCGAGCAGCGCCGCTTGCGTTTTCGGCGGGGTGCGGTTGATCTCGTCGGCGAGCATGAGGTTGGTGAACACCGGTCCTTCGTGGAAGACGAACGCCGCTGTCTTCGCGTCGTAGACCAGTGAGCCGGTGACATCGCCAGGCATCAGGTCGGGCGTGAACTGCACCCGTTTGAAGTCCAGTTGCAGCGCGGCGGACAGCGCACGCACAAGCAGCGTCTTCGCAACGCCCGGAACGCCTTCCAGGAGAACATGTCCGCGGCACAGCAGCGCGATCACCAGCCCGCTCACCACGGCGTCCTGACCGACGACGGCCTTGGCGAGCTCACCGCGCAGGGCGAGCAGGGCGGCGCGGGCGGCGTCGTGCTCGGCAGTGGGGGCGGGAGGTGGGGCGTAGTTCGTCACGACGTCGTGACCTGCCTTTCGATGTCGTCAAGTGCATGGGCAAGATGAAGCAGATCGGAATCGGTCGACGGTGGCGGGCCGAACAGCAGATGCTGCACGGTGTTCGGATCTCCGGAATAGCGCTGCGCCACCGCAGATGTCACCGCGGCGGGAGAGGCGTTGGGACCCAGGCCGAGTCGCGGTGCAAGCCGCTGCAACGTTGCGGTGCGCAAGGCCTCGGCGGCCTGGCCGCGGGCTCGGCGAGACCGGTAGAGCCGGGCCCGGCCCTCAACCGTCTCCGAGGCGCGCACCACCACCGGGAGCTTCTCGGCGACCAGCGGCCCCAACCGGCGGCCCTGCCACACCGCCAGCAGCACCACCACGAGGCACAGTTGCAGCACCAGCCAGCTGACTGCGTCGGGCATCAGGTCCGTCAGCGATGAGCCCGCCGCTCCGTCGCCTTCGGGCTTTTGCGGTGCGTACCAGATGAGCCGTGGCCGATCGCCGGCCAAATTCATCGCGAGCGCTGCGTTGCCCTCGCGGAGCAACCCGCCGTTGGTCATGAAGTCCGCACTGCCGACGACCGTGACGGTCCGGCCGCCGTCCTGATAGCGCACCAGCGCGCCGCCGTAGCAGCGCGTCACGTCCACGTCGCGTGCCTTCTCGTAGGTGTCGGTGGCTCCCAGTTGCACGGTCCCGGCTCGGTTCGCTTCGCGCAGATCGCAATCGGGCTCGGAGGTCAGCATGGTGGCGCTATCGATGCGGATATCGGGGGCCAGCGCCTGCCGCACCCGCGAGGTGGGTTCCAGCAGCAGCCGGTCACCCGGGACATCGGCCAACCGGTTGAGCAGATCCTCACCGCGGGTGTAGTACGTCTCGGCCGCCAGCAGCAGGGTGTCCGGCCGGGCGGCCTGCTCGACCTCGGCCACGGTGGGGGCGACGATGACGTCGACGCCGCGGTCGCGAAGCAGCGTGACGAGGGCGTGCGCACCGTCGGGGCCGGTCGACTCCGGATCCATCCGGCCGCCCGGGCGCGGGGCGGTGAGAAACGCACTGACCGCCGCGATGGCCGAGATCACAACCAGTGCAAGGGCAATCCAGCGTCCGGTACGCCATCGCTGGCCGATGGTGGTGCTCACCGCAGCGGAGCCCAGGTGTCGAGGACGACTGGCGTGTTCGCGTCGGAGCCGGCCAGGGTGGCGTGCCGGCGCAGTGCTTCGTCGAGGTGGGCGACCAGCCGGTAGTCGGATTCGGTGCCCGGCTGTTCGCCGTAGGTGACATCGTTGAACACCGTTGCCGCCTGCCGTAACTCGCCACCGAATGCCGGCAGCAGTTCACCGGCGTCACCAGCGAGTTCGTTGGCGGTCCGGCCCGGAACCGGATTGAGCAGGCCATTCTCCTCTAGGTGGCGGCCCACCGCGCGAAGGCGATGGCGAATCGCCGCGGACCAGTTAGCTTGCGCCGCATACGACTCGGCGGTGGCGCGATGTTCGGCGGCGCTGAGTTCCCGTGCACCGAACAGTCCCGCGTCGCCGCCCCGGCTGGTGCGCATCGTGCCCCTGGCGATCCGCACCGCGACGATGAACGCCACCAGCACCACGATGGCCAGCACCGCAATCGTCAACCAGCCGCCCGGAATCGACGAGCCCTTGGCAATCACCCGGTACAGCAGTTCCTGCAGCCACTCACCGAGGCGGTCGGTCAACGACTCCTTCGGGTAGATCGGTTTGGCCAGCTCACGCTGCGCCGCGTCGTGGGCAGCATCCCGGTCGATGTCGATGGCAGGCATGGTGATCGGGTATCAGCCGCCCGGGGTGAGCCACAGATTGTCGGCGGTGACGGTGTCCGCAGGCCCCGCGGTGGCGCCGGTCTGCAGCACCAGATCGAATGCCTCGGCGCGGATGCGGGTGTCGGTGTAGAGCAGCACCGTCACTCCTGCGGTGAACGGCGCGGTGATGATCTGCGCGATCGCACCCCCGACTGCCGCCAAAGCCGTCGCGAGGATGATCGGTCCCGAGGAATCAGCTCCGAGCAGAAATACCTGGCCGGCGATGCTGAACGGGACAGCGACCGCGCCGGCGATCACGCCGGCCACCACCGACGCGAGCAGCCGTATTCCGAGTACGCGCCAGAAGTGGTTGCGTACCAAGCCAAATGAGCGGCGGATTGACGCCACGACGGGCTTGCGTTCCAAGACGACCGCCACTGGCGCGAACGACAGGGCGGTGTAGAGGTAAGCCAGCGCAGCGATCAAGGCGAGCACCAGCGGAATGCCGACGATGACGGCGGCGGTGCCGTTGGCCGCCACGGCAATGCCTGCGATGACCGCCACGACCACCCCGACCAAGAGCAGGACGGCGAGGACTTCAAGCGCGCTGAATCCGATCAGCGCCCATAACCGGCCGCGGAGGCGATGCCATGCTTCACCAACGGTGATCTTGGCGCCGAACACGGCCCGCCCGACGACGACGGTGAGCATGCCGGCCAGCAGGATCCCGGCCAGCGCAGTGGTCAATGCGCTGGTCACACCGGACGCCGCGGTCCCCAGCAGAGCCGGCGTCGACATCTCCTCACCGGTCTCTGCGCCCACCTTGCCCATCGAGAGCAGCGGACCGAGTTGCAGAATCAGCGCCAGGGCCTGGGTTATCACCACGACGACCGTCGTCAGACCCAGCGTGGCCTTCGGGTTGGCGCGGATGTAGCCGACCGCGCCGTTGAAGAGGTCGCTGAGGGAAAGGGGCCGCAGCGGGATGATGCCCGGCTTGGCCGCCATGGGCACCTGCGGTCCGTATCCCGGCTGCGGATAACCGGGCGGGCCATAGCCCGGCGGCGGGTAACCCGGCGGGGGGTAGCCGGGCGGGGGGTAGCCGGGCGGTGGATAGCCGGGCGGGCCGTAACCCGGTGGCGGATACCCCGGCGGCCCGTAGCCCGGCGGCGGATAACCCGACGCGGGATATCCGGGCGGCGGGAATGGCGGCTGACCAGGCCATCCCGGCGGCGGTCCTGGTGGTCCGGCAGGCGGAGTCGTCACCGGCGAACGCCCCCGACGTCGTTGCTCATCAGCCCATCCTGTCGACCGGCGGGGTATTTCTCAACGTCCCGACCATCCCGGGCGCGTAGCGTTTGCGCCATGGCGGAGCTCAAGGACCGGCTGAGATCGGACCTCACCGAAGCGATGAAGGCTCAGGACAAGTTGCGTACCGCGACGCTGCGACTGCTGCTTGCGGCGATCCAGACCGAGGAGGTCTCCGGTAAACAGGCGCGCGATCTCTCCGACGAGGAGGTGCTCAAGGTCCTCGCCAGGGAGTCCAAGAAGCGCAGCGAGTCCGCCGAGATCTACACCCAGAACGGTCGTGGCGAGCTGGCCGCCGAGGAGCACGCCGAAGCCCGGATCATCGACGAGTACCTGCCGACTCCACTGACCGATGCCGAGGTGGCCGATGTGGCCGACACCGCGATCGCGCAGGTGGCTGAGGAGATCGGGGAGCGGCCCTCGACGAAACAGATGGGTTTGGTGATGAAGGCCGCCACCGCGATCGCCGCGGGTAAGGCCGACGGGTCGCGGTTGTCTGCCGCGGTCAAGGCGCGCTTGTAGGGACAGCTCGTTTCGCTATCTGAGGTGGGGGTACTCGTCGCGCATGACGCGCTTCGGATACACCCTGATGACCGAACAGAGTGGGCCCAAAGACCTTGTGCGCTATGCCGTTTCGGCCGAACAGGTGGGTTTCGACTTCGAGGTCTGCAGTGACCACTTCTCGCCATGGCTGACCTCGCAGGGCCATGCGCCCAACGCCTGGACGACGCTGGGTGCGGTCGCACATGCCACTGAACGAGCGGCTCTCTACACCTACGTGACCTGCCCGACTATGCGGTATCACCCCGCCGTCGTCGCGCAGCAGGCCGCCACCCTGCAGATCCTGGCCGACGGCAGATTCACCCTCGGGTTGGGTTCCGGTGAGAACCTGAACGAACACGTCGTCGGCAAGGGATGGCCGACGATTCAGCGCCGCCAGGACATGCTCAAAGAAGCGATCGCGGTTATCCGTGAGCTGCTCAGCGGCGAGCTCGTGGACTACAAGGGCGAATACTTCGAGGTGGATTCGGCGCGGATCTGGGATGTCCCCGACGAGCCTGTCACCATCGCCGTCGCGTTGTCCGGGGAGCGCTCGCTGGAGGCCTTCGCCACGGCGAGCGACCACATGATTGCCGTCGAACCGGACGGCAAGCTGGTCGACGGCTGGCATGGTGCACGCCAGGCCACCGGTCTGGCCGGCGGCGGCCGGGTGATCGGTCAGATCCCGGTGTGCTGGGATCCCGACCGCGACGCCGCCATCAAACGGGCGCATGAACAGTTCCGCTGGTTCGGTGGCGGCTGGAACGTCAACGCCGACCTGCCGACCCCGGCCGGCTTCGCGGGCGCCACGCAGTTCGTCAGGCCCGAGGACGTTGCCGAAAGCATCCCCTGCGGACCCGACCTCGATGCCATCGTCGAATCGGTGAGTGCCTACTGGGAAGCAGGATTCACTGATATCGCGCTCGTCCAGATCGGTGACGAGGGACAGGACGAGTTCCTCGCCAAAGCTGCCGAACCGCTGTTGGACAAGCTGCGCGAGGCAGCCAACTAGACCGTGTCGTCCGCGACGAGCAGGCTCCCCTGCTCGTCGCGGAACGGCAGCGTGATGCCCCCCACGAAGGGGTTGAAACGGAGCATCTCGGGTTATTCGGCCGTCATGACTGACCGGACCTCGGACGAGGAAGACCACGCCGATTACACCGACGATCACCAGGACGAACCGCGCGGCGGGCGGCCCGGTCCCGCGGACAAGGGCCGCGAGGGCGGGATGGCCACTCGCGAAGTCGCCCCCGACGTAGCGGACTCACCCGACCAGGAGCCGCCGGACTAGGACTCCGCGTCGCGTCCTTCGCGGCTGCTGCGATACGCCGATTCCCGGAAGCTGCGCAGCCATTCGGGCCAAACCCGAACCTCGGGCGCGCTGTGGCGAACCGGGTCGAAGGCGGTGTCATGGTCGGCCTGCTGGTCCGACGGCACCACTTCGGTCAGCCGCAGGGTGGCCATCGGCTCGAAGTCGCTGTTGCCGCAGGCTTGCTCGACGTCGAACTCCAGGCCGTCGCCGTTGATGTGCTCGTGCGCCGCCTGCAGCGAAAGCCCCGACCCCATGGTCGTGGCCAGGCGGGCCCGGATCCACCACAGCTCATCCTTGTAGCGCAGCGGCAGCAGGCTCGAGTACCAGGCCTCGGACCAGGAGGTCACGGGACGCAGTGCCACCCGGTTGGGCAGCAACGCGCTCGAACCGAAGCCTGCGGTGGCCAGCAGGACATCCCACGGAGTAGCCGCGAACGGGCTTGGTGGCATCCGCCAAGCCAGCCCAGCGGCATCCGGCAACGAGCCTGGCGTACCGAGGGCTTTGGAAACGCGTCCCAAGATGTTGCCGGATTCCACCGGCAGACCCTCCCCGGGGGGAGACATCCGCTCGATCGTGCCGTTGGCCAACACCCCGGCGGGGTGGAAGAAACGGCGCTGCCGGAGGGCCGCTCCAGCGGCGATGGGCAGGGCTGCAAGATCGGAAGCTTTCACCCCGATCACCTTCCCGGTCAACGGCGCGGGCAAACCCATGCGGGTTTAGCGATGCCGTAACGGGGCATTTATCTCCAACGCGGTGAGAAAACACGGCGCGACCGACCGTCGAAAGGCCAACGTTGACCATTCTTTATCCCGACCTTCAGAGTTCGGTGGCAGCTGACGCTGGCGTGTATGCGCCGCAACATGATTCACAACTCCTGATCGATGCGATGACCCTCACCGGTGTGGTGACCGAACGTCGTGTGGCGGACTTGTGCACCGGTAGTGGCGTCATTGCGATTGCGGCCGCCCAACTGGGCGCACGCAGCGTCACCGCATTCGACATCTGCCCGAAGGCTATTCGGTGCGCGACGGGCAATGCCGCCGAGGCGGGCGTGGGTATCGATACGCGGCTGGGAACCTGGGGTGAAGCACTGGAGGCCGGCCCGTTCGACGTGGTTGTATCGAATCCGCCTTATGTGCCAACAAGTCCCGACGCACATCTGGAAGAAATCCCCTCGGAAGTGGGTCCGGCGACGGCGTGGAACGCCGGCGTCGATGGTAGGCAGGTGCTGAACCCCCTGTGTGATTCAGCGCCTGAACTGCTGACCGACAGCGGTACGATGTTGATCGTGCAGTCGGAGTTCTCGGACACGGAGCAGTCGTTGCGCCGATTGCGCAGTGCCGGTCTGGACGCTGAAGTTGTTCTCAGCCAGCTCATTCCGTTCGGTCCGGTGCTCACCGCCCGGGCGTCGTGGATGGAGCGCATCGGTATGCTGCCCGTTGGCCGGCGGGAAGAGGAAATCGTGGTCATTCAAGCGGAAAAGCGTTGAGCGAGGACGAGTCCCGGCTGGTCCGGATCGTCAGCGGCGGCCCCATGATGGTTCAGGGGCCGGTGCGCATCGAACTGCCCGACGGAACCGTCGTCGAGTCCGACCGGTTCATGGTCGCCATCTGTATGTGCAAGCGCAGCAAGACTTATCCGCTGTGCGACACCAGTCATCGCCGACGCAAGCGTGTCGGCGGCGAGTCCTCAGCTCAGCGGCCGGCGTAGCGAACTGCGCTCGCTGGTCCAGCACCGCATCAGGTGATCGGCGAGCCGATCCTCCACCATCAGGTGCGCCCTGATCCCGAAGATCACGTCCCGGTCGAGTGCCGGCTCGCGGCTGACCAGGTCACCGACGACATCGGTGCGCACTACCTGCTCGTGCACGGCGTCGGCCTCGACATGCTCCCGGTAGAACCGCGTGCAGGTCTCCGGCGCGCCCATACGTTCCATGGCCTCGACAAGGCGGCGCGACCCGGGTGACGACGTGATCTCCGTGGAGGCGAAGTGGCCGATGGCCGCCCCGCGATACTTGCGGTGCAGCCCGAACAGCGACATCAGGTTCACCACGGCCAGCGACTCGGCAGGCACGGCGTCGATATAACCGAGATAGCTCGCATCCAGGCCCGCGGCGACCATCAGATCCGCGAAGAGTTGCTGGTGCACGTGATCGCTTCTGCCACCACCGAATTCGTCGAACTCGATCGCCACGAACGCGGCTTTGGCCATCCCGGTGAGTCGGGGAATGGCCCATGCGTGCGGGTCGCCCTCTTTGAGGTGGTAGAGCGAGCGATGGACGAAATACTCCTGCATCTGCTCCCAGGTGCCGGTGCTCCGAAGGTAGTAGGACGGTCCCGTGCCGTCGGCCGGCTCGATCGTCAGCTTTTCCATCTCGGCGTCGGCGGTGTCCTCGGGACCGATGTCGCCGACATCGCGCTGCACGGCCGCCAGGAACGTCTCTTCGAGTTGCGCGCGCAAGTACAGCAGCCCGGGGTTCCATTCCCAGCCGGCGTCGACGCCGGCGAATCCGCGGTAGTGCAACTCGTAGCAGACGTACAGCGCAAGTTGAACGTCGATGCCGTACGGATCGGAGTCGTGCAGCGACGCTTCGATCCGATGGAGATGATTACGCGGCGCACGCTCGGTCAAAAGATCCAGAACTGCCATGGACACCGGGCCTCGAGCTTGGGGGAGGCGTGGTTCTACAACGATGGGAGCAACCGTCACCTCGGTTTTATCCCCGGCCGAGGCTGGAGCTAAACCCCAGACGTCACTTTAGTTGCGGCTTTAGTTGCGCGAGCAAGCGGAGATCAGGGCGTCCGGGTCAGTGACACTGACGAGCAGCGTGCGCAACGTCGTCGGGACGCCGACCACCTTGGCCTGTACCGGCGGATCGATATTCAGCTCCACGACGCCCTTCGACGAACCGTTGACCAGCCAACGTCCGCGCCAGCCATGTACGCCCCAACCGAGGAACGGTCCCTTCGCCGGCTTGGCGTCGGTGATCGATGCCAACGGGACGTCGGCCGAGAAGCCCCAGCCCATCGACACATGCAAGACGCCGTCGGCGATGGAAACGTCGCAGCGGCCGGGGCCGAGGCCAAGCGGGGTCGCCAGCGGGCGGTACCACCGATCGAAACTAACTTCCGTCATGGGGGGACGATAATCCTCTCTCGACACCGAAGGGCTCTGATCCATGGACGCAGATGTCATCGTGGTCGGCGCCGGCCTTGCCGGCCTCGTAGCCACCCACGAACTGACCAGCCGCGGCAAAAAGGTGCTGCTGCTCGATCAGGAGAACGAAGCCAACCTGGGCGGGCAGGCGTTCTGGTCCTTCGGTGGGCTGTTCCTGGTCGACACTCCCGAGCAGCGCCGCCTGGGTGTGAAGGACGGCTTCGATCTCGCCTGGGGCGACTGGTCCGGCAGTGCTCAGTTCGACCGGGTCGACGACGAGGACAGTTGGGCGGTGCGGTGGGCGCGCGCTTACGTCGAGTTCGCCGCCGGGGAGAAGCGCTCGTGGCTGCTCGGGCACGGCATCAGGTTTCTGCCCACCGTCGGCTGGGCCGAGCGTGGCGACTTACGTTCCGACGGGCACGGCAATTCGGTGCCGCGTTTCCACGTCGCCTGGGGCACCGGCACCGGCGTGGTCGAGCCGTTCGTCAACTCGGCATCAGCCGCTGCCGAGCGGGGACTGGTGACCTTCCGCCACCGACACCGGGTCGACGAACTGGTCATCGCGAACGGCGCCGCCACCGGCGTGCGCGGTACCCGCCTGGCGCCCGACGAGGCACCTCGTGGCGCACCATCGAACCGGGACCCGTTGGGCGAGTTCGAGTTTCATGCACAAGCCGTGATCGTCACCTCCGGCGGTATCGGCGGGAACCACGAGATCGTCCGGCGCCACTGGCCGCAGCGGATGGGGACGCCGCCCACGTCGATGATCACCGGAGTGCCGGCCTACGTCGACGGCCGGATGCTCGACATCGCTGCCGACTCCGGTGTGCGGCTGGTCAACCGCGACCGCATGTGGCATTACACCGAGGGCGTGCAGAACTGGGCCCCGATCTGGCCCGGGCACGCGATCCGGATTCTGCCGGGTCCGTCGTCGATGTGGTTCGATGCGCTGGGCCGCCGGCTGCCCGCGCCCTACCTACCCGGCTACGACACCCTGGGCACTCTGCGCTACCTGCGCAGCACCCCCGAGATCGCCGGCTACGACCACAGCTGGTTCATCCTCACCCAGAAGATCATCGAGCGGGAATTCGCGCTGTCAGGCTCCGAACAGAATCCCGATATCACCCGCAAGGACCGGGCCGGGTTTCTGAAGGAACGGTTGTTGAGCAAGGGCGCACCGGCACCGGTGGAGGCCTTCAAGCGCAACGGCGCGGATTTCGTCGTGGCCGACGGACTCGACGAATTGGTGGCGAAGATGAACACGCTGACCGACGAACCGCTGCTGGACGCCGGCGCCATCCGCACGCAGATCGAGTCGCGCGATCTGCAGATGGCCAACCCGTACGCCAAAGACGCCCAGGTACAAGGCATCCGGAATTCCCGGCGGTACATCGGGGACCGCATCGGCCGGACCGCCGTACCGCACCGGATCCTCGACCCGGCAGCGGGGCCGTTGATCGGGGTGAAGCTGCACATCCTGACGCGGAAAACCCTCGGCGGCATTCAAACCGATCTGTCGTCGCGAGCCATGGGACTGGATGGCAGTCCGATCGACGGACTGTACGCGGCGGGGGAGGTCGCCGGCTTCGGCGGCGGTGGCGTGCACGGCTACAACGCGCTGGAGGGGACGTTCCTCGGCGGCTGCCTGTTCTCCGGTCGCGCCGCGGGCAGGGCGGCCGCGGCAGCTCTGTGAGGTCGGGACGATCGCACGGGACCCCAACACCTGCGCGGTCAG
Organism: Mycobacterium sp. EPa45; assembly: GCF_001021385.1. Classification (NCBI taxonomy): domain Bacteria; kingdom Bacillati; phylum Actinomycetota; class Actinomycetes; order Mycobacteriales; family Mycobacteriaceae; genus Mycobacterium; species Mycobacterium sp. EPa45. The sequence continues at coordinate 5,712,905 of NZ_CP011773.1, read as the reverse complement.
ACCTTTGCGGTGCCGGACCACTTCGGGCTGGGGGCTCCCGTAACGACATCCCGATCGCGCTGCCCAACCAAGCGGTGCAAGTCGCCATCGTGGCCGACAACGCCCGCTATTGGCGGTTGCGCTGCCGTAAACGCCTACCGTTCGGAGCCTCGGATGATGACGAGGTCGGGCCATCTGAACGAAGTCGCTTCAGCGTTGCTGGGATAGCTGTCGCTACCTTAGAAAATTGTAAGTGTCGAATTACGGCTCGGCCCGATAGTATGGCCCAAGCAGGAAGGGGCCGAGATGAGCCTTCGACATACACCGCTCCGAGCGGTGGCCGCCACATCCTTGACGGTGGCGGCGTTGTTTGCGGCGGCCGGTATGGCATCAGCCGCACCCAGTCAGCCGAAAGACCAAGGGCCCAGTAAGTCGACCGACCAGGGGTCGGATTTGCAGACCTACCTCGACAGCTTGACGAGCGCCTACGACAGGACCATCGGTCGTTCCGTTACCGAGGCGCGCGAGTCGGCCACCGAGCAAATCGGGACCAACGTCGGACTGGCAATCGGCGTACCGATCGCCAATGGTGCGATCGGTGGCGCGACGGCCGTGGCAGGCGCTGCGGCCTCAGCGGCGACCTACGCGATCGTTCAGAACGCGTTCAACAAGCCCGCGTCCGCGGCCGCAGTAGCCCCGGCAGCAGTGGCCCCAGCCGCTGCATCACTGCCGGCATTGAGTGCGCCCGCGTTGGCGCCGGCGCCTGCGGTTGGTCTGCCGTCGCTGCCGCCGCCGCCTGCGCTTGGTGGGCCAGCATTGCCGCCGCCGCCTGCGGTTGGTCTGCCTGCGTTGCCGCCACCGCCCGCGGTGGGTCCGCCGGCATTGCCCCCGCCACCCGCGATCGCGCCACCGCCACTGCCGCCGCCGCCGTGGGTTCCGTTCCTGCCGGGCTCGCCGCCATTGCCGGCCCCGCCGGCTCTGCCGGGCCCGCCGCAGCTACCGCCGCCGCCGTTCTGACGCGCGGTCGGTGAGGCTGGACCATTCGGCGCATTGCATCGATGTGGTCCGGGTAGTCGGGTCGCCTGCTGATCGACTTCGCCCGCAGACGTAGTTCCGTTTGGCGACGGTGGTCGCGAGGTCGACCAGGTTGGGGCTCAACCCCTGCTAGGTTCAGCATCGGCACAAAGTCGTGCAGTCCTCAGTCGGGAGGGTCGGGCCATGGCAGCAGGTGTGTTCGTCGGGCGGATCGGAGGGCTTGCCGCCGCTCTCGGGGTGGGTGCGGGCATAGCGCTGGCGGCCCAGGGTGTCGCGTGGGCCGATACAGGATCGGCCTCGGCCGGGCCGTCGTCGTCAGCCTCGTCTACCAAGAACACGCCCGCCGGTTCTGCCTCCAGTGCGCGAGACAAGACGCGGGCGAATTCGCAAGCGGTGTCCGTGGTTTCGAACCGCGCACGCGCTGCCGCCACGGTTCCCGCGCCCCGTGCGCCGAACGTCGTCGCGGTGGCCCTGTCGGTCTTGGGCGCCACTCGGCGCGACGACCAAAACGCGGACTCGCCCGCTTCGGTTACCGGAAAGCCTACCGTAACAACATCTTTGGCGGCCGGCTCTACCACTGAAGTCTTGACCCATGCATCATCGGCGAGGGTGACCGCAACAGCGGAGGCACTCACCGCGGACGTGGCGACCCCGCCGGTCGACGAGAGTTTGTACAGCGGGCCGCCGCCGACGATCTTCCAGCGCGCAGTGGTCGTCGGGTTGCGGGTCATCAACTTCGTCACAAGGGCACTCAATCTGCCGTTCAGCTTGAGTGGTACCAGCGCACAGATTCCGTTCTTCACCGACGGAACGCCCGACTTCTTCCTGCTGTCCGGGATCAAGGCGGAGCAGACGGAATACAACGGCATGGCCGTGTGGACGCTGACACCGCGGGACCCGAGCGGTCAGTACGTCGTCGGAATCCACGGTGGTTCGTTCATCGGTCAGATCAGCATCTTCCACTGGTGGACCTACACCGACATGGCTCGTAACACCGGTGCGACGATCGTGGTCCCGCTGTATACCCTTGCCCCCCTTGGCACTGCGGCAACCGACATCCCGGTCATGGCGGACTTCATCAGCGCACAGATCGCGGCGCACGGCTCGGACAACGTCAGCGTGATCGGCGACTCGGCGGGCGGCAACATCGCGCTGGCCGCACTGCAGGAGATCGTCAAGCGCAACGGGACGCAGCCGCACCGCCTCGTCCTGATGGCGCCCGCCCTCGATCTGAGTGACACGTTCGGAAACCCGGTGGATGACCCCCTGCTGGGCAATCCGCACGACGGGCACGACAACAACCTTTTGTCGTGGGTGGGTGACCTCGACCCCACCGACCCCATCGTCAGCCCGATCTTCGGTTCGTTGGGCGGACTGCCGCCGACCACCGTGTACTCGAGCTCCCGAGACCTGCTGACCCAGCAGGCGCTGCGACTGCGCGACAAAGCGACGGCGGCCGGTGCGGACTTCACGTTCGTGCTCAGGCAGGGCCAGTTCCACGACTGGACGATCTTCGCGCCGCTGCCTGATGCCTACCGCGAGCGGCCGGGGATCTACCAGGCACTGGGCCTCTAGGGCAGAAAAAAGAAAGAAGCCTCAACCGATTACTCGATCGAGGCCCTGTACTTTTTCGCGGTCGGGGTGGCGGGATTCGAACCCACGACCTCTTCGTCCCGAACGAAGCGCGCTACCAAGCTGCGCCACACCCCGCGTGAAGCCACGACAGCGTATCGCACGCAACCGGTGAGAAGCCAAACGGCTTGTCGGACCGTCGGCCAACTTCACGGCGTGTCGCGGGATGGATCTGACTTGTCGGTGGCGTTATGGAAACTGACGGCGACATAAATGCGCCGAGCAGCGAAAGGTGGGGCGGATGATGACCGCTTTGGGGGCCGTGGTGTATGGGGGTTTCTTCCTGCTCGCAGCGCTGTGGCTGGTGGTGACCGGCGACTATGACGTCGCCGACGAGCCGGACCAGACCCAGCCGCAGGAGCGTTCGAACTCGGCCAGCGCGTCTGCGTACTCGCCGGGGTTGAGGTTGTGAGCGGCTAACCAGCCGGCGTCGTAGTAGGTGTCCGCGTAGCGGTCGCCGCTGTCGGCGATCAGGGTGACCACCGAGCCGCCGGCGCCGGCCGCGACCATCTCGGCCAGCAGACCGAACGCACCCCACACATTGGTGCCCGTCGACGGTCCGACCCGGCGCCCCAACACCCGCGAGACGTGGTGGGCCGCCGCAATCGACGCAGCATCAGGCACACTCACCATCCGGTCCACGATCTCCGGCAGGAACGACGGCTCCACCCGCGGGCGCCCGATGCCCTCGATCCGCGACGGCTGTCCAGTGACGATGTCGCGGCCCTGCGCGTAAGACGGGAAGAACGCTGAGTTCTCCGGGTCCACCACACACAGCCGCGTCTCGTGGCGTCGATACCGGATGTAGCGTCCGATCGTGGCGCTGGTGCCCCCGGTACCCGCCCCGACGGCGATCCACGTCGGGACCGGATGACGTTCGGCGCTCATCTGGTGATAGATCGACTCGGCGATGTTGTTGTTGCCCCGCCAGTCGGTGGCGCGCTCGGCATTGGTGAACTGGTCCAAGTAGTGGCCGCCGGTCTCGTCGGCGATCCGCTGAGCCGCGGTGTAGACCTCACCGGGTGAGTCGACGAAGTGGCATCGCCCGCCCTGAGCCTCGATGAGCTTCACCTTCGACGCGCTCGTCGAGGTGGTCATCACCGCGACGAACGGCAGGCCCAGCAGCGCAGCGAAGTACGCCTCGGACACCGCCGTCGACCCCGATGACGCCTCGACGACGGTCGTACCTTCGTCAATCCAGCCGTTGCACAGCCCGTAGAGAAACAGCGACCGCGCCAGCCGGTGTTTCAGGCTGCCGGTGATGTGCGTCGACTCGTCCTTGAGATACAGCGCGATGTCTGCGTCGACGCACCACGCAGCCGGTAGCGGGTAACGCAGCAAGTGGGTGTCCGCGCTGCGGCGGCTGTCTGCCTCGATCAGCCGGATGGCGTTGTCGGCCCAGTCACGCGGCCGGGAGTGGGCGGCGACAGTTGTCATCGCCGGCTGGGACAGCAGGCGGCCGCGGTCACCGCACCGAGGCGGTGGGGCTGGAGCGCACCACGTTTCGCGTCTCGTCGTGCCCACCGGTCGGGGCCGCCACCAGAGTCAGCAGGGTGGCCTCGGGACGGCAGCAGAACCGGAACGGAGCGAATGGTCCGGTGCCGATGCCCGCCGACACGTGCAGCGCGGTGTCGGTGCCCCAGCGGGACGCCCCCTTGACCCGGGAACGGTCCAGGTCGCAGTTGGTGACGAGGGCGCCGTAGAACGGCAGGCACAGCTGCCCGCCGTGGGTGTGGCCGGCCATGATCAGCTGATAGCCGTCGGCGGCGAAGCGGTCCAGCACCCGGGTGTAGGGCGCGTGGGTGACACCGAGGCTGAGATTGGCCGTCGGGTTGGGCGGGCCGGCGATGGTCTCGTAGCGGTCCCGACCCAGATGCGGGTCATCGACGCCGGCGGCGGCGATGCTCAGCCCCGCGACTTCGAAGTCACGACGGTTATGGGTCAGGTCCAGCCAGCCGCGCTCGGTGAACGCCGCACGCAGGTCCTGCCACGGCAGCGGCTTGCCGTGCACCCGATGATCGCGGTCGTAGAGGTACTTGGCGGGGTTCTTGAGCTTCGGGGCGAAGTAGTCGTTGCTGCCGAACACGAAGACGCCGGGCACCGACAGGAGGTCGCCGATCGCCTGCACGACCGCGGGCACCGCCTTGGGGTGCGACAGGTTGTCGCCGGTGTTGACCACCAGGTCGGGCTCCCAGCGCGCCAGTTCACGCAGCCAGGCCTGCTTGTGCCGCTGGGTCGGGCGCATGTGGATGTCGCTGAGATGCAGCACTCGCAACGGGGTGGAGCCGGGCGAGAGCACCGGCATGGTCACCTCGCGGACGACGAACGCGTTGCGTTCGATCACCGTGGCGTAGCCGACCGCGAGTGCGGCCGAGCCGGCGGCCGCGAGGGCGGACGACTTCACTGCGGACGGCACAGACATGTGCGCCAGAATACTGTGCCCGGCCGTCCTTCACCCGATCATGGCGGCGGCGGGGCCAGCAGTGGCACCGTGATCGGCGGCAGGCCTGGGATCTCGACGACGGTCTGCCCGAAGGGTGCACCGTCGACCCCGGGTATCGGTGGTGCTCCCGGCGGGGGTGGCGGCGGTGCAGGCGGGATGCCGTTGCTGATCTGGATCGTGATGATCGAGCCCGGAATGGTCTGCCCGCCCGGCGACGTGCCGACCACCGTGCCGTACGGCGCCACGCTGTTGACCGGGGTGGCCTGATCGGCCACCTGGAAACCGGATTCCTTGAGTCGGCTGCGTGCGGCGTCCTGGGTCAGGCCCGAGACACTGGGCACCCGGGAGCCGGGGCCGCCGTCGACGTAGCGCGGGTCGGTCGGTGGAAGCCCGACGTCACCGAAGTTCCGGGCGATCGGTTTCATCGCGGTGAACCACGTCTTGGCGGGCTCGTTTCCGCCGTACAAGTTCCCGTCACCGCACTGCCGCAACGGGAAGGAGCACAGATCCGAGGGCGTGGGCGAGTCGTCATAGATATAGGCGGCCGCCGCGTAGCGGTTGGTGTAGCCCAGGAACCCGGAGGACCGGTGCGCCTCGGTGGTACCGGTCTTACCGGAACTCGGCAGGTCCCAACCCACCGAGCGGGCGGAGCCGGCGGCGGTACCGCTGACGTCGTCCTTGCCCAGGGCGTTGGACAGTGTGTTGGCCAGACCTTCGGGCACCACCTGGTCGCAGGTCTCGGTGGTGACCGATACCTCGTTGCCGTTGCGGTCATAGAGCTTGTCGACCGGGTTGGGCGGGCACCAGGTGCCGCCGGAGGCCAGCGTGGCCGCCACATTGGACAGCTCGAGGGCGTTGACCTGAATCGGGCCCAGGGTGAACGAGCCGAGGTTCTGCCGTTTGATGAAGTCGGCGAGGCTCTCGTTGGTCTCCGGGTCATAGGGGCGCGCAGTGCCCGGTTCGGCGTAGGAACGCAGGCCCAGCTTGACCGCCATGTCGACCGCACGCGGCACACCCACCTGCGAGATCAGCTTGGCGAAGGCGGTGTTGGGCGACTGGGCCAACGCATCGGTGACGCTCATCGATCCGCGGTAGTTACCGTCGTTCTGCACGCACCACGTCTCGCGCGGGCAGCCCTTCGCGCCGCCGCTGCCCAGGCCCTTGGCTTCGAACCGCGCGGGGGCGTCGAGGTTAGCGTTGATACCCATGCCCATATCCAGTGCGGCGGCCGTGGTGAAGATTTTGAAAATCGAACCGGCGCCGTCACCGGCGAGCGAAAACGGTTGCGGCTGCATGGTTTCCCCCGCCGCGGAGTTCAGCCCGTAGGTCCGGTTGCTGACCATCGCGACCACCGGGTGGGCGGTCTTACCGGGCAGCACGACGCTCATCACGCTGGCGATGCCGTTGATGTCCGGCGCGGCAAGCGAATCGACGGCACCCTTGACCGAGTTCTGGACATCGGGATCGAGGGTGGTCTTGATCAGATAGCCGCCCTTGGACAGCTGATCCTTGCTGATACCGGCCCGGGCCAGATACTCCTGGACGTAATCGCAGAAGAATGCGCGATCCCCGGCGGCGATGCAGCCGCGCGGCAGTTCGTTGGGCTGCGGCAGAATGCCCAGCGGCTCCTGCTTGGCGGCCCGCAGCTCGTCCGCCTTGTCGGGAACGTTGTCGATCATGGTGTCGAGCACGAGATTGCGCCGGGCCAGTGCCCCGTCCGGGTTGGTGTAGGGATTCAGCGTGCTGGTCGACTGCACCATGCCGGCCAGCAGCGCGGCCTGCTGCCAGTTCAGCTGTGAGGCGTCGACACCGAAGTAGGTCTGCGCCGCGTCCTGGATGCCGAAGGCGCCGTTGCCGAAGCTGACCAGGTTCAGGTAGCGAGTCAGGATCTCGGGCTTGGTGAACGTCTTGTCCAGCGTGAGCGCCATCCGGATCTCGCGCAGCTTGCGGGCCGGGGTGGTTTCGACGGCCGCTCGCTTCTCGGCATCGGTCTGCGCGATCACCAGTAGCTGATAGTTCTTGACGTATTGCTGCTCGAGTGTGGACCCGCCGCGGGTGTCGACGTCGCCGGAGGCGTAACCGGCCAGACCGGTCAGCGTGCCTTTCCAGTCGACACCGTTATGTTCGGCAAATCTCTTGTCCTCGATGGACACGATTGCCAGCTTCATCGTGTCGGCAATTTTGTCGCCGGGGACCTCGAACCGGCGCTGCGAATACAGCCATGCGATGGGATTGCCCTTGGCGTCGACCATCGTCGTCACCGCCGGCACTTCGCCTTCGACCAGTTGAGCCGAACCGTTGGCCACCACGTCGGAGGCGCGATTCGAAATCAGGCCCACGCCGCCGACCACGGGAAACAGGAGCGCTGCCAGTATCACGGCGGCCAAAAGGCAGCACCAGGCCAGCTTGATGATCGTGGCCCCGGCCGGCGGGCGTTCCGACATGAGTAACAGAGTAACGAGAGACCGGGACGGGTCTTGCGCAGCATCCCTCGGCCCGCGAGGATATCGAACGGTATTTACGCCGGAGTCAGAAAAAGCCAGTTCATGATCGGTCTGGACGGGCGTCCCAAAAAACCTGAGATCTAACTGTTGCGCAAAAGATACCTGACCACCTAACTTAAACAGACAGTGCGATACAGGTAACACTCCGAGTCGCAATGTGGCGTAGATCGCATACGCGGCCTACACCAGAAGATTGTCAGCCGCAGACAGCGGCCGGACGAAGGGGATCGTCGGTGTCAGGTATTCGGACCGCTGTTCGCAAGCAAAGCGCAGCGCTTTTGAATGGATCCATCCACGGTGTAGACGGGGAAGCCCGGATCGCGTGGGTTTCGCGAGCTTTGTGTCGCTCAACCGACCCTGACGAGCTGTTTGTCCGCGGCGCTGCCCAGCGCAAAGCCGCGGTCATCTGCCGTCACTGTCCAGTCATGGCCGAGTGTGGCGCGGACGCGCTCGACAACCGTGTGGAATTCGGAGTGTGGGGTGGCATGACGGAGCGTCAGCGCCGTGCACTCCTCAAGCAGCACCCCGAAGTGGTGTCCTGGTCAGAGTTCTTCGCCGCGCAGCGCAAGCACCGCAGCGTCAGCTAACTTTCGCCCTGAGTCCCGGCCGATCGGCCGGGACTCTTTCTCTACCCAGTCTCCCCGGTGATCTGATCGGCGATCGCCTGCAAGGCGTCGAGATCGGACACGTCGAACGGTAGCGACGGCACGCCCACCACCGGAACGTGCGGGTTGGCGCCCGTGAACCGCGACAGCAGACGAACTTCCCGCTTGGCGGTCTGCGCCCGGTCGGCGTGGATCTGCAAAACCGCCGCCGCGAGCTGATTCCCGTTGTTGTCCAGTCCCTCGGCTTCCAGCGCCGCGACGCCGTCGACGGCGCGCTCCACGGTCAGCGCGGACAGCGTCGGGTGGGTGCGGTTCAGAATCAAGCCGGCGAGCGGCATGTTCTCCTCCGAGAGCCGATCGACGAAGAACGATGCCTCCCGAAGCGCGTCCGGCTCGGCGGCCGACACCACGACGAACTGGGTGCCGCGGCGCTTGAGCAACTCATAGGTGCGGTCGGCCTTCTCGCGGAAGCCGCCGAACGTCGAATCCAATGACTGGACGAACGCCGAGGCGTCGGACAGCATCTGCGACCCGAGGATCGTCGACATGGCCTTCATCGCCAGCCCGACGACGCCGGTCACCAGCTTGCCGAAGCCACGCCCGGGTGCCAGCAGCATCCGCCAAAGCCGGCCGTCCATGAAGCTGCCGAGCCGTTTCGGTGCGTCGAGGAAGTCCAGTGCATTGCGCGACGGCGGGGTGTCCACCACCACCAGGTCCCAGCGGTCCTGCCCGAGCAGCTGGCCGAGCTTCTCCATGGCCATGTATTCCTGTGTGCCGGCCAGGGACGTGGCGACCGTCTGATAGAACTGGTTGTCCAGAATCGATTGTGCGCGTTCGGTTCCCGAGTATTCGACGACCATCTCGTCGAAGGTCCGGCGCATGTCGAGCATCATCGCGTGCAGCTCACCGGACACCTCGGGAGCCAACGGCACCCGCTGCGGCGTGTTGCCGAGTTCCTTGATTCCCAACGCTTGTGCCAGCCGCTTGGCGGGGTCGATGGTCAACACGACGACGGTGCGGCCATACTCGGCGGCTCGCAGCGCCATCGCCGCCGCGGTGGTGGTCTTACCGACGCCACCCGCGCCGCAGCACACCACGACCCGGTTGGACCTGTCGGCCAGGATCGACTTCATGTCGAGCGCCGGGGGCGTGGTACTCATCTGACTCCTTGCTGTGCAAGCGTTTCCGCCAACTCGTACAAACTTCCCAGATCCACGCCTTCGGCGATCGTCGGCAGTTCCAGCCGTGGCACCTCCAAGCGGTCGAGCTGCTCGGCGCTCTCGGCGCGGGCCTTGATCCGGCTTGCGTGCTCGATCGTCTCGGTCAGCAGCCCGGCGAAGTCGGCGTCACCCAAGGTGATCCCAGCCGTCTGGAGCCCGGCGCGTACGGCGTCGGCGTCGACGTCGCCCTCGGCGGCCTTGGTGAGGTCATCGGCCGGCAGGATCGGCGGGATGTTGCGGTTGACGATCACGCTGCCGATGGGCAGGCCGAGGTCTTTGAGTTCCTCGATGGCCTCGATGGTCTCCTGGATCGGCAGCGCCTCGAGCAGGGTCACCAGATGGATCGCGGTCTGCTCGGAGTGCAGCAGCTTGACCACGCCGTCGGCCTGCGAGTGCACCGGACCGCCCTTGGCCAGATCCGACACGGCCTTGGTGACGTCGAGGAACCGGGCGATCCGGCCGGTCGGGGGAGAGTCGACAACGATCGCGTCGTACGCCGGCCGCTTGTTGCGGTCCAGCCGCACCACCGACTCCTTGATCTTGCCGGTGAGCAGGACGTCACGCAGGCCCGGCGCAATCGTCGTCGCGAACTCGATAGCGCCGATTCGGCGCATCGCCCGGCCTGCGAGGCCGAGGTTGTAGAACATGTCGAGGTATTCCAGGAACGCCGCCTCGATGTCGACGGCCAGCGCGTTGACGTGGCCGCCGCCCTCGGCCGTGGCGATCTTCAACTCCTCATAAGGCAGCGGCGGAACGTCGAACAGCTGCGCAATGCCTTGCCGCCCTTCGACTTCCACCAGCAGGACCCTGCGGCGGCCGGCGGCGAGGGTCAGTGCCAGCGCCGCCGCGACCGTGGTCTTGCCGGTGCCGCCCTTGCCGGTCACGAAGTGCAGCCGCGCCTTGGTCAGGCGGGAGGGCCAGGCCAGGGAGCTTCCGTCGCTCGGTGTGGTCGCCATCTGTGCATGCTAACGAAGCCGCGGCAGGCCCCTGCGGCAACGGTGGCGGGCGATAAGCTTCGGCCATGAGCCAACCGACGACGTGGGAGTACGCCACGGTGCCATTGCTGACCCACGCGACCAAGCAGATTCTCGATCAGTGGGGGGCCGACGGCTGGGAACTCGTCGCGGTCCTTCCCGGTCCCACCGGTGAACAGCACGTGGCTTATTTGAAGCGGCCCAAGTGACCGCATCCCAGCGGCTCGCCGAGCTCGGCCTCACCCTGCCGACGCCCGCCAAGCCGTTGGCGGCCTACGTGCCGGCGGTGCGCACCGGCAATCTCGTCTACACCTCCGGCCAGCTTCCGACGGAGGACGGCAGCCTGATCTTCACCGGCAAGGTCGGCGCCGAGGTGACCGCGGAGCAGGCCAAGCAGGCCGCTCAGCTGTGCGCGCTGAACGCGCTGGCCGCTGTCGACGCGCTGGCGGGCCTCGACAACGTCACCCGGGTGGTCAAGGTGGTCGGCTTCGTTGCGTCGGCGCCGGGCTTCACCGGTCAGCCCGGCGTCGTCAACGGGGCCTCTGAGTTTCTGGGCGAGGTGTTCGGTGGGGCCGGCGCGCACGCCCGGTCCGCTGTCGGCGTATCCGAGCTGCCGCTGAACGCACCGGTCGAGGTCGAGCTCATCGTCGAGGTGGAATGACTCATCCGGCGTATGGCGTACTGCGGCCGGTCGTGCAGACCGACACGGTGACGGCCTCCGTTTTGCTGTGCAACAACCCCGGGATCATGACGCTGGATGGCACCAACACCTGGGTGCTGCGGGGGCCCGGCAGCGACGAGATGGTGCTCGTCGACCCGGGTCCCGATGACGACGAGCACATCGGCAAGCTCGCTGAGCTCGGCACCATCTCCCTGGTGCTGATCAGCCACAAGCACGAAGACCACACCGGCGGCATCGACAAGATCGTCGAACGAACCGGTGCGGTGGTGCGATCGGTGGGCAGCGGATTTCTGCGCGGGCTGGGCGGTCCGCTGAGCGACGGTGAGGTCATCGATGCCGCCGGGCTGCGGATCACCGTGATGGCCACCCCCGGTCACACCGCGGATTCGCTGTCGTTCCTGGTCGACGATGCGGTGCTGACCGCCGATACCGTGCTCGGTCGCGGCACCACCGTGATCGACGACGAGGACGGCAGCCTGACTCAATACCTCGAGTCACTGCGCCGGCTGCAGGGGCTCGGACCGCGCGCGGTGCTGCCCGGGCACGGCCCCGACCTCGCGGACCTCGAAGCCGTCACCACCGCGTATCTGTCGCACCGCGAAGAGCGGCTCGATCAGGTACGGCAGGCCCTGCGGGTGCTCGGCGACGACGCCACGGCGCGCCAGGTCGTCGAACATGTCTACACCGACGTCGACCAGGAACTCTGGGACGCGGCCGAGAAATCGGTGCGCGCCCAGCTGGACTACCTGCGCCGCTAAGCGGGCCCTAGCGCGCCCGCCGCGCCAATCTTTCGGAGTCGCTGATCAGCACGCTCTTGCCCTCCAAGCGGATCCAGCCGCGGTGGGCGAAGTCGGCGAGCGCCTTGTTGACCGTCTCGCGCGAGGCGCCGACCAGCTGGGCGATTTCTTCCTGCGTGAGGTCGTGGGTGACCCGCAACGCGCCGCCCTCCTGGGTGCCGAACCGCTGAGCCAGCTGCAGCAGCTGCTTGGCGACGCGCCCCGGCACGTCGGTGAAGATGAGGTCGGCGAGGTTGTTGTTGGTGCGGCGCAGGCGACGGGCCAGCACGCGCAGCAACTGCTCGGCGATTTCCGGACGGTCGGCGATCCACGCGCGCAGCGCGTCGCGATCCATCGAAACGGCGCGCACCTCAGTGATGGTGGTGGCGCTGGACGTCCGCGGTCCCGGGTCGAAGATCGACAACTCGCCGAACATGTCCGACGGGCCCATGATCGTCAGCAGGTTCTCCCGGCCGTCCGGGGAACGGCGGCCGATCTTCACCTTCCCGGAGATGATGATGTATAGCCGGTCACCCGGCTCGCCTTCGGCGAACACGGTGTGTCCCCGCGGGAAGTCAACCGGCTGAAGCTGTTTCGTCAGCGCCGAAACAGCGCTGGGTTCAACTCCCTGGAAGATTCCGGCCCTCGCCAGGATCTCGTCCACGTCGCCCCTCTTAAACTCTTCGATGATGTGAAATGCGCAGGCCAGCTGTATTGCTAAGCCATGTCAGTCTAGTCGTTGCCGGTCTTTCGACGTGCCAACGCTACACACGATTGGCGTACTGAGTCCGGCGAAACTGCGGATTGGGACGCGCATGGGCATAGGTCCGCGTAGGCAATCCGGGTTCGTCATCGCTCAGGCAGGACTGGACCTCGACCCGTCTGGGCGCGATTTCTGTTCCCGGCGGCGCCTGCGCGACCGGCGTTTTCGCCGTCCGCTCCAGATACTCGGTGACCTCGTCGGCGGCGGTGCGTTCGACACGCAACGCTTCTTCGAGTCTTTGCAAACCGAAGGTTGAAAGCATCAACAGCCCGGGGACACACACCGCGAGCAACCAGGTCACGGGGGAAAGTAAACACGCGCAAGGTCTCAGCGGGATCACGAATTGTCACCGGTCAGTCCGCGGCTTGACGGACCGCGTCAGTACCCTTGCAACGTGACCACGGACAGCCCGTCAACCAGGCGCAAGGCCGCTGGCGGCGCTGCGAAGCCGCCGGCGTCGAGCACGGCGGAGGCAAAGAAGTGGAATTCGGAAACCCATCTTGGCCTCGTCCGGCGCGCCCGCCGCATGAATCGCACCCTGGCCACGGCGTTTCCGCACGTGTACTGCGAACTCGACTTCACCAATCCACTGGAACTGGCCGTCGCCACCATCCTTTCGGCCCAGTCCACCGACAAGAGGGTCAACCTCACCACCCCGGCGCTGTTCAAGAAATACCGAACCGCCAAGGATTACGCCCAAGCCGACCGGACTGAGCTCGAGGAGCTGATCCGGCCCACCGGCTTCTACCGGAACAAGGCCAACTCGCTGATCCGGCTGGGTCAGGAACTCGAGGAGCGGTTCGACGGCGAAGTGCCGCGCACGATCGAAGAACTCGTCACCCTGCCCGGCGTGGGGCGCAAGACCGCGAACGTGATCCTGGGCAATGCCTTCGACATCCCGGGTATCACCGTGGACACCCATTTCGGCCGGCTCGTACGCCGCTGGCGCTGGACTGCTGAAGAAGATCCGGTCAAGGTCGAACACATCGTGGGCGATCTGATCGAGCGCAGCGAGTGGACATTACTGAGCCATCGCGTCATCTTTCACGGTCGGCGGGTATGCCACGCCCGAAAGCCGGCCTGCGGTGTGTGCGTGCTGGCCAAGGATTGCCCGTCCTTCGGACTCGGACCGACCGATCCGCTCATCGCCGCGCCTCTGGTGAAAGGCCCCGAAACCGAGCACTTGCTGGCGCTGGCCGGGCTCTGATTTTCCGGCCTGCACTCACTGATGAAGACGTCGACCCGCTGGACGCTGGTGGTGCTCGCTGTGGTGGCGACACTCATCGTGGCCTTTGCTCTCGAGCTCGACGACACCCCGGCCGGCCCCGCAGGTTCGCCGGGTGCCCAGGTGTCGCGGACCCACCGCGACGCCGACACGCCCGAGGCGCTGGCCGGCCCGCGACAGCGCGCCGATCTACCCCCCTGCCCAGCGGCAGGCGCCAACCCGGGGCCGCCGGAGCTGCGCGGCATCGTCGTGGAGTGCGCCGCTGACGGGGCACAGGTCGACGTGGCCCGGGCTCTGGCCGGGCGCCCGGTGGTCCTCAACCTCTGGGCCTATTGGTGCGGACCGTGCGCGGAGGAACTCCCGGCGATGGCGGATTACCAGCGCCGAGCAGGTACGGACGTCGCCGTGGTGACGGTGCATCAGGACGAGAACGAGACGGCTGGTCTACTGCGGCTGGCCGAGCTCGGCGTGCGCCTGCCCACCCTGCAGGACGGTCAACGCCGGATCGCCGCAGCATTGGGAGTGCCCAACGTCATGCCCGCGACCGTGGTGCTGCGCGCGGACGGTAGCGTTGCCAAAATCCTGCCGCAGGCGTTCACCAGTGCCGACGAGATCGCCGCCGCGGTGAAGAATGCATTGCAGTGACGACAAACGAGAGAGACGCGGTGACCCAGGGTTCCTCCCGCTCGGCGGCCTCGGTTGCGCTCACCCCGCAGTACCGGCCGCCCTGGCTGGCGCCGCTAGTCGACAACGTCGACCGGGTTCCGCACGCGTATCGCCGCAGGGTGCCGCCCGAGCTGCTGGCCGCGGTTGTCGAAGCACGGGATGCCGGTAGCAGCGCGCGTGACGCCGCCGTGCTCGTGCTGTTCTCGGGACCGACTTCCGGTCACGGGGACGGCCGGTTGCCCGACGATGCCGACCTTTTGCTGACCGTTCGGGCCGGCTCGCTGCGCCACCACGCCGGGCAGGCCGCGTTCCCCGGGGGAGCGGCAGACCCAGAAGACAACGGTCCGGTCGCCACCGCGCTTCGAGAAGCGCAGGAGGAGACCGGCATTGACCCGGGGCGGTTGCACCCGCTGGCCATCCTGGAGCGAATGTTCATCCCGCCCTCCGGTTTTCACGTCGTGCCCGTACTGGCGTACTCGCCGGACCCGGGACCGGTGGCCGTCGTCGACCGCGGCGAAACGGCCCTCGTCGCGCGGGTTCCGGTGCGTGCGTTCATCAATCCTGAGAATCGGCTGATGGTGTACCGCACCGGGGCCGGGCGAGGTTTGGCCGGGCCGGCCTTTCTGCTCAACGAGATGTTGGTGTGGGGGTTCACCGGCCACGTAATCTCAGCGATGCTCGACGTGGCCGGGTGGTCGCAGCCGTGGAACACCGAAGACGTCCGGGAGTTGGACGAGGCGATGGCGCTCGTCGGAAGTGAGGAGCCCCTGTGACGAGTTCGCAATGGCTGGACATCGCCGTGCTGGCGGTGGCGTTGGTCGCAGCCATCTCGGGCTGGCGATCCGGCGCGCTGGGCTCCCTGATGTCGTTCGTCGGCGTGATCCTCGGTGCTATCGCCGGGGTGATGCTCGCTCCTCATATCGTCAGCCACATCAGTTCGCCACGGGCCAAGCTGTTTGCCGCACTGTTTCTGATCCTGGCGCTGGTGGTCGTCGGCGAGGTGGCCGGCGTGGTACTCGGCCGGGCCGTGCGTGGCGCGATCCGCAACCGCGCCGTTCGCACCGTCGACTCGGTGATCGGCGTGGCAGTGCAGCTGCTCGTGGTGATGGTCGCCGCGTGGCTGCTGGCCAGCCCGCTGACATCGTCGGACCAACCGAATCTGGCTGCTGCGACACGCGGCTCGAAAGTGCTTGCCGAAGTGGACAAGTACGCACCCGAGTGGCTCAAGGCGGTGCCCAAGCGGATGTCGGCGCTATTGCGCACGTCCGGTCTCCCAGATGTCTTGCAGCCGTTCGGCCGCACTCCTATTCAGGCCGTCGACGCCCCGGACGCCTCGCTGGCCGACAGCCTGGTCGTCTCAGGCGCGCGGGCGAGCGTGGTGAAGATCCGCGGCGTCGCCCCGGGGTGCCAGAAGGTGCTGGAGGGCACAGGTTTTGTGATCGCCCCGAACCGGGTGATGTCCAACGCGCACGTGGTCGCCGGGTCCGACAGTGTCACCGTGGAGGCCGAGGGACAGACCTACGACGCGACCGTCGTCTCCTATGACCCCAACGAGGACATCTCGATTCTGGATGTGCCGAACCTGCCGCAGCGTCCGCTGGTGTTCGCCGAGCAGCCGGCCAAGTCCGGCACCGACGCGGTTGTGCTGGGCTACCCCGGTGGCGGTGAGTTCGCGGCGACCCCGGCGCGGGTCCGCGAGACGATCGAGCTGAACGGACCGGACATCTACCGCACGACGACGGTCAATCGTGAGGTGTACACGATCAGAGGCACTGTGCGTCAAGGTAATTCGGGCGGCCCGATGATCAACCGGGCGGGCCAGGTGCTCGGCGTGGTGTTCGGCGCGGCGGTGGACGACAACGACACGGGGTTCGTGCTGACGGCCAACGAGGTGTCGCGTCAGCTGGCCAAGATCGGCAACACGGCCAAGGTGGCGACCGGGGCGTGCGTCACCTAGTCGGGTCGTAGAGCTGCCCGAGGAATCGCCGCAGGTGTCCGTTGACCACGTCGGGGGCTTCCTCGTGGGCGAAGTGCCCGATACCGGCTACGGATACGAACCGCCCGCGCGGCGCGTAGCGCTGGGTGCGCTCCACCGGGTCCGCGAGCACGTAGGGGTCGGCGTCGCCGCGCAGGTGCAGCATGGGAACGTCTAGCGGGCGGTTCATCAACTTCATGAATCGCCAACCTTCGCTGCGTAGTTGGCTGCGTACCGCCCAGCGCTGGTATTCCAGGGCTGAGTGCGCGGCCGATGGGATCTGAATCGCCCGGCGCATGTGGGCAATCGTCTCCGAAAAGTCTTCGGAGGCAAGCCATTTACCTGATGCACGGCTACGCACCAGATCCTCGAGGAATTCGGCGTCATGCCGGGTGAGTGCGCGCTCAGGCCATATCGGCAGCTGATAGCGCAGCAGCGTGGGTAACAGGGTGCGGCCCTGATCGCGCCGGCGAAGAGCCGACGCCCGCAGCGCGGCGGGATGTGGTGAACTCACCAGTGCGATGGCGCGCACCACCCGCGGGTGCAACACCGCCGTGGCCCAACAGACCAGCCCGCCGTCGGCGTGCCCGACCAGCGTGGCCGAGCTATGACCGAGCGCACGGATCAGTCCGGCGGTATCTCCGGCCAGCGTCCACCCGTCGTAGCCGCGCGGTGGTTTGTCGCTGCCGCCATAGCCGCGCAGATCGACGGCCACCACTCGCGCACCGGACAGTCCGCGCAACTGGTGGCGCCACGACCACCAGAACGAGCCGAAGCCGTGCAGCAGGATCACCAACGGTTGGGACGTACCGGCCGCCGACTCGGAGCCGTTCAGGGCCTCGACGCAGTGGAACCGAATACCGTTGGCGTGGACGTCGAAATGGCGCCACGGGCCCGCGATGCGGGCGACGGACGGATCGGGAATCACCAGCCGGACGGGTCAGTGGGCGGCGCGGCGCCCGGGGTGACGGCCTTGCTCGCCGACCTGTCGTGGCCCGGCGTGAACGCCTCGCGGGCTTCCTTGACCGATTCGATCGTCTTCTGCGGTCCGCGGATGCGGCGCACCTTCAGATACCCGAGCAGACCGAACACCGCGGTGGTGACGACCATCAACACGAAGACGATCAGGAAGGCCACCCAGCGCCACAGCCAGGTGTCGAGCAGCTCCGCGAGGAAGAAGAACAGAAAGAACGTCGAGTAGAACAGCACCACCAGTGCGAGGATGAAGAACACGCTGCCGGTCAGGCCCTTCTTCACATCGCGAGTGATCTCGGCCTTGGCCAATTCGACCTCTGCGCGCACCAGGGTCGACATCTGCGCGGTGGCGTCCTTGACCAGGTCGCCGACGGAGGGGTTGGCCGGTAGCGCGTTCGGGTCCACCAGGGGGATCGAGGTGACGGTGGTGGGTACACCGGTCGTGCGATCGCCATTGCTCACGGCTGTCCTCCAACTGTTCGCTGTCGTCGCGGTTCATGTTGCCATGCGACGCCCGCAGCGGGGATACCCACTGAGCTGTTACGCAAGTTACGCGTGTGGTCAGGCTAGACTCGCCCTGTTGGGGCGGACTTTGGATGGAGGTTGCCAGTGACGACCGCGCAGCGTGTGCGTCTGACAGCGGGAGCCGTTGTCATGGCCTTCGTCGCCCTGATGTCCGGCGTAGCCCCGGTTGCTGCGGCCGACGGCAAGGTGCCGATGGGCGGTGGGGCGGGCGTCGTCGTCAACGGCGACACCTACTGCACATTGACGAGCATCGGCAACGACAACACCGGTGCGCTCATCGGGTTCACCTCCGCGCACTGCGGCGGCCCGGGCGCTCAGGTCTCCGCCGAGGACCGACCGGCCGACGGTGTGATCGGCACCATGGTCGCGGGTAACGACGCGCTCGACTACGCGGTGATCCGGTTCGACCCCGACAAGGTGGCGCCGATCTCGAACTACAAGGGCTTCGTCATCGACGGCATCGGTCCGGACCCGGTGTTCGGCCAGATCGCCTGCAAACTCGGGCGCACCACCGGCTATTCCTGCGGGGTCACCTGGGGCCCCGGGCAGGATCCAGGCACCATCGTCAACCAGGTGTGCGGCCAGCCCGGCGACTCGGGTGCCCCGGTGACGGTGAACAACAAGCTCGTCGGGATGATTCACGGCGCCTTCAGCGAAGACCTGCCGACCTGCGTGGTCAAGTTCATCCCGCTGCACACTCCCGCGGTGACGATGTCGATCAACGCGGTGTTGGGCGATGTCGCCGGCAAGAACCGGCCCGGCACCGGTTTCGTCCCCACGACCGCCGTCGGTTGAGTCAGGTTTTGCTGGCTCGGATCGCTTCGAAGACTCCTGGATCGACCAGGGTCGAGGTGTCGCCGAGTTCGCGTCCTTCGGCGACATCGCGCAGGAGTCGGCGCATGATTTTGCCGCTGCGGGTCTTGGGTAGCTCTGGGACGACGTGGATTTCGCGTGGCTTGGCGATCGGGGAGATCTCCTTGGCGACCTCGGCGCGCAGTTCGTCGACCATCTGATCGGTCGGCATCTCGGCGTGGTGGGCCTTGAGGATGACGAAGGCGCAGATCGCCTGTCCGGTGTGCTCGTCGGTGGCGCCGACGACGGCGGCCTCGGCGACCCCGGCATGCCCGACGAGCGCGGACTCCACCTCGGCGGTCGAAATCCGGTGTCCTGACACGTTCATGACGTCGTCGATGCGCCCGAGCACCCACACTTCACCGTCGCTGCCGTAGCGGGCACCGTCACCGGCGAAGTACCAGCCCTGCTCGGCGAAGCGCGCCCAATAGGTCTCGGTGAACCGCTGCGGGTCGCCCCAGATCCCACGCAGCATCGCCGGCCACGGCTTGTCCAGCACCAGATAACCGGTGACGTGCTCGCCGTGATCGGGGCTGGGCTCCAACTCACGTCCGTCGTCGTCGACGATCTTGGCCGAGATACCCGGCAGCGCCCGCATCGCCGACCCCGGTTTGCAGTTCGTCACCCCGGGCAGCGGCGAGATCATGATCGCGCCGGTCTCGGTCTGCCACCAGGTGTCCACGATCGGAGTCTTCTCGGCGCCGAACACCAAACGGTACCAACGCCACGCCTCCGGATTGATCGGCTCACCGACCGAGCCCAGCAGCCGCAGGCTGGACAGGTCGTGTTCGAACGCCAGCTCGCGGCCCCACTTCATAAACGTGCGGATCAGCGTCGGCGCGGTGTAATAGATTGTCACACCGTACTTTTCGATGACCTGGAAATGGCGGTGCTCATCAGGGGAGGCCGGGGTGCCCTCGTACACCACCTGCGTCGCCCCGTTGGACAGCGGCCCGTACACGATGTAGGTATGCCCGGTGACCCAGCCGATATCGGCTGTGCACCAATACACATCGGAATCGGCCTTGATGTCGAAGACGTTGTAATGGGTGTACGACGCCTGGGTCAGATAACCACCCGAGGTATGCATAATGCCCTTGGGCTTACCGGTGGTGCCCGAGGTGTACAGCAAAAACAGCGGCTGCTCGGAGTCGAACGCCTCCGGGGTGTGCTCGGTGCACGCCGTGTCCACCGTCTCGTGCCACCACCGATCCCGCTCATCGGTCCAGTCGACGTCAATACCGGTGCGGCGCACCACCAGAACATGCTCCACACACTGTTGCCCCGTGACGGCCTCATCAACAGCTTCCTTCAGCGACACCGCCTTTCCGCGCCGATACTGCCCATCAGTTGTGATCACCAACTTGGCCTCAGCGTCCTCGATCCGGGCCCGCAACGCCGAGGCCGAAAACCCGGCGAACACCACACTGTGCATCACCCCCAACCGGGCACACGCCAGCATCGCCACGATCGCCTCCGGCACCATCGGCATGTAGATCGCCACCCGATCCCCCGCGACCAACCCGAGATCAGTCAAGGCATTGGCAGCCTTGCACACCTCGTCCTTGAGCTCGCCATAGGTGATCGTGCGGGCATCGCCGAGCGGCTCACCCTCCCAATGAATAGCGACCCGATCCCCATGACCCCCTTCCACATGACGATCCACACAGTTATAGGCGACGTTGAGCGTGCCGCCGACGAACCACTTCGCGAACGGCGCACCCGACCAGTCCAGCACCTCGGTGAAGGGCCTCTCCCACGACAACCGGTTGGCCTGATCAGCCCAAAACGCCAACCGATCCACCTCCGCCGCGTCATACAGGGCGGCAGTGGCATTAGCAGTCGCGGCGAAATCAGCCGACGGTGAGTAACTGGTCGGAACTTCGGTGTGCGCCTCGGTCATGCCTGTGAGCCTAGTCACCGATCGGAGGTCGTACAGCGATCCGATAGCGTGACCGAACGTGAGTGACCTCCTGGCCCCGCTGCTGACTCTGCCCGGGGTGGCCGAGGCCGCCGAGGCGGCCCGGGAAGCGTTGGCCAAGGCCCACCGGCATCGCACGAACCTGCGCAACTGGCCGGTGACCGCGGCCGAGTCGGCCGTCCGCGGTGCCCGCTCGTCGTCGGCCCTCGACGGCGGCGCGGTACAGCTGGATGCCTCCGGAGCCGAACCGAACGATCCGGTCCTGGCGGGTGCGCTGCGCGTCGGCCAGGCACTGGAAGGCGGGACGACCAACCTGCTCGGGGTGTGGCAGCGCGCCCCCCTGCAAGCCCTGGCGCGCTTGCACGCGCTCGCCGCGGCCGACCTGATCGACGAGGACCTGTTGGGCCGACCGCGACAGGATCCCGAGGTTGCCGCCCGGCTCGATCTCGTCACTCGGCTGACGACCGGCGGCAGCACGGCTCCCGCTCCGGTGCTGGCCGCTGTCGCGCACGGCGAACTGCTCACGCTGGCGCCCTTCGGCCCCGGCGACGGCGTTGTGGCACGGGCGGTGTCGCGGCTCGTCACGATGGCGACCGGCCTCGACCCGCATGGCCTCGGGGTGCCGGAGGTGTACTGGATGCGCCGCGCCGAGGAGTACCGGTCCAGTGCCCGCGCGTTCGCGACCGGCGAGCCGGCGGCTGTCGGCGCCTGGCTGCTGCTGTGCTGCCAGGCGTTGGAAGACGGTGCGCGAGAGGCGATATCGATCGCCGAAGCCGCCACGAAGTAGGAGCCCGGGAGCTCCTGCACAGCGAAGCGGGCGGCGATCCGAAGTCTTCGGCTCGCCGCCCGCTAGCACGGTTTCTCGGTTACCAGGCGTGCGGGGTGGGCTGCGTGGGTTGGCCTCGGCGTTTTTGCGATGCGCTTCGTTTACAACCCCACCCAAGGGGTCGTTCTTTCCGCTCGCTCTTCGCAATTACGCAGGCCCGCAACACTTCTGCCATATCGCGGCGTGCTCCGCGTGGGTGCCGGGAACCGTGCTGGGCCGCTTGGCTTGGGAGATAACGCCTTCTCTTCCGGCGCTATCTTGGCCTTGCCAGGCGTCCGTGCTTTCCTTTGTACTCCGTGACCACCGTCACAGCAAGAGGCTAATCGGCAACGAATTGGATGCGTTAGAACGACAACCGGCGGAGCACGGAGTACGTCAACGCTCCGGCGGCCAGCGCACTGATTCCCAACGCGGCGGTCGTCGCCACCGCCGCGCCGGACGGCGCTGGAATTCGGTCGCGCAACGGCACCGGGCGCAGGAAGGTCAGCACCGGCCACTCCTGCGCGGCCGCTTCCTTGCGTAGCGCGCGGTCGGGGTTGACGACGCTCGGGTGGCCGACGGATCGCAACATCGGAAGATCGGTGATCGAGTCGGAGTAGGCGTAGCAGTGTTCGAGGGAGTAACCCTCCAGCGCGGCCAGTTCGCGGATCGCCGCGGCCTTTGCCTCGCCGTAGCAATAGAAGGCAACCTCGCCGGTGTACTTGCCGTCCTCGATGACCATCCGGGTGCCCATCGCGTGGGTGGCGCCCAGCGCACGGGCGATCGGGGCGACGATCTCTTCACCCGATGCCGAGACGATCACCACGTCGCGCCCGCACAGCCGGTGGTCGGCGATCAGTTCGGCAGCTTCCGCAAAGACCAGCGGATCGACGATGTCGTGCAGCGTCTCGGTGACGATCGCCCGAACCTGTTCGACATCCCAGCCGGCGCACATCGCGGTGACGTAGGACCGCATCCGGTCCATCTGGTCGTGGTCGGCGCCGGACATCAGAAACAGGAACTGCGCATAGCTGGACTTCAGAACGGCTCGCCGGTTGAGTAGCCCTTGGTCGAAGAAGGGTTTGCTGAAAGCCAGCGTGCTTGATTTGGCAATGACGGTCTTGTCCAGGTCGAAGAAGGCCGCAGTGCGGGAAGGGGCCCCAGTCGTGGGCCCGGGCCGAACATGGATTAGCTGGTCGGCGGCCGAGGCAGGGTCGGTCACGCACCCAGGATAGGTGCGGCAGGGGACGGGTTGGAGGGCGAACACAAAGTGGCAGGCCAAGCCACGTGTCGCACCCTGCAATTTCACAGCGAATACATGGTTTCGAAGTGGTAGCAACACTTGCGCGACTGCACATTGTCGTGTGTATAGTGAGTATTACTCGGCTTATGCCGGGTGTGCATCAGCCCGACCCCCCGGGGCTGATACACGACGACCTCCGCCTCCTCCCCCCCTGGCGGGGGTCGTCCCTTTTTCCGACAAAGAATTTCTGGCGATCCCGGCAAACTCCACAAACGTTGCCGGGATTACTTGTGTGCCGTCTTCGTGTCGAGGATTACTCCCCAGATCGGCGTTCATCCACAATTCGGGTCGGGCTGACTGGTGTTCGTCAGCCGCGCGCCCGACGGTGGGGTGGTGAGCAGCAGTCCGGGTGTCGTCCTCATCCTCGCCGGTGATCCCGAATTACGTGAGCAGGCCGAGCGAGTCGTCGCTGCCGTCGGGCTGCGTCCGGTGTCGGTGTCTACGCCGTTGACGCGCAAGACATGGTCGGCAGCCGTTGCGATCGTGCTCGACGAGGAAGCGGCGCGGAGCTGTCAGCGAGACGGCTTGCCCAGGCGCGACGGGGTCATCCTCATCTGCCCGACCGAACCACAGGGGCCGGTCTGGGCCTCGGCGATGGCCGTTGGCGCTCAGCAGGTTTGTGCGCTTCCAATGCAAGACGCAGAGCTGGTCGGCTATCTCTCCGATGCCGCCGAGGCAAGCCGCGAGGGGACCCGCCCCGGGCGGGTGGTCGCCGTGATCGGGGGACGTGGGGGTGCGGGCGCCTCGACGTTCGCGGCTGCAGTGGCTCAGCTCGCGGCGTCGTCGCTGCTGGTCGACCTTGATCCGTGGAGCGGTGGGATCGACCTCCTGCTGGGTACCGAGTCGGTGCCGGGCCTGCGGTGGCCCGACCTGAGCCTGCAGGGTGGGCGGCTGGCCTGGTCGGCAGTGCGTGATGCGCTGCCGAGTCACCACGGTGTCAGCGTGCTCTCCGGTGCCCGGCACAGCCATGAGATCGAACCCGGCGCGGTCGAGGCCGTCGTCGACGCGGGCCGACGCGGCGGAATTCTGGTGATCTGCGATCTGCCGCGGCGAATGACTGGGGCGGCGGTCC
Source organism: Mycobacterium sp. EPa45 (assembly GCF_001021385.1). Lineage (NCBI taxonomy): Bacteria > Bacillati > Actinomycetota > Actinomycetes > Mycobacteriales > Mycobacteriaceae > Mycobacterium > Mycobacterium sp. EPa45. The sequence goes on along the minus strand of NZ_CP011773.1, from coordinate 5,688,973 downwards.
GCACACTCGAGGTGGCCGACCTGGTGGTGGTGATCACCGCCTGCGACGTCCGGGCCGTCGCCGCTACCTCCGCGCTGGCTCCGGTGCTGCGCGGGGTCAACCCCAACGTTGGACTGGTGGTGCGGGGGCCGGCCCCCGGGGGGCTGCGTGCTGCCGAGGCCGCCACGGTCGCGGACCTGCCGCTTCTGGCGGCGATGCGCCCCGAGCCGATGTTGGCGGAACGTGTGGAGCACGGCGGGCTGCGGGTGCGGCGGCGTTCTCCGCTCGGTACGGCTGCCCGTGCGGTGCTGTCGATGTTGCCGGCCGGAGGGCAGGTGCGCGCCGCATGAACGCCTCGTTGGTCGAACGGGTCCGCGAGCGGCTGGCGGCCGAGTCTTCGTCTTTGCGGCCGACGGCGGTGGCGGCCGCGATACGAGCCGAATCGGGGGGAGTGCTCGGCGACACCGAGGTCCTGACGAACCTGCATGTCCTGCAAACCGAACTCACCGGCGCCGGGCCGCTGGAGCCGTTGCTGCGGGCGCCGGGCACGACCGACGTTCTGGTCACCGCACCGGATGCGGTGTGGGTCGATGACGGCACCGGCCTGCGGCCCACGACAGTTCGGTTCGCCGACGAAGCCGCGGTCCGCCGACTGGCGCAACGGCTCGCGGTTGCCGCGGGACGACGGCTCGACGACGCCCAGCCGTGGGTGGACGGGCAGCTCACCGGGCTGGGCACCGGCGAGTTCTCGGTACGCCTGCACGCGGTGCTGCCTCCGGTCGCCGCCGCCGGAACCTGCCTCTCGCTGCGGGTATTGCGGCCGGCCACCCAGGATCTCGCGGCGTTGATCACCGCGGGGGCCATCGCGCCGGAGGCGGCGGCGCTGCTCGCCGGGATCATCGAGGCCCGGCTGGCCTTCCTCGTCTCTGGTGGTACCGGCGCAGGCAAGACAACCTTGCTGGCTGCCGCGCTGGGCGCGGTGGACGGCGGCGAGCGGATCGTGTGCGTGGAGGACGCCCCCGAACTCGCACCACGCCACCCGCACCTCGTTCGGCTGGTCGCGCGCGCCGCCAACGTGGAAGGCGCCGGCGAGGTCACCATGCGGCAGCTGGTCCGTCAGGCCCTGCGGATGCGGCCCGACCGGATCGTCGTCGGGGAGGTTCGCGGCGCCGAGGTCGTCGACCTACTGACGGCGCTGAACACCGGCCACGACGGAGGTGCCGGGACGGTGCACGCCAACAGCCCCGCCGAGGTGCCGGCTCGGCTGGAGGCGCTTGCCGCGCTCGGCGGTTTGGATCGCGCGGCATTGCACAGTCAGCTCGCCGCGGCCGTGCAGGCGGTGGTGCACGTGAGCCGCCGGCGCGATGGGACGCGCCGGCTCAGCGAGATCGCGGTGTTGCGCCGCGCGGACGGCGGCGGCGTGTGTGCGGTGACGGCGTGGCATGCCGACCGCGGTTGGCAGGACGGACAGCAGCGACTGCAGACGTTGATCGACGAGCGGCGCCGGTTGTGACCGGGATGCCCTACGCGGCAGGCCTATTAGGCGTTGCGATACTTCTCGCACCACCACCACCGCGAGCGCGGCTGGGGATGGCACCGGCGCGCGTCAAGATGCGGATGCCCGCGATGGTGTTGTGCCTCGCGGTTATCGCTATTGCGCTGCCGCCGACGGTCCTGCTGGCTTCTACGGCCCTCGGTGTCACGCTCATCGCCCGGCGACGGCGTCGCGTTCGGGCCCGCGATCGCGATCATGCCGGTGCGACGTTGGCGGCCGCGCTGGAGACCCTTGCCGGGGAGCTGCGCGTTGGCGCGCATCCGGTGCGTGCCTTCAGCATTGCCGCCACTGAATCGGCCGGTGCGATCGGCGCCGCGTTGCGCGCGGTCGCGGCGCGGGCCGGGTTGGGCGCCGACGTCGGAACCGGGCTGCGAGTGCTGGCGAGCTCGACATCGGTTCCCGCACAGTGGGAACGACTTGCGGTGTGCTGGCAGCTGGCAGCCGATCACGGACTGCCGATGGCATCGCTGATCCGGACCGCCCACCGCGACATCGTCGAGCGGCAACGCTTCACCGCCCGGGTCGAGGCCGGTCTGGCCGGTGCACGCGCCACCGCGGTGATCCTGGCGGGTCTGCCGCTGTTGGGAGTGCTGCTCGGCGAGATGATCGGTGCGCATCCCGTCGGATTCCTCCTCGGCGGCGGTGCGGGCGGTTGGTTACTCGTGACCGGTACGGTGTTGGTCTGCGCCGGACTGATGTGGGCCGAACGCATCACCGATCGGCTGCTGACATGAGTGTTGCCGCTGGTTTGCTCTGCGCTGCAATATTTCTCGCGCCCGGACCGCACGCGGTTCGCCGCAGGATGGGGCTGGGCCCGACGCGGTCGGTTCCGGTCCGTCGTGCTGCGGCCCAGATCGACCCGCTCGCCACCGCGTCGGCGCTCGACGTGTTCGCAGTGTGCCTGTCGGGCGGGATGTCGGTGTCGGCCGCGGCGGCCGCAACGGCGTCCTCGGCGCCGGATCGCCTCGCCGCGGTATTGCGGCGAGCTGCGGACCTGTTGGCACTGGGCGCCGACCCCGACACCGCCTGGTCCCCGCAACCCGGCGAGCACAGTGATGCGCTGGCCAGGCTGGCGCGCCGGTCGGCATCGTCGGGAAGTGCTCTGGCGCAGGGCGTCGCCGAGCTCGCCGAACAGTCGCGGCAGGACGCCGGTCACGCCGCGGCGGCGGCCGCCGAGCGCGCCTCGGTGTTGATCGCCGGACCGCTGGGGTTGTGCTTCCTGCCTGCATTCGTCTGCCTGGGCATCGTGCCGGTGGTGGCCGGGCTGGCCGGTGATGTGTTCACATCGGGAATCCTGTAAAGGAGAGAAAGTAATTGGGCAACAATATGTTTCAGCAGATAAAAGCTCGAATGCTGGTGGTGGCGGTCGACGATACTGGGATGTCTACGGTCGAATACGCTATCGGGACGATCGCCGCCGCGGCGTTCGGCGCGATTCTGTACAGCGTGGTCACCGGCGACTCGATCGTCGGCGCGTTGACCAACATCATCAACCGCGCGCTCAACACGAAGGTCTAACGCGTGACGGCGGTTTCGCCACGGTCGAGGCAGCCCTGGCGATCGCCGCGCTGGTTGTGGTGTTGGTCCTGTGCGCCAGCGGCCTCACCGCGGTCGCGATGCAGGTGCGCTGCATCGACGCGGCCCGTGAGGCGGCGCGGTTGGCGGCGCGCGGTGACGAGGCGGCCGCGAGCGTTGCGGCACGCGGGGTCGGGCCCGCGGGCGCGGCGTTGCAGTTGCGTCGCGACGGCCCCTTCATCGTCGCAACGGTCAGCGGCCGGTCCCGGTTGCTGCCCGGCCTCGTCATCACCGCCGAGGCAGTCGCGGCCACCGAGCCTGGCGCATGATGAGCACGGTGTCGCGACCGTATTGGCGGCGCTGCTGATCGCCACGCTCGTGGCCATCACCCTCGCCGGTGTTCAGATCGGCAGTGCTGTGATCGCGCGGCATCGGGCGCAGGCCGGTGCCGACATGGCCGCGCTGGCCGCGGCCATGTGGCTGCCCAGCGGAGTCGGGTCCGCATGCGGGCAAGCGGCCGAGGTGAGCCGCGCCATGGGCGCGGCGCTGAGCGGGTGCGATGTCGACGGGCTCGACATCGTCGTCCGAGTCGACGTCGCGACCGGCCGGCTGTTGGGCGGCCGGGCCCACTCTGCGGCGCGGGCGGGTCCGGTCGACGCACACTAGGCGGTCGAGGTGCCCTTGACGGTCAGTCGGGCGGCGGCGAGTTCAGCCGCGGTGGGCAGGCGCAGGGTGATCAACCCGGCGAAGATGTTCTTGTCGACTTCGACCCGGTTGACCGTCACGTGCATCGGGACCCAGCCGCCATCGACTCCGGGCAGCCGCAACACCCGGCTCGTGCTGCCGGTGCGAAACTCGTCCGCCATCGGGATCAGCTCGTCGCGGTCGTCGGGGTGGAACTGGACGCTTTGGCGCCAGTCGTAGTGCGGGCATGGATCGTCGAGCCACTTCAGTAGCTTCCAGGTGCCGAGGTCGACGAGGGCGCGGTGAACGCCGGGCTGCGACAGGCCGTCGAGAATGCGTTGCGCCAGATGGTCGGGCGGCAGCGTGCCCTCGTCGAGGTCGCAGCGCAGGTTCATCGCGCGGGCGATCAGATGTTCGGTGGCATCCTCGGCCATCTCGGAGGCGGTGCGCGCCACGAACCCGGCCCGGATGGTCTCGCCGTTACTGTCGGTGAAAGTCCATGTCGTGCAATAGGTCCGGCCGGGTGCGGCATCGATGGCCAGCGCCAGGACCTTGGCCTCGTCCCGGTTGAAGCTGCGGGACGGCAGGTCCTCGGCGAATGCCCGGCCGTGGGTGGGCTCCTTGGTGGGATCCATCCCGGCGTTGACCAGTGATTCGACGGTGTCGGTCGCAATCCCGAGGGTCATATCCCATTTCAACGGTCCGGGTATCGGCCGTTCGGGCGGTTCGGCGCCGGCCGGTCCTATCCATACGTGCACACCGTGCATCCGGCCGTCGGACATCTGGACCGGTTCGGTGCGGATCACACGATCGCTCTTCGGGGTGATGCTCGCCAGGCTGTTGCCGGTCGCCACGGTCTCGGCGATGGCGGTCTGGATCGCAGCCAGATGCGGGTTGCGTCGCAGGTAGATGGCAAGAGGCACCAGGTTCTTCATCTGACGGCCCTGCGCGACCACCACCGGTTCGGTGCCGAGTGTCTCCACCAGCAGCCAATCGGGGGTCATGGTCGCAGTTTAACGAGGCCACCTTGGGGCCGCCTTGGGATCAAGCGGGCGGAATCGCCAGGTGAAAACCAAGGACTTGGTCCGGCAAACCGCCACGATGTCGATTCTCTTGCGGGCGCAAGGGTGGTTCGGTATTTTTCGCCTACCCGACCATTGGGATTGCGAACGGATTGTGTTGTCCGACCGTTCGCGCAGACAGTCATGTCAGGCTGTCGCAACGCCTCCAGCGGTGTGGGGTAAGGAGCCGGCACGTGGCGCGTGCTTGCATCGTAGGTGTCGACCGTTCGAGGGGTCGGTCGGCACACCGGTCAGGCACCGCCGGCAGCCAGCTGCGCGAGAACGAGCTTGAGGACCGCAACCGCACCGGACTTGTCCAACGGGTCATTTCCGTTGCCGCACTTGGGTGACTGCACACACGACGGGCACCCCTGCGGACATTCGCATGCTTCGATGGCCGCTGCGGTGGCGCCCAGCCACGTGCTGGCCAGACGATAGCCGCGCTCGGCAAAACCCGCGCCGCCCGGATGCCCGTCGTAGACGAATACCGTTGGCAGGCCGTCGGCGCCGATGGCGGTGGAAACGCCGCCGATGTCTCCACGATCGCAGCTGGCCACCAGCGGCAGCAGCCCGATCGCAGCATGCTCGGCCGCATGCAAGGACCCGGGTACGCGCAGCTGCTCGATTCCACTGCCGGCCAACGCTTCCGGCGTGATGGTGTACATCACCGCGGTGGTCGGTAGGCAATGCTCGGGCATGTCCAGTTCGACGAAATCGATGACCTCCCCCGACAACCGGCGGCGCAGGTAACCGATCACCCGGTGCGTCACCGACACCGGAACCAGACCCAGCGTCACCGCGTCGTAGTGCACGCGCTCACCGGTCCCGGTCACTGCGATGTCGGTGATCTCCCGGGCGAAGGTGGTGTAGCCGGGATCCTCGGCGTGGACGAACGCCACCCCGTCGGAAAAACTCAACGAATCGACGAGATAGCTCTCGCCCTGATGGAGATACACCGCACCCGGATGAACGGTGGCCGGCGCCTGGCCGGCGTCCGCGCTGCCCAGCATCCGGCCGGTCCCCGCTTCGACGATCGCGATCGTGCCCCCTGCCGAGCCGCGGATGTCCACCGCCGGGTGTGGATCCAGGCCGGCGGCGGGGAAGTACTTGCCGCCGCGGCGGCGCAACAGCCCGTCGTCGACCAATTCAGCGGCGACCGGTTCGGCCTCCCATCGCCTGACCTCCGCCTCGTCCAGCGGCATCTCCGTTGCCGCGCACAACAGTTGCGGGCCGACGACATAGGGGTTCGTCGGATCAATGACGACCCGCTCAACCGGCTTGTCCAGCAACGCCTCCGGGTGGTGCACAAGATAGGTGTCCAGCGGGTCGTCGCGTGCGACGAGGACCACCAGTGCGCCCTGACCGCGCCGTCCGGACCGGCCGGCCTGCTGCCAGAACGATGCCACCGTGCCTGGAAAACCCGCCAGCAGAACCGCATCCAGCCCGGCGATGTCAATACCGAGCTCAAGGGCATTCGTGGTGGCCAGCCCGCGTAAATCTCCTTCGGAGAGGGCGCGTTCCAACTCCCGGCGATCCTCGGCGAGGTAACCGGCGCGATACGACGCCACCGTGTCCAGGAGTTGCGGAGCAATGTCCTCGAGCCGCGTCCGGGCCCCCAGAGCCGTCAGCTCCGCCCCGCGCCGGGACCGGACGAAAGTCAACGTTCGCGCGCCTTCAGCAACCAGATCGGCCATCATCCGAGCGGCTTCGGCACCGGCCGAACGTCGCACCGGCGCACCGTTTTCCCCCAGCAGATCGGTGCGCAGCTCGGGCTCCCACAGCGCCACGGTGCGCGCGCCGTGCGGTGACCCGTCCTCGGTCACCTCCGTCACGGTCTGGCCGATCAGCTCTGCGGCCGTCTCGCCGGGCGCCGCGGTGGTCGCGCTGGCGAAGATGACCGTCGGTCCCGGTCCGGACGCCGGTGCGTAACGCTCGCAGAGCCGCAGCAGCCGGCGCAGCACCATGGCCACGTTCGAACCGAAAATGCCACGGTAGTAATGGCATTCGTCGACCACGATGTAGCGCAAGCCGCGCAGGAACACCGCCCAGCGAGCGTGGTTGCGCAGCAACGAGAGATGAATCATGTCGGGGTTGGAGAACAGCCAGCGGGATCGTTCACGGGCGAATCTGCGTACCTCGACCGGGGTGTCGCCGTCGTAGGACGTCGGTGCGACGTCGGCCAGCGCCGGCACCGCGGTGGTCAACGAATGGGCGGTCCGTAATTGGTCGTGGCCGAGCGCCTTGGTGGGCGACAGATAAAGCGCCCTTGCACGCGGATCACGCGCCAGCACATCCATGATCGGTAATTGGAACGCCAGCGACTTGCCCGATGCGGTGCCGGTGCTGATGACGACATGATGCCCAGAGTGCGCGAGGTCGGCGGCGTGCACCTGATGCGACCACGGGAGGGCGACTCCCTGATCATGGAACGCGCGGAGTACATCTGGATCGGCCCAGGTAGGCCAGTCCGCGACCTGCGCCTGGCGGGCGGGCAGCTCAGCGACGTGACGCAGCGCATCCGGCGATGATTCGGCGCCTGCGACAGCCGCGTTAAGCAGCTGGCTGCCGAAACTCACCATTTGAAATCAGCCCTTTCTAAAAGCGATGCACAGCCCTGTATCGAATTGTTCATCAGTTAGTAGCACTGAGACTGTCGCAAGAGCTCTGGACGTGATTGGATATGGGCGGTCGCAGCTTCTGTGTTCGTGTGTCAGCACTCGCAGGATCGACGTTGCGATCGCGGTTCCTGCGAGGGTCTGTAGGTCGGGTGAGTTCCGACGACTCCACGAAGGATGGCGGTCGGAACGGGCCCGGTCTGCCGAAAACTCGGTCGGCCGCTCCCGGTTGGAAGATAAGGAAAGTACGAAAGATGCCACAGGGAACTGTGAAGTGGTTCAACGCCGAGAAGGGTTTCGGGTTCATTGCACCCGAGGACGGCTCTGCCGACGTGTTCGTCCACTACACGGAAATTCAGGGGTCGGGCTTCCGCACCCTTGAGGAGAACCAACGGGTCGAGTTCGAGGTCGGTCAGAGCCCCAAGGGACCGCAGGCCACTGGCGTGCGCTCCATCTGATCAACAACGACATCACGAAACACCCCCGAGCGTCCCGGTGACGGGTCTCGCCGGGGGTGCTTTCGTAGGTGGCCGCCCCACGCAGCGGCCGCCACGCCCGGCGCCAGTCCGAAAGCTCGGCTGCGTCCCGCACGTCTCCGACTGCCTTACTGTCGACTCGTGAGCCAGCTGTCCTTTTTCTCGGCTGAGTCGGTGCCGCCTGCGGTCGCCGACCTCACCGGGTTGCTCGCGACGACCGGACAGGTGGTCGTCGTCGGCGGTGGGGCCAGATTGTCGGTAGTGGTCGATGATCTGTGGCGGGCCGAGGCGCTGGCGGAGATGATCAGCGAGACCGGTCTCGAGGCCGAGATCACCCGCACAGACGAGAACAACCCCCTGGTGCGCACCGCTGTCGACGCGCGGCTGGCCGGAATCGCCGCCAGCTGGACCAGGGGAGCCGTCAAGACGGTGCCGCCGCAATGGCTGCCCGGCGCTCGCGAACTGCGCGCCTGGACGCTGGCGGCCGGCAGCCCGGAGGCCGACCGCTATCTGCTCGGACTGGACCCGCACGCCCCCGATACGCATTCGCCGCTGGCATCGGCGTTGATGCGGGTCGGTATCGCACCGACTCTGATCGGCACTCGAGGCGCTCGCCCGGCCCTGCGAATCAGCGGCCGTCGACGGCTATCACGCCTGGTAGAGAACGTGGGGGAACCCCCCAATCAGATGGAAGCGTTGTCAGCGTGGCCCAGGATCTGACAGATTCCCCTGCGGGGGTCGGTTTGCGTTGACACCTCCGGGGTGCGAAATTGTCAGGTGCCCGCGGGTTTGGGGGTACCTGAGGGAAAGACAGAAGTGGAGCGTAAGGGCAGTTGGCTGACGACGACCGCGGCAGCGGTGACCGGAACGGCAACGTTCGGCGGCTCGTCATCGTCGAGTCGCCCACAAAGGCGCGCAAAATCGCCGGTTACCTCGGCTCCAACTACATCGTGGAGTCTTCCCGTGGCCACATCCGTGACCTGCCGCGCAACGCCGCCGACGTGCCCGCCAAGTACAAAACGGAGCCGTGGGCGCGGCTAGGCGTCAACGTCGAGGACAACTTCGAGCCGCTCTACATCATCAGTCCCGAGAAGAAGAGCACGGTCACCGAGCTCAAGGGCCTGCTCAAGGATGTCGACGAGCTCTATCTCGCCACCGACGGTGACCGCGAGGGTGAGGCCATCGCCTGGCACCTGCTGGAGACCCTGAAGCCCCGCGTGCCGGTCAAGCGGATGGTCTTCCACGAGATCACCGAGCCGGCCATCCGCGCGGCCGCCGAAAACCCCCGCGACCTGGACAACGATCTGGTCGACGCGCAGGAGACCCGGCGCATCCTCGATCGCCTCTACGGCTACGAGGTCAGCCCCGTTCTGTGGAAGAAGGTCGCCCCGAAGCTGTCGGCGGGCCGGGTCCAGTCCGTGGCCACCCGGATCATCGTGCAGCGCGAACGCGACCGGATGGCTTTCCGAAGCGCTTCCTACTGGGACGTGATCGCCGAGCTCGACGCCAGCGTCTCGGACCCGAACGCCGCGCCGCCGCGGTTCACCGCCCGGCTGGTCAACGTCGACAGCAAGCGGGTCGCCACGGGACGCGACTTCGACTCCCTCGGCGTGGTCCGCAAGCCTGACGAGGTTGTCGTGCTCGACGAGGCCGCAGCCGGCTCGCTGGCCACCGGACTGCGGGGCTCCAGCCTGTCGGTGGCGTCGGTGGAGGAGAAGCCCTACACCCGGAAGCCGTATCCGCCGTTCATGACGTCCACGCTGCAGCAGGAGGCGGGCCGCAAGCTGCGGTTCTCCTCCGAGCGCACGATGAGCATCGCGCAGCGGCTGTATGAGAACGGCTACATCACCTATATGCGTACCGACTCGACGACGTTGTCGGAGTCGGCCATCAACGCCGCACGCAATCAGGCCCGCCAGCTCTACGGCGACGAGTACGTGCATCCGTCGCCGCGGCAGTACACCCGCAAGGTCAAGAACGCCCAGGAGGCGCACGAGGCCATCCGGCCCGCCGGTGACACGTTCGCCACCCCCGGGGCGCTGCACCGCGAGCTGGACAACGACGAGTTCCGGCTCTACGAGCTGATCTGGCAGCGCACTGTCGCCTCGCAGATGGCTGACGCCCGCGGCACCACGCTGAGCCTGCGCATCAACGGCACCTCCTCCGACGGACGCGAGGTCACCTTCGCCGCCAGCGGCCGCACCATCACCTTCGCCGGCTTCCTCAAGGCCTACGTCGAGACCGTCGACGAGCTGGCCGGCGGTGAGGCCGACGACGCCGAAAGCCGCTTGCCGCAGCTGCGCCAGGGCCAGCGGGTGGACGCCACCGGGCTGACCGCCGACGGGCACAACACCAACCCACCGGCCCGCTACACCGAGGCATCGCTGATCAAAGCGCTCGAAGAGCTCGGAATCGGCCGTCCCTCAACGTATTCCTCGATCATCAAGACGATCCAGGACCGCGGCTACGTCCACAAGAAGGGCAGCGCGCTGGTGCCGTCCTGGGTGGCGTTCGCGGTGACCGGTCTGCTCGAGCAGCACTTCGGTCGCTTGGTGGACTACGACTTCACCGCCGCGATGGAAGACGAACTCGACGAGATCGCCACCGGCCAGGAGCAGCGCACCAACTGGCTGTCCAACTTCTACTTCGGCGGCGAACACGGGGTGGCGGACTCGATCGCCCGCGCCGGTGGCCTCAAGAAGCTGGTGGGTGTCAACCTCGAAGGTATCGACGCCCGAGAAGTGAACTCCATCAAGCTTTTTGATGATGAAGAAGGCCGGCCGATCGTGGTCCGGGTGGGCAAGAACGGGCCGTACCTGGAGCGGATGATCACCGGTGAGGACGGCGAACCCAAGCCGCAGCGCGCCAACCTCAGCGACGAGATCACGCCCGACGAGCTGACTCTCGAGCTGGCCGAAACCCTGTTTGCGACACCGCAAGAGGGCCGAGTACTCGGCGTGGATCCGGAGTCCGGGCACGAAATCGTCGCCAAGGACGGGCGATACGGGCCGTACGTCACCGAGGTGTTGCCGCCGCCGCCGGACGACGACCCGGGTGTGGGCGCCAAGAAGGGCAAGAAGCCGACCGGCCCCAAGCCCCGCACCGGTTCGCTGCTGCGGTCGATGGACCTGCAGACCATCACGCTCGAGGATGCGCTCAAGCTGCTCTCGCTGCCGCGGGTGGTCGGCGTGGATCCCGCGAACGGCGAGGAGATCACCGCGCAGAACGGCCGCTACGGGCCATATCTCAAGCGCGGCACCGACTCTCGTTCGCTGGCCACCGAGGACCAGATCTTCGAGATCACCCTCGAGGAGGCGCTGAAGATCTATGCCGAGCCCAAACGCCGTGGCCGGCAGGGCGCTGCGGCCCCGCCACTGCGCGAGCTGGGCACGGATCCGGCGTCGGGCCAGCCGATGGTGATCAAGGACGGCCGCTTCGGCCCCTACGTCACCGACGGTGAGACGAACGCGAGCCTGCGCAAGGGCGACGACGTCATGAGCATCACCGACGCGCGGGCCTCGGAGTTGCTCGCCGACCGGCGCGCCCGGGGTCCGGTCAAGAAGAAGGCTGCCGCGAAGAAGACCACCCGCAAGGCACCGGCCAAGAAGGCTGCGAAGAAGGCGTAACCGCCTCAGCCAGTAGCGATTTCGCTGGTTTGGCTGGGCAGGAGAAGGTTTACCGGGCGGGCCAGTTGCGTCGGTGCCCGGCGGCCGCGGAGCTCGACGATCTCGCCGACGTTCCAGCACAGCGCCTCGGCGTCCAGGGCGCCGCTGACCGCGATCGCCGACGCCAGCACGTGGCCGTTCTCCAGCTTGGCCAGCTCCGTCAGCCGGGCGGCCTCGTTGACCGGGTCGCCGATCACGGTGTACTCGAAGCGGGCCTGCGCGCCGATGTGCCCGGCGATGGCGCGCCCGGCCGATACCCCGATACCGAATTCGGTTTGGCCCAGCACCCCGACCAGTTCGTCGTGCAGTTCGCGTGAAGCCGCCAGCGCCGCCCCGGAGGCGTCGGGGTGTTCGATGGGCGCGCCGAAGATGCACAGCGCCGCGTCACCCTGGAACTTGTTGACGAAACCGCCGTGCTTCTTGACCGTCTCGACGACCACCCGGAAGAACTCGTTGAGCATGCTGACGACCTCGCTGGGCGGTCGCGACGCGGCCAGCTGGGTTGACCCGACCAGGTCGACGAACAGCACCGCGACGTCGCGCTCCTGGCCGCCGAGCTCGGTGCCCCGCTCCAAAGCGCGCCTGGCGACGTCCTCGCCGACGTAGCGGCCGAACAGGTCGCGCAGCCGCTGGCGTTCGCTCAAGTCGCGGACCATGTCGTTGAAGCCGGCCTGCAGCAGGCCGAGCTCGCTGGCGTCGTAGATCTGCATGTGGGCGTTGTAGTTGCCGCGCTGGACCTCGCCGAGCGCCCAGCGCAGCTGCCGTAGTGGGTCCGCGATCGACATCGCTGCCAGCACGTTGCCGGCCATCCCGACCACAAGCGCGGCCACGGCCATCAGCAGGATCGGCGTGAACAGGGCGTCGGCCGAGGCCGCCAGCAGCGAGAACTTACTGGCCACGACCGACAGCACGATCGCCAGCAGTGGCACCCCGGTGGACAGCAGCCAGGTCAGCACCAGTCGTTGGACGACGCCCGGGCGGTGGAACTTCTCCGGAACCCCGCCACGCAGCGCCGCGACCGCCACCGGACGCAACACCCGCTCGGACTGCAGGTAGCCGATGATCGTGGTGGCGGTGGCGCCCAGCAGCGTGGACACCGCCAGCACGGGTGCGGCATGGCTGGCCACCGGCCAGCTGGCGGCGATGAACACCACCGCGCCGAGCACCCAGTTCGTCATGCTGATCACCGAGCGATACACCGGCATCCGCAGTGCCCGCAGCCGGGCCTGTTCGGTGACGGCCGGGTCGTCCTCGGCCAGGAGCGCGTCACGGCGTTGCCAGCGGAACACCGGAACGAGCAGCTTGAGGCTGACGAATGCACCGACCCCGAACGAGATGAACAGGTAGCTCAGGAAGATGACCAGGTTCAGCGTCGGCAGGTCCTGCAGCATGACCCGATCCGACGGGGGCAACCCGAACCGCAGGAAGCCCAGCACCAGCAGCGCACCGATGATGTCGGCCTGCAGCATGCCCAGGGAAAACACCGGCCAGGGCGTGCGCGCGACCCACCGGACGAATCCATTGATTCGCCCCGGGCTGAATTGCGCGGTGCTCACGGTCCCACCGTATCGGTACAGAGCGACCGATCAGCACCTTCAAAACCCGGTGGGCGGCGGTTGTGTCGTTGCTGAGCACTAGTGTCTGAGGCGATGTCCGGAGTTTTCACACGGTTGGTGGGCCAAAGCGCCGTGGAAGCGGAGCTGGTGGCCGCCGCATGGGCGGCGCGGGGTGATTCCGCTCACGATGTGGCCGCCACCGGGACCATGACACACGCCTGGCTGATCACCGGCCCGCCGGGATCGGGCCGCTCGGTCGCGGCGCAGTGCTTCGCGGCTGCCCTGCAATGCACGTCCGAGGGCACGCCGGGGTGTGGGGAGTGCCGGGCCTGCACGACGACGATGGCCGGCACGCACGGCGATGTCCGGCGGATCGTTCCCGAGGGTTTGTCCATCGGAGTCGACGAGATGCGCGCGATCGTCCAGATCGCGTCCCGGCGGCCGAGCACCGGCCGCTGGCAGGTCGTGGTGGTCGAGGATGCGGACCGTCTGACCGAGGGCGCGGCGAACGCCCTGCTCAAGGTGGTGGAGGAACCACCCCCATCCACGGTGTTCCTGCTCTGTGCGCCGTCGGTGGATCCGGAGGACATCGCGATCACCCTGCGTTCGCGGTGCCGCCACGTGGCGCTGGTGACGCCGCCGGCCGCGGCGATCGCGCAGGTGCTGATGGACAGCGACGGTCTCTCCGCAGAGGAGGCGCAGTGGGCGGCGTCGATCAGTGGTGGCCATGTCGGGCGGGCCCGGCGGCTGGCCACCGATCCCGATGCCCGTGAACGACGAGCCCGCGCGTTGGGTCTGGCCCGCGACGCCGCGACCCCATCGCGGGCATATGCGGCCGCCGAGGAGCTCGTCGCCACCGCCGAGGCCGAGGCGCGGGCGGTCAACGTCGGCCGTGACGAGGCCGAGGCGGATGAGCTGCGCACCGCGTTGGGCGCCGGCGGCACCGGTAAGGGCACCGCTGGGACACTGCGGGGTTCCGCGGGTGCGATCAAGGACCTCGAGCGACGGCAGAAGTCGCGTCAGACCCGCGCCTCGCGCGACGCACTGGATCGTGCGCTGATCGACCTGGCGACGTACTTCCGGGATGCGCTGCTGGTGGCCAACGGCGCCGGCTCGGTGGCACCGAATCATCCCGATATGGCCGAGCGGGTGGCGGCGCTGGCGGCGCATGCGTCCCCGGAACGGCTGCTGCGCTGTATCGAGGCGGTGCTCGAGTGCCGGGAGGCGTTGGCGATCAACGTCAAGCCCAAGTTCGCGGTCGATGCGATGGTGGCCACCGTGGGTCAGGCGCTGCGTTCGGACCTGTAGACTCACTGCTCGGTCCTCGGCGGGCCGCGCCACCTTAGCTCAGTCGGTAGAGCGATTCACTCGTAATGAATAGGTCAGGAGTTCGATTCTCCTAGGTGGCTCCAGCACTACACGAAACAGCCGCCTCACCTATCGGGTGAGGCGGCTGTCTCTTTGTCTACGTCAGATCCGGACGAACACGCTCGACGAAGCGTCCCAGACGCCCCAGGCGTTCAGCTCCGGATTCCACACGGTCGGCAGGTTGAGATTCACTGCCCAGTCCGGCAACGGCGGCTGCGGAATGTCGAGCGGCGGAAGCACCGGCATCGTCACCCAGTCCGGAATGTCGGGGTAGGTGATCCGGGCCTCCAGGGCCGGTCCACCATGTCCCGGAGGCGGCAGGAAGCCCTGCCCCGGCGGCAGCGGGTTGCCCGGTGTGCCGGCGTTCACGCCCGGCCCGGTGATCGTCGAGGGCCACTGGCCCTGACCGTTTCCGCTCCCGTTGTCCGAGTGCCCCGGATTCGGGGGCGTCCCGTGGGGATCTGCCTGTGCCAGCCCCGCGCCGACTCCAAGCCCGCCAAGTCCAAGCACACCTGCGGTTGCGGCACCTGCCGCGATCTTCTTGATGTCCACTGCGTGAACCTCCTGCACTGATTGCAACTCACTGACATCCGTTTGCTACGCGCTGTCGCGTAAACGGTTTCCCCGACCCCAGGGAGAGGCTTGCCTCTAGGGCGTAGCCCTAAACCGTTACAAGACAAGAGAATGCGAAATCGACCCGGATCGGTGATTATCTGTATCCGGGCGGAGAAAATTCTGAATTAGTTCGCTGTGAATCTACGCGAAGCTGTTAACGAAACGCGGTCGCGAAACGACATAGCGCCGGCGGTCACGCCCCGCCGAGCGCTTCTGCGGCGATATTGCGGGCGGTGGCCGCCGCGGGGAAGCCCGCGTAGCCGCTGGCGTGGTAGATCACCTCGGCCAGTTCGTCCTCGGACAGGCCGTTCTGCCGGGCGATGCGGAAGTGCGCGTTCATCTCCTCGGTGGCGCGCAGCGCGATCAGGATGCCCAACGTCACCAGGCTGCGGTCGCGGCGGCTGAGCCCCTCGCGAGTCCACAGCCGGCCGAACACGCTTTCGACGCCGATGTCCATCAGTTCGGGGGCGAAGCCGCCGCCGAAGTCGACCTCACCATCGGGCAGGGTGCCGGGCAGCATCTCCCGGAAGACACGTAGACCATCCTCGCGCAAGTTAGACATACAAAGCACTTTGGCACACCGCTGGGGTCAGTGCGGCGCCAGATACCCGACCGGTCCCGACGCCAGGCACAACGACAGCGCAGCGGTCGACGCGCGCACGGTGATCGCGTCACCGGCCCCCGGCAGCCGCACGAACACCCGGTTCAGCCCGGGGTGCACGGCCACCTTGGTCTCGGGTCCCTCGTTCAGCTTCATCAGCATCGAGCCGTCGCTGTTGGCCAGGTAGTTGATCTCCGCCGTCCAGTCCGCGGGTAACAGCGGTCCGTCCAATGGCATCCGTACGGGAGCGTCGGGCTGGACGAAGTAACCGCAGCCGGGCTGGGGACCCGCGACGATCGTGCGGGTCCAGGTGACGATGGCATTCACCAGTCGGCCGCTGCTGTCGAGCATGCGCAATTGTGTTGTGGAACCCGCGAATTCAGGACGCTCGCGAACCAAGGCGAACATGTGGCTGGCCAGGTTCTCCGGGTAGGCGACGCGCTGCAGCACCAGCGGGTCGACCTCCTGGTCCAGCAGCGGCGCCGACGAGGACGCCCGCGCCTGCGCCAGCCCGCGAATCGCGTTCTGCAGGTAGGGCTGTGCCGGATTGTCACGCCAGCTGCTCAGGAACGTCGACGTCGAATACAGGCTGCTGGCGACGAACGCCACCCCGACAACGACCACCGCAACGGTGCGCGAACGTGAGACGTTCAGCCAGGCCGAGTCGCGGTTCGGCGCGCAGAACGCCACCGCGGCAAGCAATGTCAACACGACCACCAGGTCGGGGAAATACCGCAGGGTCTGGGCCAGCTCCAGGGCGGTGAACTTCGACGAACGCAGCAGATAGATCGGGATCTGACAGGCCACCGCATACGCGACGGCCACCAACCACACCCAACCGATGCGCCGTTTGCGCACCAGGGACAGCGCCACGACCGCGATCAGTACCAGCCAGCCCAGGACCGTCACCGACAGCGGCGGCACCGCCCAGGGGGAAGCGGGCGCCCACCGCTGCCACTCCCATGGACCGCCGGCCAGTCCTGGCACGATCCCGCGAGTAACCGAGCGGCACAACAGGTCCCACGTCATCGCCAGATCCGAGCTCCACCGCCGGTGGTCGACGACGAACAGGTACACCGCCACCCACACCGCCGTCACCGCCAGCGCGGGCGCCCACAGCCCTAGGCCGCGGCGCCACACCGTGCGCAGCGCGGCGGTGTCACCTTGCACGTGACACAGCAGTGCGGTCACCGCGAATGCGACGAACGGGATGACCGCCGCCTTCTCGAAGAACAGCAGGCCGCCGAAATACACCAATACCGCGGTGCTGGCATAGCGACGATTCCCGGTGCGCACCAACAGGATCGCGTCGGCGCACACCCATGCCATCGCGGCCAGCATCGGCAGCGAATTCAGCGCCGCCGCCCACCACGCGAACCCGGGCACGCCCAACGGTGTGAAGAGGGCGAAGCACAACGGAATCAACAACACCGGACGCCAGCCGAGGATCACGTGCAGCACACGCAGCACCGCCAGCGACACCAGCAGCTGCAGCACCACCAGACTGACCGCCGGCCACGCCCACACCAGCGGGGCCGCCCGGGTGATCGACCCGGCCACCAGAAATGCGCCGGGCATGACGTGCCCGTCGTGGTCGTCGAACAGATACGACGCCGACAGCAGATCCTGGGTGCCGGCCCGGCCCACCAGGATCAGGTCGTCCCAGTAGAAGTAACCACCGAACGCCAGGATCGCGCGGACCACGAGTTGCACCGCGATGAGAACGACGGCCGCAGCAGCCACCGGTGGCATGCGCGCCACCCGGGTCGGAACTGCCATCGCGTCGACTGTACTCACCTGCCGGTAGGGTGACCGCCATGCAGGTACTGGTCACGGGGGCTGCCGGCTTCATCGGGTCGACGCTGGTCGATCGTCTGCTCGCCGACGGCCACACCGTCGTCGGGCTCGACGATCTGAGCCGTGGCCGCATCGAGAACCTGGCGGCGGCAGGCGCCGACGGGCGGTTCGAGTTCGTCGAGGCGGACATTGCCGACGCGGATCTGATCGGCCTGTTCGAGAAGCACAAGCCTGAGGTCGTCCACCACCTTGCCGCCCAGATCGATGTGCGTCGCTCGGTGGAGGAACCGGAATTCGACGCAGCGATCAACGTCATCGGCACCGTCCGGCTGGCCGAGGCGGCCCGCCGCACCGGGGTCCGCAAGGTCGTCCACACCTCCTCGGGCGGCTCGATCTACGGTGCGCCGACGAACTTTCCGGTCAACGAGACAACTCCGGTCGATCCCGCCTCGCCCTATGCGGCCAGCAAGGTCGCGGGCGAGATCTACCTCAACACCTTCCGCCACCTCTACGGCGTGGACTGCTCGTTCATCGCGCCGTCGAATGTCTATGGCCCGCGCCAGGACCCGCATGGCGAGGCCGGGGTCGTCGCGATCTTCGCCAACGCGATGCTGGCTGGGCAGCCGACCAGGGTCTACGGCGACGGCTCCAACACCCGCGACTATGTGTTCGTCGACGACGTCGTCGACGCCTTCGTCCGGGCCTCCGGCGCGGGCGGATGTGGGCAGCGGTTCAACATCGGCACGGGCGTGGAAACCAGCGACCGGCAGCTGCACTCGGTGGTGGCCAAGGTGGTCGGGGTCGCCGACGACCCGGAGTTCGCGCCTGCGCGGCTTGGCGATCTGAAGCGATCCTGCCTGGATGTCCGCAAGGCCGAGATGGTGCTCGGATGGCACCCGCAGGTGCGCCTCGAAGAGGGCATCGCCCGAACGGTGGACTACTTCCGAAACTAACGCTCCGGCGTCCGCGCCCCCTCGAGCGCGACCGCCCGTGCCAGCCGGGCGTACTTGAGCTCGAGCTCCTTGAACCGCAGATACGTGCTCATCGTCGTGAACACGAACGCGATGATCAGCGCATAGGTGATGAGGTCGGCACCACGCCGGACGCCGAGGAAGTTCGCCAGCACCGTGGTGTCATCAGGCCGCAGGATCGCGTAGACCGCGAGGATCACGAACATCACGTAGCCGACCTTGACCCATGCCTTGGCTTTGGCGTTGGTGCGAGACCGCAGCAGGTAGACCAGCAGCGCGATCACCGCGGCGATCAGCAGTACCTGGATCCAGTTCATCGGCGCATCCTTCCGCGCAGGAAACCGTCGAAGACGATGTTCACCCCGTTCAGCAGGGGCTGGCCCTTCGACATCGAGTACTCGGTGTAGAGGATTTCGACGGGCTCTTCGGCCACCCGCCAATGGTTTTCGACGATCAACGTGATGAATTCGGTCGCATGGCTCATGCCGTTCATCGTGAGGTTGAGGTTGTCGGCCACGGTCTTGTTGAACACCCGCAACCCGTTGTGCGAGTCGGTCAGGTGCAGCCGGTGACTGCTCGGGCTCAGCATGGCGGCCGCACGAAGGATGAGCCGCTTCAGCGGCGGGGTCTGGCTGACGGTCGTGCCGGCGAAGCGGGTGCCGATCACGACGTCGACGTCGCCCTTGGCCAGGCGGTCGATCATCACCAGGACGTCCTTGACGCGGTGCTGCCCGTCGGCGTCGAACGTGACGAACACCGCAGCGCCGGGTTGGCTGCGGGCGTATTCGACCCCGGTCTGAATGGCGGCGCCCTGACCGAGGTTCACCGGATGGCGGACCACGTGGGCGCCTGCGCGCAGAGCGATATCGGCGGTGTCGTCGTTGCTGCCGTCGTCGACGCACACCACATGGTCGAAGACTTGGCGCAGGTCCGCGATGACGTCGGCGATGACCTTCGCTTCGTTGAACGCCGGCACGATGATCCAGGCGTCGGGGTAGGGCGTGTCGATGTCCACAAGGTACACGCCGAGAACCGGTGCTTCAGCGTGCGGCGCGGGCCAGTGCGGCCAGGTGGACGGCTATTCCGACCAGCGGTCCGCACAGCAGGGCGACCACGGTGCGATCGGTCAGGTCCATGGGCAGGCTCAGCAGGGCCGCCGAGACGACCGTGGCCCCGACCCAGCCGATCGAGTACGCCCGGTGCAGGCCGGCCGCCACTGTCGCCGCGCCCGTCACGGTCAGTAGCGCGATCGCCACCGCCCCGGCGGTCAGCCAGGCCAGCAGCACCCCGCCGGGACCGTACTCGTCGCCGAACGCCACCCTGATCAGCCACGGCCCGAGCAGTCCGGCGGCCACCACCCCGACGGCGCCGAGCCCGAGCACGACGGCCGCGGGGGCGATCAACGCCTTGAGCCGGTGGCCGCGGTGGTCCACGAAGTGCGCGATCAGATTGCCCTGCATCGCGGTGAGCGGAACCAACAGCGGCGCGCGGGTCAACGTCACCGCCAGGATCACCACGCCGCCGGCCGCACCGAGGTCACCGCCGGAGGTCGCTTTGAGCAACACCGGGAATCCCATGACGAGGATCGCGCTCGCGCCTGCGGCGGCGATCGAATGCCCGGCGCCGCGCAGGAAGGTCGCGGTGCTGCCGGGGGTGCGCAGTCCGGCCGCGGTACGTGCTCCCGGTGACGCCGCCAACAAGAGCAGCCATCCGATCGCACCGGCGACCGTCGCCCACAGGAATCCATCCAGGCCCCAGCCCACCGCGAACGCCACCACTGCCACCACGACCCGCATGACGGCGTCGGTGACCATCAGGGCCCCGTAACCACCCCAGCGCCCGGTCCCGGCCAGCAGGCCCAAAAGTGTTGCATGGATGCAGAAGCCGGCCAGGCCTACGCTGAGCAGCACCACCGACAGGGGTCGGGACTGGCTGAACACATGCGGCGCCCACAGCAACGACGTGCCCGCCATGACGAGAGCGGCGACCACGCCGACGGCCATCGCGACCCGCATCGGGTGGGTACGGGGTCCCTCGGCGATCTCGACGTAGGCTGCCGAGCGCACCTCCCGGGTGGCCTCCTGCAGCAGCCCGTACGCCGCACCGCCGACCAACCCGAACGCACCCCAGAAGACCCCGAACACCGAGAAGCCGGCCGGGTCGAGCGCGCGGGCGGCCAGATAGAGCACCGCGTAGCCGCACACCGCCGAGATCGCGGTGGCTGCACCGACTCTGGCCACGCTGCTGCGGGTGATCGCCCCGGTTCCGGCGCCCGCGTCGGTCACAGCCGCGGCACCTCGGTGGAGTACAGCCAGGCATCCCACAGCGGACGCAGCGAAACGTCGGCGTAGTTGGCGGCAAGGCCGGTGAAGTCATCGGTCACCACCGTGCTGTGCCGGTGCCGGCTGGTCCAATCCCGCAGCAGCGCAAAGAAGTTGTCGTCACCGAGGGTGCCGCGCAGGACGTGCAGGGTGAGTGCACCGCGCTTGTAGACCCGGTCGTCGAACATGTCGCGCGGCCCGGGGTCGGCCAGCAGCAGATCCTGCGGCGAGGACTCCAGCTTGGCGTGATAGTGGTGGGCCCACTGATCGGCGGTTCGGCCGCCGGAGTCCTCCGACCACAACCATTCGGCGTAGGAGGCGAATCCCTCGTGCAACCAGATGTCGCGCCAGCGCCGCACGGTCACGCTGTTGCCGAACCACTGGTGGGCCAACTCGTGCGCGATCAGCCGCTCGGCACCGCGCTTACCGTCGCAATGGTTGGCGCCGAAGATCGAAATACCTTGTGCCTCAAGTGGTATTTCGAGGTCGTCGTCGGTCACCACAACGGTGTAGCCATGGCCCAACGGGTACGGGCCGAACAGGTTGATGAACAACTTCATCATCTGCGGCTGCCGCCCGAAGTCGTGGTCGAAGTCGGGCCGCAGCCGGTCCGGCAGCACCGCCTGCATCGGCACCTGGGCCTTGGGCAGCTTGTGGGTGCCGTACATGCCGATCTGCAACGTGATCAGATAGGTCGACGTCGGCTCCGGCTGTTCGTAGGTCCACACGGTCTGCGCGGCGCGGACCCGCCGTGACACCAGTTCGCCGTTGGCCAGCGCGCGGTAGGGGCTGTCGGTGCTGATCTGGATGCGGTAGCTGGCCTTGGCGCTCGGATGGTCGTCGCAGGGGAACCATGACGCCGCCCCGTTCGGCTGACCGGCGACCAGCGCGCCGTTCGATAGCTCCTCGAAACCGACTTCCCCCCAATAACTTCGGATGGGCCGCGGGTTCCCCCCGTATCGAACGCTGATCGACATCGCCGCACCGGCCGGCAGCGGCGTGGACAGGGTGATGTGCAGCTTGCCGTTGGAGGCCGAGAAGTTGGCCGGGCGACGGCCGTTGACCGTCACCTTCGACACCGACAGCGCGGAGGACAGATCCAGCGTGAACGTCTTCAGTGACGCCAGCGTCGTCGCGGTGATGGTGGCGGTACCGGTCAGGCGGTTGATCGCGACCTTGTACTCGAGGTCCAGCTCGTAGCGCGACACTCGGTAGCCGAAGTTGCCGTTGTTCGGCAGGTACGGATCGATGACGGGTGGACCGCCTTTCTTGGCGGCCTTCTTGGCGGGCTGTTTCACGCGGCGCTGTCCTCGGATTTGCGCGAGGGAGCTTCGTCGCGTGTCTTCTTCCTCGAAATGAGCCATGGCGCAATTGGATTGCCCTGCCATCGGGTCGACGGCGGTACCTCGTCGCCGCGCATCACCAGTGAGGCCGGGCCGACGGTGGCGCCGGCGCCGAGCTTGGCGGCGGGCAACGCAACGCAGTGCGGTCCGAGCGTGGCACCCTCGTCGAGCACGACGGTGTCCATGCGCATGATCCGATCATGGAACAGATGCGTCTGCACCACGCAGCCGCGGTTGACGGTGCTGGCGCGCTGCAGCGTCACCAGGTCGGCTTCCGGCAGCCAGTACGTCTCGCACCACACGCCGCGGCCGATCTTCGCGCCCAGCGCCCGCAGCCACAGGTTCATCACCGGGGTCCCGCTGGCGGCGCGGGCGAACCACGGCGCGGCCACCGTCTCCACGAAGGTGTCCGACACCTCGTTGCGCCACACGAACGAGGACCACAGGGGATGTTCACCCGCTGGGATATGACCCACCACAAGCCATTTGGCAGCCACGGCGATACCGCCGGCGACCGCACCGGCGATCAGCAACACGACGCCGCCGGCCAATGCCGCCCAGCCATAACCGAATTCCAGCACCAGCGCTTGCAGTGCGGCCAGTACTGCCACCCCGATCGCGAAGGTGACGATGACCGGGATCAGCCGGCAGGTCTCGACGGCGGCGCGCATGACTTTCAACCGCATCGGCGGGGTGTAGGTCAGCGATGCGTCGGCTTCGTCGGCGCGGCGTCGCAACCGGATCGGCGGGCTGCCCAGCCACGAGGAACCGGCCTTCGCCTTGTGCGGGGCAGCCGAAAGCACCGCCACCAATCCGTCGTCCGGGACCCGTCGGCCCGGCTGGGTGATCCCGGAGTTACCCAGGAATGCCCGCTTGCCGACAGTGGCCTTGGCGACGTGGATCCAGCCGCCGCCGAGCTCGTAGGAGGCGACCATCGTGTCGTCGGCCAGGAATGCGGCGTCCTCGACAACGGTGAACTTCGGTGTCAACAGTGCGGTCGAGATCTCGGTGTTGCGGCCCACTTTCGCGCCGAGCGCCCGCAGCCACCACGGGGTGAGCAGGCTGGCGTACAGCGGGAACAGGTAGTTGCGGGCGGCGTCCATCAGCCGTTCGGTGGTCCACAGTTGCCAGCCCACCCGGCTGCGCACCGGGTGATAGCCCTCGCGCAGTCCGATCGCGAGGATCCGCACCTTGAGAACGGTGATCACTGCGTAGAAGACCAGAGACGCCAGCGCTGCAACCGGAACCCACGGTGCGGCCGCCGCGATGGCTGATGTCAGCGTCGCGCTGTGCCGGGCCGGCCATACCAGCACGCCCAAACCGATGGCCAGTGCCACCAGCGGCACCGCCCCGAGCAGTATGGAGGTCACGCCGTACGCGGCCACCCACAGCGGCGCCCGCGGCGGCCGGTACTGCGGCCACGGATGACGGGCCTTGCCGGACTTGATTGCCGGGGAACCCTTCCAGTACTGCCCGTTCTTCACCTTGCCGACGACTCCCGAGCCCGGTGCCACGTCGGCGTTCTTGCCGACGACGGCACCCGGGAACAATGTGGTGCGCGCCCCGATGCTGGCGTCGTTGCCGACGCTGATCGGGCCGACATGGAACAGGTCGCCGTCGATCCAATGCCCGGTCAGGTCGACCTCCGGTTCGATGGACACCCGGTGACCGAGCGCAAGCATGCCGGTCACCGGTGGCGCCGAATGCAGATCCACGCCTTTGCCGACCTTGTTACCCAGCGCCCGTGCGTAGTACACCAGCCACGGCGCACCCGCGAGGTTCTCGGCGCCGCTGGCGTCGGCCAGCCGTTCGGCCAGCCACACCCGCAGGTGCTCGGATCCGCCACGGCGGTAGGTGCCCGGCTCCAGTCCGGACAGCAGCGTGCGTGCTCCCAGCACGGCGATGCCCATCCGCCCGATCGGGGTGATGAACAAGATGAACGCCACCGCCACCAGCCACCAGTTGACCGGCACCAGCCATGGCAGCGGGTGCACGGTGAGGGCCACATTGTTGATCAGTGCCAGCCACGTCACCCACTGCAGCCCGGTCAGGGTGGCCAGCGGCACCGACAGCAGCACCTGGGCGGCCTGCGTCGACACCGGCGTCGGATCGACGGTGCGTGGGGTGACCGCGGCCGGAGGTTTCTGTTCTTCGAGGAACTCGGCCAGCGACCCCAGCCTGGGGTGGTCGTAGAGCTGGGCGACGGTCAGCTGTGGATAGCGCTGGCGCAGCGCGGCCACCAGCTGAGCCGCGGACAGCGATCCGCCGCCGAGGGCGAAGAAGTCGGCCTCGGGACCGTCGACGACCGCGCCGAGGACGTCGCGCCACAACCCGGCCAGCCAGCCCATCGTGCCGCCCAGGTCGGGTTCGGAGTCCTGATATCCCGGCGGCGGCCAGGGCAACGCGTTGCGATCGACCTTGCCCGAGGTCCGGGTCGGGAGTTCGTCGAGCAACACCAGGCGGGGTACCAACGCGGCGGGCAGGACCTGCGTCAGGTGGGCGCGGGCGGCGGCGAGGTCGAAGTCGGGGTTGGCACTGGCGATATAACCGACCAGCATCGGCGTGCCGCTCGCTGTGCGCCGCACCGCCGCGGCGCCCCCGCTGACCCCCGGCAGGTGCACCAGCGCCGAGTCGACCTCACCGAGTTCAATGCGGCGTCCGCCGACCTTGACCTGATCGTCGGCGCGGCCCTGGAAGTACAGGCCGTCGGCCTCCAGCCGGACCAGGTCACCGCTGCGGTAGGCGCGCGCCCACTGCAGCGTCGGCATCGGCGCGTATTTCTCGGCGTCTTTCTCCGGATCGAGATAGCGGGCCAGGCCGACGCCGCCGATCACCAGTTCACCAACCTGGCCGATGGCGACCGGCGCACCGCTGGAGTCGACGACTGCGAGGTCCCAGCCCGGCAGCGGGCGGCCGATGCTGACCGCGCTGCGCCCGTCGAGGCGGGCGGCGCTGGCCACCACCGTCGCTTCCGTCGGCCCGTAGGTGTTCCACACCTCGCGGCCGTCGACCGCGAGTCGCTCGGCCAGCTCGGGTGGGCAGGCCTCGCCGCCGAAGATCAGCAGCCGCACCTGCTCGAGCGCTTCGGCCGGCCACAGCGACGCCAGCGTGGGCACCGTGGACACCACGGTGATGTCGCGCGCCACCAACCATGGCCCTAGGTCCATACCGCTGCGCACCAGGGCGCGTGGCGCCGGCACCAGGCATGCCCCGTAACGCCACGCCAGCCACATCTCCTCGCAGGATGCGTCGAACGCCACCGACAGACCGGCCAGCACCCGGTCTGCGGGCCCGATCGGATTGTGCTGCAGGAACATTCGTGCCTCGGCATCGACGAACGCCGCCGCATTGCGATGGGTGACGGCAACGCCCTTGGGGGTTCCGGTGGATCCCGAGGTGAAGATGATCCACGCGTCGTCGCGACCCAGGGGGGCGGTTGCCCGCCAGCCGCGCGACGAGCCCGGCCCGCGCGTCAGACCTGCCTCGGTGATGACGGCGACGACGCCGGCCTCGTGGAAGACCAGTTCTGCACGCTCATCGGGATCGTCGGCGTCGACCGGAACGTACGCCGCGCCGGCCGCCAGCGTCGAGAGGATTGCGACATACAGGGCGTAACTGCCCGACGGCATCCGAATGCCGATCCGGTCACCGCGGCCGATCCCGCGGGCGGCCAGCCATTCGACGCTTTCCTCGATGTCGGCGATCAGCTCGGCGTAGGTCAACTGCACCGTGCCGTCGTCGATCGCGGCGGCCTCGGGATACCGATTGGCCGTCTCGTAGAGGATGTCGATGAGCGTGCGCGGCGGCGGTGCCTGCTCCGACAACAGGTACTGCGGGGGGATTTCCGGCGTCGCCACGACGAGGATCCTAGGCGGCGTCGTTGACATCCCGGTGCCGGACGCGGCCGGTGCGCGCAGCCGATCCTGTGCCCGGTTTGCTCACGTGTCCGCGGACCTGACAGACTGCTGTGTGAGGGGAGTATTCCTTCGTCGCGGTGTCGTCACCACGGCGGCCAATGTCGGTCGTCCGGTGCCGCGGGCCGCGCTCGCAGCGGCGGAAGAGACCTCGGACGTTCTGTGACGCCCGGAGGTCTGTATATGAATGTGTCTTCGCTCGAATGGTTCATCACCATCGGCGTGACGGTCGCGGTGCTGCTGTTCGATGTGATCTTCATCGCGCGGCGCCCGCACGAACCCACGATGCGTGAGTGCGGTATCTATCTGTCGTTCTACATCGGTCTGGCCATCGCGTTCGGGGTGTGGGTGTGGAACTTCCACGGCGGCCAGTTCGGCCTGGAGTTCTTTGCCGGCTGGCTCACCGAGTACAGCCTGTCGGTGGACAACCTGTTCATCTTCATCATCATCATGGCCAGCTTCAAAGTGCCGAAGGTCTATCAACAAGAGGCGCTGCTGATCGGCATCGTCCTCGCGCTGATCTTCCGGGGAATCTTCATCGCGCTGGGTGCCGTTGCCATTGCACAGTTTTCGTGGATCTTCTACATCTTCGGCGCGTTCCTGCTGTACACGGCGATCAGGCTGGCTCGCGACACCGAGCACGACGACGACGCCGAGAACACCGTGGTGCGCCTGGCCCGCAAATACGTTCCCACCACCGACAAATGGGACGGCCTCAAGCTCTATCTCAAAGAGGGCGGCAAGCGGCTGATGACCCCGATGTTCCTGGTCATCGTGGCGCTGGGCACCACCGACCTGCTGTTCGCACTGGACTCCATCCCGGCGATCTACGGTCTGACCCGCGAGCCGTACATCGTTTTCACCGCAAACCTTTTCGCGCTGATGGGCCTGCGGCAGCTGTACTTCCTGCTCGGCGATCTGCTCAACCGCCTGGTGTATCTGTCGCAGGGCCTGGCCTTCATCCTGTTCTTCATCGGGGTCAAGCTCGTGCTGCATGCGCTGCACGAAAACGAGCTGCCTTTCATCAACGGTGGCCAGCACGTCCCTGTCCCGGAGATACCGACGTTGCTGAGTCTGGCCGTGATCGTGTTGACGCTGTTCCTGACGATGGTCGCCAGCCTCATCAAGACCCAGGTGGTCGACAAACGCTGAGCGGGTTGGCCGTCATGCCCTTCGCGTCCGGATGAATGGAACCATTGCCGGTGGTTCCTCGTGTCCTTAGCGTGGCCGCCATGCCGGAGTTGCGGGTCTTCATTTCAGAGGCCGGGGGTGCCTGGACCGAGTTGACCGCGGGTGCGGGCCCGGTGGTGCGGTTGAGCGCCGCGGACCTGCAGGAGGCGGCACGACGCCGCCGCAGGCTGCCCACGGACGTCGCCGTAGTGCTCGATCTGGCTGTGTCGGTCGCCGACGACCCACGCACGGCGCTGGCTGCGTTCGCCGATTACGGTGATGCCGACGGTGTGCGCTATGCGGGAACCCTCGATGGGCTGGCCGGGCTGGTCGCTGATCTGTACGTCGCCGGGGTTGCCGATGGGGTCACACTCATGCCGGTCGGGCCGGGCGACGACTTGCAGCTGCGGGCGCGCGCAGCACTGAGCCGGATTCAGGATCGACTGCAAATCTCCGCCGCCTGAACACGCGCGGTTCTACGCTGAACCGATGATCGAAGTTCTTTCCGACATGCCGGAAGGCGTGACGGGGATACGGGTGTCGGGCCGGGTCAGTGGCGACGACCTGAAGGCATTCAGTCCCACGATGGACGAACTGTTGAAGGCCGGCGGGGAGATCCGAATCGTCGAGGTCATCGACTCCGATTACCAGGGCTTCGGCCCCGGCGGTCTGGTCGAAGACCTCAAACTCGGCCTGGGCACGCTCTTCTCGCGCCACGCCGCCTTCAAGCGAGTCGCGGTGGTCAGTGACAAGGAGTGGGTGGCGCACACCATTCACGTGGTGGGTTGGCTGATGCCCGGCGAGGTCGCGGTGTTCGGCCTCGACGGGCTCGAGCAAGCCAAGCAGTGGGCGGCCGGCTGAGACGTCGATCCAGAACTGAGAGCGAGAATTCGGCCCGCTGGTCGCTCTGAGTTCTGGCTCGGCGCACGGACTGGCTAGGGGCGCCCGGCCAGCATGCCGTTGACGATGCCGTGCAACGCGCTGCGGACCTCGGTGCCGGTGTGGTCAGGGTCCTCGGAGTGCGCGATAGTCAGCGCCGCGGCATCGAGAGCCCCGATGAGAATGTGCGCCAGCGGCCGCACCGGTTGGGTCGCGAGCTCGCCGGAATCCATCGCGGCCTGTAGCAGCTGCTCGGTCATGCCAAGGCTGTAGCGCTCCGCGATATCACGAAAACCATTCCAGCCCAACACATTCGGCGCGTCAAGCAGGATCAGCTGACGGATCTCACGCTCGGAGCTGATGTCGAGCCAGGCGTCCACCGCCGCATGCAGCGTGGCGGCCGGCGTCGGCGGTTCCTGGGCGACGACCGCCTCGGCCAACCGGTTCATCACGTCGGCTTCGACGGACTCGACGACGTCGAGGAACAACGCCGACTTGTCGGCGTACTGGTGATACATCGCGCCCCTGGTGACGCCGGCGCGCTGGGCGATCTCCGGCGTCCCGACGTCGGCGTAACCGCGTTCACCCCAGAGTTCGCGCGCGGCGGTACGCAACGCGTCCTGGGTTGCCGCGGAGCGCTGCGCCTGGGTGCGTCTGGTGGCCATCTCTTGTATTTCCGTACATCCTGTCGGTATCTTACATGCAGACTGTCTGTTTGTTTGTCGTCACGAGGGAGATCGTCATGCACACCGTAGAGCTCAGTAGCGGAACCATCCATTACGAAACGGCAGGACCGCCGACCGGCAGGCCGCTGGTCTTCATCCACGGGTACGCGATGGGCGGGTCGCTGTGGCGGCCGTTGAGCGCCCGGCTGGCCCGGCACGGACTGCGCTGCATCGTCCCGACCTGGCCGCTCGGTGCACACCAGACAGCGATGCGACCGAGCGCGGACATGACCATGCGCGGCGTTGCGTCGATGGTGGCCGAGTTCCTCGATAAGGCCGGGCTCGACGACGTCGTGCTCGTCGGAAACGACACCGGGGGAGCTGTCGCCCAGGTCGTGGCCACCGAGTTCCCCGACCGGCTCGGCGCCCTGGTACTTACCAGCTGTGATGCCTTCGAACACTTTCCGCCGCCGATTCTGGCGCCCTTCATCGCCGCGGCCAAGGTGCCGGTGCTATGGCGAATTGCGGTGCAGGGCATGCGTTTGCGGACGGTACGGCGTCGCGCCTATGGCGCGCTGGCCCACACCAACCTCGACGCGCTGACCGCCGAATGGACCCGCACGGCCGTCCGCGACCGCGCGATCGCCGAGAATCTGCGCTGCTTCACCGGATCGCTGACCCGGCAGACGACTCTCGACGCCGCGGCCAAGCTGCCGCAGTTCGCCAAGCCGGCTTTGATCGCGTGGTCGGCCGATGACGCCTTCTTCCCTCAAGCCGACGGTCGCAGGCTCGCCGCTGCGCTGCCCAACTCCCGGCTGGAGATCATCGCGAATGCGCGGACCTTCTCGATGCTCGACGCGCCCGATGCGCTGGCCGGTCTGATCGCCGAATTCGCCACAACCGCAAGCACTGTCGGCGGCTAGATCGCGCGCAACCTGCGGATCCGGTCGGCAACCACCCGCTTGGACACCGCCGCGGTAGGCGCCAACGCCTCCCAGGCGTGCGGACAACCGGGATGCACATGCAACTCTGTGGGCACCCCGGCGGCGGAAAGGCGTGCCGCATAGGCGATGTCCTCGTCGCGGAAGATGTCGAGGTCTCCGACGTCGATGTAGGTCGGCGGGAGGCCGGTCAGGTCCTGCGCGCGGGCCGGCGCGGCGTACACCGACGGTTCGTCGCCGGCGAGCAGCGCGCTCCAGCCGGTGATGTTGTCGTCGTAGGTCCACGTCAGCGCTTCGGTCGGCAGCCGCGGATCCGGGGTGGTGGTGCGGTCGTCGAGCATCGGGTAGATCAACAGCTGGGCGGCCAGCGCCGGGCCACCGCGGTCACGGGCCAGCAGGCTGACCCCGGCGGCCAGGCCGCCGCCGGCACTGTCGCCGGCGACAGCGATCCGGGCCGGGTCCACTCCGAGTCTCGCCGCGTTATCGAACAGCCAGCGCAGCGCCGAATAACAGTCCTCGACTGGAGTCGGGTCCGAATGTTCAGGCGCCACACGGTAATCCACCAACAGCATCGGAACACCGGAGCCGGCGACATAGGCCCGCACCGCCGCGTCGTAGGCCGGAGCGGTCTCGGCCAGGCTGTAGATCATGCCGCCACCGTGCAGGTACAGGACGGCGCTGCCGGACAGTCCCGCGCTGGGGAAGAACCACGCCAGATCCAGCTCTGCGCCGTCGTCGGTGGGCAGCGTGTGCCGCGCCACCTCGACGCCGTCAACCGGGTCCCGGGAAGCGGCCAACAGCTGGAACAACGGGATCGCCCGTTCCCGGCGGGTGGCGACGTCACCGATCGCGGGCGGCTCGAGAGCGGCGGTCGCCGCCATCAACGGCTCCAGCAGGGTCAGTAGTTCAGGATCCAACGACAGAGCCACGCCTGCACATTAACCCCAGTTGTCGTAGCCGCCCTCAGGACCGAGCATCCTCTCGAGCCGGCTGCGGTTGATCCGGGCCAGTTCGTTGCACACGACCTTGCGTTCGGTTTCGGGGTCGTGGTGCATCCGGTCGCGCACGGCCGCGATGACCGACTTGGCGCAGGCCTCACGAGCCAGACCGCCGATGTGCATGACGAAACCGAAACCGAAGTGTGCGCTGTAGGCGTCGACCGCTGCGGTCAGTTCGGCCATCACCTCCGGCGAGGAGTCCCACACCGAGCACTGCTCGGCCTGCGACTTCGTGCTGCCCGGTCGACGCCCGACATGCGGATACGCCTGGAGGATGTCGTCGATGGAGGACTCCGACAGCGAGAACAGCAGGTCGTCGGCCCGGCGGAACAGCTCGGTGCGATCGGCATAGGGGCGGCCGCGCGTCAGGTCGCGGGCCAGCGTCACGCTGTTGCAGCACTCGTAGAGCGCGTGGACCGCCTTGCGGTCCGGCAACTCGTTGAAGGCTTCGAGACCGATGCCCTGGTGCAACAACACCAACTCATCATCGAAAAGCCAAAGGACAGCCGGGTTACCTACTGTTACGGCCAGGCAAATTCATGGAATTTCAAATGTTTCGTCACATCTCTTTGCCGAAACACGACGCCCGCCCTTCGATGCGGTCTTAACTCCGAAGAGCGGCTCAATGCGCCGTGAACGGGGGTCGGGGACATGGGCATCGTCAGGCGGGCCGTCGAGTCCGTTGCCGTTGGATGCGCGGGGTGTCTGGTTCTGGCGGGCCCGGCCTTGCTGTCCCCCAGCGGCTTCGCCCAGGCCGCCCAGACCCCGCCGACGAGCGCCGGGGTGTTGAACGATCTCAAGGCGGGCAGCCACCCCGCACTGAGCGACGCCAGAATCAGTACCAGCAGTACCAGCTGGCTCATCGACGACCTCGGCGTGCCCACCGGCGCAGTGCTGGTGAACACCCCGGGTACTGACGACAAGACGCTCTACCCGCGGATTGATCCAATGCGCGGCAATCTGGACACGGCCATCGTCGAGTTCCCCCAATCCCTGTTCCCGGTCGTCTCCGGCCAGTCCGGCGCCTGGCTGCCGATCTTCGCGCCCACTTACGACGAGTCCGTGAACCTCGCCATCGACCACAACCTGCAGACCATGCGGGGGCTGCAGGCGGCCACCGACAACCCCTATGTCGTGTACTCGGGCTACTCGCAAGGCGCCGACGCTGTCGGCGATGCAACCGAACAGGCCTACGCGGCCGGGTTGCTCGACCCGAGCCGAACCCAGATCGTGCTGGTATCCGACCCGCGCAGTCCCTGGGGGATCAAGCAGTGGGCCGCCGGTCACCCTCTGGTGAGCGTCATGGCCGATCTCATCGGCGCGACTGCCGACGGTGCCCGCAACCCGGCCGATACCGGTGTTGATCTGCAAGTGACCTCGGTGATCATCGTCGGCGACCCCGTCGCCAATTTCCAATGGGTTTGGTATCGGCCGCTCGCCTCACTGGTCGTTGACGTGGCCGGCTTCCTGGCCATTCACTCGAACATGGGTCCCGAGTGCTACGCCACCGTCGATCAAATTGAGGACAAGGAGCTTTTCTACAGCCAGGACGGCAAGACGACATATGCCGTCTACCATGCTCAGCACCCACTGACCCAGGTCGTCGAGATCGCGGCCGGTGCCGTCGGCTTTCACTTGAGCGACACACAGGTGCACCAACTCAACGAGTTCAACAATTGGCTCTACCCGCTGCAGCAGCCCAGCCCAGAACGGGCGGCCTCGACTGCACCGGTGACCTCAACACGGCCTACGGCGAACTCAGTCGACAATCAGGCGTCGGACCCGCTGGTGGGTTCCCAGCCGCAGGGGGTCGAGAGGTCGGTCGGCAGCGCGTTGCCCCGTGCGGCCCGACCGCCGGCGCGGCAGTTTGCCGGCACGCGCGGCCAGGCAAAGCAGGCACGCTCGGCAGCCCCGGCCGATCCCGCACCCGCGAATAGCGGACGTGGGGATCTGCTGGGCAAGCCGGACCGGAACAGGAAATCCGCCGGCACCGCCAGACCTGGAAGACCCGACCCGCGCGACGGTGTCAACGCGGCCTGACCCCACGGTGCCTCAGTGGCCGTCGGTCGCGAACCGTTCCCGCGAGCGCTCCACCTCAGCCTCGGCCTCGGCACGCCCGACCCAGTCGGAGCCCTTGACGAACTTGCCCGGCTCGAGGTCCTTGTAGTGAGTGAAGAAGTGCTGGATCGACTCGAGTTCGTCCTTCGGGACATCGCCGATGTCCTGGATGTGGTCCCAGCGCTGGTCGCCCGCGGGAACACACAAAACCTTGTCGTCACCGCCGGCCTCATCGACCATCTTGAACATGCCCACCGGGCGCGCCTCGACGATGACACCGGGGAACACCGACAGCGGCAGCAGCACGAGCGCGTCCAGGGGGTCGCCGTCCTCACCCAGGGTGTCTTCGATGAAGCCATAATCGGCGGGGTAGGCCATCGGGGTGTAGAGGTAGCGGTCGAGGCGGACGCGTCCGGTTTCGTGGTCGACCTCGTACTTGTTGCGCTGGCCCTTGGGGATCTCGATGGTGACGTCGAACTGCACCGTGCGACTCCTTCTTCGCTGATTTCGATCGCCGAGCTGATCCCCGGGTCGCTTCGCTCCTGCCCGCCGAACCGGCGACGCGGCCTAACCCTAACGCCCGCGCCGGCCTGCACTGCGGGGTGGTTGGGCACAATGAGACGAAGGAAGCCAGAAAGAGCCTCAGGAGAACGATGAGCCCGACTCGCGGGTGGCGCTGGGCGCACGTGGTGCTCGCCGTGGCGGTGATCGTGCTGGTCGCGGCCGTTGTGGCGATAGCCGCTGTCTTGACCCACGATGACACCAGCATTGCGCAGGCACCGCCCGGCCATGCGCTGGTGACCGCCAGTCCGGGCGTCGTCCCGGTGTCGGATTCCGCGCCGGTGCCCACCGCTGCCGGCCTAACGGCCGCACTGGCGATGCCGGTCGCCGATCCCAACCTCGGCAATGTCACCGGCCGGGTCACCGACGCGACGACCGGCGATCAGCTCTGGGAGCACCGCGCCGACGTGCCGCTGCTGCCGGCGTCGACCAACAAGACGCTCACGACCGGCGCCGCCCTCTTGGCGCTGAACCGCGACGAGCGGGTCACCACGACCGTCGTCGCGGCGGACCAGACCCGCCAGCCCGGGGTCGTGGTGCTCGTCGGCGGCGGTGATCCGATCCTGTCGGCCGCACCGGCGGGCCAGGAGACCTGGTATCGCGGCGCGGCGCGGATCAGCGACCTCGCCGACCAGGTGCGCAAGAGCGGAATCACCGCGACGGCGGTCCAGGTGGACGATTCCTTGTACAGCGGGCCGGATTTCGCGCCCGGCTGGGATCCCGCCGACATCGACGGCGGCGACATCGCCCCGATGCAGTCGGTGATGATCGACGCCGGCCGGATCCAGCCGACCACGGTCGATTCGGCGCGGTCGCGGACCCCCGCACTCGACGCCGGACGGGCCCTGGCCACCGCGCTGGGCGTCGACCCGGCCAAGGTCACCATGGCACCTGGGCCACCGACCGGCCGGCAGCTCGCCTCGGTGCTGGGCGCGCCGCTCATCGAGCGGCTGCGGCAGATGATGAACGCCTCGGACAACGTGATGGCCGAGTCGATCGCCCGCGAGGTCGCCAAGGCCACCGGCCGCCCGATGAGCTTCGCCGGGGCGGTCGACGCGATCAGCAACAAGCTGTCCGGCGCCGGCGTCGACATGACCGGCGCCGCACTGTTCGATTCGAGCGGGCTGTCCACCCTGGACCGGCTGACCGCGAAGACGCTGGACGAGGTGGTCCAGGCCGCGGCCGGACCCGACCAGCCGGCCATGCGGCCGTTACTGGACGTCCTGCCGATCGCCGGCGGCAGCGGCACCCTGTCGGATCGTTTCCTCGGCGGCGACCCCAACGTTTCCTCGGCCGGCTGGCTGCGCGCCAAGACCGGGTCGCTGACGGCGATCAACTCGCTGGCCGGGGTGGTCACCGACGCCAGCGGCCGGGTGCTGACGTTCGCCTTCATCTCCAACGATGCCGGGCCGATGGGCCGGGTAGCACTCGACGCACTGGCCGGCGTGCTGCGCACCTGCGGGTGCGGCTCATGACCTCATCGGTGACGGTCGGGCGCGCCGTCGACTGGGCATTCGCCGGGACGGTTGGCGCGCGGCTGGCCCGGCCGGGGCCATCGGCCACCGACTACACCCGCAACCAGGCCGTCGATGAATTGGCCGCCGCCGCACGCAAAGCCGAAGGCCCGGTCCGCGAGGTCACCCGGATGGGTGGGGATGCCCCCGTTCCCGACGCGCGCATCGTCGATCGGCAGGGCTGGATCCGTGCGGCGTCGGACTCGATGCGGGTGATGACCGGCGGCACTGACAAACCCACCAACCTGATCACCGGCCGCGTCACCGGCGCGCAGACCGGCGCGGTGCTGGCGTTCATCTCCTCGGGGATCCTCGGCCAGTACGACCCGTTCGCCGAGACCGGCACCGACGACGGGCTGTTACTGCTGGTCTATCCGAACGTCATCGCCGTCGAGCGCCAGCTGCGGGTGTCGCCGGCCGATTTCCGGCTGTGGGTGTGCCTGCATGAGGTCACCCACCGAGTGCAGTTCTCCGCCAATCCCTGGCTGGCACAACACATGTCGCAGGCACTGGGCGTCCTGACCTCAGATGCGGCCGACGATGTGGCGCAGGTCGTGGGACGGCTGGCGGAGTTCGTGAAGAAGCGGCGCATGGGTGCGTTGGGCGCCAACGACGCGGGGATCCTCGGGTTCATGCGGGCGGTGCAGTCCGAGCCGCAGCAAGTGGCACTCGACCAGCTGTTGGTGCTCGGCACACTGCTCGAAGGCCATGCCGACCACGTCATGGACGCGGTCGGCCCGGCCGTCGTGCCGTCGGTGCAGACGATTCGCAACCGGTTCGACCAACGCCGCCAGCGCAAGCAGCCGCCACTGCAGCGGCTGCTGCGAGCGCTGCTCGGGGTGGACGCCAAACTCAGTCAGTACACCCGCGGCAAGGCGTTCGTCGACCACGTGGTGGACCGGGTCGGCATGGACCGCTTCAACACGGTATGGACCAGTGCGCAGACCCTGCCGCTGCCCGACGAGATCGAAGACCCGCAGCGGTGGATCGACCGGGTGCTGTAGCGGCCCTGCGGGCCACCGTGGCCGGCTTCGCGACCGAGCACCTGCCCGGCGCCACCTCATGGTGTGTCGCGCTATCCGGCGGACCGGATTCATTGGCCCTGGCGGCGGCGGCCGCGGCGACACTGCCGACCACCGCCCTGATCGTCGATCACGGCCTGCAACCCGGTTCCGACGAAGTCGCCGAGGCCGCTCGCGGGCAGGCTCACGACGTCGGCTGCGTCGACGCCCGGGTGTTGCGGGTGCAGGTGGGCGTCCACGGCGGGCCCGAGGCTGCCGCCCGCGCTGCCCGTTACGCCGCGCTGGACGCTGCACGCGCCGACGCCGCGGTGCTGTTGGCGCACACCCTCGATGATCAGGCTGAGACCGTGCTGTTGGGGCTGGGCCGCGGGTCGGGCGCGCGGTCGATCGCCGGCATGCGGGCCTGCGACCCGCCGTGGTACCGACCGCTGCTGGGAGTTCGCCGCGGCACGACTCATGAAGCCTGCGCCGAACTGGGCCTGGCGCCGTGGGATGACCCGCACAACCATGACTCCCGCTTCACCCGGGTGCGGTTGCGCACCGAGGTGCTGCCGCTGCTCGAGGATGTGCTCGGCGGTGGCGTCGCCGAGGCGCTGTCCCGCACCGCCGCCGCGCTGCGGGAGGACACTGACGCCCTGGACGCTTTGGCGGCCGCCGCTCTCGACGACACCGGCGAGACCGTAGCGGTCACCGCTTTGGCCACCCTGCCCACCGCGGTGCGGCGCCGGGTGATCCGCGGCTGGCTGCTGCGGGGCGGGGCGGCCAACCTGACCGACAAGCAGATCCGCGCGGTGGACGCGCTGGTCACCGCCTGGCATGGGCAGGGCGGGGTGGCGGTCGGCTCGGACCAACGGCGGCAAAGGCTGTTCGCCGCGCGCCGCGACGGCAGGCTGACGATGTACACGCAGCCGGTCTGAGATTGGTTGTAACGCCGTGCTCGTGGATACAGTGTGGACGTGTCGGCGCACGAGCTGTATCCCGGGGACATCAAATCGGTCCTGTTGTCACAAGAGCAGATTCACGCCCGCACGGCGGAGCTGGCGGCGTCGGTCGCCCGTGACTACGCGGATTCGCTGAACGGTCAGGACCTGTTGCTGCTGACGGTCCTCAAGGGCGCGGTGATGTTCGTCACCGATCTGGCCCGCGCGATCCCGTTGCCGACCCAGCTGGAATTCATGGCCGTCAGCTCCTACGGATCGTCGACGTCGTCGTCCGGGGTTGTCCGCATCCTCAAGGACCTCGACCGCGACATCCATGACCGCGATGTGCTGATCGTCGAGGACATCGTGGACTCCGGGCTGACCTTGTCATGGCTGTTGCGCAACCTGGCCACCCGCCATCCCAAATCGCTGCGAGTGTGCACCCTGCTGCGCAAGCCCGATGCGGTGCGCGCCGACGTTGACATCGAATACGTCGGCTTCGACATCCCCAATGAGTTCGTCGTCGGCTACGGCTTGGATTACGCCGAGCGCTACCGCGACCTACCGTTCATCGGCACCCTCGAGCCCAGGGTGTATCAGGTCTAGCGCCCTTCTCGCCCAAACCGACGTTTGGCCGAGGAAGTGCGAGTAGATCGCAACATTTCGTCGATCTCGGCGCCCGGCGCATACTGACGGTCATGCCTGTGCGCGCATCCGATGACGTGCTGCACCACCTGCGCCGCGCTCGCGATCACGCCGACCGGCACTACGACCAGCCGCTCGATCTCGAACAGCTCGCCGCGGTCGCGGGCATCAGCAAGTATCACTTCCAGCGGCTGTTCACCGCGACGTACGGTATGTCGCCCGCCGAGCATCTGTCGCGCCGGCGAGTGGAGCGGGCCCAGGATCTGTTGCGCGCCACCAATCTCACCGTCACCGAGGTCTGTATGACGGTGGGCTTCACCAGCCTCGGTTCGTTCTCCACGAGGTTTCGTGA
The DNA here is from genome assembly GCF_001021385.1 of Mycobacterium sp. EPa45. NCBI lineage: Bacteria > Bacillati > Actinomycetota > Actinomycetes > Mycobacteriales > Mycobacteriaceae > Mycobacterium > Mycobacterium sp. EPa45. Next base: position 5,651,212 of record NZ_CP011773.1, on the reverse strand, counting down.
ACTGGTCGGCGTGAGCCCCAGCGAATTTCGCCACCGGTACACCGATGGCGCGCCGCGGATCCCCGGCTGCTACCTGTTCATGGCCGGCCTGGCCGAGCGGTACCCACCGGCCGGTGCCGCAATCGAGGAGAAGCCCGGTGGCATGACCCTCGCCTAGCGTTGGGCGCATGATCACGAACATCTCTCTGGTATCGGTTTTCGTCCGCGACATTGATGAGTCGCTCGCCTTCTACACCGACGTCCTCGGCTTCGAGGCCAAGGACGATCTGCAGCTCGGACCCGACTTCCGTTGGTGCACAGTGGTTCACCCGAATCAGCCCGAGCTGCAGGTGCACCTGACCACCCCGAGCAAGCCGTTGTCCGACGACCTGATCGCGGCCTTTCAGCGGGCTCAGGCCGCCGGCGGTCTGCCCGGGTTGGGCCTGGCGGTCGACGACTGCCGCGCGACCTATGAACAGCTGAAGGCCAAGGGCGTCGAGTTCATTCAGGAACCCGAGGAACGGCCGTACGGCGTCGAGGCGCTGATGCGAGACAACTCGGGCAATTGGATGGTGCTCGTGGAAGCCCGCGAATACACGCCGGAGGACTTCGACGGTTTCGCCGAGAGCAAGGCGGAGTCGAAGTAGCGCGGACGATGAGCTCGTGATTCGGCGATCTCTAGAAGGCCGTCGCGTTCAGGATGGTCATCTTTCCGTTGATGTCGGTCGCGACCACGAATTGGCCATTGGCGCTGACCGACACCTGCTGGTAGTTGCTTGCATTGTTGTTGATGGCAAATGGGATATTTGCCGCGATCGGTATGCCGCCGTAGGGGCTGAGAATATACAGGTGGTTGTGCGTGACAACGAATGCCTTCGACCCATCGGTCGAGGTTGCCACTGAATGATTGAGGTCATTGATGTGCGCGACATAGACGCCCAGCGGAACCGACGCATCGTAAGCGGTGTTGATGATCTCCACGTCTCCGTCGTGATCGGTGACGTAGCCCCAATGGCCGTCGCCGCTCATAGCGATGAACCCATCAGAGGTGTAGGAATACATGTCCTGTCCCGGCACCTTGGTGACCGTCACCGGTGATCCCGCATTGGCATCTACGACGTAGACCGAACCGTTGGTGCCGTAGACCAGCGCACGCGTCCCGTCGTTGCTCACTGCTACTTCCCGTGGATTGGCACCCACCGTGTAGGTATTCACGACGGGAGTGCCACCTGCATAATCGATGATCGACACCGAGCCGCTAGCTGTATTGGTAACGAAGGCGCGGGTGCCATCCGAATTCGCTGCGACCTTATAAGGCCCTGCGCCGACTGCGACAGTCGTCACTGTCGGCGTGCCATAGCCGCTGAAGTCGTAATCGATGATGGAGACGGTCCCGCTTCCGGAGTTCGCCACGTACGCACGAGTGCCTGCGGCATTAACCGCGACACCGTTGGGCTGGCCGCCAACGGCCACGGTGGTTGTCTCTGCTTTTGCCCCGACACCCAACAGCTTCTGAATGACCGTGACGGTGCCACTCGAACTGTTGGTGACATAGGCGCGAGTTCCGTTGTTATTAACGGCAATTGAGATAGGCGAGCCACCCACGGTGACTGATTCGGGCGTCGTCGTGGATGCATTTTGGGTGTCCACAACCTTCACGGTGTTTCCTACGATGACGTACGTCCGGTTACCGTTGGCGCTTGCCGCAAGATCGGAGGGCGTACCGCCGAGGTCGACTGTGTCGTAGGCGCCGTACTTGTAGTTCGAAGCCTTGATGCCAACGTGATCGAACGCATCCTGGATCGCTTCAATCTCAGTCTGGCTAAAAGCCTGAGCCTTGGCGGCACTGATGACCGCGGACCTCGCATCGACGAAAGTCGCGTTGGCGGGCAGCCGGTACAGCGAGTTGTAAAAGACCTTGGCCCATTGATCGTCGGTGATGTTGGCGGTACGTCCCTGGCCGCGTGAGAGCACGCCTCCGAATCCCGTGTCATTGGGATCATTTCCTGGGTCCATGACCATGCGGTAGAAGGCGTGGCTGAAGATGGTGCTGTTTATGTGTTCGCCACCATCGTCGCTCGAACCTCGGTAGCGGCTCCCGTAGAATTCGGAGAAGGAGATATTCGTTGACCTCCACTTGAACTCGGATGGGTCCGCCATATTCCGGAACGGATCACCACTCGCATCCTCGGCGACTAGCCAACGCCCTGCGTCGTCCCGTGTCTTGCCTTCGATCAGGCTGCCCAAGATGTCGCCATATGCCTCGCCGAGGGCGCCCGATTCCCCGCTCTTCCAAACTGACGCACCATTACCGACTACGAATTGAATAACGCCATGGGTGAATTCGTGCCCAACCACATCCAATGCTTCTTCGAGATCTCCGCTACCGAACATGATCTGATGGCTTGACGGTTGCCATTGCGCATCATCGGTAATTGGAGCATTGACGCCAACCAGGATCTGGCCACCGCGCCCGTCGTAGGACGTTCGCTTGAGTACGTCGTGGTAGTAATTGAATACGCCTTCAATGTTGGCGTAGGCTGCCACGGCATCTCTGTTCCAGCCTGATCTGTTGTTGGCCAGTTCGTATTTCTCTCCCCAGTGCCAAAACAAGAAGCTTCCAGAAGATACGTTCTGGTACACCTCGATATTCCGCGCCCCGTCTCTGAGGACGAGTACGCCATTTTGTGATTCTGCGGTGAATGTGTAGCCGTACGCTGTCTGCTGAGAGGCTGCTTGGGAAGCGTCAAGGTTTTCGCTGAGGATTGCCCCGGGCTCTGTCCCGTTTGCAGCGATGTAGTAGGTGCCTATCCTCGCAGGTGCTGGTGCCGTGGATGGTCCATCAGAAGGTGGCGTGGTCGAGATGTCGACTTGCCATGCCAGCTGCGGGGGTGCACCTGAGTCAAGGTCGTAGATGACCAGATGCGAATCGGAGGTCAGCGATGCTTGGAACTGGGCAAGAAGCTGTGGATCGATCGTCCCGTTGGCTTGTGTGCTGGCAGTGGCGATTATCGCCGCGGTGGCCACCGTTGTGGCCGCAGTGCTATCTATGAGCGGTGTGGTATCGGCAGAGGAAACCTGCTGGGAAAGTCCATTGAAAATGCTTGTCACAGTGCCATTTCCATTGGCGACCAGGATCACCGTGCTGCCCGCAACGGGGACGCCATTGATGCTGGGCCGCAGCCGGTAGTACACCCCCGTCGACGTCGCATCCGCCCCCGATACTTGCTGTGAAGTGATGGCATCTGCTGTTGCGAATCCCGGGGGTGCACCCAATACGGCGGCGAGCGCGTTGAATACACCCGCTGCATCGGTGGCGTTGTGGACCAGTTGTCCTGAGAATGTGCCGTCGATTGCGCGGACAGTTCCGTCGCTGTTCTCGCTCACCAGAGCGGCACCCGTCGCGGCAAGTTGTTGTAGGACAGTGGTATCCAACGAGACAGTAATACTGACTTTGCCCGTAGAGGTATTCACACCGTCGGTGACGGTGTACGTAAAGGTGTCTGCGCCGGCGTAGTTGACGGCCGGCACGTAGGTGAACGTACCGTCGGCTTCGACAGTTGCGCTGCCGTAGGTTCCCTGGCTACCGATTGCGGCGGTGAACGTATCGCCCTCCGCGTCTGTGTCATTGGCCAGGATGTTGCCCGTGACTGGAGTGTTTTCGTTCGTTGTAAAGCTGTCGTCCAGGGCGCTCGGAGCTTTGTTGGGTGGCGCGGAAAGCGCTTCCCGGATGTGGTAGATCGTCGCGGCCAGAGGTCCACCGACGATGGGCACCATCCCGACGATATCTGTTGCCATATCGGCGATTTCATCGAAGATGTCCGGGATGTCACCGCGTCCCACTGCCCCAGCGAATTGAAGGAAGTCCGTTGTGAGGCTAGCGGCGTTGTAGACCGTGCCTATTACCGGGATCCAGCCGGAGGACATATTGAACTGGGCGTCGGCTGCTTCTTGTTCGGCTTCGCTCAGATCGGCTGCATCTGAGGCCACCGCTAATTGTCTGCGGCTCAAGCCCATGCCAGTTCGCGCTGTTCCGCCAGTACCGACGGCATTTGCGGCAGCGTGGCTGGTGGCTCGGCGCCGGCTGAGCGACAGTTCCGCGTCACCAACCGCGCCCGACAGGGCGGCGAACGTATCGCCGATCACGTTGCTGAGGGCATCTCGGGGCGCCTTGGTAGCGGTCTGAAGTGGCTCTCCCACAACGGGACTCGACTGAGATGCCGCTTTCAACAGAGCATTCGGGGCAGGAGCGCTTGGCGATTGAAGCGTCACGATGCGGGTGGCGCCTGAGGCGACGGAGTCCGGTGCGTGGGTGTCTGTTTTATCTTGGTGAGCGGGGCTGCTCGAACGAGGGCGCGCACTGTCGGCGCGTGATGAACTGTGGCCACGGTTGTTGGCATGGGCTCCGGAGTGGGACGAGTCGTCAGGTGCTGCCGCGGCAGTTCCCTGCCCCACGGTGACTGCAGCGCCTAAGCCCAAGCCCACGGCACCGATGCGTAGCCACTGCCTTATTGAAGGTTGCTTCCGGGCTGCCCTGCGATGCCGACCGGCACCTGACGACGTGTTAGAACCCGCAATAGCCACGAATTTCCCCCCGGAGTGCCTAAGCTGTGCCTCGACGGGAAACGATAATGACGTAAGCGTTAATTGGCAATAGCGTCGGAACACGACTCCCGAAATGAATTCATACGTTTTTGAATTCGCACGAAATCCGGAATTAGCTGAGCTCCCAGACCGCCGTCACCGAGAAGCCCACGGTCTGTTGGCCGGGCGCCAGCGGAACGGAACTGGCCATCGCCCCGCGCGGCATCGGCGGTGGCGGCGGCGGTGTGCCGCCGGGCGCCTCGGAGATCGAGATGATCTTGCCCAGCGACAATCCCGACAGGTCGGCGTACTGCTGGGCGCGCTGCTTGGCGTCGTTGAACGCCCGCGCCCTGGCGTCGCCGACCAACTTGGCGTCGTCCTCGATGGAGTAGCTCACCGAGTTGATCCGGGTGGCGTCACCGCCTGCGGTGACGATATTGGCCAGCACCTGCGAGGCGGTGTCGAGCTTGCGGATTTTGATCTGGATCGAATTGCTCGCCCGGTATCCGGTGATCACCGAGTTGTCGCCATATTGCGGCTGCAGGCTGACTCCGGTGGTGCTGATGTCCTTGCCCTCGACACCGCTGGCGTTGAGGGCATTGAGCACCGCGTTCTGGCGGTCATTGGCCTGGTTCATAGCGGTGGTGACGTCAGGCGCGGCGGCCTCGACGCTCACGTCGGTGGTCAGGGTGTCCGGCACACCTTTGACTTCGCCGGATCCGACGACGGTCACCTGCCGTGGATTGGCGGGAACCGCGGGTGCGGAATCGCAACCGGCGAGCACGGTGGCAGCCGTTCCCAGCGCGGCGAGCGCAACAACGACACGACGTCCGGCGTTGGGCATGGGAGACACCGTAGCGCGCGGCACTAGATTTTTGGCATGGCCAAGCTTCAGCTCACCCATCTCGGCGGCCCCACCACGCTGATCGAGGTCGATGGCTGGCGAATCCTGACCGACCCGACCTTCGACTCACCCGGCCGCCGATACACGTTCGGCTGGGGCACGTCCTCTCGCAAGGTCTCCGGGCCGGCCCGCCCGCTCGACGTCGTCGCGCCTGTCGACGTGGTGTTGCTCAGCCACGACCAGCACGCCGACAACCTCGACGACTCCGGTCGTCATTTGCTCTCCCAAGCCGGCACCGTCGTCACCACCGTGCCCGCCGCGCGCAGGCTGGCCGCGCCCAACATCCGCGGCCTGGCGGACTGGGCGTCGATGACGCTGGAAGCGCCCGGCCGTCCGCCGCTGACGGTGACTGCCACCCCGGCCCGCCACGGTCCCAGGTTCAGCGGGCCGATCACGGGAAAAGTCAACGGATTCGCGCTGCATCGCCGCGGCGAGGACACCGCCGCAATGTGGATGTCCGGGGACACCGTGTTCTACGACGGTCTGCGCGAGGTGGCCCGGCGGTTACCGATCGACGTGGCCCTGCTGCATCTGGGTGGGGTGCGCTTCGGCTTCACCGGGCCGGTGCGTTTCACGATGACCGCACACGAGGGCGCCGAGTTGATTCGGCTGATGCGGCCACGGGTGGCAGTGCCGGTGCACTACGAGGGATGGACGCACTTTCGCGAGGCGGAAAATGTTGCACGCCAGACACTGTCGGATGTCGAGAGTGTCCGCTGGCTGACGCCGGGGACGCCGACCGAGGTGTAGACCACTTTCGGTGGGCAGCCCTGCAACGAGATTGAATCTATGCAGGAAATGTTCGGGTAAGTGTCTGCGTGAGGTCAATCTCGACGTCGGCTCACGTCTAGGACTGCTCGCCGGCGTGCTCGCCGATCGCCTTCATGATCGCCTCACCTGCGCGGCCGAACAGATCGTTGCGCTTCTGCTGCGCCCAGTCGTGCGATGCCCGCGGCGCGTGCAGCTGACCCTTGAAGTGCGGCATGACTTTCCGGGCGAACAGCTCATACGAGTGGTAGGTGGCCTGAGGGTCGGCCCAGTCGTGGCCGAGCATCAGGAATGTGCCGAAGCCACCCGATCGGTCCAGTAGGTCGGTGATGTAGGCGATCGCATCTTCGGGTGTGCCTATGCAACAGTTGCCGCCGGCGGCGTACTCGGCGACGAACTCCCGCGGAGACTGCTCTGCCGCGTCCACCTCGTTGGACAGCGGAACGAATCCGGCCGCACCGAAGTAATTCGCGAAGTCCTGCAGTCCGTAAGTGCAGTCGTCGATCGCCTGTTCGCGGGTGTCGGCCAGATGCATGATGCCCAGCACCCGCCACGACGAGCGGTCGGGCTCGGGCCTGCCGACCTTGGCGGCCTGGTCGACGACGATGCCCCAGGCGTCCTCCAGTGCTGCGAATCCGCCGGGCACCGACATCGACAGCGACAGCAGCGAGGTACCCAGTTGCCCTGCAAGCCGCGGCCCGGACGGGGAAACCATTGCCGCCGTGGATATTTCCGGGTATGGCCAGGTGTAGGGCCGGATGTGCAGCTGCGCGTCGCGCAGGGTGAACCAGTCGGAATGCCGATCGACGCGCTCATCGGGCCCGGCGCGGAACAACGCCAGGATCGCGTCGAGCGACTCCTGCATCATCCGGCGCTGCTCGACGGGATCGATGCCCATCATGTAGGCGTCCGACGGCAACGCGCCCGGGCCGGTGCCGAAGATCACCCGGCCGCGGGTCAGGTGGTCGAGCAGCACCCAGCGGTCGGCCACCATCAGCGGATGGTGGTAGGGCAGCGACACCACGCCGGTACCCAGCTTGATGTGCTTGGTGCGCTCGGCCGCCGCGGCGATGAATACCTCCGGGCAGGCGATCAGCTCGTACCCGCCGGAGTGGTGCTCGCCGAACCACGCCTCGTCGAAGCCGAGCCGGTCCAGGGCGACGGTCCGCTCCAGGTCGTATTCCAGTGCGACGGTGGGGGATTGGCCGACCGGGTGAAACGGCGTGATGAAGACTCCGAAATTCAGCGGCCTGCCCGTCATGACGACTCCACTTCGCGTAGGAATTCCAACAGCATTCGGTTCACATCGTCGGGGCGTTCCTGTTGCACCCAGTGGCCGGCGCCCTCGATCCACCTCTCGGTGTACGGACCTGCGACCACCTCGCGCGCGCGTGCCGGGTTCATCGTCGGGCCGATCGGGTCGGCGGTACCACCGACGAACAGTGCGGGCACAGTGATGCGCGCATCGACGAGTTCCGGCGTCGACTCCCAGTTGCGGTCGTAGTTGCGATACCAGTTCAGCGCGCCCGTGAACCCCGTCCGGCTGAACTCACGCACGTAGTGCGAGAACTCTGCGTCACTGATCCACCCGGGTGGCGCCGACGGGGAGAGATCGGCGAACATCCCGCGCATGGTGGCGGCCACGTCGGCGGCCATCTCGGCGTCGGCCGCACCCGGCTCCTGGAAGCGCAACATGTAGAAGTCCTCGCCGAACTTCTCCCGCCACCGCTCGGTGGGACGGGTCCGCGCCCGGGGGATCGGCGGGACGGACAGCCCCGCGACGGCCCGGACCCGGTCCGGATGCAGCAGCGCGGTGTGCCACACCACCATCGCGCCCCAGTCGTGTCCGATGAAAACGGCCTGCCGCGCGCCGACCTCGTCGAGCAACGCCACCAGGTCACCAGTGAGCGCGTGGATGTCGTAGGCGTCGACCGCGTCGGGCACCGACGAACCGCCGTAGCCGCGCTGATCGGGGGCCAGCACGTGATAGCCGGCGTCGGCGAGTACCGGTATCTGATGACGCCAGGAGTACGCCAGCTCCGGGAAACCGTGTGCCAGGACCACCACGGGCGCCCCGCGATCGCCGGCCTCCAGCACCCGCAGCCGCACCCCGTTGACGTCGACTAGCCGTTCGGTCTTCAGCGGCACCGTGCCACTCAAGCACAGCTTCGATTCACCTGGAAGTGCCGGTTCGGCGCACAGCGAACAGCAACCAAAGCCTGACGGAAACCCTGCGGGGACTTGCTGACGTTGTCGTAGCGGTAGCCTGAACTATCCCAGCTGCGCATATCGGAAGGACCGGGCCGTAACGGCCGATGCTTGATGAACCGCAAAAACGTGATCCGCACACTCACGGTGATTGCCGTTGTGCTGCTGCTCGGCTGGTCGTTCTTCTATTTCAGTGACGACACCCGGGGCTTCAAACCCATTGACACTTCGGTGGCGATGTCGCAGATCACCAGTGACAACGTCAAGAGCGCGCAGATCGACGACCGCGAACAGCAGTTGCGGCTCGAGCTGAAGAACGGCAACGGCGACACCGAGAACTCGAACAAGGTCATCACCAAGTACCCGACCGGGTACGGGGTCGACCTGTTCAACGCCCTGAGCGCCAAGAACATCAAGACCAACACCGTGGTGAACCAGGGCAGCATTCTGGGCTCGCTGCTGGTCTACATGCTGCCGCTGCTGCTCCTTGTCGGCTTGTTCGTGCTGTTCTCGCGCATGCAGACCGGCGGCCGGATGGGCTTCGGCTTCGGCAAGTCCAAGGCCAAGCAGCTTGGCAAGGACATGCCCAAGACGACCTTCGCCGACGTCGCCGGCGTCGATGAGGCGGTCGAAGAGCTCTACGAGATCAAGGACTTCCTGCAGAACCCGTCGCGGTATCAGGCGCTCGGCGCCAAGATCCCCAAGGGCGTGTTGCTCTACGGTCCGCCCGGAACCGGTAAGACGCTGCTGGCCCGCGCCGTGGCTGGCGAGGCCGGAGTTCCGTTCTTCACGATTTCTGGTTCGGACTTCGTCGAAATGTTCGTCGGCGTCGGTGCTTCCCGCGTCCGCGACCTGTTCGAGCAGGCCAAGCAGAACAGCCCGTGCATCATCTTCGTCGACGAGATCGACGCGGTCGGCCGCCAGCGCGGCGCCGGCCTCGGCGGCGGCCACGACGAGCGCGAGCAGACGCTGAACCAATTGCTCGTCGAGATGGACGGCTTCGGCGATCGCCAGGGCGTCATCCTGATCGCGGCCACCAACCGCCCCGACATCCTCGACCCGGCGCTGCTGCGCCCCGGCCGCTTCGACCGCCAGATCCCGGTCACCAGCCCTGACCTCGCCGGCCGCAAGGCTGTGCTGCGGGTGCACTCGCAGGGCAAGCCGATGGCTCCCGACGCCGACCTCGACGGGCTGGCCAAGCGCACCGTCGGCATGTCCGGCGCCGATCTGGCCAACGTCATCAACGAGGCGGCCCTGCTCACTGCCCGTGAGAACGGAACCATCATCACCGCGGCCGCGCTGGAGGAGGCGGTCGACCGGGTGATCGGCGGGCCCCGGCGAAAAGGCCGCGTGATCAGCGAGCTGGAAAAGAAGATCACCGCCTACCACGAGGGTGGCCACACGTTGGCGGCCTGGGCGATGCCCGACATCGAGCCGATCTACAAGGTGACGATCCTCGCCCGCGGCCGCACCGGCGGTCACGCCGTGTCGGTGCCCGAGGACGACAAGGGCCTGATGACCCGCTCGGAGATGATTGCCCGGCTGGTCTTCGCGATGGGCGGGCGCGCCGCCGAGGAACTGGTGTTCCGCGAGCCGACGACCGGCGCGGTGTCCGATATCGATCAGGCCACCAAGATCGCCCGCGCGATGGTCACCGAATACGGCATGAGCGCCAAGCTGGGTGCGGTCAAGTACGGCACCGAGCACGGCGATCCGTTCCTGGGCCGCACGATGGGCACCCAGTCGGACTACAGCCACGAGGTGGCTCGCGACATCGACGACGAGGTCCGCAAGCTGATCGAGGCCGCCCACACCGAGGCCTGGGCGATCCTCACCGAATACCGCGATGTGCTCGACACGCTGGCCGGTCAGCTGCTGGAGAAGGAAACGCTGCACCGCAAGGAGCTCGAAGCCATCTTCGGTGACGTGAAGAAGCGACCGCGGCTGACGGTGTTCGACGACTTCGGTGGGCGCATCCCGTCGGACAAGCCGCCGATCAAGACGCCGGGCGAGCTGGCGATCGAACGCGGCGAGCCGTGGCCGAAGCCGATGCCGGAGCCGGCCTTCAAGAAGGCGATTGCTCAGGCCAGCGCCGCGGCGCAGGCCCAGCAGCCCCGCAGCGGAAACGGCAATGGCGCGCACGCGGGTCAGCAGCCGCCGCCCGGATCGACCCAGCCCGACTACGGCGCACCGGCCGGCTGGCACGCGCCCGGCTGGCCTCCGCAGGGCCCGCAGCAGGGGCCCCCGCAGGGGCAGCCCGGTCAGCAGGGCGGATTCTGGTATCCGCCGCCGCCCGGCTGGGGTCAGCCGCATCCGCAACAGGGCCAGCCATATCCGCCCTATCAGCCGTATCCTTCACCCAGTCACACGGGTCAGCATGGGACGCCGCAGGAAGAATCGGGTGACGACGGGGGCCGGTCGAAGCGGCCGTCCAACGGTTGATGACGAACGGAGCTTCGATGCCGCAGCCCAACTCGAGCACTTTCCAGACGCCTGTGTTCGATCAGTCGCGAGCCGAAGCCGCCGTTCGTGAACTCCTGCTGGCCGTCGGCGAGGACCCCGACCGGCAGGGCTTGCGGGACACCCCGGCGCGGGTCGCGCGGGCTTTCCGGGAGATGTTCGCCGGCCTGTACACCGATCCCGACGAGGTGCTGTCGACGACGTTCGACGAGCAGCACGACGAGCTGGTGCTGGTCAAACAGATACCGATGTACTCCACCTGCGAGCACCACCTGGTGGCGTTCCACGGCTTCGCGCACGTCGGCTACATCCCCGGCGAGGACGGCCGGGTGACCGGATTGTCGAAGCTGGCTCGGGTGGTCGACCTCTACGCCAAGCGCCCTCAGGTGCAGGAGCGGCTGACCGGGCAGATCGCCGATGCGGTGATGCGTAAGCTCAAGCCGCGCGGGGTCATCGTTGTCCTCGAGGCCGAGCACCTGTGCATGGCGATGCGCGGGGTCCGCAAGCCAGGCGCGATCACGACGACATCTGCGGTCCGCGGACAGTTCAAGACCGACAACGCATCGCGATCCGAGGCGCTGGATCTCATCTTGCGTAAATGACGCAGCCACATAGCCCGCGCACGTTGGTGATGGGCGTTGTCAACGTCACCGACGATTCCTTCTCCGACGGCGGACGTTATCTCGACCCGGCTCGTGCGGTCGCTCACGGGCTCGCGCTGGCGGCGCAGGGCGCGTCGATCATCGACGTCGGCGGTGAATCCACCCGCCCCGGCGCCGTACGCATCGACGCCGCGGTGGAATCGGCGCGTGTCGTTCCCGTGATCAAAGAGCTTGCGGCGCAAGGTATCACGGTGAGTATCGACACCATGCATGCGGCGGTTGCGGCCGCCGCCCTGGACAACGGCGCCAGCATCGTCAACGACGTCTCCGGCGGCAAGGCCGATCCGGTGATGGCCCCGATGGTGGCCGAGGCCAAGGTGCCGTGGGTGCTGATGCACTGGCGGTCGGTGCGCGCCGAGCATCCCCACGAGGTGCCGGCCTACGGCGACGTGGTCACCGAGGTGCGCGACGAACTGCTCGCCGGTGTGGACGCCGCCGTCGCAGCCGGGGTCGATCACGAGAATCTGATCATCGATCCCGGACTGGGATTCGCCAAGACCGCACAACACAATTGGGCCTTGCTGCGCGCGCTGCCCCAGTTCGTCGCCACCGGAATTCCGGTGCTTGTCGGTGCATCCCGCAAACGCTTCCTCGGCCGTCTGCTCGCCGACGCCGACGGCACCATCCGTCCGCCGGACGGGCGCGAGACGGCGACCGCGGTGATCTCCGCGCTGGCCGCCCTCAACGGAGCCTGGGGCGTGCGGGTCCACGATGTACGCGCGACGGTGGACGCGCTCAAAGTGGTTGGGGCATGGGCAGATGGCTGACCGGATCGAGTTGCGCGGACTGACCGTCCGCGGCAATCACGGCGTCTTCGATCACGAGCGCCGCGACGGCCAGGACTTCATCGTCGATATCACGGTGTGGATCGATCTGGCCGAGGCGGCCGCCAGCGACGACCTCGCCGACACCTACGACTACGGCACGCTGGCCCAGCGGGCGGCCGCGATCGTGGGTGGCCCGGCGCGCAACCTGATCGAGACGGTCGCCGGCGAGATCGCCGACGATGTGATGAACGACCGACGAGTGCACGCCGTCGAAGTTGTGGTGCACAAGCCGAACGCACCAATCCCGTTGGCGTTCACTGATGTTGCGGTGGTCGCGCGCCGTTCCCGCCGCGGCGGGCGCGGCGAGATCCTTCCGCTCGGAGGTGAGTTATGACGCGCGTGGTGCTCTCGATCGGCTCAAACCTCGGCGACCGGATGGCGCGGCTGCAGGCCGCCGTCGACGGGCTCGGCGACACGGTGCGCGCGCTGTCGCCGGTCTATGAAACCGACGCGTGGGGTGGCGTCGAGCAGGGGCCGTTCCTCAACGCCGTCGTGGTGGCCGACGATGCCGACGCCGACGGCCATGAATGGTTGCGCCGCGCACAGGCTTTGGAGAACGCCAACGAACGCATTCGTGAGCAGAAGTGGGGACCGCGCACCCTCGACGTCGATCTCGTCAGCTGCTACGACGACAAGACCGAGGTGTTTTCCCGCGACGAGGGCCTGACCCTGCCGCACCCGTTGGCTCACCTGCGGGCGTTTGTGATGGTGCCGTGGCTGGCGGTGGATCCCGACGCAGAGCTCACCGTGGCCGGCGCGCGCCGGCGGGTGGACCACCTGCTGGCCGAGCTCGATGCGGTCGACCGCGACGGAGTGCACCTGACTCCTCTTGTCCTGCGGCTGGGCAGTTGATGGGGCCGACACGCAAACGCGACCTGACCGTCGCCGCCGTCGCCGTCGCGGTTCTGGCATGGCTCTTGATGCGCGTTTTGTACCGCGACTTCCCGCCGATCACAGCGTGGACAGGGTTGTCACTGCTTGCCGTCGCCGTGGGTGAGGCGGCTTGGGCCGTGTCGGTGCGGACCAAGATCCGCGACAACCAGATCGGCGTCGGGGCCGGGCGGCTGCACCCGCTCGCCGTGGCTCGCACTCTGGCGATCGCACAGGCCTCGGCGTGGGTCGGGACCCTCATGCTCGGGTGGTGGGTCGGCGTGCTGGCCTACCTATGGCTCAGGCGAACCGAACACGTCGCGGGCACCTTCATCCCCGGTGCCGCGATAGCCGCGCTCAGCGCTTTGGCCCTGGTGGTTGCGGCGCTCTGGCTACAGCACTGCTGCCGATCACCCGGCGACCCGACCGACGATCCGGACACCGCCCCGGAGTAGTGGGAAGGCGGCGAATCGCCGCAGCTTGACGACACGCTGACGGACATCTCGCGGGTACAGTCAGCCCATGACCGTTCTGTCCCGCGGCGCCAAGAATCGGCGCGGCGGCCGCAGGCCGGGTTGGCTGCTCTTGACGGTGTTGCTGGTCCTTGCCATTGCGGCCAGTTCCGCGTTGGTCTTCACCACCCGTGTCGAGCTGCTGAAGCTGGCGGTCATCCTGTCGTTGTGGGCGGCGGTTATCGGTGCCTTCGTATCGGTCATGTACCGCAGGCAGAGCGATATCGATGCCGCCCGGGCGCGGGACCTGAAGCTGGTATACGACCTGCAGCTGGACCGGGAGATCTCGGCGCGCCGGGAATACGAGCTGAGCGTCGAGTCGCACCTGCGCCGCGAGCTGGCCTCAGAACTCCGTGCGCAGGCCGCCGACGAGGTCGCCGCGCTGCGCGCCGAGCTCGCGGCGCTACGGGCAAACCTGGAGATCCTGTTCGATGCCGACCTGGGTGACCGGCCCGCGCTCGAGGGCGACCGCGCCGCCGACTGGACCCGCGACACGACGACGATGCCGCCGGTGCCCGGGCGTGTCGAGAGCAGCCGGATCACGCCCGTGCAGCACGAGGACAGCGGCAGCCGCACCGCCGAGAACCCGATCATCGACGTCCCCGAGGAATTCCTGGTTCCGTCGCAGCCGCAGCAGCCGCCCCAGCAGCCGCCGCCGCCTCGGCGCCGCCGTGCCGAGCCCGAGCCCGAATTCGGAGGCTCGCACCGGCGGCCTTCGGAGAATGGCGGCGAGACCGGCGAGCGGGTTGTGGAGCCGCAACGGCCGTTCGCCCCGCCACCACCGCCTCAATCTGATCCCGACGTCGCAGCCGCAGCCGCGGCATTGGCGCCGGAGCCGCCTCAGCCCGAGCCGCCGCGCCCGGCACCCGAAGGGCCGGAATGGCGTCCGGTCGAAGCCGACGGCCGCTGGCTGCCGCCGGGCGCACCGGGCAGTAACTGGGTGGCCAACGCGGACAACGGCTTTGTCGTTCCGTCGGCTGCGGCGTCGCAACCGCCCGTCGAGGAGCCGCGCGGCAGGCACTGGACGCCGCCGCAGGAAGCAGCACCGATCGACCAGCCCGAGCCCCAGGCTCAGCCGCAGCCGGAACCCCAGCCGCAACCGCGGCCCGAGCCGGTCATGCAGCCACCGCCCGAACCCGCCGCTCCACGCCCCCGCCACTCGGTCGAGAGCTCCGGCCAACCCGCCATGACCACTCCTGCGCCCCCCGCGCGGCACCGCGGCACCGAGGAGGCGGAGGAGCCGCGACGACGGGCTCGCGACGCCGAGCAGACCGGCGGTCAGTCGGTCGCCGACCTGCTGGCTCGGCTGCAGGCGAACGGCGCTCCCGGCGGCGGTGGCCGGCGGCGCCGACGCGAGGATTAGGTCGCTATTCACCCGAGTTAGAGTTGTGTCGACCGTCCGGTACCTGACCAAGGACTGGAACGAACAACTCATTGACGTCAGCGAGGTCGGCTACGTGGGCAACCCCAGCGGCTTGCGCCCCGCCCGGCTCAAGGTCGGCATCGTGTCGGCCGGCCGTGTCGGCACTGCCCTCGGCGTCGCCCTGGAGCGCGCCGAGCATGTGGTGGTGGCGTGCAGCGCGATCTCGACGGCGTCGCGCAGGCTCGCCGAGCGGCGGCTACCCGACACCGAGATCCTGCCGGTGCCCGACGTCGCCGACCGGGCCGAGCTGCTGCTGCTGACGGTGCCGGACTCCGAGCTGCCCGGCCTGGTGAAGGGTCTGGCAGCGACGGATGCGGTGCGCCGCGGCACCATCGTCGTGCACACCTCCGGTGCCAACGGAGTCGGGATCCTGGCGCCGTTGACCGAACAGGGCTGCGTCCCGCTGGCGATCCACCCGGCGATGACGTTCACCGGAGCCGACGAGGACATCGCCCGGCTCTCCGACAGCTGCTTCGGCGTCACCGCCGTCGACGAGATCGGCGATGCCATCGCCCAGTCACTGGTCCTCGAGATCGGCGGCGAGCCGTTCGGAGTGCGCGAAGATGCACGCACGCTGTATCACGCGGCGTTGGCCCACGCGAGCAATCACATCGTCACCGTGGTCGCCGACGCGCTGGACGCGTTGCGCGCGGCGCTGTCCGGGCAGGAGCTGCTCGGACAGGAACTCGTCGTCGACGCACCCGGCGGCCTCGCCGAACGGATCGTCGGCCCGTTGGCCCGCGCCGCCCTGGAGAACACCTTGCAGCGCGGGCAGGCGGCGTTGACCGGACCGGTTGCCCGCGGGGACGCGCCCGCCATCACCGGCCACCTGACAGCGCTCGATGCGGTGAATCCCGAACTGGCCCAGTCCTATTGCGCGAACTCGCTGCGCACCGCCCAGCGTGCGCATGCACCCAAGGAGGTTTTTGAGGTGTTGGCCGACTGGTCAGGACAAGGACGGCGGCAGTGAGCACGCCGAAATTCACTCCCGCGCAACTCAACCTGTATCAGACGCCGCAGGCGGTCTCCGACGTCACCCGAGCGCTGCGGCACACCGGCCGTCGGGTGATGCTGGTACCGACCATGGGAGCACTGCACGACGGTCATCTGGCACTTGTGCGTGCCGCCAAGAAAGTGCCCGGAGCGGTGGTCGTGGTGTCGATCTTCGTCAACCCCCTGCAGTTCGGCGCCGGCGAGGACCTCGACGCCTACCCGCGCACGCTCGACGCCGACCTCGAGCTGTTACGCGGTGAAGACGTCGAGGTGGTGTTCGCGCCGAACGCCTCGGCTATGTACCCCGACGGTGCGCGGACCACCGTGCATCCCGGTGCGCTGGGTGACGAGCTCGAAGGTGCCTCGCGGCCAGGTCATTTCGCCGGCATGCTCACCGTGGTGCTGAAGCTGCTGCAGATCGTCCGCCCGGACCGGGCGTTCTTCGGTGAAAAGGACTATCAGCAGCTGGTGCTGATCCGCCAGATGGTCGAGGATCTCAACATCGATGTCCGCATAGTCGGCGTACCGATCGTGCGGGAGTCCGATGGACTGGCCATGTCCTCGCGCAACCGCTACCTCAATTCTGAAGAGCGCGAACAGGCTTGTGCGTTGTCGTCCGCACTGTTGGCGGGCATGTGGGCGGCGGCCGGTGGGCCCGATGCGGCACTCGACGCCGCTCGCGCGGTGCTCGATGAGGTGCCCGCCATCGAGGTCGACTATCTCGAACTGCGAGGGCCGCAACTGCAGCCGGCGCCGCCGTCCGGGCCGGCGCGGCTGCTGATCGCCGCCCGTCTCGGCACCACCCGACTGCTGGACAACATCGCCGTAGACCTATCCACCGACACCGCGCCACCCGGCATCGGCGGCAATGGCGATCACCCCGAAATAACCTGGAGAAACTGATGTTCCGGACGATGTTGAAGTCCAAGATCCACCGCGCGACGGTGACCCATGCCGACCTGCACTACGTCGGTTCGGTGACCATCGACGCCGATCTGATGGACGCCGCCGATCTGCTCGAGGGTGAGCAGGTGACGATCGTCGATATCGACAACGGCGCCCGGCTGGAGACCTACGCCATCACCGGACAGCGCGGCACCGGGGTGATCGGAATAAACGGAGCGGCAGCACATCTGGTACACCCTGGCGACCTGGTGATCCTGATCGCCTACGGTGTGATGGCGGACGCCGAGGCCCGCGAGTACCGGCCGCGCATCGTGTTCGTCGATGCCGACAATCGGCAGGTCGACCTCGGCGACGACCCGGCGTACGTGCCCGACGATGTCACCGACCTGCTCTCCCCGCGGACAGTGGGCTGAGACAGTGCTGCTGGCCATCGATGTCCGCAACACCCACACCGTCGTGGGATTGATATCCGGATCCGGTGATCATGCGAAAGTCGTGCAGCACTGGCGAATTCGAACCGAACCGGAGGTCACGGCCGACGAGCTCGCGCTGACCATCGAGGGTTTGATCGGCGACGACTCCGAACGCCTCACTGGCGCGACCGGGCTGTCCACCGTGCCCTCGGTCATGTACGAGGTCCGGCTGATGCTCGAGCAGTACTGGTCGGCCGTGCCGCACATACTGATCGAGCCGGGCGTTCGGACCGGCATCCCGTTGCTCGTCGACAATCCGAAAGAGGTCGGCGCCGACCGGATCGTGAACTGTCTGGCGGCTTACGCCAAGTTCAAGTCGGCCGCCATCGTGGTCGACTTCGGCTCCTCGATCGTTGTGGACGTGGTCTCCGCCAAGGGTGAATTCCTCGGCGGGGCAATCGCTCCCGGAGTTCAGGTGTCGTCGGACGCGGCGGCCGCACGGTCGGCGGCGCTGCGCCGCGTCGAACTCACCCGGCCGCGATCGGTGATCGGCAAGAACACCGTCGAATGCATGCAGGCCGGTGCGATGTTCGGATTCGCCGGTCTGGTCGACGGATTGGTGAACCGGATCCGAGAGGACGTCGACGGGTTCGCCGGTTCCGACGTGGCCGTGGTCGCGACCGGCCACACCGCTCCGGTGATGCTGCCCGACCTGCACACCGTGCAGCACTACGACCAGCACCTGACCCTCGACGGACTGCGAATGGTCTACGAACGCAACCGTGACAACCAGCGTGGCCGAACCAAATCCGCCCGCTAGAAGAAGGTACGCACCAGCTCGACCACCCGGCCGCGCGAATCGAGCAACGGGATCAGCTGCCACTTGTCGAACACCGTGCACGGGTGGGATACCCCGAACGCGATCCAGCTGCCGACCTGGACGACGTCCTCGGCGGCCGCCGGCAGCCGTAGGAACGCGTGCTGGTCGTTGAGCTTGACCACCTCACTGCCCGCCACATCCGTCCAATCCGAGCCGACCTGAACCTGTTGCGGGACAGGAAGATCCTGGTCGAACGATACGTCGCGGCGGCCCATCGTCAGCAGCGCGAGGCCCGGCTCGGGCCGCGAGCAGATCTGCGCCCATACCTGCATCGCCGGCACGAATCCGCCCGGCCCGGCACCCGGCCGGGTCAGCGGCGAGGTCCGCAGGTACAGGCCGTCGTCACTGGTCAGATATGCGCCGCTGCGCACTACCGTGCGCCACGGGCCCGCCAACATCTCGGCCACCAGATCGAAATGTGTACTGCCACCCGCAGTTACGACGATGTCGTCCACCTCGAACAGAGGGGCCAGCCGGGTCGCGACCGCACGCACCCACGCCAGGTAGTCGCGTACCCGCGAGACACCGGACGCCGACACGTCGTGACCCAGCGCGGCTTCGTAACCGGCCACTCCGACCAGCCGCAGCCGCGGACTGGCGACGACCGCGGCGGCCACCGCATCGGCGCAGGCGTCGTCGCGGCAGCCGGTGCGGGTGCCCACCGCGCCGAGCTCCACGCAGACGTCGACCGGGCGCCGCGCTCCGGCCGCCTGTAACGCCTCGGTCATCAACGCGACGCCGCGCACCGAATCCGCCCAGCAGATCAGCTGGAACTCGGGATCGGCGTCCAGCTCGGCGGCCAGCCAGGCCAGCCCCGCGGCGTCGACCAGCTCGTTGGCGAGCACCACGTCACGCACGCCGAACGCCCGGTACGTCCGCACCTGGCTGACGGTCGCCGCCGTCACTGCGCACGCCCCCGAGTCGAACTGCCGGGCCAGCAGCTGCGGCGACATGTGCGTCTTTCCGTGCGGCGCCAGCTCCACGCCGTGACGGGCGCACCAGCTGGCCATCGTGGACAGGTTGTGGCGCAGCGCCTCGTCATGCAGGACGCACACCGGTCCCAGGGGTCCGGCGGCCAACAGCGCGGGGGCCTCGGCACAGATCTGCGCCACGGTCCGACCCGACCAGGCCGCAGGCAGTCCTTTGAATCGCCAGTCCACCCGCTCATCGGCCAGGTCTGCCACCGCCGCCGCGTTTAGGAGGGACCTCATGACCTCATTTAAGCTGGCACGTCGTGAGCTCTGCTGATACTCCGGATACCGACCACGCGGGCGGCGACGTCCCTGAGCAGTTCCGGATTCGCCAGGGCAAGCGCGAGGCCCTATTGGCCGACGGAAAAGAGCCCTATCCGGTTTCGGTGCCGCGCACCCATTCGCTGGCCGAGATCCGCGCCGCCTATCCGGACCTGGAAGCCGATACCGCCACCGGCGACATCGTCGGCGTCACCGGCCGG
Source organism: Mycobacterium sp. EPa45 (assembly GCF_001021385.1). NCBI lineage: Bacteria > Bacillati > Actinomycetota > Actinomycetes > Mycobacteriales > Mycobacteriaceae > Mycobacterium > Mycobacterium sp. EPa45. The sequence goes on along the minus strand of NZ_CP011773.1, from coordinate 5,631,370 downwards.
GTGGTGTTCGCGCGCAACTCGGGCAAGCTGTGCTTCGCCACCCTGCAGGAGGGCGACGGCACCCAGCTACAGGCGATGATCAGCCTGGCCGGCGTCGGCGAGGAAGCCCTGGACGCCTGGAAATCCACAGTGGACCTCGGCGACATCGTGTTCGTGCACGGCGAGGTGATCAGTTCCCGTCGCGGCGAACTGTCGGTGCTGGCGGACTCGTGGGAGATGGCCAGCAAGGCGTTGCGCCCGCTGCCTGTTGCGCACAAGGAGATGAGCGAAGAGTCACGTGTGCGGCAACGCTACGTCGACCTGATTGTGCGTCCGGAAGCTCGCACCATCGCCCGGCAACGCATCGCCGTCGTCCGTGCGGTGCGCAACGCACTGGAACGCCGCGGGTTCCTCGAAGTCGAGACGCCGATGCTGCAGACGCTGGCCGGTGGTGCAGCGGCGCGTCCGTTCGTCACCCATTCCAATGCGCTCGACGTCGACCTGTATCTGCGAATCGCCCCCGAGTTGTTCCTCAAGCGGTGCGTGGTCGGAGGTCTGGAGAAGGTTTTCGAGCTCAATCGGAACTTCCGAAACGAAGGCATCGATTCGACGCATTCGCCGGAATTCTCGATGCTCGAGACATATCAGGCATGGGGAACGTATGACGATTCGGCGATCGTCACCCGTGAAATTATTCAGGAAGTTGCGGACGAGGCCATCGGCACACGGCAAGTGCCATTGCCGGACGGAACATTCTATGACCTCGACGGTGAATGGCCGTCGCTACAAATGTACCCGTCGTTGTCTGAAGCACTCGGTGAAGAGATCACCCCCGACACGTCGGCAGAATACTTACTTGCCATCGCCGGGCGCCTCGGCGTGGAGATCCCGAAGGATCGCGGCTACGGGCACGGCAAGCTCATCGAAGAACTGTGGGAGCACACGGTCGGGACCACATTGTGGGCGCCGGCATTCGTCAAGGATTTCCCGGTCGAGACCACACCGTTGACCCGCCAGCACCGCAGCATCCCCGGGGTGACCGAGAAATGGGATCTGTACGTGCGCGGATTCGAGTTGGCCACGGGTTACTCCGAACTGGTCGACCCGATCGTGCAGCGCGAACGCTTCGAGGCACAGGCCAGGGCGGCCGCGGCCGGCGACGACGAGGCGATGGCACTCGACGACGATTTCCTGGCGGCAATGGAGTACGCGATGCCGCCCACCACCGGAACCGGAATGGGTATCGATCGGCTGCTGATGGCGCTCACCGGGTTGTCAATTCGCGAAACAGTTTTGTTTCCGATTGTTCGCCGACATGGCTGAAGTGCGCTGATTCAATCGACGTTGAACGATTTCGTCCGCTGTGGCACATTGGTGCCCATGGGGTAGACGCTCTCGACTATGGGTTGTTGAGCGCAGGCAGAAGGATTCAGTGAGGCAATGGCCAAGAAAGTGACCGTCACTCTCGTCGACGATTTCGACGGCGCAGGAGCAGCCGATGAAACGGTCGAATTCGCGCTCGACGGTGTGAGCTATGAGATCGACCTTTCTTCAAAGAATGCTCAGAAACTGCGTAACGATCTCAAGCAGTGGGTCGAGGCCAGCCGCCGCGTCGGAGGCCGGCGCCGTGGTCGCTCCGGTCCGGCAGGCCGTGGCCGCGCCAGCATCGATCGCGAGCAGAGCGCCGCGATCCGGGAGTGGGCGCGGCGCAATGGACACAAGGTGTCGACCCGGGGACGGATCCCGGCCGACATCATCGACGCCTTCCACGCCGCGACCTAGGCTCCAGCTAACCTCCTCGCCGCCGGCCACGACGGACGTGCAGCCCCGTTCGCTGGGGGCGAAGCGGCGACCGGTGTTTACCGGAAACGATTCGCAGCTCTGCCGCGTTGGTCTGCTAGGTCCGCACCGCTAGGGACGCGGTAAGGGTGGCAAGGGAGGACGCCTTCTGCGACCGCCCATTAGAGTGGACGACAGGTACGTGGTGACTACCGCTGTACCTAATCGTATGGAGAGCAGGTAACCGAGGATGTTCGAGAGATTCACCGACCGTGCCCGCAGGGTCGTCGTCCTGGCTCAAGAAGAAGCCCGGATGCTCAACCACAACTACATCGGCACCGAGCACATCCTGCTGGGACTTATTCATGAGGGTGAGGGCGTAGCCGCCAAGTCACTGGAGTCGCTGGGCATCTCGCTCGAAGGTGTCCGCAGCCAGGTCGAGGAGATCATCGGTCAGGGCCAGCAGGCCCCGTCCGGGCACATCCCCTTCACCCCGCGCGCCAAGAAGGTGCTGGAGCTGAGCTTGCGCGAGGCGCTGCAGCTCGGCCACAACTACATCGGCACCGAGCACATTCTGCTCGGCCTGATCCGTGAGGGCGAAGGTGTGGCCGCCCAGGTGCTCGTGAAGCTGGGCGCCGAGCTGACCCGGGTGCGTCAGCAGGTCATCCAGCTCCTGAGCGGATATCAGGGCAAGGAGACCGCGGAAGCCGGTACCGGCGGCCGCGGCGGCGAGTCCGGTAACCCGTCGACGTCGCTGGTCCTCGATCAGTTCGGCCGCAACCTCACCGCGGCAGCCATGGAGGGCAAGCTCGACCCCGTCATCGGCCGCGAGAAGGAAATCGAGCGGGTGATGCAGGTGCTGAGCCGGCGCACCAAGAACAACCCCGTGCTGATCGGTGAGCCCGGCGTCGGCAAGACCGCCGTCGTGGAGGGCCTGGCCCAGGCGATCGTGCACGGCGAGGTTCCCGAGACGCTCAAGGACAAGCAGCTCTACACCCTCGACCTCGGGTCGCTGGTGGCAGGCAGCCGTTACCGCGGTGATTTCGAGGAACGCCTCAAGAAGGTGCTCAAAGAGATCAACACCCGCGGCGACATCATCCTGTTCATCGACGAGCTGCACACGCTCGTCGGAGCGGGTGCCGCCGAGGGCGCCATCGACGCAGCGTCGATCCTGAAGCCGAAGCTGGCTCGCGGTGAACTGCAGACGATCGGTGCGACCACGCTCGACGAGTACCGCAAGTACATCGAGAAGGACGCCGCCCTTGAGCGCCGGTTCCAGCCGGTCCAGGTTGGTGAGCCAACGGTGGCGCACACCATCGAGATCCTCAAGGGTCTGCGCGACCGGTACGAGGCCCACCACCGGGTGTCGATCACCGACGCGGCGATGGTCGCGGCGGCCACCCTGGCCGACCGCTACATCAACGACCGCTTCCTGCCGGACAAGGCGATCGACCTGATCGACGAGGCGGGCGCCCGCATGCGCATCCGCCGGATGACCGCTCCGCCAGACCTGCGCGAGTTCGACGAGAAGATCGCCGACGCGCGCCGGGAGAAGGAGTCCGCGATCGACGCGCAGGACTTCGAGAAGGCCGCCAATCTGCGCGACCGCGAGAAGCAGTTGGTCGCCCAGCGTGCCGAGCGGGAAAAGCAGTGGCGCTCAGGTGATCTCGATGTCGTGGCCGAGGTCGATGACGAGCAGATCGCTGAGGTTCTGGGCAACTGGACCGGTATCCCCGTGTTCAAGCTGACCGAGGAGGAAACCACTCGGCTGCTGCGCATGGAGGACGAGCTGCACAAGCGGATCATCGGCCAGGAGGACGCGGTCCGCGCGGTCAGCAAGGCAATCCGGCGTACCCGCGCCGGCCTGAAGGATCCGAAGCGGCCGTCCGGCTCGTTCATCTTCGCCGGCCCGTCCGGTGTCGGTAAGACCGAGCTGTCCAAGGCGCTCGCGGAGTTCCTGTTCGGCGACGACGACGCACTGATTCAGATCGACATGGGCGAGTTCCACGACCGCTTCACCGCGTCGCGGTTGTTCGGTGCCCCGCCCGGATACGTCGGCTACGAAGAGGGCGGCCAGCTCACCGAGAAGGTCCGGCGCAAGCCGTTCTCGGTGGTGCTGTTCGACGAGATCGAGAAGGCCCACCAGGAGATCTACAACACGTTGTTGCAGGTCCTCGAGGACGGCCGTCTCACCGACGGTCAGGGCCGCACGGTCGACTTCAAGAACACCGTGCTGATCTTCACCTCGAACCTGGGCACCTCCGATATCAGCAAGGCGGTCGGCCTCGGCTTCACCCAGGGTGGCGGTGAGAACAACTACGAGCGGATGAAGCAGAAGGTCAACGACGAGCTGAAGAAGCACTTCCGTCCGGAGTTCCTCAACCGCATCGACGACATCATCGTCTTCCACCAGCTGACTCGCGACGAGATCATCCGGATGGTCGATCTGATGGTGAACCGGGTGGGCAAGCAGTTGAAGACCAAGGACATGGAGATGGAGCTGACCGACAAGGCGAAGGCCTTGCTGGCCAAGCGTGGCTTCGACCCGGTGCTGGGTGCCCGGCCGCTGCGGCGGACCATCCAGCGCGAGATCGAAGACGCCCTCTCGGAGAAGATCCTCTTCGAGGAGGTCGGACCCGGTCAGCTGGTCACCGTCGACGTGGACAACTGGGACGGCGAAGGCGCCGGCGAGGACGCGAAGTTCACCTTCATCGGTGGGCCCAAGCGACCCGAACCGGTCGAACCGGACCTGGCCAGCGCAGGCACTGCCAGCGAATAACGACGCTGCACGAAAACGGGCGGCTACCCTCTACCGGGGTAGTCGCCCGTTTCGCATCCAGAGGAAGGCTTGGCCGTGCTTGTTGTGACCACCAACGACATCCCGGGCTGGGAGATCCAGCGGGTGTGCGGTGAGGTGTTCGGCCTCACCGTTCGATCGCGCAACGCTTTCGCCCAGATGGGCGCGGGCTTCAAAAGCATGTTCGGCGGCGAATTGCAGGGCATGACGAAGAACCTTGCCGAAAGCCGCAACGAGGCGATGAACCGGTTGATGGGCGAGGCCCGCAATCGCGGTGGCAACGCGATCGTCGGAATGCGTTTCGACACCACCGAACTCGGCGATGTCTGGACCGAGATCTGTGCTTACGGCACCGCGGTACAGGCCGTCCCGATCACCGACGCCGCCAAGTACACCGCGCAGCAACTGGGTTACGGCGCCGGCTGAACTCCAGCCGGTATACGATCCTCGTTGTAAAGACGAGTTGAGGAATCTGGTGAAATTCCAGAACGGTCGCGCCACTGTGGACAGTCAGACCCGAGGCCCGTCACGGTTCGTATTGGGACGCGTAGCTCCCTGAAAGGACACCGATGACCACTCCGCAGACCAAGAGCCGCGCCCGCGCCGTCGACCTGTCGGCCGCCAAAGCCGTCGCCTGGCTTTCGCTGACCGCCTTCTTCGCGCTGCTGGTGCTGTACTTCGTCGGCATCGATCAGGGTGCCACTTCGGTTTTCGGCGACAACATGTACGTTCACGAATTCGTGCATGATGCCCGCCACCTGCTCGGCTTCCCCTGCCACTGAGCCAGCGGCAGTTTCGCCAACACACATGGAAAAGTCCATAATCTGGCGCGGCATCCTGTCTGGCGCCCTTGCCGGCGTGCTCGCATTCGTCTTCGCGCGCATCTTTTTGGAGCCGGTGATCGAACGTGCGATCGGGTTCGAAGGCGAGATGGCGCACAGCCACGGCGACCACGAGCACGGCGTTGAACTGTTCACCCGTGGCGTGCAGGGCAACATCGGCATGGGCTTCGGCGTCTTCGCCTTCGCGGTTGCCATGGGCGCACTGCTCGCGGTGGTGTTCGCCGTGGCCTACGGCCGCTTCGGCGATACCGCGGCGCGGCCGCTGGCGGCTCGGGTGGCGGGGGCGATGCTGGTGTGCCTCTACGTCGTTCCCGCGCTGAAGTACCCGCCCAACCCACCGGCGGTCAGCCTCGAGGAAACGATCCGGCAGCGGACTCTGCTCTATCTGCTGATGGTCGTGCTGTCCGCGGCGCTGTTCGTCGCGGCGGTCGTGGTCCAACGCAGGATCGCCCAGCGACTCGACGGTTGGAACGCGACGTTGATCGCGGCGGGCGGCTACCTCGTCGCGGTAGCGGTGGTCATGCTGGCGCTGCCGACGATCGACGAGACACCCGAGCATTTTCCCGCCGACCTGCTCTACGAGTTCCGGCTGTACTCGCTGGGCACTCAGGTCGTCATGTGGGTGACGATCGGTACGGTGTTCGCCGCACTGATGCACCGGCTGCTCGACAGCAAGCAGCGGGAGCCCGTCACTGCGTGAGTGAAGTCGTCCGGCTGACCCTGGTCTCCCACGCCATGACCGACGCCACGGCAGCCGGGCGATTTCCGATCGACGAAGAACTCAACGGACGGGGTCGACGACAGCTCGAGCTGCTCGACGTGGGTGCCGCGGACACCGTGCTGTGTGGGCCGGAAATCCGGGCACGCCAGACCGCGGAGGCGCTAGGCCTGACGCCTGCCGTCGAATCGCGGCTGGCCGACCTGGGCTGCGGTGTCTGGCGCGGCCTGGGCCTCGATCGGGTGCAGCCGGCTGAGCTCACCCAGTGGCTCACCGAGCCCGAAAGTTGTCCGCACAACGGCGAATCCATCGTCGAGCTGATCGCCCGGGTGCGGGGCTGGCTGGCCGACCTGGCCCGCGCACCAGGCCGCACCATCGCGGTCACCCACCCCGCGGTGATCCGCGCCGCCATCCTCACCGCACTGGACGCCCCGCCAAAGTCATTCTGGCGCATCGATATTTCACCGGCCAGCAGCACAACCCTGCATCACCGGGGGACGGGCTGGACGCTGCGATCAGCGGTAGCGGGGCAGTAGTCCGAAGACCTGCTTGATGATGGTCATCGCCCAGCCGCCGGCGTTGGCGCTGTGGAAGCGGGGCCAGTTGAACTGGAAGCTGACCACCCAGGCCTGACCGGTTCGGTCGACGGCATACCAGCTGAATGTCATTTCGCCGGGCAGGTTTCCCGCCTTCGCGGCGATATAGGGCCACTCGGAGCGGTCGAGGTCGATGCCCGCGGCTTCGGACATGACGTCCTTGACGGGGGCGGCCGGACCGATGGCGTTGTGCTGAAGGGCGGCGTGCACGCGGCAGATGTCCTCGGCGTTGCCGTACCACTCCACGCCGTAGGTCGAGGCGGGAGTGTGGGAGCGATACGGATCGGGGTCGTAGGGGCGAGCGTCCGCGTCGTGCAACAGACTTCCCCGGTTCGCGGGCACAGTGGCCTTCCACTGTTCGCGCACATCGGGATTGCCCCAGCCGATGGCGAACAGCTCCCGCATCGTCGGGAACGGCTTCATGCTCGCCGGGTCGTGGTGGCCGGCCGCCACCAGAGCCTCTTCGACAGCGGGGGTGCCCACACGCCCGATCAGCATGTCGGTGGCCATGTTGTCGCTCGTGGAGATCATCTTCCCCGCTGCCTCGCGGACGGTGATCTGCGAACCGGGCGGCAGCTTGTCGAAGCCCGACGAACCGAGCTTCTTCAATTCGGCAGTGATGGTGAGTTTGTCATCCCACCTCAATGTGCCTGCGGATACCGCGGTTTCGACCGCGTACAGGACATAGGTCTTGAAAATCGAAGCCAGCGGCAGTGGTTCGGCGGTGTTGGTGCCTGCCACCTTCTCACAGCGGCCGTCGTTGACCTTGGAGACCTGCCATGAGTAGCGGGCCCCCGTTCGGCTCAGTGCGGTGTCGACGTCCTGCCACGAGTCGATCTTGGGTTTCTCGGTGGTGACCACGAACCGGCTGACGAAGGTGTCGTCCCCGATGCGCAGGTCGATGTCCTGGCGGGCGCCATAGGAGGTCAGCATATGCAGAGTGGCCACGTTGGCGCCGACTTCGACGCCGGCCAGCGTGTAGGGCCGGTCCCACCACAGCGAGTCCATGGTGTGGGCGACCGGGTCCACCAGGTCCGGGGTGGCCAGCGTCTTGACGCTCTGGTTTCCGATGGGCCAGTCGGAGTTCAGCATGTCCATGACCTGCTTGGCCCGCACCCCCTGCGGGGTGTTGAGGTCGATGCGGACCCCCGCGCCGGCGTTGGCCGGCGGCGCAGGAGTCGGTGTGCAGCTGGTTGCCAGAGCGGCGGCGGATGCGATCACGGTGGCCACGGCTATTGCGCTGGCCACCGCGCGCCGGCGCACTCGGCGTGCGCTAAGCCTTGGAGCCGGTCCCGGCAACGTCCAACACAACCTCGAACTCGAGCAGATGGGCACCTTTGGCCACGGGGTTGGCGCGCTCACCGGCGTGCGCGTGGATCGCCGGTCCGGTGGCCCAGGCCTGGAAAGCCTCCTCGGACTCCCACGTGGTCACCACGAAGTAGCGGTCCTCGCCCTTCACCGGCCGCAGCAATTGGAAGCCGAGGAAGCCGGGCTGGTTGTCGACGGCGTGCGCACGGTTGGCGAACCGCTTCTCCAGCTCGGGGCCGGCACCCGGCGGAATCTCGATTGCGTTGATCTTCACCACGGACATGGCGCAAGGCTACCGCGCCCGCTCAGGCCGGTGGCCGACCGCGCAAGATGAAGCGGTGAGCACGCAGGCGCTGACCCATCGGGGTGGTGACGGACGCCCCATGGTGCTCGTCCACGGCCTGATGGGCCGTGGCACCACCTGGTCGCGGCAGGTGCCGTGGCTGACCCGATTCGGGTCGGTGTACACCTACGACGCGCCCTGGCACCGCGGCCGCGATGTCGAGGATTCCGAGCCGGTCAGCACTGAACGCTTCGTGGCCGATCTCGGTGATGCCGTCGCGACGCTCGGTGGACCCGCGGTGCTTATCGGCCACTCGATGGGTGGGCTGCATTCCTGGTGTCTGGCCGCGCAGCGGCCTGAGCTGGTGAGTGCTCTGGTGGTCGAGGACATGGCGCCCGACTTCGTCGGCCGCACCACGGGCCCGTGGGAGCCGTGGGTCCATGCGCTGCCGGTCGAATACTCCACTGCCGAGCAGGTTTTCGAGGAGTTCGGCCCGGTCGCGGGGCGCTATTTCCTGGAGGCCTTCGACCGGACGGCGACGGGCTGGCGGTTGCACGGCCAGCCGGCCCGCTGGATCGAGATCGCCGGGCAGTGGGGCACCCGGGACTACTGGCAGCAGTGGCAGGCGGTCCGGGCCCCAGTGTTGCTCATCGAGGCGGGCGACTCGGTGGCGCCGCCCGGTCAGATGCGGCGGATGGCCGAGCTGGCAGGGTCATCGGCGCGCTATGTCCACGTACCGGGGGCGGGCCACCTTGTCCACGACGACGCCCCGGACCGATACCGGGACGCCGTCGAGTCGTTCCTAGCGGCGCTCCCCGAGCACACCTGACGACGGCCAGCTCGGGTGTTGTTCGAATCGGGTGCGGACGGCGTCAAGATCGTGGCTGATGCGGCGCGCGTCGGCGTCACCCCCCTCGACGAACAGGGGACCGACCATCGGAGCGCTCACGCGGAATTGGCCGGCGCGCAGTCGCAGTCTGCTCACGCCGACCGCCAGCAGGGCCAGTAACAGGAAGGCGATCAATGCGGTCATGGCAGTAATGTTTCGCGAGATAAGATTCCGCCAACAGTGGCAGTACTGACCGTATGAGATAAAATCCTGCCATGCCTTTGAAAAGCGTCTCGGCGCTGGTCTTGGAGAACGTCGCGGTCTTCGAGTTCGGCGTGGTCTGCGAGGTCTTCGGCATCGACAGGGCCGCCGACGGGGTGCCCAACTTCGATTTCAAGGTGTGCGGCCCGCAGCCGGGCAGGCCGCTGCGCACCAGCGTCGGCGCCTCACTCGTACCCGACCACGGCTTCGATGCCCTGATGGGTGCCGACGTGGTGGCGGTATCGGCAGTCACCGGCCCGGTCGAGGCCTACCCGTCCGAGGCGCTGGAGGCGTTGCGGGCCGCCCATGCGTCTGGGTCGACGATCCTGACAGTGTGTTCCGGTGCGTTCGTAGCGGGCGAGGCCGGCCTGCTCGACGGGCGCCGCTGCACCACGCACTGGATGCACGCCGACGACCTCGCGCAGCGCTATCCCACCGCGATCGTGGATCGCAACGTGCTGTTCGTCGACGACGGCGACCTGGTGACCAGTGCCGGTACGGCCGCCGGTATCGATGCGTGCCTGCACCTGGTGCGCCGCGAACTCGGCAGCATGGTCACCAACATCATCGCCCGCCGGATGGTGGTGCCACCACAGCGTGACGGCGGCCAGCGCCAGTACATCGAGCAACCCATTCCGGCGCGATGTTCGGAAGGCTTTGCACCGCAACTAGATTGGATACTTTCCAACCTCGACAAGCCGCACACCGTGGCGAGCATGGCCCGGCGGGCCAATATGTCGGCGCGGACGTTCGCGCGGCGCTTCGTCGAGGAAGCCGGCACCACCCCGATGCAGTGGGTGACCGATCAGCGGGTGCTCTATGCCCGGCGGATGCTCGAGGAGACCGACCTGGACGTCGACCGCATCGCCGAGCGGGCCGGATTCGGCAATGCAACGCTGTTGCGACACCACTTCCGTCGCATCGTCGGCGTCACGCCCTCGGACTACCGGCGCCGCTTCGCCCGCTCCGCTTGATCGCCTTCACCGGCCAAGGCGAACCGGCCGTCGGCGGTTTGTTCCACCAGCCCGTCCACCAGAAGCGAATCCAGTGCGCGGTCGCGCTGCGCGGTATCGGTCAGCCACACCACATCCAGCTGCTCTCGCGGCACCGGGGATGTGCTGGTGCGCAACACATCCAGCAACTTGCCCCGCACCTGCCGATCGGTACCCGCATAACGCTGCGCCGGCCGCGGCGCGGTGGTGGCCGGCGGATGCCCGGCCGTCCGCCACGCGCACACGGACAGCGGACAGACACCGCACTTGGGTGCTCGCGCTGTGCAGACGGTCGCGCCGAGCTCCATCAGCGCCGCCGAGAACATCGGCGCCGTCGGATCGTCGGGCAATAGCGCCGCCACGTCGGCCATATCGCGTGTCGCAGAGGGACTTTGGGCATCGGCCAGACCGTGGATGGCTCGTGCCACCACGCGCCGAACGTTCGTGTCCACCACCGGAACGTTCTGCTGATACGCGAAGCAGGCGATCGCTCGGGCGGTGTAGGAGCCGACGCCGGGCAGCGTCAGCAGCACCTCGACGTCGTCGGGCACCCGGTCGCCATGGTCGGTGGCGATCGCGACAGCGCACTCGTGCAGTCGCTTGGCCCGCCGGGGGTAGCCCAGCTTGCCCCAGGCGCGGAGTACATCGGCGGCACTGGCCGCCGCCGTCGCCGACGGTGTCGGCCAGCGGGCGATCCAGTCCCGCCAGATCGGCGCCACTCGGGCAACCGGAGTCTGCTGCAGCATGAACTCACTGACCAGGATCTGCCACGCCGTCACATCGGGTTTGCGCCACGGCAGGTCACGCCGCGCGCGCCCGTACCAGTCGACGAGTTCAGCACTAAGGGGACTCATAGAATCCCGGGGCGCAAGACAAGGCAGAATGTTGGCCATGCCGAACACCAGCCCGATAACCGCATGGAAGGCACTCAAAGAGGGTAACGAGCGATTCGTCGCCGGCCAGCCACAGCATCCCAGCCAGAGCATCGAGGACCGCGCTCGGTTGGCGGCAGGTCAAACCCCCACCGCGGTCATCTTCGGGTGTGCCGACAGCCGGGTCGCCGCCGAGATCATCTTCGACCAAGGCCTCGGCGACATGTTCGTGGTGCGCACCGCCGGCCACGTCATCGACTCGGCGGTGCTCGGCTCCATCGAGTACGCGGTCGGCGTGCTCAACGTGCCGCTGATCGCCGTCCTCGGACACGACAGCTGTGGAGCGGTGCAGGCCACCCTGTCCGCCCTCGATGAGGGCGCGGTGCCGGGCGGATACATCCGCGATCTCGTCGAGCGGGTCACGCCGTCGATCCTGGCCGGGCGCCGTGAGGGGCTGACCCGCGTCGATGAGTTCGAGGCCCGCCACGTCGCCGAGACCGGAACGCAGCTGCTGGCCCGATCCACCCTGATCTCCGAGCGGGTCGCCGCCGGCTCCCTGGCCATCGTCGGGCTGACTTATCACCTCGCCGACGGCAAGGTGGTTCTACGCGAACACCTCGGCGATATCGGCGAATAACCACTTTTTCAGCTAGCGAACAAGGCGACACGCCGGGCTAGGTCGAACAACTCGCGGTGACCTGCCCTTACCGTGGAAACGTGCTGGATCTGGAACCGCGTGGACCTCTGCCCTCGCAAATTTACTGGCGACGTCGTGGCCTTGCGATCGGCATCGTCGCGGTAGTCGCCGCAATCGTCGTCGGGGTGGCTTTCATCATCTTCAGCGGTGGCTCGGACTCCAAGGGCACCGTCAAGACCACACCCGCGGCTCAACCGCAGAACCCACAGCCGGACAACAAGACTCCCGTCGTCGCGCCACCACCGCCGGCGGCCGGGCCGGCCGGGCCCGTCGCGGTCGCACCGACGCCGACCGAGGCCGTGATGCCGCCACCGGTGCTCAAGGAGGGCGACGACTGCCCGGACTCGAACCTGGCGGTCAAGGGCATCACCAACCAGCCGCAGTACGCGATCGGTGATCAGCCGAAATTCACCATGGTCGTCACGAACATCGGACTGGTGGCCTGCAAGCGTGACGTCGGCGCCGCCGTGCTGGCGGCCTACGTCTACTCGCTGGACGGCAAGCGGTTGTGGTCCAACCTGGACTGCGCGCCGTCGAACGAGACGCTGGTCAAGACGTTCAACCCGGGCGAGCAGGTGACCACCGAGGTGACCTGGACCGGCATGGGTTCCGCACCGCAGTGCCCGCTGCCACGTCAGCCGATCGGACCCGGCACCTACAACCTGGTCGTCCAGCTGGGCAACCTGCGTTCGGCGACGGTGCCGTTCATCCTGGCTGACGCTCCGCCGCCGGGTGCCGCCCCCGCGGCCGGTCAGCAGGTTCCCGCCGGAGCTCCGGGTGAGGCCCCGCCGCCGGCACCCGCACCGGCTGGGTAGACCGTCAACTGCGTCGAGTCAGAACTGCGAGCGAACTCCCGGCCGAATCATCGCTCTCAGTTCTGACTAGAGGGCGGTACTAGACCAGGCGGTCGGCGATCGTCGACTCGGCCAGCTGCGACAAACCCTCGCGGACGTGGCGCGCCCACATCGCACCGATGCCTTCGACGGACTGTAGGTCGGTGGCACTGGCCGCGAGCAGTCCCTGTAGCGAACCGAAGCGGCGCACGAGCAGGTCGACGTGGGCGAACTGCAGCCGCGGAATGCCGGCCATCGCGCGATAACCCCGAGCGCTGAGCGCTGAATCCTGCGCTTCGGCGGTCGAGGGATAGCCGAACACCCGCGACAGCGCGGTGAAGTCCAGCAGTTCGGTGTCCGACAGCGAATCCAGTTCGGCCAGCGTCGAGGCGACCTGAGCCTTCGACGGCGGGTCCGGGTTGGCGTGATAGTCGCGCATGATCAGTTCACGCGCGGTGTCATTTCCGCCGAGCAGCTCCTCGAGCTGCAGTCGCAGCTGCCTACCATCAGTGCCGAGTTCGACTGCGTCATAATCGATTTCGAGCCCAATGCGTCTAACCATCTCCAGCCGCTGCACCACGGTCATGACGTCGCGCAGGGTGACGAAGTCTTCGATCTCGGCGGTGGACAGCTGCCGGGACACCTCGTCGAGGCGAGCTTTGTAGCGTTCCAGCGTCGCGATCGCCTGGTTGGCGCGCGACAGGATGGTGGCCGAGTCGGCGACCACGTGGCGCTCTCCGGCGACGTACACGGTGACGATGTTCATCGAGTGACTGACCGAGACGACCGGATAGCCGGTCTGGATCGCGGTGCGCTCGGCCGAGCGGTGCCGCGTCCCGGATTCGTCGGTGGGGATCGTCGGATCCGGTACCAGCTGAACGTTGGCCCGCACAATCCGGCTGCCGTCGGTGGACAGCACGACCGCGCCGTCCATCTTCGACAGTTCGCGCAACCGGGTCGGCGCGAAACGCACATCGAGGGAGAACCCGCCGTCGCAGATCGTCTCGACCCGTTCGTCGTAGCCCAGCACGATCAGCGCACCCGTCCGACCACGCAGGATGCGCTCCAGGCCGTCACGCAGGGCAGTGCCCGGCGCCAACCGCCCGATGGTCTCGCGCAGTGTGGCGGTCGTCGGCTGGACGGAACCGCCGGCCCCGTTGACGGTGCTCACAGCCACTTATTGTCCACGGCGTCGAGGTCGTTACTCGACCCCTCCCGCCGAAGCTGCGTAATGACCTTGTCGTAGGGCCGTTTCGCGATCGACAGCATCGAGCGCAGAGCATCGCCGATGGTGGCCGACTCGATGGCTCTGAAGCCTTTGGGAACCGCCCCGCAGCCGACTGGCACGAGCGCTTCGGTGAAGCCGAGGCGAGCGGCTTCGGCCAGTCGGCGGTCCATGCCGGTGACGCGCCGCAGATCGCCCGCCAGGCCCACCTCGCCGATCACCACCGTGGTGCTGGGTAGGGGTAGGTCGGCGTAGGCGGACGCCATCGCCATCGCGACCGCCAGGTCCGAGGATGGGTCCATCAACCGCATGCCGCCGACGGTGGACAGGTAGATATCGGTGGCGCTGACCTTGAGGCTGGCCCGCCGCTCGAGCACCGCGGCGATCATCGCGGCGCGCGAGCTGTCCACCCCGCTGACTGCCCGCCGCTGTGGCGCATTCTCCGGGCGGTAGGCCAACAGGGCCTGGACCTCGCCGATCAACGGGCGCTTGCCGTCGAGTGTCACCGTCACCGCGGTGCCGGGCACCGGGATGGGACGTTCGTCGAGGAACAGCCCGGACGGATCAGAAACCCCTTGAATGCCGTTGTCCTGCAACAGGAAACAGCCGACCTCATCGGAGGCGCCGAAGCGGTTCTTCACTCCGCGGACCATGCGGAGCGTGGAGTTGCGGTCGCCTTCGAAGTGCAGCACCACATCCACCAGATGCTCCAGCGACCGCGGCCCGGCGATCGCGCCGTCCTTGGTGACGTGACCGACCAACAGCAGCGCCACGCCGCCCGACTTCGCCGCGGCGGTCAGCGCCGTCGTCACCGCGCGAACCTGGGTGACCCCGCCGACCACGCCGTCGGTGTCCCCTGCGGTCATCGTCTGCACGGAGTCGACCACCACAAGACTGGGCTGCACCGCTTCGATGTGGCCGAGCACGGTGTTGACATCGGTTTCTGCGGCCAGGAACACCTCGTCATGCGTGCAGCCGGTCCGTTCGGCGCGCATCCTGATCTGACCCGCCGACTCCTCACCGGAGACATACAGTGCACGCCGCCCGTTAGCCGCCCACCGGTGGACAACCTCGAGCAGCAGCGTGGACTTGCCGACTCCGGGATCCCCGGCCAGCAGGCTCACCGAGCCGGGCACCACACCACCGCCGAGCACCCTGTCGAGTTCGTCCACCCCGGTGGGGAAGTGGCGGGTGCGGTCCGGATTGATGGAGCTGATCGGCACCGCCGGGGAGGAGGGAACGACCGCACGCTGAGCGGTACTGCCGGCAGCGCTCGCCGCGGCTACCTCGTCGACGGTGCCCCATGTGCCGCACTCAGGGCAGCGGCCGACCCATTTGGCCATCACATGGCGGCATTCCGAACAGCGATATTGCGAACGCGCCTTGGCCACGCCGTGACGCTATCGGGTGGGTGTGACAGAACCGCGGATTAGCGGCCCGTGTCAGGTCACTCGTGACCGGCGGGTTCGCCTTGCCGCTCTGCGCCGCCCGCCGAGATCGGCACGTCGACTTGTGCCTGGCCGGCCTTCTCGAAGTTGAACGTGAAGCCGTACGTCAGTCCGTTGGTGATCGGCTGGCTCAGGGTGACCTCTGCCTTGGCGGGCTGCGCACTGCCCATCGGCGTTGCCTCGGCCTGGCCATCGGCGCTGCCGACGATCAGTGAGGTGCCGGCCGGGATCGAGGTATTGCCGGTCAGCGCGACCGAACCCACGTCGGAGCTGATGCTGACCAGCTTGTCGTTGGTGTCCGGGGAGATGTTTGCCGCGGCGAAGATCAGCTCGACGGTGCGACCGGGCTTCAGCGAATCACCGGACTGCACTGCCTGGATGTGCACATTGCGCAACGCGATGTTCGCGACATTTGCAGTCGCGCCGTTGACGGCCGATTGCTGATCGGCGGTCTGCGAGATCTGTCCCGCGCCGCAACCCGTCAGGATCAGGCCGCAGGCGGCAAGGCCAGCGGATGCGGCGACGAGGCGATTCCTCAAGCGGTTCACAACAGCCTCCTGCTCGGCCCGTTTGGGCGGTGCGACAGCACCGCCGCGGTTCGACTATGCAGAGTAGTAGGTAGCGTCGCGCGGCGGTAGCTGAGGGTTGACGAGGCGGTCGAGCAAGTAACCGGCAGCGACCGGGCAGGGGTGTGCTGATCAGTGTGTTGGGGGTCGCTGCAGGCCCCCGCGTTGCACGCTTTCGTCACCGTGTCAACCCCCTCTCTTCACCTTCGGTGCCCCTGACCTGCATCGTTGTTCCGCACGCTGTCGGCCCCCGTGCTAACATTGCAGTGTGAAAGGGGCTCGAAACTGATGATTTTTAAGGTCGGAGACACCGTTGTCTATCCTCACCACGGTGCTGCGTTGATCGAGGCCATTGAAACCCGGACCATCAAAGGCGAACAGAAGGAATACCTCGTCTTGAAGGTGTCCCAGGGCGACCTCACTGTCCGAGTTCCCGCTGACAACGCCGAGTATGTCGGTGTCCGCGACGTTGTCGGCCAGGAGGGTTTGGACAAGGTGTTCCAGGTTCTGCGCGCGCCGCACACCGAGGAGCCGACCAACTGGTCGCGCCGCTATAAGGCCAACCTGGAGAAGCTGGCGTCCGGCGACGTCAACAAGGTCGCCGAGGTTGTTCGCGACCTGTGGCGTCGGGACCAGGAGCGCGGTCTGTCGGCAGGCGAGAAGCGGATGCTGGCCAAGGCTCGCCAGATTCTGGTCGGCGAGCTTGCGCTCGCTGAGAACACCGACGACGAGAAGGCCACGATCATTCTCGACGAGGCGCTGGCCGCCGCGTCCTGACCCCTGAGGGGTTCGGTGTCGGACACGGTCGCGGTCGTCACGGCCGCTGGTTCCGGTGAACGGCTGGGCGCGGGCATCCCAAAGGCTTTTGTGGATCTCGATGGCCGAACCATGCTCGAACGCGCCGTGGACGGCCTGGTTGCCTCCGGGGTGATCGACCGGGTGGTGGTTGCCGCCCCGGCCGAGCGCGTCGACGAAACCAAACTGCTGCTCGACGGTCGTGCCACAGTCGTCGCCGGCGGTCCGGAACGCCCGGAAACTGTTCGGCGTGCGCTGGAGGCGATCGGCGACCCCGAATTCGTCCTCGTGCACGACGCTGCCCGGCCGCTGACGCCGGTCGAGCAGATCCAGCGGGTGGTCGCCGCTCTCCGAGCGGGCCTTCGCGCAGTCATCCCGGTGCTGCCCGTCACCGACACCATCAAGGCCGTCGACGCCAACGGCGTGGTCCTCGGGACCCCCGAGCGCGCCGGACTCCGAGCCGTGCAAACCCCGCAGGGCTTCGAAACCGCGCTGCTGCGCCGCGCCTACGAACGCGCCGGTGGTGCCGCCGCGACCGACGACGCCTCGCTGGTGGAGTACCTGGGCACTCCTGTCCACACGGTGGTCGGCGACACCCTGGCATTCAAGGTCACAACACCACTGGATCTCCGGCTGGCGCAAGCCCTGCTGAGCTCATGACGATTCCCCGCGTCGGCCTCGGCACCGACGTCCACCCGATTGAATCCGGTCGGCCCTGCTGGCTGCTGGGCCTGCTGTTCGAGGGCGCCGACGGCTGCTCCGGCCATTCCGACGGCGACGTCGCCGTGCACGCGCTGTGCGACGCTCTGCTCTCGGCCGCCGGGCTGGGTGACCTCGGAACGGTGTTCGGGGTGGACCAGCCGCAGTGGCACGGCGTCACCGGCGCCCGGATGCTCGAGCATGTCCGTGGGCTGGTCGCCGCCGCGGGTTTCGCCGTCGGCAACGCTGCCGTCCAGGTCGTCGCCAATCGCCCCAAAATCGGCCCGCGCCGGGAAGAAGCCCAGGTGGTGCTTTCCGAGTTGCTGGGCGCGCCGGTGTCGGTGTCGGCGACCACCACCGACGGGCTTGGGCTGACGGGTCGCGGGGAGGGAATGGCGGCCATTGCCACCGCGCTGGTGGTGGCCGGGTCCGCCTCGGTGCCTGACTGAGGCGTTCAGGCCGGTAAGCTGGCCCGTCGTGACCGGCACCCTGCGACTCCACGACACCTACAGCGGTGCCGTGCGCGACTTCGTGCCGATCCGTCCCGGGCACGCCTCCATCTATTTGTGCGGCGCCACCGTGCAGGGCCTACCCCACATCGGTCACGTTCGCAGTGGTGTGGCCTTCGACGTGCTGCGCCGCTGGCTGATGGCCAAGGGTTTCGATGTCGCGTTCATCCGCAACGTCACCGACATCGACGACAAGATCCTGACCAAGGCCGCCGACGCCGGGCGGCCGTGGTGGGAGTGGGCAGCCACCCACGAGCGCGCGTTCACGGCGGCCTACGACGCCCTGGGCGTATTGCCGCCGTCGGCGGAGCCGCGGGCAACTGGGCACATCACCCAGATCGTCGAGCTGATCGAGCGCCTGGTCGACACCGGCCACGCCTACACCGGTGCCGGTGACGTCTACTTCGATGTGCAGAGCTTCCCGGAGTACGGCAAGCTCTCCGGGCACAAGATCGACGACGTCCACCAGGGCGAGGGCGTAGCGACCGGCAAGCGTGATCAGCGTGACTTCACGTTGTGGAAGGGCGCCAAGCCCGGCGAGCCGTCGTGGCCGACTCCGTGGGGACCGGGCCGGCCCGGGTGGCACTCCGAGTGCGTGGCGATGGCCCATGAATATCTCGGGGCTGAATTCGACATCCACTGCGGTGGAATGGATCTGGTGTTCCCGCACCATGAGAACGAGATCGCTCAGGCACGCGCCGCAGGCGACGGCTTCGCCCGGTACTGGCTGCACAACGGCTGGGTCACCATGGGTGGCGAGAAGATGAGCAAGTCGCTGGGCAACGTCCTGGCCATTCCCGCTGTCCTGCAACGGGTTCGAGCCGCGGAGCTGCGATACTACCTGGGCAGCGCACACTACCGCTCGATGCTGGAGTTCTCCGAGAACGCCCTGCAGGATGCGGTCAAGGCCTATACCGGCATCGAGGAATTTCTGCACCGGGTGCGCACCCGCGTGGGCGCCGTGGTGCCCGGCGGCTGGACCGATAAGTTCGCCGCCGCACTCGACGACGACCTGGCCGTGCCCGCAGCCCTGGCCGAAGTGCATGCGGCACGCGCCGACGGCAACCGGGCACTGGAAGCCGGCGATCACGAGACCGCGCTGGCCAAGGCGGCCGAAATCCGTTCGATGATGGGCATTCTCGGATGCGACCCGCTCGATGAGCGTTGGGAGACCCGCGATGAGACGTCGGCCGCCCTTGGTGCGGTGGATGTTCTGGTGCGTGCCGAGCTGAATCGCCGGGACGGTGCTCGCCAGACCCGTGACTGGGCGCTGGCCGATGAGATTCGCGATAGGCTCAAGGAAGCCGGCATCGAGGTAACCGACACCGCCGACGGGCCGCAGTGGGCGCTACGGGATGAGGGCGGTAAGTAATGGCCGGAAACTCCAAGCGTCGTGGCGCAATTCGTAAAGAAGGCACCAAGAAGGGTCCGACTGTCGGATCCGGGGGGCAGCGCCGTCGCGGACTGGAAGGGCGCGGTGCGACGCCTCCGGCGCACCAGCGCACCGGCCACCCCGCGGCCAGGCGTGCTGCGGTCGCCGCAAAGCAGGCGCGCAGATCCAGCAAACCGGCCGATGAGACCGAGATTGTCCTGGGCCGCAATCCGGTGCTGGAGTGCCTGCGGGCACATGCCCCGGCGACCGCGCTGTATGTGGTGCTGGGCGCCGAAGCCGACGAGCGGCTCACCGAATCGGTGACGCTGGCCGCCGACCGCGGCATCCCGATCCTCGAGGTGCCGCGCCACGACCTGGATAGGCTGAGCGCCAACGGTTTACACCAGGGCATTGCCCTGCAGGTGCCGCCCTACGCCTATGCGCACCCGGACGACCTGCTGGCCGCCGCCACCTCTGACGTGGAGCCGGCACTGTTGGTGGCTTTGGACAACATCTCCGATCCACGCAACCTCGGCGCGATCGTGCGGTCGGTGGCCGCGTTCGCCGGCCATGGTGTGCTGATCCCGCAGCGGCGATCGGCGTCGGTGACCGCCGTCGCGTGGCGCACGAGCGCCGGTGCGGCGGCGCGAGTGCGAGTGGCGCGCGCCACGAATCTCAATCGCACGCTGAAGGATTGGGCTGACGCCGGGGTTCAGGTGATCGGACTCGATGCGGATGGTGACACCATGCTCGACGAATTCGACGGCTCAGGCCCGTTGGTGCTCGTGGTCGGCTCGGAGGGCAAGGGGCTTTCGCGCCTGGTCCGTCAGAATTGCGACGCGGTGGTGTCGATTCCGATGGCCGGGCCGACAGAGTCGCTCAACGCCTCGGTGGCCGCCGGTGTGGTACTGGCCGAGATCGCCCGCCAGCGCCGGCGTTAGCCGCTACACCGCGACGTGCTGGTCCAATCCGAAGACCTGAATCGCCGCTGATTTTCCTTTCAATACATGGGATCCCCGCTCGATCAGACCAGCCGGACGTGCGATGAGCGCGTCGACGGACTGTTGGGTCAGCAGTATCGGGTCGAGCGTTGTCTTGGTGAGTTGCTCGACGCGGGCAGCGACATTCACGGCATCACCGATCAACGTGAATTCGAGCTTCCCGCCACCGCCGATGGTGCCGGCGATCACCACTCCGGTATTGATCCCGATCCCGATGCGTAATGTGCCGCTGAAGCGTTCGGCTACCGTCCGTTGGATCAGCAGCGCGACAGCCAGCGCCGCGTCGGCGTGATCGGCAAGGTCGTTGGGGGCGCCGAAGACGGCAAGCGCTCCGTCACCGAGGAATTTGTTGACATGCCCGCCGGCGTCGACGACTGCGGGCACGACGATCTCGAAGAGTGCATTCAGGCGGGCGACCGTGTCCTCAGCTGTGTTGGCCTCGGCGTAGGGGGTGAAGTCGCGGATGTCGATGAACATCGTCGTCACTTCGCGGCGCTCGCCGGTGAACACATCATCGCCCTGATCGAGCAGCCGTGCCGCCAGGATCGGGTCGACGTAGGTACCGAAAGCCGCTTGAAGTCGTTGTCGCTCAGCCAATCCCGCCTGCATCCGGTTGAACGAGGCAGCGAGAGCGCCTAGGTCATCGTCTTGGACCACCGGCAGACGCCTGCTGTAGTCGCCGGCCGCCACCCGATTGGTCGCATCGGTGAGGTCCTGAATTGGCCGAAAGGTCGGCGAGAGTATCGCAACGACGGTGATCGGTACCCCGATGACAAGCGTCAGGGCGCTCGCGATCACCACGGCGACAAGCGGGCTCGCTTTGTGCCGGTCGACAACGGCGATCGCCACCATCGCAGACATCACCGCGAACGTGAAGATCGAGCCCACGATTGACAGGCCCAGCCACTGCGCGAATGTCGGGCGTGATCGCGGCAGGGAGTCGCCGATCCCTGAGTGCCCGGCCAGGGCGGCCCGCACCGGCCGCAGTGCGCCCTCCCCGGAATTGTGCACACCGATGAGCGCGGTGGAAATTCCCGCGGCGACGCCGAGGATGCCGTATTCAATCAACCGTGATCCATCCGCGCCGGCAATCACTCCGACCACGATCAACAGGACGACCATGGAAACCGGGACATACACGATGGATCGAGCATCTGTCGTTCGAGTCCAGATGAACGTGTCTTCCAGCGCCTTCGCCCGATCGATCTCCTGGCCCGACAACCATCGATCCACACCGCGGAAACGCCATCGGCTCGGAAATGTGCCCCCGGCCGCCATCACCAGCGCCACGACAACAGCGACCATGGCGGCCACCCCGTAGCGACTGGAATTCTCAACCGAGAGCACGATCCACGCCCATGCAAGGTAGACCGGCAGCGAGGCTGCGGACGCAGACAGCCAGACCACCCACAAGTATCTCGGCGCGTGTCGATCCCACGCCCACTGCCAGAAGCGATCCATTTTCGGAGACTAGACCCCGATCAGCTGCACTCCGGCCCATAACGTCAGCACCGCTACCACCAGGCACGCCGGAACAGTCGCCACGCCAAGCCAAGTGAACTCGCGAACGCTGGTCGGCTCGCCGTTCTGATGCAGCACCCGGCGCCACAGCAGGTTGGCCAGCGACCCGGCGTAGGTCAGGTTCGGCCCGATATTCACCCCGATCAGCACAGCCAGCACCGCGGCCGGGCCACTGACGGCGACCAGCGGCAGCAACACCAGCACGGCGGGCAAGTTGTTGACGACGTTGGACAGCAGTGCGGCCACCGCCGCGATCCCGAGCAGCGCCACCAAGCCGCTACCTGAGGGCAGCAGCTCCGAGGCGAAGTGGTCGAGTCCGTTGACCATCACCGCCTTGACCACCACGGCCAGCGCCAGCACGAACAGCAGGAACGGGAGGTTCGCCGAGTGCACGATCCCGCCAATTGTGCTGCGCCGCTGCGCCAGCGACCGCACACCCAGAACCACCGCCCCGGCCAGCGCCGCCCACGCCGGCGACAGGCCGGCGAACGACGTCACCACAAATCCGGCGAGAGTCAACCCCAGCACGACGAGGACGAACACCGGGTTGTCCGCCGGTGGGGGAGGAGTCTCGGTGGGCACGTCGGTGAGATCGCGCCGAAAGATCAGCCGTAGCACCAGGTATTCGACGGCCACCGCCGCCAGCCACGGTGCGGCCATCAACGCACTGAACCGAGTGAATGACAGCCCGGCGGCGCTGAACGCCAGCAGGTTGGTCAGGTTGGACACCGGCAGCAGCAGCGAGGCCGAATTCGACAGATGCGCAGTGGCATACAGGTGCGGCCGGGGCGGCACCCGCAGCGTCCGCGCCGTCGCCAGTACCACCGGGGTCAGCAGGACGACCGTGGCGTCCAGACTCAGGATCGCCGTGGTGGCCGCTGCGATGAGGAATACCTGACCCAGCAGCCGGCGCGGGCGACCGCCGCTGCCGCGCGCCATCCAAGTGCCTGCGGCCTGGAACAGTCCTTCGTCGTCGCACAACTTGGCCAGCACCAGCACCGCGGCCAGGAAGCCGACCACCGGGAGCATCCGGCCTGCCTCGGCGGCCGCGTCATGGGTCGACACCGCACCGATGGCGATGACCACGGCGGCGGCGGGCACGGCGACTATTGCCTCCGACCAACCGGCGGGCCTGGCGATGGCAAAGACGAGGACGACCACCAGGGCCAGCAGGGAGACGATCAGCACAGCGCGATTAGGCCCACGGGTCTTCGCGTTGCCACACGGTCGGCAGATGCAGAGCGACACCGTCGTTTTCGGCCAGCGCCGACAACACCCGCATCGAGACGTTCAGGTCGTCACCCGCATAGGGGAGCGCAACCATCGGCTCGGTGAGCGGGCGGAAGAAATCGTCCCAGTGGATCAGCACGACACGGCGCGCACCGACCGCCCGAACCGTCTGCTGCCAGTACTGCTCGATGTAGGCCTGCGGTTGAACACCGAGCTGACCGACACCGAGGTAGGCGATGTCTGCGCGCCGCCCGTCGAGGGCGCCGGGCAGGAAGCCCGCGCTGCCCTGGATGAGCAGCCGCCGATCGCTGGGTGCGTGATGGATCAGCGTGGACCACGCCTCGCCACACCGGAACGCTGAGGCCTTCGCCGGTGGCACCACCGCTTTGGTGATCGAGCCGGGGAAGCGGTCCGGCGGGCAGTGGTGTGACTCGATGAGTGTGACGGCGAACGGCCCGAGCGTGAGCTCTTGTCCCGAAGTCGCGGCGACCATCTGATCGTCCGGAAGGCGGTATCCGCGAGCAATATTGGCGGCTGACTCGCCGCCGATCAGCTTTGCGCCGGTGCGCGCCGCGACCAGTGCTGAGTCCATGGCATGGTCGTAATGGGTGTGCACCGGCAGCACTGCGGCCAGGCGGTTGACCTTGGCCCGATTCAGACAGTAGTCGATCCGCGACACCGATGGCGTCAGCCGGCGCAGCCCGACGTCCAGTAGCGGTGGCCGGGAGAAGAAACCGTCGGTCAACAGCGAGTTTGTGCCGTCGTCGACGAGGAGTGTGGACACGCCCAACCAGGTGATCGACAAGGCTGCGTCGGGGTCGGCTGCGGGAACATCGAAGCGATGGCGGTATTGGGCGATGTCGGGTCTGCCGAGTTTGAGCCGCATCAGAGGAACGCCGCCAAGTCGACTCCGTCGCGCAACAGGCGTTCGCGGACCGCGGTGGCAATCTGCACCGCCCCAGGCGAATCACTATGGACGCAAACCGATTCCACCTGAATGTCGATCGTCGATCCGTCGACGGCGACCACCTGACCGCTCCGTACCATCCGCGACACCCGCTCGGCGATGCACTCGGGATCCCTCAGTACCGCGCCCTCTTCGCGGCGCGACACCAGGGTGCCGTCCTGGCGGTAGGCGCGATCGGCGAATGCCTCTGCGACGGTCCGCAATCCGAGCCGTTGCGCCTCTTCGAAGAACACCGAACCGGCCAAGTTCAGCACGGGCAGGCCGGGGTCGACGGCGTGCACCGCCTCGGCGACCGCGCGCGCCTGCTCGCGGTGGCTGACAATCGTGTTGTACAGCGCACCATGGGGTTTGACGTAGGCGATCTCGGAGCCGGCGGCGCGCGCCAGCGCCTGCAACCCGCCGATCTGATAAATCACCTCCGCGGTCAGCTCGGCCGGTTCGACGTCGATGAAGCGCCGCCCGAACCCGGCCAGGTCGCGGTAGCTCACCTGGGCGCCGATACGTACCCCGCGTTCGGCGGCTGCCCGGGTGGTGCGTGCCAGCCCGGCCGGATCGCCGGCGTGGAATCCGCAGGCCACGTTGGCGCTGGTGACGATGTCGAGCATGGCGGCGTCGTCACCGAGTTCCCAGACACCGAAGCCTTCGCCCAGGTCTGCGTTCAGGTCGACGGTGGTCACGCACTCCAGCCTAGGCGAGTCGACCGATGCCGCCGAGGGACGAGGCGGAGGAGGAGCGAGCAATTATCTCAAGCCGCGGCGGGGTCAACCTGACGTCGGCTGATGGCCCAACACACCAGATAGATCACGAACGAGATCGTCGTGACGAACACCGACACCGGAACCCCGGGCGCCAGGGACAGCACAATGCCGACCACCGCGGACAGCTCGGCGAAGACCACCGACGCCCCGATCACCGCCGCCGGTGAGCTGAATACCCGGGCCGCGGCGGCCGCCGGCGTGATGAGCAGGGACATCACCAGTAGCGCGCCGACGATCTGCACACCCTGCGCGGCCACGACGCCGACCAGGGCGGCGAACACGATGCCCAGCACCCGGACCGGAACACCGCGTGCGGCAGCCACTTCCGGGTCGGCGGTGGCGAACAGCAGCGGCCGGAAACTGAACGCCAGCACACCGACGACCAACACCGTCACCGCGATCAGCAGCGCCAGGCCCGAGTAACCGACGCCGACGATCTGACCGGTCAGCAGAGCGAAACTGGTGCCGGATCGGCCCGGATACAGATGGATGAACAACACGGCCAGACCCAATCCGAAGGCCAGTACGACGCCGATCGCCGAGTCCCGTTCGCGGGCCCGCTGGCCGAGGATGCCGAACAGCACGGCGGCCAGCGCGCTGCCCACCAACGCGCCCACCCCGACGTCGAAACCGGCCAACAACGCAAACGCGGCGCCGGTCAGTGACAGCTCAGAGGAACCGTGCACGGCGAACGACATCTGGCGCATCACGATGAACGGTCCGATCAACCCGGCCACCAGCGCCAACAGCGCCGCGGCGATCAGAGCCTGCTGCACGAAGCCGCGACCCAGCAGGTCGGCTGTGATGTCGAAGGCGAACAGGTGATCCAGCAGGTTGGCGAAGCGGTCATTCATGGGTGTGCCCATGGGTGTGGCCGGAGTGGTCGAGGTGCTCGCCGACCACGACGTAGCGATCGCCGATCTGCACCACCTGAATGTCGGCCTGGTACAGCTCCGAGAGGGTCTGCGAGGTCATCACCTCGGCGACCGTGCCGATCCGGAACCGGCCGTTGACGAGATAGAGCACCCGGTCGACGTAGTTGACCACGGGGTTGATCTCGTGCGTCACGAACATCACGGCAGTGCCGGTCTTGCGGCGCCGGTCGATCAGCTGGGCCACCAGCCGGGCGCTGGCCGGATCCAGGTTGAGCAGGGGTTCGTCGCACAGCAGCAGGGCCGGATCGCTGGCCAACGCCTGGGCGATGCGCACCCGCTGCAATTCGCCGCCAGACATCACCCCGACCGGGACCCTCGCCAATTTGAGTGCATGGACCTGTGCCATCGCCCGCTCGACAACTTCGCGTTGGCGGTGTCGTTCCTTCGGTGAGAGCGACCCGAGGCCCCAGCGGTGACCGTCGACGCCAAGGCGGACCAGGTCGCGTCCGCGCAGGCTCAATCCACGGTCGACGGATCGGTGTTGGGGCACATAGCCGATCCGCTCGCTGCCCGCCTCGATCGGCCGGCCCTCGATGGTGGCTGTGCCGGCACTCAGCGACAACTGGCCCAACAGCACCTTGAACAAGGACGTCTTCCCGGTGCCGTTGGGACCGAGGATGGCGATGAACTCTCCGGCGGCGACCTTCAGATCGAGGTGATCCCACAGCACCCGGTCCCCAAAGGCCAGCCGAGCACCGGACATGCAGACGATCTCGGCACTCACAAGCAGTGATTATCGGTTCTGCTGCAAGGCTGCGGTCAACCGGTCGGCGGTGTCGCGCTGCCAGCTGAGGTAGTCCTTGCCCACGGGCAGCGTCTCGGTGACGCTGACGACCGGGATTCCGGCGCTCTGCGCCGCGGCCTGGACCTGCTTGGTCACTTCCGTCACCGTCTGTTCGTTGAACAACACCGCGCTGACCTGACGGGATTTGATGACGTCCAGTAGTGCCGCGACGTCGACTGGGGCGGGATCGGTGTCCTGTTCGACGGCGTTGGCGAAGCCGGCGGGGGTCTTGTCGGTCAGGCCGGCGGCGACCAGAAGGTAGTGGGCGACGGGTTCGGTGGCAACGACCGCGGCGCCCGGATGGCTGGTGCGGATGGCCTTCTCGGTCTGTGCGATCGCGTCGGCGCCACGGTTGAAGGTCTCGGCGTTGGACTTGTAGTCGGCGGCGTGCTGCGGATCATCCTGTGCCAACTTCTCGGCAACCTTGGTGGCGACGGCCCTGGCGGTGGCCACGTCGTAGAAGACGTGTTCGTTGGCCGGCTGCGGTTCCCCGGCGGGAGCCTGCAGCAGCGAGTACGCGTCGACCGAGGCCACGCCCTTGTGGCTGGCCAGGATGTCGTCGACCCAGTGGTCGTAGCCGCCCCCGTTGTAGACGACCAGCGACGCGTCGGCGATGTCGGCGGCGTTCGACGGGCTGGCTTCGAACGAATGCGGGTCAGCGGAGGCGCTGGTGACGATCGAGGTGACCTTGGCATGGTCACCGGCGACGGCCTGCGCGACGCTGCCCCACACGTCGGTCGACGCCACCACGGTCGGCGTCCGGTCCTGGGCGCTACCCGGGGATGTGTCGCCGCTGCACGCGGCGACACCGCCCACCAAGGTCAGCGCCGACAGACCGATGACCGCGCGGATCGCAGCTTGTCGCACGATCGCTCCTCTCTCACCCGAGGCAAATCAATACAAATGAAAACCGTTTCCATTAACCATAGGGCATCGATACCGGTCGTGCGCAAGTCGATGCGCTAGCCTCACGGAGCATGTCCCGAAGTCCGGCGCCGCGGCGGCGGGCGACTCTGGCTTCGTTGGCCGCCGAGCTCAAGGTTTCGCGAACCACGATCTCGAATGCCTACAACCGTCCCGACCAATTGTCGGCCGATCTGCGCGAGCGCGTCCTGGCCACCGCCAAGCGGCTGGGGTACGCCGGCCCGGACCCCGTCGCCCGGTCGCTGCGCACCCGGAAGGCCGGTGCGGTCGGCCTGGTGATCACCGAGCCGCTGACCTACGCCTTCAGTGATCCCGCCGCGCTGAATTTTGTTGCCGGTCTGGCGGAATCGTGCGAAGAAGTTGGTCAGGGTCTGTTGCTGGTCGCAGTCGGTCCGGACCGCAGCGTGTCCGACGGAACGAATTCGGTTCTGGCAGCTGGGGTTGACGGTTTCGTTGTCTACGCCGCATCCGACGACGACCCTTATCTGCAGACCGCATTGCAGCGCCACGTCCCGATCGTGGTCGTGGACCAGCCCAAGGACGTCCCCGGCGCATCGAGAGTCTGCATCGACGACCGCGCCGCCATGCGCCAGCTGGCCGATTATGTCGTCGGGCTGGGTCATCATGAAATCGGTTTGCTGACAATGCGATTGGGTACCGAGCGGCGCGTGGGCAACCAGACGGCGGGCATCGTGGCTCCGGATCGCCTGGCAGCATCGCACTTTCACGTCCAGACCGAGCGGATCGGCGGTGTGCGCGATGCGATCGCCGGCGCGGGCCACGACCCGGGGTCCCTCACGATCGTCGAGAGCTACGAGCACCTTCCGGCGTCGGGTGCAACAGCCGCCGAGCTGGCGCTGCAGACCAACCCGCGCATCACCGCGTTGATGTGCACTGCCGATGTGCTGGCGATTTCGGCGATGGATTACCTACGCGCCAAAGGGGTTTACGTACCGGGTCAGATGACGGTCACCGGATTCGACGGCATCCCGGAGGCACTCAGCCGTGGTCTGACCACGGTGTCGCAGCCCAGTCTGGAGAAGGGCAGGCGGGCCGGGCGGCTGCTGCACAGCCCACCACGTGACGGCCTGCCGGTGATCGATGTGCTGCCCACCGAACTGGTGCGGGGGCGGACGGCGGGGCCACCCGCTTAGTCCCGACGCGCGTCGAGCAGAAACTCCAGCGCGGTCGCGACATCGTCCGGGGAGTCGACCCGATAGCGTGCCTGCGTCTCGCCTGGGCCGACCTTTACCCCGATGTCGCCATCGCCCAGTCGGCGAAAGCCCTTTTCGTCGGTGACGTCGTCGCCGAAGTACACCACCGCGTCCGCCCCGAGTTGTTCGCGCAGCTGCTCGAGTGCGGCACCCTTGTCGGTGTCGATCACGGCGAACTCGCGAACCGCTTTGCCCTCGGTGACGTGAATATCCCAGTTCCGCACCGCATCCAGGGCGTCATCGAGTGCCTGCTGGGCGTGTGCGGGAGCGGTGTTGCGCACGTGAAAGGCCACGCTGACCGGTTTTTTCTCGACGGTCGCACCGGGATAGCGCTCCGCCAGCGCGGTCAACGTCTGCTTGAGCTCGGTGAGCTGCTGCTTGGCGGCGTCGTCGATCGCGTCGAGGAAATCGGCGTCGAACTCCGCGCCATGGCTACCCACGAGATGCACCTCGGCCGGAGCACCTGACAACTCGCGCAGGGTACTCAACGCCCGCCCGGAAATCAGTGCGGCACTGGTGGATTCGAGCGTCGCCAGTCTCGCCAAGGCCGCTGCGGCAGCCGGAATGGGACGGGCGTCAGCGGGGTTGGACACGATCGGCGCGACGGTGCCGTCGAAGTCGGAGGCCACCAGCAATCGCGGGACGTGCGCGACGGCGGTCAGCGCGCGGCGAAGATCCTCGGGGAGATCGGGCACGTGGTCTCAGGACTCGCCTTCGTCGCCGATCAGCAGCCGCACCGCAAGGTCAAGACGTTTGCTGACGTCGGTCGCCGAAGCCCGGCGGGTCAGCCACGCCAACAGGTTGGACAGCCAGACATCCGAGATGACACGGGCGATGTGGTACTGGTCTTCGGTCGGCTCGCCGTCGCTCATGGCGCGCGCGAACATGCTGTCGATGATCTTTTCGACGTGATCGACTTCACCCGCTGCCGAGGCGTCGGCGAACACATAGGCACGTGTCATCGCCTCGGTGAGCAGCGGATTGCGCTGCATAGCCCGGTTCAGCTTGCTGACCATGAAGCTCAGCCGCTGGAACGGTGACCCCCCTGCCACCACCGTCCGGTCGGTCTTGGCGTCGATGCGCTCGAACTCGCGGGCCAGCGCCGACACCAGCAGGTGCACCTTCGACGGGAAGTAGCGGTACAGGGTGCCGACAGCCACGTCGGCGCGATCGGCCACCGCGCGCATCTGCACCGCCTCGTACCCGCCTTTGGACGCGATGGCCATGGTCGCGTCGAGGATCCGCTTGCGACGCTCGCGCTGGGCCTCTGAGCCCAGCTCCGATTCGGCGAGCACTGACACCGGTATCACCTCACGTGGCTGCGAACCCGAACCGCCGGCCGATGATTTCTGCGCTGGCGATGACATGGGTTGGCTAGCTCCTTCCAAGGGCCGTTCTGGGAGAAACGATACGCATCGCTACACTGCGTCGCGCAGCTCGATGTCCCCCAGGACTGCCGCGTGTCCTGCTGCGATGCTGGTCGACTTGACTGGTGATCGCTGGCACTATTAGAACACGTTCTAGTGGGCCGAGAACATTATCAGCGCCCGTTCTTTTGTGACCTTAGGAGCCGACGGTGTCAGCGACCATCACCGACGAACAGTTTGCCGCCCGCGATTTGGTCCGCAGCTGGGCCGCTTCCGCCGGCGCACTTGCGGCTGTTCGAGACGTCGAGCACGGCACCCCGGACGCCTGGCGCCCGGTCTATCGCGGCCTGGCTGAGCTGGGACTGTTCGGTGTCGCCGTCGCCGAAGAGGCCGGCGGTGCCGGCGGGTCGGTCCAGGATTTGTGCGCCATGGTCGAGGAGGCGGCGCGGGCGCTGATCCCCGGGCCCGTCGCGACGACGGCGGTGGCCACCCTGGTGATCACCGATCCCGAGCTGCTCGAAGCCCTGGCCTCCGGCGAGACGACTGCGGGGCTGGCGCTGGCCGGTGATCTGCGCAGAGACGGTGACACGGTGTCGGGCACCGCCGAGTACACCCTCGGTGCCGACACCGCCGGGGCCCTGCTCCTGCCGGTCGGTGATGACGTCGTCGTGGTCGACGCCGCCGCGGACGGGGTGACCGTCGAGCTGCTGGGCGCCACCGATTTCTCCCGCCCGCTGGCGAAGATCACGCTGGACTCCGTTCCCGCCACCGCGCTCGCGGTCTCGAGGCGCCGGTTCGAGGATCTGACCGCCACCGTGCTGGCCGCCGAAACTGCGGGCTTGGCGCGCTGGACGCTGGACACCGCCGTCGAGTACGCGAAGGTGCGCGAGCAGTTCGGCAAGCCGATCGGCAGTTTCCAGGCCATCAAGCACATGTGCGCCGAGATGCTGCTGCGTTCCCAACAGGCCGCCGTGGCCGCCGCCGACGCCGCGGTGGCTGCAGCGGGTGCTGATCAGCAGCAGCTGTCCATCGCCGCCGCGATCGCCGCGGCCATCGGTATCGAGTCGGCGAAGTCCAATGCCAAGGACTGCATCCAGGTGCTCGGCGGCATCGGCATCACCTGGGAACACGACGCGCATCTGTACCTGCGCCGTGCTTACAGCATCGGCCAGATCCTGGGCGGGCGGCCGGCGTGGCTGCGCCGGGTGGCCGCGCTGACGCTGGACGGGGTGCGCCGCGAGTTGCATATCGACCTGGAGTCCGTCGCGCACCTTCAGCCCGAGATCGCCGCCGCCGTCGCCGACGTCGCGAAGCTTCCTGCAGACCAGCGTCAGCCGGCGTTGGCCGACACCGGCCTGCTGGCACCGCACTGGCCCAAGCCTTTCGGCCGCGAGGCCTCGCCGGCCGAGCAGCTGCTCATCGATTCGGAGATGGCCAAGGCCGACGTGCAACGGCCCGATCTGGTGATCGGCTGGTGGGCGGTGCCGACGATCCTGGAGGGCGGCACACCCGAGCAGATCGACAAGTTCGTGCCGGCCACGCTCCGCGGCGAGATCATCTGGTGCCAATTGTTTTCCGAGCCCGGCGCCGGATCGGATCTGGCTGCGCTGCGCACGAAAGCCGTTCGCGTCGAAGGTGGTTGGAAGCTAACCGGCCAGAAGGTGTGGACCTCGGCCGCGCAGAAGGCGCACTGGGGTGTCTGCCTGGCGCGCACCGACGCGGATGCGCCGAAGCACAAGGGAATCACCTACTTCCTCATCGACATGCGCTCGCCGGGCATCGTGGTGCGGCCGCTGCGGGAGATCACCGGTGACGAGCTGTTCAACGAAGTCTTCTTCGACGACGTTTTCGTTCCGGACGACATGGTGGTCGGCACCGTCAACGACGGTTGGCGGTTGGCGCGCACCACGTTGGCCAATGAGCGGGTCGCGATGGCGCAGGGCACCGCACTGGGCAATCCGGTGGAAGAGATGCTGCGGTCGGTCGCCGAACGCGAGCTGGACACCGCGCTGCTGGACCAGACGGCCAAGCTGATTTTGTCCGCGCAAGCCGGCTCACTACTCGATCAGCGCATCGCCCAGTTGGCTGTCGGTGGACACGAGACCAGCGCAGAAGCCAGCGCCCGCAAGCTGATCGGGGTTCGGCACCGTCAAGCGCTGGCCGAGTTCCGCCTGGAACTGTCGGAGTCGGGGGGCTTGGTCGTCGACCGGTTCGTGCACGACTTCCTCAACACCCGCTGCCTGACGATTGCCGGTGGCACCGAGCAGATCCTGCTCACCATGGCCGGCGAGCGGCTGCTGGGCTTGCCGCGCTAGGGCATTGGTGAGTGTGCGGTTTCATCCGCAACACGCCGCGGTTGGCGTAGCAGGACGCACACTCGCGCGACGCAAACGCTGCTAGGAGAACCGCGGCTGAGCACAGGTACTCGGCGAAGTGATGTTCACCCCGCTGTAGACCACCTGAACATGCGCGCACACGATCACGGTTCCCTCGGTTCGTGGCTGACCCGTGGAATAGTCTGTGGGCCATATGGTTCCGGTGGTCACGTACTTGTCCGGTGGACCGCCGCCGAAGTAGATCGTGGTGATGACGTCTGGTCCGCCCTCTTTGAACACCTTGGTGAACGGGCCGCCGTTGGCTTTCACATCGAGGTAGGTGGTCCGGTCCAGCGAACGCACCTCGGTGCTTTGCCGGGCCCACAGATCGTCCGGAAATCCGGTGATCCCTTCGGGCGTGCGCAGATTGGTGGCGGTATAGAACTGGCACGTCTTGGCCGCGACGGAACAGTCCACCCGCGTGTGCATTTCGAGCTGGGTGGTCTCGTCGATCGGGAATGACGTGTCAGCGGTGTCGACGGCGGCTGCGGCCGGCGGTGCGAGGCCGATCGCCAGACCCGCCGCGGCGACCGTGCCCATCAGCCGAGGAAGCGCCATGTTGTGGTGTCCCATCTTCTGCGATCGTCCCCCGACACCTCATGACAACGTAGCGCCGCCCTACTCGTCGTAGGTGACTTCGACCGAATCGGACGTCGGCCGCGCCTGGCAGGCCAGAATCAGGCCTTCCTCGATGTCACTGGGTTCCAGCACATCGTTGATGTCCATCTCGACGTCGCCGCTGCGCTTCACCACCGCGCACGCCCCGCAATGGCCCTCTCGGCAGGAGAACGGCACGTCGAGTCCCTTGTCGAGGAGGACGTCGAGCAGCTTCGCGCTGCGCGGCCACGAGACTGTGTGGGTTTGCCCGTCGAGTTCCACGACGGCGCTGGCCGGCGGTTCGTCACCCTCGTCGGTGATCTTCACCGCGGCGAAGGGATCGGTGTCCAGCGAGCGGAACACCTCGATGTGCACCTGCTTGGCCGGCACCTCCAGCGACTCCAGGGCTTGCTCGGCGGCCTGCATGAACGGCCCCGGCCCGCAGATGAATGCCTGCCGGTCGGTGTAGGGGGCCATCAGCTTGGTCAACGCCCCGGTGCTGGGCAGCCCCTGCACCGACTCCAGCCAGTGCACGATCGTGAGCCGATCGGGGTATTTGGCGGCGAGGTCGCGCAGCGTGCTGCCGAAGATGACCGAACGCTCGTCGCGGTTGGCGTAGAGCAGCGTCACCTGGCCGCTGCCCTCCGAGAGCGCCGATTTGCAGATCGCGAGCATCGGGGTGATCCCGCTGCCCGCCGCGATCAGCAGGAAATCGGCGTCGAGGGTCTTGGGCACGAAGGTGCCCGACGGGGCCAGCACGTGGATCTTCATGCCCCGGTGGGCGTGGTCGCACAGCCAGTTCGATGCGTATCCGTCGGCGGTGCGCTTGACGGTGACGGTCAGGGCGTCGTCGGTGAACGGCGAGCTGCACAGCGAGTAGCAGCGCGCCACCGAACCAGTCCGATCGCTGGGAATGCGCAGAGTCAGGAACTGACCGGGGGCGTAGCGCAGGCGATCGGCCGGGATGTCGGCACCCGCGGGCACGCCGAACACCAGTGATCGCGAGTCGTCGGTCTCGTCGACCACGTCGGTCACTTCCAGCTCGAGCACGTGGCTGCCCAGCGGCTCGTCGGGTGGAACCTGCGTCACGGTGTTTTAGCCTTCCTCCGCCTAACTAGAACAGGTTACAGAAATCGCTTTCCATATCGCTACCAGCCGCAGGCTCGCCGTGCTCGACACAAATCGTAACGTGTTCTAGTCTTGGGTCCAGCACCACACTCTGGGAGGCATGCAGTGACGTCTATTCAACAGCGTGACGCGGAGGCGGTTCTCACCGGCATCGATGAATTGCTGCCCAAGCTCCGCGAGCGCGCTCAGGAGACCGAGGACCTGCGTCGGATTCCCGACGCCACCATCGCCGAACTCGATGAAGTCGGCTTCTTCAAGCTGCTGCAGCCCGAGCAGTGGGGCGGCCTGCAGACCGACCCGACGGTGTTCTACGAGGCGGTTCGCCGCCTGGCCAGCGCGTGCGGGTCGACCGGTTGGGTGTCGGGCATCCTCGGTGTGCACAACTGGCACCTGGCGCACTTCGATCAACAGGCCCAGGAAGACGTGTGGAGCGCCGATCCGACCGTCCGGATCTCCTCGTCGTACGCGCCGATGGGTGCCGGCGTGGTGACCGAGGCCGGCGACGGCTACATCGTCAACGGCGCCTGGCACTGGTCATCGGGCTGCGACCACGCCACGTGGACGTTCGTCGGTGGCCCGGTGATCAAGGACGGCCGGCCGGTCGACTTCGGCAGCTTTCTGGTGCCGCTCGGCGACTACCGCATCGAGGACGACTGGCACGTGGTGGGCCTCAAGGGCACCGGCAGCAACACGCTGGTCATGAAGGACGTGTTCGTGCCGCGGCACCGGTTCACCTCGTTCAAGGCGATGGGCGACCTGACTTCGCCGGGCCTGCAGACCAACACCGCGCCGGTGTACAGGATGCCTTGGGGCACCATGCATCCCACGACGATATCCACCCCGATCGTCGGCATGGCCTACGGCGCGTACGCCGCCCACGTCGAGCACCAGGGCAAGCGGGTGCGCGCCGCCTACGCCGGCGAGAAGGCCAAGGACGACCCGTTCGCCAAGGTCCGCATCGCTGAGGCGTCCAGTGATATCGACGCGGCGTGGACCCAGCTGTCGGGCAACCTCGCCGCCGAGTACGCGCTGTTGCTGGCCGGCGAAGAGATTCCGCTGGAGCTGCGGGCCAAGGCTCGCCGGGACCAGGTGCGCGCCACCCAGCGCGCGATCGCGTCCGTCGACCGCCTCTTCGAGAGTGCCGGAGCTACCGCGTTGGGTACCGACACTCCGCTGCAACGGTTCTGGCGTGACGCACATGCCGGCCGGGTGCACGCCGCCAACGACGCCGAACGCGCCTACGTGATGTTCGGCAACCAGGAATTCGGGCTGCCGCTCGGCGACACGATGGTCTAATCGGTTCGGGCAGACTGACGATCGACTTTTCTCGGAGGGGAAGCATGACGCTAAAGGCGCTCGGCTACATGCGAATTGAGGCCACCGATGTGGCGGCCTGGCGCGACTTCGGCACCAAGGTGCTCGGCATGGTGGAGGGTGACGGGGCCATCGCCGACGCGCTGTACCTGCGGATGGATGAATTCGCCGCTCGCCTGGTGATCGTGCCCGGCGAGAAGGACCGGTTGCTGGTCTCCGGCTGGGAGGTCGCCGATGCGGCCGCGCTGCAGGACCTGCGCGAGACCCTGGCCAAGGCGGGCGTCGACTTCACCGAAGGAACCCGCGAGGAGAAGTCCGAGCGTCGGGTCGAGGGTCTGATCCGGTTCAACGATCCCGCCGGCAACGTCCTGGAGGCGTTCCACGGCGCGCAGTACCTGGGCCGCCGCTTCGTCAGCCCGTACGGCCACAAGTTCGTCACCGCTGAACAGGGCCTGGGACACGTGGTGCTCACCTGCGACGACGACGCCGCCGCGCAGGCGTTCTACCAAGACGTGCTCGGCTTCCGGCTGCGTGATTCGATGAGCCTGCCCCCGGAAATCGCGGGCAGGCCGGCCGACGGCGACCCGGTCTGGCTGCGGTTCTACGGCTGCAACCCGCGCCACCACGCGCTGGCATTCATGCCGATGCCCAATCCGACCGGCATCGTGCATCTGATGGTCGAGGTGGAGAACTCCGACGACGTGGGCCTGTGCCTGGACCGTGCGTTACGTCGCAAGGTCAAGATGTCGGCCACCCTGGGCCGGCACACCAATGACAAGATGTTGTCCTTCTACATGAAGACTCCGGGCGGCTTCGACGTCGAATTCGGTTGCGAGGGACTGGAAGTCGACGACAAGGACTGGATCGCCCGGGAGAGCACCGCGGTCAGCCTCTGGGGCCACGACTTCTCCGTCGGGTTCAAGTAGCCGATGGCCTCCTCGGAGATCGACCCACGCACGTTCCGCCACGTGCTGGGGCAGTTCTGCACCGGCATCACGATCATCACGACGGTGCACGACGACACTCCAATCGGCTTTGCCTGTCAGTCGTTCGCGGCGCTGTCCCTCGAGCCGCCACTGGTGCTGTTCTGCCCGACCAAGCTGTCCCGATCCTGGGCGGCTATCGAGGCCAGCGGAAAGTTCTGCGTCAACGTCCTGCATGAGAAGCAGAAGGACGTGTCGGCGAGATTCGGATCGAAGGAACCGGACAAGTTCGCCGGAATCGACTGGAGCTTAAGCCCGCTCGGCTCACCGGTGATCGACGGCACCTTGGCCCACATCGATTGCACCGTGCATTCCGTGCACGACGGCGGTGACCACTTTGTGGTGTTCGGCGCCGTGCACTCGCTATCTGAGGTGCCGAAGAAGAAACCGCGACCGCTGCTGTTCTACCGCGGCGAGTACACCGGTATCGAGCCGGACAAGAACAGCCCGGCGCAGTGGCGCGACGACCTCGACGCGTTCCTCACCACGACCACCACCGATACCTGGCTCTAGCTGTGCCCGTCGACGAACTCGACGATCACCGCTGCCACCTCCCGGTGCACCGTCTCGTTCAGGATGTCGTGATGCGCACCCGGAAACTCCTGCAGCCGTAGCGGTTCGATCTGCTCGGCGTAGGCGCGCAGTGCGCTCACCGGTGCGATCGGATCGAGCTCACCGTGGATGGCCAGCGTCGGGACGGCCAGCTTCGGCAACTCGGCGCCGAAGTGATCCCAGGCCCGGTCGAGTTCGCGCGCCAGGGCGCCGCCGTCAGCGTCGACGAATGCCAGCGGGTCGTTCTCCAGCGAGTCCAGGTAGAACGGGTCGCCCGACAGCCAGCCCGGGTTGAGCTCGACTGCGTCGCCGCCGAGCAGCTCGGGGACTGGCACCAGGGGTGCTCCCGAAATCACCGCCGCGGTATACCGTTTCGGATCCTTCAGCAGCCGGAACAGTGTGACCACCGAACCGAACGAATGCCCCTGGGCGATCAGCGGGATTCCGGGCGTGCGCTGTTCGGCCAGTTCGGTGAGCGAATCGGCCAGCGCCGAGCTGTCCTCGATCGACCCGAAGTCGCCGCGCTCGCCCGGGGAAAGTCCGTGACCGAATTGGTCGACTGCCCACAGGTCGATGCCGGCGGCGTTGAGGGCAAAACCCAGCCGGTGATAGACGCCGGTGTGCTCGCCGAATCCGTGCAGGAAGATGACCGCCGCGTGTGGTTCGGCGGCGGCCCAGTGCCGGTAATAGGCGCGGCCGTGGTCATGGTCGATGAAGGGCATGTCCTGACTGCACCAGCTTCGGCAGTGTCGCGCAACAGTTTCGCTCAGTGCGCGCCGGTGGCCAGTTGGGTTCAGTGAGCGCTCAGGTTTGGCGACTCTTAGAAAGACTGCTTCCTGAACGCTCAATCAATGAGCCGAACCCCCGGCGAGCACCGGCATTGCGCCCATGTCGACGGGCGCGAATACTCAGCGACGTGTGGCTGCCGTCACATGTGGGCATAGGGCTTACCGAGGAGGGATCTCCGATGAGCGTGACCGGTGTGGCGAGCGGCCTGCGTAAGGTCGTCGTCGCCTCGATGGCAGGCACCGTCGTGGAGTGGTATGAGTTCTTCCTCTACGGCACGGCTGCCACACTGGTGTTCAACAAGATCTTTTTCGCCAAGGGCACGAGCGACCTCGACGCGATCCTCGCCGCCTTCATCACGTATGCGGTCGGGTTCGCGGCCCGCCCGCTCGGCGGGATTGTCTTCGGGCATTTCGGGGACAAGTACGGTCGCAAGAAGCTGTTGCAGTTCAGTCTGGTGTTGGTCGGCGCGTCGACGTTCTTGATGGGCTGCCTGCCGACGTTCAGTCAGATCGGTTACTGGGCGCCCGCGCTTCTGGTGGTCCTGCGTTTTCTGCAGGGCTTTGCCGTTGGCGGAGAGTGGGGCGGGGCGGTCCTGCTGGTCGCCGAACACAGTCCCAACCGGGAGCGTGGATTCTGGGCCAGTTGGCCGCAGGCCGGCGTACCCGTAGGCAACATTCTCGCCACCGTGGTGCTGCTGACGTTGACCACGACGCTGTCCGAAACTGCGTTCCTGTCGTGGGGTTGGCGGGTCGGCTTCTGGTTGTCGGCGGTGGTGGTCCTGGTGGGCTACTACATCCGCACCAAGGTCACCGACGCCCCGATCTTCGTCGAGGCGCAACGGGAGGCCGAGCAGATCAAGGCCACCTCGTACGGTGTCGTCGAGGTCGTCAAGCGTTATCCGCGTGGCGTTTTCACCGCCATGGGGCTGCGCGTCGCGGAGAACATCATGTACTACCTGGTGGTCACCTTCTCGATCACGTATCTCAAGGTGCAGGTGCACGCCGACACCAGCGACATCTTGTGGTGGCTCTTGGCAGCGCACGCTGTGCATTTCGTGGTGATCCCGTACGCCGGACGGATGTCGGACCGCTTCGGGCGCAAACCGGTCTACCTGATCGGCGCGCTCGGCGCCGGCACGTGGGGCTTCTTCGCATTCCCGATGATGAACAGCGGGCACTACCTGTTGATCATGAGTTCGATCATTCTCGGCTTGGTCATCCATGCGCTGATGTACGCCCCGCAGCCGGCGCTGATGGCCGAGATGTTCCCGACTCGTATGCGCTATTCCGGTGTATCCCTTGGCTATCAGGTCACCGCGATCTTCGCCGGGTCGTTGGCACCGATCATCGCGGTGAAGCTGCTGGAGGCCTACAAGTCGGCGGTGCCGATCGCCAT
The DNA here is from genome assembly GCF_001021385.1 of Mycobacterium sp. EPa45. NCBI lineage: Bacteria > Bacillati > Actinomycetota > Actinomycetes > Mycobacteriales > Mycobacteriaceae > Mycobacterium > Mycobacterium sp. EPa45. Next base: position 5,592,136 of record NZ_CP011773.1, on the reverse strand, counting down.
CTATCTGGCCGCCGCCGCGGTGATCACCCTCATCGCGCTGGCGTTTGCACGAGAGACCAAGGGCATCGACCTCGCCGACATCGACAGCGCCGACGCGCAGCGTGATGGTAGGTCGACGTCCGCGACGGCGTCGGCATGACGGCACTGGATGGGCGCGCTGCTCTGGTCACCGGGGCGGCCAGCGGTATCGGCGCGGCGTGTGCGCGCGAACTGGCCGCCCGCGGGGCGAAGGTCACCGTCGCCGACATCGACGGCCCCGGAGCCACCGCGCTGGCCGGTGAGATCGGCGGAAAGGCCTGGGAGGTCGACCTTCTCGATGTGACGGCGTTGGAGGAGCTGCACTTGGAGTTCGACATCTTGGTCAACAACGCCGGGTTGCAGGTCATCGACGCGATCGTGGACTATCCGCCGGAGAAATTTCGCATGCTGCTCGCGCTGATGGTGGAGGCGCCGTTCCTGCTCGTGCGCGCCACTCTGCCGACGATGTACGAGCGTGGGTTCGGCAGGATCATCAACATCTCGTCCATCCACGGGCTGCGCGCCTCGGAGTTCAAGGTCGCATACGTCACGGCCAAGCATGCCCTGGAGGGGCTGTCCAAGGTTACCGCGCTCGAGGGCGGTCCGCGCGGTGTCACCAGTAATTGCGTGAATCCGGGCTATGTGCGAACGCCGTTGGTGACCAAGCAGATTACCGACCAGGCCCGGACCCACGGGATCGACGAGCAGGAAGTGCTGGAGACGATCCTGCTCAGCGAGAGTGCGATCAAGCGGCTGGTGGAACCCGAGGAGGTTGCCGATTTGGTCGGCTGGCTTGCGTCGCCCGCCGCGGCGATGGTGACCGGCGCGTCGTACACGATGGACGGCGGCTGGAGCGCCCGCTAGCGACGGACTGGTTGCACACTCAATGCCCTCAATGCACAGTCGCCAGCCAGGGACCGAGCCTGCGCAGCGCATCGTCGATGTCGCTCGTCGGTCCCGCGAACGACAGCCGCACGAACGACCCGCCGCGCACGGTGTCGAAGTCGATACCCGGGGCGATCGCCAATCCGGTGTCAGCCAACAGTTTTTCGCAGAAGCCCAACGAGTCCGAGGTGAAGTCGGAGACGTCTGCGTAGACGTAGAACGCGCCGTCGGTGGGCGCCAGCCGGGTCAGGCCGATCTCCCGCAACCCGGTCAGCAGCCGCTCCCGATTGGCCGCGTAGTGGTGTAGATGGCCTTCGCATTCCGCGATCGACTCAGGCGTGAACGCCGCCACCGCGGCGAATTGCGGCAGCACCGGCGGACAGATCGTGAAGTTGCCAGTGAGGCAGTCGACTGCGCGACGCAACTCCTGCGGCACCAGCAGCCAGCCCAGCCGCCAGCCTGTCATCGCGAAATACTTCGAAAAGCTATTCGCCACAACGGCATTGCGCGATGTCTGCCATGCACACGAGGTTTGCGGCGCACCCGGATAGACGAGCCCGTGGTACACCTCGTCGCTGATCAGCCGGGCGCCGGTCTGGTCGCACCACGTCGCGATCGCCGCGAGCTCCTCCGGCGGGATCACCGTGCCGGTGGGATTGGCCGGGCTCGCGACAATCACACCCTGCACCGGCGGGTCCAGTTCGGCCAGCATCTGCACCGTCGGCTGAAAGCGGGTCTGCGGCCCGCACGGGAGCTCCACCACCTCACAGCCCAGCGCGGACAGGATGTTGCGGTAGCAGGGATAACCGGGGCTGGCGATGGCGACGCGGTCACCGGCGTCGAAGCACGCCAGGAATGCCAGCAGAAAGCCGCCCGACGAGCCGGTGGTCACCACCACATCGTCGGCGCTCACGTCCAGGCCGTACCGGTCGGCGTAGGAACCCGCGATCGCCTGCCGCAATTCCGGGATGCCCAGCGCGACGGTGTAGCCCAGCTGGTTGGCCTCCAGCGCAGCCGCGGCGGCCGCGCGCACCGGCTCGGGCGCGCCGACGCTGGGCTGTCCGGCCGACAGGTTCACCAGATCGCCGTGGGTCCGCTGCCGCTCCGCGGCGGCCAGCCACACGTCCATCACATAGAACGGTGGGATTCCGGCTCGCAGGGCAACGCGGTTGTTCACCTGACTCAGGCTAAAGCACCTCGGATTCGAGCTGGCGCAGTTGGTCGCCGACCGAGCCGAGCAGCTGGCCGCTGCCGTGCGCCCGCTTGAAGTACAGCTGGATGTCGTGCTCCCAGGTGATCGCGATACCGCCGTGCATCTGGATCGCTTCGCCCGCTACCTTCGTGAACGCCTCGGTCGCGGCCAGCCGGGCCAGCGCCGCCGATGTCGGCGACGGTGCGGCGATGGCGTCGTTGACGACGGCGCGGGCGGACTGCACCGCGACGTACAGGTCGGCCATCCGGTGCTTGAGCGCCTGGAAGCTGCCGATCGCCCGGCCGAATTGCACCCGTTCTTTGGTGTAGTCGACGGTGAGCTCCAGGCAACGCGACGCCGCGCCGATCTGCTCGGCCGCCAACAGGATTGCCGCGGTGTCGGCCAGTCCCGGATCGGTGCCGATCGCCGCGGTGGATCCGGCGGTGAGCCGGGCCAGTCGCCGCGTGGGGTCCATGGTCGTCACCGCTTCGGCGGTGACGTCACTCCAGCGGCTCAGCGCACCACCGTCGACCGCGATCACCACGTCGGCCACGTCACCGTTGACCACGTAGCCCGGGTCGAACACCACCGCACCGATCGACTCCCCGGCGGCGAGCTGTTCGAGCGCGTCGCTGTCGGGTTCGTCGGCGGCCAGCAGGGCCAGCTCGGCCAGCGTCGTACCGAGTAGCGGCGTCGGGACCAGGCCGCGACCCAGTTCCTCGAGAACTGCTGCGGCGTCGGCCAATTCACCACCGGCGCCACCGAGCTCCTCGGGCACCACCAGAGCGGCGACACCGACCTGCTCACACAGCTTCGACCACAGCGATTCGTCGTAGCCCCGATCGGATTCCATCGCTTCGCGCACCGCGGCGGGTGAGGCGTGCTTCTCGACCAGTGCCGCGACGGTGTCACGGAGCATCTGCCGTTCTTCGATCGATGTCATGCCAGTGCCTCCAGCACTCGACGGCGATGGCTGGTCGGATCACCCCACGCCGAATGCAGTGCCTGCACCCGCAACAGCCACAACGACAGGTCGTGTTCGGACGTGAAGCCGATGGCGCCGTGGGTCTGCAGCGAGGACCGCGCGGACAGCAGTGCCGCGTCTGAAGCGGCGGCCTTTGCGGCGCTGACATCCCGTGCGGTGTCGGGCGATCCGTCGGCCAGCGACAGCGCCGCGCCGTAGACCAGCGGACGGGCCAGTTCGACCGCGATGTGAACGTCGGCGAGTTTGTGCTTGATCGCCTGGTAGCTGCCGATGATCCGGCCGAATTGGCTGCGCTGCTTGGCGTATTCGACCGACATGTCCAGCATCGCCTGGGCGGCGCCGACGAGCTGGGCCGCGGTTGCCAACGCGCCGAACTCGTAGGCGCGGGCGACGTCGGCGTCCCGGTTGTCTCCGGCGGTGACGTCGAAGAGCGTTCGGCTGGGGTCGACGGAGGAGTGCCCGTCACCGACGGTGGCATCACTGACGGAGCCGTCCTGGGCCAACAGGGTCAATCCGGCGAAGTCGGCGTTGACCGCGCGTGGCACCGACGGCGGCAGCGCGACCGTCGCGATCAGTTCTCCGGCGGCCAGTGCGGCCGAACGGTCATCGTCTGCCAGCAGAACCGGTGCCACCGCAATGGATTCCGCGACCGGACCGGGCACATTCCAGCGGCCGAGCCGCTCGAGTGCGACCACCAGGTCGACGGGGTGGGCCTCGATGCCGTCGTACTTCTCCGCGACCGCCAGGGCGGTGACGCCCAGGTCGGTCAGTGCCGACCATATCTTGCGGCCGGGTGCGGTGTCACCCTGCGCCCACGCCCGCACCGCGCCGGGGACGTCGGCGGCCCCCAAAGCGGCGTCGATACTGGCGGCGAAGTCCCGATGCTGTTCGTCGAGTGTGAATTTCATTTCTTCCCGGCGCTCTCTCTCGGCAGCCCGAGCAGCCGCTCGGCGATGATGTTGCGCTGAATCTCGTTGGTACCGGCGTAGATCGGGCCGCCCAGCGCGAAGAGCAGACCCTCGGTCCAGGCATCGGTCAGCTCGGCGTCGGCCCCGCGGAGTTCCAGTGCGGTCTGGTGCAGGGCGACATCGAGATCCGACCAGAACACCTTGGTGACCGAGGATTCGGCGCCCAGTTCGCCACCGGCAGCGATCCGGGTGACGGTGCCGAAGGTGTGCAGTCGATACGCCTGCGCCTTGATCCAGGCATCGGCGACCCGGTCGGCGAACGCCGGGTCGGCGCCGCGGCTGTGCCATTCGGACGCCAGCCGCTCGGCCGGTGCGAGGAAGCGCGCCGGGCTGCGCAGCGACATGCCGCGCTCGTTGCTCGACGTGCTCATCGCCGCGCGCCAGCCGTCATGCACAGCGCCGATCACGTCGGCGTCGGGCACGAAGACGTTGTCCAGGAACACTTCTCCGAATCCGGTGTCGCCGCCGAGCTGGGCGATGGGCCGGACGGTCACCCCGTCGGCCTTGAGGTCGAACATGAAGTAGGTCAACCCGCGATGACGTTCGGCGCTGGGGTCGGAGCGGAACAGACCGAAAGCCCGGTCGCCGAACGGTGCCCGGCTGCTCCAAATCTTCTGACCGTTGAGCAGCCAGCCGCCGTCGGTCTGGGTTGCCGAGGACCGCAGCGACGCCAGGTCGCTGCCGGACTCCGGCTCCGACCAGGCCTGCGCCCAAATCTCCTCGCCGCTGGCCATTTTGGGCAGGATTCGGTCGAGTTGCTCCTCGGTACCGTGCGCGAACAGCGTGGGCCCCAGCATCGAGGTGCCGTTGGCGCTGGCCCGGCCGGGCGCGCCGGCGCGGAAGTACTCTTCCTCGTAGACCACCCACTGCAGCAGGGTGGCGTCGCGGCCGCCGTACTTCTCCGGCCACGTCACCACCGACAGGCCGGCGTCGAACAGGATGCGGTCCCACCGCCGGTGCTGTTCGAACCCTTCGGCGTTGTCGTAGGACTTCGTCGGGAACGAGTCTTTGTTGGCCGCCAGGAAGCTCCGCACTTCGTTGCGGAACTCTTCGGTGGCGTCGTCGTAGCTGAGATCCATCAAACCATCTCTCGCAGTGTGGGTTTGACCACTTTGCCGCCGGGGTTTCGTGGTAGTGATTCCACGAATACCACCGAGCGCGGGGTCTTGAAATTGGCCAGGTGCTTCTTGGTGTAGTCGATCACGGCCTGCTCGTCGAGATCGCTGTCGGGGCGGCGCACGATGAACGCGCGCCCAACCTCGCCGAGACGTTGGTCGGGCACGCCGATGACCGCGGAGTCGGCGACGCCCTCGAGCCGAGCCAGCACCTGTTCGATCTCGGCGGGGTAGACGTTGAATCCGCCGCAGATGTACATGTCCTTGAGCCGGTCGGTGATGCGCAGATTTCCGGCGTTGTCGACGGTGCCGACGTCACCGGTGTGCAGCCAGCCGTCGGCGTCGATCGCCGCCGACGTGGCGGCCGGATCGTCGAGGTAGCCGAGCATCACATTGGGTCCGCGCAACAGGACTTCGCCTGCACTAGTGTCGTCCGGTGCGTCGATGCGCAGCTCGAAGTCGGCGATCGGACGCCCGCAGGTGGTGGCGACGGTGACCGCGTCGTCGTCGGCGCGGCACATGGTGCCGAACCCGTTGGCTTCGGTGAGGCCGTATGCGGTGAGCACGATGTCGAAGTCGAGCTCGGCCTGCATGCGTTCGATCAGCACGACGGGCACCGTCGCCGCGCCGGTCACCGCGAACCGCAGTGAGCGCAGGTCGTACTGCTTGCGGGCCGGGTGGTCCAACAGCGTCTGGAAGATGGTCGGTGGTCCGGGCACCACGGTGATGCGTTTCTCGGCGATCACCCGCATGGCCTGTTCGGGGTCGAACGTCAGCTGGGGGATCAGCGTGGCACCGGTCTGCAGGCAGGCCAGAATGCCGGCCTTGTAGCCGAAGTTGTGGAAGAACGGGTTGATGCACAGGTAGCGGTCGGCGCTGGTGAGCTGGCCGCATTCGGCCCACGCCGCCGGGGCGGCCAGTGATTGCCGGTGGGCGCAGAGCACACCTTTGCTGCGGCCGGTGGTGCCCGAGGTGAACAGGACATCGGAGGGGTCGTCGGGGCGCACCGCGGCGGCGCGGGCGTCGACCTCCGACAGCGGAACCTGCGGCCCAGCGATGAACTCGTCCCAGGTTCCAGCCGAGCCGGTGTTGTCTGAGTCGACCGGGATGCGCACGATGTGGCGCAGCGCCGGCAGGGCACCTCGATCCAGGTCGCCCACCCGGTCAGCGCCGAGGAACCGGCCCATGCCGAAGAGCAGCGGCGCCTTGGTGCGGGCCAGGATGTCGGAGGCCTCGTCGGCGGTGTAGCGAGTGTTCAACGGCACCATCACCGCACCGGCGTAGTGGATGGCCAGGCAGGCGATCACCCAGTGCCAGGTGTTCGGTGACCAGATCGCGACCTTGTCGCCGGGCTGCACCCCGAGCCCGACGATGGCGGCGGCCGCCCGGCGGACCTCGTCGCGCAGTTCACCGAACGTGAACGAGCGATCGTCGGTGATCAGGGCGTCGTGGTCGGCGAAATCGAGTGCCATCCGGTCCAGCACCGCGGGTGTGGTGCGCGGGGCGCTCGTCATCGAGACTCCTAAGGCTTGATACCCGGCGGATCACCACCGGGCTAACAAAGCAAGTGCTTGGTAGGTTAGCCTACAAGGGTGATCACGGTCGAGGAGTTCCGGGCGGAGGTCCGCGAGTGGCTGGCCGACAATCTCGTCGGTGAATACGCCGCGCTCAAGGGACTCGGTGGCCCGGGGCGCGAGCATGAAGCCTACGAGGAGCGGCTGGCCTGGAACCGGCATCTCGCCGCGGCGGGCCTGACCTGCCTGGGCTGGCCGGTCGAGCACGGCGGTCGCGGCCTGTCGGTCGCCCACCGGGTGGCGTTCTACGAGGAGTACGCGAAGGCTGACGCCCCCGACAAGGTCAACCACTTCGGTGAGGAACTGCTGGGGCCCACGCTGATCGCATTCGGCACTCCCGAACAACAGCAGCGGTTCCTGCCGAAGATCCTCGACGTCACGGAGCTGTGGTCGCAGGGCTACTCCGAACCCGGTGCGGGCAGCGACCTGGCCAACGTGGCCACCTCCGCTGTGCTGGACGGCGACGAGTGGGTGATCAACGGCCAAAAGGTGTGGACCTCCCTGGCGCACTGGGCACAGTGGTGCTTCGTGGTGGCCCGCACCGAGAAGGGGTCCAAGCGGCATGCCGGCCTGTCGTTCCTGCTCGTGCCGCTCGATCAGCCCGGGGTGGAGATCCGCCCGATCATCCAGCTGACCGGTGACTCGGAGTTCAACGAGGTCTTCTTCACCGACGCCCGTACCGACGCGAGCCTGGTCGTGGGCGAGCCGGGCGACGGCTGGCGGGTGGCGATGGGATTGCTGACTTTCGAGCGTGGTGTGTCCACCCTCGGCCAGCAGATCCGTTATGCCCGTGAGCTTTCCGGCATCGCCGAGCTGGCCAGGACCACTGGCGCCATTGACGACCCGCTGATCCGTGAGCGGCTCGCCCGGTCCTGGGCGGGCCTGCAGACCATGCGGTCCTACGCATTGGCGACCATGGACGTCGAACAACCCGGCCAAGATAACGTGTCAAAGCTGTTGTGGGCGAACTGGCACCGCGATCTCGGCGAATTGGCCATGGACATCAAGGGCCGCTCCGGACTGCTGCTGGAAGACGGCGAGTTCGACGAGTGGCAGCGGCTGTTCCTCTTCTCGCGTGCTGACACAATCTACGGCGGGTCCAATGAGATCCAGCGCAACATCATCGCCGAGCGGGTGCTCGGCCTTCCGCGAGAGGTGAAGGGCTAGTGGCGCCACTGTCGGACGTGCCTGAGGAGATCGACGGCCACGGCCTGCTCACCGGCAAGGTCGTCGTCGTGACCGCCGCCGCGGGCACTGGCATCGGATCGTCGACGGCGCGGCGCGCGCTGCTCGAAGGTGCCGACGTCGTGGTCTCCGACCACCACGAACGGCGACTGGGCGAAACCCGGGACCAGCTGGCCGAATTGGGCCTCGGCAGGGTCGAGGCCGTGGTGTGCGACGTCACCTCCACCGCCCAGGTCGACGCGCTGATCGCGTCCACCACCGCACGGCTGGGTCGCCTCGACGTCCTGGTCAACAATGCGGGGCTCGGCGGTGAAACCCCGGTCATCGATATGACCGACGAAGACTGGGACCGGGTGCTCAATGTGACGCTGACGTCGGTGATGCGGGCGACCCGCGCCGCGTTGCGGTACTTCCGCGACGCCGGCCACGGCGGGGTCATCGTCAACAACGCCAGCGTCCTCGGGTGGCGGGCCCAACACTCGCAGTCCCATTACGCCGCAGCCAAGGCCGGCGTGATGGCGCTGACCCGTTGCAGCGCAATCGAAGCCGTCGAATTCGGAGTGCGCATCAACGCGGTGTCTCCGAGCATCGCGCGGCACAAGTTCCTCGAGAAAGTCAGCTCGACCGACCTGCTCGACCGCCTCTCCGAGGGTGAGGCATTCGGTCGCGCCGCCGAGCCCTGGGAGGTGGCTGCCACCATCGCCTTCCTGGCCAGCGACTACTCGAGTTACCTGACCGGCGAAGTAATTTCGGTATCGAGCCAGCGAGCGTGACAGAGCAGCCGGTCAGTCGCCGCGACGAGCTTCTGGTGCTCGCCGCGACGATGTTCGCCGAACGCGGCCTGCGTGCGACGACCGTGCGCGACATCGCCGACTCGGCGGGCATTCTGTCCGGCAGCCTCTATCACCACTTCAAGAGCAAGGAGCAGATGGTCGAGGAGGTCCTGCGTGACTTCCTGGACTGGCTGTTCGACCGCTACCAGCAGATCATCACCACCGAGCCCAATCCGCTGGAGCGACTCAAGGGCCTGTTCATGACGTCCTTCGAGGCGATTGAAGACCGGCACGCGCAGGTGGTGATCTACCAGGACGAAGCCAAGCGGCTGACGACTCTGCCGCAATTCGATTTCGTCGAAGCGCGCAATAAAGAACAGCGCAAGATGTGGCTCGACCTGCTCAACTCCGGCGTCGAGCAGGGCTACTTCCGGCCCGATATAGACGTCGACGTGGTGTACCGGTTCATCCGGGATACCACGTGGGTTTCCGTGCGCTGGTATCAACCGGGTGGCCCGCTGACGGCCGAAGAAGTTGGCCGCCAATACCTTTCCATCGTCCTCGGCGGAATAGCCGCCGCAAAGTAAGGAGATCGACATGGCCCCCGCTTCACAGGCATACGTCATCGACGCCGTGCGCACGGCGGTAGGCAAGCGCAACGGATCGCTGGCCCACGTTCATCCCATCGATCTCGGCGTGGTGGCGTTCCGGGGCATCTTCGACCGGGTCGATGTGGACCCGGGCGCCGTCGAGGACGCGATCGTCGGTTGCCTGGACACCATCGGCCCGCAGGCGGGCAACATCGGCCGCAACACTTGGCTGGCCGCCGGTTTCCCCGAAGAGGTCCCCGGCGTCACCGTCGACCGGCAGTGCGGTTCGAGCCAGCAGGCGATCTCCTTTGGTGCGCAAGCCATCATGGCCGGCACCGCGGACCTCATCTTGGCCGGCGGCATGCAGAACATGAGCCGCATCCCGATCTCGTCGGCGATGACCGTCGCCGAGCAGTTCGGCTTCACCTCGCCGACCAACGAGTCCGAGAACTGGCTGCACCGTTACGGCGACCAGGAGATCTCACAGTTCCGGGGTGCCGAGATGATCGCCGAGAAGTGGGGCCTGTCCCGTGAGGAGATGGAGGAGTTCTCCCTCGGCAGCCACAACAAGGCGTTCGCGGCAATCCGTAACGGCAACTTCGAGAACGAGATCGTCCCGGTCGGCGACTTCCGCACCGATGAGGGCCCGCGTGAGTCGAGCCTGGAGAAGATGGCCGGCCTGAAGACACTGCGCGACGGCGGCCGGCTGACCGCGGCGATGGCCAGCCAGATCTCCGACGGGGCGAGTGCGGTGCTGCTGGCCAGCGATCAGGCTGTCAAGGACCACAAGCTGACCCCGCGCGCTCGCATCCATCACATCAGCGCCCGCGGCGCCGACCCGGTGTACATGCTCACCGGCCCGATCCCGGCGACGAAGTACGCGCTCGACAAGGCCGGCCTGACGATCGACGACATCGACGTCGTCGAGATAAACGAGGCCTTCGCGCCGGTGGTGATGGCCTGGCTCAAGGAGACCAAGGCCGACCCGGAGAAGGTCAATCCCAACGGCGGCGCGATCGCGCTGGGGCACCCGCTGGGCGCCACCGGCGCCAAGCTGTTCACCACCATGCTCAACGAGCTCGAGCGTCGCGGTGGCCGCTACGGGCTGCAGACGATGTGCGAAGGCGGCGGCACCGCCAACGTCACGATCATCGAACGTCTCTGAGCGGCTTACTGTTTCGCTGACTGTGCGATTTCATCCGCGACGCGCCGTCGCGTGCGTATGGGATCGCACAGTCGGCGGTCGTCAGTGGTCGTGGAGGACGACTCCACGAATGTTGCGGCCGGCGAGCATATCGTCGTAGGCGTTGTTGATCTCACCCAGCTTGTACTCGTGAGTGACGGTCTCGTCGAGCAGCAGCTTGCCCTCGCGGTAGAGGCTGAGCAGCTTCGGGATGTCGGCGCGCGGGTTGGCCTGCCCGTAGAGGCTGCCCAGCAGACGCTTCTGGAAGAGCGTGAACATCGTCATCGGCAGTACCGGCGTCACATCGGTCATCGCCGCCAATGCGGTGAGCACCACGGTGCCGCCCTTGCTGACGAGTTCCAGCGCATCGTTGATCATCTCGCCTTTGACCAGCCCGACGGTCAGCAGCGCGGAGTCGGCCATCACCCCCTTGGTCAGCTCCCGGACCAGCTCGGTGCCTTCTGCGATCGAGGTCGCGAAGTGGGTGGCACCGAACAGAAAAGCTTTGTCCCGCTTGCTTTCCACGATGTCGATCACGACGATCTTCTCCGCACCGGCCAGCCGCGCGCCCTGGATCGCGCCGCTGCCGATGCCGCCGCAGCCGATCACCACGACGGTGTCACCCGGCCGAACGTCGGCGGTGTTGACCGCCGACCCCCAGCCGGTGGTGACGCCGCAGCCGAGCAGGCAGGCCCGGGTCAGCGGGATGTCGTCGTCAATCTTCACCAGTGACGCCTCGGGCACCGTGCCGTAGGGAGCGAAGGTGCCCAATCCGATTGCGGCGAAGATGTCTTGGCCGCGCGCATGCCGGCGGAATGTGCCGTCGGGCTGAAGCCCGGTGAGGATTTCGGCACCCATGTCGCACAGGTTCGACTTGCCGGTCGCGCACCAGCGGCAGCGTCCGCAGGCGGGGAGGAACGCGGCGACAATATGGTCGCCGACCTTCAGGTCGCGGACCCCGGGTCCGACCTCCTGCACGACGCCGGCTCCCTCGTGGCCGCCGATCAGTGGAATGGGAGCGACCAGGTCACCGTCGCGGATGTGGTGATCGGAGTGGCACAGGCCGGTGGCTTCGAACGAGACGAGAACCTCGCCCTCCTTGGGCGGATCAAGCTCGACTTCTTCGACGCTCCAGTCTTGCCCGTACTCCCACAGGATCGCGGCATTCATTTTCATGGTGCACAACCTATGACGCCGTTGCCGTCCGCGACGGCGATTGACGCTAACCGAGGCCCGTCAGCGCCAGCCCGCCGAGCGCCACGATCCAACTCGCGAAACTGCCGACCAAGAAGTACTCGGTGACATCGTCGATGCCGATACCGCCGTTCTCCCGGGCCTTTTGAGCGTTGATCTCCGGGAAGCGGATCACGCTTTTCGCCGCGACCACGGCGGTTGCGGCGGCGAGCTGCCCAGCCAAGCTCAGCCCGAGGATCAACAGTCGCTCCATCGGTCCCAACAGCCGGCCGCCCTTGAGTCGATCGGACGGCTGCGGCTCGCCGGCCGGCTTGACCGCCCCAACCGATCCGAGCAGCAACCGGACCAGTTGGTTGCCGGTCACCAGTTGCAGCAGAATCACCCCCGCTACCAACACGATTCGGCTCGGGTCGGTCCCCGTCACCGGCGCCCAGTCAACCCAGGCCCCGACCGGGCCTGCCACGGCTGACCCAAGCCCGGACAGCACGATCAACGTCGCCAGCGCGGCGCCGAACAGCACCAACGGCGCGACCTGCCAGCGGCCCCCGGCGCGCTCGGCGGGGGTACACGACAGCTCCCACGCCGCCGCCGCGACCACCGCGATGCCGACCAGAAGCAGATCGCCGAGATGCCACAGACCGCACAGCGCAGCGGTGAGCACCGCGACCACCGGGCCGGCGACGACGGCCGGCCACAGGGGTCGCGTCAGCCTGCGCACGATATCGGCGCAACCGACGGCGATCAGGAACACCGCGACCCCGCTCATCGCACGGCTCGCAGTTGTTCGCAGGCCAGCACCAGAAGATCCAGTCCGTCGCGCGCGGTCCGCTGGGACACCGCCGATGCGCTGATGCCTTCCATGGCCGCCAGTTCCTTCTTGGTCTTGTGGTCGAGTAGTCCCCTCAGCAATCGCAGGGACCGAGCATCTATCGATCCAAGCAGGTGGTCCCGACATAACAGGGCGGCGTTGACGGCGTCGGGGTCGGGCCCGGTCTCGCCGTGGCGCCGGTAGGCGGTGCGCACTGTTGCGAGTGCCGGCTGCTGCTGCGCGGCCGCGGTCCACTCGATGGCGTCGCGCGCCGACCACCAGCCGGGGCCGTCCTGAATTCCGGTTTCGGCATCCAGCACGGTCATGTCGCCCCAGCCGATACCGAAGCGGATGTCGATGTCCGGCTCCAGTGCCAGGCGCACGGTCAGTGCGGCGTCGATCGCGGCGCCGACTGTGGGAAAACTGCCCTGGAATTCGTCGCCGACCGTGAACCCCAACGGAGTGCCTGCGAGTGTCCGACTGATACGTCGGTGCAGCTCGGCCCGGTCCGCGGCGTGCCGGGAACCGACCACGTCGCCGAGCAGCGCTGCGCGCGACGATGAAGCAATCGACTTCACTTCAGTCATATGAAGACTATAGCTTCATTTCACTCAACTGAAGCAAATAGCTTTATTCGATGAACGCGCTCGCGGCCTGAAGATGCTTGACGGCGTCGGCGACGATCGAGTCGATCAGCTCGGCGCACGACGGCAGGGTCTCGATGATCCCGGCGACCTGTCCCGAGGCCAGCACGCCCGCCTCGGTGTTGCCCTCTACCAGTCCGGCCTTCAGCAGCATCGGCGTGTTGGCGGCCATCAGCACCTGCGACCAGGTGAGGTCCTTGCCGCGCCGCATCGCCAGACCGTCGCGGATCATCCCCGACCATGTCATCTGGGACATCTTCTTGAACTTGGCCGCGTTGCGAACCGCGGCGGCGAAGCCGCGGACCGGTGAGCCGCTCTCGAGCTTCTCGACGAGTTCGGTGCGCAGCACCCGGTGTGGCATGCCGTCGACACGGGTGGAGACCACGGTGCCGTCCAGTGCGGCATTGAGATACCGCTGCTTGATTTCCTCGGGCACCGTCGAATCCGATGTCAGCAGGAACCGGGTTCCCATCGCCACACCCGCCGCGCCGTACGACAGTGCCGCGGCCAGGCCGCGTCCGTCGAAGAAGCCACCGGCGGCGATCACCGGAATGTCCACCGCGTCGAGCACCGACGGCAGCAGCAGCGTGGTGGCGACCGGGCCGGTGTGTCCGCCGCCCTCGCCACCCTGCACGATCACGGCGTCGGCACCCCAACTCGCCACCTTGCGGGCGTGCTTGGCCGCGCCGACCGACGGAATCACCACGGAGCCGGCCTCTTTGAGCTTGGCGATCAGCTCCTGTTTGGGAGCCAGCGCGAAGGATGCGACCTTGACGCCCTCGCGGATCATCAAGTCGACCCGATCGCCGGCGTCGGCGCCGTCGGCGCGAATGTTCACCCCGAACGGCTTGTCGGTTGTGTCCTTCACCTTGCGGATGGCGGTCGCGAGTTCGTCGATCGTCATCGTCGCCGAGGCCAGGATGCCCAGGCCGCCGGCATTGGACGTCGCCGAGACCAGCCGGGCGCCGGCCACCCAGCCCATGCCGGTCTGTACCACCGGGTGTTCGATGCCGATGAGCTCGGTCAGTGGCGTCTTAAGATGAGCGGCCATTACCTTACTTCTTTGTCTCGCAAGGACTTCGGGTCGATGACCTCTTGCAGCAGCTTCTGCTCCTCGCCGGAGGGAAGACGCGAAGTCTCGGCCTCGCCCAGACCGTGCACCTCGAACGAGGTGTTCTCGGCGACCTGCTCAGGCTCCACGCCGGGATGCAGCGACACCGCCCGCATCTGGTGGTCGGGTCCGTTGAAGTCGAACACTCCGAGGTTGGTCACCACGCGGTAGACGTTGACGAAGCGGTATGCCGGATTGTCCGGATCGACCTTGTCCCAGCCGATTCCGGAGACGATGTCGACATCCGTGCCGAAGACCCGCTTGGAGTGGTTGCCGACCCAGTAGCTGGTGGCGTGGTTGATGGTGTTGCCGGGGGCGCCGCGTACACCGAACATCTGGCGGGTCGGATGCTGCAGCGGGCCGAAGGCCGACAGGTTCTGGTTGCCGTACCGGTCAATCTGGTTGGCGCCCATCACCACGTGGCGACGGCCCCAGGCCAGCGTCTCGAAGACGCGGCCGAACGGCATCCAGCCCTCGATCGCGGCGGCGGCACCGATGGCGGGCGTGTCGGCGATCAGCCGGGCCTCGCCGTCGGTCAGCACGATGTCGGGGGAGAAGGTCAATCGGGCCAGCCGGGCGCCGATCGACACGATCGTCGTCATCGGACTGACCATGATCTCGCCGGCGTCACGGAACAATTCGGCGCAGGCGACGGCGCACACTTCGGCGCGGGTTGCGGAGATCATGCCTGCTCCTCCTTGAACTTGCGCACGGCGGCTTGGTAGTCGTCCTCGCTGCCCGACAGGTAGGTCGAGACGAACTCGGCCCAGCTCTCTTCGGAGGCCGCGGCCTCTGCATAGTGCCGCTGGAATTTCTCATCGCGACGGTAGTCGGGCTCGGCAGTGGTGAAGTGCGCGCCGTTGGGCGCCTCGACGACCTTGTCGACCATCATTCGGTTGATCAACAGCGACTGTGGCGGAACGGATTTGACCAGTTCTTCGGTGGGCACCACCTTTTCCACCGACAGCAACCGCTTCTCGGCCGACATCAGGAACAGGTCGTCGAAGTAGGGGTCGATGCCGGTGTAGGCCGCATTGCCCCGTGCGTCACCGAGATTCATGTGCACCAGCGCGACGTCGAGGTTCAGGGCGGGCATGGCAACCAGCTCCTCATAACCCGATCCGGTCTTGTAGGGGGACTTGACGGTCTTGAGCTCGTCACCCCAGAATGCCCGCACGTCGCTGCCCAGCCCGGCGCGGATCGGCAGGAACGGCAGTCGTTGTGCGGCGGCTTGCAGACCGCAGCGCAGCATGCCCTCGTCCATCTCTCGTGCCTCGATCGCCCCCGTCGTGCGCGCCTTGGCGAACCACGGGTCGTAGAACGGTGGCGAGTCCAGCGACACGAAGCCGTAGTAGACGCGCTTGACCTTGCCCGCCGAACACAGCAGACCGAGGTCGGGGCCGCCGTAGGTGACGACGGTCAGGTCGGTGACGTCGGTGCGCAGCAGTGCCCGGATGAAGGCCATCGGCTTGCGCCGGGAGCCCCAGCCGCCGATGCCGATCGTCATGCCGGTTTCGACGGATGCGACGGCCTCGTCGAGAGTTGTTCTCTTATCGCTCATTTCGCCCCCTTGTCCGTACCGGCGAATGCGTCGCGATGCTCATCGGAGACACCGGCAAGATTCAGCTCGAAGGTGAAGCCCTGTTCCATCCGGTATCTCGCGTTGACCGGCTGGATGTCGATGAAGTTGAGGGCTTCCTTGGCGGCGCGGATCACCCGGGTGTCCTTGGACGCGATGTCACGTGCCACCCGCAGCGCTGCCTCGTCGAGCTCGGCGCGCGGCACCACCTCGTGCACCGACCCGAAGTGGTGCAGGGTCTCGGCGCTGACGGTCGCGGCGGTGAAGAACAGCCGGCGCATCAGGTGTTGCGGCACCAGCCGGGAAAGGTGGGTGGCCGCCCCCAGAGCACCACGCTCCACCTCCGGCAGGCCGAACTTCGCATCGTCGGAGGCGACGATCACGTCGGCGTTACCGACCAAACCGATACCACCGCCGACACAGAAGCCGTTCACTGCGGCGACTACCGGGACCGCGCACTCGTATACCGCGCGGAACGCTTCGAAGCAGCCGCGGTTGGCGTCGATCAGAGCGGTGAAGCCCTCGGTGTTCTGCATCTCCTTGATGTCGACACCGGCATTGAACCCGCGACCCTCGGCGCGCAGGATCACCACGTGCGTGGACATGTCGCGGCCTGCGGCGGTGATGGCGTCGGCAAGCTCGAACCAGCCGCGGGAGGGGATCGCGTTGACGGGCGGATAGTTCACCGTGACGGCGACGATGCCCGGCTCGACGGTGCTGGTGGTGATGGTCATCGGGATACCTGGGCCACTTCCTGACGGGGTGAATACCTAAGCAAGCACTTGCTTGGTACGCTAGCACAGTGACCGAAGCGGCTGACAGCGGTATCAACCTGCAATTGAGCGCCTCCGTCGTCCTGGTGACCGGGGGTGTGCGTGGTGTCGGCGCCGGAATCAGCGCCGTATTCGCCGCGCAAGGCGCCACCGTCATCACCTGCGCCCGCCGACCGGTCGACGGATCCCCGTATGAGTTCCGCGCCTGCGACATCCGCGACGACGAGGCGGTCAAGGCGCTCATCGACGGCATTGCCGCCGATCACGGTCGCCTTGATGTGGTCGTCAACAACGCGGGCGGGTCGCCCTATGTGCCGGCCGCCGAAGCCTCGGCGAAGTTCAGTACCAAGATCGTCGAGCTGAATCTTCTTGGTGCGCTGTCGGTTTCACAGCACGCCAACGCCGTGATGCAGACTCAGGACTCCGGTGGGTCGATCGTCAACATCACCAGCGTGAGCGGCCGGCGGCCCACCCCGGGCACCGTCGCGTACGGGGCGGCCAAGGCCGGCATGGAAAGCATGACCACCACGCTGGCCGTGGAATGGGCCCCGAAGGTCCGGGTCAACTCCGTCGTCGTCGGAATGGTCGAAACCGAACAGTCCGAGCTCTTCTACGGCGACGCCGATTCCATCGCGGCGATCGCCAAGAACGTGCCGCTGGGCAGGCTGGCCAAACCCGAGGACATCGGTTGGGCCACTGCGTTTCTCGCCTCACCGGCGGCGTCCTACATCAGCGGTGCGTCGCTGGAGGTGCACGGTGGCGGGGAACCGCCGCACTACCTTTCGACCACCACTGCCGACATCAAATAAGGAGACACAATGGGACTTCTCGACGGTCGGGTGGTCATCGTCACCGGTGCCGGTGGTGGCATCGGGCGTGCGCACGCACTGGCGTTCGCCGCTGAGGGGGCGCGGGTCGTGGTCAACGACATCGGGGTGGGCCTCGACGGCTCGCCGGCCGGTGGCGGCAGCGCTGCGCAGGGCGTCGTCGACGAAATTGCCGCCGCCGGTGGGGAAGCCGTTGCCAACGGCTCCAACGTCGCCGACTGGGCTCAGGCCGAGGCATTGATCCAGAGCGCTGTCGACACCTTCGGCGGGCTCGACGTCCTGGTGAACAACGCCGGCATCGTGCGAGACCGCATGTTCGCCAATACGTCCGAGGAAGAGTTCGACGCCGTTACCGCGGTGCACCTCAAGGGGCACTTCGCCACGATGAAGCATGCGGCCGCCTACTGGCGCGCGCAGTCCAAAGAAGGCAAGACCGTCGACGCCCGCATCATCAACACCAGCTCGGGCGCCGGTCTGCAAGGCAGTGTGGGACAGGCGAACTACAGTGCCGCCAAGGCGGGAATCGCTGCACTGACTCTGGTGGCCGCTGCCGAGATGGGCCGCTACGGCGTCAGCGTCAACGCCATCGCTCCGTCGGCACGCACCCGGATGACCGAAACCGTGTTCGCCGACATGATGTCCACGCAAGACAAGGCCTTCGACGCGATGGCGCCGGAGAACATCTCACCGCTGGTGGTGTGGCTCGGCAGTGCGGAGTCGAAGGACGTCACTGGCCGGGTGTTCGAGGTCGAGGGCGGCATCATCCGGGTGGCCGAGGGTTGGGCCCGCGGTGCTGAAGTGGACAAAGGCGCCCGCTGGGACCCGGCCGAGCTCGGTCCGGTGGTCAGCGACCTGCTCGCCAACTCGCGCACCCCGCTGCCGGTCTTCGGAGCCTAGGGCTCGCACACCACCAGCGGGATGCGCCGGTCCGCGGCATCCTGATATCCCTTGTACGGCGGGTAAATTCGCGTCAGCTGGCGCCAGTAGACCCGGCGCTCGTCGTCGGTGGCGTCCCGCGCGGTCATGTCCTGCACCTTATCGCGCACCTGAACCCGGACCTTCGGGTCGGCCTTGAGGTTCAGGTACCACGCCGGGTTGGAGTCGCGGCCACCGTAGGACGCCGGCAGCACGACACGCTCGCCGTCCTGCAGATACAACGTGGCGGTTGTGCGCGGCCGGCCTGACTTGCGGCCCGTGGTCGTCAGCAGTGCGGCCGGGAACCACAGGAGCCTGGCGCCCAATATCCCGTTCGTGCGGCGATACACCGCAATGTGGGCGCGGGCGAAGTACTTCATGGCCTTCGCCAGCAGGGTCGAGTTGCGAATGGGATGGGACTCTTGGCTCACCCCAAAGAATTGCCCAGCTTTACGGATCGCAAATCACGATCGGGATGACCCGGTCGGTCCACGATTTGTAGTCTTCGAAACCCTTGTAGAAAGCCGTCAACTTGGGCCAGTACTCGGCACGCTCGGCTTCTGTGGCATCGCGCGCAGTCAACTCGAGCACCTCGTCCTTGATTTGAACCTTCACCTTCGGGTTCGCCTTGAGGTTGAGGTACCAGAGCGGGTGCTTGTCGCTGCCGCCCTGGGACGCGACGAGCACCACTCGGTTGCCTTCGCGGAGGAAGAGCAGCGGCGCCACCCTCGGTTCACCGCTCTTGCGTCCGATCGTCGTGAGCAGCGCCACCGGCGCGCCTTCGAGGAAACTCCCGCCGACCTTGCCGTTGCTCGCCTTGTACACCGCGGTCTGTCCGCGGGACATCCACTTGATGATGAACTTCGTCATCGGGGTGTCGAGGCCCTTGGGGCGCGGTTTGGGCAAGAAGAGCTCCTCGGGCTAGCGGGTCAGGAACGGGCGAATGTTCGCCCGGATGTGATGGATCTTGCCATCGCCGGCTGGGATCAGAAACGTCTCGTCGATGTGCGCGCCGACCTTCCGTCCGGCCAGTGACGGTTTGGTGACCAGATCGAAGCGAGCATGTACCTCGTCGCCGGACACACTGAACTCAGGCTCGGTCACCGACGCGATCACCCGATACTGCAATCCGCGATTGAGGCTGCGGCGCAAGTGGTTTCCGGAGAAGCCGGTCTTCAGCCCGACCTCGACGCGGGTGCAGCCGGGCGCGAACGGCACGTCGTCGGCACGGTGGCTGGCCAGCGCCTGGATGTAGGCGCGTGCCGCCGCGATCCGCTCCGATTCGGTGACCGGCTCGCCAGGCGCCGCAGCCACTAGATCCGCTCGATGATGGTGCCGGTCGACAGCGCGCCGCCGGCGCACATGGTGATCAGCGCCGTGTTTTGATCGGTGCGCTCGAGCTCGTGCAGCGCGGTGGTGATCAACCGGCTGCCCGTGCTGCCGACGGGGTGGCCCAGTGCGATCGCGCCGCCGTTGACGTTCACCTTGTCCATGTCGGCCTCATGGACCTGGGCCCAGCTGAGCACCACGGACGCGAAGGCCTCGTTGATCTCCACGAGGTCGATGTCACCCAACTTCATGCCGGCCTTCTCGAGCACCCGCGCGGTCGACTGGACCGGACCGTCGAGGTGGTAATACGGCTCGGCACCGACGAGGGCCTGGCTGATGATGCGCGCCCGCGGCTTGAGCCCGAGTGCCCGCGCCTTGTCCTCGTCCATCCACAGCACCGCCGCGGCGCCGTCGGAGATCTGCGACGAGGTCCCCGCGGTGTGGATGGCGCCTTCCATCACCGGCTTGAGCCCGGCGAGGCCCTCCATCGTGGTGTCGCGCAGGCCCTGGTCGCGGCTGACCATGTGCCGCTCCTCGGTGGGCCGCTTGTTCTGGTCGATCACCGGCGCCTCGATCGGGGAGATCTCACGGTCGAAGCGGTGCTCGTCCCACGCCCGCTTGGCCCGTTGCTGAGACAGGAAGCCGAGGTGATCGAGGTCCTCACGGGTGATGCCGCGGCGCTTGGCAATTCGCTCGGCGGCGGTGAACTGGTCCGGCATGTCGATGTCCCACGACGCGGCGCGGATCAGCGAG
Organism: Mycobacterium sp. EPa45; assembly: GCF_001021385.1. NCBI lineage: Bacteria > Bacillati > Actinomycetota > Actinomycetes > Mycobacteriales > Mycobacteriaceae > Mycobacterium > Mycobacterium sp. EPa45. The sequence goes on along the minus strand of NZ_CP011773.1, from coordinate 5,571,735 downwards.
CGGTCCGGGCCGGCGTTGGCGCCCAGACCGACGCGGCTCATGGCCTCGATACCGCAGGCGATACCGACGTCGATCGCGCCGGTGGCGATCAGCCCGGCGATCAGGTGGTTGGCCTGCTGGGCGCTGCCGCACTGGCAGTCGACCGTGGTGGCGCCGATCTGCTCGGGCAGTCCGGCGGTCAGCCATGCCACCCGGGTGATGTTGTTGGACTGCTCGCCGTACTGGGTGACGCAACCGCCGATGGCCTGCTCGACCTCGTTGGCGTCGATGCCGGCCCTGTCGATCACAGCTTTCTGGACGGCCCCCAACAATTCGGTCGCGTGCAGACCGGACAGCCAGCCGCCGCGCTTACCGATGGGGCTGCGAGTGGCTTCGACGATGACAGGATTACCCATGAGGTCAGGCTAGAACACGTTTCATTAGTCTGACAAGCGAGGATGCTTTTGCGCCTTTTGTCTGCGGTGAAGGCATGTTTTACTGGCACTAGAACACGTCATATTGAGGAGCGCACGACCATGCCAACCCCCAACATTCCGCCCGGCTTCGACTTCCTGGACCCAGACCTGTGTGTCGAGCGGCTGCCGGTGGAGGAGCTCGCCGAGCTGCGCAAGGTCGCGCCGATTTGGTGGTGCGAACAGGCTATCGGCAAGGGCGGCTTCAACGACGGCGGCTACTGGGTCGTCACCAAGCACAAGGACGTCAAAGAGGTCTCGCGGCGCAACGACGTCTTCCTCAGCTCCCCCAACACCGCCATCCCGCAGTTCCCGGACGAGATGGCGCGCGAGGATATCGACCTGCAGAAGGTCGTCATGCTCAACATGGACGGCGACTATCACGATCGCCTGCGCCGGATCATCTCCAAGGGGTTCACCCCGCGGGCCATCGGGGCGCTGCGCGACGAATTGGACCGGCGGGCCCAGATCATCGCCAAGGAGGCCGCCGCCCACGGCAGCGGCGACTTCGTCGAGCAGGTGGCGTGTGAGCTCCCGCTGCAGGCGATCGCCGATTTGCTGGGCGTGCCCCAGGAGGATCGCGACAAGCTGTTCCGCTGGTCGAACGAGATGACCGGCAACAGTGACGAGGAGTTCGACGTCGATCCCAAGCAATCGTCGATGGAGGTCCTGGCCTACGCCATGCATATGGCCGAGGTGAAGGGGAAGAACCCCGGCAACGACATCGTCACCGCGCTGATCAACGCTGACATCGACGGCGAGAAGCTCTCCGATGACGAGTTCGGCTTCTTCGTGATGATGCTGGCCGTGGCCGGCAACGAGACCACCCGCAACTCGATCACCCACGGCATGATCGCCTTCGCCAACAACCCCGACCAGTGGGAGCTCTACAAGAAGGAGCGCCCGGAGACCGCGGCCGACGAGATCGTCCGGTGGGCGACTCCGGTCACCGCGTTCCAGCGCACCGCCGGCGAGGATGTCGAGCTGTCCGGTGTGCAGATCAAGAAGGACCAGCGGGTGGTGATGTTCTACCGCTCGGCCAACTTCGATGAAGAGGTCTTCGAGGACCCCTACACCTTCAACATCCTGCGCAACCCGAACCCGCATGTGGGCTTCGGCGGCACCGGGGTGCACTACTGCGTCGGCGCCAACCTCGCCAAGATGACGATCAACTTGATCTTCAACGCCGTCGCTGACCACATGCCGGATCTCGCCTCGGCGGGCACGCCGGAACGGCTACGTTCGGGGTGGCTCAACGCAATCAAGCACTGGCAGGTCGACTACACCGGAGCCTCGGCTTAAGTATTTCGCAGCAGGAATCAAGGAGGATTCTTTCGTGGACTTCAGTCCGGACGAAGGGCAGCAGGCTGTCACCGATGTGGTGACCTCCGCGCTCGAACGGGACAACAGTTGGGACGCGTTGGTATCCGGCGGCATCGTGGCCTTCGGCGTCCCGGAGCGGCTCGGCGGCGACGGCCTCGGACTGGCCGAGATCACCGCGGCGCTCACCCAGATCGGCAGGTTCGGCAACGTCAGTCCCGCGTTCGCGACGCTGGGTCTGGGCCTGCTTCCGTTGCTGGACTTGGCCTCCGACTCCCAACAGGATCGTTACCTCGCCGGCGTGGCCAAGGGTGCGGTGCTGGCCGCGGCACTCAACGAGCCGGGGCATTCGCTGCCCGAGCGGCCGGCGACGCGCCTCGCCGACGGCAAGCTGAACGGGACCAAGGTCGGCGTTCCCTATGCGGAGCAGGCCGAATGGCTCGTGGTCAGCACGGACAGCGGTGTGGTCGTCGTGTCGCCCAAGGCTGACGGTATTTCGCTGACTCAGACGCCGACGTCGAATCACTCTGACGAATATGTCGTCACCTTCCGAGACACTCCGGTCGCTGACGCAGATGTGTTGGGCGGCAACGACTCCGTTCGACGGATCAACCAGCTGGTGGTGGCAGCGGTTGGCGCTTATGCCGCCGGTCTGGTGGCGGGCGCGTTGCGGCTCACTGCGGACTACGTCGCAAACCGGCACCAGTTCGGCAAGCCGTTGTCAACCTTCCAGACGGTCGCCGCGCAGCTCGCCGAGATCTACATCGCCTCGCGGACCATCACGCTGGCGGCGACGTCGGTGGCCTGGTTGCTCTCCGAAGGCCGGGACGCGACCGAAGACATTGACGTCCTTGGCTATTGGGTGACGTCGCAGGCGCCTCCGGTCATGCAACTGTGCCATCACCTGCACGGCGGCATGGGGATGGACATCACCTATCCGATGCACCGGTACTACGAGTCGATCAAGGACCTGACCCGGTTCTTGGGCGGCAAGGCACATCGCCTCGAACTGGTGGGAGCGTAAACATGTTCATCGAGCTGACACCCGAGCAGAAGCAGTTACAAGCCGAACTGCGGGAATACTTTTCGAATCTCATCTCGCCTGAGGAAGCCAAGGCGATGGAGTCCGACCGGCACAACGAGACCTATCGGGCCATCATCAAGCGAATGGGCTCCGACAACAAGCTGGGTGTCGGCTGGCCCAAGGAGTATGGCGGGCTGGGCTACGGCCCCATCGAACAGTCGATCTTCGTCAACGAGGCGCAGCGCGCCGACGTGCCGCTGCCCGCGGTGACGCTTCAGACCGTCGGGCCGACACTTCAGCAGTACGGGACCGAGGCGCAGAAGAAGAAGTTCCTGCCCGCGATCCTGGCCGGTGAGGTGCACTTCGCCATCGGTTACAGCGAACCGGAGGCCGGGACCGACCTGGCGTCATTGCGGACGTCCGCGGTACGCCAGGGTGACGAATACATCGTCAACGGCCAGAAGATGTGGACCACCGGCGGGCACGACGCCGACTACGTCTGGCTGGCCTGCCGCACCGACCCGGAAGCCGTGAAGCACAAGGGCATTTCGATCCTGATCGTCGACACCAAGGATCCGGGTTACTCCTGGACGCCGGTCATCCTGTCGGACGGCGCCCACCACACCAATGCGACGTACTACAACGACGTCCGGGTGCCCGCCGACATGCTCGTCGGTGAAGAAAACGGCGGATGGCGGCTGATCACCACCCAGCTCAACAACGAGCGGGTGATGCTCGGACCGGCCGGCCGGTTCGCGGCGCTGTATGACCGGGTGCACGCATGGGCATCCAAGCCCGGCAGCAACGGGGACACTCCGTTGGATCACGACGACGTCAAACGCTCGCTCGGCGAGCTCAAGGCGATGTGGCGGATCAACGAGCTGCTCAACTGGCAGGTCGCGGCGTCCGGGGAGGACATCGACGTCGCCGACGCCGCCGCTACCAAGGTCTTCGGCACCGAGCGCATTCAGTACGCGGGTCGGTTGGCTGAGGAAATCGTTGGCACACACGGCAATCCGGCTGATCCGGATACTGCGGAGCTGCTGGACTGGCTGGACAGCCAGACCAAGCGCAATCTGGTGATCACCTTCGGTGGCGGAGTGAACGAGGTTATGCGAGAGATGATCGCGGCTGCCGGTCTGAAGGTGCCGAGGGTTCCGCGGTGAGTGCAGTCGACGACATCAAGGCCGCCGCCGAGCGGGTCAAGGCCGAAGGTAAGAGCAAGCCGCGGGTTGGCAGACATCCGGTCAACCAGCCGATGATCGACCACTGGCTCGACGCGATCGGCGACAAGAACCCGATCTACGTCGACGAGGCGGCCGCCAAGGCGGCCGGACATCCGGGGCTTGTTGCGCCGCCCGCGATGATCCAGGTGTGGACGATGATGGGTCTCGGTGGCGTCCGTCCCGATGACGACCCGCTCGGCAAGATCATCGAACTGTTCGATGACGCAGGCTATATCGGTGTGGTCGCGACCAACTGCGAGCAGACGTATCACCGCTACCTGCGACCCGGCGAGGAGGTCAGCGTCGCCGCCGAGCTGACCGACGTCGTCGGCCCGAAACGCACCGCGCTGGGTGAGGCGTTCTTCATCACCCAGACCATCACCTGGTCGGTCGGCGATGAGGATGTCGCCGAGATGATGTGGCGCATCATGAAGTTCATTCCATCTGATCAAGAAACCAAGGCCTCCGGTTCCTCGGTGCCGGACGATCTCGATGCCGACTCCGCCATGCGGCCTGCGTCGTCGAGGGACACCAAGTTCTTCTGGGACGGCGTCAACGCGCACGAACTGCGCATCCAGAAGCGTGACGACGGCACGCTGGTTCATCCACCGGTTCCGGCGCTGTGGCTGGATAAGGAACAGGAGACCGATTACGTCGTCGCCAGCGGCAACGGCACGGTGTTCAGCTTCGTCGTGCACCACGCGCCGAAGGTGCCCGGCCGCACGCTGCCGTTCGTCATAGCTCTCGTCGAGCTCGAGGAGGGTGTTCGGATGCTCGGCGAGCTGCGCAACGTCGACCCCTCGACCGTGGAGATCGGAATGCCGGTTCGCGCAATGTATATCGACTTCCCGGCCAATGACGTCGGGCCGGCCTGGACCAACTACGCGTGGGAGCCCGCCAAATGAGCGCACCTGCCATCGAAGTCGGCACCAAGCTGCCCGAACTGAAGTTCTACGGCGACCCGACGTTCATCGTCTCGACGGCGATCGCCACCCGGGACTACCAGGATGTCCACCACGACCGGGACAAGGCGCAGGCCAAGGGGTCCAAGGACATCTTCGTCAACATCCTCACCGACACCGGTCTGGTGCAGCGGTTCATCACCGACTGGGCCGGGCCGACCGCCGTCATCAAGTCGATCGGTCTGCGCCTGGGGGTGCCCTGGTACGCCTACGACACGGTGACGTTCTCAGGTGAGGTCACCGCAGTGGAGGACGGTTTGATCACGCTGAAAATCGTGGGCAACAACAGTCTTGGCGATCACGTGATCGCGACTGCCACCTTGACGATCGGTGCCGCGTAATGCCGGGCGAGCTGAGCGGCAAGGCCGCGATCGTCGGTATCGGCGCCACCGACTTCTCCAAGAACTCTGGCCGCAGCGAGTTGCGGCTGGCGTCGGAGGCGGTGCTCGACGCACTTGACGACGCGGGCCTCACGCCGGCCGACGTCGACGGCATGACGACATTCACGATGGACTCGAACACCGAGGTCGCGATCGCCCGGGCCACCGGTATCGGTGACCTGAAGTTCTTCTCCAAGATCCACCACGGCGGCGGCGCCGCCTGCGCGACCGTGCAGCAGGCGGCGATAGCCGTGGCCACCGGTGTCGCGGATTGCGTTGTGGCATATCGCGCTTTCAACGAGCGTTCCGGGATGCGGTTCGGCCAGGTGCAGATGCGGCTGGTCGAGAACGCGGATTCCACCGGGGTGGACAACTCGTTCTCCTACCCGCACGGCTTGTCCACGCCGGCAGCGCAGGTGGCGATGATCGCCCAGCGCTACATGCACCTCTCCGGTGCGACAAGCCGCGATTTCGGCGCGGTGTCGGTCGCCGACCGAAAGCACGCGGCCAACAACCCGAAGGCGTACTTCTACGAGAAGCCGATCACCATCGAGGATCATCAGGCCTCGCGATGGATCGCCGAGCCGCTGCGGCTGCTGGACTGCTGCCAGGAGACCGACGGTGGTGTGGCGCTGGTGATCGTCTCGGCCGAGCGCGCCAAGGACCTCAAGCACCGGCCCGCCGTCATCGAGGCTGCGGCGCAGGGATCGAGCCCGAACCAGTACTCGATGACGAGCTACTACCGGCCCGAGCTGGGACTGCCCGAGATGGGTTTGGTAGGCAGGCAGATGTGGGAGCAGTCCGGTCTGACGCCGGCCGACATCCAGACCGCGATCCTCTACGACCACTTCACGCCCTTCACGCTGATTCAGTTGGAGGAGTTGGGATTCTGCGCACAAGGTGACGCGAAGGATTTCGTCAAGGACGGTGCGCTGGAGATCGGTGGGCGGTTGCCGATCAACACTCACGGCGGTCAGCTGGGTGAGGCCTACATTCACGGCATGAACGGAATCGCCGAAGGTGTGCGCCAGCTGCGCGGAACCTCGGTGAACCAGGTCGACAATGTCGAGCACGTGCTCGTCACCGCCGGCACCGGCGTCCCGACGTCGGGCCTCATCCTCGGCTGACTTGCAGGCGGCGCCTCCTCGCGGCGAATGTAACGCCACGGCGCAGAATCGATCGATTCGCCGCCGTGGCGTTCCTGTCGCGGGCTTGTCGGCCCTCCGCGGCACACTTCCGCCATGGAGGACGTTCCGTTTATAGGAAGCGAAGCATTGGCGCTCGGTCGGCTGACCCGGCATGAACTTCGGACGAAGTTTCGCGCGATCCATCAGGACGTGTACATTCCGGTGAACGCTGAGCTTAGTCCGGTTTTGCGCGCGAAGGCGTCCTGGTTGCGATCGCGAAGACGGGGCGTACTGGTCGGCTTCTCGGCATCAGCCGTCCACGGCGCCAGATGGATCGACAACCGGCGTGCCGCGGAAATCAGCGATACCAATCGTCGACCGACACCGGGCGTGATAACGCGCGCCTGTGTCATCGAGTCCGACGAGCTATGTCTGAAGGACGGTTTGGCCCTGACCACTCCCGCGCGGACAGCCTTCGATCTGCTGTGCTGGTACCCGACAGACACAGCGATAACGGCGGTGGACGCGTTGGCGCGAGCGACGCGCCTGAAGGTCGCTGACATCGAGTTGCTGGCCGACCGCTATCGGGGTCGTCGGGGAATCAAGAAGGCCCGCGCCGCAATTGAGCTCGTCGACTCTGGCGCCGAGTCGCCGAAGGAAACATGGTTGCGCCTGGTGATCATTAGGGCTGGCTTCCCGCGCCCACAGACTCAGATCCCTGTTCACAACGAATACGGCGTTCTGATTGCCGAGGTCGATATGGGATATGAAGACCTGAAGATCGCGATCGAGTACGAGGGGGCACACCACCGCACTGACCGCAGACAGTTCGAAAAGGACATCCGTCGGTACGACGAACTTATCGAACTCGGGTGGATGGTCTTGCGATTCACGGCCGAGGACACCCCGGGCACAGTGATACGCAAAATCGCAGCTGCCTTGGCACGCCGACAGTAACGCCACGGCGGAGAATCAGGCGATTCGGCGCCGTGGCGTTACGTTCGAGTCTCAGGACAGGTTGTTCTTGATCTGCGTGGCCTGCATCTTGGCGATCGCCAGAGCGGTGTCGTTCTGCACCGGATCGTTCGGCGCGCTGGAGAACTCGACGCTCGTGGCTGCCTTACCCTGCGTGAAATACACCTCGGTGATGGCTTTCGAGCCGTCGGGCGATTTGCCGGTGGCGATGAAGCCGCCGTCGCCGACGTCGGCGGGCTGCGGTGCCCCGTCGACCTCCGTGGAGATCGTTGCCTTTGCCTCATTTAGCCTCTTGACCGCCGCGGCGGCATCCGTTTCGATCATGATCTGGAACTTGATGATCTGGTTCTGCGCGGTGTTGGCCATGGTCTGACCGATGCCGGTGATACCGGTCGGGGGCGTCTCCGGCGGGCTGGCGGTGAAGCTCGGGTCGATGTCGGAAGCCTTTAGCAGCAGTTTGCTGTAGTCGCCTGCGGGCGCGGCAGTGGCGGCGGCGCTGGTGGTCTCCGAGCCCGATGATCCCGTAGATGACGAGCTCGTAGCCGACGACGACGAGGAGGATTCCTTATCATCACCGCCGCAGCCGACTGCTGCGGTGCCCACCAGCAGTGCCACACCGATCAGGCCGACGGTCTTAGTCCGCGAGGGCTTCATAGAGGAGTCCTTCTGTAGGAGCATCAAAGTTTGCTTGCTGCGTTCCTACCCCGGAGTCCACTGTATGCGGGACCGAACCACGAAGTTGACGGAGAAATCACACCTCTTCGTCAACGACAGCTGACCCTCAGACCGGAATCAATTCCACGTCGGAGAGCACGACGGCGTCCTCGCGGCTGGGTGCGGTGACCACGCCGACGTAGCGGCCGTCTTCCTTCCACGCGCTGACCTTGATGGTCTCGCCCGGGTATACGACCCCGGCGAAGCGCGCACCGTAAGACTTCACCTGCGACACGTCGGAGTCCAACAGCGTGTCCACCAGCGCCTTACAGGTCATGCCGTAGGTGCACAGCCCGTGCAGGATCGGCTTGGGAAAGCCTGCCGCCGAAGCGAATTCGGGGTCGGAGTGCAACGGGTTGCGGTCACCGCAGAGCCGGTACAGCAGCGCCTGCTGGGGCAGCACCGGAACCGAGATCTCGATGTCCGGCGCACGATCCGGGGCGGCGACCGACGTCGACGGTCCGCGCTCGCCACCGAAACCGCCTTCACCGCGGGCGAAGATCGATCGCTTGGTGGTCCACAACAGCTTGCCGTCCGGGTCGGTCACGGTCGTCTCGCTGACGATGACCGCCGCCTTGCCCTTGTCCCAGATCTCGGTGAAGCGCTGCACCGACGTCGCGGTGCCGCTCGGCGGCAGCGGAGCGGGCACCGTGACCGCCTCGCTGGCGTGCAGCACCTTGCTCAGCTCGATGTCGATCCCCGGGAACTGCACCGCGGGCGGCTCGGTCAGGTGAAAGCTGGCCGCCACATTGCCGAAGGTGGGCAGCACCTGCGGGGTGCGGTCCACCAGGTAACGCAACTCCTTGGGATCCATCGGGTCCGCGCCTGCGCCCAGGCCCAGCTGATAGAGCTGAATATCGCTACTGGTCCAAGAGAACTCGATGGGATCCAGTTCGGCAGCGAGCGCGACGGACGGATCGATCGGCATGTCAGCCCTTCCCTGTGCTGGATGTCGCCGGCCCAGCGGCTCCGGCGATGTGCAAAGCCGCCAGGTACCCGAACGCCATCGCGGGGCCGATGGTGCCGCCGGGACCGGGATAGGTGTGACCCATCACCGGCGAGCTGACATTACCGGCCGCGTATAGGCCTTCGATCACTGAACCGTCGTCGCGCAGCGCCCGGCCGTGGACATCGGTGCGCACTCCGCCCTTGGTGCCGAGGTCGCCGGGCACCATCTTGGCCGCGTAGAACGGACCGTTGCGGATCTCGCCGAGGTTGGGGTTGGGCTTGTTGGTCGGATCGCCGTAGTAGCGGTCGTAGGCGCTTTCGCCCCGGTGGAAGTCCTCGTCCTTACCCGAGCGGGCGAACCCGTTGAACCGCTCGACGGTCGCCAGGAAGGCGTCCGCCGGAAGGCCGGTCACCTTGGCCAGCTCCTCCAGGGTGTCGGCCTTGACGATCACGCCGGACTCCATCCACTTCTTCGGAATCCGTTGTCCCGGCTGCAATCCCGCGAAGATGTACCGGTCGCGGTACTGCTGGTCGAAGACCAGCCAGGCGGGCACGTTCTCGCCAGGGCCGGGACCCTGCCCATACTGGCCGCCGTACATGTGGTGGCAGGCCTCGACGTAGGGCATCGACTCGTTCATGAAGCGCTTGCCGGCGAGGTTGACGATGATCGACCCGGGGGAGTTGCGTTCCGACAACGCGAACCACGGTGCGCCGACCAGCGGGACCGTCGGTCCCCACCAGGCATCCTCCATCAATTCCAATGCCGCACCCAGCTTCTCGGCCGCCACGATGCCGTCGCCGGTGTTGGCGGCCGCGCCCACGGTCCAGTCCGCGGTGATCGGTGCGCGCTGATACTTGACTCGCATCTGCTCGTTGCGTTCGAAGCCACCGCTGCCCAGGATGACGCCGCGGCGTGCCCGGATCAGTTGCGGATCAGCCGCTTCCGGGCCCGTCGTATCTCGTACGTAGATGCCGCGCACTACACCGTCTTCTACATACAGGTCGGTTAGTGCGGTGTTGAGCAGCACCGGAACTCCGGCCTGGCGCAGGCCGATTCGCAGCGGCGCGATCAGCGCACGGCCCATGCCGACGAGGTTCTTGCCGCGTGCACCTGCCCACATCGTGCGTGCGCCGACCTTCAGGCTGCGCAGCACGCCGCGGGGGTGGCGCTTGAGCTGGTTGAGGCGCACGTAGTCCTGCTGCATCACAACCACATTGAGCGGGACCTTGCCGTACGGCGGCTCCAGGTAGGGCTCGTCGGGACCGAGCTTCTTGGCGTCGAAGGGCTTTGGTTCGATCGACCGGCCCCCCGGGCGTCCCCCGGCGGTCTCCGGATAGTAGTCGGAGTATCCCGGCACCCAGCACATCTTCAGCGGCGTGTGCTTGAGCACGAACGAGAGCATCTCCGGGCCGCGCTCGAGGTAGGTGTCGATGCGCTCGGGCTCCACCACGTCGCCGATGATCGCGTGCAGATAGGTGCGCGCGGCTTCTTTGGTGTCGGTGACCCCGTCACGCTTGAGGATCTCGTTGTTCGGGATCCACACGCCGCCACCCGAGCGGGCGGTCGAGCCGCCGAAGTGCGCGGCCTTCTCGACGACGACTGTCGATAGTCCCTGGTGAGCGGCGGTCAGCGCGGCGACCATGCCGGCAGCGCCGCTTCCGACGACGACGACGTCGAACTCCTGAGCTGTCATACTAGAACACGTTATAGAATTGCCCCGTCCGGGCGCTACCGACCCCTCCTTTCCGATCAGCGGAACGCTTACCCCACGGGCCCCCGGACCGCACTAGAATTGCCCGCACCGGGCGCCGTTCGCCCCGGTCACACCGACGATGGGACTCCCGGGAATGCTGAGCGTTTCCACGCGCGAAGAGCTTGCCGCCGAACTTGCCGAAGCGGAACGCAGTCGCGTTCCGATGACGCCGCTGACGTCCAATCACCCCGATATCGACGTCGTCGACGCCTACGAGATCCAGCTGATCAACATTCGTCAGCGGGTCGCCGAGGGCGCCCGGGTCGTCGGACACAAGGTCGGCCTGTCGTCGGAGGCCATGCAGAAGATGATGGGCGTCGACGAGCCCGACTACGGCCACCTACTGGCCGACATGGAGGTGTTCGAAGACAAGCCGGTGCCGGCCGGCCGGTTTCTGTTCCCGCGCGTCGAGGTCGAGGTTGGTTTCATCCTCGCCGACGACCTGCCCGGCGCCGGCTGCACCGAAGACGACGTGCTCGCGGCAACCGCGGCGTTCGCTCCCTCCATCGAATTGATCGACACCCGGATCAAGGACTGGAAGATCGCGTTGTGCGACACGATCGCCGACAACGCGTCGTCGGCCGGATACGTGCTCGGTAAGGAGCGGGTGTCGCCGAAAGATGTTGACATCAGGGGTATCGACGCGGTGCTCACCCGCAACGGCGAAGTGGTGGCCGAGGGCCGAAGCGACGCCGTGCTGGGCAACCCGGTCACCGCGGTGGCGTGGCTGGCCCGCAAGGTCGAGAGCTTCGGCGTGCGGTTGAAGGCGGGCGACATCGTGCTGCCGGGATCGTGCACCAGGGCCATCGACGCCCGCCCAGGCGACGAGTTCGTCGCGGACTTCGCCGGTCTGGGGTCAGTCCGGCTGTCATTCGAATAAGAGGAGGCTCTACATGCCCCAGAAGAGTTCTGTCGCCATCGTCGGGTCGGGCAACATCAGCACCGACCTGCTGTACAAGCTCCTTCGCTCGGAGTGGCTCGAGCCGCGCTGGATGATCGGCATCGATCCCGAGAGCGAGGGTCTGGCCCGGGCGCGCAAGCTCGGCCTGGAGACCAGCCACGAGGGCGTGGACTGGTTGCTGGCGCAGTCGGAGAAGCCGGACCTGGTCTTCGAAGCCACCAGCGCCTACGTGCATCGGGCCGCCGCGCCCCGCTACGAGGAGGCCGGTATCCGCGCGATCGATCTGACCCCGGCCGCCGTCGGCCCCGGCGTGATCCCGCCGGCCAACCTGCGTGCGCACCTGGACGCGCCGAACGTCAACATGGTCACCTGCGGCGGCCAGGCCACGATCCCGATGGTCTACGCGGTGAGCCGCGTTGTCGACGTCCCCTACGCCGAGATCGTCGCGTCGGTGTCGTCGGCGTCGGCCGGCCCCGGCACCCGGGCCAACATCGATGAGTTCACCAAGACCACCAGTGCCGGCGTCGAGGTGATCGGCGGCGCGAGGCGGGGCAAGGCGATCATCATTCTCAACCCGGCTGACCCGCCAATGATCATGCGCGACACCATCTTCTGCGCGATCCCCGAGGACGCCGACCACGATGCGATCACGCAGTCCATCAAGGATGTCGTCGCCGAGGTGCAGACCTATGTGCCGGGCTACCGCCTGCTCAATGAGCCGCAGTTCGATGAGCCGACGGTCTACAACGGCGGCCATCACCTCGTCACCACGTTCGTGGAAGTCGAGGGTGCGGGCGACTATCTACCGCCCTACGCTGGAAATCTGGACATCATGACCGCCGCGGCCACCAAGGTGGGCGAGGAGATCGCGAAAGAGCGCGCGTCGGGTGGCGATGAGCGCTCGCGCGAAGAGCAGATTAGTAGGGCAGGTGCGCAAGCATGAGTGCAGAAGTTTGGTTCGATCCCAGCTGGGATGTCCGGATGACGGATACGTCCCTGCGCGACGGCAGCCACCACAAGCGCCATCAGTTCACCAAGGAGGAGGTCGGCGCCATCGTCGCCGCCCTGGACACCGCTGGCGTGCCGGTCATCGAAGTGACGCACGGTGACGGGCTGGGTGGTTCGAGCTTCAACTACGGGTTCTCCAAGACCCCCGAGCAGGAGCTGATCAAGCTGGCCGCCGAGACGGCCAAGGAATCCAAGATCGCCTTCCTGATGCTGCCCGGTGTGGGCACCAAGGAAGACATCAAGGAAGCCCAGAACAACGGCGGCTCGATCTGCCGGATCGCCACCCACTGCACCGAGGCCGACGTCTCGATCCAGCACTTCGGACTGGCCCGCGAGCTCGGCCTGGAGACCGTCGGCTTCCTGATGATGAGCCACACGATCAGTCCGGAGAAGCTGGCCGCCCAGGCCCGCATCATGGCCGACGCCGGCTGCCAGTGCGTCTACGTCGTCGACTCCGCCGGCGCGCTGGTCCTCGAGGGCGTGGCCGACCGGGTGGCCGCGCTGGTCGCCGAGCTCGGTGACGACGCGCAGGTAGGTTTCCATGGCCACGAGAACCTCGGCCTTGGCGTCGCCAACTCGATCGAGGCGGTCCGCGCCGGAGCCAAGCAGATCGACGGATCCTGCCGCCGATTCGGCGCCGGTGCCGGCAACGCTCCGGTCGAAGCGCTGATCGGGGTCTTCGACAAGATCGGCGTCAAGACCGGCATCGACTTCTTCGACATCGCCGACGCCGCCGAGGAGGTCGTCGCGCCGGCTATGCCGGCCGAGTGCCTGCTGGACCGCAACGCGCTGATCATGGGCTACTCCGGGGTGTACTCCAGCTTCCTCAAGCACGCCATTCGCCAGTCCGAGCGCTACGGTGTGCCGGCGCACCAGTTGCTGCACCGGGCCGGCCAGCGCAAGCTGATCGGCGGCCAGGAGGACCAGCTGATCGACATCGCGTTGGAGATCCAGCGGGAGCAGGCGGCCACGCCCACCTCCTAGCGTGTCGTTGCCCCGGGGCACGATGGGGCGCATGACAACGCGCGAGGCCGCACAGGTTCTCCTCCAACAGCTGGCGGGGCCGACCGCCGTGCTGCGTGACGACCAGTGGACGGCCATCGAAGCGCTGGTGGTGCAGCGCCGCCAGGCTCTGGTCGTCCAGCGGACCGGGTGGGGCAAGTCGGCGGTGTATTTCATCGCCGCGAAGCTGCTGCGCGAGCAGGGCCTCGGTGCGACGGTCATCGTGTCGCCCTTGCTGGCGTTGATGCGCAACCAGGTAGCGGCCGCGGGGCGCGCGGGTGTTCGTGCGGCCACCATCAACTCGGGCAACGTCACCGAATGGGATGAGATCCACCGGCGGGTCCGAAACGGCGACCTCGATGTCTTGTTGGTGAGCCCGGAGCGGCTGAACAATCCCGAGTTTCGCGACACCGTATTGCCCGCCCTGGCGGCCGACGCCGGACTGGTGGTGGTCGACGAGGCGCACTGCGTGTCGGACTGGGGTCACGACTTTCGGCCCGACTATCGGCGCATCCGAACATTGATCGCCGAACTCGGCTCGGACGTACCGGTTTTGGCGACCACCGCCACGGCCAATGACCGTGTCGTCACCGATGTCGCGGCTCAGTTGGGCGTCGGCCGTGCCGACGATGTGCCGGGTGGCGGCCGGGACACGCTCGTGCTGCGCGGTGGGCTGGATCGTGAGTCGTTGCGATTGTCCGTGGTTCAGGCCGGTGGTGGCGCGCAGCGCATGGCGTGGCTGGCCGACCACCTGGGGTCGTTGCCAGGTTCCGGAATCGTCTACACGCTGACCGTCGCCCAGGCGAACGACGTGGCCGCACTGCTGCGCGAGCGTGGACACGAAGTGGCCGCCTACACCGGATCCACGGAAACCGCCGAGCGCGAACAACTCGAAGCCGATCTGTTGGCCAATCGGGTGAAGGCTTTGATCGCCACGTCCGCGCTCGGAATGGGGTTCGACAAACCGGATCTCGGTTTCGTCGTGCATCTCGGAGCGCCCTCCTCACCCATCGCGTACTACCAGCAGGTCGGTCGTGCTGGCCGCTCCACGGACAGTGCCGAGGTGGTGCTGTTGCCCGGACGTGAGGATCAGGACGTCTGGCGGTATTTCGCGTCGGTGGCGTTCCCATCGGAAGCCATGGTGCGCAATGTGATTCATGCTCTGGAGACCGACCGCCCACAGTCGACACCCGCCTTGGAGCCATTGGTGGATCTGGGCCGCACCCGGCTGGAGATGGTGCTGAAGGTGCTCGACGTCGACGGTGCGGTGCGGCGCGTCAAAGGCGGCTGGCTGGCCACCGGCCAACCGTGGGACTACGACGAGGCTCGCTACCGCCAGCTCGACGAGGCCCGCCGCCGCGAGCAGCAGGCGATGCTCGACTACCAGAGCACCGACGAATGCCGAATGACGTTCCTGCGCAGACAACTCGACGATCCCGAGCTCACCGAAGGGGAACGGTGCGGCCGCTGCGACAACTGCGCGGGTTCGGACTTCAGCGCGGTGGTGGACGAGGGAACTGCGGCGCTCACCCAGGACCGACTCATGCGGCCGGGCCTTCAGATCACACCGCGCAAGCAGTGGCCTTCCGGGCTCGCCAAACTCGGCGTCGCACTGAGCGGTCGCATCGTCGACGGCCCGGCGGAGGGACGGTCGATCGGTCGACTGACCGACCTGGGTTGGGGTCCGCGACTGCGCAGGCTGTTGGACGAACCCGACGGTGATGTGCCGCCCGACATCGTGCGGGCCGCGGTGAAGGTACTGGCCTCATGGACCTGGGCGGACCGACCCACCGCCGTGCTCGCGATGGATGCCGACACCCATCCGATCCTGATCTCGTCGCTGGCGCGTGAACTGGCAAGCATCGGCAGGCTGACCGACCTCGGAGTTCTGCGGTATACGCCGGGGCGCCGGCCCGTCACGGCCACCAACTCCGCCTATCGGGTGGCCGCACTGGATGATTCGTGGGTGCCGCCGGATTCTTCGGCGATCGCTGCATCGGGTGGACCCGTCTTGCTGATCGATGATCTGACTGATACCGGGTGGACGCTGACAATGGCCGCGCGGGTGGTCAGGCAAGCCGGTGCGCCCGCCGTGCTGCCGTTGGTGCTTGCGGCCACCAGCTGACATCCCCGTCTGGGTAACACCGGTCCGAGGGCACACGACATTCACTTCAGTGCTGTGCGGCCGTACTACCGCGCGCCGTGAAGGGAGAAATACAATGTTCGTCCGTCGTGCTGTTCTTGCAGGGCTGGCCGCAGGTGCGGCCGGTGCGGTCCTGTCGATTCCGGCTGCTGTCGCTGACCCGACACCTGCGCCCGCCCCTGCGGCGGCGTCCGACTGTTCGGCCGCGGGTCTGTCGGCGACCATCAGTTCGGTGACCAAGAACCTCTCCGACTACTTCGCCGTGCACCCCGACGCCAACCAGGCGCTGCTGGATGCCACGCGGCAGTCGGCCTTCAGTGCGATCGGTGCGTTCAACACCTATTTCAACGACCACCCCGACCAGGCCAACGACATCCGGGCCATCAAGGCGCCCCTGAACGATTTTCAGAACCGGTGCGGCCTGCAGGTCGAGCCCGCCGAGGCGCTGGTCGTCATCGGCGAGCTGTAATCGCCGCCGTCGGGGCTTGGCCCCGCGAGATCACCACTGTGGTTTGGTCCCGCCGAGCTGCGCGGTGAGTGCGTCGGCGGTGGCCACCAAACCCTTTGCGTGCTTGGCGATTTCGGAATCAGTGAGGGCCCGACCGATTTGAAGCGATACGACCATCGCCTGCCGGTGGTGGTGGTCGTAGACGGGAGCGGAGATCACGCTGACGTCGTGGCGCTGGCGCGATCCCGGCCCCTCGGACTCGGTCCTCAGGTACACCCGCTCGCCGATATCGGAGATCAACTCGCCCAACAGCGCACGCAGCTCGTCGGGCATCGCGCTCGACATGCCCGCCATCAGCGCATAGAGCCGCCGGCCGCCGGGGGTGAGTTGCTCGACGAGGTATCCCGCCGTCCGGCATTCGGCGATCACCCGGTCCAGCCGCGCGGTGGCCGTCCGCAGCGGGATGGTCGGTGTGCGGCCGAGCCAGCCCCGCAGTGCTTCGTCGTCCCACAGCACGAACATCAGACCCACCGGCGGTGCGAACGGGTAGCTCTGCCCGACCCGCACCCCGACGTCGGAGCCGGGGGGGCCGACCAACTCCAGCAGCGTGATCCGGTCATCGACGACACCGGCCAGCGCGGCAGTGGTCTCGAAGGTCCTCGACAGGCGGGTGAGTTCGGCGCGCGCCGCCGGATTGACCCGCAGCGACTCCTGAGCCAGATGTCCCAGTGTGATCAGGCTGGGCCCGAGCCGGTAGGTCTTGTCGGCCGAATCGCGGACCAGGTAGCCCGACTCGGTCAACGTCGTGACGATGCCGAGGCAGGTGGGCTTGGCCAGGTCCAGGCGGCGGGCGAGTTCTGACAGTCCGAACTTGTCCTGCGGATGCTTGGCCAGGAAATCCAGGATCGCCACAACGCGCTGCGTGGGGGGCGATGATCGACTGGAAGTGGAACCGTCTGGCATTGCAAAATCCTACCTCTGCGTTCCATATATGGACCGTATGACTGGTTGACGGAGATTAGAACGCGTTCTAGTCTCAGTTCCGACAACGTACCAGTGCGGTCCAATTTTGAAACGCGAGGCGGTCATGTACACACAGCCCTTGGTGGACGCCATTGCCGAGTCCGAACGTCTGGTCAAAGACGCTCCGTTCATCGAGAGCGAGGCCGATCTGCTGGAGGGGCTGCAATATCTGGCGGGCTGCGTTGCCGCGTGCACGCACGTCGCGTTCGACTACGACCGCGACCATCCGTTCCTGCATTCGGGCACTGGGCCGTTCACCAAGATGGGCCTGGACAACCCGGACACGATGTACTTCGGCACCAGGGTCGCGGCCGGCCACGAGTACGTCGTCACCGGCAAGCGTGGGACCACCACTGACGTCAGCTTCCAGCTGCTCGGTGGGGAGTACACCGACGAAGTTGTCCCGGACAGCGAAACCGCGTTCGACGACCGCAAGCTCGACATCGCCGCCGACGGCACCTTCGAATGGCGGTTCACCCCGGACAGCAACGCGCAGTTGGTAATTCGCGAGGTGTACAACGACTGGTCGGCGCAGCGGGGAAGCTTCGCCATCGCACGCACCGACACAGCCGGCACCGCACCGCCGGCGTTGACCAAGGAATTGATCGAAAGGCGCTGGGCGACGGCGGGCAAACAGCTGGTCCAGCGCGTCAAGACCTGGCTTCAGTTCCCGAAGTGGTTCTACGACAACCTGCCGGTCAACACGCTGACCGCGCCCCGCCTCACTCCGGGAGGACTGGCTACCCAGTACTCATCGGTGGGCCATTACGACATCACCTCCGATCAGGCGATCGTCATCACGTTGCCGGTCAGTGACGCCCCGTATCTCGGTTTCCAGCTCGGCAGTCTCTGGTACATCTCGCTGGACTACATCAATCATCAGACCTCGCTCAACGGCACGCAGGCGCAGGCTGATCCGGACGGCAAAATCCGCATCGTCGTCTCCGACAAGAACCCCGGCGTCACCAACTGGGTTGAGACGCTTGGACATGACAAGGGCTACCTGCAGTTCCGCTGGCAGCGGGTATCGCGTGAACTGACCGAGGCTGACGGCCCCACCATGGAGGTCGTCGATCTCGACGCGGTGGCGGGCAAGCTGCCCTACTACGAGCAGAACAAGATCTCCGAGGACGATTGGCGGGAGCGGATCGCGCTGCGCCAGAAACTAATTGGCAACAGGATGGTGGGTTAACACATGGCCGGCTTGCTCGAGAACAAGGTCGTCGTGATCAGTGGCGTTGGTCCGGCGCTGGGTACGACGCTGGCGCGCCGATGTGCCGAGGAAGGTGCCGACCTGGTGTTGGCCGCTCGAACGGTCGGCCGCCTCGAGGATGTGGCCAAGCAGGTCACCGACCTCGGCCGGCGTGCGCTGTCGGTGGGCACCGATATCACCGACGAGGCCCAGGTGGACAATCTGGTCAAGGAGACCCTTGCCGCATACGGCAAGGTCGACGTGTTGATCAACAACGCGTTCAAGGTCCCGTCGATGAAGCCGTTCGCCAACACCTCGTTCGACCACATCCGCGAGACGGTCGAGCTCACGGTGCTCGGCGCACTGCGGTTGATCCAGGGCTTCACCCCGGCTTTGGTCGAGGCCAACGGGTCGGTGGTCAACGTGAACTCGATGGTGTTGCGGCATTCCGACCCCAAGCAGGGTGCCTACAAGTTGGCCAAGGCGGCGTTGTTGTCGATGTCGCAGTCGTTGGCCAGTGAGCTCGGACCGCAGGGCGTTCGCGTGAATTCCGTTCTGCCGGGCTATATCTGGGGCGGGACGCTGCAGGGCTATTTCGAGCACCAGGCCGGCAAGTACGGAACGACCGTCGACGAGATCTACAAGGCCGCCGCGGTCAACAGCGATCTCAAGCGGCTGCCCACCGAGGACGAGGTGGCCTCGGCCATCTTGTTCATGGCCAGTGATCTGTCCAGCGGGATCACCGGCCAGACCCTGGACGTGAACTGCGGGGAGTACCACAACTGATGGTGGGAACGAGTGAGGTACGGGCGAGGGCCGGAGCGAACGAGGTGGAACTCTGATGAGCGCTGATTTCCTTACCGTCGAGAGCCTGAAGGCCTCTGCCATCAAGGCCTCGGGAATGGACGACTTCGGCGTCGACGACGACAACTATCAGGAAGCACTGAGTGTGCTGCTCGAATCGTTTCGCAATGAGGCGGACCTCACCGAGCTCGGCAGCAAGATGCATCGGTTCTTCGTACGAAATGCGTTGGTGGCCAGGCTGGTTTCGGAAGCTGCTTTCAAACAGTATCCGCAGCACGTCGACGTCGCGATCGAACGACCGATCTTCGTCACCGGCCTGCCCCGCACGGGCACCACTGCGATTCATCGGCTACTGACCGCCGACCCGCGGCACCAGGGATTGGAGCTGTGGCTCGCCGAGTTCCCGCAACCCCGGCCGCCGCGGGAGTCATGGAAAGACAACCCGGTCTTCCAGCAGATCGATGCGCAATTCGCCAAGGCCCATGAGGAGAACCCGGATTACACCGGCTTGCACTACATGACGGCGGATGAGGTGGAGGAGTGCTGGCAGCTGCTGCGGCAATCACTGCACTCGGTGTCTTACGAGACGCTCGCGCACGTGCCAACGTATTCGCGATGGCTTTCTCGGCAGGACTGGACGAAACCGTATGCGCGGCACCGCAAGAATCTTCAGCTGATCGGGCTCAACGATCCCGAGAAGCGGTGGGTGCTCAAGAATCCCAGCCACTTGTTCGCGCTGGACGCAGTGTTCGCCGTCTACCCGGATGCGCTGATCGTGCAATGTCACCGGCCGGCCGAGACGATCATGGCGTCGATGTGCTCACTGGCTCAGCACACGACGGAGGGCTGGTCGAACACCTTCACCGGCAAGGTCATCGGCGCCGACTCGCTCGAGACCTGGTCACGTGGGCTGGAGCTGTTCAATGCCGAACGCGCCAAGCAGAATCCGGCGCAGTTCTTCGATCTCGATTACTTCGAGCTCATCCGCGAACCGATCCGCACCGTGGAGAAGATCTACTCGCACTTCGACATTGACATGACCGACGATGCGCGGGCGGCGATCCAGCGCACCGACGAGGAGAGCAAGCAGGGCCCGAGGGCACCGAAGCACACCTACTCGCTGGCCGACTACGGGTTGACCGAGGAACAGGTCAAGGAGCGCTTCAAGGGGCTGTAAACCCGCCGTCGAGATTGACGAAATGCGGGAGTCCACCCGTATTTTCGCTGCCAAACGTCGGTTTGGGCGAAATGCGGCTAGCCGGATCAGCCGTCCCCGGGCGCGGGTGCGCTGGAGTACTCCTCCAGACATCCTTCTGCCACGGCGTGTTTGATGCTGTCCGATAACCTGGGGCAGGACCGGGTGCGGGCACTGCTACCGCCCGCCTGGCGAATCTCGGCGAAGTAGGCGCAGCGTTGCTGGGCTTCGTTGCTCCACTGCACGGCGGTGTGGGCTGCACCGAGCTTCTTGACCTTCACCGCGATGTGGCAGAACCGGCAGTCGATCTCCACCAGACCGGACGACAGGTAGCGTTCCTTGTCCCGGCGGGTCGCCTCCTGAACGGCGGCCATGCGTTCTGGATCCGCAGCGAAAGTCGCTGCCTTGGACCATGATCCGGCCGCATCGTCGCTCTGCTCGTGCGGCTCGTCGTGCTCGTGTACGCCGAGCAGCTCGAGCATGGACCGCGCCAGATCGTCGACGTCGGGCGTTTCCTCGGGGCTCATATTCACACCTGGGTCGGCTGTCCTTCAGACTCGGCCTGCTTCTTGAGGTTCTCCTGAACCTCAACCTGCCACTTCTCGTTGGCCGGCGCGGTGTCCACCTCGAGCTCGAAGCGGTCGGTCATGTCCGGCGTCACGTCGGCGACGTCGACGTAGAACTGCTGATACCAGCGGCGCATCTGGTAGACAGCGCCGTCTTCCTCGACGAGCAGCGGATTGTCGATGCGGGTCTTGTGCTTCCAGATCTCGACGTCCTGCAGGAAGCCCTTGCTGACGCCGACGACCATCGCATCGGACAGCTTGTCGCTCATGGCGTCATCCATGCCCTTGGGCTTCTCGACGATCACACCCCACTGCAGCATGAACGAGTCCTGCGTCACCGGGTAGTGGCAATTGATCAGGATCGACTCGGCTTTGTAGCCGCCGTAGTTGTTGTGCAGCCAGTTGATCATGAACGACGGTCCGAAGTACGACGCCTCGGAATCCAGATGCGATTCGGTGTAGGCCGAGCCGCCCAGCGTGACGTCGGGGCGCCCCACGTTGTGCAGGTACTGCGAGGCGATGTGGCCCTCGAAGACGTTCTTGAAGTAAGTCGGCAGACCGAAGTGGATGTAGAAGAAGTGCGCCATATCGGTCACGTTGTCGACGATCTCACGGCAGTTGGAGCCCTCGATCAGCATCGAGTTCCACTTCCACTCGGTCCACTCGCCGCTGGTGTACTCCGGGATCTCCGGGATACGCACCTCGGGCTGCGGGGGATTGCCCTCGTGGTCGTGCCAGACGAACAGCAGCCCGTTGCGCACGTCGGTCTCCCAGGACCGGGTACGGGCCAACTTGGGGGTGCGCTTGGCGTAGGGCACGAGCCGGCAGCGGCCGTCGCCGCCCCAGCGCCAGTCGTGGAACGGGCAGGCCAACGTGTCGTCTTTGATGGTGCCCTGGGACAGGTCCCCGCCCATGTGACGGCAGTAGGCGTCAAGGACGTGCACATCGCCGTGGGAATCGGCGAAGACGACCAATTTGGAGCCGAACGCATTGATCGGGTGCGGCTTTCCGTCCAGGTAGTCGTTCACCGGGCCCAGGCAGTGCCAACCCCGGGCGTACCGGTCCGGCAGGGTTCCGGTGTCGATCTCGCGAATGCCGCTTGTCACCTCGCGCCCCTCCAACTCGTAGGTTCTAACTAGAACACGTTACAGTTTTGACGTCTGATCGCGCAATGAGTGCCATGCTGCCTGCGGATTACCCACCTGAAGTGCGGTATATCTGAACGATGCCGATGTATTCGTTCGAAGGCCGATCACCCCGGGTGGATCCGACCGCCTTCGTCGCACCGACGGCCGTGCTCATCGGGGACGTCACCGTGGAGGCCGGCGCATCGGTCTGGTTCAACGCGATACTGCGCGGCGACTACGCGCCGATCGTCATCCGCGAGGGTGCCAACGTGCAGGACGGGTCGGTGCTGCACGCCCCACCTGGCATCCCGGTCGACATCGGTCCGGGGGCCACGATCGCGCACATGTGCACGATCCACGGCGTGCACGTCGGCGCCGAGGCACTGATCGCCAACCACTGCACGGTGCTCGACGGAGCGGTGATCGGGGCGCGCAGCATGATCGCCGCGCACTCGCTGGTGGTCGGTGGCACACACATCCCCGACGAGGTGCTGGTCACGGGTTCACCGGCGAAGGTGAAGGGCCCGATCGCCGGCACCCGCGCCGAGGTCTGGGTGAACATCAACCCCAAGGCGTACCAGGACCTGGCGCAGCGCTACCGGGACGGCTTCGAAGAGGTCTGACCTCGCCTTTCGGCTGTTTGTGGTGGACCAGACGGCCCGGGCTTTCTTCGCGCCGGCGGCGCCGGCGCGTTTGGCTGCCGACCGCCCAGGGTATTGCCCCGCTAGTTGAATACAAGTTGCGGCGCGTGGAGGAGACCATGGCACTCGATATTTGCCCGGCATGTGGTTATCCCACGATCAACGCCGCAGTATGCGCGGCCTGCTCATTAGCTACGCCCGCATTAAGTGAATGGCGCATCGACTTCCAAGAAGCCGCCGCGCCCGCTGCCTAGCCAATAGGGGTTCACCATGTCCAACGTCGTCGGGTCGCTCAACTCGTTGATCTGGATCGTGTTCGTCATCGTCATCATCGCGGTGGTCGTGTGGGCGGTACGTTTCGCCTTGGCACCACGTGAGCGGCCGTATCGCGAGCGGACGGTCGTGCAGCAACAACCCGTCCGCCATGAGCCGGTTCAATCGGGTGGTTTGACGCCGGGGTGGTACCCGGATCAGAATGATCACCGGTTGGTGCGGTACTACGACGGCCGGGTCTGGACGTCCGAAACGCGTCACGCGTAGGGCCGTTGTCAGGGCCCTAGATCTTCTGGGCGCTCGCCGTGGCCTTGTCGAGCTCCCAATACGCCCGCAGCGCAACGATTTTGCCGTAGTCATTGACGCGGTAGGTGAACACGCCCTCGGCGATCACCCGATAGCCACTCGATTCGATAACGATATGACCCACGTTGGCTTCCTCGTCGCCGCACTGGTAGGTCTTCTCGAAATGGAACGTGAGCCTGCTCGGCGCGATCGCCATGTCGTAGAACTTCGCGATCGCGTCCTTGCCGCGGTGGCCCTTGCCCTCGGGGTCGAAATGCGATGGCCCGATCGGGTCTTCGACAATCGCGTCGTCGGCGAACACCGCAAGCCACGCTTCCTTGTTGCGTGCCATGGCCGCTTCACGGGACCGCCGTCCCGCCTCGTGGGCCGGCGTGCTCATTGCTCCTGCCAGCCAGAGTGGATGTAGGTTTCGGCGAACCGCTTCATCGAGTCGATCTTCTTGTCGACCGGCGCGTCGAACGGAAGTCCTTCGAACACCCACGGGATGCCGATGTAGTCGGTGACACCTGCCTGCACGAGGTCGCGGTGACCGTCGACGCCGAATTTGTCGATGCAGACGGCCTGGTATTCGAAGGGGTCGTCGGCACGGCCGTTCTCGGCGAGCATCTTCTTGAGCGTCGAGATCGTTTCGGCCAACTGGTCGCAGGTCATCATGGCGCTGGTCCAGCCGTCACCGATCCGGACGGCGCGTCTCAGCGCCACATCGGTGTGGCCGCCGACGTAGAACGGCACCGGCTTCGAGGGTGCCGGGCTCATCTGCAGCCGATCGAAATCGTAGAAATCGCCGTGGAACTCGACCATGCCGCCGGCAAGCACCAGCTTGATGACGTCGATCATCTCATCGACGCGCTTGCCCCGCTTCGCATAGGGCACCCCGCACCACTCGAATTCCTCAGGCGCCCAGCCGATTCCGACGCCGAACCCGAACCGGTTGTTGGTCAAGTTCGCCACCGATCCGACCTGGCGGGCCAGCAGCAGCGGGTTGCGCGAGCCGAGCTTCATCACGTTTGTGTAGAAGCGCAGCTTCGACGTCACCGCACCCAGTGCACCCGCGAGGATCAAGGGATCGACCCAGGGCGAGTTCTCGTCGAACATCCGCTTGCCGTCGGCGGTATAGGGATAGTCGACCGACTGCTTCTCGAAGTAGAAGATAGAGTCCGGCAACGCGATGTTGTCGAAGCCGAGTTCTTCTGCCGCCTTCGCGATTTCGATGAGCTGATCGAGCGGGCTGAACGCGATGCTGACCGTGTACTGCATGCGGGTCATTGTGCGGCTGGTTTGTCGGAGCTGACCACCCACATCGAGTAGTACTGCGCGCCGCCGCCGTACGCGTGGCCCAGCGCCTTGCGTGCGCCTTCGACCTGATGCTCGCCCGCTTTGCCCATCACCTGGATCGCCGACTCGGCGAACCGGATCATGCCGGATGCGCCAATGGGATTGGAGCTGAGCACGCCGCCGGAGGGATTGAACGGAATCCGGCCGCCGATCGCCGTCTCGCCGGCCTCGGTGAGCTTCCACCCGTCGCCCTCGGCGGCGAAGCCAAGGCTTTCCAGCCACATCGGTTCGTACCAGGAGAACGGGACGTACACCTCGGCCACGTCGATCTCGTCGATCGGGCTGGTGATTCCGGCCGCCTTCCACAGTGCGGCGGCCGCATCACGGCTTGCCTGTGGATTGACCTGGTCACGCCCCGCGTACGCCAGCGGCTCGGTGCGCAGCGCGGTCGCGTGGATCCAGGCGACCGGATGGCCGGCGGCCACCCTGGCGTCGGCGCTTTCCTCGTCACCGATCACCATTGCCGCCGCACCGTCGGATGACGGGCAGGTCTCGTCGTAGCGGATGGGATCCCACAGCATCGGGGACTCCATCACCTTCTCCACGGTGATATCCGGCTGATGCAGATGCGCCAGCGGATTCTTGGCGCCGTTGTGCCGGTCCTTGACCGCGACAATAGCGCCGATGTTGAGCGGCGCACCGGAGCGGCGGATGTAGGCGCGCACGTGCGGTGCGAAGTAGCCACCCGCGCCCGCGCCCACCGGCTTGGTGAACGGCACCGGGATGCTCAACGCCCACATGGCATTCGACTCGGACTGCTTCTCCCACGCCATGGTGAGCACGCGCTTGTACTTGCCCGACTGCACCAGGCTCGCGGCGACGATCGCGGTCGACCCGCCCACCGAACCCGCGGTGTGCACGCGGATCAGCGGCTTGCCGGTCGCTCCGACGGCGTCGGCCATGAACAGCTCGGGCATCATCACGCCCTCGAAGAAGTCGGGAGCCTTGCCGACGACGACGGCGTCGATGTCGTCGAACGTCGACCCCGAGTCCTCGAGCGCCCGGTCGATTGCCTCGCGCACCAGACCGTTCATCGAGACGTCTTTGCGCTTGGCGACGTACTTTGTCTGCCCCGTTCCGAGAACCGCGGCCAGCTTTTTAGCCATGACTACTTCCCCTCCAGCACGGCGACCAGATTCTGTTGCAACGCAGGGCCGCTGGTGGCGTGCGCCAACACGCGGCCCGCCGAACCATCGAAAATGTGCTGGGCGGCGAAGCCGATCCGCTCCAGGCCGGCCGAGAACATCGGGTTGGCCGCCAACGCGCCGCCCGACGGGTTGATCTTCGTCGACTCCGGCAGCCCGATCGCCTCGGTGAGGATCAGCTGCTGGTGGCTGAACGGCGCGTAGATCTCGGCGACCTCGATCGAACCGGCGTCCCCGCCGGTGGCCAGCTTGGCCGAGGCCGCGGTCGACGGCGACGTGGTCAGGTCGCGTGCGCCAAGCACCGGCGTCTCGATGCGATGCTCGAAACCGGTGATCCAGGCCGGGTTTTCCCGCAGTTCGCGCGCCCGGTCACCGGCCGCCAGCACTATGGCCGACGCCCCGTCGGTGATCGGAGCGATGTCGTGGCGCCGCAACGGATCTGCGAAGTACGGCCGGGACAGCAGTTCGTCGATGCTCGTGGCCGGCTTCTCGGAGTCGGTGCGTCCGACTGCCAGCGCGTCGAGCGCGACCTGAGCCATCTGCTCTTCGGTCCACTTGCCGGAATCCAGCCCGAACCGCGCCTGCAGGCCGGCCATCGACACCGAGTCGGGCCACAGCGGCGCAACGGTGTACGGGTCGGTCTGCAATGCAAGCACCCGGCGCAGCGTGCCCGCCGACGACTTGCCGAAGCCGTACACCAGCGCGGTGTCGACCTCACCGGTCAGGATCTTGATGTACGCCTCGTAGAGCGCCCACGCTGCGTCCATCTCCACGTGCGACTCGTTGATCGGGGGCACCGCCCCGATCGAGTCGATCGCTGAGATGAACGAAAAGGCGCGTCCGGCAAGGTAATCCGACGACCCGGAGCACCAGAAGCCAATGTCGGTCTGCTTCAGGCCGAGCTCTTCGTACAGCCGGTGGAAACACGGCATCAGCATCTCTACGCCGTTGGTGGTGCCGTCGGTGCGCCGCACGTGCGGGGCATGTTCGAAGCCGACGACCGCTACATCGCGAAATGTCATGTGGCGATTCCCTTTAGAGGTGGTGCTTGTAGGTGTCGTACTCGGCGTCGGGTTCGCCGGTCGGTTTGAAGTACTCGATGTTGTCGATGCCCAGACCCCACTCCTCGCGGGGCTTCCACACCGCCTGCACCCGCATGCCCATTCGCACCTCGGAAACCTCGATCTCCTGAATCAAGTGCAGGAACGGGATATCAGCGCCGTCGAGCAACACGTAGGCCGCGACGTACGGCGGCTTGATGCGCTGTCCGGCGAACGGGATGTTGATGATCGCGAACGTCGTCACCGTGCCCTTGTCGGGCAGCTCGATGAAGTTGTCGAGCTCCAACCCGGTCGCGGGATCGGCTTCCTTGGGCGGGAAGTAGACCTTGCCGTTTTCCCCGGTACGGGCGCCCAGGAGCTTGCCATCCTCGAGGCCGCGCAGGAATGTCGTCTCGGGCAGTGATGCCGTGTGCTGGATCTCGATGCTGCTTGGCGAGACCTGGATGGTCACCGGCTCGCGGTCGTCACCACCGGACGGCACCGTCTCCTCGGTGTCCCCCAGCTCGAAATAGGCGATGTCGGTGATCGCGCCGACCGGCTCGTCGATCCAGTGCGCGTGTACCCGCGCCCCGGTGCTGATCGCGTCGGACGAGTCCGCGGCGACCGCGTGCAGCAGGGTGGTGTCCGCACCGTCGAGCTTGATCAACGCCCAGGCGAACGGCTTGTCCAGCGGCTGGCCCTCGAGGGGGTGGGACTGCCACGTCCACGACTCGATGGTCCCGACACTGGCGACCGGTACCACCTCCGTCAACGGCGCGTACGTCACGGGGTCATACTCAGCGGGTGGTACGAGCACTCGCCCGTCCGAACCGCGGACACCGAGGATGCGTCGCTCACGCAATGCGGTGAAGAACTGGCCGAGGAGTGGTCCGACTGAACGGGTGTAGTCGAATGACAGCTTCAGCGGTGCCGAAAGGGGCTTCTGATGCGCGTCGATCTGCACCGGGCTGCTTTGGCTGGTGGTCACATCATCGAGTAGAACAGGTTCTAAGAATAGTGGCAAGGACCGTGTCCCGGCCAGAAAGGCGGCACCGATGAAGCTGGGTCTGCAACTCGGATATTGGAGCGCTCAACCTCCGGCGAATCACGCCGAACTGGTGGCCGTGGCCGAGGAGGTCGGGTACGACACGGTCTTCACGGCGGAGGCGTGGGGCTCGGATGCGTTCACCCCGTTGGCGTGGTGGGGGCGCGAAACCAGCCGGATGCGGTTGGGCACGTCGGTGGTGCAACTGTCGGCGCGTACCCCGACCGCGTGTGCGATGGCGTCGCTGACGCTGGACCATCTTTCCGGGGGTCGCCACATCCTCGGCCTGGGTGTCTCCGGACCCCAGGTCGTCGAGGGCTGGTACGGGCAGAAGTTCCCGAAGCCGTTGGCGCGCACCCGCGAGTACATCGACATCATCCGGCAGGTCTGGGCCCGCGAGGCCCCGGTCACCAGTGCCGGCCCGCATTACCCGCTACCGCTGTCCGGTGAGGGCACCACCGGGTTGGGTAAGCCGCTCAAGCCGATCGTGCACCCGTTGCGGGCTGATATCCCGATCATGCTGGGCGCCGAGGGCCCGAAGAACGTTGCGCTGGCCGCCGAGATCTGCGACGGGTGGCTGCCGATCTTCTACTCGCCGCGGCTGGCGCCGATGTACAACGAGTGGCTCGACGAGGGCTTCGCCCGTCCGGGTGCCCGGCGCAGCCGCGAAGACTTCGAGATCTGCGCGACCGCGCAGGTTGTCATCACCGACGACCGGTCTTCGGTCATGGATCTGATCAAGCCGCACCTGGCGCTCTACATGGGCGGAATGGGCGCTGAGGACACCAACTTCCACGCCGACGTCTATCGGCGAATGGGTTATTCGGAGGTCGTCGACGAGGTCACCCGACTGTTCCGCAGCGATCGCAAGGATGACGCCGCCAAGGCCGTTCCCGACGAACTCGTCGACGACTCGGCTATCGTCGGCGACATCGACTACGTGCGCAAACAGATCGTCGCGTGGGAAGCAGCCGGCGTGACGATGATGGTCATCGGCGCGCGCACCCCCGAACAGATCCGCGAAGCCGCCGACCTGTTGTAGACACTTCTTGCGAGTTGTCTAGTCCTCGCTCTAGATTGACCGGATGACCTTTGGGCGCTCAGCGCAGGATGTGGGCGTCGCCGAAGGTCATCTCGACGTGGGCGACCGATCCCGACACCATCGCGCGCTTCGGCAGCCCCAGGGTGGCGAGCTCCTTTGCGTACGGATGGTCGCCGAGACGGAGAGTCGCGCCGCCCGGCCGGAAGCGGACTCCAGAGTTCTTCATCTCCCAGGGCACCTCGCGGGTCGTGCCGTCGGCGAAGGTGTAGGTCTTGAGCACCTGGGTCCGTGGCCGCAGCGACGGGATCGGCAGGCCGCGGCGGAATTCGATGCCGGCGATCAGCGACCCGTTCTCGCTGACATCGAAGGTGAACGGGTTGGACTCACGAACGTTGAAGTCCGCCATGATCTTGGGGAAGCCCCAGATGGTGCGGCCGGCCTCCAACGTGAAGGACTGGTCGACGGGCAGGTGATGGATGAACGCCGCGGCGTCGCCGAGTGCCTTGAGCCCGCGAGCATTCGAGCCGGGCGGATTGACCATCACGCAGGTGCCGAATTCGTGGTACTTGCCCAGATCGCCGTCGAGGTAGCGGGCCAGCATCAGGTTCACCACCGCTCGGCCGGGACGGAATTCGCAGATTTCCAATCCGCTGTAATCGACAAGTCGCTGCGCGGCATCGGCCGGAACCGAGAACATAGCCGTATGGACGTCGGCCTTGCGAATTCGCACCGGCATGGTGAGTACCGTGCCGGCAATCGTGTGCTGCGACTCAGACATGCGGTCACTGTAAACCGCTTCGACATCCCGCGTGGACGAAAGGTAGTGGAGGGAACGAGATGACAGGCACCCTGGCACCGGCCAAGCCGGATGTTGATCTGACCGATGGCAACTTCTATGCCGACGGGGGTGCGCGCGAAGCCTATCGCTGGATGCGGGCCAACGAACCGGTGTTTCGCGACCGCAACGGCCTGGCCGCGGCGGCGAGCTACCAGGCGGTGATCGACGCCGAGCGTGATCCCGAAACCTTCTCCAACACCGGGGGAATTCGTCCCGACAACCCCGGCATGCCCTACATGATCGACATGGACGACCCGGGACATCTGTTGCGGCGCAAGCTCGTCAACGCCGGCTTCACCCGTAAGCGGGTGATGGACAAAGTCGCCGGGATCGACACCTTGTGCGACACGTTGATCGACGCGGTCTGCGAGCGGGGGGAGTGTGATTTCGTCCGCGACATCGCCGCGCCGCTGCCGATGGCCGTCATCGGCGACATGCTCGGCGTGCTGCCGGAAGAGCGGTCGACGCTGTTGAAGTGGTCCGATGACCTGGTGTGCGGCCTGAACTCCGCCGCCGACGCCGAAACTCTCCAGGCGGTGATGGACGCGTTCGCCGGATACTCGGCCTACGCCACCGAAACGATCGCCAAGCGCCGCGCCGAACCGACCGACGACCTGTTCTCGATCCTGGTCAACTCCGAAGTCGAAGGTTCGCGCCTCGACGACCAGGAAATCATCATGGAGACCCTACTGATTCTCATCGGCGGGGACGAGACCACCCGGCACACGCTGTCCGGCGGCACCGAACAGCTTGTGCGTCACCACGATCAGTGGCAGCGCCTGGTGGCCGACCACAGCCTGCTGCCCGGCGCGATCGAGGAGATGCTGCGCTGGACCTCCCCGGTGAAGAACATGGCCCGAACCGCCATGCGCGACGTTGAGTTCCACGGCACCCAGCTGCGTCAGGGGGAGAAGATGCTGTTGATGTTCGAGGGCGCCAACTTCGACGAATCGGTGTTCGGTGATCCGGAGAATTTTCGCATCGACCGAAACCCGAACAGCCACTTGGCCTTCGGCTTCGGAACGCACTTCTGTCTGGGTAATCAGCTGGCCCGGCTCGAGTTGAGCACGATGGTGCGCAAGGTCCTCGAGCGGCTGCCGGACCTGCGGCTCGCCGACGAGTCGGCCCTACCGCTGCGGCCGGCGAACTTCGTCAGCGGCCTGGAGGAGATGCCGGTGGTATTCACCCCGTCGCGGCCCGTGCTGGCCTGATGCTTTCGATCGGCGCTTCGGCGGCCCGGCGTGTGTTTGGGGGGCGTCAATTACGGGAACCACGTCCCCACCTCGGGGGAAGCGGTGCCGCTGACCGGGCCGGGGCAAAACCGTAGTAGTAGTAGATGTGGGGCGAGATGAACGGCATCAAATCCGACCAGGTTCGATACGTCTGCGCACTATTGTTTGTCGCGCTGCTGCTTGCGATGGCGTTGTTGCTGTCGCCGCGCGGCGTCCCGAGAGCGGGAGCGGACGAGGGGTGTCCCGACGTCGAGGTGATCTTCGCCCGCGGCACGTTCGAACCGCCGGGTGTCGGCGGCATCGGGCAGGCGTTCGCCGACGAGCTGCGGGCGCAGCCACAGCTCACCGGAAAGTCGGTCGACGTCTACGCGGTCAATTACCCCGCCTCGCTCAACTTTCCGACCGCGGCGGATGGGGTGATCGATGCCAGCACGCGGGTCCGCGACATGGCGGCGCGATGCCCCAACACCAAGATGGTGCTCGGTGGCTACTCGCAGGGCGCCGCGGTCGCCGGCTACGTCACCGCCGACAAGATTCCGGACGGCTACGTCCCGCCGAACGGAATCACCGGGCCGATGGCGCCCGAGATCGCCAAGCACGTCGCGGCCGTCGCGCTGTTCGGGAAGCCGTCCAACGGATTCTTGAACAGCATCGACCGCACGGCGCCGCCGATCACAGTGGGCAGCCTGTACGCGGCGAAGACCATAGACCAGTGCATTCCCGATGACCCGATCTGCTCTCCGACGGGCGCGGACAACGGTGCGCACCAGGCATACGTGATGAACGGGATGACGGCTCAAGCGGCCGGCTTCGCCGCGGACAAGGTGGTGGCGGCGATGGCGATGGCCCCGAAGCCGACTAACGCATCTTGAACTGAGGTGCGCGCTTCTCCTTGAACGCCAGCGGGCCTTCCTTGGCGTCCTCGGACAGGAACACCGGAATGCCGTTGGCGGTGTCGGGCTTGAACGCCTCGAGTTCGTGCATGCCCTCCGTCTCGCGGATGGTTTTGAGGATCGCCTGGACGGCGAGGGGCCCGTTGTTGTTGATGACCTCGGCGATCTCGAGCGCCTTGTCCAGTGCCGTCCCGTCGGGCACGACATAGCCGATCAGCCCGTAGGACAGTGCCTCGGCGGCGGTGATGTGACGCCCGGTCAGCAGCAGGTCGCACGCGATCGTGTACGGAATCTGTCTCGGCAGCCGCACCGCGGAGCCGCCCATCGGATACAGGCTCCACTTGGCTTCGGAGATGCCGAATTTCGCGCTTTCGCCCGCGACGCGGATGTCGGTGCCCTGCAGGATCTCGGTGCCGCCCGCGATGGCCGGGCCTTCGACGGCCGCGATGAGCGGCTTGGTGAGCCTACGGCCTTTCAAGAGCGCTTCGATCTTCGTCGGGTCGTATCCGCTCTTGAACGACTCGCCGGGGGGCGTCTTGGTGGCGCCTTTGAGGTCCATGCCCGCGCAGAAATACCCGCCCGCACCGGTCAGGATGCAGGTGCGGATCTCCGGATCCTCATCGACCCGATCCCAGGCCTCGACCATGATCGACATCATCTCGCCCGACAGTGCGTTGCGGGCCTCCGGCCGGTTGAGCGTGACTATGAGAGTGTGTCCGCGCTGCTCAATAAGGGCGTCGGGGCCCTTCTCGGTCTCGCTCACAAACAGACCGCCTTCCTGCGTCGATGCTGGGGACTTGAACTGAAATGTAACACGTTCTAGTTTGGGTCCGTGGCCCTGAACATAGCCGACCTAGCCGAACACGCCATCGACGCCGTGCCTGACCGCGTCGCCTTCATATGTGGCGACGAGAAAATCACCTTCGCCGAGCTCGAGGACAAGGCGAACCGCTTCGCCCACTACCTCCTCGATCACGGCGTGAAGAAGGACGACAAGGTTGGGTTGTACTGCCGCAACCGCATCGAGATCGTGATCGCGATGCTCGGCACGATCAAGGCCGGCGCGATCCTGGTCAACGTCAACTTCAGGTACGTCGAGGGCGAACTGCGCTACCTGTTCGAGAACTCCGACATGGTGGCCCTGGTGCACGAGCGCCAGTACTCCGACCGCGTCGCCAACGTGCTGCCGGACACCCCGGACGTCAAGACGATCCTGGTCATCGAGGATGGCAGCGACAACGACTTCCAGCGCTACGGCGGCGTGGAGTTCTACTCCGCCCTCGCCGAGAGCTCACCCGAGCGAAACTTCGGACAGCGCAGCGAGGATGACATCTATCTGCTTTACACCGGCGGCACCACCGGGTTCCCCAAGGGCGTGATGTGGCGCCACGAGGACATCTACCGGGTTCTGTTCGGCGGCACCGACTTCGCCACGGGCGAGTTCGTCAAAGACGAGTACGACCTGTCCCGCGCTGCGGCGGAGAACCCGCCGATGGTTCGCTACGCCATCCCGCCGATGATCCACGGCGCCACCCAGTCGGCGACCTGGATGTCCATCTTCTCAGGCCAAACCACCGTGCTGTCACCGGAATTCGACGCCGACGAAGTGTGGCGCACCATCCACGAGCACAAGGTCAATCTGTTGTTCTTCACCGGTGACGCGATGGCGCGCCCGCTGCTCGATGCACTGCAGGCCGCCCTGGACAGTGGTGAGGAGTACGACCTCTCCTCGCTATTCCTGCTGGCCAGCACCGCTGCGCTGTTCTCCACCAGCCTCAAGGAGAAGCTGCTCGAACTACTGCCCAACCGAGTGATCACCGACTCGATCGGGTCTTCGGAGACCGGCTTCGGTGGCACCAGCATCGTGGCCAAGGGCGAGCACCACAATGGTGGCCCGCGAGTCACCATCGACCACCGAACCGTCGTGCTCGACGAGAACGGCAACGAGGTCAAGCCCGGCTCCGGGGTCCGCGGTGTGATCGCCAAGAAGGGCAATATCCCGGTCGGCTACTACAAGGACGAAGAGAAAACCCGGCAGACCTTCCGCGTATACAACGGCGTGCGCTACGCGATCCCTGGCGACTATGCCGAGGTCGAAGCAGACGGCACCGTGACGATGCTGGGCCGCGGCTCGGTGTCGATCAACAGTGGCGGCGAGAAGATCTACCCCGAGGAGGTCGAGGCCGCACTCAAGGGTCATCCCGACGTGTTCGATGCCCTGGTCGTCGGTGTGCCCGACCCGCGCTTCGGCAACCATGTCGCCGCGGTCGTCGCGCCCCGCAAGGGAGCCCGCCCGACGCTGGCAGACCTGGATACGTTCGTGCGCAAAGAGATTGCCGGCTACAAGGTGCCACGCAGCCTCTGGATCGTCGACGAGGTGAAGCGCTCGCCGGCCGGTAAGCCCGACTACAAGTGGGCCAAGGACCAGACCGAGATCCGCCCGGCTGACGAGGTGCACGCCAAGCACGCGGGCGCAGCGAGCTGATGCACACCGAACTCTGCGATCGGTTCGGCATCCAGTACCCGATCTTCGTTTTCACCCCGTCGGAGAAGGTGGCCGCCGCGGTCAGCCGCGCCGGCGGCATGGGCGTCCTGGGATGCGTGCGGTTCAACGATCCCGACGACCTGGAAGCCGTCCTGCAATGGATGGACTCCAACACCGGCGGTAAGCCGTACGGCGTCGACGTGGTGATGCCGGCGAAGGTTCCCACCGAGGGCTCGTCGATCGACATCAACAAGCTGATCCCGCAGACACACCGGGATTTCGTCGCCAAGACGCTGGCGGATCTCGGAGTGCCGCCGCTGCCCGAGGACGAGGAGAAGTCCGAGGGCGTGCTGGGCTGGCTGCACTCGGTGGCCCGCAGCCACGTCGATGTCGCCCTGCGGCACCCGATCAAGCTCATCGCCAACGCGCTCGGCTCGCCGCCCAAGGACGTCATCGACCAGGTGCACGAAGCCGGCGTTCCGGTGGCGGCGCTCGCCGGAAGCGCCAAGCACGCGCAGCGGCACGCCGAGAACGGCGTCGACATCGTGATCGCCCAGGGCCACGAGGCCGGCGGACACACCGGCGAGATCGCCTCGATGGTGCTCGTGCCGGAGGTCGTGGATGGGTTGGCTGGACTCGGTGGACAGACCGCGGTGCTCGCGGCGGGTGGGATCGGCTCCGGCCGTCAGGTGGCTGCCGCGCTCGCGCTTGGCGCACAGGGTGTTTGGATGGGGTCGGCGTTCCTGACCGCCGCCGAGTACGACCTCGGTGTTCGCACCGAAGGGGGCGCGTCGGTGATCCAGGAGGCGCTGCTGGCCGCCGGCTCGAGCGACACCGTGCGCCGCCGCATCTACACCGGCAAGCCGGCCCGTCTGCTCAAGAGCCGATGGACCGAGGCGTGGGACGCCGAGGGCGCACCCGAGCCGCTGCCCATGCCGCTGCAGAACATCCTGGTGTCCGAGGCACATCAGCGCATGAGCGCCTCGGCCGATCCCACGACCGTCGCGATGCCGGTCGGCCAGATCGTGGGCCGGATGAACGAGATCCGCCCGGTCGCCGACATCATCGCCGAACTGGTCACCGGGTTCGAGGCGGCGACCCGGAAACTGGACGCGATCCGCGACAGCTGAGCAGGTTTCGCGTCTACAGTCGAACGCGATGACGATCGACGTGTGGATGCAGCATCCCACTCAGCGGTTTATGGCAAGCGACTTCCTCGTATCGCTGCGCCGCTGGACCGGCGGGCGGATTCCCGAGGGCGACCTGCCCATCGATCTGACTCTGCAATCGATGGACGCCGCTGGTGTCGACGTCGGCGTGCTGAGCGCCTGGCTGGGTCCCCACGGCCAGGACCTGGTGTCCAACGACGAGGTCGCCGCTTGGGTTGGCCGGCACCCGACCCGGTTCGCGGCGCTGGCAACCGTCGATCTCGACCGACCAATGGTCGCGGTACGCGAATTGCGCAGGCGGGTCCGGGACGACGGCTTCGTCGGTTTGAGGGTGGTGCCGTGGCTGTGGGGTGCGCCGCCGACCGATCGTCGCTATTACCCGCTGTTCGCCGAATGCGTCGAGCTCGGCGTGCCGTTCTGCACCCAGGTGGGTCATACGGGTCCATTGCGACCCTCGGAACTCGGGCGGCCGATTCCCTACATCGATGAGGTTGCCTTGGACTTTCCCGAACTCACCATCGTGTGCGGGCATGTCGGATATCCCTGGACCGAGGAGATGGTCGCGGTCTGCCGCAAGCACGAGAATGTCTACATCGACACCTCGGCCTATACCTCCCGGCGCCTACCCAAGGAGCTGGTGGCATTCATGAAGACAGGCACCGGCGCGCGGAAAGTGTTGTTCGGCACCAATTATCCGATGATCGGGCACGCACACGCCCTGGACGGTCTCGACGAACTCGGGCTGTCCGAGCCGGCCCGTTCGGCATATCTGCACGACAACGCCGCGCGGGTGTTCACCAAGCTCGGGGCCCAGGCCGCATGAATGGCGCACAGGCGCTGATCGCCACCCTGGTGGACCACGGCGTGCGGGTGTGTTTCGCCAATCCAGGCACATCGGAGATGCACTTCGTCGCCGCGCTGGACGCCGTGCCGCAGATGCGTGGCGTGCTCACGCTTTTCGAGGGTGTGGCCACCGGCGCGGCCGACGGTTACGCCCGCATCGCGGGTGAGCCCGCCGCGGTGCTGCTGCACCTCGGCCCCGGGTTGGGCAACGGGCTGGCCAATCTCCACAACGCGCGGCGCGCGCACGTGCCTGCGGTCGTGGTCGTCGGCGACCACGCTACGTATCACAAGAAGTACGACGCACCGCTGGAGTCCGATATCGACTCGGTGGCTCAGACCGTATCGGGCTGGGTGCGGCGCACCATGGCGGTCGCTGATGTGGCCGCCGACACCGCCGAGGCCATCGCGTCCGCCCGCGCCCAACGGCACATTGCGACGCTGATCCTGCCCGCTGATGTCTCGTGGGATGAGGGCGCCTCACCGGTGAAAGAGGTTGCGGCACAACCGACAGCCATTGACTTCGATTCCGGGCAGATCGAGTCCGTGCTGCGTTCGGGCGAGCCGACGGTGATCATGGTCGGCGGTGACGCCACCGGCGCGGGCGGTCTGTCCGCGGCGGTCAGGCTCGCGCAGGCGTGCGGGGCGCGGGTGCTGTGTGAAACCTTCCCGACACGTCTGGAGCGCGGCGCCGGAATACCGGCCGTCGAGCGGCTTGCATATTTCGCCGAGGCGGCCACCGCGCAGCTCGCCGGGACACGGCATCTGGTACTGGCCGGTGCGCCGCACCCGGTGTCGTTCTTCGCCTACCCCGGCAAGCCCAGCGATCTGGCGCCCGACGGCGCCACGGTGCACACCTTGGCCGGACCCGTCGGCGCCGCGGCCGCGCTGACCACGCTGGCAGACCGGATCGCGCCGGACGAGACCGCCACCACGGCGGCGCTGTCGCGGCCGACCTTGCCGAGTGGTCCCTTGAATGTCATGACCTCAGCCGACGTCATCGGGGCGCTGCTGCCCGAACGTGCCGTCGTCGTCGACGAGTCGAACACGTCGGGAGTCCTTCTGGCGCAGGCGACAGCCGGTGCCCCGGCGCATGACTGGCTCACGCTGACCGGCGGCGCGATCGGCTATGCGCTGCCGGTATCGGTCGGGGCCGCGATCGCCGCACCGGATCGCCCGGTGGTGTGCCTGGAGTCCGACGGTTCGGCGATGTACACCATTTCGGCGTTGTGGACCCAGGCCCGCGAACAGCTCGACATCACCACTGTCCTCTACGCCAACCGCGCCTACGACATCCTGCGTATCGAGTTGCAGCGGGTCGGCGCCGAGGCCGTGGGGGAGGGGCCGGGACCGAAGGCTGAGGCTCTCCTCGACTTGACCAGTCCCACTTTGGATTTCGTGCGCATCGCGAAGGGTATGGGGGTGCCGGCCCGCCGGGTCGGCACCGCCGAGGAGTTCGCCGACGCGCTGCGGTGGGCGTTCGACGAACCCGGCCCGCACCTCATCGAGGCGGTCATGCCGTCGATCACGGGCTAGCCTGCAGTCGAACCAGAACTGAGAGCGAATTTCTGGCCGGAAAACTCGCCCACAGTTCTGAATCAACGCGATCGGCACACCGTCAGATCCGCTTGGCCACGTAGGACGCTGCCTGCTGGACCATGCCGTTGCCCGCGTACATCGAATGTGCGGCGGTGTTTCCGCCCTCCTGCGAGCAGATCGGATCGCCCCCGGCGCACAGGTCGATCGTCTTACCGGCGTAGGCCGGCCCGAGGGACACCACCGGCTCGTCGATGGCGGCCATGAACTTCTGTGACGGCTTGCCGAACAGCGCGACCGCGGCAACACGATCGGCGACACCGGCAGGTAGCGGTAGTGGCGTACCGGGCGGGACGGCATACCCGGCCGGAATCGCATCAGCGGTGACGAAGCCGACGACGGCGGCCCCCTGCGAATACCCGCCTAGGACCAGCTTGGTGTTCGGACAGTTCGCGGCCGTGGTCGCGACGTGCGTGCTGCCGTCCACCACCCCTTGGACACCGGTGGGGAAGTCGGTGCTGGCCGGGTAGTTGACCGCATATACGCCGACGGTCTTCGTGCCCAGATCATCGCGCAATGCGTCGACGAAGGCCTGACCGGTCCGGCCGATGCCCGGTGGTTCCGTCGTGCCGCGGGCAAAGACCACCTCGACATCGGGGCAGGTCGCGGCCGGTGCGGGCGGCGAGGCTCCGAGAAGACCGGCGGCGGGCGCGAGAATCGCGAGGACCAAATGGGCGCACTTCATCGTGGGAACGGTTCCCGGTCAGCGCGGTATCTCAAACACCGGGTCGGTGCACTCCAGTGCTTCGGCCGAGAGGCGGCGCTTGATGATCTTGAACGTCTCGGTGCGCGGCAGAGCGGTGCTGACCCGTACAAATGCGGGCCACTGCTTGGGCCCGAGGTCATCCTGGGCGGTCAGGAATTCGCGGAAGTTCCTCGCATCGAAAGCCGCACCCTCGGGCAGCACCAGCGCAGCCATCACCCGGTCGCCGACCGCGGGGTCTGGGATGGCGTACACCGCCGCCTCGGTCACGTCCGGGTAGCGCATCAGGACGCGTTCGATCGGTGCGGTGCCCAGGTTCTCGCCGTCGACCCGCATCCAGTCGCCCAGCCGCCCGGCGAAATGCACATAGCCGGCGTCGTCGCGGTAGGCGAGGTCGCCGCTGTGGTACACACCGCCGGTCATGCGTTCGGACTCGGCGTCGGGCGCGTTGTAATAGCCGCGGAAGTTGCCGGGCCCGTTGAGGTTCACCAGTTCGCCGATCACCCCGGGCGGGCACGGTTCGCCGGTGTCGACGTCGATGATTTCGAGGCCCTCGGGCAGCGGACCCAGTGCGCCTTCCGGGGTGTCCGGGGTGCGGGCGATGTTCACCCCACCTTCGGTGGACCCGAACCCGTCGACCACCGTCACCCCGAAACGTGCGGCGAATCGGTCGATGTCGCGGGGTGCTGCCTCGTTGCCGTAGACGACCCGCAGCGGGTTGTCGGCGTCGTCGGGGCGCGGCGGGGTGGCCAGGATATAGGACATCGGCTTACCGACGTAGTTGGCGTAGGTAGCGTTGAACCGCCGCACGTCGGGGATGAACTGGGAGGCAGAGAACTTGCGCCGCAACGCAATCGAGGCGCCCGCCGCCACCGCGACGGCCCAGCCTGCCATCACCGCGTTGGAGTGGAATAGCGGCATCGACAGGTAGCAGGTGTCGGTCGGTCCCAACCCGAACCGTTCGGACAGCATCACACCCGGGACGGCCACCTTCTCATGGGTGCACCGCACCGCCTTGGGGTCGCCGCTGGTGCCCGAGGTGAAGATCAGCATGAACAGATCGTCGAAGTTGCTGGGCGCGAAGGAGGCTGGCGACCCGCGGAACCGTGCGAGCTCATCGGCCCACTCGGGGGCACCCACATCGATGACGGCCATGCCCTCGGGAACGAACCCGGCGCCGTAGGTCTGCGGCCCGACGTCGTCACCATCGGCGAGCACCAGCTGGCAGTCGGCCGTCTCGATATCCCGCCGCAGCGCTTCGCCGCGGCGGGTGGGGTTCAACCCGACCGGAACCAGTCCGGTCATGGCCCCCGCCACGAGCAGCGAGGAGAAGAACGGCGTGTTGCCGAGCAGCACGCCGATATGCGGGGGACGAGCCGTATCGAGCCGGGCCTTCAGCGCAGCCGCGAGGTCGGCGGC
Organism: Mycobacterium sp. EPa45; assembly: GCF_001021385.1. NCBI lineage: Bacteria > Bacillati > Actinomycetota > Actinomycetes > Mycobacteriales > Mycobacteriaceae > Mycobacterium > Mycobacterium sp. EPa45. The sequence continues at coordinate 5,531,442 of NZ_CP011773.1, read as the reverse complement.
ATCCTGAATATGTTGGCGCCAAGTCGAATACGAGCCATCGTCGGCGTGGATGCCGCGATCGTCGACGTCGGCCAGCCGCACCAACAGGTCGGTGACGGTCGGTTGGCCGCTCACAGGCCCGCTCAAGCCGGCGTGTCAGCCAGCTCACGACCGATCTGCCGCAGCTGGGCGGTGGCGCCGCCGAGTGCGAACTCGATCTGCTTGGCGGTGAGGAAGTAGCGGTGCACCTGGTGGTCCACATCGATGCCGACACCGCCGTGAACGTGCACGGTGGTATGGGCGACGCGGTGTCCGGCCTCGGCCGCCCAGAACGCGGCGGTGGCCACTTCGGGGTCGGCGGGCAGGTCCTCCGACAGTCGCCAGGATGCCTGCACCAGTGCCAGTCCCAAGCCCTTGACGTCGATGTAGTCGTCGGCCAGCCGCGCGGAGACCGCCTGGAAACTGCCGATCGGCCGGTCGAATTGCTCGCGGGTGCGGGCGTATTCGGCGGTCAGCTCCAGTGCGCGTTCGAGCACACCGAGCTGGAATGCGGTGTACCCCAGCGTCCTGTGCGTGGACAGCCACGCCAGGACCTCGGCGTCGCCGACGATCCGGTCGGCGCCGACCTCGACACCGGCGAGGTCGAGCTCACCGGCGCTGCTCAGGCCGGTGGTCAGCAACGCTGTCACCGACACCCCGGCGTCGTCTTTGGCCACCAGGAACACCCTTGTGCCGGAATCGGTTTCGGCGGGAACGAGGAAGGCATCGGCGACCGGCCCGAACGCGACCTGGGTGCGGGTGCCGGTGAGCCGGAATCCGTCACCGGAGGCGGTCGCCTGCACCGGGCCCTGACCGAACTCCCCGTCGAGGGCCACCGTCAGGACTTTCTCGCCGGCCACTGCCGGGGCGCCCCACTGCTCGCGCAGTTCCGGCGTGCCGACCCGACCAAGCACCCCCGCACCCAGGACGACCGACTCCAGGTACGGCACCGCGGCCAGCTGGCGGCCCAGCGCCGCGAGGATCGCGGTCTGCTCGAGCACGCCGAATCCCGCACCGCCCACCGACTCCGGTGCGGCGGTGGACAGGATGTCGGCGTCGATGAGCTTTCGCCACAGCTCGGTGTCGAAGCGCTGCTCGAGGGCGTCGAGTTCACGCTGGTGCTGCGGCGTGCACACCGCGTCGACGATGGTGCCGACCAACCCCGAGAGATCCTGCGCGGCTTCTGTTCTGGTGAAGTCCATTTCAGTCCTAGTCTCTATCTGTCGGTCGTCAGCGGTTGACTCGGGGCAGGCCCAGCGCGACCATGCCGATGATGTCGCGCTGGATCTCGTTGGTACCGCCGCCGAAGGTGAGGATCAGGGCGGCGCGGTGCATCCGCTCGACGCGGCCGCGCAGCAGTGCGCCAGGGGAATCCTGGCGCAGCGTGGCTGACGGTCCGAGGATCTCCATCAGCAGCCGGTAGGCCTCGGTGGCCAGCTCGGTGCCGAAGACCTTGGCCGCCGAGGCGTCGGCGGGGCTGAGGGTCCCGCTCTTGGCGGAGGCCAGCTCCCAGTTGATCAGCTTGAGGTATTCGGCCTTGGCCAGAACGCGGGCGAGGTTGAGCTGCACCCATTCGGAGTCGATCAACCGATTGCCGTGAGCGTCCTTGGTGTTCTGCGCCCACTCGCGAACCTGATTGAGCGCCAGGAAGATCGGCTGGGCGGACACCAGCGCGACGCGCTCGTGGTTGAGCTGGTTGGTGACCAGCTTCCAGCCGCCGTTCTCCTCGCCGACCCGGCTGGACACCGGGACACGGACATCCTGGTAGTAGGTGGCGCTGGTGCCGACGCCGGCCATCGTGTGCACCGGAGTGAATGAGAAGCCGTCGGCGGTGGTCGGCACGATCAACACCGAGATGCCGCGGTGCTTCTTGGCCTCGGGGTTCGTCCGCACCGCGAGCCAGACGTAGTCGGCGTACTGGATGAGGCTCGTCCACATCTTCTGCCCGTTGACCACGTAATCGTCGCCGTCGCGTACCGCCGCCGTCCGCAACGCCGCGAGGTCGGTGCCGGCACCGGGCTCGGAGTAGCCGATCGCGAAATGCAGATCACCGGAGGCGATCTTGGGCAGATAGAAGTTCTTCTGCTCGTCGGTGCCGAACGCCATGATCGTCGGCGCCACGCTGTTGATCGTCAGGAAGGGCACCGGCGCGCCGGCGATGGCGGCCTCGTCGGTGAAGATCAGGGAGTCCATCGGGTCGCGATTCTGGCCGCCGTACTCCTCGGGCCAGTTCAGGGTGAGCCAGCCGTCCTTGCCCATCTGCGAGACGGTCTCGCGGTAGACGTTGCCGGTACCGATCTCGCCGCCCGAACTCGAGGAGAGCGCTTCCTGACGCTCCGGGGTCATCAGCCTGCCGAAGTACGTGCGCAGCTCGCGGCGCAGCTCCTCTTGTTCAGGGGTGTAACTGATCCGCATCCGCTCGATCCTTCGCTGAAAGTTGCTTGCGGCCGGCGACCCGCCGACACTCCTGGTTGTAACACGTTCTAGTCTTGTGGTCCAGCGCCCGTTAGGCCCAGCTATCGATCGATCTGGTCGTATCGTGGTGCTGCAAAACGCCCCCGCCGCCGGGGTCAGTCAGTCAAGGAGGTTCTCGTGCGAGTCGAAGTCGACCGTGATCGTTGTGAAGGTAACGCCGTCTGTGTGGGAATCGCGCCGGACCTGTTCGAACTGGACGACGAGGACTACGTGATCGTGACCAAGGATCCGATCCCCGCCGACCGGGAGGACGCGGCCGAGCAGTCCATCGCCGAGTGTCCTCGTGCTGCCCTGACCCGCAAAGACTAGAGGTATTAGTAAGTTGACTGCAGATATGACTGGCGACGCCACCGATTTGTCCGGACGCGTCGCCGTGGTGACCGGTGCTGCCTCCGGCCTCGGACGGGCCGAAGCCATCGGATTGGCTCGCTCCGGGGCGACTGTCGTCGTCAACGACATGGCCAAGGCGCTGGACGAATCCGACGTGCTCGACGAGATCAGCAGTGCGGGGTCGAAAGGTGTCGCGGTCGCCGGTGACATCAGCCAGCGCTCGACGGCCGACGAACTGGTGTCCTGTGCCGACTCGCTCGGCGGACTGAGCATCGTCGTCAACAACGCCGGGATCACCCGCGACCGGATGCTGTTCAACATGTCCGACGAGGACTGGGACGCGGTGATCGCGGTACACCTGCGCGGGCATTTCCTGCTGACCCGCAATGCCGCCACGTACTGGCGCAACCAGGCCAAGGACAACGGTGGCTCGGTCTACGGGCGGATCATCAACACCACGTCGGAAGCCGGCTTATCCGGGCCGATCGGCCAGGCCAACTACGGTGCCGCCAAGGCTGGAATCACAGCACTGACGCTGACGGCCTCGCGCGCACTTGGCCGCTACGGCGTGCGAGCCAACGCGATCGCTCCGCGGGCGAGGACCGCGATGACCGCCGACGTCTTCGGCGACGTTCCCGAACTCGCAGAGGGCGAGGTCGACCCGCTGTCGCCGGAACATGTCGTGACGCTGGTGCGCTTCCTGGCCTCCCCGGCCTCGGACAAGGTCAGCGGTCAGGTCTTTGTCGTGTACGGACCGAGGGTCACGCTGGTGGCCGCTCCCACTGCCGAGCACCGCTTCGATGCCGACGGCGCCGCCTGGGATCCCTCGACACTGGGCACCGCCTTGCAGTCGTACTTTGCTGACCGGGATCCGGAGCGCACGTTCGGCGTCATGGGTCTGATGGGCGACTGATCGCTTGCACAGGCCGCGCGGGCGGCCATACGCTAGAACACGTTCTAGAATGAGCTGGATCACATTGGCTTTGACCTGCGGAAATGAGCGTAAGCGCGCTTATTTTTTGGTCTTTGACACCCCGAACTTGTTCTAGTTAAAATTCCACAGTCGCGTTCAAAAGCGTGACGCCCGGGTCGGGGGACGAACAGCGCGACAGCGTCAGAAAGTCGATCGGCTTCGCTAATGCTGCGCGTCAGCGGTGAGCCTGGCGAGGAGGAGATTCGATCGTAATCGATCAGCTCACAGTCCCCGCGCGGGCCGTGGGCGGGTTCTTCGAGATGTCACGCGAAACCCTGGCGGCGACGTTTCGACGTCCCTTTCAATTCCGTGAATTCCTCGACCAGACGTGGATGATCGCCCGGGTTTCGCTGATCCCGACTCTCTTGGTGGCGATCCCGTTCACCGTCCTGGTTGCCTTCACGCTCAACATCCTGCTCCGCGAAATCGGCGCGGCTGACCTTTCCGGGGCGGGCACCGCGTTCGGCACCATCACCCAGTTGGGTCCGGTCGTCACCGTGCTCGTGGTGGCCGGCGCGGGCGCGACGGCCATTTGTGCCGATCTAGGGGCGCGCACGATCCGCGAAGAGATCGACGCGATGCGCGTGCTGGGAATCGACCCGATCCACCGCCTGGTCGTTCCCCGCGTGCTGGCGTCGACGTTCGTGGCACTCCTGCTCAACGGTTTGGTCTGCGCCATAGGCATTTCCGGCGGTTACGTCTTCTCGGTCTTGCTGCAGGGAGTCAACCCGGGCGCCTTCATCAACGGGCTGACCGTGCTGACCGGGCTGCCTGAACTCATCCTGGCCGAGATCAAGGCGCTGCTGTTCGGCGTGATGGCCGGGCTTGTCGGGTGCTATCGCGGCCTGACGGTCAAGGGCGGCCCGAAGGGTGTCGGGGTGGCGGTGAACGAGACCGTGGTCTACGCGTTCATCTGTCTCTTCGTCATCAACGTCGTCACCACGGCCATCGGTGTTCGGGTGCTGGCGAAGTGAGTTACGACGCGACGCTTCGCGTTCGGCGTTTCTTTCGCGGTTTGCCTCGTGTGGTGGACACGTTTGGCGAGCAGGCGCTGTTTTACGGCCAGACCATGCGCTACATCCCCAATGCGCTCACGCGGTATCGCAAGGAGACCATCCGGTTGATCGCCGAGATGACCCTGGGCACCGGTGCGTTGGTGATGATCGGCGGGACGGTCGGCGTGGCCGCGTTCCTCACGTTGGCCTCCGGTGGTGTGATCGCGGTCCAGGGCTACTCGTCGCTGGGCGATATCGGAATCGAGGCGCTCACCGGCTTCCTGTCGGCGTTCCTCAACGTCCGCATCGTTGCGCCGGTGATCGCTGGCATCGCGCTGGCCGCGACCATCGGCGCGGGTACCACCGCGCAACTGGGCGCCATGCGCGTTGCCGAGGAGATCGATGCCGTCGAATCGATGGCCGTGCACTCGATGTCGTATCTGGTGTCCACCCGATTGATCGCCGGACTGATCGCGATCATTCCGCTGTACTCGCTGTCCGTGCTGGCGGCGTTCTTCGCGGCGCGGTTCACCACCGTCTACATCAACGGCCAGTCCGCGGGTCTGTACGACCACTACTTCAACACGTTCCTGAATCCCACCGACCTGCTGTGGTCGTTCCTACAGGCGATCGCGATGTCGGTGGCCGTGATGCTGGTGCACACCTACTACGGCTACACCGCGTCCGGCGGCCCGGTCGGTGTGGGAATCGCGGTGGGACAAGCGGTTCGCACCTCGCTGATCGTCGTCGTCGTGATCACTCTGTTCATCTCGCTCGCCGTCTACGGCGCGTCCGGCAACTTCAACCTCTCCGGGTAGCGCGATGGCTGACTGGACCAGAACCACCTACGTGCGCATCGCCGCCGCCGTGCTGGCGGTGTTGCTTCTGGTGTTCGTCGTGTTCACCTATCTGGCCTATACCGCGGCATTCACCTCCACCGACAAGGTGACGGTCACTTCCCCACGCGCCGGCCTGGTGATGGAGAAAGACGCCAAGGTCAAGTACCGGGGCATCCAGATCGGCAAGGTCAAAGACATTGCCTACGTGGGTGATCAGGCCAAACTGACTCTGGCGATCGACAGCAATCAGCTGCGTTATGTCCCCTCCAACGCCGGTGTTCGCATCGCCGGCAACACGATCTTCGGATCGAAGTCCGTCGAGTTCATGACCCCCGCTCAGCCGATTGGCTCCTCGATGCGCCCCGGCGCCACCGTGCAGGCCTCGTCGGTCCAGCTGGAGGTGAACACGTTGTTCCAGACGCTGACCGATGTGCTGCACAAGGTCGATCCCGTTGATCTCAACGCCACCTTGAGCGCGCTGGGCGAGGGACTGCGCGGTCACGGCGAGGACCTGGGCGCGCTGCTCACCGGCACCAATCAGCTTGCCGCTGAGCTCAACCCGAAGATGGCGGCACTGCAGGCGGACCTGCGCCAGACCGCGACGTTGGGCAACATCTACGCCAGTGCCGCCCCGGATCTCGTGACGGTATTCAACAACGCCCCGACGATCGCCAAGACCGTTGTCGACGAGCAGGACGATCTGAACGCCACGCTGCTGTCGACGATCGGGTTGGCCGACAACGGATACGACACCTTCGCTCCGGCGCAGGACGATTACATCGCGGCGATCCAACGCCTGCGGGCGCCACTGAAGGTACTCGGCGACTACTCTCCGGAACTGGGTTGCCTGCTGCAGGCCGTCACCAAGGCGATCCATGACTTCGCGCCCGTCCTCGGTGGTACCAAGCCCGGCCTGTTCACGTCGTCGAACTTCATTCTCGGCGCACCGAACTACACCTACCCGGAGAGCCTGCCGATGGTGAATGCCACCGGCGGACCGAATTGCCGTGGTCTGCCACATATGCCGAGCAAACAGCTCGGCGGATCGTGGTATCACTCGCCGTTCCTGGTCACCGACAACGCCTACATCCCCTACGAGCCCTTCACCGAGCTGCAGGTCGACGCACCTTCCACACTGCAATTCCTGTTCAACGGGGCGTTCGCCGAGCGGGATGATTTCTGATGAACACCCATCGATCGAACGTGGTCAAAGTCAGCATCTTCGCTGTGGTGATGATTCTGGTGGCCGCCGGACTGGTGGTCGTCTTCGGCCAGTTCCGGTTCAGTTCCACTCGGGACTTCCACGCCACCTTCGCCAACGCGTCACGGTTGAAGTCCGGCAACGACGTGCGCATCGCCGGTGTGCCGGTCGGTTCGGTCACCGGCGTCGCGCTGAATCCGGACAACACCGTCGACGTCTCCTTCAACGTCGACAAGCGCTACCAGCTTTACACCTCGACACGCGCGCTGATCCGCTACCAGAACCTCGTCGGCGACCGATTCCTCGAAATCGCGTCCGGCCCGGGCGATCTGCGCAAGATCGGCCCGGGTGCGACGATTCCGCAGGCCAACACCCAGCCCGCGCTCGATCTCGATGCGCTGCTCGGCGGCCTGCGGCCGGTGCTGAAGGGCTTGGACGGCAACAAGATCAACGAGATCAGCAACGCGATCATCCAGCTGCTGCAGGGCCAGGGTGGTGCGCTGTCGGACCTGCTCGCCAATACCGGCGCCTTCACCCAGAACTTGTCTGCCCGGTACCAGGTGGTCTCGGACGTGATCAACCATCTCAACACCGTGCTGGCCACCGTCGATTCCAAGAGCGCGCAGTTCAACGCCAGCGTCGACGAACTGCAGAAGCTGATCACCGGGCTCGCCCAGAACAAGGATCCGATCGCGGGAGCCATCCCGCCGCTGGCATCGGCGGAGAACGACCTGACCGAGATGCTGCAGAATTCCCGACGGCCGCTGCAGGGTGTCATCGAGAACGTCCGGCCACTGGCCACCGAGATCGACAACCGCAAGACCGAGGTCAACACGGTGCTCGACCCGCTGGCCGAAAACTACTTGCGGCTCAACGCACTTGGCGCCTACGGAGCGTTCTTCAACATCTTCTACTGCTCGGTGCGCATCAAGATCAACGGCCCCGCCGGCAGCGACATCCTGATACCGTTCGGCGGTCCGCCCGACCCGTCGAAGGGCAGGTGTTCAGAGAATGGCTAGCCCCCGTTACGGAGCGCGATCCGCTCCGCACCGGCATCTTCGGCATCGTCCTGGTGGTGTGTGTCGTGCTGGTGTCGTTCGGCTACAGCAAGTTGCCGTTCTGGCCGCAGGGCAAGCCGTATGAGGCGTACTTCAGCGATGCGGGCGGCATCACGCCCGGCAACGATGTCAACGTGTCCGGCATCAATGTCGGCAAGGTGACCTCGGTGGCGCTGGCGGGTGACAAGGCCAAGGTGACATTCACCGTCGACCGCAAGGTCCGCGTCGGCGACCAATCATTGGTCGCGATCAAAACCGATACCGTGCTGGGCCAGAAGTCATTGGATGTCACCCCCAAGGGTGCAGGCGAATCCACGGTCATCCCGCTGGGCCGCACCACCGCGCCCTACACGCTCAACACAGCGCTGCAGGACCTCGGTCGCAACACCGCGGAGCTGGACAACGACCAGTTCACCGAGGCGTTGACTGTGCTCACCGACTCCCTGCGGGATGCCACCCCCCAGTTGCGTGGGGCGCTCGACGGTGTGGCGGCGTTGTCGCGCAGCATCAATGGCAACGACCAGGCGCTGGCCGAGCTGCTCTCTCATGCCCGCGCAGTCAGCCAGACTTTGGCCGATCGGGCCAACCAGGTCAACCAACTCGTCGTCGACGGCAACCAGTTGTTCGCCGCGCTCGACGAAAAGCGCGCCGCGCTCAGCAACCTGATTGCCGGTATCCAAGGTGTGGCCCAACAGCTTTCGGGCTTCGTCGCCGACAACCGGCGCGAGTTCGGCCCAGCGTTGCAGAAACTGAATCTGGTGCTGGACAACCTGCTATCGCGGCGCGATCAAATCAGCCTGGCGCTCAAGCGGCTGCCGCCGTACGCCACCGCGCTCGGCGAGGTCGTGGCGTCCGGACCCGGGTTCCACATCAACCTCTACGGCCTGCCGCCGGCACCGATCGCCGAGGTGCTGTTCGACACCTATTTCCAGCCCGGCAAGCTGCCGGACAGCCTGTCCGACTACCTGCGTGGTCTGATCTCGGAGCGCCTCATTTTCAGGCCGAAGTCGCCATGACCGGATCGAAGAAACTCTGGCGCGCAGGCGCGGTCGCATTGTTGGTGGCCGCGCTGGTCGGCGGTATCTACCTGGTGTGGCCCGGCGCCAAGTCAACGACCGTTGTCGGCTACTTCACCTCGGCGGTGGGGCTCTACCCGGGTGACGACGTCCGCATCGTCGGCGTCCCGATCGGAACCATCTCCTCGATCGAGCCGCAACCGCAAGCGGTGAAGGTCACCATGTCCCTGAACAACGGGATTCGTGTCCCGGCGGACGCCCACGCCATCATCGTCGCGCCGAACCTGGTGTCCGCCCGCTTCATTGCGCTGACCCCCGCTTACACCGGTGGCCAGGCGATGGCCGATGGGGCAACCATCGGGCCCGACCGCACCGGGGTTCCGGTGGAGTGGGACGAGGTCAAGGAAGAGCTGACCAAACTGAGCCGCACGCTGGGGCCGCAGGCCGGAACCCAGGGCCCGTTGTCGGAGTTCGTCAACCAGGCCGCCGACACTTTCGACGGCAACGGTGACTCGTTCCGCCAGGCGATGCGTGAACTGTCGCAAACCGCGGGCCGCCTTGGTGATTCGCGAACCGATCTGTTCGGCACCGTGCGTAACCTGCAGGTGCTCGTCAACGCGCTGTCGAACAGCAATGAGCAGATCGTGCAGTTCTCCGGACATCTCGCCTCGGTGACCCAGGTGCTGGCCGACAGCTCGCAAGGTCTGGACAGCACGCTGGGCACACTGAACCAGGCCTTGGAGGACGTGCGGGGCTTCCTGCACGACAACAACGACACGCTGATCAGCCAGGTCAACAAACTCACCGACTTCACCAAGATCCTGTCCGACCAGCACGACGATCTCGAACAGTTGCTGCACGTGACGCCCAACGGGCTGGCCAACTTCTACAACATCTACAACCCGGCCCAAGGCACGCTGGGCAGGGCTGCTGTCACTGCCCAACTTCCAGAACCCGGTGCAGTTCATCTGCGGCGGATCGTTCGATGCCGGTGCAACGGTGGACAACTACAAGCGCGCCGAAATCTGCCGGGAGCGGATGGCGCCGGTGTTGCGCCGCTTGACGATGAACTTCCCGCCGTTGCTGTTTCACCCGATCAACAGCATCACGGCTTATAAGGGCCAGATCATCTACGACACCCCGGAAACGCAGGCCAAGGCACACACGCCGATTCCGGATCTGCACTGGCAGCCCGCCCCCGGTGTGAAGCCGCCCCAGCCGCCGCAGAGCGGTGACCTGAGCGCGTTCATGGTGCCCCCGACGCCGCCGGCCGCAGACCCGTCGGCACAGGGCGCGCCCGCGACGCCGCTCCCTGCCGAAGCGCCTTCACCGCCGCCCGCCGGAGGTGGGGGATGATCGCAGCGAAGTGGCGGCATCGCGTATATCGGCTCACCGCAATGGGTTCCGGCGCGGCGCTGCTGGCGGGTTGCCAGTTCGGTGGGCTGAACTCGCTGGATATGCCCGGCACCGCCGGCCATGGCCGGGGCGCATACACCATTTCTGTCGAATTGCCCGATGTCGCAACGCTTCCGCAGAACTCCCCGGTGATGGTCGATGACGTGACGGTCGGCAGCGTCTCGGGTCTGCAAGCCGTGCAGCGTCCCGACGGCTCGTTCTACGCCGCGGTCAAACTCTCGCTGGACAGCTCGGTCGACCTGCCCGCGAACTCGACCGCCAAGGTCGCGCAGACATCGTTGCTGGGCTCGCAGCACATCGAATTAGCGCCGCCCGCAGACCATTCGGCGAAAGGCCGGCTCACTGAGGGTTCGGTGATCCGGATCGCACAGACCGGCCGCTACCCGACCACCGAGGAGGTGTTGTCCTCGCTCGGCGTGGTGGTGAATAAGGGCAACCTCGGCGCGATCCAGGACATCACCGACGCCGCGTACGCCGCGGTGGCCGGTCGAACCGAAACGTTTGTCGACCTCATTCCGCGCCTGGCCGAGCTGACGTCGGCGCTCAACTCGCAGACCAACGACATCCTGGCCGCCGCCGACGGTCTCGACCGATTCGCCTCGATCCTGGCGCAGAACAAGGACAGCCTGGGCCGGACGCTGGACAGTCTGCCGCAGGCGCTGAAGGTCCTCAACAACAACCGGGCCAATATCGTCGACGCCTTCGCCGCTCTGCAGAGGTTCGGTACGGTCGCGGCCAAGATGCTCTCGGAGACCAAACAGGACTTCGCCGCGGACCTCAAGGACCTCTACCCGGTCATCAAGGCGCTCAACGACAATCGTGGCGACGTGGTCTCGTCGTTGGACCTGCTGCCCACGTTCCCGTTCACCACGAAGTATCTGCGGCGCGCGGTCCGGGGTGACTACCTCAACGTGTTCGTCACCTTCGATCTGACGCTGCGACGCCTCGGCGAGTCGATTTTCACCACGTCGTTCGGGCTGGATCCGAACATGCGGCACCTCGACGAGGTCGTCAACGCCCCGGACTGGCTGCTGGGCGAGACCGCCAACCTTTCCGGGCAGGCAGCCGATCCGTTCAAGATCCCGCCCGGGACGGCGTCCGGACAGGAGGCGCCGAAGTAATGCTGGATCGCCTGACCAAAATTCAGTTGAGCGTCTTCGCGGTTGTCACAGTGCTCACCGTCACCGCGATCACGCTGTTCTATCTACACCTGCCTGCCAAGCTCGGGCTCGGCTCGTATCGCATCACCGCCGACTTCGTCACCGGCGGAGGGCTTTACCAGAACGCCAACGTGACCTACCGCGGCGTGACGGTCGGGCGGGTCGAGTCGGTCCAGTTGACCGGTGACGGCGTCGACGCAAACATGCGGCTCAACAGCGACGTCAAGATTCCAGCCAATGTCACCGCGACGGTCAAGAGTGTGTCGGCGGTGGGCGAGCAGTACATCGACCTGGTGCCGCCCGGCCAGCCGTCGAAAGATGCACTGACGAACGGCTCCCGAATCGGCCCGGACCGCACCGCCGTGGGTCAGGACATCGCCGAACTGCTGCGCGATGCCGACAATCTGGTCAGCAGCATCGGAAACACCAAACTCCAGCAGCTGCTCAAGGAGACCTTCAAGGCCTTCAACGGCTCGGGCCCGGAACTTGCCCGGCTGATCCAGTCGTCGCGCCAGCTGGTCGACGAGGCCAACGCGAACTGGCCGCAGACCAACCAGCTGATCGATCAGGCCGGACCGTTCCTGGACGCGCAGATCCGCAGCGGTGACGACATCCGTGAGCTGGCCGACGGGCTGGCCCGCTTCACCGGCCATGTCGCCCAAGCGGATCCGCAGTTGCGCCAGACGCTGGCGACGGTCCCGGGTGCGGCGTCGGAGGCCGATACCGCGTTCACCGGCATCCGGCCGTCCTTCCCGGTGCTGGCCGCCAACCTGGCCAACCTCGGCCGGGTCGGGGTGATCTACCACAAGTCGATCGAACAGGCCCTGGTGATCCTGCCTGCGTTGTTCGCCGCGTTGATCACGGTCGCCGGTGGTGAGCCGCTCGACGAGGGCGGCAAGCTCGACTTCAAGGTCGACCTCGGTGATCCGCCGCCGTGTGTGACCGGGTTCATCCCGGCACCGTTCATCCGTTCGCCATCGGACACCACGGTGCGGGATCTGCCTACTGACCTGTATTGCAAAGTCCCGCAGAATGATCCGAGCGCGGTCCGCGGTGCGCGGAACTACCCGTGCCAGGAGTTCCCGGGTAAGCGCGCACCGACCGTGCAGCTCTGCCGGGACCCGAAGGGCTACATCCCGATCGGCAACAATCCTTGGCGCGGTCCGCCGATCCCGGCCGGGACACCGGTGACGGACGGCCGGAACATACTGCCGCCCAACAAGTATCCCTACATCCCGCCGGAGAATGACCCGGATCCGGGACCGCCGGTGGTGGGGCCGTTGCCGCCCGGCGTCCCCGAAGGGCCGGGGCCCGCGCCCCATCAGCCATGGCCTGTGCAGCCGCCGCCCAACGACCCGGGTCAGCTTCCGGTGCCGTTGCCGTATCTGCCGCCGGGTCCCTACCCGCCGCAGAACCCCATGCTGCCGTACCCGGCCACGATCCCGCCGCCGCCACCGCCGGTCGGCACCGGCCCGGCCGACGCCGCCCCGCAGCCGCAGGCCGGTGCCCGGTATGGGATCTACGATCAGCACAACGGAACCTTCGTCGACCCGGCGGGCGGTACCGGCGTGTTCGCCCCGGCGGACCCGAATCTTCGTCCGGCCGAGAACTGGGTGGACCTCATGCTCGACCCAAGGCAGGTGTGATGACCTCAGATACGACCACGACCGAACGGCCCGTGCGCCGGCGCGCATCACGGGCCGCTGGACCCACTGCCGACACCGCCGCTGCGGTCACCACGGTGGCTCTGAAGTCCGCACCTCGGACGGTGCCGACATCCGTCACGCCGGTCGGGCCGCCACCGCGGCGGAGGGCCAACGCGCGTCGCGTCGCAATCATCGGCGTGCTCGTCGGGGTCCTCCTGGCAGCGGGCACCGTCGGGGCGGTCGCGTGGCTTGCCGTGCAGCACAGAGATATTGCGGCCACCCAGGACCGCGATCAACGCTTCATCGACACCGCCAAGCAGACCGTGATCAACATGTTCAGCTTCACGCAGGACAACATCGATCAAAGCGTGAACAGGTTTGTCGGCGACACCAGCGGCCCGCTGCGCGACATGCTCAGCCAGAACAACAACGTCGACAACCTCAAGGCGATGTTCCGAGACACCAACGCCAGTTCCGAAGCGGTGATCAACGGCGCCGCACTCGAAGGCGTCGACAACGTCAGCAACAACGCCTCGGTGCTGGTCGCGGTTCGGGTCACGGTCACCGACATGCAGGGGGTCAACAAGCCCTCGGCGCCCTACCGGATGCGGGTCATCGTCCACGAGGACGACAGCGGCCGGATGACCGGATACGACTTGAAGTATCCCGACGGAGGCAACTGATGCGTTGGCTCATCAGCGGCATCGCGGCGGTGTTGGCCGCGGTGTTCATCGGCGGTGCCGGTGTCGCAGGCGCACTGTACTGGGATCGCGTGCAGAGTCGCGCCGAGCAGTCGACCCGCGCCGAGTTGCCCGGCATCGCCAAGCAGCAGATACCTGAAGTGTTCGGCTACGACTACCAGACCGTGGAGCGCAGCCTGACCGACGCCTACCTGCTTCTCACCCCGGGGTACCGCAAGGAGTTCGAGCAGCGCGCCAACGCCGACATCATCCCGCAGGCCCGGCAGCGACAGGTCGTCAGTCAGGCCAATGTCGTCGGGGTGGGCGTGATGGACGCACGCCGTGATTCGGCGTCGGTGCTGGTGTATCTGAATCGCACGGTGACCGATAAGAGCCGCCAGCCCCTTTACGACGGCAGCCGGCTGCGGGTGGACTACCAGAAGATCGACGGCCGCTGGCTGATCAACTACATCACGCCGATCTAGTCGCCTTCGACGGCGGGTTTGCCGGCCAGGGCGTCGAGGAATGACCGGGCCCAGCGGTCGACGTCGTGTGCGAGGACCTGGCGCCGCAGCGCCCGCATCCGCCGGCGCCCCTCCTCGGGCGTCTGGTTGAGTGCTGCCTCGATGGTGTCCTTGACACCCTCGAGGTCGTGCGGGTTCGCCAGGTACGCCTGACGCAATTCGGCTGCGGCACCGGTGAATTCGCTCAAGACCAGGGCACCCCCGAGGTCACTGCGGCAGGCGACGTACTCCTTTGCGACCAGGTTCATGCCGTCGCGCAGGGGCGTCACCAACATCACGTCCGCCGCCACGAAGAAGGCGATCAACTCGTCCCGGGGCACCGGTCGGTGGATGTAGTGCACCACCGGGTGTCCGACTTCACCGTATTCGCCGTTGATGTGACCGACCTGCTGCTCGATCTCCCCCCGCAGCACGCGATAGCTCTCCACCCGCTCGCGGCTGGGAGTGGCCAGCTGTACCAGAACGGTGTCGTCGCGCTTGGCGCGTCCCTCGGCGAGCAGCTCCGAAAACGCTTTGAGCCGAACGTCGATGCCCTTGGTGTAGTCCAGCCGGTCGACCCCGAGCAGGATCTTGCGTGGGTTGCCGAGTTCGGCGCGAAGTTCTTTCGCCCGCCGGCGCACGTCACGATTGCGGGCCTGAGTGTCGAGGTCGGCGGAATCGATGGAGATCGGGAAGGCGCCGACCTTCACCGAGCGGAAGCCCAGCTGGACCTCGCCGAACCGGGATCGCACACCGACCGACGCACGAGATGTGTTGGCGCCCACCAACCTTCGAGACAGGAACAGGAAGTTCTGGGCGCCGCCGGCGAGGTGGAATCCGACCAGGTCGGCGCCCAACAGGCCTTCGATGATCTCGGTGCGCCACGGCATCTGCATGAACAGTTCCACCGGCGGGAACGGAATGTGCAGGAAGAATCCGATGGTCAGATCGGGCCGCAGCATCCGCAGCATCTTGGGCACCAGTTGCAGCTGGTAGTCCTGCACCCATACGGTGGCGCCTTCGGCGGCCACGCGCGACGTCGCCTCGGCGAAACGGCGATTGACCTCGACGTAGCGGTCCCACCACTCCCGGTGGTAGATCGGCTTGACGATAACATCGTGATACAGCGGCCACAGCGTGGCATTGGAGAAACCCTCGTAGTACTCGGCGACATCCTCGGCCGACAGGCGGACCGGCACCATCTGCATGTCGTCTTCGATGATGGGCTCCTCGGGCCCGTCGACGACGCCCGGCCAGCCGATCCACGCGCCGCGCTGACGGCGCAGCAACGGTTCCAGCGCGGTGACCAGACCGCCCGGACTGCGCTTCCAGGTCAGGCTGCCGTCCGGCAACCGCTCCATGTCGATCGGCAGCCGGTTGGCGACCACCACGAAGTCAGAATTCCCGGAACGGGCGGCGTCGTTGCCCCCGGGCACCGGCTACGCCTCGAGCTTTGAGGGTCCAATGCCGAGCATCGAGAGGAAGACCCGGCACTCGTCGGCATCATTCGCGTAGGCGGCGACGACGCGGCGGGCCTGACGCGCGGTGCTGTCGGCCAACGGCTCGACGTCGTCGATGTCCGTGGGATTTGCTTTTGGAGGCATGTCTCAACCTTAGCGAAGGGGCGGTGAGCCGCTACGGGCTCGAGGAAATCGTCGACTTGGGCTGGACTGCCACGTTGTCCTGGCTGGTCTCGTAGCAGGCCGCCGACTCCCAATAACCGGTGCAGGGAGTTCCGTTGATATTGGGGACGAGGTCGGCTCCCACGCCGGTGTAGGCGGTGGACGTCAGGTCCTGGGTGGTCCGCGGCTGCAGATCGTCGAATGCCTGGTCCCCGTTGGTGGTGGCGATGGGGGTCATGGTGGGTGTGCAGTTGCCCGTTGTCGGGTCCAGCGACTCACCCGCCTGGCAGCCGGCCGATCCACCCGGCTGCGAATCCACTGGCTGGGGTCCCGGTACCGGCTGCGGCGCGGGAATCCCGCCCGCACCCTCGGCATGCGCCAGGGGAGCTGCCACAACCGCGAGCGCGAACACGCCCGCGGTCGCCAGCTTTGTCACTCGGATGACGAGGAACGGCATCGTTGCCCTCTCTGATCTACTCCCTGCTACGGGCTCGACGAGATGCTTGAGTGCGGGCTGACGGCGGGAACCTGGTCCTCCTGCAGCCCGATGCACTGGCCGGTGTTGCGGCCCGTGCACGGGACCCCCTGAACCTCGGGCAGGCTGCTGGAATCACCCGGCGTCGAGAACGTGATGTTCCCGCCGCCGCTCGACGTCGTCGGGTACGTGCCGCCCGGCTGGTTGGGCACCAACTCGGGAATGCACTGATCGGTGTAGAGATCCTCGGACTCGCCGGCTGGACACGCGATGGCCGGGCTCGCCGGGGCGCCCGACGGAGCTGCGAAGAACGCAACGGCCGGCGCGGTGGCGATGGCGACGCTGAAACCACCGGCGAGGAGGACGCGGCGGCCGACTGAGGAGGAAATCGCCATACTTCACACTTTCTCGAGAAGTTGACGGAGTTCCGAGGGTCGGCCCTCCGTTCTACGGACTGACGGTTGAGCGGGGTTGCACCACAGGAGCTTGCTGCTCTTGCTGCAATCCTATGCACTGACCAGTGTTTGCGCCTGTGCAAGGAATCCCCTGAACTTCCGGCAGGCCGCCCTGCGGGCCGGTGGCGGGCTGGACCTCGCAGCCGCCGGTCGCCGCATTCACGACTTGTCCGGGCGGGCAGGCCGCGACAGGTCCGGCTGACGGGATGGCGACGACGGCCAGCGCGGGCGCTGCCGCCAGGGCGAGCGCGAAGCTGCCTGCGAGAGCCACGCGCCGCGTTGATTCTTTGAAGTTTGCCATGATGGAGCCTTCTCTGTAGTTTGCTGAGTGCCGTGTGGGGCAGTGTATGGCTGCCTGCGGAGTTCCGCGGTGGTTCGGCGGTTTTATCGACATTCAATGACCGCGTGTTACGCCCGGGTCAATATCTGTCGCGGAAAAATTATCTCCTCGCACAACCGCTGTTCACAAGGGTGCATTGGGGCGCCCGCAAATAGGAGCGTCGGAATAACCGCCCCGGCGAGGGGCGAATTGAATCCCTTAGTCGACACGTTGCAAAGGCGGCCGATCCCCAATCCTCGCGGGCCGCCTAAACGCCGTTCGGCTGCGCCTGAATATTCGCTGGGCGCGGCGGTGGGACGGGCACTATGCCGGGGGGCGGGGCCGTGGTTCTATACGTGGAACCTGTTTCAGTTTTGTGTGAGGAGTGCGGCGTGCAGCTCTCGTTCGATGATCGGACGTACCTGGTCACCGGTGGTGGCAGTGGTATCGGCAAGGGCGTGGCGGAAGGGCTGGCCAAGGCGGGTGCAAACGTTTTGATCGTCGGGCGTGGCGCCGACCGGCTGGCCGCGACCGCCGATGAGATCAATGCCGCCGCGCCGTCGGGCAGCGTCAGGTACGAACCCGCCGACGTCATCAACGAGGATCAGGTCGCGGCGGTCGTCGACGCCGCCACCGCATGGAACGGGCGGCTGCACGGCGTGGTGCACTGCGCCGGCGGTTCGCAGACCATCGGCCCCATCACGCAGATGGACTCCGAAGCATGGCGCGCGACGGTCGATCTCAACATCAACGGCTCGATGTACGTGCTCAAGCACTCGGCCCGTCAGATGGTGCGCGGTGGTGGCGGTTCCTTCGTCGGCATCTCTTCGATCGCCTCGACCAACACCCACCGGTGGTTCGGGCCGTACGGCG
Source organism: Mycobacterium sp. EPa45 (assembly GCF_001021385.1). Classification (NCBI taxonomy): domain Bacteria; kingdom Bacillati; phylum Actinomycetota; class Actinomycetes; order Mycobacteriales; family Mycobacteriaceae; genus Mycobacterium; species Mycobacterium sp. EPa45. Next base: position 5,513,388 of record NZ_CP011773.1, on the reverse strand, counting down.
TCACCAAGTCGGGTCTGGACCACCTCATCAAGCTGGCCGCCGACGAACTCGGAGCATCGTGGGTGCGGGTCAACGGCATCCGGCCCGGGCTGATCCGAACCGAGCTGGTGCAGATGGTTCTGGACTCACCCGAAATCAGCGGGGACTACGCCGAATGCACCCCGCTGCCGCGCCCCGGTGAGGTCGACGACGTCGCCAACGCGACGCTGTTCCTGCTCAGCGATGCCGCCCAGTGGATCACCGGACAGATCATCGGCGTCGACGGTGGACAGAATCTGCGCAGGGGGCCGGACTACTCGGCGATGCTGGAGCCGGCCTACGGCGCCGACGGCCTACGCGGAGTGGTCTGAGGATCCCGCGTCAGCGGCCGCCAGGCTGCTGATCGCCGACCAATCCAGCCGCTCGCCGCCCTCGGCGAGCAGGCGCAGGAACCGATCACGCAGCAGGCTGGCGATCGGCAACGGCACCCGCAGTTCTTCGGCAGCGGCCAAGACCAGCCCGATGTCCTTGTGCCCCAACGGCGCTGCGAATCCGGCGGGTTCGAACTGCTCGTCGGCGATGAGCCCACCGTAGGTCTTGTACACCGGGGCCGAGAACAACGTCGAGGTCAGGATGTCCAGGTACTGGTGGCGGTCCACGCCGCCCTTGACCACCAAAGCCATCGCCTCGCCGAGTGATTCGATCACCGAGCCGATCAGGAAGTTGCCGCTGAGCTTGACCAGGTTTGCGGCCGACGGGTCCTCGGCCACCACGAAAGTTCGTTGGCCGATGGCGTCGAAGACCGATGTCACCGAATTCACGGAGTCGGCGGGCCCGGCGGCGACAACGAACAGCGCAGCGGCGGCGGCGGCCTCGGGCCGGCCGAACACCGGAGCCGCCACGAACTTCTGGCCGGCGGCGGCGTGCGCCTCGGCCAGGCGTTTCGACAGCTCGACGCTGATCGTGCTGGACGAGATGTGGACGGTGTCGGGCCCGGCTGAGGAGATGATGCCGCCGTCACCGAACGTCACGCCCGCCACCGCGTCGTCGTTGGCGAGCATCGTCAACACGGCGTCCCCCGCGCACGCATCGGCTACGGAGTCGGCCGGGCGAGCGCCCTGCGCCGCCAACGCATCCACCTTCGGCCGGGATCGGTTGTAGACGGTCACATCGTGGCCGGCCTTGATCAGATTCGCGGCGATACCCGCGCCCATGTTGCCCAGCCCGATGACTCCGATGCGCACGGCTCTCAGGTTAGTTGACGCAGGGCACCTTGCCGCCGTCGATGGGAGCTCCCTGGTCGGGCGTGGGCGTGATCGTCAACTCCGACCACTTGTGGGTGGTCGTCGATGTCGCGACAGCGTCCTGCGTCTGCGGTTGCTCCAGTGGAAGGTCGTAGCCCTGGCCGAGCACCACCCGGATGTGGTCGGCGGCGACCGTGCCGGTGGCTTGCGGCGCGTTCTCCACACCGAGCAGGGTTGCCACCGACTGCGCATCGGTCTGTGCGCCGTCGCCGTAGGTGATCACGGTGTCGATGGGCTCGCCCGACTCCCGGTCACGGACCTCGCTGACGGTGAACTCGTGCTTGCCCAGCACGGCCGCCGCCTGCGAGGCCAGGCCCGAGGTGTCGCTGGCGTTGACGATGCTGACTTTCGTGTGCGGATTGGGTGGCGGAAGTGGTTGTGGCGCAGCGGTAGTCGTCAATGACGCCGAATCACCCCCGATGGCGTGCGCGATCTCGGCACGAATCTTGGCCGGGTCCACGATGTTGACGTCCTGGCCGTTGATGTTGTCGTAGCGCACCACCGGCAGCGTCCGGAACTCGACGCTGCCGCCGGCCAGTGCGGCCATCCTGCGGAATTGATCCTCGCCCCAGCCCTCCGACAGCACGATGTCCTGACGGGCGACCGACATCAGCTGCTTGAACTTGTCCAGGTCGGTGAACGAGCCCGACTGCTGCAACTGATGCATGACCGAAAGCAGGAACGCCTGCTGGCGGTGGGTGCGATCGAGGTCGCCGTTCTCCAGCCCGTGCCGCTGCCGCACGAACGCCAGAGCCTGTGCCGCGTTCAGGGTTTGGCGCCCGGCTGGAAAGTCCGCTCCGGAGTAGTCGTCGTGTACGGCATGGTTGAGGCAGACGTCCACTCCACCAAGGCTTTCGGCCAGGTGATAGAAGCTCGCCAGATTGACCTCGGCGAAGTAGTCGATCGGCTGGCCGGTCAGATTTCGCACGGCGCGAAGGGTCGCCTTGCGCCCGGCCTCTCGCCCCGCACGTTCGAGTTCCTTGCGATCGGAGATGCCCCCATCGGCCAGCTTCTGTTCGGTCTGCGCCTTGGTCAGCCCGTACGCTTCCTTGATCTTGATATGGCTATAGCCCTTGATCCCATTGACGGCCACATAGTCGTCGCGCGGTATCGAGAACGCGACCACGCGGTCGTCGGCGCTGATGTGCACCAAGATCAGGGTGTTGGTGTTGTAGCCGCCGGCGTCCGAGTCTCCCGCGTGCAACTTGTCCAGCAGGTCGTCAGGGAGTTCGTTGCCGTCCTGATCTTTCCGGGAATCCAGTCCGACCAGCAGAATGTTCATCGCGCCACCGCTGGACCGCGGCTCGTCTGAGCCCAGCGCCTGGGATACCGTGATCCCGCTGAGCAAGCCGTGCGCCTGTGAATACGCCAGCCCGGTCAGCGTCACCACCACGACCGAGACCAAGCCGATCGCGGTTCGGGTGACCGCTCGCACCACCCGGCGCCCGGTAGCGGACCGCTCTCGATGGCGGCCGCGGCGGTTGCCCGTGGCGGCCGCTCGCGGGGGCGGCGACGGATCCATGATCGACAGTATGCGGGCTTATGCTGGCGACGACCCAGCTGACCAGGTCTCCTTCCGGTGAAGTGGCTGGATACCCCGGGGCCGTACAAATAACCTCCCGTGCAGATCAAAGCTTTGCGGCGGCCGGAAGTCCACCGTCGGGCAGCCACCCTTGCAGGTGCTGGACAGCGGTGATTCTCACAGTCGGTGGCCCCGTGCGCGTGCGGCCGGGTCTAGTCGCCCAACTCCGAGAGGCCCCGACGGAGGCACGCTATGCTGAGCACGTGCTTAGCATGACGCGTTGCGGCGGCCCCCGATGAAGCCGGCTCCGTTCGACTACCACCGGCCTGACAGTGTCGCCGCGGCGGCGCAGATGCTCACCGAACTGGGTGACGACGCCAAACTGCTCGGCGGTGGCCAAAGCCTGGTCCCGATGCTGTCGATGCGCCTGGCGTTCTTCGACCATCTGATCGACATCTCGCGACTCGACGAGATGAAGGGCATCGAGGCCAACGGCGACACGCTGCGGATCGGTGGTGGCACCACCCATGCCGCGGTGGGGGCCGATGAGCAGGTGCGCACCAGCGTCCCGCTGCTGACCAAGGCCACGCCGCTGATCGGGCACTTCCAGATCCGCAGCCGGGGCACCATCGGTGGTTCGATCGCCCACGCCGATCCCGCGGCCGAATATGGTGCTGTCGCGTTGGCGCTGGACGCCACGATCGAGACGGTGTCGGTGTCCGGGCGGCGTGAGATCCCGGCCGGCGAGTTCTTCGCCGGCGTGTGGGAGACCGCGATGGAACCCGACGAGATCTTGGTCGGCGTGCGGTTCCCGGTCTGGTCCGGTCGATGCGGTTTCGCGGTGGAGGAATTCGCGCGCCGCCACGGTGATTTCGCGATCGCCGGTGCAGTGGCTGCTGTCGAACTCGATGCCGACGACAAGGTCCGGCGCAGCGCCGTCGGGTTGCTGGGGCTCAGTGCCACACCGCGGCGCGCATCGGCGGCCGAGGAGGCGATCGCCGGCCGGCCGGTCGGCGACATCACCGCGGAAGAAATCGGTGAGCTCGCGATGACGGGGCTCGACGACATTCCGGCCGACCTTCAGGGTTCGGCCGACTATCGACGAAAGGTCGGGGCGGCCATGGCGGCACAGGCATGGCGGGCTGCGGTCAAGGAGGCATTCGATGCATGATCGTTCGATCCGGGTGTCGGTCAACGGAATCCCCTTTGAGGCGACCGTCGAGCCGCGGCTGACGCTGGCCGACTTCCTGCGCGAGCGCTGCGGCCTGACCGGCACGCACCTGGGGTGCGAGCACGGCTCGTGCGGCGCATGCACGGTACTGCTCGACGGGGCGGCAGTGCGTTCCTGCCTGGTGTTCGCCGTGCAGGCCGAGGACGCCGAGGTCTCGACCGTGGAGGGTGTGGCATCGGCCGACGGCGAGCTGTCGCCGGTGCAGGCGGCGCTGCGTGACTGCCACGGACTGCAATGTGGTTTCTGCACACCGGGCTTCGTCATGTCGATCACGGCGCTGCTGCGCGACAACCCGCATCCGACCGACGAAGAGATCCGTGAGGGTCTGTCCGGCAACTTCTGCCGCTGCACGGGGTATCAGGGCATCGTCAATGCCGTCCACCAAGCCGCCGAAAGAGGCGCGGCCGCAACCTAACCGGCCGCGGCCGCCTCGATCAGGGCCACGATCTGCGCGGGTGTTGCCGGCAGCTTTGTGACCGTCACCCCGAGCGGGGCCAGGGCGTCGTTGATCGCGTTGATGACCGCAGGGGTGGAGCCGATGGCGCCGCCCTCACCACATCCCTTGTAGCCGCCGACCCCGGGGCTGGGCACCTCGACGTGCCCGTACTCGATCGGCGGCACCTCGGTTGCGGTGGGCAGCAGGTAGTCGACGAACGTGGTGGACAACGGGTTTCCTTCATCGTCGTACACCAGGTTCTCCAAGAGTGCGCCACCGATACCCTGCACGGTCCCGCCGGCGATCTGCCCCTCGACGATGGTGGGATTGATCATCGGGCCGACGTCTTCGCTGACGATGTAGCGCGTCAGCGTGACGCGGCCGGTGGTGATGTCCACCTCGCAGGTGCACGCGTGAGTTGCGTTGGCCCAGTGGATCATCGTCTGCGAGGTGAACCGGGCGGTCGCCTCGAGTGTCGCCGCCATCCCCGGCGCCAGAGTCTGCGGTTCGTAGTAGGAGCGGTAGGCCAGATCGGCGAAAGTGACGCTCTTAGAGGAGTCTTCGCGTGACGTGGCCCGAGAGTGGGCCAGTTCGATGTCCGACTCATCGACACCGAGCACGTGGGCGGCCATCGCCACCAGCTGCTGGCGCAGGATCGTGCCGGCCTCATTGACCGCCCCGGCGGTCATCGGGCCGCTGCGGCTGCCCTGCGTGCCTGCGCCGTAGGGGGTCACCGCGGTGTCACCCTGAATCGTTGACACGTCGGCGATGTCGGCGCCCAGTGCGTCGGCGGTCAGTTGCACGACCGTGGTCTCGATGCTGTTGCCGCTCGAGCCGCCGTTGACATAGACATTGATCTTGCCGGTGGGCTCCATCCGGATGGTGCAGCCCTCGGTGGCCAGGTGTCCGGTCGCCGCACCCGTCGGCTCGATGTAGGCCGAGAACCCGAGGCCGAGGTAGCGGCCCTGGGCCAGCGCTTCGGCCTGCTCTTTGCGGAACCCTTCGTGGTCAAGGATTTTGACCGCTTGCTCGAAGGTCTCCATCGGCGCGACGTGGTCATACGGCATGCCATTGGGGTTGAAGAACGGCATCTCGTCTCGGCGCAGCAGGTTCTTGCGGCGCAGTTCCACCGGATCGATGCCCATCTTGCGGGCTGCGATGTCGAGAAGTATTTCCCGCGTCAGGGTTTCGTACTGCCAGGGTCCGCGGTAGGCGGCCAGCCCGCTGGTGTTGGTGAAGACCGTCTTGTAGTTGAAGCTCGACTTGGGCACTCGGTAGGGGCCCGGGAAGAACATTCCGATCGCGGCGGTGGTCAGCACCGGATAAGGGGTCGGGTAGGCCCCGATGTCCTGGAGGAAGTCGATCGCGACGGCGGTGATGGCCCCGTCGGCGTCGAACGCCATCCGTGCGCGGCCGTCGACGTGGCGAGCCTGCCCGGCCGACATCAGGTTCTCGCGGCGGTCCTCGATCCACTTCAGCGGCGCGGGCACCTTGCGGGCCGCCAGCATGATGCACATGTCCTCGCGCATCGGGACGACCTTCTGGCCGAAGCCACCGCCGGTGTCGCGGGTGATGACGCGCACGCCCTGGGCCGGGATACCGAGCAGACGCGCGGCGAATGCACGCAATTCGTGCGGGGTCTGGGTGGACGCCCACAGGGTGAGTTCTCCGGTGGCGGCCACCCACTCGACGACCAGACCGCGGGTTTCGATCGGCACCGGCACGTGGGTCTGCTGATAGATCTGCTCGTCGGCGACAAAGTCAGCCGCGGCGAACGCCTCCTCGTCCGGTGGTGCCCCGGCGAGTCCGCCGGCGACGTTGTCGGGGTAGGCCTCATGGACCACGGCCGCGTGACCGACTGCCTGGGTGAAGTCGGCGATCGCGGGCAGCGGGTCGTACTCGACGTCGACCAGCTCGAGGGCGTCCTCGGCCAGGTAGCGGTTCTCGGCGATGACGATCGCAACGGGATCGCCGACGAACTTCACCTCACCCTCGGCCAGCGGCGGGCGCGGGGTGTCCGGGACGTCCTTGCCCGCCACCGCGTGCCAAGCCTCGTGGACGTCATTGTTCAAGTCGGCGGCGGTCAGCACCGCATGCACGCCGGGCAGCGCCAGCGCCGCGGAGGCGTCGATGCTGTTGATCCGGGCGTGGGCGAACGGGCTGCGGACGAAGCAGGCGTGCAACATGCCCGGCCGGACGATGTCATCGACGTAGGTCCCGTGTCCGGTGAGCAAGCGAGTGTCCTCGACCCGAGGGACGCGCGTTCCCGCGTAACGGGTGACAGGTGCGGCCATGGCGTTCGCTCCAATGCGTTGTCGACGAGCGGTCTCGCGACGGGCTAAGCAGTCGCTCAGCAGAGCGTACCGAAGCCTGTGAGCGCCGTCACCAAGGGTTCGTCATAGCGCTTCGGGCAGTCGGCAGAGCCGGCGCAGCGCGGCAAGTCCGTCCGCTGTTCCCGGCCAGTGCTCGGTCAGCGCCTGTGGACCGGCGGTACGGGTGACCCAGCGCAGCACCACCGCGGTGATGATGACGTCGTCGGCGTAGCCGAGCACCGGGACGAAGTCGGGAATCAGGTCGATCGGGGAGGCGAGGAAGGCGAGCAGCAGGGCCAGCGCAATGCGAATCCGTCGCGGCAGCTGCGAGTCGGCGGCCAGGCGTTTGAGCAGGCGCAGCGTGTCGGGCAGCAGGCGCAAGAGGTCTGCGACGCCGACATCGTCGGGTTTGATCAGCCATAACGTGATGGCCAGGGCCAGCCAGACGAGGACCAGCGTGGCGGCGAGCGAGACGAGAATCAACCACCAATCGCTGAACACACCGTCCATCTTCGTATCGTCGGGGCATGAGTACGTGGCCAACACCAGAGCAAGCCGGCCCGGGCCAGGAGTCGGTGTGGGACTACCCGCGTCCACCGCGCCTCGAGCCCTTCGCCGGAGCGATCACCATCGAACTCGGTGGTCGCGTGATCGCCTCCACGACGCGAAGCTGGCGAGTGCTCGAGACCAGCCACCCGCCGACGTATTACCTGCCCCGGGCGGCGTTCGAGGCGGGTGTGCTGCGTGATGCGCCGGGAGCGTCGATGTGCGAATGGAAGGGGCAGGCGCGCTACTACGATCTCGTGGCCGGCGCGTCGGTCGCGTCCAGAGCGGCATGGACCTACCCGTCGCCGACACCGGCGTTCGCTGAGATCGCCGGAGCGATCGCCGTGATGGCAAGCCTGGTCGACCGGTGCACCGTCGACGGCGAAACGGTGGTACCGCAGCCGGGCGGGTTCTACGGCGGCTGGATCACCAGCCGAGTGGTCGGACCGTTCAAGGGGGTGCCCGGTTCGATGGGGTGGTGAGGCCGACGGGTCGCGAAACACGCCTGAAACATGATCGCCGCACCTACGAAACACCGCGCCGACATTCTCGTCGGGACCGTCGAAGGAGCCGGACTTGCAAGCGATCGATCCCGCCGCTACCGCGTGGCTGCTGGCCAGTACAGCGCTCGTCTTGTTGATGACGCCCGGATTGGCGATCTTCTACGGCGGCATGGTCCGCACCACCGGCGTGCTCAACATGATCATGATGAGTTTCATCGCGATCCCGCTGGTCACGGTGGCCTGGTTGCTGTTCGGCTACACGCTGGCGTTCTCCGGAACCAGCCTGGGTGGGGTGATCGGCGATCTGTCGCACATCGGGATGGCCGGCATCGGCCCGGGTACCGTCCACGGCTCGGTACCCGAACTGCTCTTCTCCACTTTCCAGCTGAGCTTCGCGATCATCACCGCCGCCCTCATCAGCGGCGCGATCGCCGACCGCGCCAAGTTCGCCGCCTGGATGATTTTCGTGCCGGTGTGGTCGATCGTGGTGTATGCCGTTGTAGCCCACTGGGTTTGGGCTCCCGGCGGCTGGTTGTTCAAACTCGGGGTGCTCGACTATGCCGGCGGACTGGTCGTCGAGATCGTCTCCGGTTCCTCGGCGCTGGCGCTCGCGCTGGTGCTGGGGCCGCGTATCGGATTCAAGGTGGACGCGATGCGTCCGCACAACCTGCCCTTCGTCCTCCTCGGGGTCGGGCTGCTGTGGTTCGGCTGGTTCGGCTTCAACGCCGGATCCGCGCTGGCCGCCAACGGCACGGCGGCGGCGATCTTCCTCAACACACTGGTGGCCGGCTGCCTGGGCATGCTCGGGTGGTTGTCGGTCGAGCAGATCCGCGACGGGCGCCCGACGACGTTCGGCGCGGCCTCCGGTGTGGTCGCCGGCCTGGTGGCGATCACGCCCTCGTGCGGGACAGTCAACACCCTCGGCGCCGCGATCGTCGGGGTGGCGGCGGGCGTCGTGTGTTCGTTCGCGATCGGGCTCAAATTCCGGTTCGGCTACGACGACTCGCTGGACGTGGTCGGCGTGCACTTCGTCGGTGGCGTGGTCGGCGTGCTGCTGATCGGCTTCTTGGCCACGGCGGTGATGACGGGCGGACCACAGGGGTTGTTCTACGGCGGCGGCATGGCCCAGTTGGGCAAGCAGGCGGTCGCGATGGTCGCAGTGGCGGCCTACGCGTTCATCATGTCGTTCATCCTGGCCAAGCTGATCGACCGAACTGTCGGCTTCCGCGTCAGCCCCGAAGACGAGACCGCAGGAGTGGACTTCACCCAGCATGCCGAAACCGCGTATGCCGAAGGTGTGCACGGGCATCAGCCGCTGCGGCGTCCCCTACTCGGAGACCAGCGACCGCTGAGTGAGCCGCGTCCGCGGCCGGACACCGCCGCCGAGGACTGACAGCACTCCAATCTTGTTGCGCGCAAGGATGGCGCCGGCGGACCGGACTGCGTAACTTGGCGCTGCTGAGCGGAGGTGGTTGGTGTCGAGCGACTGGGCGGCTGTGTCCGCCGAGCTGATTCCACTGGCGTTGGTGGTGGCACTGTCACCGATCTCGATACTGCCTGCCCTGTTGCTGGTGCTTTATTCGACACGACCCCGCGCGGCGGGGCTGGCGTTCGCCGCCGGGTGGGTGGCGGGGCTGACGGTGCTCACGGTGCTGTTCCTCAACGTGCCCAGACTCTTGGGTGGCTCGGCCGACACGTCGTCGGTCTGGCAGTTGCGGCTACGGCTCTTCGGTGGCGCCGCGCTGATCGTCACCGGCGTGTGGTTGTGGGTACGGCGGAAGAAGGCAGCCCGATCGGCGCACTGGCTCGATGCATCGGCAAGTGGTCCCCGGCCCGCACCGCGTCGATCGGGCTGATGTTCGGGATTCTCAACCCGAAAATCATTGTGGCTTGTGCCGCAGCGGGTTTGGCGATCGATGCCGCTACGCTGGGGCCGGTCGGACAGGGTGTCGCCGTCGGGTACTTCGTCGTGGTGGCGGGTGCGGGAACACTGCTGCCGGTACTGGCTCATGTCGTTGCGGCCAAGCGGTTCGACCGATCACTGGAGCGGTTACGGGCTTGGATACAGCGGCGCCAAGCCGAGATCAGTGCGGTCGCGCTGGTTGTCATCGGCGCGGTCCTGCTGCTGACGGGAGTTCTCGGCCGCTGACGCCCGCGGCATGAACGAACGCGTCTTTCGTCAAACAGGCCACCTGCGAGGTCCCTGTAGTTAACCTGTAGTTCACCTTACGTTCGGTTTTCGTTAAGGGGGCTAACGATGGTCATCGCGGCGATTCTCAAGGTGTGTGTGGTCGGCCCCGGTGTCGCGGTCGCTGTGCTGGGATCCCATACCGCGCACGCCGATATCCCGAGTTTCGGACCGTATGCCGGCGACACGGTCAGTCAGTTGCAGGCTTGGGGCTACGGCGTGGTTTTCAACGGGATCGCCAAGGACGCCGGTTACCTCGACGAGCGCGAGAAGTCGGCGTGCCAGGTGACGGGGATCCATCCAACGGTGTCGGGCCCGTCGCCCGGCGGACGGTTCCAGACGGTCTACGTCGACCTATCGTGCCCGCCGAGCAACAACAGCCCGTCGTCCTAGGTGCCACTGATCGGCCCATCACCGCGGCGGATCACCTTGCCAGGCAAAGCTGTTGACGTACTTGTCCAAGTCCATCGCGAGTTCCAGGTTCGTGCCGGACGGACGACCGGGACCGAACGTGGGGCTGAACTCACGGTAAGGCCCGATCGCCCCCGCGATCAGCGCGAGGTCGTGCTTGACTGCGACCAGGATGACGACGCGCAGATGTCGGTAGGTGGCGTCGCCGTCCTGAGGCCAGATGTCGGCGACTTCGCCATAGCCGGGCTGGTAGCCGACCATCGCGTTCGGGATTTGATAAGCGGTGCGGGCATCCGGGTATCGCTCGGCCAGGAATGCCTCGGCCACGTCTTTGGCTGATTTCCCGCCGGCGGACTGGCCCCACAGCTTCAATGTGCCGCCGTCGCCGCCGGTGTAACGCGCCTCGACCCCGGCTCCCTCGAAGGCGATCTCGTAGGCCGACCCCGGAGCGGGGTAGGACACCGAGAAGGCGCGGTCGGCAGCGGTGAACCGGGGCAGCGCCGCCACTGGTGTGCCGCTGGGTGGTCGACCGCAATCGGGTGGACAGTTGTAGACGACCGCCGGTTCGGAGATGCCGGCCGAGAACGCGATGAGCGGCGTCGTCACCGCGATGATCACCCCCGTCCACATGCTCAGCACGCGGATGCCGGTCGCGCGCGACAACGGTGGCGCCGAATATGTTTGCGCCGCTACCGCGTAGCCGGGCCACCCGGCGGACTCGGTATCCGATGACGCTTGCGGGACGACTTGGCGGCGCTCGGCCCGTGACTTCGTCGACGATGCGCGCGTCGCCCCACCGCATGCCGGGCAAAACGTCATCTCGGGGACCACATTTCGGCAATGCAGGCACAGCTGCGGGGCAGCGGGCGTCGGGTCCGGTTCCTCATGCAGCAGTGCGAGCTGCAAGCCCATTCGCAGTGCCAGCAGTGCCACCAGAGCCATCGCGACATGCCAGGCCAGCATGACCTCCTGCCGTAGCCCCGCAACATCGGTGATGCCGACGATGGCGTAGACACCGAGCACCGCTATTCCAAACACCACCAAAGCGGTGTTCACCATCGAGCGGCGCAGAGTGGCGCGACCGGCCGGGCGTCGGAACCACAGTGCGGCACCGAGTAATCCGCCTGCGCACGCGGCGGTCAGCGGTATGGTCAGGCCACGGATGCCGGCTTCGACGAGCAGCCACTCCACGGGACGATTCTTGGCCACCGTCGCCGCGGCGAATTGGGGCGCCAATCGGGTGAAGGTTGCCGCGGCGGTGAAGCTCAGCGCTGACAGCACGCCGATCACGAAACCATTCAGCGATGTTCGGGTGCCCGGTCTGATCAGCCGGACCACTGCTGCGGGGATCATCATCAGCAGGGCTCCGCCCTCGGCGACACCGAGGCCCTCGCGCAATACCCGGTGGCCGGCGATACCGGCGTCGAACGGTGCGCCCGTTTCTCGGATCACCAGATCGCCGGTAAGCAACACCCAGCCTAGGCCGAGCGCGATACCCAGCGAGACGGTGATCACCAAGGTACTGCGGGGGATGTCTTGGTAGACACCGGATTGCTGACGATAGATCACGAAGAGTAGGGGCAGCCCGAGTGCCGAGACGGTGACCAACGCACCGGGCAGACCCAACTGGATGCCGATCGCCATCGCGACCACGATGAGGATCAGCCCTAGGTTGAACGGTGTGCGCGAAAACTGGCTCAGGTGAGGGAACAGCGAACTGGCAATCGCCGGGCGCAGCACGTGCTCGTCGGGCGCGGCGCCGAAAGTCCGCGGGCGCAACCATTGTGGGCCATCGCCGGGCTGCGAATTCAGATTCACACCACACGACCCGCAGAACACCCCGACGGGAACCTCCGCACCGCACCGCCGACACGCCACGCTCAGCTGCATCCCACACCGCATTTCTGCAACGCCAGAATGTCGCGCGCCAAGTGGTCGACATCGGGGGTGCCGAGACCGGTTACCAGGTCGTAACCCGGGCCGGCATCATCGACGGCGTTCCCACCGAGGTTGACGTCCCGGAAGGCCGGAAGCCTTGCACCCTGGGCGATCTCGTACAGCAAGGGGTTCAGCTCGCCGATCGCGCCGCCGCCGTTGCGCCGGAGATAGTCGTTCATCAACGCGGTCAGCCCGGCCCAAATCGGCGCGGCGAGCGAGGTACCGCCACCCACTGCGTGCTGACGCCGGAAGACGATTCGGACGCCGGTGTATGGATCGGCGACCGCCGCGATGTCGGGGGTGAGCCGCCGCCCGGGCGGGGCCGCCACCCGCACTTCCGACTGCCAGGGCGGCCGGTCGAATAAGTTCGACACTCCGCCGCCGGTGCCGTGGGAAATCGCGGGGGCGAACCAGGACTGCTCGGCGAGCCACCGTCCGTCGGCGTCGGTCGACAGCGTGGTTCCGCCGACGTCGGTCATCTCTGGCAGAGAGGCGACCGAATCCAGGCCGACGTCGTCGGGTGACGGGGGTGAGGACCAATTGTGACCGCCTTTGCATTCCAGCCCGGCCAGGTCACCGCTGGCGTTGAACGCTGTGGTGCCGCGCCGAAGTGCGGATTGCAGCGCCCCGCGGACGGGAGTCAGATCGGTCGCGGTCGTGATCTTGTCGCATCCCCAACCGATCGAAAAGCTCCATATGGCGCCGGGATAACGACGGTCCGCCTCCTCCATCAACGCGCCGATCTTTTGGTACGTGGCATCGCCGGAGACTGTGTCGCGGGCGTTGACCAGAACCGTCTTGGCGTCCGGGGCGACGGCATGGATGGCTTCCAGATCCATGGTCGCTTCGCCGCTGCGCTGAGAAGGCATGTCGCCCAGTAGTTCTGGAGTAAACGGCGGCAGATCGAAGGAAGACGCGAATATGTCGAGGTCCTCCTGGTCGAATCCATCAAAGGCGAACACCAGAACCGTCGTGTCCTTGCCGGTGTAGCCACCGTCGCGCAACGGCGCAGCATTGTAGGTACGGAGCAATCCGGCCGGCGCCAGACCCTGATCGGGTACGTCCAAAGGCACAATGAAGGGCAACGATTCGTAATGCGGTGAGTATCCGAGAATCCGGCCGAAGCCCGTGACATCGCCGACGATCGGGGCAGGGACGGCCGGCTGCTGGGATGACGCATAGAAGACCTGGCCCTGTCGGCCACGATAGTCGTGCACGGCGACGCCGAACGCGGCACCGACCGCGGTGGACGCCCCACTCAGGCCGGCCCAGCGGTCGCCGGACCGCCAGCGCACCGTCAGACCGTGTTCCCGCGCCCAGTCGATCAGCGTCGTGGGCCGTGACTCGGCCCGCAGCCCGGCGACCACGTGAACGAGGTTGCTGCGGGACGGCCCAAGGTCATCGGATGCCGACAGCAGCGATGCATACGGTCCGGTGATGATGCCGGAGAGCGCGAGCTTGGGGGTGGAATGCGCTGAAGAAGCGAGGCCGAAAACGGTCACGCCGATGGTGAGGCGCGACAACCACGCCGTCCAAGCCACCCGTCGTGTCCGCGTTGACCCCATGAGCATCGTCGCCGCACCCCCGCTGATTCGACGGACACTATCAGCGGGCGTGCGTTCGGATGGTGATGTCGGGAAGGTTGCGCGTGGGCGAACATTTCTTGACGTGGGTACGCAGATCGGCTCATCGGGTTTGACTGTCCGGCGCCGACCGATAGGTTTTGCGGCATGATCAAGCAGGGCACGAATCGGTCGGTCATGGTTTCACGTCAGCTCACGCTTGCCGGCGGCTTTCTGGCAGTCGTTGCGGTAGTGGGTCTTTCGGCGGGCTGCGGCCAGTCATCCAAGGAGAGCCCGACCTCAACCACCTCAAGCAGTGCCTCGACAAGCAAGCCGGCGCCTTCTCCGACGGAGAAGGGTGTGCTGCCGATGCCGCCGCGTGCGTTCAACCAGAACCAGAACGCGGCGGACGGAATTCTTGCGCTGCAAAGCCAGGGGTACGTCGTTCAGGTCAACATCGGCGATGGCGACAAGAACAGCACGCTGTCGGCGTGCAAGATCATCGGGGTCGACGGTTTGCGCGGCGATCACCCGCCGGCCAACACCACCGTGTTCCTGACGCTGTCCTGCCCCAGCAGCAACAACTGAGGTCAGGCGCTCACAGGGCGCCTGCGGCGGCGGACGAGCATCAGTCCGATGAACAGCACGGCAATGGTCGGGGACGACGACACCATCGTGTAGCCGAGGTCCTTCATGATTCCGATCTCGATTGCGCTCAGTGTCCGCACGCCCAGTCCGGTGTCGGACGACGCGTTCATCAGTTTCTCGTTGGCACCGGTGTACGTGTTGTCGTCGAGGTGTGACATCGAGCTGCCGGATTCCCACGGGTTCGGGCTGTACAGCGGCACCGGGTTGCCACCGTTGGCGGCCTTCGCGTTGGTGCCGCCGAAGTACATCCCGTTGCCGGTGTTGCCGCCGGTCAGATTCGGGTTGTACGCGGTGTTGAAGGCAGTGCCGTTGAACACCGACGTTCCGTTCTTGGTCACCATGAACCGGTCGAAGTCGGTCCAGTTCTGGACCGTGTTGTTGCCGGCGCTGTCCACGACCGACAGGAACCCGTAGGTGTGCAGCAGCTCGTGCATCGCGGTGGACTGGAAGTCGTAGCTTCCGGCGGGCACGGTGGCGAAGTAGCCCCAGCCGTAGCCGAAGTTCCAGTCGATCGTGCCGTCGGCGGCCGCCCCGTTGGAGTCCACGCCGGTGAGGATTTTCTCCTGCACGACGGTGGTCGAGAAACCGCTTTCGCTGACGAGATCACTGCCGGCCGAGGCGAGGGTCGAACCGCCCAGCGAGTACTGGCCGGTGACCGCGTAGGTCAGGGTGACGTCGTACTGAGGATCGAAATAGCTCGACAGGTAGATGGCCGTCGCCGCCAACTCGGCTCGGGCAGCGCTCGACCAGAATTGCGACCCGTTTCCGTAGGTGAACGAGTACGTGATCTTGGGGGAGTTGGCGGGTTCCTGGTAAATGCCGCCGGCGCCGAACGTGCTGGGCTCACGGAACCAGTTGAGCAGGTTGATGTGCAGACCGGTGTCCGTCGCGGCGACTACGAACGAGTCAACACCCTTGAAGTTCGCATTCGGTGTGTAGGTGTAGGTGCCGTCGGAGTTGACCACCACTTGGCCGTAGTGGGCTTGTTGGGTCACCTGGTAGACGAGCTGATCGCCCTCGGGATCGACTGCGCCGACGTTTCCCGTGATCGGCCCTGTCGTGTCCCCGGTGAGCTGAACCGGCGCGACGCTCGGCGCCTCGTTGAAGAATGTGCGGCGCACCAGGAGCGCGGCACCCTCGAAAAGTCCCTGGATCGAGCCGAAGAAACCGGTGATCACATCGGCGGGGGACGCGCTGGCAGTCGGCACGCGCAACGCGGTGATCGTCGCCGTCGTGGTGGCCGCGGTCGGAGTGGTCGACGCTTCGGTCACCGCTTGGGTGCTGGAGGTGGTGGTCGTCTGCTGGCTGTCCGTCGTCTGCGCTGAGGCGGAGGAGTCGGCCTCAGCGGTCGCGGAAGACGTCGCGGACGATGTCGTGTCCGAAACCGACCGGCTTGACTGCGCCTTGGGCTTGTCGGCAGCGCTCTCGGTCGCGGCCGCACCGGGGGTGCTCGCCTGAATGCGCGCCGCTGACGCGGCCTTGCGAGCGGCCGCGGCGGTCTTCGACGACGACTTGGAGCCGTCCTGTGTCGTCTTGGCGGTGCGAGCCGAGTGCCCGGTGCCGCTGCTCGCCTTTGCCGGCCCGGCCGAAACCGAGGACGAATCCGCATCCGGGGCGTCTGCGCTGGCAATGGCCACGGTCGGCCAGACCAGGGACAGGCCAAGCGCGACGGCTGCCGCGCCAGCTCGTGCACTACGCTGGACATTTGCCATGGAAGTACCGCCTTTGTACGTCTGTTGCCCGTGAAGTCGGCGGACTTCAGGCAAACCCCCCGATATGGATGCCAAGCCGGCGATGCGGCTGAGCGCCCGTTTGCTTTCTCAGCGAATATTAAGCTACGCAAGCGCCCGGGGGAACGGTTACACGCGAAGTCCGTTCGATCGCGGCAAAAAGCCACCTCAGAAGTGATGGTCCCCAGATCGGTCGAGAACTGGGCGGTGTGCTCGACGGTTTCCATGTTCATCACACTGCCCACGTAATACGTGCCGTATCTGCCCTGCAGGGCGTTCATCGCGTCGTAGAAGCCGGCGCGGATGTCGTCTCGATGCATCAATGCTGTCGCGTCGTCATCGCTGATGTCGTCGCCGACGATCGCCTTCCACAGCTCATGCCAACCGTCGTCGAAGATGTCGATCCGTGTGTTCTTCAGGCCGAGCTGATCGACGATGAGAACGTCGATGAACAGATGCATCATCGTCATCAGCTGGATCGCAGCCACGGGTGGCGGCATGAAACGCTGTCGCCGGATCAAATCCTCTGTGGGACATGGGGTGCGGCGTTTGCCGTCGATCCCGTGGATCAGCGCGCGACCGATAGGGGGAGCCCGCGCGGGGTGGCTGACCGGGCACCTGCTTGATGCCGTGAAGCCATGATGGGGTGATGACGCCAAACCAGCAGCGGAAGACCGTCGGCGCACGGTGGGAGTTGTTCACCTGTGCGCGGCATGGGCACATCACGTACGCGCCCGACGATGCCGCCCTCGCCGAGCGGCTGAGCGGCAACACCGGACTCGGAGAGGTGTGGCGCTGCCTGCGGTGTGGCGTATTCGTCGTGGGGCCTCCGCATGGCTGCGGTCCCGCCGACCACGCGCCGCTTGTCCTGCGAGGTCGGGCGTTGCGACAGGCGTTCATCGTGCGGGCACTGGCTGTGGAACGGTGGGTCAGGGCGCTGCTGATTGCCCTTGCCGCGTGGGCGGTGTGGAAATTCCGTGGGGCGCAGGGGTCTCTGCAGGCCACCGTCGAGCGAGACCTGCCACTACTTCGGTCCTCCGGAATCAAGGTCGATCAGATGACCGCGGTGCACGAATTGGAGAAGGCGCTGGCCGCCAAACCCAGCACGCTGATGTTGGTGTTCTTCGCGCTGCTCGTCTACGCCCTGCTCGAGCTCGTCGAGGGCATCGGGCTGTGGTTGCTGAAGCGCTGGGGAGAGTACTTCGCCGTGATCGCGACGTCGATATTCCTGCCGCTCGAGGTCTACGACCTGGCGGTCAAGGGCGTCACATTCACCCGTGCGGGAGCATTCGCGATCAACGTGGCCGCCGTCGTCTATCTGCTGATATCCAAGCGGCTCTTCGGAATTCGCGGCGGACGCAGGGCGTACGACGAGGAACGGCGTGGTGAGCAATTGCTCGACGTCGAGCGAGCGGCGCTGGCGTGACGCTCGCCGCCTTGCTGGATTCCATCATCAGTGCTTCGCCGATGACCTACTGTGGGGTGCCGGATCCTGCCGCCACGAACACGCTGGATATGCGCTGTCAGCACGAATCTCACGTCTGACCCCCAGCGCGTTCAAGGTGCCCGTTTCGGGGTAGCTGAAAGGCAACAGCGACGTTGAGACAGACCATGGGGGCGCACATGTTGGAGGCTGCTTTCCCGATACCCGCCAACGAGGGCGACCGACTCAACGTTCTCGCGGACTACAACATCATGGATTCGTTGCCGGAGCAGGCCTACGACGACTTCGCGAAGCTGGCGTCGGCGATCTGCGGCACGCCGATAGCGCTGATCACATTGCTGGACGAGCAGCGGCAATGGTTCAAAGCCAACATCGGTCTCAGCGTCGGCGAAACTCCACGTTCGCAGGCATTCTGCGCACACGCGATCATGAACCCCAACGACGTGATGACCGTCGAAGACGCAACCGCTGACGAACGCTTCGCGACCAACCCCTTGGTGACCGGAGATCCGGGCATCCGCTTCTACGCGGGGGCGCCGCTGGTGGCGCCGACCGGAGAGGCGCTCGGCACGATCTGTGTGATCGATCGGCAGCCACGAACGCTCACCGACACTCAGCGGGAAGCTCTCGAGATCCTGTCCCGCGAGATCATCGTCCAGCTGGAGTTACGCCGCAGCATTGCGACGCTGGAGCAAGCGGTGCTGGACCAGGAGAAGTACGTAGAGCTGCTGCAGGAGTATCAGCGGGACATCGAGAAGGTGCGGGTGCACCTCGAATCCCAATCGGTCACCGATGTCCTGACCGGCGTGAAGAACCGGCGCTCTTTCGACCTCACGCTGGACGAGGAATGCATTCGGGCGCAGAGTCGCGGCACCACGGTATCTCTGCTCATGATCGACGTCGATCACTTCAAGACGTTCAATGACGAGTTCGGGCATCCGTCCGGCGACGAGGTTCTGCGGGCCGTGGCGCACCTGCTGCACTCCGAACTGAGGATCTCGGATTCGCTATTCCGTTATGGCGGTGAGGAATTCGCCGTTGTGCTGCCCGAGACCACCTGCAAAGGGGCTTTCGTGCTCGGCGAAAGGTTCCGTCGCGCCGTGCAACGCGCGCCATGGCCGAAGCGGCAGATATCGATCAGCATCGGCGTCGCGGCGACCGACGCCGACACCACGTCGCCAAAGGACCTGCTGCACGCCGCGGACCGCGCGCTCTACCAAGCCAAACAGAGCGGGCGAAACCGCGTCGTCATGGCGTCGAGCGACGCCTAGTACGTCTGGCCGTTGGCGTACCGCTGCCTGCGGGGTGAAGCGTCCCCTGCCACGGTTGCGGCCCTTGTACGTCGCCAACTGCGACAGTCAACTGCCCACATTCAAGGCAAAGAATCGCGGTAGCGGTCGCCACTACCGGCGTCAGCGGTACGTGAACGGCCAGTCTTACTGATGGGAAGGCGCTGGAGAACCGACTTGAGTCCCGCCAGCATGAGGCCTCAGTGGCTCAGGCTCTAGCCTGCGCGGATTCCGATTGGGGCGACTAGCTGTGCAGATACGCTCTGACAACGAGAATCTGGAGCCCCCTATCGGGATTGAACCGATGACCTACGCATTACAAGGGCGTCGCTCTAGCCACTGAGCTAAGGGGGCATGGCAGACCTTCTGGCCTGAACCGTCTCACAGACTAGCGAACTCACTGCTCGTCGTCGTCGATGACCATCCGCTCGCTACGCACCCGTTCGGAATTGATCGTGCGCGGCGGGGTGTAACTGCGCCGGCGGCCCGGGATCGGAATGCGGTCGGCGATATTGCTCAGCGGGTTGACCACCAGACTCAACGTGGTGACCGCCTCCCGCAGCGTCTCGATGGTCGGCGCCAGCGCCTCGAGGCCCGGAGCCAACCGATTCAAAGTGTCGGCGACGTCGGCGAGCTGCTCCAAAGGTCCGTTGCGGGCCGTCAGCTTCTCGACCAGTCCGCCTTCGGCCATCAGCCGATCGGCCAGCCCTTCCTCGCCAAGGAGTCGTTCGATCAGTCCGTCCTCGTCGAGCAGCTGGTCGACCAGTCCGCCCGGCGCCAGCGACCGATCCAGCCCGCCACCCTCGGCGGTCAGCCGGTCGAGGACCCCGTCGGGCGCGGTCATCCGGTCGATCAGGCCGCCCGGGCGCATGAGCCGGTCCAGCGGACCGTCCGGAGCCAACGCCCGTCCCAGCGGGGCGTCGTCGTCGAGCAGCTGGGCGAGCTTGTTCGCCCGCGCGATGGTGTCCTCCAGGCCGAACATCTGGGCAACGGAGTTGGGCGATGGCGACACCCCGGCCTCGCCCAACGCTTGTTTGGTCAGGTCAAGGCCCGCTTTTGCGACATCGAGCCCGGTCTCGGCCGCGACCAGTCCCAGCCTCACCGGTGCGCTCGCGATGCCAGCCAAGGTCTTCGCCAGGTCCATTTCACAAGTGTAGGAGCGAGAAAAGTTTGTAACCGCAGGTATCGGCTAAACCGATGGAAAACCAACTCACAGGAATCTCACAGCGCCTAGGCAGCGTGGGTTCACCAATGTGAGAGGAAATTGTCAGCATGGCCGCACCTGTAGCACCCGAAACCAAGCCCGAGGCACGTGTCCTCGTCGTTGACGACGAGACCAACATCGTGGAACTCCTGTCGGTAAGCCTGAAATTCCAGGGCTTCGAAGTCCACACCGCATCCAGCGGCCCGGCGGCCCTCGACCGCGCTCGGGAGGTACGTCCCGACGCCGTCATCCTCGACGTGATGATGCCCGGCATGGACGGATTCGGTGTGCTGCGCCGCCTGCGCGCCGACGGCATCGACGCGCCCGCCCTCTTCCTCACTGCGCGCGACAGCCTGCAGGACAAGATCGCCGGCCTCACCCTGGGCGGCGACGACTACGTCACCAAGCCGTTCAGCCTCGAAGAGGTCGTCGCCCGGCTGCGAGTGATCTTGCGCCGCGCCGGCAAGGGCGTCGAAGAGCCGCGCAATTCGCGGCTGAGTTTTGCCGACATCGAACTCGACGAGGACACTCACGAGGTGTGGAAGGCCGGCGAACCGGTGTCGCTGTCACCCACCGAGTTCACCCTGCTGCGCTATTTCGTCATCAACGCCGGCACCGTACTGAGCAAGCCCAAGATCCTCGACCACGTGTGGCGCTATGACTTCGGTGGTGACGTCAACGTGGTCGAGTCGTACGTCTCCTACCTGCGTCGCAAGATCGACACTGGCGAGAAGCGCCTCCTGCACACCCTGCGCGGCGTCGGATACGTGCTGCGGGAGCCGCGGTAATCCGGCGCGTCGCGCCGATCGGCGCGAACAATAGAGAAATGCCCAGTGCGTACCACCGAGCCCTGCCGCTGAGAGTCGGCCTGGTGGCCGCCATGCTGCTGCTCGTTGGATGCGGTCTGCTCGCCTCCGGGATCGCCGTCACCTCGACGCTCCAGCACGACCTCGTCAACCGCGCCGACCAGACGCTGCTCGATGCCTCCCGAGGGTGGGCGCAGGCTCCGCGCCGGATGCCCCCGCCCGACGAGGAACCGAACCCGGCCCGCCCGCCGTCGAACTTCTACGTCCGTGGCGTCGACGCCGACGGCCACATCTGGATGGCCGTCAATGACCGCGACGCCGAACCGGCGCTGCCCGACGACAACGACGTAGGCCCGGTACCGGTGACCGTCGGCTCGCTGGAACACTCCCCGGTCGAGTGGCGCGCAGTGTCGGTGCGCGGCCCGGGCGGCGAGCTGACCACCGTCGCCGTCGACATGTCCGACATCCAATCCACCGTCCGCAGCCTCGCCTGGTCGCAGGTCGCGATCGGCGCTGCCGTCCTGGTGATCCTCGGCGTCGCCGGCTACTGGGTGGTGCACCGCAGCCTGCGGCCGCTGGTCGAAGTCGAGAAGACCGCCGCCGCGATCGCTGCCGGGCAGCTGGATCGCCGTGTGCCCGAACGTGATCCGCGTACCGAGGTCGGCCGGTTGTCCCTCGCGCTCAACGGCATGCTCGCTCAGATCCAGACCGCGATGGCGTCATCGGTGGACTCCGCCGAGAAGGCGCGCACCTCCGAGGAACGGATGCGGCGGTTCATCACCGACGCCAGCCATGAACTGCGGACGCCGCTGACAACCATCCGCGGATTCGCCGAGCTCTACCGGCAGGGCGCGGCCCGCGACGTCGAGATGATCATGTCCCGCATCGAAAGTGAATCCCGCCGGATGGGTCTGCTGGTCGACGATTTGCTGTTGTTGGCCCGCCTCGATGCCCAGCGCCCGCTTGAACAACGCCGGGTCGACCTGCTGGCCCTGGCCACCGACGCCGTGCACGACGCCCGCTCGATCGCCCCGAAACGCACCATCACCATGGAGGTTTTCGACGGCCCGGGTACCCCCGAGGTCATCGGCGACGAGGCCCGACTGCGCCAGGTTCTGGGCAACCTGGTGGCCAACGCGTTGCAGCACACCCCGGAGACGGCGCGGATCACGGTCCGCGTCGGCACGCTTCCCGACGACGCGGTCCTCGAGGTCGCCGACGAAGGGCCGGGCATGACGCCCGAAGACGCGCGGCGGGTGTTCGAGCGCTTCTACCGCACCGACTCGTCGCGCGCCCGCGCCAGTGGCGGCACCGGGCTGGGGTTGTCGATCGTCGACTCGCTGGTCGACGCCCACGGTGGCCGGGTCACGGTGGCGACCGCGCCCGGACAGGGCTGCTGCTTCCGGGTCAGCCTGCCGCGCATCGCCGACGTGCCGGCCCCGGTCTCCCCAGGCGTCTAGCCGAGTTCGGCCAGCGCGGCCTTGATCTTGGCCTGCGCCTGGTCGAGCGACTCCGACGACGGGTTGCGGTCGACGTTGGCAAAACCGAAGTCGGACAGATTGCGCGCCGGGAACACGTGCACGTGCAGATGTGGCACTTCCAGTCCGGCGATGATCAGCCCGGACCGCTCGGCGCCGAACGCGGCGCAGACCGCCTTACCGATCTTCTGCGACACCGCCATCACCTTGTTGAACACCGCCGGCTCGACGTCCTGCCAGTTGTCGACCTCAGCGCGCGGAACCACCAACGTGTGCCCTGGCGTCATCGGCTCGATGGTCAGGAAGGCGACGACCTCGTCGTCGGAGTAGACGAATCGTCCCGGCAGTTCGCCGCTGATGATCTTGGAGAAGACGGAGGCCATGAGCCCAAGCATATGAGTAGCCGCGCGCAGCCCGTTATGGAGCTGGCACACAGCAACTCCTCAGATGCGGCGCAGTGGTACGGCAGCTTGGGGCGCGAACATCATCGTCATGACCGACGAGCAGCGCATTGCTCCGATCGGCGTCCGGGGTCACTACATTCTCGACATCGTCATCCCGGTGCACAACGAGGAACACGACGTTGGCTCCTGCGTACGGCGGCTTCACCGGTTCCTGCTCGACGAGGTGCCGTACCGGACCCGAATCGTGGTCGCGGACAACGCAAGTACTGACGGCACTCTGGCGGTGGCGCGTCGACTGGCCGACGACCTGCCCGACGTCGAGGTGATCCATCTCGACGCCAAGGGCCGCGGCGGCGCGCTCGCCGCGGCATGGTCCTCGTCATCGGCCGAGGTGGTCGCCTACATGGATGTCGACTTGTCGACGCATCTGTCCGCGCTGATGCCCTTGGTCGCCCCGTTGGTGTCCGGGCATTCCGACATCGCCATCGGGTCCCGGCTGGCCGCCTCCTCTCGGGTCGTGCGGGGCATCAAGCGCGAAGTGGTGTCTCGCGGTTACAACCTGCTCTTGCGCGGCCTGCTCGATGCCCGCTTCTCCGACGCCCAATGCGGGTTCAAGGCGTTGCGCGCCGACGTCGCACGCCGGCTGCTGCCGCTGGTCTCCGACACCGGCTGGTTCTTCGACACCGAACTGCTGGTGCTGGCCGAGAAGGCCGGCCTGCGCATCCACGAGGTGCCGGTCGACTGGATCGACGACCCCGATTCTCGTGTCGACATCGTCGCCACCGCCGTCGAAGACCTCAAGGGCTGCTGGCGAGTGGGCCGGGCGCTGACCACCGGCTCGCTGCCCCTGCGCGATCTGCAGGCAGCGCTCGGTCGCGAGCCGCTGGTGCCCGGCGTGCCCCGCGGCATGGTCGGGCAGCTGCTGCGCTTCGGCCTGATCGGCATCGCCAGCACCATTGCCTTTGCGCTGCTGTATCTTTCGCTGCACCCGGCCTTGGGCGCCCAGGCCGCCAACCTGACCGCGCTACTGCTGACCGCGCTGGCCAACACCGCCGCCAACCGGGCGTTCACCTTCGGCATCCGCGGCCGCACCGGAGTCGCTCGCCATCACGTTCAGGGTCTGCTGATCTTCGGATTCGGGCTCGCCATCACCAGCGGCTCGCTGTATCTGCTACACCGCTTCGATCCGATGGTCGGCAGGGCTGCCGAACTGTCCGTGCTTGTGGTGGCCAACCTGCTCGCCACGCTCGTGCGATGGGTGGCGCTGCGGCGGGTGTTCGGCGCTACGCGGGTCGGCAGGATGCCGATCTACGACCTGACGGCCTAGCTCAGCCCAGCATCGCCGCGATCTCACTGACCGTCCACGGCGGTGAGTCGTGGTGATCCCGGTAATTGATGAACGCGGGGGAGGGTTTGTCGAACCGACCGACGAAACCCCCGGCGGCGATGAGGATCTGGCCGGTGACCTTGCCGGCCAGGTCGCTGACCAGGTATGCGTACAGCGGGGCGACGTACTCCGGCGGTGCGGCATCGAGCGCGCCCTGCGCGCTGACGTCGTCGAGGATGCCGCGCTGACGCAGCGATTCGATCTGCCCCTCGAAATCCGACCCGGAGGACAGCCGGGTCTTGGCGCCGGGACACACCACGTTTGCGCGCACGCCGTGCTCGGCCAGCTCTGCCGCGATGGCCATCGTCAGGCCGTTCACCGCACCCTTGCCCGCCGGATATCCGGTGCCGCCGTAATCGCCAAGGAAGGCAAAGGAACTGGTGTTGACGATCGCGCCGCGACGACGGGCCACCATCCTGGGTGCGGCCGCCCGGCAGGTCGCGAACGTGGTGCCGAGGTGGATGTCGAGCAGATCGCGGAACTCAGCGGGTGTGACGGACAGTATCGACGAGCCGGGCGGTTCGGGCGCACCCGCACAGTTGACCAATGCATCAACCGCGCCGAACTCGTTCTCGCACAACGTCATCAGCTCTTCGGCGACAGTCTCGTCGGCAGCCGAACCCGCATGCGCGACGGCCCGGCCGCCGGCCTGGGTGATGGCGGCCACCGTCGTTTCGGCAGCTGACTCGTCGCGACCGTTGACCACAACACTCGCGCCGCACTCGGCCAGCAATGCCGAAACAGCGGCACCTATGCCACGGGAACCGCCGACGACGACGGCGCCGAATCCGGCCAGTGGCCGATCACTCACTGTCGGCAGGAGCCTGACCGAACTGCATGCCGTCCATGTTCCAGTAGCCGCGCATGTTGGCGATCAGGCCGGCGTCGTTGACGTGGTAGGTGAACACGCCACGCACCGTACTTGTGATGCCACCCTCGAACTGGCTGCGCAGCACCAGGATATGGGCGACCTCGTTCGGGGAACTGGACGGAAACGTCTCTTCGCAGGTGACGCGAAGATTGTTGATCGCGATGTTCGCATCGTAGAAATCCGCGACCGCGGCCTTGCCCCGCACACCGTTTCCGTCGGGGTTGGTGATGGCCGGCCCGATCGGATCCTCGATCACGACATCGTCGGCCATCAGGGCCAGCCAGCCTTCGCGATCGTGCGACATCACGCACCGCCAGGATGCCTGCGATGCGGCCAGAGCCGGGGTCTGTTCGGTGGTCGTGGACATCGGTTCTCCTTCTATGAATTCCGGGCCGTGCCCGCGCCGGTGGGCAAGGCGGGCACGGCCCGGAAGGTCCTCCGACGACACGCGAAGATCAGCGGTCCTCGTCGGTGTAGCGGATAACGCCGCGGATGTTGCGGCCTTCGAGCATGTCCTTGTAACCGTCGTTGATCTGCTCGAGCTTGTACTGCCGGGTGACCATGTCGTCGAGATTGAGCTTGCCCGCCTTGTACATCGACAGCAGCTGCGGGATGTCATAGTGCGGGTTGCCGCCACCGAAGATGGTGCCCTGCAGGCGCTTCTGCATCAGAGTGAGCATCGCCAGGTTCAACGTGACGTCGCTGCTGGCCATGTTCGCCACAGCGGTAGCCACCACGGTGCCGCCCTTGGCGGTGATGTTCATGTAGTGGTCGATGTCCTCACCCTTGAGCTCGCCCACGGTCACGATGGTCTTGTGCGCCATCCGTCCCTGGGTGACCTCGGCGACCCCCGCCATCGCACTGAAGATGTCGGGGTAGGCGTGGGTGGCGCCGAACTTCAGCGCGTTGTCGCGCTTGAACTCGACCGGGTCGACGGCGAAGATGTTCCGCGCGCCGGCGTTGAGCGCACCCTGCAGGGCGCCGGTGCCGACGCCGCCGACGCCGACGATCACGACGTCCTCGCCGGGGCGGACGTCGCCGCTGCGGACGGCCGAGCCGTAGCCCGTCGTGACGCCGCAGCCCACCAGGCAGGCGACCTCGAACGGGATGGACGGGTCGATCTTCACTACCGAGCTCTTGTGCACCACCATGTACGGGCTGAAGGTGCCCAGCAACGTCATCGGGATGACCGGCTGACCGTTCTTGACGGCGTGGATGCGGTGCGTGCCGTCGGATACTGCGGTGCCGGCAAGCAGGCCTGCGCCCAGGTCGCAGAGGTTGCGCAACCCCTCCTGGCAGGCCGGACACTCGCCACACGACGGGATGAACGACAGCACCACGTGATCGCCGGGGGCCAGATGGTCGACGCCGGGGCCGACCTCGGTGACGATGCCGGCGCCCTCATGGCCGCCGAGCACCGGGAAGCCGGCCATCGGGATGTCGCCGGTGACCAGGTGGTGGTCGCTGTGGCACATGCCCGAAGCTTCCATCTGGATCTTGACTTCGTCCTTGACCGGGTCGCCGATCTCGATTTCCTCGATCGACCATGGTTGGTTGAACTCCCAGATGAGAGCACCTTTTGTCTTCACAGCGAACCTCCACTCGCAAAACCCGACCCCGGCGGTCTCCGGGGCGGCCGGCCACGCCGGATGGTCAATCTAGGCAAGAATTAGAACGTGTTCCTGTCCTGCTGACCATTATGACCTCCGTCACTTCGTAAGTCACTGCCGGGGGCCGATTACTTGACAGGTGTCGAGTATTCACCAGATCGGGACGGGAGCCTCACCGAGGGGGTAATAACCCGGGAGCTTCTCACCCGCGACGCTGCGCTCGATGCGCTTCTGCATGGTGGAGGTCAGATCGCCCGAGGAGATCAGCTTGACGAACGCCTTCTGCACATGGCCGAAGTCGAAGAAGTCACGCTGCCACTCGATCAGCAGATCGTCGTTCAATCGGAACCAGCTGCCGCCGATGCCATAGATCTCGTCGCGGGTGCCGTCGGACTTGTTCGCGATCTGCTTCCAGAAGCCGACGATCTCGTTCTGCTTCTCGTCGACGAGCACCTTCTGGTATTCGTAGACCCAGTTCTCCAGGCCTTCCATCTCCAGGCCGAGTGCGACGTCGCGGATCTGGTCCTTGCCGACGCACATGACGTCTTCCTTGGGCCCGATGTTCCAGCCGTAGGTGGCGTCCTCGGTGTAGAACTCGGCCAGATTCGTCCAGTCGCCTGCCGCTTCGGAGTCCTTGTTGGCCTGCAGCCAGCGCTCGACCCAGTCGTCGAGCTGTTCTCTTGACGCCATGTCAGTCCTCTTTCTCTACGATGGATAGTGCTCGGGTGGGACACATTTCGATGGCTCGTTCGACGTCGTCGCGCATCTCGTCGGGTGGCTCGGGATCGACTATCTTGACGACGCCGCGCTTGGGCACCTTGAAGACGTCGGGCGCCTCCAGTTCGCACATGGCGTGCCCCTGGCACAGGTCCTCGTCGAGTACCACGCGGTAGCAGCCCACCTCGATCAAGCCTTGACGCGCTTGCGGTAGCGGACCTTCGCCGGCCGGGCCAGCTGGACCACCATCTTGGAATGGTCGTTACGGTAGGACTCCGGCGGTTGCGCCATCTCGAACTCGTACTCGCGCAACAGAACCGAGAAGATCGCCTTTATCTGCATCTGCGCGAACGCCGCACCCACGCACCGGTGCTTGCCCGCACCGAACGGAATCCAGGTCCAGCGGTTGACGATGTCCTCCTGCCGGGGCTTCTCATACCGATCGGGGTAGAAGGCGTCCGGATCGGGGAAGTCCTCCGGGATGCGGTTGGAGATCGCCGGTGAGGCGGCGACCATCTGGCCCTTGTGGATCGGGTAACCCTCCACCTCGAACTCGTCCTGGGCGACCCGCATCAGGATGATCAGCGGCGGATGCAACCGCAGGGTCTCCTTGAGCGCGTTGTCCAGATTCGGGATCTGGCGCAGCGCATGGAAACTCACCTCTTGGCCGTCGGAGTAGAGCTCGTCGAGCTCCTGCTGAACCTTGGCGTAGAAGTCAGGGTGGCGCAGCAGTTCGATCAGGGTCCACGACGAGGTTCCCGAGCTGGTGTGGTGCCCGGCGAACATCAGCGAGATGAACATGCCGGTGATCTCGTTGGCCGTGAACCGCGGATTGCCCTCGTCGTCCTTGATCGACACCAGGACGTCGAGCATGTCGCGGTCGCTCTTGTCCTTGGGCGGGTTGGCGATCCGGCCATTCATCACTTCCTGCACCAGTTCGACCAGGCCGGCACGGGCTTCGTCGCGGATGCGGAAGCTCTCGATCGGCAGGTAGGGGTCGACGTAGCAGAGCGGGTCGGTGCCACGCTCGAGAAGGTGGTAGTAGTTCGCGAACCGGGAGTCGAGCTGGTTGCGGAACTTCACCCCGATCAGGCAGGCCGTGGAGGTGTAGATGGTGAGCTCGGCGAAGAACTCCAGCAGATCGATTTCGCCTTCCTCGCCCCAATTCTCGATCATCCGGCGCACTTCGTTCTCGATCGTGGTGGCGTGGCCCTTCATCTGCTCGCCACGCAGCGCAGTGTTGTGCAGCATCTCCGCGCGGCGCTCCGGATCGGCGTCGAACACGACGCCCTCGCCGAAGATCGGTGTCATGAACGGGTACGCCTCGGCCTGATTCAGGTCGCTGTCGCTGGACCGGAAGAAGAACTCGTTTGCCTCGGAGCCGGTAAGCAGGATCACCTGCTTGTCGGCAAGCTGGAACCAGCCGAGGTCGCCGCACTCCTCGCGGATGCGCTTCATCAGGCCGATCGGGTCGGTGCGGAACTCCTCGAGGTGGCCGTGTTCCTCTTCGCCACCCGAAACGCGCGGTACCTCTTTGGTGGCTGATGGGTTGGTCACGATGGCATTCCTTCCTCGCCCAGGGCAAGTTTCTGGCGGTCCTTGTTGTCGGCCAGCGGAGCTTCGGGCTGAAGCTCCATGTTGGCGATGAACCCGCCGCGTGGCGTCTCCGCGACGAACGTGATGGCCCGCGCGAGATCTGCTGCGCGCAGGAAGTAGTCGTGGCGGGCCTGTCCCCACTTAGCCCAATCCTCCAGTGCGGGGCCGATTTTCTCGGCGGGCAGGCTCCAGCCCATCGAGGTCTTGGTCGGGCCGGGATGCACGATCGACGCGCGAACGCCGGTGCCTTCGAGTTCCATCTGGAAGTTGTTCACCATGGCGACCAGCGCGGCCTTGGCCGCGCCGTAGGCGCCCATGTGCGGACGCTGCCGCAGCGAGACATCGGATCCCACGAAGATCAGGTCGCCGCGCTGGCGTTGCAGCATCCCGGGCAGCACCGCATTGGCCAATCGGAAAGCGCCGACCAGGTGGATCTGCAACTGCGATTCGAATTCGTCGCTGGTGATCTCGTCGAGCTTGCCGAAGTAAGTGTCGCCGGCGCCGGCCACCAGGACCTCGATGTCGCCCAGTGCATCGGTTGACTGGGCGACAAAGGATTTCACCGAGTTGGGGTCGGTGACGTCGAGGTGGAATCCGACGGCCTCACCACCGTCGGCGTTGATCTTGCCGACGATGTCGGTGAGTTTCTCGACGCGGCGTGCACCGAGGGCGACCGGGAACCCGCGTGCGGCGAGCTCAATGGCGGTCGCCTCACCGATACCGGATGAGGCGCCGGCGACGATGGCGGGCCTGCGGTCGGGAAGGGGAGCGAAACGGGGCATTCGGGAACCTTTCGGTGCGTCCTTCTAGCGAGGCTGCACTGTGATGGGCAGATGGGCGAAACCACGGACGTTGCTGGAGTGGACGCGCACCGAGTGCGCCTCATCGACTTCATAGCCGCGGATGCGTTTGAACAGTTCTTCCAAGGCAACTCGCGCCTCCATGCGGGCCAGATGCGCGCCGAGGCAGAAGTGTGCACCGCTGCCGAAGCTCTGGAGCTTGGCGCCGATGTCGCGGCCGATGAGGTAGTCGTCGGGCCTGTCGAACGCGCGCTCGTCGCGGTGGGCCGATCCCGGAAGGAGCAGGACCACGTCCCCATCGGGAATCACGGTGTCGTACAGGGTCAGCTCGCCCACCACGGTGCGGGCCAGGATCTGGCTGGAGGTGTCATAACGCAGCGTCTCTTCCACCCAGAGCGGCACCCGCGACAGGTCGGCGTAGACCTCGGACAGCTGGTCGGGGTTCTTGTGCCCCCAGAATGCGGCATTGGCAAGCAGTTTGGTGGTGGTCTCGTTGCCGGCGATGACCATCAGGAACATGAAGCCCAGTACCTCGTCGTCAGTGAGGCGATCCCCGTCGATCTCGGCCTCCAGCAGTGCTGACGTCAGGTCCTCGGTCGGATTCTTTCGCCGCTCCTCGACCATCGCCTGGTAGTAGACGATCAGGTTCAGCGACGCCTCGACCGCCTCCGGAGGAACGTCGGTGACACCCTCGTCACGGTGCATCACACCGTCGGCCCAGGCGCGCACCTGAACGCGGTCGGCTTCCGGCACCCCCATCAGTTCGGAGATGACGTCCATCGGAAGCTTGCCCGCGAACTCGTCGACGTAGTCCACCGTCTCGCCGGCGGCGGCCTTCTCCATCATGGCGTCGAGATGTTTGGTGGCGATTTCGGTGACCCGAGGCTCGAGCTCACGAATCCGCCTGGGAGTGAAGCCTTTCGAAACCAGGGTCCGCAGCCGCAAGTGGGCCGGGTCGTCCATCGCCAGGAACGACATGGTCTTGGAGGCATGCGGGCCGCGTGATGCCGGATCCAGCGAGACGCCGTACTTGTTGGACAGCGTCGTGCTGTTACGGAATCCCTGCAGTACGTCGGCGTGCCGGGAGAGCGCCCAGAACTTCAGTTCCTCGTTGTAGTACAGCGGCGCCTCGTCGCGCAGCCGCTTGTAGTACGGGTAGGGATCCTCGTGGAAGTCGTAGTTGTACGGGTCCAGCACGGTATCCGGACTCTGCACGCTCATTGATTTTCTCCCAAGATAAGGCTCACGACGTATTCCATCCGGTCGGCGACCTCGCGGTAGCTCATGGTGCCGCTGCCGGCGTGCACGAGCGCGCCGAAGTAGGTCATCTCCAGTGCGGACACGATCTTCGGATCGGCGTCCGGGCCCAGCGCCGACTTGATCCGCTTGTGGATTTCGGCACCGATACGGTCCCGCACCCGCACCACCCCGGCGTCATTGCTCAGCACTGCGGTGGTGCATGCCGCCGCGAACTCGGGTTCGTCGGCGATCACCAGGGCCAGGCTGCGCAGGGACTGTTGAACTCGGTGCAGCCGGCTGTCGTTGACGTCGGTGAAGTAGGGCACGTCGCGGACCAGGTCGAGGTAGACCTCGGCGATCAGGTGGTTCTTCGACGAGAAGTAGGTATAGGCCGTCGCCGGCGCCACTTTGGCGCGGGCCGCGACGGCGCGCACCGTGAGATCGGCGTAGGACGACTCCCGCAGCATCTCCATGCCCGCCTGCAGCACCTTGCGGAACGTCTCTTCCTGGCGGCGGTTGCGCGGCACGTCGTCACCGCTGGGGGTGACGGCTAGCACGGCATCGCTGGACACATGTCCAAGTTATCGGATCCTGGTCCCGGTAGGCAAGAGTAGGCATCGAAATGCCAGTTCAATGGGCTTCTTTGCTTGAGGTCCGTCAGGCTCTTGCACCGTGCCCGGGTCTGCCGCTATGGTGCGAATGACGGAATCTCGGACACGTGTCCAACGAAGCAGACGGGAATCGGGATGGCGATTTCGGCCGATAAGAACAGCGATCTCTTCATCGACGGGAAGCTGGTGCCGGGCGGTAACGGCAGATACCCGACGATCAATCCGGCGACCGAAGAGGTGCTGGGTACCGCCGCCGACGCCGACGCCGACGACATGAGCAGTGCCATCGACGCCGCACGGCGCGCCTTCGACACCACCGACTGGTCCACCAACACCGAGCTGCGGGTACGCGGCATCCGCCAGCTCCGCGACGCGATGAAGGAACACGTCGAGGAACTTCGCGAGATGACGATGGCCGAGGTGGGTGCCCCGCGCATGCTGACCTCGGCCGCGCAGCTGGAGGGACCGGTCGAAGACCTGTCGTTCAGCGCCGACACCGCCGAGAACTATTCGTGGCGCCAGGATCTCGGTGTTGCGGCGCCGATGGGAATCAAGACCCAGCGGACCATTGCCCGCGAGGCCGTCGGCGTCGTCGGTGCCATCACACCGTGGAACTTCCCGCACCAGATCAACCTGGCCAAGCTCGGCCCCGCGCTGGCGGCAGGCAACACCATCGTGCTCAAGCCCGCGCCCGATACCCCTTGGTGTGCAGCAGTTCTCGGCGAACTGATTGCCGAGCACACCGACATCCCGCCCGGTGTGGTCAACATCGTCACCTCGAACGACCACTCGGTGGGTGCGCTGCTGTCCAGCGACCCGCGTGTCGACATGGTGTCGTTCACCGGCTCCACGAACACCGGCCGCGCCGTGATGGCCGCCGGCGCGGCGACCATCAAGAAGGTATTCCTCGAGCTGGGCGGCAAATCGGCGTTCCTGGTGCTCGATGACGCCGATCTGGGCGGTGCGTGCTCGATGGCGGCGTTCACCGCCTCGATGCACGCCGGTCAGGGGTGCGCGATCACCACCCGTCTGGTGGTGCCGCGGGCCCGCTACGACGAAGCGGTCGAGGCGGCCGCGGCGACGATGGGCGGCATCAAGCCAGGCGACCCGACCAATCCCGGAACCATCTGCGGCCCGGTCATTTCCGAGCGTCAGCGCGACCGGGTGCAGTCCTACCTCGATCTCGCGATCACCGAAGGCGGCCGGTTCGCCTGTGGCGGTGGGCGCCCGGCCGACCGTGACACCGGGTTCTTCATCGAGCCCACGGTGATCGCCGGTCTGGACAATTCCGCTCGTGTGGCGCGCGAAGAGATCTTCGGTCCGGTGCTGACGGTGATCGCCCACGACGGTGACGACGACGCGGTCCGCATCGCCAACGATTCGCCGTACGGCTTGTCGGGCACCGTGTTCAGCAGTGATCCCGAGCGTGCGCAGGGGGTCGCGAACCGGCTGCGGGTCGGCACCGTAAACGTCAACGGCGGGGTGTGGTACTCCGCCGACGCGCCGTTCGGCGGTTACAAGCAGTCCGGCGTCGGCCGGGAGATGGGGCTGGCCGGCTTCGAGGAATACCTCGAGCTGAAAGTCATTGCCACAGCGGTCTAGCCAACTCGCGAGCGTCGAGTTGTTGCGCTCATCGAGGCGAAAGTCAACAACAACTCCACGTTCGGCGCTGAAAAGGAGAGAGCATGGGACAGTTCGACGACAAGGTGGCCATCGTCACCGGCGCGGGGGGCGGCATCGGCCAGGCCTACGCCGAGGCGCTGGCCCGCGAGGGCGCGGCCGTGGTGGTCGCCGACATCAACACCGAGGGCGCCCAGAAGGTGGCCGACGGTATCAAGGGCGAGGGCGGTAATGCGCTCGCGCTGCCGGTGGACGTCAGCGATCCGGCCTCGGCCAAGGCGATGGCGGATCAAACCCTCGCCGAGTTCGGCGGTATCGACTACCTGGTGAACAATGCCGCCATCTTCGGCGGGATGAAGCTGGACTTCCTGATCACCGTGGACTGGGACTATTACAAGAAGTTCATGAGCGTGAACCTCGACGGCGCGCTGGTCTGCACCCGAGCGGTCTACCGGAAGATGGCCAAGCGCGGCGGCGGTGCGATCATCAACCAGTCGTCGACGGCGGCGTGGCTGTACTCGAACTACTACGGCCTGGCCAAGGCCGGCGTCAACAGCCTCACCCAGCAGCTGGCCACCGAACTCGGCGGCCAGAACATCAGGATCAACGCGATCGCGCCCGGCCCGATCAACACCGAAGCCAACCGCAGCACCACGCCGCAGGAGATGGTCGCCGACATCGTCAAGGGAATTCCGTTGTCGCGCATGGGTGAAGTCGACGATCTGGTCGGGATGTGCCTATTCCTGCTGTCCGATCAGGCCAAGTGGATCACCGGCCAGATCTTCAACGTCGACGGTGGACAGATCTTCCGATGAGCGCTTGCGCGAAGAGAATAGGGCGGGGCTCATGAGCGACTCGGTCAAAGTCGGCTACATCGGGCTGGGCAACCAGGGTGCCCCGATGGCCAGGCGGCTCGCCGACTGGCCGGGAGGATTGATCGTGTTCGACGTCCGGGCCGAGGCCAAGACTCCGTTCGCCGAACTGGGTGCCGAATTGGCGGACGACGTCACTGATGTTTCAGCGGCCGATGTCATCGAAGTCACCGTGCTCAATGACGAGCAGGTGCGCGAGGTGGTGGGCCAACTCGCCAAACACGCCAAGCCCGGGACGGTCATCGCGATCCATTCCACGATCGAGCCCGCGACCGCCGGTGAGCTGGCGCAGCAGTTGCGGCCCAAGGGTATTCACATCGTCGACGCCCCGGTCAGCGGCGGTGCGGGCGCCGCCGACAAGGGCGAGTTGGCCGTCATGGTCGGCGCCGACGACGAGGCGTACGAAATCGTCAAGCCGGTGTTCAAGCGATGGGCTTCACTGGTGGTCCGCGCCGGCGAGCCGGGAGCCGGCACCCGGATGAAGATCGCCCGAAACATGCTGACCTTCATCGGCTTTACCGCTGCGTGCGAGGCGCAGCGACTCGCCGAAGCGTCTGGAATCGACATCCAGAAATTGGGGCGGGTGGTGCGGCACAGCGATGCCCAAAGCGGCGGCCCTGGTGCGATCATGTTTCGGGACGACACCACTCCTCTGCAGCCAGATCACTTCCTGTACAACATGTTCATCCACACCCGCGGCCTGGCCGAGAAAGATCTGAGGCTGGCGCTCGGCCTTGGTGAAGCCACCGGTGTCGAGCTGCCGCTGGCCGAGATCGCAATACGGGATCTGGCCGCCGGGCTCGGTGTCCCACACACAAAGGAGTGACGATGGACGAACTGCGCCGCAAGGGCCTGGACAAGATGAACGAGGTCTACGGCTGGGAGATGCCGGACTCGCCGGGAGACTACTTCGCGCTCACCGCGGATCATCTGTTCGGCACCATCTGGACGCGACCCGGCCTGACCATGCGGGACAAGCGCATCATGACGCTGACGGTCGTCACCGCGCTCGGCATCTCCGACCTGGCCGAGATCCAAGCCAACGCCGCCCTGCACAACGAGGAGCTCACGCCCGACGAGCTCAAGGAGATGGCGATCTTCCTGACGCACTACCT
Organism: Mycobacterium sp. EPa45; assembly: GCF_001021385.1. Lineage (NCBI taxonomy): Bacteria > Bacillati > Actinomycetota > Actinomycetes > Mycobacteriales > Mycobacteriaceae > Mycobacterium > Mycobacterium sp. EPa45. Next base: position 5,478,015 of record NZ_CP011773.1, on the reverse strand, counting down.
CGGTTTCCCGCTGGGCTCGAAACTGGATGGGGCCGTCACCAAGGTCATCGCCAAGCGCAAGAAGGCCGCCGAGGCCGGCCTGGCCGAGGACAAGAAGGCCAACGTCAGCGACGCGCTGAAAATGCACAGCGGCAAGGCGCTCGACGAATAGGACGCGTCCAACGAGCCAGAACTCAGAGCGCGGATTTGCCGCACGACGTCGCTCTCACGTCTGACTCGATATCTGGCTAGTCCTTGGTCGCGACGACGAAATACCCGCGCGGCGCGTCGGGTACGCCGGCCGGAGTGGGCGGCGCATACCAGCGATGCCACCGATTGCCGGGCTCGGCGACGTCGGTGACCTCCGCCGACCAACCCGGCACCAACTCCTCGGGATGATCGGTGCCGAACAGCCACGGAGCACCGCTGTCTGCCATCGACTTCAGCAGCCCGGCCATGAACGGTGCCTCCAGCAGCGACTTGCCGACGACGTCGTAGCACAGCACCGATCCCGGCGCCGACAGTGTGTCGATGCGTTCGAACAGCAGGTGCACGGCGTCTTCGGCGAGGTATTGCAGGAGTCCCTCGATCAGCCAGCCCGTCGGCAGGGCGGCGTCGAAGCCGGCCGACCGCAGGGCTGTTGGCCAGTCCCGGGCGAGGTCCACTCCGATCGGCACGCGCGCGCACCGCGGATCGTCCTCGGCGAGGATCGCGTTTTTCGCCGCGATCACCGACGGCTGGTCCAGTTCGAAGACCGTGGTGTCCGCCGGCCAGTCCAGCCGGTAGGCCCGCGCGTCCAGCCCGGCGGCGACCAGAACGACCTGCCGGCACGACGACGCCGCCCCCAGCATGGCGTCGTCCCAGAACCTGGTGCGGACCACGATCTGCAACGTGGTCCGCTCCCCGGAGGTGGCCAGGGCCGCGTCGAGGATTCGGTGGCCGGCCTCGCCCGCCAGCTTGTCGGCGAACGGATCGGTGAACAGCCGGTCCTCGCGTTTCGACTCGCGAGCGCGGATCGCGGCCACCAAGTCCGGTATCGGCTACCGCCTCTGGTCTGGTTTCCATACCTCGATGGTGTCAGCCCTGCGACGGTCACGCTCGGGTCACCCGCCCTGCGTTTGCCCCGATCCAAGCCGGGAATAAGCAGCCCCATGGCTCTTCGCGTAGCAGTCACCGGCCCGACCGGCGAGATCGGGATCTCCGCGATCGAGGCGCTCGAGGCGCACCCCGACGTGATGCACATCGTCGGGATGGCTCGCCGGCCTTTCGACCCGGCTGACCGCGGGTGGACGAAGACGGAGTACCGGCAGGGCGACATCCTGGATCGCGATGCCGTCGATGCGCTGGTCGCCGACGTCGACGTGGTCGTACACCTTGCATTCATCATCATGGGCACCCGGGAAGAGAGCGCCAGGATCAATCTCGCGGGCACCCGCAACGTTTTCGAGGCCACCGTGGCCGGGGGACCGCGCCGGCTCGTTTACACGTCCTCGGTGGCGGCCTACGGCTACTACGCGGACAACCCCGTGCCCATCACCGAGGACGTGCCCACTCGTGGCACACCGGAGCACTACTACTCCGAGCAGAAGGCCGCGTGTGAGGAGGTGCTGGCCGCGGCCACCAAGGGTTCGTCGCTGGAGGTGTACGTACTGCGGCCCTGCATCGTCGCCGGGCCCAAGGCGCCGGCGCTGGCCGAGGCCATGCCGTGGAATCAACTGCCCGGGGTAGTGCGTCGACTCACCGATGCGGTGCCGTTGCTCAAACCTCCGATGCCTGACCCGGGTACCCCGGTCCAGTTGGTCCACCACGATGACGTCGCGTCGGCGATCGCCCTGGCGGTCACCACCGCGACTGCGCCGCCCGGGGCGTACAACCTGGCCGGTGACGGTCTGTTGACGATGTCAGACGTCGGCCGGGCGCTCGGTGCTCGGCCGGTCAAGGTGCCGCACCTCGCCGCAGTCGCCACATCGGAGGTGCTGGCGCGCCTGCCGTTCGTGCCCTCGGCGCTGGAGTGGTTGCACGCCGGGCGGGCTTCGACGGTGATGGACACCAGCAAGGCCAGAAATCTACTCGGCTGGAAGCCCAAATACAGCGCGGCTGAGACTCTGTCGGCCCTGGCCGACAGCCTCGGCCGGGGGTGATGAATTAGCCTGCGCTAGTTCACGATTCCTTTGTTGAGGCGTCCGCCTGGTAGGCCTCCAGCGAGGACAGGTTGTGGATCATCCACACATTCGGCTCGAGGTATGTGGCCTGGTCGGCGTCGTGATCGACGTGCAGCGGAGCAAGGCCGCCCGGAAACACGTAATCACCCGACTCGGGCAACGCCATGTTGAGCCAGGACTCCCATTCGGCCACCGTCCCGGCGATCCGGTACGAACTGGCCGTCGAGGGTCCCATCCGCGCACCCATCCGCTCGTGGAGCCGTAGCCACGGGTCCACCAGTGATCCGTCGTCGCGGCGCCAGGTCATGTAGCGCTCGATCGGGGTGATCGGATAGCGGTCCTTCCAGGTCGGACGAACAGGGGCGATCAACTGGCTGAAACCGTGCCGACCGGCGATGACTCCCATCGCCTGCAGGATCTCGGCGGCAAGACCGGTTCCGCGACCGCCGGTCGGGATTTCGGCAGCGATCGCGCACAGCGTGTTGAACGGCTGATCGGTGTCGTGCCGGTGGAATGCGTCTGCCATCGTTGCGTCGATGCCGTCGGAGAGGCCTGCGTCGGTGCCGTCCCACCAGCAGGGCACCGTGTGTGCTTCGGCGATCACCTCGTGCGTCTGTGTGTCGCACATCGCGAACTGGAAGGCCGGCAGGTCTTGTGTCAGCCTCGGCCACAATCGGCGATAGGTCTCGCCCTGAAGGTTGAACTCCGGCCAGATGTCACTGTCGCTGATCGCGCGCTGTGTCAGGTCAGGCTGTTCGGCGATCGTTATCGCCATATGGTTCACTCACGAACCGTACCCCCCGGCTGGGACGTTTCCGGACTAACGGTCGAATACATTGTGCCGCAGTCGAATAAGTGCGACTCCGACAGCGCCTGTGACGGCCTGGCTCAATACGCTCCCTCAGCGCGCGAACGGTGGTACGGTGCGTGAGCCGCGGGTTCCCACGGCTCTAGGTGAGGTGACCCTGATGTCGACCGAAATACCGCTCATCGAAACAATTCTGCGGGCTGCCTGCTTGCCTGAACCCGATATCTCGGCGCGGGTGGCTGATCTTGGTCCTGATGCGGTCGCCCGAATTCTGTTGGAGGAAGTGGCCTGTCGGGCCGGCTTGCTCTACGGCCCACCGGATGGACTTGTGGTCCAGTGCGACCTCGGCTTCGGCGGTGAGCGCCTCGGCTATCTCTTCAGGCTGAAATCTGGTGGCGCCTCGGTAGAAGAAGGTTGGGATGCCGACGCTGCGGCGACCGTCCGCCAGGATCTGATCGATCTCCTGCGAGAGGTGTTCGGTCCTGTCGGCCCACACGGCGCCACCCGAGAGTTGTTCGCGCGGCAACTCGCCGACGAGGAGTATTCGCCGGCCGTCTCAGCCGGCGTGCGGCAGCTGGCGGGTGCAATGTCGCAGCGCCCCAAAGACATTACCGACCTCGCCGTGAGATTCGGCTCGGACAAGTGGGGCGGCCGCTGGTACACGCCGCACTACCAGAAGTACTTCGAGCCCTACCGTGACCAAGCGGTGAAGGTGCTCGAAATCGGCGTGGGTGGCTACGATTCACCCGACGCCGGTGGTGAATCGCTGCGGATGTGGAAGCACTATTTCCGCCGCGGCCTGATCTACGGCATGGACATCTTCGCCAAGAACGGCATCGTGGAGAGCCGCCTGGACGTCGTGCAGGGTGACCAGGGTGACGAGCAGTTCCTCGACGCGATGGCTACCGACATCGGCCCCTTCGACATCGTGATCGACGACGGCAGCCACATGAGCCACCACATCATCGCTTCGTTCAACGCGCTGTTCCCGCATGTACGGCCGGGCGGCCTGTACGTGATCGAGGATCTGGCGTCGTCGTACTGGCCGGAGTGGGGCGGCGATCCCGACCCCTCGGCGCAGTACCGGTCCATGACGATGATCAAGGACCTGCTGGACGGTCTGCATCAGAGCGAGCAGATGCGCGCTGCCGACGACGAACGGTCGTCGACCGAACTGACTGTCACCGGTGTGCACGTCCATCACAACCTGGCCGTCATCGAAAAGGGCCTCAATACCGAACAAGGGGCCCCGGAGTGGTTGCGCACGCTGGACCACTCACGCGCCTACGTCGATCAATAGTGCTCGCGCACTTCAGTTTTCGCCCCGCAACGCCGACGGAAGGTCTGACATGACGGCAAAGGATGTGGCGGACGACGCCACCGCGGATGAAGAATGTGTCGACTGCGGCTACGAACCTGAGCTGAAACGGACTCTCGGCTCGTTCCAGGTGTTCGCGATCTCGTTCGCGTTCATCTCGGTGGCCGTCGGCATCTTCGCAACATATGACAACGTCCTGGTCACCGCCGGGCCGGTGGGAATCTGGCTCTGGATCCTGGCCGCGATCGGACAGACGCTGGTCGCTTTGGTGGTCGCACAATTCGCGGCCCGCATTGCGCTCAGCGGGTCGTCGTACCAGTGGGCCTCACGGCTGGCCAACCCCAAGATCGGGTGGTTGTTCGGCTGGTTGACCTTCTGGTACCTGGCCATCGCCGTGGTGGCCTTGGACAACGCCCTGGCAAGCCAGGCACTCATGCCGCTGCTGGGAATGCAGGCGAGCGAGGACACCGCGCGGCTGCTCACGGTCGCGATCTTGATTCTCCAGGCGGTCATGGTGATCGCGTCGACACGCCTGCTCGGTCTGATCACCTCCGGTGCCGTCGGTGTCGAGCTCGCCATCGTCGTCGTGCTGGTGCTGGCGCTGGGCGCCGTCATGGTGTTCACCGGTAGCGGCGACATCGCCAACCTCACCTCCCGCGGCACCACGGTGGGCGACCCCAACTATTTCGCAATCGGTGGCGGGCTGATGGCCGGGATGGTCATGGGCCTCACCACCTTGGTCGGCTTCGATTCCGCGGCGAACCTCGCCGAGGAGGCCAAGGATCCGTTCCGCAGCGTCCCACGAGGCATCGTGGCATCGGTGGTCGCGGCAGGACTACTCGGCCTGGTCTTTCTCATCGCCCTCACCCTCGCTATCAAGGACATCCCCAGCGTGACCGGCAGCGGCTCACCGGTAGCCGCCATCATCCGCACCCAGTTGGGTTCGGTGTCGGAGCGAATCCTGTTGGCGGGATTGGTCTTTGCGATGTTCGGCGCCGGCATGGTCGTGATGGCCGCGTGCTCGCGGCAGGTGTTCGCAATGGCCCGCGACGAGCGGTTTCCGGCTCACAAGCTCATGCGGCGGGTCAACCACCGAACCCAGACACCGGTCCCCGCGACGATCCTGATCCTTCTCGTCGGTGTGGCCCTGATGGTCGCCCTCCCCGGAGAAGCGCTGCTGCAGCTGATCATCGGCTCGACGATTCTGCCCGCGCTCATCTACGGCGCAATCGTCGTCCTCTACCTGGCGGTGCGTAAGCGGCTCGAACACAAGGAGGGCGGCTTCAGCCTCGGGCGGTTCGAGATGCCGGTTGCCGTCACCGCGCTGATCTGGGAGGTGATCGTCGTGTTCGTGCTCGTCACCCCCGGCGACGCGACCGTGCCGACCCTGATCGTCGCCGGGCTGATCGTCGCGGGCGGGGTCTACTTCGCGTACCTGATGATCGTTCGGCGCGCGGTGCTCGACCACGAGCCGGGCAACGACATCTTCGCCGACCCGGAAGTGGCCGTCTGACGCGGTTTTCCATAACAAAGAGGTCGGTAAGACAACGGTAAGGAAACGCGCAGATCGCAAACGGTTATCGCGCCGTGTCACAAATGTGACATTTGTGCACCAGTGTTACCGAAGTGAAACTGAGCGCCCCGGGCCTCGGTGACGGTTAGGAGTGGCGATGACTTCTATGACCATGTACGACCAGTCATGGACTGCCCCGACCATGCTGAGCTTGTGGACGGAACCGGCGACGATGCGCGGCAAGGTCGTCCAACAGGCCTCGAAGTGGGTCGGTGTCATCGACACGACCGTGACGGTGCTCTGCCCGCCGGTGGTATCGGTATGCGCCATCTTCGCCGCGGTGGTGTGGCCCACCCACGACGCGGCCGAGTCCGTCGGTCACGCAGCTGTTTCCGCGCCGATCAGCGCCCAGGTGCTTCCGAGCGTGCCGGTTCCCTAGCCGAGACAAGTACTGCCGCGCCGACCCACCGGCGCAGATACTGGCGCAGTTGGTCGCCCTGTCGCGGCGGGCGGCCCGGGTCGAGCATGAACGACTGGATGATCCGCAGCAGGTGCTCACCGAGCTCGTCAAGATCGCGGTCGCTGAAACCCGCTGCCTCCCAATCGACATCGAAGCGGCGCAACATCGAACCGGCGAAGGCCAGCGCGACATCCGAGGTGACTTCCGCGCTGAACGTGCTGGAGCGTTCGGGTCCGAGCAGCAACCCCATGTGCTTGTCGTGGGGCAACCATTCCACCGCTGCGGCAATGCCTTCGGTCACCGCTTCGGCGGGGTCGGTGATGCCGGCCAGGTGACCGGCGAGCCGGTCGAGGAACCCGGTCGCGGCCGCCATGGCTGAGGCCTGCAACAGGGCGTCGGTGCTGGGGAAGTAGCGGTACACGGTCTGGCGGGTGACGCCCAGGGTGCGGGCCACGTCGGCGATGCTGAGGTCCGCACCGCGGGCGTCGATGGCTTGGTTGGCTGCCGCGAGGATCCGGGCGACCGCCTCCTCGTCGGTGGCAGGCGCCGATCCCGACCAACCGTGAGTGCGCATGTCAGCCGCCCACTGCCGAGGAGTACGCCGCGCCGCCGAAGAGCAGCACCACCAAGCACAGCACCAATGTCCCGACGGCGAAGGGCCACGCCGGCTTGTGCCGCACCAATTGCACGATGGTGACGACGACACCGGCGAGGCCGATCAGGGCGGCGATCGCGACCGATGTCATCACCGCGGTCACCGCGCCGTCGACACTGCACGTCGCCGGCGGGCAGTAGTCGAGGAACGCGAGCGAGAACAGGCCGAGGAACGCCGCACCGGCGCCGACCACCACCGTCACGATCATGAGGATGATCGAGATCGTCAGGTCCGCCGGCGAGCGTGGCGGCTTGGCCGGTGCCGGCGGATAGCCGGGGTAGGGCGGATAGCCCGGATAGCCCATGACCCGGGATGCTATCGCGCTAGCGATAGGAGACCGGCAAATGCTTCACGCCGTTGAGCCAGCCCGACCGCAGCCGCTCCGGCTCACCGAGCTTGCTGATGTCCGGGATCTGGTCGGCGATCTCGTTGAAGATCAGTTTGATCTCCATCCGCGCGAGGTTGGCGCCGATGCAGAAATGCGCGCCGTTGCCGCCGAAGCCGAGGTGCGGGTTCGGGTCACGAAGGATGTTGAACTGGAACGGGTTGTCGAAGACGTCCTCGTCATAGTTGGCCGAGCTATAGAACAGGCCCGCCCGCTGACCCTCGCGGATGGTGACGCCGCCGACTTCGATGTCGCGCAACGCGGTGCGCTGGAAGCAGTGCACCGGCGTGGCCCAGCGGACGATCTCGTCGGCCGTGGTCTCCGGCCGCTCGCGCTTGAAAAGCTCCCACTGGTCCGGGTTTTCGAAGAAGGCGTTCATCCCGTGGGTCATCGCGTTGCGGGTGGTCTCGTTGCCGGCCACCGCGAGCAGGATGACGAAGAACGCGAACTCGACCTCCGACAGCGACTCGCCGTCGATGTCGGCCTCCACCAGGCGGGTCACGATGTCGTCGGCCGGGCACTTCCGGCGATCCTCGGCCATTGAGTACGCGTAACCCATCAACTCGGCGTTGGCCTCGATCGGGTCGACGTCGTTGAACTCCGGGTCGTCGGTGTTCATGATGCTGTTGGTCCAGTGAAAGAGCTTCTGGCGGTCAGCTTCCGGCACGCCGAGCAGGTCGGCGATCGCCAGCAGCGGGAGCTGCATCGCGATGTCGTCGACGAAATCGCCGGTGTCCTTCGCGGCCGCCGTGGCAACGATGTCGCGGGCGGCGTCGGCCAGCTTCTCCTCGAGCTTCGCGACGGCGCGCGGGGTGAACAGCCGGGAGACCAGCTTGCGCAACCGGGTGTGTTCGGGGGCGTCATGATTGATCAGCAGCGCCTTGGTGATGTCCACCTGATCTTTGGTCATGTCGTCGGCGAACCGCATGACCACGCCCTGCTTATTGGTCGACCACAGGTCGCCGTCACGGGAAATGTCGCGGATGTCGCGGTGCTTGCTGATCACCCAGTAGCCGCCGTCGTCGAAGACCGTGCTGCCGAGCGGTTGTTCGTTCCACCAGACCGGGGCGGTCTTGCGCAGCTCGGCGAACTGACTGACGGGCATACCCGCCTTCAGCAGGTCGGGGTCGGTGAAGTCAAAGCCCGCTCCGAACGGACACACGCTGGCGGTGGTCATGATTACCTCGCTGTCGTTGTGATGTAGCGCACCTTCGCAACGACCATACACCTTAATGCTGAGTGTATGCCCAAGGATGTCATTCAGGATGTACAGATCAACGAATAGTGTCCTATTGTTTAGGTGTGGGCGACGCGATGACAGGTATTACCCGTGTGTGGTCGCTTATCGCTGCAGCGATCGTCCCCGGACTGGTTGTCTCCGCCGGGGTAGCGATCGGGGAGGCACATGCGTCGGACGGGAGCCCGGCGATAAACGGCACCTTCCTGGCGGTGTCCAACGGGGATTGGGCCCAGACCAACGAGTCCTACCACGATGAGGCCACCGTGCGGGTCACCTGGACAATCGCCACAACATGCAGTGATGCGAGCACCTGTTCGGGCACGGTAACCACCGATGCCGGCTGGAGCGCCCCCATCACCTACTCGGCCGGCTTGTGGAAGGTTCGTCGAGACGTCCCGGACTGGGAACGCTGTGCCGACGGAACGACCGTTGCGGGACAACAGCTTTACAAGTTCCAGCCGATGGACAATACCGGCCACGTCTTGGTTGGTTCTGACGTTCTCGGCGGCGATGACACGACCGTCGGCGCGAGCGGCGCCTGTGGGGTGAACCGGTCACTCGTCATCAAGATGCCCTTCCGCCTGCAGCGAATCGGCTAGGAGCTCAAGTCGGCAGCAAGTCCTTCCAGCTGCGCGCCGGCCGACCTGTCAAGTTGGTTTGGCGCGCCAGGTGACCGTCGGGACCGATGTACCGGCCGGTGTGCGGGTCGTACTCGGCCACTGCGACCGCGGGCTGATGCGACCGCCCGGAATCGAACGAGCTGGGCGCTGCGGCGGGCGTCTCCCCGGGAACCGGAGCCGGCTCGGCGGGCGGAGGCGGATCGGGTCGGGGCGTGCCGTCGAGCGGCCCGAAGATGTGGTCACCGAATGTGACGCGGTCGTCCGGCGGGACGCCCTGCGCGGTCAGGTTCGGGTCGAAAGGGTATGGCCCAGTTGCGTGTTGGCGCATCGCCAGCGGCTCGTAAGGCTTGTCACTGTTGCAGATCTGAACCGTGGGTGCACGTTTTCCAGGCTGACCCATGCACGGATTGTTTCGAGCACCGCGCACTCCGATCGGCGAATCCTGCGGGAGCTTGCAATACAACCCGTCAGGTGTGTCGATGACTGTGGTGTCCGCCGGCGACCGCCACTGCGACGGCGGCAGGAAACCGACCGTACAGGCCGGCGGGTCGCCGATGGAGGTGGTGAAATCACCCAGGGGAAGACCTGTGGGGTTGTTTTCCGGCAGCGCGAAGGATTGGGTCGCCGCAACATACGGCGGGAACAAGACGAAGAGCTGCTGCAGGGATGGTCGATAAGTGAGCAGCACCTGACCCAACGTGCTCAGATTGGCCAGCAAGACCGGAAGCGTGGGCTTGATCGCGGCGAGCAGCTTGGACGCTTCGTCGGCTGCGCCTGGACCGGTTTGCAGGATCGACCGCACCTGCTGATCTCTGGTGGCGACTTGATCGGTTATGCCGGCCAGGCTGTGTGCCCACTGCCGAGTGTCATCGACAGTCTGCGCCTGTCCGTCCAAGAGCGGCGCGGAATCGTCTACCAGCGCTCGTGTTTGGTCGCTCACCGAATTCAGATCGGAGCTGATGATCGCCGTCGAATCGTAGAGTGACCCCAGGTCGAATCCCGCTCCGCTCAGGCCTTTTGCAGTCTCGTCCAGCAACTCGCCCACCTTCCCCTTGGGAATGCTGGTCATCAACGCGCTCACCTGGTCGAGCATCGGGCCTACCTGCTGCGGAATGGTGACATTGCGTGAGCTGATCACCGAGCCGTCGCCGAGATACGGACCGCCGTCGTGGTGCGGGCGCAAGTCGACATACTGCTCGCCGACCGCCGACATACTGCGGACCTCGGCAGTCAGGTCGGATGGAATCTGAGGTGAACGATCCAACCGCAGCGTCGCTTCGGGACCGGTTCTGGTCAGTTTGAGATCGATCACTTTCCCAATTTGCACGCCGCGAAATGTGACGTTGGCGAAGCGGTACAACCCGCCGGCTGCGGGCATCTGCATGGTCACCGTGTAGCGACCCAGTCCAAGCAAAGTCGGAACCTGGACGTACACCACCACCATCGCGGCGATACCGATCACCGAGACGAGCGCGAAGACAGCGAGCTGAATCCGGACCAGTCGGCTCAACATCAGGGGCCCCCAGTCGGTGAGGCACTGGCAGGGTTACCCGGGTAAGGACCGGCGAAGAGCTGGCCCGGAGTGGGCGGCGCCGACGCAGCGGTGCCGGGCATCAGTGGAGGCGTTACCGGCACTACCGGTTCGGAAACCGTTGGCATCTGCGCGGTTTGCGGATCCACGGTGCCCGTTGGGGGTGCCGGGTCGGCTGGTGGCGGCGGAGTGACGCCAACACTGAGCGGCTGATAGGTGTAGTTCAAGTTCCATGGATCGCCCGGCGCGGGCACCAGCGCGGCGTTGACATCCCCCCAACGGGTACCCCGAAACATTGTCCTCTTGAGCCGCGGGATAGTCAGATCCATCACGATGTAGAGGTTGAGATAGTCACCGCGGACACCTCGATCGATCACCGACTGGGTGAACGGAAATGTCGTCGTGTAGGCCAGGACTTTGTCGAGGTCGGGGCCGATGTCGGCGATGGCCTTGACTGTTGGTTCGAGGTTTCGCAGGTTCCGCACCAGATCGTCCTGGGTGTCGTGGATCAAATCTGTTGCGGTATCGCTGAATATATGGAGCCGGTCGAGTGCTTCGGTGATCCGCGGCCGTTCTTTGATCAAGACGTCCAGAGCCGGCGGGATCTCACGCAACGCCCGGTCGATGACATCGGTTCGGCTGGCGAGCGTCGTGCTCAACCGGTCAATTTGATCCAGAGTGTCGACCACGCTGTCGCGTTGATCGGCCAACATCCCGGCCACATCGTTGAGACGATTGAGTAGATCGCGAACCCGATCCTCGTGGCCGGACAACATCGCACTGGCATTGTGGATGACGTCGCCGATCTGGGTGACACCGCCGCCGTTGATCAACGCCGACAGCGCGGATAACGTCTGCTCGGTCGACGGATACGTCGACGAGGAGTTCAGGCGGATCGTGGTTCCCGGCGAAAGGTGTCCCTGCGCAGGCTGACCGGGCAACGGATCCAACGCGAGGTGCATCGAGCCGAGCAGACTGGTTTGGCCGACAGTCGCTACTGCGTTGGCCGGAATCACGACTCCGGGTTTGACAGACACTTCCACGTTCGCGTGCCAGCCGTCGACAGACATCTTCCCGACGCTGCCGACGACGACGTCACCCAACATGACAGGTGAATTGGATTCCAGCGTGCCGACATCGGCCAATTCGACGTGATAGGTGACGGAGCCGGGGCCGTGGCCGACGGTACCCGGCAACGGTAGAGAGTTCACACCGTGGAAAGAACATCCCGCGGTGGCAACCGTGACTGCGCACGCCGACAACAGAATCGGCAGCCGGCCGGTCATGGTGTCGGCCGTTCGGCAGGTAACGCTGCGCCGGGCAGGACAGACGGCGGACCAGGTAGGGGCGCGCCCGGGTAGAGGGCCGGCGACGTATCCGCGGGTAATCCGTTGGGCGCGTACGACCCTGGCGGTCTTGGCGGATTGTTCCAGCCCGGCGGGGGTGGCACGTCACCGTTCGCGCCGGTGTACGCCGACACTGCGGGCGGCGCCTCCGCCGGCCCGGGACGAGGTCCGCCGCCGCCGGGAGCCAGACTGGGATCAGAGTAGACCAGATTGCTTGGCGCGGGCTGGAGGTACGGATTCACCGGGATCGGCAAATAGTTGAAGTTGAGCAGCCGCAGGGCCGGACCAAGATACTGTGCGCACAGCTTGGCTGTTTCCGGCGCTGTGGTGTTCTCGACGGCGCCGATCCCCGCGCAGAGGAATTCGACCGGATTGGCGAAATTCTGGAAGGCGAACGACCCGACGTCCGCACCAGTGTCTGGATTATAGATGTTGTAGGCGTTGGCAATCGTGTTGGGTGCGCCGTGCAACAGGTTTTCCAACTCGGTTCGGTGATCGGCGAGGTTTCCAGTCACGTTCGCCAACCGTTGAATCTGCTCGGCGGTTTGGTTTCGGCTGCCTTCGATAAACCTCTTGATATCCGTGATTGCAGTCGACAGCGTCGTCAACGCCGAATCCAGATCGCTACGGCTGTCATCTACGACGGCGGTCACCGTCGCCAGCCGGTCCTGGAATTGCACAATCTGTTCGTTGCTGTCGCGCAGTGCGGTGACGAAGGCCTGCAGGTTCTTGATGATGTCGGCGATGTTCCCACCGCCGTCGGCGACGATGCGCCCGGCGGCCGACAGCTGCGTAAGTGTTTGTCTGAGCTTGTCGCCATTGCCCTTCAGAGCGTCGGCAGCACTTTCGATGAACCGGCCGATCGCCGTGCCCGAGATCTGGCTGTCGGGGCCCAGATCTGTTGCCAGCCGGGTCAATTGCTTCTTGACCTCATCCCACTCCACGGGAGTGGCGGTACGGCTGACCGGGATCACAGCGCCGTCGGCGATGATCGGGCCGGTCGCTGTGTACGCGGGCGCAAGTTGGACATATCGGGCAGCGACGAGATTTGGCGCGATGATTATCGCCTTGGCGTCCGCTGGGACGGCGAGATCGGGATCAATGTGCAGTGTGAGTTTGGTGCGAGTGCCCTCGGCTTGAATCGCGCTGATCGTTCCGACCTTGACGCCGACGACCCGCACCTGGTCCCCCGGGTAGATTCCCGTCGCGGTGGTGAAGTACGCAGTGATTGTCTTCGTCCCGAAGTAGGTCGCATGAGCCAGCCAACCCGCGCCTGTGGCAAGAATCGCGATGAGCGCGACCGCGGTGATGACGGAGAGGCGTCGGCGCGTCATCATCGTCCCCACTGCTCGTTCGGTTGTGGTATTCCGTTGTACGGGAAGGCGATCTCGGATCGGGGTCCGGCATTGTCGGGCGGTTGGCCTGCATCGGTCCCGCGACGGAAGCCGAAGGCATAGTCGAGGAAGGGCTGGATGATCTGAAGGGGGATCAAATTGCCGATGAACGCGTTGTAGTAGAACCCGTTGGCCACTGTTTCGCCCTGAGTGATCTGATACTTCGCAAGACCCGGGATGGCTTTGGCAATGTTGTCCCGGTTCTTCTCGAGCATCGCCGTGACCGAATTGAGCTTCTCCAGCATCGGCGCCAGCTGCTTTTCATTGTCGGCAACAAGACCCGAGAGCTGGCGGGCGACCACAGAGGTGTTGGCCAGTAGCCGCATGATCGCTGCCCGGCGTTCGGCCAGCACCCCGAGCAGGTCGTTGGCATTCAGGATCAGGCTGTCGACTTTTTGGCTCTGTTGGGATAGCACGGTTGTGACGTCGACGGAATGAGCCAAGAGTTGTCGCACATCGTCATCCCGTTCGCTGAGCAGCCGCGAGACGCGTGTCAGGCCGTCGAAGGTCGGACCGAGTTGGGGCGCAACCGAGTCGAGCACACCGGACAACGTGTCCAACGACTGGTTCACCGCGGCAGTGTCGGTGCCGGCGGCCTGAGTGGTCAGATCGCCAACGGCGTCATTGAGCGAATAAGGAGATGATGTTCGTGAAAGCGGAATGACGTCACGCGGATGAAGGGTGCCTGTGCCCCGTGAATCCAGCGTGACGACACGCTGTCCGAGTAGAGTTCCGACCTCGATGTGGGCGGTGGTCTCGGCGCCGAGCTGGACATCGCCGTCGACGGCGAACGACACGCGAGCGGTATCACGGTCAACCGAGATATCAATGACACGACCGACTTTCGTGCCCGACACCAGAACGTCGTTGCCGGCGACGAGCCCCCCCGCGTCTGCGAACTGGGCTTGATAGCGGACGTTGGTCGCCCAGGACCACAGAACCTCGGGGCGAAGACCGACGACGATCACCATGACGATCAGTCCGACGCCGATGAATCCGGCGCGGACGAGATGAGTTCCCCGGTACTTCAGCATCAGGGCTCGCTACACCTTCCGATGTCCTGCTTGATCCAGGGGAACACCGCTGTTCGGCCCTGCAGGTCGGAGACCCGCCAGGACAAGCCACACAAGTAGTAGTTGATGAAACTGCCGTACGCGCCGAGCCGAACCAGCTTCTTGTAGTTCAGAGGTGCCTTTTGCAGCGCGATGTCGAGCCGCTCTTTGTCCTGATCGAGTAGGGGCGCCAGGCGCGCAACCTGATTGATGGCACCGGCCAGGGGCTGGCGAGCATCGCTCAACAAGTCCGCGAGCGAGGCTGTGCCTCGGTCCAGCGAATCGATGGCAGATCCGATCGGGTCGCGATCGGCGGCGAGTCCGTTGATGAGCTTCTCGAGCCGGTCGATCGCTCCCGCGAACTGATCGCTGTTGGCGGCGAGGGTCTTGGCCAATGCCTGCAGGTTGCCGATGACGTCCTGCAGAACGCGCCCATGATCGGCGAGGGTGTTGGTGAATGACGAGGTGTTGGTCAGCAGCGCCTGGATCGCACCGCCCTGCCCCTGTAAGACCTGGACCAGCCCGGTCGTCAGAGTGTTGACGTCCCGCGGATCCAGCCCCCGGATGAGGGGTTTCAAGCCACCGAGGAGCAGGTCCAGATTCAGGGCAGGCTGGGTACGGTCCAGCGGTATCCGTGAGCCCGGTGGCAGCACCCTCGGAGATCCGGGTCCGTCGACCAGTTCGAGGTAGCGGTCACCGACGAGGTTGAGGTAGCGGACAACCGCGCGGGTTCCTGTCGTGAGGACGATCTTGTGGTCGGCATCGAAGTCGACGTCGACGGTTTTGTCGGCCTTCAGTGTGACGCTATTGACCGTTCCCACAACGACACCCGCAACACGCACGGACTGACCGGCTTTCAGCTGCGATGCGTTGGCGAACACGGCGGTGTAGTCGTTGGTCGATCCGCCACGATAGTGGCCGAAGATCAACCCGAGCGACGCGGTGAGCATCGACATGACGATCACAAAGACGGCGAACTTGATGCCGACGCGGCGCTGGCTGGTCATCCGGGTTGGCCGACCTGTGGTGAGTTGCGCGGCGGTCCATCCAGCGGGCCGAACAGAGCCTGCTTGAGTCCGTCTGAATTCAGGACAAGACCTTGATTTCCGTACTGCGCCGGGTTGGCGCCCTGATCGGTCACGACGTAGGGGGGCCGCATGCCCGCCGGCACCTTGGGCAGGCCAACGGCCTTACAGTTGGGCGGCCCGCCGGCACCGATCTTCGGCAGGTTTGCGGGATATCGATAGCGTTCGAGGCCCAGTTCCAAGCCGATCGACACGGCGACACCCGGCACCGGAAGGTCTGGCACATTCAGGAATACCTGCATGCCTCCCAGCGCGCAGTTCAACGACTCGTGATACTCGCTCGTCAGGTCAGTGACAGGCGCAAACAGGTGCAGGACGTTGGCCAGAGATTGGCTGTTGTCGGAAACGACCTCGTTGCCGAGGTCGGCGAGACCGATGGTGCTCAGCAGCAACGCATCGAGATTGTTCTGTTGATCGACGATCGTTTGGCTGATTCGAACAGAGTTCTCGGTGGCCCGGATCAACTCCGGTGCGGCATCGGCGTATGCAGCCGCTACGGCGGGCAGGGTCTCGAGTTCATGGCTCAGAGTCGGCAAGCTTGGATCGAGTTTGGCCAGGAAGGTGTCCAAGTCGGTCAGCGCCTGCCCGAATCGCTCTCCCCGGCCCGACATTGCCTTGCTCAGCGCCCCGAGCACTTCGTTGAGCTTGACCGGGTCAATGGCTGCCAGCAGCCACGTGAGTTGTTGAAATACCGTGTTGATTTCCACGGTGACTCGCTGGCCTTCGAGGACCTGCCCGGAAGTCAGTCGCTCGTTCGACGGCTCTGCAGGCGGCACCAGGTCGACGAACTTGGCGCCAAAAACGGTGCTGGATGTGACATCGACCAAGACATTCGCCGGAATGAATTGCAAATCAGCAGGATTCATCGCCAGATGGATGGCGGCCTGGCCATCGGTGAGGGACTCGATTGAGTCGACCTTGCCGACCTGAATGCCTTGCATTTTCACCTTGGCGTCGGGATTCATCACCAATCCCGCTCGTGGCGAGAGCACTGTCACCCGAATTGCAGGCGTGAAGCTGTCCCGGAAAAGGCTCACCGCCAGCACAACGATCAAGCACACGACCAGCACGGTGAAGAGTCCGGCCAGGGGTCTGACGAAGCCGCGTGCCCCGAAACTTTGACCGGGCTTAGCTGCGACCGGCGTCGCGCTGCTCTCGGTCTCGGATCGGTCGGCCGGACCAGGTCCGAGATGAGTCACGGGATCGAATGAAATACGAAGGACAGCAGCAGATTTGAGGGCTCAACTTGAGCCGGAGTAGTTGCCCGGTCCGACGTTGACCCCGACGTATATCCGGACCAAAAGTCAGTCGGGACAGCAGTGGCCATGTAGAACACATTATCAGCTAGTGTTTAACTGTCAACCAGATCGCTACGGCCATACCGGTACCGCTCTGCGCAGTCGCAAGCGTCAAAAAGCCCACGGAGCGGCGGTTATGAGCGCTGGCCGGGTTGTGTCGCCGCGAGAAGCGCCGGCGACTGCTCAATCGCGCATAAGACAAATTGCACACGGATGTTCCACATCTGGTGCGGCGGAATTCGACCGCCGGCTACATGCCCATCTTGAGACCGGCGCCGGCATCGACGAACAACTGCTGACCGGTGACAAACCTGGACTCATCCGACGCGAGGTAGACGACGGCGTGCGAGATATCCTCGGGTTCGACCCACGGGGTGGGCATCGCCTGCAAGATGGGGAAGACCAACTCCGCGTCTTCGCGTGTCGGTTCGGGTAGGTCCGGTCGAAACACTTTGTACATGGGCAGGTTATGCAGCATGTCGGTGTTCACGTTCGTCGGATGGATGGCGTTGATCCGGATGCTGTGCGGCGCCATGGTCAACGCCAGCGCTTTGGTGTAGTCGCGAACCATCTTCTTGGCCATCCCGTAGCCGGCGCCGCCGGGTCCTTGGGGTCCCCCGCCGGTAGCGAGGTCCTTCTGATCGACCAGGCCGGCGATGGAGCCGGTGACGATCACGGACCCGCCGGCGGTCAGATGGTCAAGGCTGACGTGGATGGTGTTGACCACTCCGACGAAGTCCACGTCGAATGCGTCGATGAAGCCGCGGAATGGAATGTGATTGCCCTGGGGACAGATTCCCGCATTGGCGACCACGACATGCAGGCCCCCGAGTTGAGCGACGGCGTCGTCGAGTGCTGTCTTCAGTCCGGCACGGTCGCGGACGTCGACCACCGCCGCAACGACGCGCTGGCCCGACTTCTCGATCAGCTTCGCGGTCTCGTCGAGATCATCGCGGGTCGCCAGGGGGTACTCGTTGGATTCGATGTCGGCGCAGATGTCGAGGGCAATGATGTCCGCGCCTTCGTCGGCGAGGTGCACCGCGTGGCTTCGGCCCTGGCCGCGTGCGGCTCCGGTTACGAGGGCGACCTTGCCCTTGAGACGGTTCATCTGCTCTCCAGTGTCGGGGGCGCGGCCCTGTCAATGCGTTGGATAATAGAACACTCAGTGTTAATCTGTCACGCCTGAGGCAGTGGTGGAGGTGTCGACCGGCAATGACGGTTTACGGCGGTCACGAGACGGTCGAGTTCTTCGACGATGTGACAATTCAGGACCCGTATCCGCTCTACGAAAAGCTCCGTGCGCAAGGTGCCGTGCACCGTGTCGGCCGCTCCGAATTCTTCGTGGTGAGCGGATGGAACGAGGTCAACGACGTCATCGCCCGCCCTGAGGTGTTCTCTGCCAATCTGACCGCGACGATGACCTATTCACCCGGTGCTGGGGTCATGGCCTTCCCCATGGCCGAGTTGGGTGCGCCGACGCACGTGTTGGCGACCGCAGACGATCCCGCACACGCCGCGCATCGCAAGATGGTGGTACCTCAACTGGCCGCAAAGCGGATCCGGGCCACGGAGTCATTCGTCGCCGAGGTGACCGATCGCTTGCTCGGCCGAGGGCTTGCCGACAGCCGGATCGAGTGGATGAGCGCGATCGCAAATCGCCTGCCGATGATGGTGGTCGCCAGGCTCATTGGTGTTCCTGACGACGATGTCGACATGCTGATCGCGCGAGGTTATGCGACGACACAACTACTGGACGGACTTGTCGACGCCGATCAGCTCGCCGCGGCAGGAGCGGCTGCCGTCGAACTGAGTGGCTATGTGAGGGAGCATTTCGCGTTGGCCTCCGCCGACCCGCAGGACAACCTGCTCGGCGACCTCGCCAGTGCCTGCGCGGTCGGCGAACTCGACGAAGTGACGGCGACCATCATGATGCTCACACTGTTCAGCGCGGGCGGCGAATCCACCGCATCGTTACTCGGCAGCGCGATGTGGCTGCTGGCGACCAAGCCCGATATACAACGGCAGCTGCGCGCCGACCGTCACCTGCTCGGAGCGTTCATCGAGGAGGCGCTGCGCTACGAGCCGCCATTCCGGGGACACTACCGCCACGTGGTATGCGATACCTCGCTGGGCGGGGTGGAACTCGCAGCGGGTTCCCGGCTGCTGCTGCTGTGGGGGGCGGCGAATCGTGACCCGGCACAATTCGACGAACCAGCTGACTTTCGGCTGGATCGCCCGAAGGGCAAGGGTCATATGACCTTTGGTAAAGGCGCACATTTCTGCGTCGGCGCGGCACTGGCCAGGCTGGAAGCGCAGATCGTGCTCGGGGCGGTGCTCGACCGGACGTCGTGGGTCGAGCCGCGGGAGGTGGGAAGGTGGCTGCCCAGCATCCTGGTGCGCCGACTTGAACGATTGGAGCTCGAATTCAGATGAACTCGGCCGATCTCGAGGCATGCCATCAGCTTTCGCAGGCGAAGGCACGGTACTGCCGGTTGATGGATACCAAGGATTGGTCAGCTTTAGGGGCACTCTTCACCGATGACGTCGTCATCGATCTGGCCGGCGGTGATCCGTCGACGCCTGCGCTCGTCGGGCGCGAGCAAGCATTGGCCGCGATCGTGGGGGCGGTCGGCGACGCCATAACCGTGCATCAGGTCCATGCGCCGGAATTCGAACTCGACGGTGACGAAGCGCGGGTCACGTGGGCTGTGCAGGAGCGAGTGGTCTGGCCGAACGGGACATCGCTGCATGCCTATGGGCACTACCACGACCGCTGGATCCGCCGCGACAACCGTTGGCTTGTGGCCGAATTGCGCCTCACCCACCTGCTCATGGAATAGGGGATTCGATGGTCGTGACACGGGACTCGGTGACGCTGGACGGACGTGTGGCGGTGGTCACCGGTGGGGGTGCCGGCATCGGTCGGGCAATCGCGCAGGGCTTCGCCGAATTCGGTGCGCGGGTGGCGATCTGGGAGCGTGATCCCGACGCGGCTCAGCAGGCCGCTGCGGAGCTCGGGGGACTTGCTTGTATCTGCGATGTGCGTGACCCGGCGCAGGTGGATGCCGCGTTGACGGCGACCGCGTCGGCATTGGGGCTGCCGGCGATCCTGGTCAACAACGCCGGAGGGGTGTTCCACTCCGGGTTCCTGGACACCTCGGCAAATGGCTGGGACGCGTTGATCAAGATGAATCTCACACAAGTGTTGTTGTGCACGCAACGGGTAGCCCGCGCGATGGTCGACGAGCGTCTGAGTGGCAGCATCATCAACATCAGCACGATCGAAGGGGTCCGCGCCGCACCGGGATTCGCGGCCTATGCCGCGGCCAAGGCCGGGGTCGTGAATTTCACCAAGACGGCTGCACTGGAACTGGCTCCCTACGGCATCAGGGTCAACGGACTTGCTCCCGATTTCACGTCGACCGAGAGCCTGCGCAAGATGGCTCCGGCGGGGGAGGGGAACGCGAAATATATGGTTCCGCTTGGTCGCGCGGGACATGTCGACGAAATGGCCGGTGCCGCACTATTTCTCGCGAGCGACCTGAGCTCTTACGTCACGGGCCAGACCCTCCACGTCGACGGCGGAACGAGCGCTGCCGCGGGCTGGTATCACCATCCGGATGACGGGCGCTATGTGCTGGGGTACAGCCAGTGACAGCGCGGCTTCACATGACCGTGCGGTCGTCGCGCCCCATGTCCGTCGGAGTGCGGTCGAAGTCGCGGACCATGGCCTGCACCGTGTAGGACGCGACCAGGCGACCGTCCTGTGTGAAGACTCTGCCGTCGCCTTGAACCAGACCACGACCGGACCAGAACGCTTCGTTGCAATAGAGCAACCAATCGCTCACGTCGGCGTCGTCATGAAAAGCGATGGTGGCTTTCATGATTCCCGTAGAAAGTGTGCGGTGCGCGCGCGCCTCGCCGAGCCCCGGGTGTGGCAGCATGCCGGCGGCGATCGTCCAATGCGTCGTCGACTGCGCGAGCAGTGCCTGATGGAGGTAGGCCTCGGCAGGTGCGTCGCGGAACCGGACCCAGGCATCGATCCGTGGTGGTCCGACGCGATCGGGGTCTGGATCGTATGCCGCGTCGACCACCCGGATTTCGCGTCCCGTCATGCCGAAACCGGCGAACGGCACAGCGCCGTCCGGCCCGGGCACGTCGGGCATGCCTGCGGCGTCGCGCATGACGTCATCGGCGCCGGAATCCGAGAGCAACAGTCCGACGCTGCGCAACGATCCGTGCTGGCTGATGCGAACCTCGGTGGTCGAGAACGTGCGTCCCTTCCTGAGGACCTCCACGTGCAGGTCCACGGGTGCGGTGAACGACGCGGCTTTCGTGAAGATCATCGAGGCCGAGGTCACTCGTTGCCCGGAGTTCGCCTTCGTGGCGGCGACGATGGCCTGGGCGGCGAATTGTCCACCCTCCACGACATCACGTCGGGTCGGACCGTGAGCGGGCCCCACGAAGTCGTCGCCGTGGACCGGTTGGACGTCGATCAACCGAATGAGTTCGGTTGCGTCGCCCCACAATGGGAAGTTGGCCGCGACGCGCGAGCCGTCCGCCCAGTCCTCCACCACGACCACTCGTACTTCACGGGAATAGAAGGACACGTAGCCTTCGATACCAGCCACTTCGGCAAGCGGCTGGCGATAGGTCCATACGACGTTGTCTCGCGCGGGTTCCGAGCCGGTCAGGTTCCAGTAGCTGGCCACACCTTTGAACGGGCAGACGGTGGTGAGTTCCGATGGGGTGAACATGTCCCAGCGCACCGACGACTCCGGGAAGTAGAGCCGGTCAACGTGATCGGTCTCGGTGACGATGAGGCAGTCAGCGCTCTCGGCGAGCAGGAGGTCACCGTCCCATACCTGGCCGGTCAGGCGGCAGGGAACGAGGTCGATGCGGTAGTCGGGATGGGCCGGCCACGCCGACTCGACGGATATGGTCATGCGTGCGCTCCTCTCGGCGGTCGGGACCGTACTCTTCTAATCGCTGGCGGGCAGCGGCTTTGCGTCCTTGATGGTCATCGGCGAGGTGCCGATCGAGAGAGACCCCTTGCCCGCCTTGGTGACCAGTAGTTCGGCGCCCGCTTCGTCTACATATCGCTTACCCATCTGAGTGCCCTGCGCGAAGTCCGCGTCCAAACTCAGAGTGGTGTCGACCGCCTCATCGAGCGGGACCATCGGCGCACCGCCGGCGCGTAGGTCGTCGAGGGAGTCGGCGCTGCGGACGACGATCACTTGTGTGTCACAGACCTGGCTGCGCAGCCGGGCTCCGTTCTTGATCATGTGATCCTCTCGTTCATAGATGCATGGGAGCAGCCGGGGATTTCACCGTGACGTGCTCGAGTCCGATATCAGGGTTGTCGGCAGCGCTGGCAAAGATGCCGGCCAACACGTCGGCCACGCCTTCGGGCGTCATGTGGACGCCGGGAACGAGGCCTCGCGAAATCCATTCTCCGGAAACTGAACCCAGCAATTCGGGGTCGAACGCAGAGATGAAGTCCGTCGGCACCGTCGCACCGACCTCGACACAGCTGAATCGGTAGCCCGGGTGCTCCATACGCCAGGCGACCAGACTGCGTTCCAGAGCCGCCTTGCTCGACGAGTAGGCGCCGAGCGCAGTATGCGGATGCCGTACCGAGTCCGACGACAGCACGGCGACAATGCCGCCGGGGGTGAGCACCGGAAGATGGAATTTGATGAGCTGGTGTACGCCGATCACGTTGGTCTTGAGGACGTCCAGCCAATCCTGGGAGTCGATATCGCAGAACATCTTCAGCGGCGCATAGCCGGCGGAAATCAAGATCAGATCCACCTGCCCGAGGACTTCGGCAGAAATCGTTGCGACCCGTGCACAATCTGCCGGTTCGCAGATATCGGCGGACAGCGTTGTGGCGTTGCCCGCCTCAGCCGCGACTTCAGCGAGACGGTCTGCCCGCCGTGCGACCAGGACCAGTTGGGCGCCCTCTTTGCCTGCCCTGGCTGCGAACGCCCGACCGATTCCGGCGGAAGCGCCGACGACCACGACCCGCTTGCCCGCCAGCGATCGTTCGCTCATGACGCCCGTTCCGCGATCGACTTGATCTCGAGATACTCCTCAAAACCGGCAACGCCCATCTCCCTGCCGAGGCCGCTCTGTTTGTACCCTCCGAAGGGAACGTCGACGCCGTAGAACACCCCGCCGTTGACGTTCACGGTGCCGGTGCGCATCCGATTGGCCACGGCGCGGGCACGCTCATCGGAGGCGGACACCACCGCACCCGAAAGTCCATACCGGGAATTGTTGGCCACGTGCACCGCGTGGTCGTCACCGTCATGCGGCAGCACCACCAGTACGGGACCGAAGATCTCCTCCTGGGCCACAGTGGAATTCGGGTCGACGTCGGTGATCACCGTCGGCTCGACGTAATACCCGGTGGGCAGGTGCGCCGGTATGCCACCACCGATCGCGACTGTGCCGCCCTCGACGATGCCCTTCTTGATCAGACCGAGTACGCGTTGTCGCTGCTGCTCCCGGATCAGCGGTCCCATCAGTACCGAGGGGTCAGTGGGGTCGCCGTACGGCCAGTCCTTCAAGGCGGCGACAAGTGCCTCGACACCCTCACGATATTTCGCCCGAGGCAACAGGAGCCGCGTCGTGTTCGCACAGCCCTGCCCCGCGTGGGTGGTCGTGGCAAAGGCAGCGGACGTCACGACGGAATCGATGCTGGCATCATCGAGTGCAACCAACGCCGACTTGCCGCCCAGTTCCAGGAACACTTTCTTGATGGTGGGCGCTGCGGCGATCATGATTCGGGTGCCCGTCGCGGTCGATCCGGTGAAGGAGATCATGTCGACGCGCGGATCTTCGCAGAGTTGTTGGCCGACTTCGTGACTGGCTGACGTAACGATGTTCACCACGCCCGGCGGGAAATCGGTGTGCTCGGCAATCAGTTGCCCCAATAGCGTTGCACTGTAGGGAGTGTCAGGAGCCGGCTTGAGCACGACGGTGTTGCCCGCGGCGAGCGCGGGAACCATTTTCGCCAGGTTGATCTGGACGGGGTAGTTCCACGGGGTGATCGCGCCGACGACGCCAACCGGTTCTCGTCGGACGGTGCGGCGGGTCTTGATGCCGAAGGGCTCCGCGATGCCGAGATCGCTCTCCCATTGGTAGCCCGCAGCCAGATCGGCCACCCAGGGAAGGCCGGCGAGTGGCGCATCGACCTGCGGTCCGTATGTCAATGCCACCGGGCACCCGACCTCGGCGACGGTCGTGGTGCGCAGGTCGTCGGCATGCTTGGTCAGCGCGGTGTGCAGTTGGTGTATGCAACGCACGCGCAGATCGTGGTCGGTGGACCATGATGTGTCGTCGAAGGCTCGGCGGGCCGCCTCGATCGCCGCGTCCATGTCCGGTCCGGCGCCGTCGGCAGCCCTACCGATGACCTGCTCGGTCGCGGGATTGACGTTGTCGTAGCGATCGCCGCTTCGGGCGGCAGTGAGTTGCCCGTCTATGAGCATCCGCTCTTCCAGCCAGATCTCTGCCATGAGTCTCCTGAATCCTCGGACCTGCGGACATAGCCCAGCGATCCATCACCCAATGGAGAACAACAGTACAGGATATGTTCAGTTGACCAAAGCGGTCTTACGGAATCAGCGCAACCCGTTCACTGCGAATTTCTCGACATAGCGTCGCACCGTTTCGGGCTTGGACATGTTGAACGTCTGGCCCTCGTTGACCGTCGAGAAGGAGTAGATGATGCGAGCCAGCCACTCGCTGGCAGCCACGACATCGACATGTGCCCCGACTTCCCCCCGTTGCTGCGCTTGGCGGACGTAGGGCACCAGGAATTCTGTCGACCGGCGCACCGCGGAGTCGCCGTCGGAGATCATGTGCCGCATCAACTCGGCGTCGTCGGCCATGAGCCGATTACGAGTGCGATGGTCCAACAGGATGCTCGCGTGCGTTTCGGCCATCGCGCCGAGCTGCTCGGCCAGGGTCGACTTCTTGGCCATGGCCGCGGCCACCTGCTGGTAGAACCGTTGTGCACCAAACTCGATGGCGGCGTCGATCAAGACGGTGCGGTCTTCGAAATAGCGGTACACGGTGCCGCGGGACACGTTGGCCATCCGCGCCACATCCTGGACGCTGGTGCGCTGGATGCCGAGTTGGGCGAAACACTGGTTGGCTGCCTCGAGAATCTGATCGCGGCGGTCGAACTCGTCCTGATCCTGAATCGCGGCGCTGGCCCGAGGGGTTGCCATATCGCTCCTTGCCTGTTCGAAGGACCTGATGGAGGCCCCTTGCGGCAGCTCACCAACTTGTCAATGCTACGCGACACGGAGTGTTCCGGTGTGTTGGGCGGGGTCAACGAGTGTCGCTCCCAGCCCTGGATTTGGTAAAGCAATCGGACATATTGCGTTTAGTTGTTCAACATGCGAGCTTGTTGTTTCACAACGAACGTGGCGGGAGGCTCGGCACCATGGAACTCGGAATCGAAGGTCGAAGTTTCGTTGTGGTCGGCGGAACCACCGGGATGGGTTTCGCAGCGGCCACACAGCTGGCTGCCGATGGCGCCAACGTCGCGCTGTTGGCTCGCGATGGTGAGCGTGCGTCGACAAGGGCCGCTCGGCTGGCGCAAGAGTACGGCGTGCGGGCGGTCGGAATCAGCGTGGACGCGGCATGCCCCGGGGACGGGGTGGCCAGGGCGGTCGATCGGGCCGCCGATGAACTCGGCCCGTTGCGCGGACTGGCTGTCACCGCAGGCCCGATGAACCAGCAGGGGCCGTTCCTCGAGCACGGTGATGATTCCTGGGACTGGTACTACCAACTGATCCTGATGGCGACGGTGCGGTCGTGTCGCGCGGTCATTCCGCACCTGCAGCGCAACGGAGGTGGCAGCATTGTCACTACCGCGGCGTACTCGGTGCGGGCGCCCAAGATTCTGATCCCGCCTTACAACGCTTTGAAGGCCGCGGTGTTGACGATGTCGAAGATCCTGGCCAAGACGCACGGCCCGGATGGGATTCGGGTGAACGTCATGTGCCCTGGGTTGTTCGACACCGAGACCAATGACCACATCAGGGCGCGCCGCGCCGAGCAATACGGGGTGCCTGCCGAAGATGCGATCTACACCCACCTGTCGAGCAACCCGGACTGGAACATGCGCGTGGCGCTCGGTCGGGGTGGACTACCGCACGAAGCAGGTGAGCTTGTCGCGTTCTTGCTGAGCGATCGGGCTGCGTATATGACCGGTGCGGTCATCAACATCGACGGTGGAACCGATTTCTAAGCCTTACAGGCCAATTCGGTCAGCCAGCAAGTTGCGGTGATAATCGGCGTCGCCGAGCAACATGGCGGAGGACTGGGCGCGCTTGTAGTAGAAGTGTGCGGGATGTTCCCAGGTGAACCCGATGCCGCCGTGCAGCTGAATGTTGGCCGCGGCCGCGCGTAGGTAGGTGTCTGAACAGTACGCCTTCGCGATGGCGGCGGCGGTCAATAGCCGATCCGGAAACACGTCCACGGCGCTTGCGGCGTATTGCGCTGCACCCCTGGCACATTCGATCTCCAGCATAAGATTCGCGCATTCGTGGCGGATCGCCTGAAATGACCCGATCGGCCGCCCGAACTGATGTCTCACCTTGGCATAGTCGACAGCAAGGTCGAGACTGCGCTGCGCTCCGCCGACCTGTTCGCAGGCCAGGCCGGCCGCGGCCGATGCCAGTCCGCGAGAAAGGTTCTGCTCTGTCTCGCCGTCGTCGAGTCTGGCTGCCAGCGTGCCATCGAACTCGATGACAGCAGTGCGGCGGGTGGGGTCCAGGCCCGATTGGGTACGTCTGCTGAGCGAGGTGGTGTCGTCGACGGCGAACAGGCCAATGCCCGTTTCGGTTTGCGCGACAACGAGCACCAGATCAGCTGACGCGCCGTCGGGGACGAAGAACTTTGCGCCGTGCAGCGTCCAAGACCCCGACTTGCCGACCGCGCGGGTCTCGATGCTCGGAACATCCCACCGGCCGGATCGCTCGGTCAGAGCGAGTGTCGCGATGGTGTGCCCGCTTGCAATCCTGGGCAGATACCGGCTTTTGGCGGTCTCGGTCGCGCAATCGAGCAGCACGCTGGTCGCGAGCACCGCCGACGAGAAGTACGGCCCCGTAAACAACGCGGCGCCCATTTCCTCCAGCACCAGGGCCAGCTCACCGAACCCGAACCCTTCGCCCCCGTACTCTTCCGGGATGAGTAACCCCGGGAGCTTGAGCTGGTCGGACATGGCGCGCCAGGTGGCCTGGTCATAGCCCAAGTCGGTCTCGATCGCGCGCCGGATCGCAGCTTCAGATGAATGCTGGGCGAGGAAACCGCGTATCGCAGAGCGGAATTCGTGCTGCTCTTCGGTGATGGTGAAGGCTGATGCGGTGAGATCTGCGGACATGCTAGTTGTTCCTCGGGTCGTCCTTGTCGCGGCCGGTGCTGTTCACTCGCGGGGTATCGGCGTTACGACGCAGCGTGCGAAGCCAATCACCGGCCGCAGCTGGGGCGGGCACCGGTCGGTCGTGCCGGCCCGGATCGGCCGACCAGAACTCCTGCCAGCTGGGAAAGGATGTGTGGAAGTGTCCCTCGTGTGGAGTTGTATTGGGCCAGCGCACTTTACGAGGTCCTACCGGCGGATCGGTGATATCGCTCTGGTACCAGAACAGCGGGGTGCGGCGGGTGAAGTACCATCGTCCGTCGCGACGCTCGTACGCGTCGAGGTAGGCCAGGAGCTCGATCACCCAGACCGACTCGGTCTCGAGGTCGTTGCGCGAGTAGACCAATCCGCTGGCGTGGTCGGCGTCGTGAGTATCGATGACGTGCCCGAGCACCCCGTGTGCGCTTCCCATGAGGTCATGGCGCAACTCGACGTCGTACCAGGCGCGCAGCGCATCACGACCGCTGCGCCTTCCTGGCACTCGGACGTCGTCGACGAAAAGGTTCACGAGTGCATCGAGGTCGCGCATGTCCAGGGCCACGGTGTATTTCGCGGCGAGTTGACGAATCTCGTCGAGCGCTTCGAGCCGTTCGATTCGGGCCGTCAGCGCAGC
Source organism: Mycobacterium sp. EPa45 (assembly GCF_001021385.1). Lineage (NCBI taxonomy): Bacteria > Bacillati > Actinomycetota > Actinomycetes > Mycobacteriales > Mycobacteriaceae > Mycobacterium > Mycobacterium sp. EPa45. The sequence goes on along the minus strand of NZ_CP011773.1, from coordinate 5,450,118 downwards.
CATCGCGTCACCGAGGTCCGTCATGAAAGTGATTCTTGAGCAAGCAGTTCCGTCAGAGCGACCTTGTCGATCTTGTTCGTCGTCGTATACGGAAGCCGGTCGTCGTCGGGAAGCAGAACCCATTTCTTCGGGACCTTGTAGGCTGCGAGTTCTCGGCGACAGGCTGCGATCAGATCGTCGGGCGACAGCGCGCTGCCGTCATTGAGGACCACGACCGCACTGACCAGTGCCCCTTTCTCGGCGTCCGGGAGACCGACGACGTAGGCGATGCGAACGCCATCGACCCTGCTCAGCGTCAACTCGACCTCGACCGGAGCCACATTGGCCCCAGATGTCTTGATCATGTCGTCGGTGCGGCCCGCGAAGTACAGGTGGCCATCGGCGTCTCGGTATCCCGCATCCTTGGTGTGATACCAGCCGTCGGCATCGAACACCTCCTGATTGCTGCGGCCCACGATGCCGCGCATCATGGCCCAGCCACGAACGCAGATCTCGCCGGCCACCCCGTCGCTTACTTCGGTTCCGCTCTCGTCGACGATCTTGTGCTCATAGCCGGGTGCCGAAACGCCCAGCGATCCGCGCTTGGACTCGGGTACCTGCTCATGTGGCGGCCACCAGGTGTGCGAACTACAGGTCTCCGTCATACCGAGTTGGCGAACGCGCAGCGACGGATCGGCCGCTCGGCGCTCCGGTGGCAGGAGCACGTGCTGGTAACCCTCCCGCAATGCCGACAGGTCCGTGCTGGCGAAATCCGGATGGTTCGACAACGCCGGTCCCACATGCGGAAAGCCCGTCGTGTAAGTCGCGCGCTCGGCTTCGAGCAGGCGCAGGACGTCCGCGGGATCGAACCGGTGCTCGGTCAGGATCGTCAGGCCGATTTGCATGGGACCGAGCACGCCGAAAACCAGACCGCCGACCCAGAAGAACGCCATCGGGATATAGACCCGATCTGCCGACGTCCACTCGTGCTGACTGGCGATGAAACGCGAGTGGGTGATCACCGGGCCATGAGTGTGGATGATTCCCTTGGGATTCGAAGTACTGCCGGAGGTGTAGATGACGACCATGTCATCGGTCTCGCGCACGGTGGCTTCGCAGGCGGCGAGGTGTCCAGGGGCAACGGGATCCGGCCAGTCGGCCGTCGTGGACAGCGACAGCACATTGCGCAGATGTGGCAATTCCTGGACGAGGTGCGGGCCGCCGCGCACCGGTGATCCGATCGCGTCGGCCACTCGCACTCGGATGTCCTTGCCCAGCAAGTTATCGACGGTGAGCACCGTGTGAATGTCCCCGTCGCGTAACAGCCATGCCAGTTCGGCAGGCTGAAAAAACGTGTTGATCGGCACCGCCACCGCACCGATTCGCGTGACCGCGAGGAAAGCGACCACGAAATCCGGTCCATTGGGCGCCAGAATTCCCACCCGGACGCCCTTCGTGACGCCGGCCGCGAGCAGTCGGCGCGCCATCACCGCAGAGCGTTCTGCGGCCTCGGCATAGGTGACGCGCTCACGGGTACCAGCGCCGTCCGACGACACCACGAAGTCGTTGACACCATGGGCCGCAACAACTTCAGCGAGCATGCTGGGCAAAACCGGGGTGTACGGCAGCGGCTCGTAGCTGAAGGTCCTGGTGGTGGTCATTTACGGATGTCTCACTCGACGACCCACTTGGGTTCGCGCTTCTCGGCGAACGCGAGCATTCCCTCCCGGTAGTCGGGGTGGGTCATCTGATGCTGCAGCACATAGCGATAGGCGACGTCATTCGCGGCGTGCAGTCCGACGTCGAGACTGGTCCACATCGCCTTGATGGACGCCTGAGTGGTGGCGGGTGACAGTTGTGCGATGGCCAGCGCGATCTCGCGAGCGCGGTTCTGCAGTTGATCGGCCGGCACCACCTCGTTGATGAGTCCTATCTCGTACCCGCGCCGGGCGGTGATCCGTCCATCCTTGGTCATCAGCGCCAACTGCATGACCATGGAGATCGGCATGCGCCGTAACAGCACGGCGGGCTCCAGCGCGAACACGTTGCCGACCTTGAGGTGGGTGTCGATCAGCTCGGCGTGCTCGGCGGCGATGATCAGGTCCGAGTCGGCGACCTGATGCAGCCCTCCGCCGACGACCATGCCGTTGAGGGCGCAGATGACCGGTTTCCACACGTTGTGATGCAGGCGGGAACCCGGCACCTTGTTGCGGATCCCGGACGCGGCGGTCGCCCTGACGTCCTGCCCCGCGCAAAATGCGCGATCGCCTGCGCCGGTGATGATCGCAACCCGGATCTCCGGATCGTCGCGGACTTGACCCCAGGCCCAGCCGAGTTCGGTTCGAGCGAGGTCGTCGGTGGCGTTGAGCCGTTCCGGGCGGTTGATCGTGATCGTCGCGACGTGGTCGCGGACGTCGAAAAGGATCCGCTGAAGTTCCACTCCGAGCCCTTTCACTGCGTGCCGTGAACTGAACACAGTAGCAACAAGTGTTCCATCGTATCGCCGGTGGTCATCACGGCATCCACTGCCCGCCAGAGACCGAGACCATCTGGCCGGTGATGTGTTTGGCCGCGTCGGAACACAGAAATGCAACGGTCTTGGCGACGTCGGCCGGCTCGCCGATCGACCCGGTCAGTGTCGATCCGCGCATCGCGTCGAGCTCGGCATCCGACTTGCGGGAGAGCAACCACGGCGTCGCGGTCGTACCCACCACAACGGTGTTGACGCGCACACCGTGCGGGCCGAGTTGCACCGCCATCAGGCGGCTCAAACCCTCCACTCCCGCCTTGGCTGCCGCGTACGCCGGCGGCCCGGTCCGCACCCCGTGCGCGGATACCGAACTGATGTTGACGATCGCTCCGCCGCCGTTTTCGACCATCTGGCGGCTCGACACCTGCGCCATGAGAAAAGTGCCGGTCAGATTCACCGCCAGGATGTGATCCCAGTCCTCGTCCGTCTGGTCCAGAAACGACGCGGGCAGCGTCATGCCCGCGTTGTTCACCAGTGCCCGGATCGGCCCGTGATTGGCTGCGAGCAAGGCGAGTTCGCGTTCGACGGTGGAGCGCTCGGTGATCGACATCTCGACGGGGAGCACCACACCGGCTCGTGCTGCCGGACCGTCCGCGGTTTTGGCGATGGCCTTGGCGTTGACATCGACGACGGCGACCCGGTACCCCGCGTCGACGAGTTCGGCGACGATCGCTTCGCCGATCCCACGAGCGCCGCCGGTGACCACGGCGAGTTGGCGGTCATCCGACACGGCGGGTCCTGTCCTCTCGTACGACACGTTCAATCCGGGTGATGGATGGGCGCAAAAGGAGCACCGCCTCGGCCATCAAGGACACCAGGTCGCTACGGCCGCCGTCGGCCACCCAGGTGTCGATGGCCGCCCGATTGGCGCCGTTGACGACAGTGGCGGCGAGCCGTGGCCGCAGATCGGTGGTCGCGTCGATATCCAGCCAGCGGGCCACCTCGTCGGTCATCTGATCGATCCAGTCGTCGTTGATCCGCAGCCGGGCGGCCCGCAGCCCGGGGTGGCGGCCATACATCCGCGCCCGGACGAGAAACATGTCGGGTTGCGCGCTGATCGCCTCGGCGACTGCCGCCGAGGCCTCGGACAGCGCGCCCCACAGAGATGACGATCGGGACGCGCGAAAGCGGCGGGTCGCTTCGTCGAGCCGCTCGGCATAGCCGTCGAAGAGGATGTCGTCCTTGGTGGCGAAGTGGTGGAAAAACGTGCGGGGTGAGACCCCGGCCAGCGTGGAAATCTGTTCGACCGTGGTGGTGTCGTATCCGTTGGCGTCGAAGAGTTCGATCGCGGCTGTGATGAGCGCCTGACGATTTCGTTGACCGCGAGCGCGGCGCTGATCCATGGCTACCATGCTCGCAGCATGGCGCGGCCAGCGGACAGGGAAACGTTCGAGTTCTGGGTGGTCCGGAACGACACCGCGTCTCCGTCTTGCCAGATTTCGGTGTTCAGCGGCGCCCCGAGTGCGACCGGCTTCGAGAACCGGCAGCTGATCTCGCGAAGGACGCTCGGGTCGCCCGCGCCGACACTGTTGATCACCGCCCGCGCGGCGAAGCCGAGCGTGCACAGGCCGTGCAGGAATACGTCGTCGAATCCCGCCTTGCGCGCCACGGCCGGGTCGATGTGCAGCGGGTTGCGGTCCCCGCTGAGGCGGTAGATCGCAGCTTGTTCGGGATGGATCTCGTCGGTGACCATCACGTCGGGATCGCCGTCCGGCTCGTCGGCCGGGCCGGGGCCGCGTTCGCCGCCGAATCCGCCACCGCCGAGCACCATCGTCTGACCGACGGCGGTGAAAACCTGTCCGTCGGCGTCGGCCCCCTGAGTCGTCACCTCGATCGCGGCATGCTTGCCCTTGTCCCACACCGCGGTGACGGTGCCGGTCACCAGCAGTTTCCCGCTACTGGGAAGCGGGCGGTGCAGGCTCAGGGACTGTCCGGCGTGCACGATGGGGGCAGTTCCGAGCCCGAGCACCGCCCGCAGATCCTTGACGGCCCACCAGTTCGCCAGCAGGGCGAAGGTCGGTACGACCGACGGACCACGGCGCTCGTCGAGCAGATCCAGTTCAGCGGGAGGCCGAGCCCCGATACCGAGCGCATAAATGATCGCATCCGTCTCCGTCCAGGCGAATGTCGTTGGTTCGAGGGCGAAACCGATCGCGTCGGTCAGTGTCACGGAGCCTCCAGATTGTTGATATCGGCACTGAACGGATTGACGTTGTTTGTTCGATCGTGCAATATAGTCGCAGTAACTGCAACTAGTTTCTAGGAGTGAACGACATGAAGTTCGGCGTCTTCATCCTTGGCGACAAACCCAACCACCTCAGCGACCAAGAGGTCTTCGCCAACGTGCTCGAGGAAGCGCGCTGGGCCGAGGAGCTCGGTTACGACGAGGTGTGGTTGGCCGAGCATCACTTCTCGCCGTACGGCATGCTCGCTGACCTGCCGCTGGTGGCCGGGGCGATCGCGGCCCAGACCGAACGGATCCGCATCGGAACGGCGTGCATGGTCAGTCCCTTTCATCACCCGATTCAGCTCGCTGAACGCATCGCCATGGTCGACGTGCTCTCGGGGGGCCGATTCGACGCCGGATTCGGGCGCGGCTACCAGGCGCATGAGTTCAAGGGTTTCGGTATCCCGATGGACGAGGCGACCGGCCGGTACCAGGAGTGTGTGGAGATTGTGAACCTGCTCCTCACACGTGAGAACGTGAGCTATGAGGGCAAGTACTTCCAGATCGAGGACGTGACGATCTACCCCCGGCCGGTGCAGCAGCCCGTGCCGGCGTGGGGCACCGTGATGAAGACGCCGTCAAGCTTCGAATGGCTGGCGGACAAGGGTTTCGGTGCCATCATCGGCAATCCGTACACGGTGGATCCCGATCTGCAGGGCGCACTGGACATCTATCTGGACGTCCAGGCCAAGAAGGGTCTTGACGCCGCCACCGAGAACGTCTGGGCGCTGCTGAATGCCTTCTGCCACAACGACGATGCCTTCGCCCGTAGCTATCCCAGGGACAGTGTCGAGCTGTCCATCGAGCGACATCGCGCGTACTCGAATCCCTTTGAACGCGGAGGGGAGATCCCGGCCGACTACAAGGCTTATGCGGACTGGTTCGAAAAACACGACAAGCAAAGCTATGAGCAGGTTCTGAATTCCCATCTGACGCTGATGGGTGACCCGGACCGCATCATCGGCAAGATGAAGACGGTCATCGACATGGGTTGGCGCAACATCATGTTGCGGATGTCGCGTGGTGGCGCGATGGACCGCGCTAAGGTGTACGACTCGATGAAGTTGTTCGCCCAAGAGGTGATTCCGGTGGCGACCGAACTCGCGGCAGCCCCGGCTTGAGCAACGAGCTGGCCGATCGGCTCAATACGGTTCTGGCGCTGGATCCGTCGGCGCCGGCCATTGAATTCAACGGTGAATGGGCCGATTGGGCTGCGCTGCAGGCGGTTTCCCACGGTGTCCGGGACCGCCTGGCGGCGGCCGACCTCGGTCCTGGAGCGCCCATCGGTCTCGTGCTCCGCAACCATCCGGCGATGGTCGGAGCATTGCTCGGAGTACTGCTGACTGGAGCCACCGTCGTCACCCTCAACGCGGCCCACGGCGACACGGGCCTCTGCGCCGATATTGCCGAACTCCGGCTCGCGGCAGTGATAGCGCTCGATTCGGATTGGCGGCGGCCTGGCGTGGTGGCTGCCGCGGATGGCGCGCTCGGACTGCGGGTGGCCACCGACGGCGTGCCGGTTTCGGAAGTCTCGGGACTCGAGGCGCCCGGTGCCGGACCGTTTCGACAGGAGCCGGAGGGTATCGCTGTCGAGATGCTCACCAGCGGAACGACGGGACCCCCCAAGCGAATCCCGCTGACGTACAGTGCCTTTGAGAACACCGTGGCTGCCGCAGCCGCGCATTACTCCGGCGCGGCCGACGCCCCGCCGCGGCTGCGATCGGGTGTTGCGATCGTGAGCTCACCGCTGGTGCACATGTCCGGACTGTTCCGGACGTTGCTCAACATCTGTGAGGGACGCAAGATCGCGATGCTCGAACGATTCCGCGTACCTGATTTCGTCGATCTGGTGCAGCGTCATCGGCCGCGAGCGGTGAGCCTGGTCCCGTCGGCACTCGGCATGATCCTCGACGCCGGCATCGCCCCGGAGGTATTCGACAGTGTCGAGGTGGTCACCTCGGGTACCGCCCACTTGCCGGTTCCGGTGCAGGCGGCGTTCGAGGACACCTATGGCGTCGCGGTCCTGCCGTCGTACGGCGCGACGGAGTTCGCGGGGGGAGTGGCGGGCTGGAACCTGGCGATGCACCGCGAATGGGCGCAGCGCAAGCGGGGCAGCGTCGGTCGTCCACAACGTGGCCGCGAGTTGCGGATCATCTCCCTCGACAACGGCGCCGAAGTGCCTGCGGGGGTTCAGGGGCGGATCGAGGTCAGGACCAGCGGTGGCGAGTGGGTGAGCACCACCGACCTCGGCCGGATTGACGCGGACGGATTTGTCTTCGTGGACGGCCGCACCGACGACGTCATCATCCGCGGGGGATTCAAGATCACCCCGACCGACATCGTCGAGGCGCTGCGCAGCCATCCCGCGGTGCGAGATGCCGGCGTCACCGGGGTGCCCGACCAGCGGTTGGGAGCCGTTCCGGTGGCGGCGGTGGAGCTGTCGGCAGGGGCGACCGCCGAGCCGGACGAATTGCTGGCGTTCCTGCGGGAGCGCCTGACCAAGTACCAAATGCCGATGAAATTGATCGTGGTGGGCGAATTGCCGCGTACCGCATCGTTGAAGGTCAGCCAACCCCTGCTTCGCGAGATGTTCGGCCAGGCCGAAGAGGTGAGCGTGTGACGGGGATACGGGGCGCGGCCGCGGTGGTGGGAGTGGCTGACGAGGTTTCTCCCGACGGCGTCATCGATCTGCCACTGCGCGAGCTGGAGGCGCGCGTGATACTCGCCGCGCTCGCGGACGCGGGGTTGTCGCTGCGCGACGTCGACGGGTTGTGCACGTGCACTGGCGGCACTCTGATGCATTCGGTGGAACTGGCCGAATACCTTGGTATCGCGCCACGATTCACCGATGCCACGCAGACCGGCGGGGCCAGTTACGGGCTGTACGTCGAGCATGCTGCCGCCGCGATTGCCGCCGGTCTCGCTGAAACCGTCGTCATCGTGTATGCGTCCACCCCGCGCGCTGCTCGCAAGCGCGGCGAGAAGGGGCTCGGTGTGTTCGCCACACCGGAGCGTCTCGAGTGGGAGACGCCGTACGGTGTGATGCTGCCGATCAGCGCGTACGCGCTGGCGGCCAACCGGCACATGGCCAGCTTCGGAACGACGGCCGAGCAGCTGGCCCAAATCGCGGTGGACACCCGCACGTGGGCAACTCGTAACCCTCGGGCACACCTGCGCGACCCGATCACCGTCGACGACGTCCTGGCGTCCGGGTATTTGGCCGAGCCTGTGCACAAGCTGGAATGCTGCCTGGTCACCGACGGAGCCGGCGCCCTCGTGGTGACCAGTGCCGAACGGGCTCGAGACCTCGCTCGCCCGCCGGTTCACGTACTCGGCGCGGCCTCGGCGGCCTCGCACGCCATGATCTCGCAGATGCCCGATCTGACCGTGACGCCCGGGGCGATATCCGGTCCTGCCGCGTTCGCCGCCGCCGGCGTCCAGCCAACCGATGTCGACGTGGTGCAGCTGTACGACTCGTTCACGATCACCGTCTTGCTCGCCCTGGAGGACCTCGGATTCTGCAAGAAGGGTGAGGGCGGGGCCTTCGTGGCCGGCGGGGCGCTGGCACCGGGTGGGGAGTTGCCCGGGCAGACGACCGGAGGCGGCCTGGCCTATACCCATCCCGGTGCGTTCGGGGCGTTCCTCTTGGTCGAGGCGACGCGTCAACTGCGCGGTGAGTGTGGCGACCGGCAGGTGCCGGGCGCCAACGTGGCCCTGGCGCACGGTACGGGTGGGGTGTTGTCGGCGACCTCGACGGTCATTCTGGGGACGGAAGCCACGCTGTGACCGAGAACGCTGCCACCATCCCGGTCCCCGAGCCGAGCGCCGCTTCGGCGCCCTTCTGGGAGGCAACCCGCAACCGCCAACTCAGCATGCAACGCTGCGGGAATTGCCGAGAGTTGGTGTGGTACCCCAGATTTGTCTGCCCGAACTGCGGCGACTTCGACCTGCAGTGGGAGCCGCTGTCCGGGCGCGGAGTGATCTACGCGGTGAGTGTGCACCATCGCCCGGCATTGCCCGCCCTGGCCGACCGGGTGCCGTACTCGGTGGTGCTTGTCGACCTCGAGGAGGGTGCTCGCATCATGTCGAACGTATTCGGACCCGCGCCCGCCGTCGGCGATGCCGTGACCCTCGCATGGGTTCCCTTGCCGGATGGGCGCAATCTGCCCTCTTTCGAACGAAGGTGATCGTCGGTGTTCGTTGATCTCGATATGCAGCGGCGGCGTGAGGAATTGGTGCTTCGGCACGTCGCCGGTGAGAACGACCGCGACCTCGAGGCCATCATGTCGACGTTCAGCCATCCGCGTTACGAGATAATCCCCACGGCAACGGTTTACGACGGTGACGCTGCGGTACGCGGCATGATCCTGCAGCAGTGGGAGGACCTGCCCCGGATGCGTTTCGACGCCGAGGAGATCTTCCACTCGGCCGGCGGGCTGGTCGTGGAGACCAGGACCACGTGCCCGGGAACGCCGATGGACGTGCTCAGCATGAATGTGTTCGGCTTCGACGAGGATCGGTTGATCGTCGAGCGGTGTTACTTCGACAGGATGCTGTTCGGCGAGCAGCTGGCGACGACCCGGCGACACGATTGAACACAATTCGTTCTATTGTAGAATGACTCGCCAACCGGTAAGGGAGAGTGGGATGTCCACCCAGTTCGACACCGAACGGCCGTCGTCGGCTACTGACCGTGCCCTGGCGCTGTACCGCCTGATGAGCAAGGTGCAGCACGGAGACAAACGGGTCCGCAAGGCGTTGTCGTCCGGCGAGGCCGCGATGAGCTACTGGCCGGTGGACGGCCAGGAGGCGATGTCCGCCGGCGCCATGCTGGCGCTCTCGGACAGTGATCAGCTCGTCACCACGTACCGGGGCCTTGGCGACGTGCTCGCGAAGGGCATCGATCTCACCGGGTACTTCGCCGAGATTCTCGGCCGTAGTGCCGGATTGTCCAAGGGTAAGGCCGGCGCCATGGGGATCTACGACCCCGCGCACGGAATCGCCTGGACCACAGGGATTGTCGGCGCGGGTCCGTTGATCGCCAACGGTATCGCGTTGGCCGCGGCCCGCAGGCGCACCGGACAGGTGGTCCTGGTCAGTTTCGGCGACGGCGCGACGAGCATCGGCTACGTGCACGAAGCGATGAACATGGCAGCGCTGTGGTCGCTTCCGGTGGTTTTCTTCTGTCAGAACAACGCGTGGGCGGAGGGCACCGCGGCTGACGGCTACACCAAAACGGCTCGGCTCTCCGATCGCGCGACGGGCTACGGCATGGTCGGCGTCACGGTGGACGGCACGGACCCGCACGCGGTCTACGATGCGGTCGCCGAGGCGGCCGAGCGCGCCCGGGCGGGTCAGGGGCCCTCATTCGTCGAAGCGGTGGCTTACCGACTGCAGGGCCATTACTTCGGGGACAGCATGGCCTATGCGGACCAGGATGAATTGGCGGCCAAGCGCGCCGACCCACCATTTGCGCGCTACCGCAACCGCCTGATCGACCAAGGCGTCGCGACCGAGGCCGAGCTCGACGCGATCGACAAGGAACTGAGCGACCAGGTCGACGCGGCCTTCACCGCTGCGGTCACCGCGGCGCCCCCGGATGCCGATGAACTGACCCGGGACGTGTTCGCCGACAACGGAATCGAAGTGGCGTCCCCCGGCTCGCAGCCGGTTGGACTGCCGACCGGCGAGACCGAGGATCTGGGACTGGTACAAGCGATTCACCGCACGCTGGACCGTGCCATGGCCGCCGACGACTCGATCGTGCTGCTGGGAGAGGACATCGCCGACCGCTCGGGTGGGGGCATGTTCAAGATCACGGCGGGCTTGTCGGCGAAGTACGGTGACGACCGGGTGCTCGACACTCCGATCGCCGAATCGTCGATCATCGGTGCCGCGATCGGCGCCTCGCTGGCGGGACTGCGGCCGGTCGCCGAATTGATGTTCATGGACTTCCTCGGTGTTGCCATGGACCAGATCGCCAATCACGCCGCGAAAGTGCGCTACATGTCGGGTGGCCGCACGGGTGCGCCGCTGGTGATCCGGACCATGGTGGGAATGGCGGCCGGGCCACAACATTCGCAGGCCTTCGAGGCGTGGGCCATGCACACCCCGGGCCTGAAGGTGGTCTGGCCCAGTACTGCTGCCGACGCGGCGGGCCTGCTGAATGCGTGCCTGTCCGACGGGGACCCATGCCTGTTCATCGAATCGATGAAGCTCTACTACGGAGGTGGGAAGGGTCCGGTGCCGGTGGCCGACTACGTCATCCCGCTTGGGCAAGCCGACATCAAACGAGCAGGTGATGACGTCACGGTGGTGACATACGGAGCCATGGTGCATGCCGCGCTCGCCGCGGCGAGCGAGCTTGAATCCGAGGGTATTTCGGTCGAAGTGGTGGACTTGCGCACGCTCGTGCCGCTCGATCTCGCCACAGTGCTCTCCTCGGTGCGTAAGACGACCCGGCTGGTGGTTGCACACGAATCAGTGGGCTTCTGCGGCCCGGGCGCGGAACTGGCAGCCGCCGTCGGAACAGAACTCTTCGGCGTTCTCAGCGCGCCGATCCAGCGGGTCGCGGGCAGCTACACGCCGGTGCCGAGGGCAGGAACGTTGGAGGCGGCCTGCCGCCCCGGCGCCGCCCAGTTGGTCGAAGCCATCAGGAGGATCGTGTGAGCGGCAATCCCACCGAGGTCCGGTTGCCCAAGCCCGGCGACGCCATCACCGAAGCAGAGATCACCGAATTCTTCGTCGAGGACGGGGCTTCGGTGACCGAGGGCGAGCCGCTGTATTCGCTCGCCACCGACAAAGCCGAGATGGACATCGAATCACCTGCGTCCGGTGTCGTGTCGTGGAAGGTCGAGGAGGGCGGCACCTACGACGTCGGCGAACTCGTCGCGGTCATCTCGTGACGGAGCTACCCGCCGACGTCGACCTCGCCGCCGAGGAACTCACCGGTTGCATCACAGGCGACACGCTGACCGTCACGATCAGCCGCCCCGAAAAGCGGAATGCGCTGACCGCCGACGGCTATCACGGCATCAAACGAGCAGCGATGATCGTCGCCGACGAACCCGCCCTACAATTCCTCGTCATCACCGGTGCCGGAGACGTTTTCTGTGCCGGCGGCGACATGAACTCGGTAGGAAATCCCGACCGGCGTTGGGATTCGTTCACCGAGGCCTACGACGCGACACCGTTCGAGACCCTGGGCAAGATCCCCAAACTGGTGGTGTGCGCGGTCAACGGGCTCGCGTTGGGCGGTGGTCTGGTGATGACGTTGTACGCCGATCTGGTCATCGCGTCTGAGCGAGCCCGACTGCGGGTGCCCGATCTGACGCGCGGGGTTTACGAGGCCTTTATCGCTGCTCGCATTCCTCAACGCGTCGGCACGCTGCGCGCGAATCACCTGATCTACGGCAATGATTGGATCGACGCCGTCGAGGCCGAGCGGCTCGGGCTGGTCGGCAAGGTCGTACCGCACGATGCGCTCGTTGACGAGACGGCCGCCCTGCTCGATCGGGTGCGCAACACCGGTCCGTCGGCACGCGCCGCGATGAAGCGGGAGATGTCGCGTGCGCTGCCGGCCGTCGATGTCTCGGGGTACTGGGCGTCGATGGGTACGGACGAACAGATCGAGGCCTTCACCGCATTTCTGCAGAAGCGGCCGCCGAGTTGGCCAACCGCATCCGAGCGCGACGCCTTTGTGGCGACCCGCAGGCCGGCTTGGGCGCCGGCGCAACCGGACTCCTGAAGGGACGAATGTCGTTGATCACCACCAAATTCACTGAGGCTTTCGGCATCGAGGCTCCCATCGTGCAGGGCGGCATGCAGTGGGTGGGCCGGGCCGAGTTGGCCGCCGCGGTGTCCGATGCGGGCGGGCTCGGGCTGATCACCGCGTTGACTCAGCCGACCCCGGCCGACCTGGCCAACGAGATCGCGCGTGCCCGGGATCTGACCGACAAGCCGTTCGGGGTGAACCTGACGATCCTGCCCACGATCAACCCGCCGCCGTATGACGAGTACCGCCAGGTGATCGTTGACGCCGGTATCAAGATCGTGGAGACTGCCGGCTCGAACCCGGCACCGCATCTGCCGATGTTCCACGACAACGGCATCAAGGTGCTGCACAAGTGCACCTCGGTGCGCCATGCGGTCAAGGCGCAAAGCCTGGGCGTGGACGGCATCAGCATCGACGGTTTCGAGTGCGCGGGGCATCCGGGTGAGGACGACATCCCCGGCCTGGTGCTGATCCCGGCCGCGGCCAAGGAGATCGAGATCCCGATGATCGCCCCGGGCGGCTTCGCCGACGGACGCGGATTGGTCGCCGCGCTGGCACTAGGCGCTGACGGCATCAACATGGGTTCACGGTTCATGTGCACCGTCGAGTCGCCGATTCACCAGAGAGTGAAGGAAGCGATTGTCGCCGGTGACGAGTTGGGCACTGAGCTGATCTTCCGCACCCTGCGCAACACGGGTCGGGTAGCGAGCAATTCGGTGTCGCGCGAGGTGGTCGAAATCCTGAACAGTGGAGGACAATTCGAGGACATCGCACACCTCGTCGCTGGGAAACGAGGCGTCAAGGTCTATGAGACAGGCGATTTGGAAGCGGGTATCTGGTGGATCGGCACCGCGATGGGGTTGATCGACGACATCCCGTCGGCAGGGGAGGTCGTCGCCCGCATTGTCGCTGATGCGGAGGCAATCATCGCGGAGCGACTGGCCGGTGCGGTGCGGTGACCGAACTACCGCAGGGCACCGCCGATGTCACAGGATGCGACGAGATACTGGTGGCCAGCGACGGCCCGGTCCGGATCGTCACACTGAACAATCCAGGTAACGCCAACGCGGTCAACAATCGCATGCATGGCGCGTTCGCCAGGCTCTGGACGACTCTCGGCGAGGACCCCGATGCTCGTGCCGTACTCCTCACGGGTACGGGGGACTTCTTCTCCGCCGGAGGCGATCTCGTCGAGTGGTTGCACACTCACGTGGAGAATCCCGTCACCCGACGCGAGGGTATGCGCGACGCGCGCCGCATCGTGCGGGACATGATCGACTTCCCCCTACCGGTCGTCGCTGCGGTCAACGGTCCAGCGGTCGGATTCGGCTGCAGCATCGCGGTGCTCTGTGACATCGTCTTGATGTCGGACCGGTCGTTCTTCGCCGATACGCATGTCGCGAGTGGATTGGTCGCCGGCGACGGAGGATCCGTTCTCTGGCCGCTGCTGATGAGTCTGCTCAAAGCCAAGGAATACCTCCTACTCGGCGAGCGCATCAAACCCGACACCGCCGTCGAACTCGGGCTCGCCAACCGCGTGGTACCGCACGCCGACATCAAGACCGAAGGCCTGCGCCTGGCTCACCGGTTGGCCGCGCTTCCCGCGCGCGCCGTTCAGGACACGAAGCGCACCCTGAATCTGCACGCCGAGCGTGCGGTCACCGCGATCCTCGAATTCGGGATATCCGCTGAGACGGAATGCTTCACCACCCCGGAGCATCGGGCCGCAATCGACAAATTTCTCAACCGCTGATGAGCGCGGAACCTCTCGTCCGCTACGAAGACCGCGGTGGGACCGCGGTGATAACGCTGAACCGTCCGTCCCAGCGCAATTCGCTGCGCTACGAATCGTGGACCGAGCTATCGGATGCGCTGGCGTCATGCGGCGCACGCGCGATCGTCCTCACCGGTGCGGATGGATTCTTCAGTGCGGGTGGCGATCTCAAGACCGGGCCCGCCCACGGAACGGGCCCGCTCAGCCCGGCTGGCCGAGTGGAGCACGCACAGCGCGTGATGGAGCAGCTCCGCGCCGTCGCCGTGCCTACGATCGCGGCAGTCGAAGGCGCGGCGGTCGGCCTCGGGTGGAGCCTGGCGCTCTCCTGTGACCTTGTTGTCGCGGCGCGAAACGCCTTCTTCTCAGCGCCTTTCGTCGCCCGGGCGGTCGTGCCCGACGGCGGACTGGCCTGGCGATTGACGCAGCAGCTTGGCCGGCAACGCGCCTCATCGCTGTTGTTGCGAGGCAACCGGCTGCCGGCGGAGCTCGCGCACCAGTGGGGACTCGTCACCGACCTCGCCGAACCGGGCGCAGCGGTCGACGTGGCGATGGCCATCGCAAGCGAACTCACACAGACGGATTCGGGTGCGGTGGAGTTGACCAAACGGCTTATCGGCTCGGTTGAGTCAGCACAGCTGGCGTCGTTCCATCCTCTTGAGCTGGCGATCGCGACTGTCGCGCAACAGCGTTCGGCTGCCGCTGTGGGCCGGGCCGAGTTCGGCTAGCGCGGAAGGCCGAGCCCGGTCGTGGAGATCAAATCGCGCTGAATCTCGCTGGTGCCGCCGCCGATGGTGTGCAGCAACGACAACAGCAGGCCTTCGGAGAAGTGGCCGTCGAGCACTGAATCCGGGTCGTCGGGCAGCAGGGCGCCGAGTGGCCCGAGTATCCGCGCGCCGAGCTGGCGAAGCTCGGCGGTCAGCTGTGAGTGATATAGCTTCGACAACGAAGGTAGCGCGGGATCCAACGTCCCCGAAGCCTGTTGGTGGGCAACCCGATAGGACAGTGCACGTCCGACCTCCACGTGCTCCACTGCGCGGGCCAGAGCCATGCGGTTGAGCGGGTTGGCCAACGGATCATGTTTCGCGCCGCGCTGGGCTTTGCACCAGTCGACGAGTTCGTCGAGGTAGCGCTGTGCTTGCGCGGCACGGGTGACGTTGGAGCGCTCTGCGTCCAGTAGTGCCTTGGCGACCTTCCAGCCCTCGCCCTCCTCACCGACCAGGTTCTCCGCCGGAACCCGCACGCCGTCGAAGAACTCTTCGGCGAAGGTGGGATAGCCGGTCATGGAGCGAATGGGGCGGCGGGTGATCCCCGCAGTCTCCAGGTCGACCAGAAAGAATGAGATTCCGGCCTGACGCTTCGCGCCCACCGGGGAGGTTCGCGCCAGTACGAAAATCCAATCGGCCAATACGCCGTTGCTGGTCCACGTCTTCTGGCCGTCGAGCACGTAGTGGTCGCCGTCGCGCCGCGCGGTCATCCGCAGCGCGGCAAGATCGGACCCTGCTTCCGGTTCGGAGTAGCCCTGGGCCCACATCCGTTCCGAGCGAGCGATTTTGGGTAGGTGCTCGTCCTGCTGCGCAGTCGTTCCGAACCGGAACAGCACCGGTGCAAGCATGTTGACGCCGTTGGTGTTCACCAGCGGGGCGCCGGCATAGGCGAGTTCCTCGCGAATCACGACTTGGCGCACGACGTCAAGGCCACCGCCCTCAAACCGTGCGGGCCAGTGCGGAACGAACCAGCCCTGCGCGTGCAGCGCTCGGCAGAACTCAACGGCGCGTTCGTGTCCGTCTCGCGGCAGATAGTCGGGGTTGGCGGCGGTGCGGCGGAACTCGTCGGGCAGATGGTCGACCAACCAGCCGCGGATTCGGCCCCGCAGCTCCTCGACCTCGGGGCCGCCGCCGAACCGGACGATCGGGTCGAGCGGCATTGTCAGACCCGATCCGCGGGCTTGGCCGCCTTCTTCATCAGTTCGACCATGTAGTTCTGGAATTCCTTCGAACCTGTCACGACAGCCTGAAGGTCATTGCTGGCCTGCTGGTGGGTCCGGAAGCCCATGGTCTCCCACGCTCGCAGGATCCCGGCTTTCGTCGCCTGCAGGGTGATCAGCGGCGCCTTGGCGATCTTGGCGGCGAGTTCTTCTACCTCGGCCTCGAGGCGCTCGCGGGGCACCACCCGATTGACCAAGCCGAACTCGAGGGCCTGCTCCGCCGAGATCTTCTGGGCGGTGTAGAGGTATTCCGCGGCGCGCTTGTAGTTCATGAACACCCAGGGCTCGAACATGGTCTCCGATCCGGGCAAACCGAATCCGGGCACCAGCGGCATCTGGAACCAGGCATCGTCACTGCAGATGGTGATTTCGGGGATCAGCGCCCATGTCGTGCCACCGCCGATCGCGTAGCCGTGCACCTGCGAGATCACCGGCTTGGGGAACTCCCACAGTTTGAGCACCGGCCACAAGAACAGTTGAGCCGCCGATCGCCAGACCTTCCCGGATGCGTCCAATTCGGCCTTGAATTCCGGATAACTACCGTCTGGGATGTGGCCGGAACAGAAGCCCTTGCCGTTGGCCTTGATGATCACGACCTTGATGTCGTAATCGTATTGCGCGTCATCGAGCGCGGCGTTGACGCTGTGCACCATCTCCGAGGTCTGCGCGTTTGCGCGTTCGGGGTTGTTCAGGATGATCCGCGCGATCGCCCCGTCCTTCTCGTAAACGACGTGGTCCATCTCCCGCGTTTCCACCAGAAACTCTCCTCGATGTCGTGTCGGCAGTGCCTGAGATGCTAGCGCATGGTGGTGCAATAAGACATTGAGTGTAATAGTGTTCAGCAGGGAAGGACGGTGCGATGACGACGACGGATCTGCGATGGGATCCTTTTGATCGCCTCTTGCATGCCGAACCGTACTCGGTGTGGAAGCGGATGCGCGACGAAGCGCCGGTGTACTACAACCCGGAGTACGACTTCTACGCTCTGAGCCGGTTCGACGACGTCTTGACCGCATCGCTGGACACCGAAGCCTTCTCCTCCGAGCACGGCATCACCCTGGACATGATCACTGACGACCCCTGGGGTGCGCCCAAGGCGATGATCATGATGGACCCACCCGACCATACTGCGATGCGGAAGATGGTCAATCGCACCTTTTTCCGGAGCAGAATCGCCAAATTGGAGGATTACGTTCGGACGTTGTGCCGCGGCTATCTGGATCGGCATGTCGGCTCGGACGGCTTCGACTACGTTCGGGACTTTTCGGCCAAACTCCCGGTGATGGTGATCAGCTCCCTGCTCGGTTTCCCTGAGTCCGATCACGACAACCTCCGCGAGTGGTCGGATGCGCAATTACATCGGGACGAAGGCAATACGGAGCGCAATGAAGCCGGGGAGCTAGCCCAGGTGAGGTTGTTCGACTACTACCGGCAGCAGATCGAATTGCGACGGCATACCCGTACGGCCGACATCGTCAGTGATCTCATGGATTCCGATCTCGTAATGCCCGACATCGACCCGCGTCGGCTGGACGACGGTGAGTTGCTGGTCTTCATCGCGATGGTCAACGTTGCGGGCAATGAGACGGTCGCGCGGCTCCTGGGATGGGCCGCGCTGACGTTGGCCCGCAATCCGGATCAGCGCGCCAAGCTTGTGGAGGACCCCGGGCTCATCGGCGGTGCCGTCGAGGAGCTGCTCCGCTACGACGCGCCGTCACCGATCCAGGGACGATTCACGCTGCAGGACAGGACGTTCCACGACACCGTCATTCCCGCGGGCAGCAAGGTCGCGTTGCTGACCGGCTCGGCCGGCCGAGACGAACGGCAGTACGAGCACCCTGACACGTTCGACGTCACCCGCACCGGCATCAAGCACATCAGTTTCGGCCACGGCTCGCACTTCTGTCTCGGCGCGGCACTGGCCAGACTGGAAGCCAGAGTGGCACTGGAGGAAACGCTCAAGCGGTTCCCAACTTGGGACGTCGACGAGGACAACGTCGCCTTCGTGCACACGAACTCCGTGCGGGGGCCGGCCAGCGTGCCCGTCGCGCTGTGAGCACCGGCCTGACCGTCCGCACTGACGGGGCAGTGCTGTGGCTGGTGCTCGACCGCCCGGAGGTCGGCAACTCGGTCACCCGCGCCATGCAGCGCGACCTGATCGACAACCTGGCGGAGGCGTCACGCGACCCTGCGATACGTGCCGTGGTGTTCACCGCCAGTGGTGAGAAGCATTTCTGCACGGGTCCCAACCTGCGCGACCCCAACATGCGGCCCAGTCAGGACCGGATACCGGGCGACGCCGCGCGGATCTTGCGCTCCGGATCGCAGGCGGTGGTCGCCGCACTCCTCGACTGTGACAAGCCGGTGATCTGTGCGCTGAACGGGGTTGCGGCGGGGGTGGGCGCCAGCATGGTCTTGGCGTGCGACCTGATCATCGCCGTCGAAGGTGCACGTTTGATCGAGTTGTTCGTGCGGCGCGGACTCGCGCCTGACGGCGGAGCCGCATATCTGCTAACGCGCAAGGTGCCGTTCAATGTTGCCAAGCAACTGATCCTGTTCGGTGAGGAGCTGTCGGCGGGCGAGGCGCATCGCATCGGGCTGGTGAACAAGGTGGTGGCCAATAACGAGGAGTTGCAGAACGCCGCCAACGAATGGGCGACGCGACTCGCGAACGGCCCGACCCGGGCCCTCGCCGCGGCGAAGGCCATGCTCAACCAGGCGCTCGACGTAGATCGGGCGGCGGCCTTCACCACCGAGGCCTTGCTGGTCGAGCAGGTGGCAGGCACAGCCGACGTCGCCGAGGGCGTCGCGGCCTTCACCGAGAAGCGCGAGCCTCGCTTCGAGGGTCGCTGACGACGGCTGGTGTCGAAAGGAATTCGACGTGAGGTTCATCCTGACTCATCCGATGCACACCCATCCGTATCATCCGGAACTGGTCACCGGATCAGGTGTGGCGGCGGTGGCCGTCGCCACCGAGAAGGCCGGTTTTCACGGCTTCGGCTTCACCGACCACCCTGCGCCCACACAACGGTGGCTGGAGTCCGGCGGCCATGATGCGCTCGACCCGTTCGTCGCCATGGCGTATGCCGCCGCGGTGACCACGACACTGCGGTTGGTCCCGAATCTCGTCGTACTTCCCTATCGAAATCCGTTCCTGGTGGCCAAGGCGGGCGCCAGTCTGGATGTGTTGTCCGGCGGGCGGTTCACTCTGGCGGTCGGTGTTGGGTATCTCAAGGGCGAATTCGCGGCCTTGGGTGTGGATTTCGATCAACGCGCCGCGCTCGTCGATGAGGCACTGCAGGTGATTCGTCAGATCTGGACCGAAGACGACGTGAGCTTTTCGGGTTCGCATTTCGAGGCCCGCGGCATCACCGCCCATCCAAGGCCCGCCTCGTGCCCGCCGATCTGGGTCGGTGGCAACACCGCTGCCGCGCGCCGGCGGGTGGTGGCGCACGGAGACGGCTGGTGCCCGTTCGCGGCGCCGGACGCGTTAGCCAAGGTCACCCGGACTGCGACGATGGACGCCGAGGATGCGCTGGCTGCCGGAATCGACGATCTGTGCCGCCGCTGCGATGCGATCGGCCGGGACATCGCGACGGTCGACATCGCTTTCAATGGGCTGGCTGGGACGCCGGGTACAGCCGAATTCAACTCGGGCGCGTACCTCGAGGAGGTCGAGCGTCTCGAAAATCTCGGTGTCACGGCGATTCAGCTAAGCGTCCCCGGAGACAGCCTCGCGCGGGCTCTGGAGGCGATCGACGAGTTCGGCGCGACGGTCGTCGCACACCACCGCTCGAGGAGTTTGACGTGACAGCGAACGAGCGGTTGAGTGCCTCGGCTGCCATCTTCGCCCCATTCGCCTCCGCTGCTCGGCTGAATATCGATGGCGCCCTACGAACCTGGCGCCGCGGTCATCAGGGCTGGGTAGGAGCGGTCAACACCGACTACGATCCGCTTGACCGGGTCACGGCAGCAGAACCTTTCGAGGCCTACCGAAATCTCCATCGGACGGGCCGAGTGCACTTCAACCCCAGACGAGCCACGTTCATATTGAGCCGCCACGAGGACGTGCGCGCCGCTCTTCGCGACACCGATGCGGTCACCAGCGAACAGGGCGTGACACGGTTGAAGATCGCGGCGCCGGTCCTGGTTTTGACCGACGGCGAAGAACACGCCCGCCTGCGCAAACAAGTTCAGCCTGGATTCAGTAAGGGGGCGATGGCGAGTTGGCAGGAGATGACCGACAAACTCGCAGCCGAGATGGTTGCGGAGGTTGTGGCGAATCCCGGCTGTGACGTGGTGGAGCGGCTAACCATCCCCTTGCCGGTGCGGATGATCGCGCACATCCTCGGAGTACCCGATGCCGATGTGGCCCAATTCCGCGCGTGGTCCGAGGCGGGCATGCACATCGTTGACTTCGAACCGACACGCAAGGGAATTGCTCGTTCCGCCAAGGCCCTCGGCTCGATTGTGCAATTGCAGCGTTACTTCATGCGACAGTTCGCCGCTGGCGGATTGAAGGATTCGGACACCGCCATGGGGCGCCTGCTCGCGCACGCGCAGGACGGTTCGCTGACAGACAACCAACTGTTTCACATCGCGATGCTGTTACTGATCGCCGGAAATGAAACCACGACCAATCTGCTCGGCGGACTGTTCGACACGCTGGCCAACCATCCGGACCAATTCGAGTTGATCAGGGCCAACCCAGATCTTGTCCCGATGGCGGTCGAGGAGCAGCTGCGTATCTCGAGTCCGATCCAGAATTTATACCGCTACACCAGACTCGACTACCGCGTCGGTGACGTGACGATCCCCGCCGGATCGCGAATCCTGTTGTCGTTTGGTGCCGCGAATCGAGATCCCCGGGTGTTCCCCGATCCGGACACATTTCAGGTGGACCGAAATCCCCGCAACCACATCGCATTCGGCTACGGGGCTCACATGTGCATCGGTGCACCGCTGGCCCGGATGGAAGCCCAAGCCGTGCTACGCGAACTGGTTTCTCAAGCGTCCGGCATCGAACCGGCTGGGGAGGCGAGGTGGTCGACCAATACTTCGTTGCGAGGACCTACGTACCTACCGATAGCCCTGACTCGAGCCTAGCGGCAATTCGACCGGACACGGCGTGGCTCGACAGGTAGAAGATGTATCCGGCGCCGACCAACACGGCGAACCTCCGCGTCATTGAGCTAGCCGACAGCAGTCCGATCGACATCTCAATCAGGCCGTGGATGTAGACGTGCCAACGGGTGTTGCGCCGGAAGCCCAACGCACGGTTGAGGGGCTCGAAGGCAGCCGGATACATGAGATGCGCCAGTCCGATCGACGTGGCCAGGGCAGGCTGTACCCGCAGCGCATGTCCCTGTTGGTATCTGCGAGCGATTTTCATAGATAAACAACAGTACATAATATGTACCCTTGTGTAGGGTTGAAACCCAAGCCGGCCACCGCGGCCACGACACCTCGGGAGCCAATGTGAGTTTGTTTGACGCCTTTTCCTATCGCGGTAAGCGCGTCTTGGTCGTGGGCGGTGCGACGGGGATGGGCAATGCCGCCGCGCAGTTGGCCGTCGACGCCGGCGCCGAGGTCGTGGTGATGGACTACGCCGATGTCGACCTGCCCGGCGCGCGGGCAATCCATGTCAACCTCGCCGACGCGGCGAGCATCGATGCGGCGGTGGGTGAGTGCGGCGGCCGGCTCGATGCCGTGCTGGCTTGTGCCGGTGTTGCCGACGGGGTAGGTATCGAACGAATCAACTTCATCGGACACCGCTATCTCATCGACCGGCTCAAGGCCGGCGGCATGCTGCCGCGCGGCTCCGCGATCGGGTTCATCTCGTCGGCGGCCGGGCTGGCATGGCGCGCGAACATGGCCCAACTCAACGAGTTCCTCGACATCACCGACTTCGAGGCCGCTGCGTCATGGGCGGTCGACAACGGGTGTGCGCACTACATGTTCACCAAACAGGCGGTCTGTGCCTACGTCGCTCGGGAGGCCATGGCCTTCATCTCCGACGGCATCCGCATCAACGCCATCTGCCCCGGGCCCACCGACACACCGCTGGCACAAGCGAACGCCGAGCTCTGGCTGGACTTCGGTGCCGACTACCGAGAGAAGGTCGGCGTGACGGCCGCGACGCCGATGGAACAGGCCTACCCACTGTTGTTCCTGTGCAGCGATGCCGCGACCGTGGTCAACGGCATCACGATGATCACCGATTCGGGATATCTGAGCGCCGGGATCACCGAGGCCTTCCCGGCAGGCACGCCGATGGCGAAAATGCTGCTGGACGGATGATGTCGATGAGCGCCGACTTCTCGGGGCAGACCGTGGTGATCACCGGTGCCAGCGGCGGCATCGGTCGTGTCCTCGCCCGACGGTATGCACGACACGGCGCGAACGTCGCTCTGGTCGCCCGCAGGCGCGATGAACTCGCCATCACCGCGGGTGCGATCGCCGAGGAGGGTGGGGCGGCGTCCACTCACGTCGTCGACATCCGCGACGAGCAGCAATGTCGCGAGCTGGTGGCCGGCGTGATGGAACGTTGGGGACGTCTCGATGTTCTCATCAACAATGCCGCGGTGCCCGGCACCGACCAGCCGGTGTCGGAGGCGACCGTCGACAATTGGCAGGATGTGCTCGCGACGAACTTGGTAGCACCCATGGTGCTGACGCGAGAAGCGCTGTGCCAAAGCATGATCGAAGCTCGACACGGGAACATCCAATTCATGTCGTCAGCTGCGGCACGCATCGTCCAGCCGCGCAAAGCACATTACGCAGCCGCCAAGCTGGGCCTGAGCGCGTTGGCCCAGACGCTCGCGCTCGAGGTCGGGCCGAGCGGAATCCGGGTCAACACGCTCGTGATCGGAAGCGTGGCCGGTGAGTTGTTCGACAACTATGTCGGGCGCCGTGCGCGTGAGGAGGACATCGACCCCGGTGAACTCAGGCAGCGCCTGGCCGCGCTGAACAAGATCGGCAGGCTGGTCCAACCTGACGAGGTCGCCGAGGTGTCGATGTGGCTGGCATCCGACGCCTCATCGGCGATCACCGGCCAGGACATCAACGTAACGGGGGGTTGAGCTGTGCCCGATCCGATGACCGCCCTTCTCGCCCGTGACGAGATCCGCGCCTTGCCATTGCGATATGCCAACGCGATCGAGGCTCGCGACATCGACGGCATGGCGGAATTGTTCTCCCCACAGGCCCGCTTCGGCGAATTCGGTGTGGGCCCAGACGGATTGCGCCGGTTGATGGCAGGCAGTCTGGAGGGGAGCCTGTTCGCTGTGATCCTGGTTGCCAATCACCTCATCGAGCTCCTGGACGACGACCATGCGACCGGGCAGGTGTGGGCGCACTGCTACGCGCAGACTCGCGCGGACGGCTTTGTGGATCAACTGATCAGATATGACGATCAGTATGAACGGGTGGACGGGCGATGGCTGTTCGCACACCGGCGACATCGGCTGTGGTACGGCACCGCGCACGACCTGTCGCCGCTCGCGCAGCCCGCGGCGAACTGGCCGAAGAGCCAAGTCGGTGTCGGTGACCTCCCGCTTGCCGACCCCGAGTTCGCCGATTGGTGGAAGTCACTCATATGACCGGCATGCGCTGTGTCGCAGAGGGTCTGGCTTTTCCGGAGAGTCCCATCGCGCTCCCGGACGGATCGGTGGTGCTGTCCGAGATGGCCGTCGGACGGCTCTCGCGAGTGTGGCCCGATGGCGCAATCGAAGTGATCGGCAGCGTCGGGGGCGGCCCCAACGGCGTCGCTCAACTGCCCGACGGGCGGTTCGTGGTATGCCAGAACGGCGGATCGACGTTCGGGATCGGACCGTGGCCCTACGATTTCGACGGCTGTGCGCAGCTGTTCCGTCCGGTCGGACCGGCCACGGAGCCGATGACCCCGCAGGTGCAGATCGTCACCCCGGGTGGGGAGGTTCGGACCCTGGCGACCGAGTTCGTCACCCGCGACGGCCGCGTCCTACCGTTGGTCCGTCCCAGCGATGTATGTGTCGACCGCGACGGCGGCTTCTACCTGACTGACGGCGGGACGACACACGGGCGAACCCGCGCTCTCACCGGATTGCTTTATGGCACCGCCGATGGCCGGCTGACCGAAGTCGTCTATCCCCTGGAGATGCCGAACGGCGTCGCGTTGTCACCGGACGGGTCGCTAGTCTATGTCGCTGAAACCAGAACCAGGCGGGTATGGGAATTTCGGCTGTCGGAGCCGGGGCGCGTGGCGGGAGCGCGCGGGCTGGCGACTGTGCCGAGCGGTGGCCCGCTGAACGTCGGTGGCGCGGACGGACTGTGCGTCGCTGGTGACGGCACGATCGTGGTCGCCACACTCGGAGCCGGTGGGGTGACCGTGTTTTCGGCGGCAGGGCGGCTACTCGGCGCGATCACCACCGACGATCCGATGACCACGAATATGACGCTCAGTACCGACGAGCACACCCTGTATCTCACATTGGCGTCGTCCGGGCGCCTGGTCGCTGTGGACGACTGGCGTGCCGCAGTCACGATCCCGAGCTGAACCGATGAAGGTCTGGCCCGGGCGGGAATTCGCGGTCAACCCGGGCACCCGGACGGCTTTGGCCATCGGTGCGCTCGTGCCCAGCATGCTCGGCGCATCGGTGATCGGTGTGATGGCTTCACGAGGACTTCCCACCGGCGCCGCGCTCAGCGACCCGACGGTCCTTCGTGCCAACGTGATCGCCGCGGCGCTGTATGCCATGGTCGCCGTGCCGATCGGGTGTGCCTGCGGGCTACTCGCGGTGACGGTTCCCACCGTAGCCACCACGGCAGTGCGCCACAGTGCGCTGGTGAGGACGCCGATCCGGTTGACGTCGATCAATGCCGTCGTGTGGACCGCTGCGAGTGTGCTGCTGGTCGCGGTCAACATCGAAAGACCCTGGCTGGCCGCAACCTTGGGTATCTCGACGCTGCTCGGAAGCATCGTCACCGCGACGTTGACGTACTGGTGGTGCACGAGAGTGTTGCGCCCGTTCGTGGCCCCGGTCCTCACCACGCATCCGCCGACCCGACCACGCCGACCCGGCCTGCGGATGCGGGCAGTCGCGGCTTGGGCGGTCGGTACCGGTGTCCCGCTGCTGATGGTCTTGCTTGTCGCCGTCAGTGCCCTCGTCGTCGACTATCCGGGTGATCGGCTCGCTGCGGTGGTGCTGGCACTCGGCGGCGCAGCGGTGGTCAGCGGTTTCACCATCACTGTCTTCACCGCTGCTACCAACGCCGAACCGATCGAAGCGGTGCGCAAAGGGATGGACCGCATCGGCCGCGGTGACTACGACGCGAGGGTGCCGGTGTTCGACGCCTCCGAACTTGGCCTGCTGCAAGCCGGTTTCAACTCGATGGCAGGCGGCCTGCGCGAGCGCGAACGCCTGCGCGACATCTTCGGCCGTCAGGTCGGCCGGGATGTCGCACGGCTGGCCGAGCAAAGTGAGTCGGACCCGGTGATGGGCGGCGTCAGCTGCGACGTGGCAGTTGTTTTCGTCGATGTCATCGGCTCGACGCGGCTGGCTTCAGACGTCGGGCCGCAGGAGTTCGTTGGCCGGCTCAACGAATTCTTTGTCGTCGCCGTCGACGTGGTCGAGCGACATCGCGGATGGGTCAACAAGTTCCTGGGCGATGCCATACTTGCGGTCTTCGGTGCGCCAGAGGCGACTCCGGATCCAGCCGGCGACGCGCTAGCCGCGGCCCGGCAGCTCGCAGCCGCGTTGGGCGCCGGCTCTCAACACTTATCAGCCGGCATCGGCGTTTCTGCGGGGGTGGTCGTTGCGGGAAACGTGGGCGATCCGCGCCGCTACGAGTACACGGTGATGGGCGACCCGGTGAACGAGGCGGCCAGGCTGAGTGAAGTCGCCAAGGGGGCGGGCGGTATCGCCGCATCCGGGGCCGCGCTGCGCCGCGCAGGGGCGGATGAGGTGTCACGGTGGCGCGTTGCGGAGAGCCGTTGTCTGCGTGGGCGTTCGAGCCCGACAGAGATCGCCTACCCGATCACTCCTTATTCGTCATCTGCTGAGCCAGATTGTTGACGAACTGCTCGTTGTTGATGCCGCCGTGCTCGGCCATGTCCGCGTCGTAGTCGTAGCCCAGGGGTTGGCCGTCGTTGGGTCGCCAGCCCGAGTCGGCAGTGCAGGATTTGAAGCCCTCCTCGGGGAACGCATACCAACGCCGGGCATTCAGTTCGACAATCTTGGCGGCGTCTTCGTCGGGAACATCGGCAAGCATCTCCTCGGCACGTGCGCGGCTCTTGGGCCAGAACGAGTCCGAGTGCGGATAGTCGCACTCCCATGTGATGTTGTCGATTCCGATCTGATGGCGCATCGCCATGCCGACCTCGTCCTCGATGAAGCAACCAGAGATGTTGCGGTGGAACAACTCCGACGGTGGCACATCCGGATGGATGTTCTGATAGAACTTGTGTTTACGCCACACATAGTCGGCGCGCTCGACGAGGTACGGCATCCAGCCGACTCCGCCCTCGGAAAAGGCGACCTTGAGATTCGGGTGCTTGTGGAACACCGGCGAGAACACCAATTCGATGGCGGCCGCCATGGACGTCGTCCCCATGAGCGTGACCATCACGGCGAACGGCGCCTCGGGCGAAGTGGCCGGCGGCATGCCGCCCGACCCGAAGTGCATCACGGCGGTCAGGTTGGTCTCCTCGAGCGCGGACCAGACCGGATCCCAGTGCGTGGTGTGGTAACTGGGCAATTTCAGGTTCATCGGGTTGTCGGGCAGTCCCACGGCTCGCGCCCCCTTGGCCGCGACACGTTCGATCTCGGCGACCATGAGTTCCACATCCCATAGCGGTGTGATCGCCATCGGGATGAAGCGGGCGGGATCGGTCGCGCACCATTCGTCGAGCGAGAAATCGTTCCACGCCTGTACCGAGAGCAGCGCCAGGTCCTTGTCGGTGCCTTCCAGGAACACGGTGCCGCAGAACCGGGGGAACGACGGGAAACACAGCATGGCGTGAACGCCATCGACATCCATGTCGACGAGCCGAGCCTTGGGGTCGTAGCAGCCGGGGATCATCTCGGTGTAGCGAACCGGGTCGACGCCGAACTCCTCGGGTGACTTACCGGCAACAGCGTTCAATCCGATGTTCGGGTACGACCGGCCCTCGTACACCCATTGCTGAACCGGTGGCGCGCCGTCGCGAGGGAATTCGACGATGCGGGGGCCGTCGTGAAGGTACTTCTTCGGCAGGCGGTCCGCCCAGACGTGGGGCGGCTCGATGAGATGGTCGTCAACGGACAACAGCTTCATCGACGGTTGCAGCGGCATCGCTTGGTCCCCAGCTTCCTTCGCCTGTATTGTTCGAATGAACAATTAAACACCAGATGCACAATTGACTATACCGCCGCGGGCGGTGGAGAGACAACGTGATGGATCCGAAGGACCGCATTCCGCACGACGACTGGGCGGATCAGGACTTGCTCACCAAGAGCGAGGCCGCCGAACGGCTGGCCGCCGAGATCGAGCAGGTCACCGCAACGCTGGCGGACGGCGGCGGCGATGAGATCGCGGAGCGCCGGCTTGCGGCCCTCAAGGAGTCCTACGCGCGGATGACCGCTCCGGACTAGCTGCGGGGGAGCCCCAGCACCCGTTGGGCGACGATGTTGCGCTGGATTTGAGCGGTACCGCCGTAGATGCCCGCGGCTCGAGACCATACGTATAGGTCCCATTCCAGGCCCTCGTTCAGCAGCGGTGCGGCTGCGCGCAAATCCATCATCGTGTGGCCGAAAGCCTGGTCGGCCCGAGCCATGAGCAGCTTGTCCACTGAGCCCTCGGCTCCGGGCAGCGCGCCGTTGACGCGTTCGGTCAGCGACCGCTGAACCTTGACCTGGAGCGCGCGCAATTCGGTGTACGCCTCACCGAGCTTCGCTCGCGCGACGGCGGTATCCGGCACCCGTCCCGCGCGCACGTCCTCCTCGAGCGCCCGGAGCTGAACGGCAAGGCGGCTGATCCAGTTGATGTCACTGGGGCCGCGTTCATATGCCAGGAGTTGGTTGGCGATCGACCAGCCCTGCCCACGTTCACCGAGTAGGTTCTCCGCGGGCACGTCGACGTCGGTGAAGGTGACTTCGGCGAACTCACGGTTGCGGGCCGCGTTGACGATGGGCGCAACGTCGATGCCCTCGGTCGACATGGGCACCAGCAGCACCGAGATTCCCGCGTGCTTGGCCGCGTCGGGCTCGGTGCGGCACAGCAGGAAGCACCAGTCGGCGACAGCGGCGAAACTCGTCCAGATCTTGCGGCCGTTCACCCGGAACGTCGGTCGGCCGTCGACGTCGATCAACTCGGCCTTGGTCCGCAGGCTGGCCAGATCCGACCCGGCCTCCGGTTCGCTGAACCCCTGACACCAGCGAACGGCTCCGGAGAGCAGGCCCGGTAGCAACTCGGTGCGCTGTCGATCGGATCCGAACAGCCGCAACGCGTTCGACAGATGGCCGACGCCTTCGATCGGCGGTGCGCCGGCGCGGCCGAGTTCG
Source organism: Mycobacterium sp. EPa45 (assembly GCF_001021385.1). NCBI lineage: Bacteria > Bacillati > Actinomycetota > Actinomycetes > Mycobacteriales > Mycobacteriaceae > Mycobacterium > Mycobacterium sp. EPa45. The sequence continues at coordinate 5,421,329 of NZ_CP011773.1, read as the reverse complement.
TCGTTGAGGATCGCCTCATACATCGGTGACAAACCGTGACCGCCGTACTCGGTGGGAAAGGACAGGCCGATGTAGCCGGCCTCGTACAACGTGTGGTGCCACGCGTTGGCCGCATCGGCACGCGCGCCGGGATCGTCGGGCACCTGAGCCTCGGCGGCGTGCGCGGCAAGCCACGTGCGCAACCGCGCCCGGAAGTCCGCCTCGTCGGGGGTATCGGTGAAGTCCATGGTCCTCCGCGGGCTAACCCAGGTCTCGGTCGGCGAGGCGCAGCTGCGCGATCGCCTGATAGTGGGCGGCTTCATCGCCGAATAGCCGGCGGTTCAACAACGTTCGGCGCAGCCGCACATGCGCCAGATGCTCCCAGGTGATCGAGATCCCGCCGAGCACCTGGATAGCGGTCTCGACGACGTCTCGCCCGGCCGCCGACGAGTAGGCCTTCGCGGTGCGCGCGGCGAGCATGGCCTCATCGGCCGGAAGGTGATCAACAGCCCAGGCGGCGTGCCATAGGCAGCTTCTGGCGCCTTCGAGCCGGGCAAGGGAGTCTGCAAGGAGGTGCTGAATCGCCTGGAATGAGCCGATTTTGACGCCAAACTGGACTCGTTCACCCGCGTAACGCACGGCATCGTCGAGCGCGCCCGCCATCACACCGACCAGGTCTGCGGCGACGACGGTCAGTGCCAGCGCGTTGGCTTTGGTCCAGCGCTGGGCGTCGATCGGCTGCCCGGCCGTCGTGGCGGAGTCCAGATCAAACGTGCTCACGGTGCCCAATGCGCGGGTGAGGTCGAGGCCGCCGGCCTGCACTGCGTCGATCGGGGCGTACACCAAGCGTCGGTGTCCGTCGTCGTCGATCGCTGCCAGGGCATGAGTGGCTCCGGCGGCATCGAACGCGATCGCACCCTCGGGCCGGGCGGCGAACCCGGTGAGATCAGGGCTCAGCAGTGGCGCCAGGCGTAGTGTCCCGTCGGCGACCAGTTCGATCTCTTTGTCCGCCCCGGCTGCGTGCAACAGTTCTGTCGCGAGTGCGCCCTGGCCCAGTACCGGGACAGCACAGAGGCGGCGCGCGAATTCCTCGACCACGACGGCAGTTTCGACGCCGCTCGCGTCCAGCTCCCATACCTCCGGCGCCCGCAGTGCAGGAACGCCGAGCGCGACGACTTCGCGCCAGTCGTTGTCGAGCTGATCACCGCTGGATATCGCGTCGGGATCGACGGTGGCCAGCTGGTCGGCTAGGCGCGCCGTCGTGTCGCGCAGCAGCTCCTGTTCGTCGGTGAGACCGATGTACATCCGGATGCTCCTAATCGCGCTCCGCTGGTACCCGCATTCGGAACCCTTCCTGGCGCTGGCCGTGACGGTCTGCCATCATACTGAATGATAGAACGCAAAGTGTTCAACTGTTACATGCGGGAGGATCCCCTTGGCACGGCTCGATGACCGAAAAGCATTGGTGACCGGCGGCGCTCAAGGGCTGGGCCGGGCGATATCGCGACGGCTGGCGGCCGAGGGTGCCCACGTCACCATCGTCGACCTCAATGACGACAAGGCGGCTGAGTGCATCGAATTGATCGAGCGGGACGGCGGCGCCGCCTCGTTCGTCAAAGCCAATGTGGCCAAGCGTGACGAAATCTCCGGTGCGGTCGAGGCCGCCGCGGCCTCGGGTGTGCTGCACGTCCTGGTGAATGCCGCACAGTACTTCGCGATGCCGAAGGCCCTGGAGCTGGTGACCGATAAGGACTGGGAATTATCCGAGGCCACCGGGCCCAAGGCGACGTTCCGGTTCATGCAGATCGCACATCCGTTCCTCAAAGCCGCGGGCAAAGCATCGGTGATCAACTTCGTGTCCGGCTCGGCGTTGGCCGGTATCGCCTATACCGGGCCCTACTCGGCGGCCAAGGGCGCAATCGGCGCACTCACCAAAGTGGCCGCCAACGAGTGGGCCCAAGACGGTATCCGGGTCAACGCGGTGTGCCCGTTCGCGCTCACCGACGTCCAGCGCGACATGATCGGCACCGAGTGGGACAACTACACCCGGACCGCCGATGCGTCGCCGATGAAGCGGGGCGCCGACCCCGACACCGAAATCGCGCCGGCGGTGGCGTTCCTGGCCAGTGACGACGCTGCCTTCGTCACCGGCACGGTGTTGCACATCGACGGTGGAATGACGGAGCTGTCCACGGTCGACTACTCCAAGTCGCCAGGCGTGTTCGGTCCTTGACGCAACCGTTGGACGACGTCGTCCGTGACTGGGTGACCGACAACGTCGGCGAGGTGGCGAGTTTCGAGCGCCAGCAGCGTTGGCGGCCGGCGTGGTTTGTCGTCGCCCACCGTGAGGGCAGGGCAGTTCGTCTGTATGTGCGGGGCAACCGTGACGGTTTCGGCACGATGGACGTCGGTCGCGAGGCGGCGATTCTGCGGGTGATGGAGGCTCACTCGATCCCGGTCCCACATGTGCACGCCGAAATCGGCGGCGGCGGGCCGGTGGTGATGGACTGGCTGCCCGGTGAAGCGAACCTCGGTACGGTGGCCGACGACCGTGAAGTCGACGCGGTGATGGACGGCTACGTCGACGCTCTTGCGGCCGTGCACCGGATCGATCCGACGGCATTCGGGGACCTCGGAATGGGCATCCCAACGACGGCCGAGGCGGTCGCGCTGGACTTCTTCGACGGATTCGTGACCCGCTACCGTGAATTCAAGCGGCGCCCGGAACCGTTGCTGGAGTTCGGTATCGGTTGGCTGCGGCGGAACATCCCGCCCGGCCGGGGCGAAGCGCGCTTTGTCCTGGGCGACTCCGGACAGTTCATGTTCGATGACCGGCGGATCACCGGGCTGCTCGATGTGGAACTGGCGCATATCGGCGACGTCGCTCACGACCTTGCGGGACTTCGATTGCGCAACGCGACTGAGCCGATGGGCGATCTCGCCAGGGTGCTGAATCGCTACGAGGAAATTTCCGGCGAGCCGCTCGATCGGGCCGCCATCGAATTCCATACCGCGAAGTTCGCGCTGTGCACCCCGCTTGGTCTGGTGATCGCACTGCACCTGGACCTGGCGCTCCCGGAGATCTTGCAGTACGTCGAGTGGTTTCATCAGTTGTCCTTGCACGCAATCGAATCCATTGCACGCCAGGCCGACGTCCGATTGGAAGAGGTGTCGTTACCTGCCCCCGCCAGGCACGAGTACCTGGGAGTGGTTGGCGGATTGCCCGCCATGATCGAGGGGCTCGACGCTGCGCCCGGCATCGCTGAATACCACCGTGACACAGTCGCTTCCGTGGCCCGGTTCGCGGCCCGGATCAACGAGTATGAGCCAGCGATCGTATCGGCCGACCTCGCCGATGTCGGCACGTTGACCGGGCAGCGACTTGTCGATCGGGTAACTGGCGACGCACTGCTGGAGGACTTCATCCGCGAGGCCGGCCCGGAACACGATGCCGCTCTGATCCGGTTGCTGCATCGCCGATGCATGCGCCAGATGTTGCTGCTCGAACCGGTATTGAGCGCCCCGGGCGGAATCGGGCATCTCGCCGCGCTGACTTGACGGTCACGATTCCGAACCGCCCTAACAGATCTCGTTGTCCAGATCGTGTGCTTGCAGTTGCATGCGAAGCTTGAACTTCTGGATCTTCCCCGACGGGGTCCGCGGAAACTCCGACACCTGTCGAATGGCCTCCGGCCATTTCTGCTTCGCCAACGAGGCCGAAGCCAGCTGCCGGCGCACTGTTTCGAGATCGGGCGCGGAATCGCCACCGGATGTGCGGAGCACAGCGATCGGGCGTTCGCCCAATCTCTCATCCGTCACGCCGACGACGGCGACTTCAGCGATATTCGGAATCGTCATGAGCACCTCCTCCACCTCCTTGGCCGAGATGTTCTCGCCGCCGCGAATGATGATGTCGGAGATACGGTCGGTGATGGTGAGGTAACCGTCGGCATCTATGCAGCCGACGTCCCCGGTCCGATACCAGCCGTCGTCGTCAAATACCTCGGCAGTGAGTTCAGCGTCGGTGTACCCGACGAAGAGGTCCGCACCGCGCGACAAGATCTCGTCGTGTTCACCCAATTTGAATTCCGCACCGGTCAGCGCGTGTCCGTCGGTGGTGAGCCGCTTGTCGGCGGGCGCCTGGAATGCGCACCCGGTGACGGTGGGGTGCTCCGTGCTGCCATAGCAGCGCATCACCGCGATACCCATGGCGTCCAACCGGCGTGTGAAAGGTGCGGGTACCGGCGCACCCCCTAGGCCAGCAGCTGGCATGTAGCGCAGGTGATCTGGGGTGAAGTTCGGGTGTTCCAGCAGGCTGGTGAAGAAGTACGGTGCTCCACCGTTGACACCGATCCGTTCCTCGAGCATCAGACCTAAGACCCGCTGTGGATCCCATTTGTCGAGCAGATGAACCGGCGTCTGTCGAATCAGCGATCCGAGTAAGGCGCTCAACATTCCCATGAAGTGGCCGACAGGTGCGCCCACCAACGGCGGCGGCCCGCCGACCGGCGAGATGCCCGCACTCTGTCGGGCCTCGAAACCGATCGTGCGGTGCGAGTGAATGACGCCCTTGGGGGCTCGCGTGGTGCCGGACGTGAAGGCAACGATCGCCGGACCGTCGGGGCGACAGGCAACGCATGTCCGGTCGCAGAAGTGTCGAGCGTCGCCTCAAAGCACGAAACATACTGAGGCAGAGCGGCGTGCCGCTCGGCAACCACGAGCCAGGGGACATCGAGTTCGGCCACCAGGGGCGACAGTGCTTCGAGATAGTCCAGTCCGCCGAATCGATCAGGGCTGACCAGAAGAGCAGGATGGGTCGTGCGGAGGATGTGGTCGAGTTCTCGTGCACCGTAGAAGTGCACAACCGGAACGACTATCGCGCCGGCCATCGCCGCTCCCCAGAAAGCGATGGCCGCCTCGACGCAGTTCGGCAACTGCAACGCAACGACGTCGCCCTCGCCAATTCCGTGATGCCTCAACCACGAAGCGAAGTTCCGTGCAGAACGGGCCACCTCGCCGATCGAGCCACGCCAGGGGCGCTGAGCCGAATGCACGACGAACGGAAGGTCGGCGCACGGTGCGAGGGCGTCGTCGATCAGCTGGCCGAGGCTTCGCGAGTCCCACCAGCCCTGACGGAGGTACCTCTCACGGAGATCACCTGGTGTGTCGCGAAGCTCCCAGAGCTCGAGAGCGGAAGTGCTCGACACGGTCAGCGAAGGGTCATTTCGACGCTGGTGTAACCGCGAACCGTCGCGGTCAACACACGCTCGTGTGCGCCAATGGTGTAGTCGGGGAAGTTCTTTGCCACGTACTCGAAGACCATCTGCGCCTCGCGCCGGGCCAACCACTGCCCCAGGCAGATGTGGATGCCCCAGCCGAAGTACACGTCGGTACCGCGCGGCCGGTCGAGGACAAACCGGTCGGGTTCGTCGTAGCGGCGCTCGTCGCGGTTCGCGCTGCCGAGAAGCAACAAGACCCAATCGCCGGCGGCCATCGGCACGCCGTGTAGTTCGACCGGCCGAGTCAATGTGCGTGCGACCCAGTGGCTGGGGGTGTCGTAGCGCAGCGCCTCGTTGACCGCAGTCGGAATCAGGCTGTGGTCGTTGACGATTCGCTGCCACTGGTCGGGGTGGTCGTGCATTGCGACCAGCCCGTTCGAGATCAGCTTCTGCGTGGTCTCCGAGCCCGCGGCCGACAACAGATTGCAGAACATCAGCACCTCGTGCGCGGTCAGTGCCCGGTCCCGGCCGACCTCCGGGTCGTGAAACGTCGCCTGCAGCACGATGCTGATGAGATCGTCGCCGGGGTTGGTACGCCGTTTTTCGATGAGGTCCCCGATGTAGGCGCTGATCTTGCGGTTGGCGTCGACGGCGCTCTGCGGCATCGCCACTTCGCCCTCGTGCCGGGTGAGGAATGCCTCCCACCACACCCGCAGTTGCTCGCGGTCGGCCTGAGGAACGCCCAGTAGGTCGCCGATGACATCGGTGGGCACCGAGAAGGCGAACGCCTCCATGGCGTCGACTGTGGTGCCGGGCTTGAGACGGTCCATGTGGTGGTCGACGACCGCACGCAGGGCGCCCTCCATGGCGGCAACAGCTTTGGGTGTGAAAAACCCCTTGAGTACGCCACGGATGCGGTCGTGCCGTGGCGGGTCCATCGAGATCACCGAATACTTGCGGCCGTCGTTGTCGGGATTTTCCGGGGCGGGGCCCAACTTGGAGGAGTACGTCTCCCAATCGCGTAGCGCGCCGGCGACGTCTTCGAATCGGGACAGAACCCACCAGCGGTCTTCGGGATCGCGGTACACCGGGGCCTCGTCACGCAAGCGCCGGTATACCGGGTACGGGTCATCGAAGATCGCCTTGGAGAAAGGCGAGTACACCAACTCGCTGATCGCGGGCATCAATGGACTTTACCATCCGACGGAACAGATAAACGAAGTGTGCACAATTGATCAGTCATGCACCGGTGGGGTGACCCGCTCGACGAGCTCGATGAAATTGCCGTCCGGATCGGTGAACATCATTGCGCGATTCCCGCCGCCGAAGGTCACGGTGCGCTCGGCGAGTAGCTGACCGCCGTGCGCGACAATCGTCTCGGCGAGCCCGTCGATGTCGGTAACCCGGAATGAGAGATGGGTCAAGCCAAGCGTGTTCATCCGCCGAGGTGGGCCTTCGCTCGTCTCCGGCGTGTCGTAACCGAGCAGTTCGATGCGGAACCCGTCGCGCTCGAGATACACCAGCGTCAGTGACAGGTCGGGCACCTCGAGTAATCGGGCGCTGGCCTCGTCGTCGACATGCATTTCGCCGATCTTGGTGAACCCCAACGCGGTGCAGTAGAACGCGGTTGATGTTGCGATATCGCGAACACACACGCCGATGTGCGTCAGCCGGTGATTCACCGGGCGAGGTCGTCGAGAAGGTGATTGTGCTCGCCCAACAGCGGTGCTCGCGTTGGCTTGCCGGGCTCAGACGCGCTGAACAGGTACGGGGGCCCGGGGTAGACGATCGTGCGGTCGAGCTCAGGGTGCGGCACCTGAACGTGTAGCCCTCGTGCCACCGTGTGCTCGTCGTCGAAGGCCTCGTGGGGCGGAAGGATCGCCCCGGCGGCGAACCCGCGACGTTGGCTGGCGAGGAAGAATTCCTTGGCGGGCAGCCGTGAGGCGATCAACCTGACGGCATCTCGCGCCGCGGACAGAATCGCGGTGGTCTCGTCGTCCTCGCCGATGAGTGATATGTCGACGGGGGTGTCCCGGCTGGCGGCGAGTTCGAGGAACACCGCTTCGGGTAGGTCGTCGGTGAGCCCGAGTTCCTGGAGCCACTGGATCAGCCCACGGAAATCCTCCGGCTTGCGCGGCAGCACACCGGTGGTCGCGTAATGCCCATCGGCGCAGCGCACCTGGACTGGTGAACTGGGTGTCGGGTAGGCGTGGCGGCCGGTCTGGCGCAGGCATATGGCTTGGTTGACCAGCCAGTGGTAGGTCGTCTGTTCGCAGGTCACGTTGCAGGCGGCGGTCACGTTGATGTCGACGAGCTGACCGACGCCCGTGTGGTCGCGATGCGCCAAGGCAATCAGCGCTCCGATGGCCGCGTACATACCGGCGATGTTGACGGACTGGTCACCCGCGCCACGCATCGGCGGCAGGGAGTGATCGTCGTATCCGCAATTCCACACCGGACCAGCGCCGGCCAGGACGGTCAGGTCGGTGACCGGCTGATCGGCGCGGGCGCTGCCAAGTCCGAACGGCGTCACCGATACCCAGATCAGACGCGGGTGTGCTGCCGCGGCATCGTGATAGTTGATGGCTCCCTCGGCCAACCGGTCTCCCGCGGCGATGACGATGTCGGCGCTGTGGATCAGCGTGCGCAATGCATCGATTCCCGAGGGCGATTTCAAATCAATTGTGACACTGTGCTTCCCGACGTTACCAGCCCACCAGCGCAGGCTGCGATCGGTCCCGGGCTCGTCGTCGACGAAGGGCGGGCGCAGGCGTTGTGGCGAGCCCTCCGGTGGCTCGACGACGATGACTTCGGCACCGAGCTCGGCCAGCACCCGGCCGCCGATCGCGGTGAACTGACCACCGATTTCGACCACCCGGAGATCGGCGAGCGTGCTCAGATCACACCTCGCTGCGCCCATCGCTCCAGCTCGCCGTCGTTGTGGCCCAACAACTCCCCCAGAATCTCCCGGTTGTGTTGTCCCAATGTGGGTGCGGCCTGGCTGATCTCCCAGTTTGTTGCCGAGAATCTCATCGGCACCCCTTCGACGTGAACGGGTCCCATTTCCGGGTGCACGACTCGAGGAAACAGGCCGAGTGCCGCGAGATCGGGATCGCCGTCGATTCGCTCAGGCGGGCTCTTGACCACGCTGGCCGGAACACCGGCCGAAGCGAGATCGGCGGCCAGCGCTTGGGAGTCGTGGTTCCCGCTGGCTGCTGCGATCAAGGCGTCCAGTTCGTCGGCGGCGGCCAGCCGTTGGGATAAGGTGGCGAACCGGTCGGCTGTCAGGCCCGGCTCGTCGAGCACCTTGGCGAGCAGCGCGACGTCGCGGTCATCGCGGCACGCGATGGCGATCCAGCGGTCATCACCGAGACAGGGATAAATGCCGTGCGGTGCGTATTCGCCGAAGTCCGCCCGATTACCCTGTGGCGCAGTCGGTTTACCGTTGACTGTCCAATTGAGAACTTCGGTCGGCAGCATCGAGATGCCGGCCGGCACCGTTGCCAGATCGACGTGTTGGCCTTCCCCGGTGCGCGCGCGATGATGCAGGGCGGCCATGATGGCGATGGTCATGTAGAACGCGGACCCGTGATCCATATACGAGTAGCCCCAGCCTGCCGGCTCGGTGTTGGGCAGACCTGAGGTGTAGGTCAAGCCGCTCATCGCCTGCACGATCGGACCCCAGGTCTTGAACTCCCGATAGGGACCGGTGTGGCCGAAGCCGCAATTCGACACGTAGACGATGTCCGGCTTGATCGCGCGCAGTTGGTCGTAACCGAACCCGCGCTTTTCCATCACGCCCGCGGCAAAGTTCTCGCACACCACGTCGCTGACGGCGACGAGTTCGCGCAGCAGCTCCCGGCCCTCGTCGAATCGGAGATTGATCGTGACCCCGTACTTGCCGACGTTGTGGTTGTTGAATCCGGCACCCAGGTTGATCCCGCGGCGTTCGTCGACGTACGGGCCCACACCGCGCAGCGCGTCCCACAGTCCGTTGGTTGCCGGGTCCTCGACCCGGATGACCTGCGCGCCGAATGCGGCCAGGATCTTGGTGGCGCCCGCGCCGGCCAGTTGGCCACTGAGATCGCACACCCGCAGGTGGGACAACGCGCCTGTCACGGTGTACAACTGTATCGCAAATATACATTTCGTGTTCTATTGTTCAGGTATGACGACGATCACGGCGGGGTTGCCGCAGGGAGTTCGATGAGCGGCCCGATGTCCGGCGTGCGCGTGCTCGAGGTCGCTCAGTGGACATTTGTCCCTGCCGCCGGGGCGGTGCTCGCGGACTGGGGAGCCGACGTCATCAAAATCGAACATCCGGTGACGGGTGACTCGCAGCGGGGGCTGCGCCAGCTCGGACACGTCGCAATCGAGGGCAACCGCAACCCGGTGATGGAGCATGCAAATCGCGGTAAACGATCGGTGGCACTGGACATATCGACGCCGGATGGTCACGAGTTGCTGATGGACATCGCCCGCACCAGCGACGTGTTCCTGACCAATTTCCTTCCCGACGCGCGGCGCAAGTTGCGGATCGACGTCGACGACCTGCGGTCGGTCAATCCGAAAGTGATTTACGCACGTGGAAGCGCCTACGGGCCGCTGGGATCCGACGCAGGCACCGGCGGCTACGACATGACCGGCTTCTGGAGCCGTGCGGGCGGCGCGTTGGGTTCGACCCCAAGTGATTTGGATGGCGTTGTGCCGCAGCCCGGCCCGGCGTATGGGGATTCGATCGGTGGCATGACGATCGCCGGTGGAATCTCGGCCGCCCTCTTCGAGCGGGAACGTACCGGGCGCGCGCGGGTGGTCGATATCTCGCTGCTCGGTGTCGGCGTCTGGGCAAATGGCGTGGCAATCAACGCCGCTCTGGTCAGTGGACAACCGTGGGTGACCAACCCGAGTGGTGCGAACGTCACCCCGAACAATCCACTCGTCGGCTTCTATCGCACCAGTGATGGCCGCTTCCTTAGTCTTTCGATGCTGCAGGGCTACCGGTTCTTCGGCGAGTTCTGTCGGCGCGTTGGCCTGGCTGACCTTGCCGCCGACCAGCGCTTCGCAAGCCACGAATTGCTCGCCGCCAACGCACCGGAGGCCATCGCGGTGCTCCGCGACGTGATCGGAGCCCATCCACTGGAGCACTGGCGGAAGGCGCTCGACGGCTTCGACGGTCAATGGGCGCCCGTCCAGAACACCGTCGAAGTTGCGGCCGATCCTCAGGTGCGCGCGAATGGCAACGTCGTCAACGTCGAGCAGGACGGCGAGACCTTCGACCTCGCGGCCAGCCCGGTGCTGTTCGACGAGACAGCGCTGGAGCTGAGTCCGATGCCCGAATTCGGCGCCAACACAGAGGAACTCATTCTCGAATTGGGCGGAGACTGGGACCGCATCATGTCGCTCAAGGAAAGCGGCACGATCGCCTGACGCGGTGCGTCAGGCGCCGAGTACTGCGATCGCGCACGAGCCGCCGCCGCCCACGGACTGGGCGAGCCCGACGCGGGGGTTGGCGACCTGGCGCGAATCCGCTTCGCCACGAAGTTGGCGCACGATCTCTGCCGCCTGGGCGAGTCCGGTCGCACCGATCGGATGGCCCCTGGCGATGCAGCCACCGTCGGTATTGGTGGGCAGAACACCGTCGTGTCCCAAACCGCCTGATTCGGCCAGCTTGATCACGCCATCCGAATCCGTCAGTCCCATGGCGATCAGCGCGGTGATCTCTTCGCTGGCGCACATGTCGTGCAACGACACCACACCGATATCGCCCGGCTGCACGCCGGCCGACGCATAGGCGCGTTGCGCGGTGGCGGTGATTTGCGAAGGCGGTCCGACCACCGGGCCGACCAGCGGCCATCGCGGGTCCTCGGGCCAGCTGGTCTGTTCGATCGACGACACGGCCACCGAACGGGCCGTCGCGTCGCGGGACACAACGACGGCAGCCGCGCCGTCCACCGAGGCGTGACACATCATCTTCGTCAGCGGCTCGGCCACGATGCGCGCCGCGAGTACCTCGTCCACCGTGACGGGTTGTTCGTTGCGCCGTGCCGCGAGCGGATTGAGACGGGCCTGGTTGTACGACTTGGCCGCGACCGCGGCGATCACCTCGGGCCCGCAGCCCGCGTCGTGGAGCCAGCGCGCCGCCTCGATGGCGTAGTGCGTCTGTGGCGGGAAGCGATCCCAGAAGCCCACCGCGGCCGGGACCACCCCGCCCGGCTCCAGCGATGTCGTCTTTTCGTAGCCGATCGCCAGCGCGGTGCGACACCGACCCGAAGCGACCGCCCAGACCGCGTGCCGCAGCGCGACCATCCCGCCCGCCGACGCGCTCTCCGTCGCGGTCACCGGAATTCCGGTGCGGCCCAACTCCAATGCGACTTTCAGCCCGGTCTGCGGTCCGGCCAACGCCGACGCGGTGAACACCTCTCCGATGTCGGGGTAGCCAAGTCCGGCATCCTCGAGCGCCGTTTGCGCGGCCCTGACGCCGAGCTCGGCTACTGAAACGTCGCCATGCTTGCCGAACGGGGTGACGCCGATACCTGCGATATGGGTGCCCGTCATGATGTGCCCGCCACGAACATCTCGACCTGTTCGTCGTCGAGCCGGCGATTGACGATGTTGCCTTCGGTGCCGGGCTCCGGCCGGTCACCGTCGACCAGGACCTGCAATCTGCCGGCTGGGGTGTCCACCCACGCGACGCTGTAGCCGTCCGTTCCGAATCCGGCGAGCGGGGACTTCGACGGAACGAACGTCGACGACCATACGGTCGCGGGGCGGTCAGGCGGTGGCATTGGAACGCACTGTCCTCTCGACGTCGATACGTGAACTTCCCAGTGCCGGTGGCGGGCCGAGCGGTACGGCACCTTCCCCGGCGAATCGCCATGGGAGACCGACCAATCGACCGCGGCGCACGTCAGGGTCGGGGTGGTCGATCTCGGGGAAGAAACCACGGGCAGCGAGGTGCGGATCGCTCACCAGTTCGTCGGCCCGGCGGATCTTCGCCGCGACGATGCCCGCGCCGCGCAACTTGAGCACCGCGTCGTCGGCGCGGTTGGTCGCGATCAGGGCTGCGACGGTTTCGATCCGGTCGGGCTCGCACTGCGCGCCCGTCAGTTCGACGGCAACCCACCGTTGGTTGGTGGTGGCGTACGCGCCGCGGTGCGCGGGCAGCTCAGCAACCACGTCCGACGTGGACGCCGCCGCGAGATACTCGGCGACGGTCGACGCCACCACCTCCGACATCGACAGGTCGATTACGGCACCGGTGGATCTGAGCGGACCCACTGCCCAGGCGGCGATGACGACAGCACCAACCACCGACGACAGCGGATCGGCGATGACGGTTCCGAGTCGCGCGGGTTCTCCGTCGGCGCCGGTGGTCAGCCCCGCAAGGCCGCCATACGCCTGAACGTTGTTGGCGTACACCCGGTATCCGGCGAGCGGGCCATCGGAGCCGAAGCCTGACACCCGAAGCGTCAATCGCCCTGAGTCGGCGAGGGCGGTCGGGTCGACACCCAGTCGCTGCAGCCGGGATGTGCCGACATTCTCGATCAGCACGTCGGACGAGGCCAGCGCAGCAGCGACATCGGCGGCGCCGTCTATCAGAACGCTGCGCTTCGAGTGATTGGCGACCGCGTAGTAGGCCCCGCGCTCGGGTCCGGCGATCCCGTCCGCGAACGGTCCGGTGCGCCGATAGATGTCCAGCCGGTCGGGATCCTCCAGACGCGTCACGTCGGCCCCCATGGCGCCCAGCAGCGCCCCGACGATCGGTCCGGCGAGTACATGGGTGAGCTCGGCGATCCGCAACCCCTGCAGCCCTGGCGCTGGCTGATGGTCTGCGTGGTGACCGCGCGTGACCGTCCACGGCGGCCCGAGCACTGTGGCGGTTTGCCCGGCGAGGCTTGCGGTTTGCAGTGCCGACCGGTGATCGAGCTGCGGGGAGGTCAGTAGTTCTCCCGGCTGGTTGACCGGAGTGGACGGCACACCATTGGCCTGCAGGATCGCCGCACAGTCCGCTTTGGCGCGCGTGCGCGTCCAGTCGGTCACGTGAGAGTTGATCAGGTCGGCGTGCTCGATACGGGCCGATCGCTCGTCGAGGCCGGCCGCCCAGTCCGGATCGCCGAGGGCGGCGAGCAGGCCCTTCCACTGGTGGTTTTCGACCGCGGTGATCCGGACCAGACCGTCACGACATCCGAAGACGCCCGACGGCGCCAGATAGCGCCCGCTGCCGGCCCGGCCGGGACACCGGTACATCACATGCGCGCACTCGGGCAGCGCGGCAGTGAAGATCACCGCTTCTTGAGCCGACACGTCGATGTGGACGGCGTCGTGGTCGCGATGGCGGCGGTCCAAGCCGTGCAGCGCGGCGAGGGCGGCGACGGCACCGACCGCCTTGGACGCGATGTACCCCGGGGCCGGGACGGGGCTGCCGGAGCCGTCCTCGATCGTGGCCAGGAGTCCGCCGCTGGCCTGTGCCACCAATTCGGCGACGGCCCCACCGGCGTCGGGACCGTCCAGGCCGAACTGGGAAATCGTGACGAGCACGGTGGCGGTGTCCGGCGGCGGCGTGGCCCCGTCGGCGATGACGATGTCGGCAGCCACCGTCGCCGGTTCGGCGGCATGCTCGAGAAGGTGCTTCTGCCTGTCGAGTACGAGATCGACGGCGGGTCGCGACCCTGCAGGAGTGTCGATCAGCGGTCCGATTCGCGGAATGTCCGAGGTTGCCGAACGGGTGACATCGGCTCCGAGACTTGCGAGCAGCGCGGCCGCCGCGGAGGCGGCAACGCCGTCACCGAGTTGCAGCACCCGTACGCCGGAAAGGAATCCGGCGGATGGCACAGTGTCGGTCATGCGCGGTCAGCTCCTGTGCTGGCGGTCGATCACAATAGACAATTGAACAGTAAACGTTCTATTGATGTCCATTGGCGCCCGGCCCCGGATGCTTCACACATTCACAGTTGATGTTCTAGTGTTCATAGTCATGGTGACCATGAAAGCCCTGTCCGACGCCCGTTTCGACGACGCGGAGTTCTATCTCGGCGATCCCAACGCGACGTTCCGCGAGCTCCGCGAGACCGACCCGGTGCACTGGTACGAGCAGGGCAAGTTCTGGGTCGTCACCAAGTATGACGACATCAAGACCATCTCGGCGCGACCGGAGAAGTTCAAGTCCGAGCGAATCGCGATCATGATGGATCTCATCGCCCATCGCGAGGGCCGCGACCCGCAGGGCTATGGGGGCCGGGGCATCTTGTTCATGGATCCGCCGGAGCACCGCGCCCACCGGAAGGCAATCGGTGTCAGGTTCACGCCCGCGGCCGTCGCGAAGCTCGAAGCGCGGGTGCGGCAGGTGATCGCCACGATCTTCGACGATCTGCCCGCCGGGGAGTTCGACTGGATCGAACGGGTCGCCGAACCGTTCCCGGTCTACGTTTTCGCGTACCTGCTCGGGGTGCCCGAGGCGGATTGGCCGAAGGTTGCCGGGTGGGCGACGACGATCGCCAAGGTGGGCAGCGGAGTTGCCGAGGACGGCGACATGGAGTTGATCTTCGGTGAGGTCGCCCCGTATCTGATGGAACTGGTCGCCGAGCGGGCCAAGGACCCGACCGACGACCTGCTGAGCATGCTGTCGCAGGTGCGGATCGATGGCGAGCCGTTCAACGAGATTCAGGTGATGACCTATGCGCTGACCCTGCTGGCCGCCGGCAGCGAGACCACGCAGAGCCTGATCGCAGGCATCGCAGCATGTTTCGACATGCACCCTGAACAAGCACAGCAGGCTTTTGCCGACCCGGAGGTGGGCACCAACGCCGTCGAAGAAGTGTTGCGGTGGTGGACCCCGGTGATGAGCATGGCCCGGCAGGCCGCCCAAGATGTCGAAGTCCGCGGCGCGACGATCCGCGAGGGCGACGGGCTGCTGTTGGCCTATGCCTCGGCGAACCGCGATGCCGAGCACTGGGGGCCCAGCGCCGAACTGTTCGACGTCCACCGAGCTGACGCCGCCGGGCACCTCGGATTCGGTGTGGGAGAGCACTTCTGCATGGGAGCCGCCCTCGCTCGCCGGGAAGCCCGCATGGTTCTCGACGAAGTGATCAAGCGGGCCAAGGGTATTCATGTCACCGGCGTGGCGGAGTTGCGGCCCTCGTCACTGGTGCACACCTACGACCGGTTGCCGGTGACACTCGACTACCGCTGAGCGTCTAGCGCGATTGCAGCCAGCGCGTCACCACCTCGCGATGGTGCGCGCGCGACCCGAGCATCGCCACGCAGGTCGCCGCGCGGCGCAGGTAGACGTGGGCGTCGTGCTCCCACGTGTATGCAATTCCCCCGAACACCTGGGTCGCGCCTTCGGGGACGCGGCGCAGTGAGTCGATCGCCCAGAACACGGCCAACGACACCAGCGCCTCGGTGTCCGGATGACCCAGTTCGCACGCGTCGGCGGCGCGATTCACCAGTGCGCGAGCCACTTCGATCGCTGAGCGCTGATCCACCAGCCGGTGCTTGATGGCCTGCCTGCTGCCGATCGGCCGGCCGAACGTCACGCGCACCTTCGCGTAGTCGACCGCGGCCTCGTTGGCGGCCGACGCGATCCCGATCAACTCCGATACTGTCGCGAGCTGCGCGCGAAACCGGGCGTCCCGGTGGCGGTTCGCCGCCTCGGCGCCGGTGGCGATCACGTCCAGCGGGGCATCGTCGAGCGAAATGCGCCCCGCCGGCGATTGATCGAGCGGCCGCTCGGCGTCACAGCGGACGCCGGGGCCGCTGGCGTCGACAACGCCCAGCAGAGGCTCGCCGTCGCGATAGGCGAGCACGAGCAGGCGGTTGGCGATCGCTCCGAACGGAACCAGCGGCCAGTGTCCTGTCACACCGGAGTCGGTCACCGTCGCTTGGGTGTCGTCGAGCAGCAGGGTGACGTCCTGGACGCACCGCGCCTCGCACCAGGCTGCGGCGGCCATCGACACCAGCGGAACGGGCAGCGCGACCGCGCCCGCCGCCTCGGCGAGCACACACAGTTCGCGCAGCCCGCCCCCGCCGCCACCCCGCGATTCGGGAACCATGACATCGGGCCAGCCCACGTCCACGACGGTTTTGCAGGCGTCAGCGTCGAAGCACCCGCCGGTCTGGCCGAGCAGTCGGCGGGTGCGCTCGACGGACCACGCGTGCGCGAGGATGTCGTCCGCAGCGGACCGCAATTCGGCCAATTCCGCGGCGGTATCCGCGACGTCGATCAACGACGGTTCGGAGTCAGGGGTCACGCGGCAGCCCCAAGAGTCGCTCGGCAATGACATTTCGCTGGATCTCTGAGGTCCCGGCGCCAAAGGTGGCGGCACGCATCAGCAGATAGCTCTTGGCGACGTTGCCGTTCTTCGCGGCGCCAGGGGACCCCCGTTCGAGGGTGCCGGCCGGACCGGCGAGGTCGAGTCCGAAGTTGGCCATCGCCTGGTCCAGTTCGGAGGTCAGCAGCTTGGCGACCGAGGCCTCCGGTCCGGGGCTGACGCCGCGCACGCCGGCCGCGGTTGCCTGAGCGGCAATTTGGCGTAACGCCTCGACCTGGGCGGCGAAGCGGACGATATGGTCGGCGACGTATTGATCGTTCAATCCGCTGTCGCTCAACGCATTCGGTTCCTGCGCCATGGCGACCAAGATGTCGAGCCGGCGCTCGATGCGGTGGGTACGGCTCTGGCCGACGCGTTCATAACCCAGTGTCGACTTCGCCACTCGCCAGCCCTGGTGCAGGGGGCCGAGAACGTTGGCCAACGGAACTCGTGCACCGTCGAAGAAGACTTCGTTGAACTCGGCGTCGCCGGTGATCTGTCGGATGGGCCGCACCTCGATGCCATCGGTGGCAAGGTCGGCGAGCAGGTAGCTGATCCCGTCGCGGGGCTCGGCCTGCGGATCGGTGCGTGCCAGGAAATAGATCCGGTTCGCATACTGCGCCTTGGACGTCCACACCTTCTGGCCGGTGACCACGAGATCGTCGCCGTCGATGGCGGCCTTCGTCTTCAGCGCCGCGAGATCGCTGCCGGCGTCGGGTTCACTGAAGCCCTGGCACCATACGTCTTCGGCCGAGAGAATGCGTGGCAGGTACTGCGAGCGCTGTTCGTCGGTGCCCCATTGGATGATCGTCGGACCGAGTTGGTTGATCGCGCTTCGGTTGATCGGTTCTGGCGCGCGGGCGGCAGCCATCTCGGCGTTGAAGATCAATTGCTGGACCGGAGTGGCGCTGCGCCCGCCGAACTCCGTTGGCCATGAGATGGCGGCGAGGCCCGCCTGGTGGAGCAGGTTCTGCCACAACCGCATTCGGTCGAGACGCCCTGTCTCACCACCCTGGCTCGATCGGATCTCCGTCGTCAGTGCCGATGCCAGGAATGCCTGCACCTCGTCCCGAAAGTCGCGATCGGCGGCCGACAAGGAGACACCGTAGTCACCGTCGCTCACGGCGAGCCCTTAGCCGAGGCCGCATCGGCCAACCATCCGGCCATCATCTCGTAGACTGCTTCGATCGCGTCGCGGGCGGCGGCTGCGTCGGCCTCGGTGGACCCGCTCGGGTCATAGTCGACGAGCCACGTCAACGTGGAGCCGCCGGTATCCGAGCCGCCGACCGTGACCAGCGCCTCGAATCGGCTCACGGGTAACGGGTTGTCGGAGATTGAATAGCCGAGCTGCATCCGGGTGTGGTCGATGCTGGTCAGCGTTTCGACGACGGGCGTGGCGCCGTTCCCGTGGATCGCCCGGCGCATCCCGACGCCTTCGCCGTGCACGTCGACCTGTCCGGCGACCGGGATCCAGCCGACGTCCGCAAAGTTCGACAGGACGCCCCACAGCGTATGCGGGTTCGCGGGGACGTCCTTGGAGATGGTGACCTGCGGCATGGGGGAAAACTATCACTCAATTAAACAGAGCAACACATGTTGTCCTGGTGTTCTATAGGAACGTGTTGCTGTACACCTGGTCGGATAGTGTCTTGGTGTTTCACAAATACGGAGGCGATTCACGTGGGTGACGAGGCGGCGAACGAGTTCGAGGCTGACGAGGACTGGGTGCGGTATGAGGTTGTGGAACGCCACATCGCGCAGATCACGATCAACCGGCCGGACCGGCGCAACGCGATTCTGTCCCCCGATATGCACGTGCTGTTCAAGGAGCGCCTTGATCGGGCCGAGGACGACGACGACGTGAAGGTCGTCGTGCTGGCGGCCGAGGGCAAGGACTTCTCCAGTGGTGACGACGTGCGGCGCCTCCCGGTTGAACAAGCCGGGCTGGTCAAGGGCACGCGCTTGCCGCAGACGGCGCGCTTGGCCAATGCCCGCCGGCTGCACCGGCACCTCACCAATTGGCTCGAGTTCCCGAAGACGGTCATCGCGGCGTGCCAGGGAGCCACCTTGGGTGCGGGGATGAACCTCGCGCTGGCAGCGGACATCCTCGTCGTCTCCGATGACATGTACCTGGCACGCCCGCAGGCGCGGATCGGCTTCGCCGGGTTCTCCACTGCCATGCCGTTGGCCTTGCTCAAACTCGGCCCGAACCGTGGCTATGAGGCAATGATCACCGGGCGCAAAGTGCGCGCGGCGGAACTGAAGGAGTGGGGGGTTGCCGCGTCGGTGGTCCCGGTCGACGGCTTGCGTGACGAGGCAATGCGCTACGCGCGGGCGATCGCGCACCACTCGGCCGACGGGCTGATGGTCGGCAAGCATGCGCTCATCACCTTCTGGAATGCCGTCGGGATGGCGCAATTCGGTGATTGGGTGCCGATGGGGCACAGCGTGTTCAGCAACCTGACCTGGCGGGACGACGAGTTCAACTTCATGAAGGAGCGCTCCGCCAGGGGCGGGCGCGAAGCGATGGCCGAGCTCGAGCGTCGGTATACCGAATGGGGCTTCGAGTAATTCGACAGGCAACAGATATACAGATCGTGTACTGATGTTCTGTATGCTCGAGTCACTGAAACGCAAGGGGTGAACATGGGTGTTCTCGACGGCCGTACCGCGCTGGTCACCGGGGCCGGACGCGGTATCGGGGCCGCGATCGCCGAGGGCCTGGCGGCGGAGGGGGCCACGGTGATGGTGTCGGACGCCGGGGTGGCGGTCGACGGCTCCGGTCACGATGCCGGACCTGCCGAGGAGGTCGTCTCGGCGATCAACGAACGCGGCGGCAAGGCATTCGCGGATGCCACCGACATCACCGACTTCTCGGCCTGCGGTGATTTGATCGAGCGTGCCGCCGCGACCCTGGGTGGATTCGACATCATGGTCAATGCGGCAGGCATCCTGCGGGACGGCATGGTGTTCAAGATGAGCGAGCAGGACTGGGACACGGTCATCGCCGTCCATCTGAAGGGCACGTTCAACCTGACCAGGCACGCCGCCGCGTGGTGGCGGGAGAACCGCGGCGGGCAGTACCGCCTGATCAACTTCACCTCGATGTCCGGGCTCCAGGGTGCGCCCAGCCAGCCCAACTATGCCGCCGCAAAAATGGGCATCGTGGGACTCACGTTCTCGTGCGCGAACGCGCTCAAGGGCTACGGGGTGCGGTCCAACGCCATCGCGCCGATCGCCGGTACCCGGATGACACAAGGCATCAAAGGTGGTGGGAGCATGGACTATTCGGCGTCCAACCGTCGGCTGGCCCCAGAGAACGTGGTGCCACCCGTGGTCTACCTGGCCAGCGAGCAGTCCGACTGGCTGAACCGCCGGGTGATCTTCGCGGGCAACGGCCGGATCAGCCTGATGTCCAACCCCGTCGTCGAGCGGGAGATCGTGTCCGCGTCCGGTACCTGGGACATTCCGACGGCATTCGCCGAGATCGAGACCTCGTTCAAGGAAGCGGTGCTGTACCCCAACATCTTCGACAAGCCACCCGCCAGCTGAGCGTCGGAAGGGGCGTGCGATGACCGCCATTGATGAGCCCGCGGTGATGGGAAAGGTGCCGCCGCGGTACGCATGTGGCGACACGTTCGTGCCCAAGACCCGCTACCTCGATCCCGAGTTCCTCCAGCTCGAACTCGAGCGGTTGTTCTCCGCGGTCTGGCAGCCCGCGTGCCGGGAAGAGGAGATCCCCGACGCGGGAAGCTATTACGAGTACACCATCGGCAGGCAGTCGATCATGGTGCTGCGGCAGAAGGACGGCGGTATCAAGGCGTTCTACAACGCATGCGCGCATCGCGGGATGAAGGTGGTACGCGGCGCCGGGTGCGCGGCGGGCAACGAACTGCGCTGCGAGTTCCATGGCTGGCGATTCGCGTTCGACGGGCGTTCGTCATTCGTCCCGTCCCGAGATGAGTTCCTGGACCGTCCGCGTGAGCAGTGGTCGCTGCGCCCGGTCGCAGTAGGAACGTGGGGCGGCTGGGTGTTCATCAGCATGGCCGAGGACCCACCGGATCTGCTGGAGTGGCTCGACCCCCTGCCGACCGCGCTTGCGCCGTTCCGGTTGGAGGACATGCGTTTTCGCTGGCGCAAGCGCACGTTCCTGAACGCCAACTACAAGACCGTCATCGACGCGTTCATCGAGGGTTACCACACTCCTGGCACGCATCCGCAGACGCTGCGACCGGTCCAGGGCCCGCGGCCCTCCGCGGAGCCCGCGCCGCCGCAGGAGTTCGTCTACGCCCCGTACACCCCGACGATCGCGTACAAGAACCATTCCCGGTTCATCTACACCGCACGACCGGACAGCGGCAACAAGGACACCGCACGCAAGCAGCAGGCTGCCAGGCCCGAGGTGTTCGCGAACTCGATGCAGTACAACTATCTCGAGGTCGGCTCGCTGGTCACCGAGCGGGACTATCGGGCGGCTCAGCAGCTGGCGCAGATGGAGCCCAGTGACATCCCGCCGTTCGTGCTCTACCACCAGATGTGTGAGGAACTGGCGCTGGCCGAGGGCGTCGACTTCCCGAAAATGACCATGGAGCAATACTTCGCCGGCAACGGGGACTGGCATGTGTTCCCGACCCTGGTGATCCTGGTGGAGAAGTCGTGCTTGTTGGGCTACCGCATGCTGCCCGATGCCGATGATCCGAATCGTTGTGTCTTCGAGATGTTTTCGCTGGAGCATTTCCCGCCCGGCGAGGTTCCGCAGACCAGTTGGCTGGAAGTGCAACGCTGGCAGGACCACGACGGCTGGGGCGAACTGCCGACGCAGGATCTGCGGAACATCGATGCGATCCACGCAGGCATGCACTCGCGGGGATTCACCGGGCTGTGGTTGAACACCGCGCAGGAGATGTCCATTCGCAACGAGCACGCCATCGCCGACCGGTTCATCTTCGGCGTCACCGACGATGATGAGCCCGCCGGTGACTAGTACGGGCAGGCCGCTGCCTGCCGTCACTGAAATCAACCGCCCCTATTGGACTTCCGGTGCCGAAGGAGTCTTTCGGCTGCAGCAGTGTCCCGACTGTGCCCGGCTGATCCATCCGCCCGCCCTGCGCTGTCAGCACGATCACGCGACGCCGCAGTGGGTTGCCCTATCCGGCCGGGGCACCGTCGAGTCATGGACGGTCAATCACCACCCGTTCTATCCTGGGTTCCCCACGCCGTACGTGATCGCCTTCGTCAATCCCGTCGAAGACTCCCGCGTTCGGGTGCTGACCAATCTCGTCGGGGTCGATCCGGACGAGATCTCGGTCGGTATGCCGGTCCAGGTTACGTTCGAGCCAGGTGACGACGGTGATCCATCCGACGTCGTCTGGTTTCCGTTGTTCACGGCGGAGCGCTGATGGCGGGGGCGCTGACCGAGAACGTGATCATCAGCGGGATCGGGCAGTCCGATATCGGTCGCCGGCTGGGTCGAGATCCGCTGCAGCTGACCGCTGATGCCTGCATTGCCGCGGTGGAGGACGCCGGTCTGACACTGGCCGACATCGACGGACTCACCACCTACCCGGGTGCCTCGATGGCGGGCAAGGGCTTCTCCGGTGCCGGTCTGCGCGAACTTCACGACGCGCTGGGTATCCGGCCCAACTGGGTGGCCGGTGGTGTCGAGTATCCCGGGCAACTCGGCGCCGTGGTGGACGCGATGCTCGCGGTCGCCGGCGGAATGGCCAACCACGTGCTGTGCTGGCGCAGTATCTGGGAAGGTACCGCCCAGGGCGCTGACCGCCGCCGTGGCTACGGCGTCCCATCAGGATCGCGGGCCGCGGGTCAGCTCGGCTGGCAATTGCCCTTCGGTGCGTCCGCGGCCAATCTGGCGGCGCTGCAAATCCGCGCACGCATGCACCGGTTCGGTCTGACGCGCGAGCAGCTTGCGAATATCGCGGTCGTACAGCGCGCGCATGCCAAGCTCAACCCCAAGGCCATCTACACCGAACCGCTGAGCGTGCACGAGTACCTGGATGCCCGGATGGTGTCGGACCCGTTGTGCCTCTACGACTGCGACATCGCCTGCGACGGTGCCACCGCATTCGTCGTCTCCCGCGCTGAACACGCTGCCGCCCTTGATCATCCGGCAATCACGGTCGAGTCGCTCGACTGTGCCCATCACGATCGGTTCCTCTGGGAGGGTGGCGAGGACATCACCCGGCTCAACTCGCGGTGGTCGACGATGTGGGACCGAACCGACTTCACGCCCGACGACGTCGACTACGCCTCGCTGTACGACGGGTTCAGTGTGTTCGTGCTGTGCTTCCTCGAGGACTTCGGCTTCTGCGGCGTCGGTGAGTCGGGGGAGTGGGTGGCCGACCCGCTGCGCTTCTCGCTCGGCGGGCAGCTGCCGATCAACACTGCGGGCGGCCAGCTTTCGGGCGGCCGGCTGCACGGCTTCGGCCATCTGCACGAAGCGTGTGTGCAGGTCCGCGGCGATGGGGGTGCGCGGCAGGTCGCCGGCGCTGAACTCGCGGCGTGCGGCGTGGGTGGCGCTAACAGCGGAACGACCATGATGCTGCTGCGACGCAGCCGATGATCAGGGTAGGAGAACCGTGATGGTAGATCCCTCGAATTTGGTGTTGATCAGTGTTGACGACCACACCGTCGAGCCGCCCGACATGTTCGAAAAGAGGGTGCCCGCCCGGTATGCCGACGCCGCGCCGCGGATCGTCGAAGAGGCCGACGGCTCGGTCGCCTGGGTCTATGACGGGATGAAGCTGCCCAACATCGGTCTCAATGCGGTCGCCGGCCGGCCCAACGACGAGTGGGGATTCGAACCGTCGCGGTTCGAGGACATGCGCAAGGGCTGCTACGACGTCGATGCCCGCGTCGACGATATGAACGCCTCGGGCGTGCTGGCTTCGGTGTGCTTCCCGTCGTTCCCGACGATCTCGGGGGCGTTGTTCACCTACAAGGGTGAGCGCGAGATCTCGGCGGTGATGGTCAAGGCCTACAACGACTGGCATATCGAGGACTGGTGCGGCGCCCATCCGGACCGCTTCATCCCGATGGGGATCCTCCCGCTGTGGGATGCCCAGCTCGCGGCAGACGAGGTGCGTCGGCTGGCGTCGCTGGGGTGCCGTGCGGTGACTGTCCCCCAGCACATCGGCAACTATGGCCAACCGGCGTGGCAGGACCGGCAGTGGGATGTCATGTGGGAGGCGATCTGTGAGAACAACACCGTCGTCAACATCCACATCGGCACCGGCGGTGGGATGGCCGTCCCGTCAGACCACACCAGCTACCTGGCCTACAACTCCATGCTCGTGCTGGACACCGGACGGTTCACTGCCGACCTCTTGTTCTCCCGGGTGGTCAAGGACTTCCCGACGATCAAGTTCGCCCTCTCCGAAGGCGGCATCGGCTGGATCCCGTTCCTGCTGGAACGGTTCGAGGACGTGTACAGCCGCCAGCGTGCCTGGACCGGCGACGACCTCGGCGACGGCCGGACCCCCACCGATGTGTTCCGCGCCAACTTTCTGTCCTGTTTCATCCGCGACCGCGTCGGCATCGAGAACCGGCACCGAATCGGAGTCGAGACGATCTGCTGGGAGATGGACTACCCGCATTCCGATTCGAGCTGGCCGGATGCGCCCGAGCAGCTCGCCAAGGAGCTCGAGGGCTGCACCGCCGACGAGATCGAGGCGATCTCGTGGCGCAACGCCGCAAAGGCCTTCGGCTACACCGGCGTCGAGCGACTGGGCCGCGACAACTGCACGGTCGCCGCGCTGCGTGCGAACGTGGCGGGTAGGGACTTGTCGACCCCGAAGGTTGACGTCGACC
The DNA here is from genome assembly GCF_001021385.1 of Mycobacterium sp. EPa45. NCBI lineage: Bacteria > Bacillati > Actinomycetota > Actinomycetes > Mycobacteriales > Mycobacteriaceae > Mycobacterium > Mycobacterium sp. EPa45. The sequence continues at coordinate 5,396,995 of NZ_CP011773.1, read as the reverse complement.
GGATCCCGAGGCCGGGTTCGCAGGCCATCACCTATGGCGATATGAAGGCCCGGATGGCCACGATCATGACCGGCGGAAAACCTGGATCGTAATCACCGCGGATTGACGGGCGTTTGCCCATCGGCTGACGACAGCGACGAGCATCTCTGGAAGAGGATTGCTGGACCAATCCATCGAGCCACGAAGCCGCGCAGTTCGTTTCCTTCGCGCCGCAAACTCGGGTTGATCAGCAGCGATTGCACTGTGCGAAGCGTCACTTCGGCGAGTCCATCGAGCGCAGTGCCGTCGAAGCCGTGCAACTCCCAATCCACGTCGAGCCGATGAAATATTGACAGGCAGAATGCAATTGCGGTTTCGCCGGTGAGGGAGACGTCGCCTTCTTCTTTCCGCCGGCGAGTCAAGAGATTCTCCAGCTGCGGGTCACCGGCGAGGCTTTCGGTCGCGAACGAAATGCACTCGGTAACTGCCGCGACTGGATCCTTTAGCCCGTGAGCATGGTCTGCAACTTGGTCGAGGAAGCCATCGGCTGCCCGCATGGTGCTGGCGACGAGAAGCGCGTCGGCATTGGGAAAGTAGTGATACACCGTTTGCCGAGTAACCCCAAGCTTTCGAGCGACGTCGGCAAGGCGTATCGCTGCCCCTTGGTCCGCGACTATGTCGTCGACGGCATCCAAGATTCGAGTGATCGCCTCTTCGTCGGAGGCGGGTGTTGCCCCTGCCCAGCCGCGACTACGCATCCGCCGTCAAAAACCCTTCGCCGTCGCACGTCATGTCAGTGTTACGCGGTCAGTCACTTCCAGCAGGCACTCCCGATCCCTTGCCGGGGCTGCACCGCGGACGGCGGCGATCACCGAGCACAATATGCCGGCAGCTGCGCGCTCGCCAGCAACGATGAGTGTATTTTGCCATCCCGGCGCGCGCGCAAGTGCCCACGATGTACGGGTACTTTCGGTTGATGACAGACCGCCCCGATCTGGCCGAACTGCTGCGCCGCCGCGCGCTGACCGAAGACGCGGCACGCCCGGACGCGGTCGAGCGCAGGCATGCCGCGGGCGGGCGGACGGCCCGGGAGAACATCGCCGACCTGGTCGATGCCGATTCGTTCGTCGAGTACGGCCGGTTCGCGATCGCCGCGCAGCGGCGCAAGCGCGACCTCGACGACCTGATCGCACGCACCCCGGCAGACGGGCTGATCGCCGGTACCGCACAGGTGAACGGGCACCCGTGCGCGGTGCTGTCCTACGACTACACGGTGCTGGCCGGCACCCAGGGAGTGCTCGGACACCGCAAGAAGGACCGGCTCTTCGAACTCATCGAGCGAATGCGACTGCCCACGATCTTCTTCGCCGAGGGCGGCGGCGGCCGGCCCGGCGACACCGACGTCCCAAGCGTCTCGTCGCTGGAGACCCGGGCCTTCAAACTCTGGGCGGCGCTGTCGGGTGTGGTGCCGCGCATCGCGATCGTCAAGGGCCGCTGCTTCGCCGGCAACGCGGTGATCGCCGGTTGCTCGGACCTCATCGTTGCCACCACGGACGCCTCGATCGGCATGGGCGGCCCGGCGATGATCGCCGGCGGCGGCCTCGGTGACGTGGCACCCGATGACGTCGGCCCGATCTCCGTGCAGTCGCCCAACGGCGTCGTCGACACCGTCGTCGCCGACGAAGCCGAGGCGGTGGCCGTCGCGAAGCGACTCATCGGTTACTTCCAGGGCATCACGGCGCCTGGTGCAGTCGCCGACCAAACCTCCTTGCGCACAGTCATTCCCGAGCGCGCCAGGCGCGCCTACCCGATCAAGCCCGTCATCGAGACCATCGCCGACGAAGGCACGGTGACCTTCCTGCGGGAGAAGTTCGCCGCCGAGATGGTCACCGCGCTGGCCCGGATCGACGGCCGCCCGGTCGGCGTCATCGCCAACAACACGATGGTGATGGCCGGTGCGATCACCGCGGCGGCGGCCGACAAGGCGGCGCGCTTCCTGCAACTGTGCGACACCTTCGGCCTGCCCGTGATCTCGCTCATCGACTGTCCCGGCTACATGGTCGGCCCGGCCGCCGAAGCCGAGGCGCTGGTGCGGCGTGCCTCGCGAATGCTGGTCGCCGGCGCCGCACTGCGGGTGCCGTTGGTGGCCGTGATCCTGCGCCGCGGCTATGGCCTGGGCGCGCAGGCGATGACCGGCGGCAGCCTGCACGAGCCGCTGCTGACGGTCGCGTGGGCAGGTGCGCACCTCGGGCCGATGGGGTTGGAGGGCGCGGTGCGCCTCGGCATGCGCAAGGAGCTGGAGGCCATCGCCGACGAGGCCGAGCGGGAACAGCGGGTGCGCGAGGCCACGGCCGCCATGGAGGACAACGCCAAAGCGCTCAACGCCGCACAGATCTTCGAGGTCGACGACGTCATCGACCCGGCAGAGACCCGCGGCCTGATCATCGCGACCCTGGCCGCCGCGGCAGCGCGTGATGAACTCCCGCCGCCGAGGCGATTCGTCGACACCTGGTAGTCGAGTCGGGCGATAGGGTGTGAACCTGTGCGCGTCCTCGTGATCGGATCCGGTGCCCGCGAACACGCCCTCTTGCTGGGCCTGCGCAAAGATCCACAAGTCGACTTCTTGGCCGTCGCGCCCGGTAACGCCGGCACCGCGGCGGTCGCCGAACAGCACGACGTCGACGTCACCTCCGCCGAGGCGGTCACCGCGCTGGCCCGCAAGCTCGAGGTCGATCTGGTGATCATCGGCCCCGAGGTTCCGCTGGTTCTCGGCGTCGCCGACGCGGTCCGCGCAGCCGGGATCGCCTGCTTCGGCCCGTCGAAAGATGCCGCCCGAATCGAAGGTTCGAAAGCGTTCGCCAAAGATGTGATGGCCGCCGCCGGTGTGCGCACCGCGGGCAGCGAGACCGTCGACAACCCCGCCCACCTCGATGCGGCGCTGGACCGGTTTGGTCCGGCCGCCGGTCAGCCCGCGTGGGTGGTCAAGGACGACGGGCTGGCCGCAGGCAAGGGTGTGGTGGTCACCGACGACCGCGACGTGGCCCGCGCGCACGCGGCGTCGCTGCTCGACTCCGGGCATCCGGTGCTGCTGGAGTCGTTCCTCGACGGGCCCGAGGTGTCGCTGTTCTGTCTGGTCGACGGGTCGACGGTGGTTCCGCTGCTGCCCGCCCAGGATTTCAAGCGGGTCGCTGACTTTGACGCCGGGCCCAATACCGGTGGTATGGGCGCGTATTCACCGCTGCCGTGGCTGTCTGCGGAAGCGACGTCGGCGATTGTCAGCGAGGTCGTGGAACCCGTTGCGGCCGAGCTGGTTCGACGTGGTTGCCCGTTCTCCGGACTGCTGTATGCCGGGCTGGCCATCACATCGAACGGCCCGGCCGTCGTCGAATTCAACTGCCGGTTCGGCGATCCCGAAACGCAGGCTGTGCTGGCGCTGCTGGAGTCCCCGCTGGGGCAGCTGTTACACGCCACCGCAACCGGAACGCTGGCCGACGCCGCCCCGCTGGAGTGGCGCGACGGTTATGCCGTCACCGTGGTGGTGGCCGCCGAGAATTATCCGGGTCGTCCCCGGGTGGGCGATGTGATCACCGGGTCGGAGGCCGACGGCGTCCTGCATGCCGGTACCACCCGGCGCGCCGACGGGACCATCGTGTCCTCAGGAGGACGGGTGCTCTCGGTCGTCGGTACCGGAGCGGACCTGGTGGCGGCCCGGGAGGTTGCCTACCGAATCGCATCGTCGATTCGCTTGCCCGGCAGCCATTTTCGCAGCGATATCGCGCTGGCTGCCGCCGAGGGGCGCATTACACCAGTTTGACCGGCAGCCTCTTCACGCCGTGGATCACATTGCTGTGCAGGTACTCCGGCTCACCGACCTGAACGTCCGGCAGCCGGGTGAGCAGTTGATGGAACAACTGCCGCAGCTCGGCTCTCGCGAGGTTGGCCCCCAGGCAGAAGTGCGGGCCGCCGCCACCGAAGCCGAAGTGCGGGTTGGGCGAGCGGGTGATGTCGAACTCGCCGGGATGGTGGAACACCGCCTCGTCGCGGTTGGCCGAACAGTAGAACAGCGCCACCTTCTCGCCGGCCTTGATCTGTGTGCCGGCCAGTTCGGTGTCGGCCGTGGCGTGGCGGGCGAAGTTGAGCACCGGGGTGGCCCAGCGGATGAACTCCTCGGCGGCGGGACCGATCCGTGCGTCGAAATCCTCCATCAGCCAAGCTCGTTGGCCCGGGTTGTCAGCGAGTGCCTTGAACGCGTGCGAAGTGGTCTGCTTGGTGGTGTCGTTACCGGCGGAGGCCAACAGCACCATGAACGAGCCGATCTGGACGTCGGTGAGCTGGTGGCCGTCGACCTCGGCGTTGACAATGTTGGTCATCAGGTCGTCGTGCGGTTCGCGGCGGCGCAGCTGGGCCAGCTCGATGCCGGAACTGGTGAGGATCCCGATCTGGGTCAGCGCGTGCGTGGCGCGTTCTTCGAAGCTGGCGTAGTCGTCATCGGTGGCGCTGAACAAGCTTTCGGCCGCGTACGCCACGGCTTCCTGGTCGGCGGGGGCGATGCCGATCATGTCCGAGACGGTCCGCATGGGGAGCTTCGCCGAACATTCGGTGACGAAGTCGATCTCCTCACCGTCGCGCAACCGCTCGATCAACCGGTCGACGATGTCGGCGGCGTTGGCCTGAATCTGGGCCTCGATGCGACGGACCTGCTTGGGAGTGAACGTGGCGCTGATCAACCGCCGATACAGTGTGTGTTCCGGCGGATCCATGGCCAGGAAGAAACTCGTCGCCTGCTGCACTTCGGCCGGGAGGGGGTCGACGCTCATGCCCAATGCCGAGCTGAAGATCTCCGTGTGCTGGCTGACGTACTTGATGTCGGCGTGCCGGGTGACCGCCCAGTATCCGGTCTCTGAGTGCGGGAACACCGAAGACACTGGCGCATGCCAGGACAATCCTTCGGCCGCCCGCAACTGCGCGAATGTGCGGTCGCGGGTGGCGAAGTCGGCCGTCCAGAAGTCCGGTGCCGAGATGTCGAGCGGGTGGTACGGCCGCGGGGAGAGCGGTGGGCTTTCGACGGTCATGATCTCCTCGCAACGCGCTTGTCGGAAGGCTTATCGAATGGTTGACAGTAACTGCGACTGTAGACAATTCCACAACGGGAGACAATCATGGCGCAGGTGAGTCCGGACCGCGGTGCGGCGTTCAAGGCCGAGCGGGCCGAGCTGCTGGCGTTCTGCGCGGGTCTCGAGCCTGCGCAGTGGCGAATGGACAGTCGCTGCCCAGGCTGGCGCATCCAGGACGTCGTGGCGCACATGGGCACCGGCTGCCGTGCGCTGTTCAGTCCCGCCGCGGCAAAGTTGATGCGCACCAACGACATCGAAGCCGCCAACGACCTGATGGTCGACACCCGGCGGGATCGGTCCGGGCCGGAGGTGCTGGCCGAGTACCGCCGGTGGAGCGGCGTCGCGGCCGCCGTCTTCCCGCTCATGGCGCGCCGGCCGATCGGTGGGGTGCCGATGGCGTTGGGGGAGCTTGGCCGCTTTCCGCTGCGGGTGCTCACCGGCGCCATGGTCTTCGACCACCACACCCACCTGCGTCACGATATGGCGCCGGCGCTGGACCGGCCCGCCCCGGGCACCGACGCCAACCGGATGGCCGTCGTATGCGAGTGGATGATGGCCGTGCTGTCGAACCAGATCCGAGCGGCATCCCCGGCCTGGCTGGACCGACCGCTGGCGATCACCCTGACCGGGCCCGGCGGCGGCACCTGGCGGGCGGCGCCCGACGGCACGGTGGCGGCGGGCCCGACGCAAGGGTCGGCCGCGCAGATCACCGGTGTGGCACTGGAGTTCCCGGAGTGGGGCACCCGGCGGGCCGGCTGGCGAGACCGCGACGTTCAGATCAGCGGCGACACCGACTACGCGACGGCGTTCCTCGACACCGTCAACGTGATCTAGGCCGTGAGGAGCGGCGCCATCCAGGCGATCTCGCCGGGCAACTGCGAGCTCCAGTAGCCGCCGTCGTGGCCGCCGGGGGAAAAGCCGCCGGCGGGCGGACTGGGCAGCTGGGCGATGAACTGCTTGGTTGCTGAATAAAACGGGTCGCTGTTGCCGCAGTCGATCCGGATGGGGATCGACGCCAGCGCCGGCAGGCCGAAGACGGAGTTGGCGGCGAAGTCGTCGGGACCGTCGAACGCGCCGGGCGCCGCCGCGCCGGACGACAGCCAGAGGGCCGGGCTGACCGCGGTGATCGCCGCGGTGCGGGCCGGTCCGAGCCGCGCGCCCAGGAGCAACGCGCCATAACCGCCCATCGACCAGCCCAGGAACGCCACCCGGGAGGTGTCCAACCCTTGACTGCTGAGCATCGGGATCAGCTCGTCGAGCACCATTTTCCCCGAGTCCTCGCCCGAGGCACGCTTGTGCCAGTAGCTGCCGCCACCGTCGACAGCGACCACCGCGAACGGTGGCAGTCCGGCCTGAACCGCTTGGGCCAGGCCCTGTTCGACACCACCGGCCATCACGCCCGCGGCATCCTGGCCCTTACCGTGCAGCGCGATGACGGGGCGCAGGGGCGCCGTCTGCCCCGGCGGGCGGGCAATGGCCCAGTTGGTGCTCACCCCGCCACGCGCGGCCGACACGAACGAGCCGGTCACCATCGTTGGGGCGGCGACGCCGGACGCAGCAGGCTCCAGCGGGGCGGGCGGTGCCAGCGGAGCGCCGACACCGGTCATCGCGACGTCCGGGCCGGCAACGTTTGTCGCAGAGTCCAGCATGCGGCCGCCCGCGAAGGCACCCCCGACACCCGCAACGGCTCCGGCGCCCAGTCGTAGAACTGCGCGACGGCTCAGGTTCGCCATGCGATTCATCTTGCCAAAGCGGTCGGGTGTGGGGCCGTCGAGCCAAGCGGCACGTCAAGCCAAGTTGATGATTCTTCGCCAAAGAGCAATGTCCCGCTGACGCTGCTGGCAGCATTGCTGAACGTGACGGCAGCGATGACCCCCAAGGGGGAACGACGTCGGTATGCGCTGATCAGCGCTGCCGCCGAGCTGCTGCGTGAAGGCGGGTTCGAAGCGGTGCGACATCGCGCGGTGGCGCGTCGCGCAGGTTTGCCGCTGGCGTCGACCACCTATTACTTCTCCTCGCTGGACGATCTGGTGCTCAAGGCCGTCGAGTACATCTGTGCGGTGGAAACCGCGCAGCTGCGGGCCCGGGTGGATGCGCTCCCGCGCCGGCGGCGCGGTGCGGAGGCGATTGCCGACGTGTTGGTCGACCTGCTGGTCGGCGATCCCGACGGCGAGGCCAGCAGCGAAGAACTGATCTCCCGCTACGAGCGCTACATCGCGTGTGCCCGCCATGCCGAACTGCGCGAAATCCAGCACCGGCTGGCGCAGCAGCGGGTCGATGCCGTGGTGGCGGCGATGGCCAGGTCGGGCCGCAACATGCGCGTCGATCTGGTGACGGCTCTGGTGAACGCCATCGACGGCGCAGTCGTCTCGGCTCTGGTCAGAGACGGCGACGGCCCGCAAGAGGTTGCCCGGGCGACGGTGACGGACGTGATCGACGTACTCGCACCGATCGATGAGCGCACTGTGCGCGTCTGAGCGGTTACGTTCGAAGACATGGATTTCTCCGGGCTCGCCCGGCCTGCCGCGGAACTACTCGACGGCGTGATGGACCGGGCACTGATCCTCGGCTACACCAAAATCGGTTCAGGCTTGCGCAGGCACTGGTGGGCCGCCGACGCCGGACCGCGGGCGCTGCTGGGCAAGCGGGTGCTGATCTCCGGGGCGACCGCGGGAATCGGCCTGGCGATGGCGCGCTCGTTCGCTGGACTGGGCGCGACCGTGCACCTGCTGGGTCGCAATCCGCACAAGGTTGACGAGTCGTCGGCCACGATCCGGGACTCGGTGGCCGGTGCGCATGTGGTGGCCGAGGTCTGTGACGTCTCAGACCTCGATGCGGTGCGCGCGTGGACGGCCGACTTCGCCAACCGGGTGCCTGCGCTCAACGGGTTGGTGCACAACGCCGGTCTGATGCCCAAAGAGCGCAGTGTCACGCGTCAGGGTCATGAGGTGCAGCTGGCCACCCACGTGCTGGGTCCGCATCTGATGACCGAGCGGCTGCTGCCGCTGTTGCGTGCGGCGGGCGGGGCGTCGGTGGTGTGGGTGTCCTCGGGCGGCATGTACGGTTCGCCGCTGGTGGTCGATGACCTGGAGTTCAGGCGCGGCTATAACGGGGTGCGGGCGTACGCGCGCACCAAGAAGATGCAGGTGGTGCTGGCCGACTCGTGGGCGCGCCGGCTGGCCGGTACCGATATCCGGGTGGAGAGCATGCATCCCGGCTGGGTCGACACTCCCGGCGTGGCCGAATACCTGCCGCGGTTCCGCGCGGTCACCCGGCCGCTGCTGCGCGATGTGGCCGACGGCGCCGACACCGCGGTGTGGCTGGTCGCAACGCGGCCGGAGTCCAAGCCCGGCCATTTCTGGCATGACCGCAGCCAGCGGCCTACGACGTTCGGCTGGCAGCGTCACGAGAATCCGGCCAAGGTGCGGCGTCTGCTGGAACAGGTCAGCCGGTTGACCGGGACGTCGGAAGAGTGGCCCGGCCTTCGGGCGTAGCGCCCTTGCGCCGAAACCGACAAACGGCCGCGAAGTTGCGAGTGCGGCACGACATTACGTCGATCTCGGCGTAGGGGTGACGATGCAGCCGCTGCCCGGGTCGCCGTAGATCGTGACGTCGCCGGGCCGAGTCGTCGCGAACAGCGCGACGTAGGCGCACAACACCGCGTCGATCGGGTCTTCGGCCCGGCGCAGTTGGGACTTGCGGGTCGCGGCGCGCACCGAGTCGGCGAGATGACGCCAGCCGTCGTCATCTGCGACACGCAGTGGCGGCGTCGCTGCACGCAGCGCTTCGATATACCCGATCAACCGCAGGAGCTCGGCCTGCAGCTGCGCGAAATCGCGGCCGGACTTGTGCTTGTACTTCAGCGTGCGATCCAGTCCGAACAGCACCACGCCCGCCGCATGCGGAAACACCTCCAAGGCTTTTCGCGGTGCCGAGGAGCGCGGGTCGAGGTCCAGGTTCATCGCCCGGCACAGCCGAGCGCCTCGGCCGCCGTCGGCGAACCACGCCAGCCCCGTGTTGGCGGGATACGCCCCGGCGTGGAAGCGGCGAAAATCCCGGTTCAGCAACGTCTCGCCGGGCCGGGTGCCGGTCGGATTGGTCACGACCAGCGGGGCGTCGACCGCGACCACGCACGGGCCGGCGGTGTAGGGCGCGAGTTGAGCCAGGATGTCGGCATCGTTGCCGGCGGCCGCGACATGCCGCAGCGACCCGGTGTCGTCGACGACGGCGACACCGGTCGGGTTGCGCTCACCCCAGGCGAGGTCGACGCCGGCGAAGTACACGCAGGCCAGCTTGCCCGACGACCGTAAGCTAATGCGTTGTGACAATCCCTAATGTCCTGGCCGGACGTTATGCCAGCGCGGAGATGGTCGCGATCTGGTCGCCCGAAGCCAAGATCGTCGCCGAACGCCGGCTTTGGCTGGCGGTGCTGCGCGCCCAATCTCAACTCGGCGTAGAGGTACCCGACTCTGTGATCGAGGACTACGAGCGGGTGCTCACCCAGGTCGACCTCGCGTCGATCGCCGCGCGCGAGCGGGTCACCCGCCACGACGTCAAGGCCCGCATCGAGGAATTCAATGCCCTGGCCGGACACGAGCACGTGCACAAGGGCATGACGAGCCGGGACCTCACCGAGAACGTCGAACAGCTCCAGATCCGCCGCTCGCTGGAACTCGTGCACGCCCACGGGGTGGCCGTTGTGGCCCGCCTTGCCGAAAGCGCGCTGCTCTATCGCGAACTGGTGATGGCCGGTCGCAGTCACAACGTCGCCGCGCAGGCCACCACGTTGGGCAAACGGTTCGCGTCGGCCGCCGAGGAGACCCTGGTCGCGTTGCGGCGGGTTCGCGAACTGATCGACCGTTACCCGCTGCGCGGCATCAAGGGCCCGATGGGCACCGCCCAGGACATGCTCGATCTGTTCGACGGTGATGCCGTGCGGCTGGCCGAGCTGGAGCGCCGGGTCGCCGAATTCCTGGGCTTCAAAGCCGTTTTCACCAGCGTCGGCCAGGTCTATCCGCGCTCGCTGGACCACGATGTGCTCTCGAGCCTGGTTCAGCTCGGCGCCGGGCCGTCGTCGTTCGCGCACACCGTGCGGTTGATGGCCGGCCATGAGCTGGTCACCGAAGGGTTCGCTCCGGGACAGGTCGGCTCGTCGGCGATGCCGCACAAGATGAACACCCGCAGCTGTGAGCGGGTCAACGGATTGCAGGTTATTCTGCGCGGTTACGCGTCGATGGCCGCGGAACTGGCTGGCGCGCAATGGAATGAGGGTGATGTGTTCTGCTCGGTGGTGCGCCGGGTGGCATTGCCCGACGCGTTCTTCGCCATCGACGGGCAGATCGAGACGTTCCTGACGGTGCTCGACGAGTTCGGTGCCTACCCTGCGGTGATCAAGCGGGAACTGGACCGCTACCTGCCGTTCCTGGCCACCACCAAGGTGCTCATCGCGGCGGTCCGGGCCGGCGTGGGCCGCGAGACTGCGCACGAGGTCATCAAGGAGCATGCGGTCGCCGTCGCACTCGCGATGCGGGAGAAGGGCGCCGAACCGGATCTGCTGGACCGCTTGGCTGCCGACGACCGGCTGCCGCTGGACCGGGCGGCACTGGACGCCGCGCTGGCCGACAGGCAGGCGTTCACCGGGGCGGCCGGCAGTCAGGTCGACCAGGTGATCGCGGCGGTGGACGAGCTGGTCAGCGCCTACCCGGACGCGGCGAAGTACACCCCTGGCGCGATCCTGTAGACGCCAATGTTGCTCAGCGACATCGACTTCACCGACCTCGACAACTTCGCCGGGGGCTTCCCGCACGAGCTGTTCGCGATCCACCGTCGTGACGCGCCGGTGTACTGGCATGAGCCCACCGAGAACACCCCGGACGGCGAGGGCTTCTGGTCGGTGGCCACCTACCCGGAAACCCTTGCCGTGCTTCGGGATCAGGACGCCTACTCGTCGGTGACCGGCGGGGAGCGCCCGTTCGGCGGCACCCTGCTGCAGGACCTGTCGATCGCCGGGCAGGTGCTGAACATGATGGACGATCCGCGGCACACCCACATCAGGCGACTGGTCAGCTCGGGCCTGACCCCGCGGATGATCCGCCGGGTCGAAGACGATCTGCGCCGCCGTACGCGGGTTTTGCTCGATGCCGTGCAGCCCGGGGTGCCCTTCGATTTCCTGGTCGACATCGCCGCCGAGCTGCCCATGCAGATGATCTGCATTCTGCTGGGAGTGCCTGAGAGCGAACGGCACTGGCTCTTCCGTGCCATCGAGCCGAGCTTCGACTTCGGCGATTCCCGCAAGGGTGAGGTCGGCACCATGTCCATTGAGGAGGCGGGGTCGCGGATCTTCGCCTACGGCTCGGAGCTGATCGCGAAGAAGCGCGCCGAGCCCGGGGACGACATGCTCTCGGTGGTGGCCAACGCCACCGTCGACGACCCGGATGCGCCGTCACTGACCGACATCGAGCTGTACCTGTTCTTCAATCTGCTGTTCAGCGCCGGCGCGGAAACGACCCGCAACGCGGTGGCCGGTGGACTGCTGGCGCTGGCCCAGCATCCCGACGAGCGTCGGCGCCTGCAGGATGATCCCGGACTGTTGCCGACGGCGGTGGAGGAGATCGTGCGCTGGACCTCGCCGTCACCGTCCAAGCGGCGCACCGCAACCCGGAACACCGAGCTCGGTGGATGCGTGATCCGGGCGGGCGACAAAGTGCTGGTGTGGGAGGGCTCGGCCAATCGCGACGGATCGGTGTTCGACAGTCCCGATTGTTTCGACGTGGGACGGAAACGCAATCCGCACTTGGGATTCGGACAGGGTGTGCACTATTGTCTGGGTGCCAACCTGGCCCGTCTGGAGCTGCGGGTGCTCTACGAGGAACTGCTGAGCCGGTTCTCGGAGATCAACGTGGTCAAGCCGGTCGAGTGGGCCCGCAGCAACCGGCACACCGGTATCCGGCACATGTTCACCGAACTTGGCTGATATGCGGCCACCGCCCGACGTGTTCGCGGCGGTGATGGCAACGGGCATCGTCTCGATTTCGGCGGCCGACCACGGGTACCGCTGGATCAGCCTGGCCCTGGCGGTGATTGCCGGGTGTGCGCTGCCGGTACTCGTCGTGATGTGTGCGGTGTCGTGGCGCCGGTCGCCGCCGGACTTCCACGACCCCGACGTGCTGTTGCGGATGTTCACCTATGTGGCGGCGTGCGCGGTGCTCGGCGCGCGGCTGGCCGAGTACCGAATCGCGTTGGTGATCCTGGCCGCTCTGGCACTGCAGTTCTGGCTGACGCTGACGCCGGTGGTGGTTCGGCGGATGTGGCGGATCCGCTGGGTCGGGTTACGAGACCGAGCGCATGGCGCGTGGGAGTTGGCCAGTGTGGCGACATCCGGCTTGGCCATCCTCTCCGCTGATCTGCACTGGCTGTTCGGTGCGCTGCTGTTCTGGGCACTGGCGCTGGCGGTGTACGCCGCGATGACGGCGCTGATCCTGTGGCGGGCGTTCCACGAACGGCTCGACCCCGGCGGCTTCGAACCGGACGGCTGGATACTGATGGGCGGCCTCGCGATCGCAACGCTGGCGGGCGATCGGATCCACCGGGTGTGGCCCTCGGACGTCGTCGTCGTGATCACGGTATTCACCTGGGTGGTTGCGACACTGTGGATTCCGGCGCTGCTCTACTTCGCTATTGGGCGCATCAATCTTCCCGGCACCCTCCAATTCAGGGGCGTGTGGTGGGCGATGGTTTTCCCGCTCGGCATGTACTCGGCCGCGACCTTTGCGATGTCGCGCGAAACCGGGGTACTCGCGTTCATCGCCGCGTCGCAGGTGTTCTTCTGGGTGGCCTTCGCGACGTGGGTGACGGTGACCGTCAGCGGGCTGCTCTACCTGCGTTCACATCACCGCGTGTCCGGCATCGACGGGTAGCGCGACCCCGGTGATGTAGCGGGCTTTCGGGCTCGCCAAGAACACGACGACATTGGTGACGTCCTCGGCCTCGACGAAGGGGACCGGCAACAGATTGGCCGACAGCGCGGCACCGTTCGGATTCTCCTGGAACGTCCGCAGCGTGTGGTCGTTGAGAATCATCGGGGTGCCGACGCCACTGGGGTGCACCGTGTTGACCCGGATGCTGTGCGCGGCGTAGGCATTGGCCGCCGAGCGCATCAGCCCGACGACACCGTGCTTGGCCGCGGCATAGGCGAACATCGCGGCACTGCCGTCGCCGCCCTTACCGACGAGGCCCTGCGCGGAGCTCGTCAAGATGATCGAGCCGCCGCGGCCCTTGCGGATGATCGAGGGCACCGTGGCCGCGATGGTGTGCCAGACCCCGTTGAGATTGGTCTCGACGATGTCGCGGTACACCTCGGTGTCGAGCGGATCTTTGAGACCGATGGCCACCACCCCGGCATTGGCCACGACGATGTCGATCTCGCCGAGCGCGTCCACGCCACCCTGTACGCCGGCCTGCAGGGCCTCGAGGTCGCGCACGTCGGCGACGACCGGAACGACGCGCCGGCCCTGGGCTTCGACGAGGCGGACGGTCTCGTCGAGATCCTCCTTGGAGGCCAACGGGTAGGGAATGGAGTCGATGTCGGCGCAGCGGTCGATGGCGATGATGTCGGCGCCCTCTGCGGCGAGCGCAACGGCATGACTGCGGCCCTGGCCGCGGGCTGCGCCGGTGACGACGGCGACGGTGTCGATGAGGTCTCCCACGACGCGGACTCTAACCGATCGGCCGGCGACTGTGAGAAGCTTCTGGAAGCGATGGCGAAACCCAAAGGTGCAGCGTCGGCCAATTCCTCGCTCCTGGGCCGGCCGGTGGGCGCCAACAGCGAGGAGACGAGGCGGCGGATCCTCGAGGCGACCATGCGCTGCGTTGCGGCGGTCGGCTACTCCAGGACGACGATCCGTGAGATCGCCCGCGAGGCGAATATGACCAGTGGCAGTCTCTATCACTACTTTCCGAACAAGGCCGAGCTCGTCAAGGCCACCTTCGACGAGGTGGCGACGATCGCCGTGCCGAGGCTCGAACAGGCCGCCGAAGACAACGTCGCGACCCTGGACAAGCTGATGGCCGTCTTGGACGAGAGCGTGCGGGTGATGCAGGACTACCCGCTTGCCGTCGCGTTCGACCGGGCCATCCGGGCCGAGAGCCCGCAGCACCTGCACCTTGCCGAGAACAGCGACACCCGATTCGTGGCGTTGCGCAACCTGATCCGCGACATCCTCGACCAAGGCGCCCGCGAGAAGGTCTTGGGCCGTGGCGTCGACGTGGAGAGTGCGGCCAACGCCGTGTACATGATCTTCCGCGGACTGAACGAATACGCCGCCAGCGCACCGCCGCCCGAGGAGTATCACGCGACGGTGGCTGCACTCAAACAGCTGCTGCGGGGCCAGCTCTTCGGTCAGAGCCGGTAGAAGGCGTGCGCGTTGGTGGCCAACACGGCATCGACGTGCTCGGCGCCGACTGCACCGGCGATGCGATCGATATCGCTGTCGCGGAACGGAATTGCCGCCCGGGTCGAGGGCAGGTCGCTGCCGAAGATCAATGCGGCGGGGTTCACGGCAACGATGTCGCGCATCAGGGCATCAGGATCGGTGATATTGATCCGACCGAATCCCGTTGCCTTGACTACGGTTCCGGACTCCACCAGCCGCAGTAGGGCTCCCGTCGTGTCGTCTGACATGCCCAGGTGGTCGATGCTGATCTGGGGCAGCGCCGCCAGGATGGGCTCGAGCTCGGTCAAGTCGGCGGCGTCGAGGTAGAACTCGCAATGCCAGCCGGCGACCTCGTGCACGCGACGAGCGAGGGCATCGATGTCATCGAGTGTTGCCGATCCACCGCGGTACAGATTGAAGCGGACTGCGCGAATACCGGCATGGGCCAGTGCGAGGATGTCGTCGTCGGTCGTGTCGGCGGGGATCTGAGTGACGCCGACGAATCCTGAACCGAGCTGTGTCAGAGCAGCTTTCAAGTAACCCTGATCGAAGGCCTGAAACGACCCGCTGACCACGGCGCCGCCGGCGACGCGTAGTGGCTCGACGCGCTCTCGGTAGTCGGCGACGGTGAACGGATCGGGTAGGAAACCGTTGTTGGGCACCAATGGGAAGCGCGGATCGATGATGTGGAAGTGGGCATCAAAATGATCGGGCACAGGGGCTCACCGATCATCCTTGATGAAGTCGGCGCACCGCTCACCGACCATGATGGCCGGGGCGTTGGTGTTGGCCCGGGGAATGCACGGGAACGCCGATGCGTCGGCTACCCGCAGACCTTCCACGCCACGCACTTTCAGCTTCTCGTCCAGCACGCTGTCAGCCCCGCTGCCCATGGCCGCCGAGCAGGCGGGGTGCCCGGTGGTGGCGACCGAACTGCGCAGCCACGCCTCGATCTGGGGGTCGGTGACGACATCCCCGCCCGGGTGGAGTTCGGTGGTGGTAACCGAGGCGAACGGCTCGGTTGCGACGATCTCGCGGGTTCGCCGCACCATACGGATGAACGCCCGCACGTCGTCGGCGGCGGCCAGCGTATTGAGCCGGATCTCCGGTGGCACAAGCGGATCCGAGGATTGCGCCATGACCGTGCCGCGGCTCTTCGGCGTCCAGTAGGACTGCAGGACCGACGAGGCGCGGCGCAGTTCCCGTTCCATGGCCGAGAGGTTGATGTAACTGGGGGAGTGGATCAACTGGAAGTCCGGCGCCGGCAGACCGGGATCGGACCTGACCTGTGCGATCGCTTCCATCGCATTGCTGGTGAACTTTCCGTTGCGGCGAAAGATCCAGCGCAGCAACCACTGTGGCTTCTGTGCATCCGACAACCCGACGAAGCCCGGCCGCACATCCCAGCTCATCGCTGTAGCGGGATGGTCGGTGAGATTGGCTCCCACTCGGGGACTGTCGACGACCGGCGTGATGCCCACCGACGTCAGGTGGTCGGCGGCACCGATGCCGGAGAGTTGCAGAAGTTGCGGTGTGCCGTAGGCGCCGGCTGACAGGATGATCTCACGGTTGGCGTTGACGACGTGCGATCGCCCCCTGCGTTCATATTTCACGGCCACCGCGCGGCCGTCACGGATCACCACCCGGTGCACCAATGCGCCGGTGACCACGCTGAAATTCGAACGACGACGTGCCGCAGGAAGATACGCGCGCGCGGTGTTCCAGCGCTGCCCCTTCCACACCGTCACCGGTGCGATGGATGACCCGTCGAGATCGGGGCCGCCGATGTCCTCGTTGGCACTGACGCCGGCGGCGCGGGCGGCGTCGACCCACCGGGTGGACGTCACATCGGGCTCCGCGAGCCTCGTGACGCGCACTGGACCGGAGGTCCCGTGCGACGGGCCGCCGAGGTAGTGCGACTCGATGCGGCGGAACACCGGCTCGACATCGGACCAGCCCCAGCCGGGCAGGTCCCAGCCGTCGTAGTCGATTCGGGTGCCCCGGATCCACACCATCGCGTTCATCGAGCTGGTCCCGCCGAGGACACGGCCGCGGGGCTGCGGAATGACGCGGCCGTCGCATGCCGGTTCGGGCGCGGTGCGGTAGTCCCAGTCGGTGGAGCCGCCCAGCTGAGCGGCGAAGGCCAGTGGCGCGCGGACCGTCAGCCGCCGATCGGAGCCGCCCGCCTCCAGCAGCAGGACGCGCGACGATCCTTCGGCCAGACGCGCCGCCACGGCGCAGCCCGCCGACCCGGCACCGATCACGACATAGTCGTAGTCGACCACTACTCTTCCGCGCTGATTGCGTGCTCCGGGCAGTCCTGCACGGCTTTGGCCACGAGATCTCGGTATTCCGCGGGAATCTCGTCCAGCACCACCTCGGCATAGCCGTCAGCGGTCCAGGCGAACACCTCCGCGCAGGTCGACACGCAATCGCCGTGTCCGGCGCAGCGGTCCGGATCGACCGAAGCCTTCATCGGTTCCCTATCGTCAGATCTCGACACCCTCGTAACTGGCGAGCATATCGGGATGGGGCAGGGCCATCTGGAGATATACGTCGATACGGCCTCCTGGGGAGGCGATTAATCAATCGATTGATTAATTACTATCGGGCCGCGCCGTCGAGGTGTCAAGGTTGGGCGCGGTTACCTGCGCTCAGCGCTCGTCAGCGCGCCGGATTCCGCCAGGAGCGGGGCACTGCGATGCCGGCCGAACGCAGTTCGAGTGCGGCCAGGCCTCTGATCGCGTACGGATCCTCGCGCCGCCACGCCCCGACCGGGTCGACGCTGACCTCGGTGAGCTTGCGCAGGGGCCGGTTGGCCAGCGCCCGCAGCGCCAGCAACTGCTCGCCGGCGGGCGTTCGGGTCAGCGCGATGACCGTCCACTTGCGGCGGAAGAACCGGATGCGAAGGAACAGCCACGGCATGCCGATCGCCAGGATCGGCGGCGCGGCCACCGCGATGGCCAGCAGCACCGCCAACCAGGTAGCCGTGGTGTCGAGGTTGTGGCCGGCGCCGGCGAGATCGAGGGCGGCCTCGCTCGCCGCCCGCAGCGGTTTGGCGACCGTGTCGCCGACGAGCGGGATCTTGTGCGCGCTGTCTCCGGCGGAGTGCAGGTTGTCCGAGATCCCGGTGGCGCCGTCATTGACCTGGCGACCCACGTCAGCGATCGTCGCGACCGCGCTGTGCACCGCCAACCCCACCAGAACCCATACCGTGATCCACAACGCGACGCCCACGTCGCTGACCAACTGTCCGAGCAGCCGGCCCGGGGTGGTGGCGTAGGGCAGGAACCGCGATCTCATGGCTCGATCCCAGCACAGTCGCGCCGACTCAGCGGCCGTTAGGCTGACGCGATGCCCCGCCCCGCTCTGAGCGACTATCAGCACCTGGCCAGCGGTAAGGTGCGCGAGATCTTTTCCATCGACGGCGAGCATCTGCTGTTCGTCGCCAGCGACCGGATCTCGGCCTACGACTACGTCCTGGACAGCCTGATCCCCGACAAGGGCCGCATCCTCACCGCGATGAGCGTGTTCTTCTTCGACTACATCGACGCGCCCAACCATCTGGCCGGCCCGCCGGACGACCCGCGCATCCCCGACGAGGTGCTGGGCCGCGCGCTGGTCGTCCGCAAGCTCGACATGGTGCCGATCGAGTGCGTGGCCCGCGGTTACCTGACCGGTTCGGGCCTGCTGGATTACCAGCGTGACGGCAAGGTGTGTGGCATCGCGCTGCCACCCGGCCTGGTCGAGGCGAGCAGATTCGATCAGCCGCTGTTCACTCCCGCGACCAAGGCCGAACTCGGCGAGCACGACGAGAACATCTCGTTCGACCGGACCATCGACATCGTCGGTGCGGAGCGCGCCAACCAGCTTCGTGAGCGCACATTGCAGATCTACAGCCAGGCCGCCGCGCACGCCTTGACCAAGGGAATCATCATCGCCGACACCAAATTCGAGTTCGGTGTCGACGCCGACGACCGGGTGGTGCTGGCCGACGAGGTGTTCACCCCGGACTCCTCGCGGTACTGGCCGGCCGAGGACTACAAAGAGGGTGAGGTGCAGCCCAGCTTCGACAAGCAGTTCGTCCGCAACTGGCTCACCGGGCCCGAATCAGGCTGGGACCGTTACGGTTCGACACCGCCACCGCCGTTGCCCGCCGACATCATCGAAGCCACCCGTGCCCGCTACATCGAAGCCTACGAACGAATCTCGGGACTGTCGTTCGCCGACTGGATCGGATCATGAGCATGAATCCACCCATCGCCAAGCGGGTTGACACCCGGCGCGTCTTCCACGAGGACGTCTTCGTCGATCCCTACGAATGGCTGCGCGAGAAGTCTGACCCTGAGGTCATCGCGCACCTCGAAGCCGAGAATGCCTACGCCGACAAGGCAACCGCCCACCTGGAGCCGCTGCGGCAGAAGATCTTCGACGAGATCAAGGCGCGCACCAAGGAGACCGACATGTCGGTTCCCACCCGCCGCGGACAGTGGTGGTACTACGGGCGCAGCTTCGAAGGCAAGCAGTACGGCGCGCATTGCCGCTGCCCGGTCGCCGGGCCGGATGACTGGGATCCGCCGGTCTTCGACTCCGACACCGACGTACCCGGCGAGCAGGTGCTGCTCGACGAGAACGCCGAGGCCGACGGATACGAGTTCTTCTCCCTCGGAGCCAGTAGTGTGAGCATCGACGGTCACCTGCTGGCCTATTCGGTCGACACCGTCGGCGACGAGCGATACACGCTGCGGTTCAAGGACTTACGCACCGGAGAGCTGTACCCGGACGAGATCGCCGGAATCTCCTCGGGGGTGACGTGGGCGGCGGACAACGGATGCGTCTACTACACGACGGTCGACGAGGCGTGGCGTCCCGACACCGTGTGGCGCCACCGGCTCGGCTCGGGTCAACCTGACGAGCAGGTGTTTCACGAACCCGACGAACGGTTCTGGGTCGGCATGGGTCGCACCCGCAGCAACAAGTACCTGATCATTGCCGCGGGCTCGGCAATCACCTCGCAGGTGTGGATCGGCGACGCCGCCGATCCGAACACGGAGTTCACCTCCGTGCTGCCGCGCCGCGACGGTGTCGAGTATTCGGTGGACCACGCGGTGATCGGCGGTGAGGACCGATTCCTCATCCTGCACAACGACGGCGCGGTCAACTTCACCCTCGTCGAAGCGCCGGTCGGCAACCCAACCGACCAGCGCACGCTGATCGAAGCCCGCGACGATGTGCGACTCGACGGCGTCGACGTCTTCGCCGACCACCTCGTGGTGAGCTACCGTCGTGAGGCGTTGCCGCGAATCCAGCTGTGGCCCATCGGTACCGACGGTTACGGCACGCCCGAGGAGATACATTTCGACTCCGAGTTGGCATCGGCTGGGTTGGCGGGCAACCCCAACTGGGTGACGCCCAAGTTGCGGGTGGGCACCACGTCGTACGTGACGCCGTTGCGGATCTACGACCTGGACCTCGCCACCGGCGACCGCACGCTGCTGCGCGAGCAACCGGTGCTGGGCGGCTACCGTCGCGAGGACTACGTCGAACGTCGGGACTGGGCGGTTGCCGAGGACGGCACCCGGGTCCCGATCTCGATCGTCCACAAAGCGGGCATCGAATTCCCTGCTCCGACAGTGCTCTACGGATACGGCGCCTACGAGTCATCCGAAGATCCGCGCTTCTCGGTGGCGCGCCTCTCGCTGCTCGACCGCGGAATGGTCTTCGCCGTCGCCCATGTCCGAGGCGGCGGTGAGATGGGAAGGCTCTGGTACGAACGCGGCAAGCTGCTGGACAAACGCAACACGTTCACCGACTTCATCGCGGTGGCACAGCATCTGGTCGACACCGGCCTTACCCGGCCGCAGAACCTGGTCGCTCTGGGCGGCAGCGCCGGCGGTCTGCTGATGGGCGCGGTCGCGAATCTGGCGCCGAAGCTGTTCGCCGGGATCCTCGCGCAGGTTCCTTTCGTGGACCCGCTCACCACGATTCTCGACCCCTCACTGCCGCTGACGGTGACCGAATGGGACGAGTGGGGAAACCCGTTGGAGAACGCGCAAGTCTACTTCTACATGAAGTCCTATTCGCCGTACGAGAACGTCGAAGCCAAGGAGTACCCGGCGATCCTGGCGATGACGTCGCTCAACGACACCCGGGTGCTCTATGTCGAACCTGCGAAATGGGTGGCCGCGCTTCGGCACACCAAGACCGACGGACACCCGGTGCTGCTGAAGACGCAGATGGCCGCCGGCCACGGCGGCATCAGCGGCCGCTACGAGCGGTGGAAGGAAGCGGCCTTCCAGTACGCCTGGCTACTGGCCACCGCCGACGCCGAGCACTTCGCGTAACCTCACCGGCATGAGTCTGACCGACATCCCGCTCACCACTCTCGACGGCAAGGCGACCTCGCTGGCCGACTACGCCGACCGGGCGATCCTCCTGGTCAACGTCGCGTCGAAGTGCGGCCTCACCCCGCAGTACACCGCGCTCGAGCAGTTGGCCCGCGACTACGGCGACCGCGGCCTGACCGTGATCGGCGTGCCCTGCAATCAGTTCATGGGTCAGGAGCCGGGGACGGCGGAGGAGATCCAGACGTTCTGCTCCACCACCTACGGCGTGACGTTCCCGCTGTTGGCCAAGACCGATGTCAACGGCGACGACCGGCACCCGCTGTACGCCGAGCTCACCACCGTCGCCGACGGTGACGGCAAGGCCGGCGACATCGCGTGGAACTTCGAGAAGTTTGTGATCGCGCCCGGGGGGACGGAGGTCAAGCGGTTCCGGCCGCAAACCGAGCCGAATGCCCCCGAGGTGGTTGCCGCGATCGAGGCCGTCCTGCCGGGCTGAACCCGATGGTTGCCTGACCTCAAGGTTGCCGACACTGTCCGGACACCTGGAATTGCCACACTGCGCGGGTGGCTGGACAACTCTTCGTGTCGGTGTCCGGGATCAGTGACCGGACGCTGGGCGATGTCGAAGACTTCGCCCGCGCGCTCGAAAGCCGCGCGGTTCCGCTGTCGCTGCTCGTCGCGCCGAGGCTCAAGGACGGGTATCGCCTGGAATCCGACCCTCGCACGATCGGCTGGCTGACCGGTCGGCGCGCCGGCGGTGATGCGGTGGTGCTGCACGGTTTCGATGCGGCGGCCACCAAGAAACGCCGCGGCGAGTTCGCCACCCTGCCCGCACATGAGGCCAATCTGCGGCTGATGGGCGCCGACCGGGTCCTCGAACATGTCGGCTTGCGGACCCGGCTGTTCGCCGCCCCCGGCTGGACGGTCTCGTCGGGCACGGCATTCGCCCTGCCGCGTAATGGCTTCCGGCTGCTCGTGGACCTGCACGGCGTCACCGACCTGGTGACCGGAACGACGACGCGCGCCCGGGTTGTGGGTATCGGCGAAGGATTCGTCACCGAACCGTGGTGGTGTCGCACCCTGGTGCTGTCGGCCGAACGGACCGCCCGCCGCGGCGGAGACGTCCGATTGGCCGTCACCGCAAAGCAATTGCGCAAGGTCGGGCCTCGTCAGGCCATGCTCGACGCGATCGATCTGGCCCTGATGCACGGCTGCACGCCGAGGGTGTACCGCCGGGATCCGGAGATCCCCGCCACGTCAGCTGCGTGAGCCGGACCCACTCGCCGTCGTCGCCATCCCGCCGTCTACCGGGATGATCGCCCCGTTCACGTAGGAGCCGGCCCGCCCGGCGAGGAAGATCGCGATGCCGGCCATGTCGTCGTCGCGGCCGATGCGCTGTAGTGGCGACGAGGCCGCAATCGCGTCTCCGAATGCGTCCAGCGTGGCGGCCATCATCTTCGACTGGAACGGACCGGGGGCGATGGCATTGGCCGTGATGTGTTGTGGGCCAAGCTCTTTAGCGAGGACACGGGTCAGCTGATGCACGGCCGCCTTGCTGGCCGAGTAGGAATAGGTGTGCATCACCGGGACGTGGATGCCGTCGATGCTGCCGATATTGATGATCCGTGCAGGATCGTCCTGCGTCCCGGCTTTGCGCAGCGCGCCGACCAGCTCCTGCACCAGCCAGAACGGCGACTTCACGTTGAGGTCGAGCACCTTGTCCCAGGCCGATGCCGGAAACGACTCCAGCGGTTCGCCCCACGTCGCTCCGGCGTTGTTGACCAGGATGTGCAGCGTGTCGGTCCCGGCGAGGACCTCGGCGGCGAGTCGCTTGCACTCGTCCTGGCGGGACAGGTCGGCCGGGATCGCGCGGATCGTCCCGAACTCCGACAGCTCGGAGACGACCTGCTCGCACTTGTCGGCCTTACGGGAACTGATGATCACCTGGGCTCCGGCCTGCAACAGGCCACGCGCGATCATCACCCCGATGCCACTGCTTCCGCCGGTGACAAGAGCGGTCTTGCCGGACAGTCCGAACAGGCGGTCCAAGTCAGCTGAGCTCATCAAATACCCTTCAGCGCAGTATGTTTCAGAACCGGAACGAATTCTCTTCGGGCAGCACCCGGAAGTCGGTGTCGGTCATCTCGGTGAGCCGACCGTAGTAGATCCCGCGCGCCTCCGGAGCGACCACCCCCTGATGGATCGGAACCGCGTGCTCCGGTGCGACCGCCCGCAGATAGTCCACCGCCTCGGAAATCTTCATCCAGGGTGCGGCCGCCGGGGCGGCCAGCACGTCCACCGGTTCGCCCGGGACGAACAGCGCGTCGCCGGGGTGCATCAGCCGGGCCGGGTGCTCGGCGTCGCCGACGAGGTAGGAGATGTTGTCGATGATCGGGATCTCCGGGTGGATGACGGCGTGCTGCCCGCCGACGCCGCGGATGCAGAGACCGGCCACGTCGAGCTCGTCGCCGACGTGCACCGCGCGCCAGGGTTCGCCGAGTTCGGCGGCGGTCGCCGGGTCGGCGTACAGCATCGCGTCCGGGTTTGCCTCGACCAGCGCGGGCAGCCGTTCACGGTCGGCGTGGTCGGGGTGCTGGTGGGTGATGAGGATGGCCGAGAGGCCGGTCACACCCTCGAAGCCGTGCGAGAAGTTGCCCGGGTCGAACAACAGCGTTGCGCCGTCGAACTCGGCGAGAAGGCATGAATGCCCGAAATGCGTCAGCTCCATGCTTACGATTGTGCGCGCACCGGAAGGCGTCGAATACATGCGGTTGGTCATCGCGATGATGCTGGTGGCCTGCGGGCTCACCGTCCCGCCGCACGCTGCCGCCGATTCCGACACCTGCCCGCCCAATTGTGACCGCATCCCCGACGCGGCCTGGATTGCGCCGTGGGCGATGCCGCTGAACGCCCGTTACACCTGGCCCCGGCTGGCCGGGGTGGCGGTGACCGCAGTCGCGCCCCGGTTCCGGTTCGAGGAGCTGTGCGGCAGCGCCCCGGTGGCCGACGACCCGCGCGCCTACTCCGTCGCCGAACGCGCCACCGTGGTCAATCCGGACGGTCAGTGGCAGCTGCAGGCCCAGGTGATGCATTGGCGCGGGGAGACCTGGCGCGGCGGTCAGCTTGCGGACGACGTCTTTCGCACCGCGGTCGCCGCGCTGCGGTCCTGCCAGCGCACCAACCCGTCGTCGTCGCCGTCGGTGACCTTCGCCGGCTACGACCGGATGGCCGCGGTGATCAGCGGACCGGTGATCCTGCGCGAGTACATCGTGGACAATTCGGCCAACAGCACGGTCACCGAGCTGGCGATGTGGTCAACCGCACCTCCCCAGACGGCGTGGCCGATGGCCAGCGACGAAAACCTGCTCGACGCCCTCGGCGCGCCGCTGTGCACCGCCTACATCGGGTCGTGTGCGTGAGCCGCCGGTAGAGTTGACCCGCAATAGTCGTCGACGTCAGCAGGAGCGCCTGTGGCCCGTGTAGTGGTCAACGTGATGCCCAAAGCCGAGATCCTCGACCCCCAGGGTCAGGCGATCGTCGGTGCGTTGGGCCGGCTGGGACACGCCGGAATCTCAGATGTCCGGCAGGGCAAGCGATTCGAGCTCGAGGTCGACGATTCGATCAGTGACTCGGCGCTCGCGGAGATCGCCGAATCGCTACTGGCGAACACCGTGATCGAGGACTGGTCGGTCACCCGGGATCCGTCGTGAGCGCGCGCGTCGGTGTCATCACCTTCCCCGGCACGCTCGACGACGTCGATGCCGCCCGCGCGGTGCGGCTCGCCGGCGCCGAAGCGGTCAACCTGTGGCACGGCGACGCCGACCTCAAAGGGGTCGATGCCGTCGTGGTGCCGGGCGGCTTCTCCTACGGCGACTATCTGCGCTGCGGCGCGATCGCGAAGTTCGCGCCCGTCATGGGCGAGGTCATCGAGGCCGCCAAGTCCGGCCTGCCGGTGCTCGGCATCTGCAACGGCTTCCAGGTGTTGTGCGAGGCCGGGCTGCTGCCCGGTGCGCTGACGCGCAACGCCGGCCTGCACTTCATCTGCCGCGACGTGTGGCTGCGGGTGGACTCCATCACCAGTGCGTGGACGTCGCGGTACGAATGGGGCGCCGAACTGCTGGTGCCGCTGAAATCCGGTGAGGGCCGCTACGTGGCGAGCGAGGCCGTGCTCGACGAACTCGAGGGTGAAGGCCGGGTGGTCTTCCGCTACGCCGAGAACCTCAACGGCTCGATGCGCGATATCGCCGGGATCAGCTCCGCCAACGGCCGCGTCGTCGGCCTGATGCCGCACCCCGAGCATGCCACCGAAGCGCTGACCGGCCCGTCGGACGACGGGCTCGGCATCTTCTACTCCGCGCTGGACGCCGTCCTGATCTAGCGATTTCGGCGCGCAAACCGCCGCTGAGCGAACGAAAGCGCGCCGAAATCGCGGCTACGCGGTGAGCGCGACCGAGGCCTCGGCGGTGTAGCACAGGAACGTCAGCGTCTCCTGCAGATACAGCTGCACGGTGTCGGCGTCATGGCTCAGGTAGCCGATCGCGACGTCGGTGCCCAGCTGCAGGTCGAAGTCGCCGCCGCGAGTGCTCAGCAGGAACGCGCCGTCGATCGCGGGCGCCCAGATGATCTCGCCGTCCACCAGCCGGTTGAGGTGCTCGCGGATCGGATAGCCGTGCTCGGTGGTCTCACTGACCTTCGTGTAGGCGTCCGCGGACAGCAGCACCGAATACGGGCCGTCCACGCCGGCGAGCCGAAGCTCCGAGAGCGCCTGGGCGAAGACATCGGGGTACTCGCGGGCGTCCTCGGGCAGGGCCAACGCCGGGTTCGAGCTGCACGTGCGGATGCCGTCGATCGCGGCGTCGGTGTACCCCTCGAAGATCGCGCGGTCCTCGATGAACGCCAACTTCTTGGCGGCGGCCTTCACCGGATCCCAGTCCGAGTCCTGTGCGCCGCGCTCCACGTCGTCGATTGCGGTGCGCGACACCGTGAACGGCACCCGGAGCCGCACCAGCGGCTTGGATTCCCGCAGGTGCGCCACCACGCCGTCGGCCGGCGCGGCGACATCGCGCAGGTGACCGGTGCTGATCGCGGCAGTCACCGGACCGCCCGGCTCGCTGACGTCGACCACGCGGCGCCCGGCGATGTGCCGCTTGAATGTCCGCGAAGCCTCCAATTCGATTTCACTCCAAGCGGATTCGGTGATCGGAGCGAGCTCGCGGTAGAGGTTGTTCATCAGGACTGTCCTTTCAGGCTGCCGATCGCCAATGAGCCGTCGGAAGTGGGGGTGGGTGCCGGGGGAGCCGCGGCGACGTCGTCGTAGCCCGGCCTCGGCGGCGGATCGTTGAGGAAATCGGTGATGGGAGTGAAGAACAGGGTGCCGGTGACGGCGGTGGAGAAGTCCAGGATTCGGTCGGTGTTACCGGGCGGGTCACCGATGAACATGTTCTCCAACATCTTCTCGGTGACGCGTGGCGAGCGCGAGTAACCGATGTAGTACGTGCCGAACTCGTCCTTGCCGATCTCCCCGAACGGCATGTTGTGCCGGACGATCTTGAGCTCGTTGCCGTCGTCGTCGGAGATCACGTTGAGCGCGATGTGGGAGTTGGCCGGTTTCACGTCGTCGGCCATCTCGATGTCCTCGAGCTTGGTGCGTCCGATGACCCGCTCCTGCTCGGTCACCGACAGCGCCTCCCACGACGTCATGTCGTGCAGATACTTCTGCACGTGGACGTAGCAGCCGCCCGCGAATTCCGGGTCCTCGTCGCCGATTTGGCTGGCGCTCACCGCAAGTGGGCCGTCCGGGTTCTCGGTGCCGTCGACGAATCCGAGAAGATCGCGGTTGTCGAAGAACTTGAAACCGTGCACCTCGTCGACGATCGTGATCGCCCCGGCCATCGCCTTGACCACCCGGCCGGCCAGCTCGAAGCACACGTCGAGCACCTCGGCACGGATGTGGAACAACAGGTCGCCCGGCGTGGCCGGAGCGTGGTGCCGCGACCCGCGCAGCTCGACGAACGGGTGCAGATCCGCCGGCCGCGGCCCGGAGAACAAGCGATCCCACGCCTGCGATCCGACCGACGTGACCATCGACAGGTTCTTGGACGGATCGCGAAACCCGATCGCGCGGACCAGACCGGCGAGGTCGGGCAGTGCGTCATGCACCGCGGCCTCACCGCCGGAGTTGATCGTGGCGACCAAGAAGATGGCGGCCGGTGTCAGGGGAGCCAGTACCGGTTGAGGTAGCGGGGAGGGCACCGTCTGACCCTAACGAAAATGATGTCGGCGATGATGGTGATCATGTCCACAGCTGCCAGCGCGCGGGGATTGTGCGAATTCATCGATGCGTCGCCGTCACCGTTCCACGTCTGCCGGACGGCGGCGCGACGTCTGCGCGACGCCGGCTACACCGAGCTGGCCGAGACCGATCGCTGGCCGGATGGGGGTGGCCGCTTCTTCACGGTGCGGGCGGGTTCCCTGGTCGCCTGGAACTCGGGCGAGGATCCAGGCCGGCCGTTCCGCATCGTCGGCGGCCACACCGACAGCCCGAACCTGCGCGTCAAGCAGCATCCCGACCGGGTGGTGGCCGGCTGGCAGGTGGTGGCGCTCGAACCGTATGGCGGCGCGTGGCTGCACTCCTGGCTGGACCGCGACCTCGGCATCAGCGGCCGGCTCTCGGTGCGAGACCGCGCCGTCGACGGCGGGGTGTCGCACCGCTTGGTACGCATCGACGCGCCGATCCTGCGGGTGCCGCAGCTGGCCATCCACCTCGCCGAGGATCGCGCAGCGGTGAAGATCGACCCGCAGCGCCACGTCAACGCGGTGTGGGGGCTGGGGGACACGCCCCGGTCGTTCCTCACTTACGTTGCCGAGCACGCCGGCGTTGACGCGGCCGATCTGTTGTCCGCGGATCTGATGACCCACGACCTGACCCCGTCAGCGCTGATCGGCGCGGACGGCGAGTTGGTCAGCGCACCCCGGCTGGACAACCAGGGCACCTGCTACGCCGGGCTGGAGGCGTTCTTGGCCGCCGAGCCGGGCGGCTACCTGCCGGTGCTGGCGCTGTTCGACCACGAGGAAGTCGGCTCGACGTCCGATCACGGCGCCCAGTCCGACCTGCTGCTGACCACATTGGAGCGCATCGTGCTGGCGTCGGGCGGCGACCGGGAGGACTTCCTGCGCCGGCTCACCGCGTCGATGGTGGCCTCCGGCGACATGGCGCACGCGACGCACCCCAACTACCCCGACCGCCACGAACCCGGGCACTGGATCGCGGTCAACGGCGGACCGGTGCTCAAGGTGCAACCGAACCTGCGGTATGCCACCGACGGCCGTACCGCGGCCGCCTTCGAGCTGGCCTGCCGGCAGGCCGGCGTGCCGCTGCAGCGCTACGAGCATCGCGCCGACCTGCCGTGCGGCTCGACGATCGGGCCGATGACGTCGGCGCGGACCGGCATTCCCACCGTCGACGTCGGGGCGGCCCAGCTGGCCATGCACTCCGCCCGCGAACTCATGGGCGCGGCCGACATCATCGCGTATACGGCTGCGCTACAAGCGTTTCTGAGTCCGGCATAGCCGCGCAGGAGAGTCTGCTCGGTTACAGCTTGTCGAACTTCGGGTTGAGGTGCCGCCACCAACAGACGATGTAGAGCGCCATCGACGACACCAGTGCGACGACCACCCACAGGATCACGGTTACATCGATCCACGTTCCGATCGTCGGGGCGTCGGGAAGGGCGTTGCGCAGCGGCACCACCGCGAAAAGCATCGCGGCAAACCAGGTGGTCATCGGTGGTTGAAATTTGCGTCGATCGCGCACTGTCTGAACCGAGACCGTGATGGCCAGCACCGCAATCGTGACCAGCGCGGCCAACAGGATCGCCACAACGGCGGCGGTGCTGGGCGACCGCCGGATATCCAGCTGGTACGCCCCCAGCGCGGGGGCGCCGGTGCTGGGCTGGGCCTTGAACTGCCATCCGGGCGTCCGGTCGAAGATCGACGGCGATACCCGGGTCGGCGCGCGGCTGTTGCCGACCGTCAGCTCGATACCGAGCGGACCCGAATGATAGTGATCGAACGGATAGGAGCCGGGGTCGCCCGTCATCGTCAACGTGACCGGAACGACTCCCGGCGTCGAGCCCTTGGTCCATGTCCTGATGGTTGGGGTGACCCCGGAATCGACCGTCAGGGTGAGATCCTCGGTGAGCCCGTGTGTGACCGGGTCCACCAACGTCGCGCCCGGGGCCACCGTCACGTTGGCGACCAACTCGCCCCGCGCGGAATGAACCTCATCCAGATTGGCGCTGACGGTTGTCCCATCCGCCGTGGGTGCCCCCTGGATGAGCTTGGCAGGTTCGCCGAGACCAGTGTTCGCGTACAGCGAGATCGTCGCGATGTATGCCGCAACCAGGACGACCACGATCGCCACGAGGCGAACCTTCATTCTCAAGCCTTCCCCCAGAGTGCTGCACGTGATGCACACAGCGTCGCGCATGCGGACCACCGCAATGTAAGCACATCGATCTGGGTACCGGGCTACCCGGCAATCAAGCTGGGGGCGGCGCCGATGATGTTGGCGCACTTGAACAAACATCGATGCGGCGACACGCTTGGCCGCGGCGGCGAAGCCGGCTGCGGCGCGGGCCGGTGTGCCGCCACGGTGCGGGCTGTGGCGCGGTGAATGCGACAACCATCCACGCTCGGCGGCAGTGCGGTGCCGGGCTGAACGCCGGCCATCGTGGGGTGCCGGCCGGGGCTGGTCCGCGGCCTGTGCGCGGACGGCGTCGCGAACTTTCGCCGTTCCCGGGCGCGACGGCACGGCAGCCGCCAGCTGCGCCACTAGACTGTTCGGCGTGACATCTGGGCTCTCTGGAGCAGTCGACACCGTCGACTACGCGTCAACCACCCCCGAGCACCCGCAGCCCTACCGCGAACTCGGCCTCAAGGACGACGAATATCAGCGGATCCGCGACATCCTCGGCCGCAGGCCGACCGATGCCGAGCTCGCGATGTACTCGGTGATGTGGAGCGAGCACTGCTCGTACAAGTCCTCCAAGGTGCACCTGCGCTATTTCGGTGAGACCACCACCGAAGCGATGCGCCAGTCGATGCTGGCCGGTATCGGCGAGAACGCCGGTGTGGTCGACATCGGCGACGGCTGGGCGGTGACGTTCAAGGTCGAGTCGCACAATCACCCGTCCTACGTCGAGCCCTATCAGGGTGCGGCCACCGGAGTCGGCGGCATCGTGCGCGACATCATGGCGATGGGCGCGCGCCCGGTCGCGGTGATGGACCAGCTGCGCTTCGGCGCTGCCGACGCCCCCGACACCCGCCGCGTGCTCGACGGCGTGGTCCGCGGCATTGGTGGCTACGGCAACTCGCTGGGCCTGCCGAACATCGGCGGCGAAACCGTGTTCGACGCCTCCTATGCCGGCAACCCCCTGGTCAACGCATTGTGTGTCGGCGTGCTGCGCAAGGAGGACCTGCACCTGGCGTTCGCCTCCGGCACCGGCAACAAGATCATCCTGTTCGGCGCGCGCACCGGCCTGGACGGTATCGGCGGGGTGTCGGTGCTGGCCTCGGACACCTTCTCCGGCGACGAGTCCGGCGCGGGCCGCAAGAAGCTGCCAAGCGTTCAGGTCGGTGACCCGTTCACCGAGAAGGTGCTCATCGAGTGTTGCCTGGAGTTGTACGCCGCCGGTCTGGTGGTCGGTATCCAGGACCTCGGCGGGGCCGGATTATCCTGTGCAACATCCGAATTGGCGTCCGCGGGTGACGGCGGTATGCGCATCGAGCTGGACCAGGTGCCGCTGCGCGCCAAGGACATGACCCCGGCCGAGGTGCTCTCCAGCGAGTCGCAGGAACGCATGTGCGCGGTGGTCACCCCGGAGAATGTCGAGAAGTTCATGGCGGTGTGCCGCAAGTGGGACGTGCTGGCCACCGTCATCGGCGAGGTCACCGACGGCGACCGGCTGCAGATCACCTGGAACGGCGAGACCGTCGTCGACGTGCCGCCGCGCACCGTCGCCCACGAGGGTCCGGTCTACGAGCGCCCGGTGCGGCGGCCCGACAGCCAGGACGCCCTGATCGCCGACACGTCGGCCAAGCTGCCCCGGCCGCAAACCGGTGACGAACTGCGCGCGACTTTGCTTGCGCTGGTTGGCAGTCCGCATCTGTGCAGCCGGGCGTTCATCACCGAGCAGTACGACCGCTATGTGCGTGGCAACACCGTGCTGGCCGAACATGCCGACGGCGGCGTCTTGCGCATCGACGAGGCCACCGGCCGAGGGATCGCGGTGTCCACCGACGCGTCGGGGCGTTATACGCAGCTCGACCCATACACCGGCGCGCAGCTGGCGCTGGCCGAGGCCTACCGCAACGTCGCAGTCACCGGGGCCACTCCGATCGCGGTGACCAACTGCCTCAACTTCGGCTCGCCCGAAGATCCCGGGGTGATGTGGCAGTTCTCGCAGGCCGTCCGCGGTTTGGCAGACGGCTGTGCGGCCCTTGGCATTCCGGTCACCGGCGGCAACGTCAGCTTCTACAACCAGACCGGCGCGACGGCGATCCTGCCGACCCCGGTGGTGGGTGTGCTCGGCGTCATCGACGACGTAACACGTCGGTTGCCCACCGGGCTGGGCAACGAGCCGGGCGAGACGCTGTTCCTGCTGGGCGAGACGCGCGACGAGTTCGACGGCTCGATTTGGGCGCAGGTGACCGGTGACCATCTCGGTGGAGTGCCCCCGCAGGTCGACCTGGAGCGGGAGAGGCTGCTGGCCGAGGTGCTGGCGGCCTGGCCTCGGCCGCCCACGACCTCAGTGAAGGCGGCCTCGTCCAGGCAGTGGTGGAGGCGGCGTTGGCGGGTGAAACCGGTTGCCGCATCGTGCTTCCTGAACAGGCCGATCCGTTCGTCGAGCTGTTCTCCGAGTCCGCCGGCCGCGCCCTGGTCGCCGTGCCGCGCACCGAGGAGAGTCGCTTCGTGTCGATGTGTGAAGCCCGTGGGCTGCCGGTGACGCGGATCGGGGTCTCCGATCCGGGTTCGGATTCCGTTGAGGTGCAGGGCCTGTTCACTGTGACGTTGCAAGAGTTGCGCGCGACCTCTGAGAAAGTGCTGCCCGGGCTGTTCGGATGACCAGTGCGGTCGACGACGTCACCGGTGAGGCCGTGGCCCCGCCCGCGTCGCAGCGCCGCCGAGAGTCGTTCATCGAATGGGCGTGGAGCCTGGTCCGGCTGGATTTCGTCGGCGTGGCGTTCGGCGCCTTCTTCTTCTGCCTGTCGCTGACCCCGTCACTGATGCCGCGGGACTGGGTGCTGGGGGGCGTGATCGGCGGGATCAACGCCGCGATCGGCTATGGGATCGGAGTGCTCACCGGCAAGGTGGTGCGGCGGCTGTTCCTCGAGAACCGGGCGTGGTGGCCACCGAGTGCGCGAGTTCTCTTTCTCCTCAAGGCCGTGACGGTGGTGCTGTCGATCGGTGTCAGTGTGCTGATGCTCGTGCCCGCAGCCGCATGGCAGCGCCAGATTGCGGCCGTCATGGGCATCGAGGGGCCGTCCACGACGATCTACCTGCGCACGCTGGCGGCCGCGCTGGTCGCCGGCGGCCTACTGGTCAGCGCGGCCCGGGTGATCAAGGATGCCATCAAGTTCCTCGCCCGGGTGATGATCCGGCGCTGGCACATCAACGACGAGGTCGCGATGTTCATCGGGACCGCGATCGTCGTGGTGCTGGTCATCACCCTCGTCAACGGTGTGCTCTACCGGGGTTTCATCGCCGGCGCCAGTGCGGTGTTCCAACCCGAGAACGACACCACCCGCCCCGGTGTCGAACAACCGGTTCAGCCCGAAAGATCGGGCAGCGCAGCATCATTCGCACGCTGGGACACCCTGGGCTACCAGGGCCGCAACTTCGTCGGTACCGGTCCGCACGCAGCCGAACTCAGCGAACTCAACGGCCGCCCCGCCAAGGAGCCGATCCGGATCTATGCCGGACTGGAGACCGCGGGCACCACCGAGGGCCGGGTGGCCGCATTGCTCTCGGAGCTGCAGCGCACCAAGGCATTCGAGCGCAAGGTTTTGGTGATCATTCCCACCACCGGCACCGGCTGGGTCGACCCGGTGGCCGCCCGCGCGATCGAGTCGATGTACAACGGCGATACCGCACTTGTGGCGATGCAGTACTCGTACCTGCCGAGCTGGATCTCGTTTCTGGCCGATAGGGACAAGTCCGTCGAAGCGGGCCGGGCGATGGTCAACGGCATTCAGCGCCGGTGGCTGCAGTGGCCGGAGTCCAGCCGGCCCAAGCTGATGCTTTATGGCGAAAGCCTTGGCTCGCTGGCCGGCCAGGGCGCGTTCGGATATCTGCCCGATGTCGTCGACAAAGGGTTCTCGTCGGTGTTGTGGGTCGGGCCGCCGAACGCGAGCACGCTGTGGAAGGCGTTGACGGTGCGACGCGACCCGGGGACCCCGGAGTATCAACCGCGCTACGACGGCGGCCGCACGGTGCGGTTCGCACAGGGGGCCGGTCCGGCCGAGATCGCGGGCGTCGCGGCGTCCCCGACGTGGAAGGGCACTCGGGTGATGTTCCTTCAGCACCCGTCGGACCCGGTGGTGTGGTGGTCACCGCGCCTGCTCTTCACCAAGCCGGACTGGCTCAAAGAACCGCCCGGCTTCGACCGCAGCCCCGCCATGCGCTGGTATCCGATCGTCACGTTCTGGCAGGTCGGCGCTGACATGGCGGGCAATGTCACCAGCGCGCAGGCGTCACCGAACGGGCACGGGCACAGCTACGGCAACAGCCCACTCGACGGCTGGGTCGCGGTCGCCGCCCCCACCGGGTGGACACCCGCCGACACCGAACGGATCCGGGCCTCGCTGGAGAAGCTCGTCGCCGCCGGCGGTCCCGAATTCCAATGATCACCAAGGACTCTGGCACCCCGGCCGTGCGCGCAATCGTCAGTACCGGATTGGCGGTCGCCGTCGGTACATCGCTGGGCTTGCGGCCGCCTCAGTTGTGGTCGGGGCTGCGCACCGGTGGTGTGGCCGCCGGGGTGGCGGCCACGGCGATCGCGGCGCTGACAGCCGCGGTGCCCCGGGTGCGCCGCGGGATGAACGACCGTCGGGTACCAGCGCATCCGGTCCGTTGGCTGGTGCTGGAGATCCCGGTCGCGACGGCCTGGACCGAAGAGATGCTGTTTCGGGGCGCGCTGCAGACCCTCGCCGTGCGTGCCCTCGGTCCGACCGCCGGCCCACTGCTGCAGGCGGCCGCCTTCGGGCTCTGGCATATCCCCGACGCGAGGAGGGTCGGCGATCCGGTGCTGGGCACCGTGCTGGTGACCGGCGTGGCGGGATGGGTGTTCGGCTGGCTCGCCAAACGGTCGGGCAGTGTGCTGGCCCCGACGCTCGCCCATGTCGGGTTCAACGAGTCCGCCGCGGTGGCGGCGATGGTGGTGCAGCGACGCTAGTCCGCGGTCGTCGTCCGGAAAGCCAGGGAAAACCCTGTATCGCAGGCAGTCACCCGCTCCTAGTGTCGAATTCGGGGGACGGTCGTCGAACAGTCGGCGCTTCCCGCAGCAGGTAGGTCTCGAGTTTTCAAAGGGGGTGATTCCATGATCAGGATCCTGACTCGTCTCAGCCGGGCGCTTTCGTCGCGTAGCGACGCGTCGATCAAGCACGATGTGCGCCGGCTCAGCCGCGCGTTTTCGTCGCGCAGCGACGTATCGATCAAGCACGCCGTGGTACCGCTGATCTGAAAAGCAGTGTGCGGTGTGCTGCCCCGGCCGTGACCGGGCAGCACACCGCACACCCTTCGCTGCTGGAAGTAGGAGAGGATCGTAACCAATGACCGAATCCCCTCAGGCGCCGACGAACTGGGCTGACAGCCCAACTCGCCGTCGCGCCAAGGCGCAAGCGCTGATCCGACATCCGCAGGCATGGGCCGCACGCGTCATCCGCCGCCAACGGGGAGTCGCCGCCGGTGTGGAGGTCCCCGTCAGCGCCCAGGAGATCCTCGATCGGCTGACCCAGCTGCCGATCAGCGTGTGGACCTATGGCTACGACCATGACTCCGTTCGCCACCTTGGGCCGATGGCACAAGATTTCGCAGCGGCGTTCGGCCTCGGAGACAACGATCGCCGGATCAACCTCGTCGACGCCAACGGTGTGGTGATGGCCGCCCTGCAAGCGCTGACCCGACGGGTATCGGAACTCGAAGATCAGCTCGGCCGGATTGTCGGCGCAGAGCCGATCAGGGCTGCCGTGACATCGGAATCACCGTCTCCAGCAGCAGTCCGGCAGCACTGAACAGGATGCCCAGCGTCACCGGCGCGATGTAGTAAAGGCCGAGGACGATCTCCGCCACCCCGCCTGAGAACAGATTCACCACCAGCGCCCCGGCGTTGTCCCAGAACACTGTGATGAGTACGGCGAGCAACCCTGCGCCCGCCACCAGGCTGACTGCGCCGTACGCGGCGAGCCAGCCCCGGCCCGGGCCCATCCGCCCGCCCAGCGCCGCACCCAATGCGGCACGTGATCGCGTCGCCAGATCAGGCTCGTCGAGCCAGTCGGCCAGCGCCCAATGACCATCGACCTGCAATATCGGGGCCAGGTTGATCAACATGTCCAATATCGCCAGAATCGCTAAGCGCCAGAACACAATTGCCCACAGAGTGCTGGAGGTCAGCTGGGCCGCGATCGCGAACAACGCGGTCGTGACCGTGTCCACCATCAGACCTGCCAAGGCCTGGACGACGCGAGCACTCCGGTGCAGGGTGAGAGCCGGAGTGGAGTCGACGAAGAAAGAGACTGCGCCCCAATAGAATCCGAAACCGGCTCGACGGGGCGTCCGGCCGTAGTGCACCAAGGCGACCGCGTGACCGAGTTCGTGACAGGCAGTTGCCGCCAAGCCGATCACGATCATCGCAAGCACCTCGACGACAGGCTGGTCACTGGCTGCCGGCACGTCTGGTCTCCCGGCCAGCAATGCCGCCACACCACCTACGATGATCGCCACCACAACGACCCGGCCGACCGGGTGAAGCAGCAGCGGCAGCAGATGGCGATCCAGCCAGCGTGCAGGCCGCTCCACGCCGCCGATCATCAACCCCGACCGGGTCACCGACCAACGCGATGCTGCCCCGTCCGTATCGGATCGTGTTGCCGTCACCGAACCATCGGTCAGCATTCCCCGGGAAATGAGTTCCGGGACGAGCCCGGGGTGCGTCGGCGGCCCCAGTCGATGCTCGAGCTGGGCGGGATCGGGGTCGTCAGCCAGGATCGCGGGCAGCTCGCCGGCCCGCGGGTGTTCCAGGAGGACGGTGTCGCCGTTGCCTCCCGCCAACAACAGCCCCCGCTTGCTCAGACGCCAAGAGGCGTGCGGGTCGAGCCTAACCACGGCCGATCCGCCCCACGTCGGGGGCGAAGTTCTCGTCCAGCTCTCGCACCGCTCGGTCCCCTCCGGCGTTGACCACACATCATTGCCACCCTGAGACTAAAAACGTGCAGACCAGGCCGATACCGGGTTTTCCCTTGAGTTACCAAAAGCGCTAGTCCGCCGTCGTCGGCACGTCGCGACTGTCCGGTACCAACTCGTGCGGCTCGGTTTCGGTGTCGTCGATGCCGAAGCTGATGATCCGTTTGGGCGTGATCCGGATGATCGCGCTGTCGATGCCCTGGCCGGGCGCCTCGACTTCGGCCTGCTCGGCGGTGCCGCGGATCTCCAGACAGCGCACTCGCCACGGGTTGCGCGAGGCGATGTCGTCGACCACGAACGCGACGGTGTTGTTATTGGTCAGATTGCGGAACTTGCGGCTCTTGGACATGTGGTAGCCGACGACGTCGATGGTGCCGAGCTCATCGTTGTAGGAGAAGCCGACGGGATTGTTCTGCAGCGTGCCGTTCGGCTGGATGGTGGCCAGCCGGCCCAGGGCCGCCGACTTCAGGTACTCGATTTCGTGCGGTTTGAAAGCCATGAAGTCAACGTAGGACCTCAACTTCGGTTGACGTCAACTGTCATTAGGCTCGATTGGTGCCCGCGCGCAGCAACGCCGACCCCGAAGCGACGGTTGCCGCCGTGCGCGCCGTGGCGAACTGGCTGCGCGACGAGACCGCAGCGGCTCCCGACCGCCCGGCGATCGCGACGGCGGTGCGACTGACCGCCCGTACTCTCGCGGCACTGGCACCGGGTGCAAGCGTGGAGGTGCGAATACCACCTTTCGTTGCGGTGCAATGTATCTCCGGGCCCCGCCACACCCGCGGCACGCCGCCCAACGTGGTGGAGACCGATCCCCGGACCTGGCTGCGGCTCGCGACGGGTCTGCTCGACGTCGACGACGCGTCCCATGGCGGGGCGCTGCGGTTGTCCGGGTCGCGGGCCGGCGAGGTGGCGGGCTGGCTTCCCGTCGTGTCACTCAATGACTGAGGCCCCGACACTCGCCGTTCGATTCCGCGTTTCCCGCCGATGCCCGTAAACTGGCTTACGTCACCAACCTGCGCCAGGGAGCAGCCGATATCGTGACCGACCACGTGGAGAACGACCCTCGGGAAGAGTGCGGCGTCTTCGGCGTGTGGGCTCCGGGCGAGGATGTATCCAAACTCACTTATTACGGTTTGTACGCGCTGCAGCACAGGGGCCAGGAGGCTGCAGGCATCGCGGTCGCCGACGGCTCGCAGGTGCTGGTCTTCAAAGACTTGGGCCTGGTCAGCCAGGTGTTCGATGAGCAGACGCTGGCCGCCATGGAAGGCCACGTCGCCATCGGCCACTGCCGCTATTCCACCACCGGGTCCACGACCTGGGAGAACGCTCAGCCGGTGTTTCGCAACACCGCCGCAGGCACCGGAATCGCGTTGGGCCACAACGGAAATCTCGTCAACACCGCAGAGCTGGCCACGCGGGCGCGGGAAGCTGGGTTGATCAACCCGAACATGCCGGGCGCGGCGACCACCGACTCTGACATCCTCGGTGCCCTGCTGGCACACGGCGCGGCGGACTCCAGTATCGAACAGGCCGCGCTGGAACTGCTGCCCAGCGTGCGCGGCGCCTTCTGTCTGACCTTCATGGACGAGAACACGCTCTACGCCGCCCGCGACCCGTACGGTGTGCGCCCGCTGTCGCTGGGCCGGCTGGACCGCGGCTGGGTGGTGGCCTCGGAGACCGCGGCCCTCGACATCGTCGGCGCCTCCTTCGTCCGCGACATCGAGCCCGGTGAGTTGCTGGCCATCGACGCCGACGGGGTGCGCTCCACCCGGTTCGCCAACCCGACGCCCAAGGGCTGTGTCTTCGAGTACGTGTACCTTGCCCGCCCCGACAGCATCATCGGCGGTCGGTCGGTGCACGCCACCCGCGTCGACATCGGCCGTCGATTGGCCGCCGAGAAACCCGTCGAGGCCGACCTGGTCATCGGCGTCCCGGAGTCCGGGACGCCCGCCGCGGTCGGCTATGCGCAAGGTTCCGGCATCCCCTTCGGCCAGGGCCTGATGAAGAACGCCTACGTCGGGCGTACCTTCATCCAGCCGTCGCAGACCATCCGCCAGCTCGGTATCCGGCTCAAGCTCAACCCGCTCAAGGAAGTGATCCGCGGCAAGCGGCTGATCGTCGTCGACGACTCGATCGTGCGCGGCAATACCCAGCGCGCGCTGGTGCGGATGCTGCGGGAGGCCGGCGCCGTCGAGGTGCACGTGCGCATCGCGTCGCCGCCGGTGAAATGGCCGTGCTTCTACGGCATCGATTTCGCCACGCCCGCCGAACTCATCGCCAACGCCGTCGACAAAGAGGGCGAAATGCTGGAGGCGGTGCGGCATGCGATCGGCGCCGACAGCCTCGGTTACATCTCCAAGCAGGGCATGATCGCGGCGACCGAACAACCCGCGACGCGGTTGTGCTGCGCCTGTTTCGACGGCACTTATCCGATCGAACTGCCCGGTGAGACGGCCCTGGGCAAGAACGTCATCGAACACATGCTGGCGACCGCGGCCCGCACCGGCCTGCCGATCCAGCCGGCCTCCGACAACGACAACGTCTCGGCGCTGCGGCGTCCCTGACGCTCACCCGGCCGCCTCGGTGACCTTGCGCAGCTGCGCACTCAGCGTCGCCGCGTGCAGCGGCCGCCCGGCGATCCAGTACAGCCTGCCCAGCAGCCCGCGCGGGTAGAACATCGCCCGCTGGTGATAACGGCTGCCGGCCGCTTCGGGTGTCACCCGCATCTCCAGCCAGTGCACGCCGGGGCTGCGGCCCTCGGCGCGCAGCCGCAGCACCGCGCCCGGGTCGCGGTTCTCGACATGCCAGCGGGGTGGGACGTTGTCCTCGACCGCCTGCCAGAGTTGCTGCGGGCTGGCGGTGGTGCGCCGGGAGCGGACGTCGGTGTAGACGATCGCGCCGGCCCAGTCGGGATCGCTGGGCGCCGACGCCGCAGTGCCGGTGTCCCAGGTGGTCTCGACGTCGCCGCGGGCGATGCGGGCCAGCGCGAGTGAGACCGCCCGCCGGTAGGGGGTCAGACCGGCGGACGGCGGGTCGATGATGGTGTCGATGTCGTGGTTGCCCATGACCGCGTCGCAGTGCAGCGATTCGACCAGCGGACGGGCCAGCCCCGACGGGATGGGCGTCACCAGCCCCACCCACAGTGCGGCGATCCGCGGGGTCAGCACCGGCAGCACCACCATGTGTCGTCGGCTCAGCCCCGCGACTTCGGCGTAGATCTGCATCATGTCGCCGTACTCGAGCACGTCGGGACCGCCGATGTCCCAGGCCCGCGAGGACGGCACCTCCGCGGTGGCCGCGGCGGCGAGGTAGTGCAGCACATCGCGGATCGCGATCGGCTGGATCTTGTTGTGGACCCATTTCGGGGTCGTCATCACCGGCAGTCGGTCGGTGAGGTGACGGATCATCTCGAATGAAGCCGAGCCCGAGCCGACCACGACCCCGGCCTGCAGCACCACCGTCTCGATACCCGAGGCGATGAGGATCTCACCGACTGTGGTGCGCGACGCGAGATGGGTTGACAGCTGGGCACCTTCGGGGTGCAGGCCGCTGAGGTAGACGATGCGCCGGACGCCGCCCGCACGGGCGGCGATGACGACGTTCTGGGCCGCGCGGCGTTCGTCGGCGGCGAAGTCCGCTGACGTCCCCATCGAGTGCACCAGGTAGTAGACGACGTCGACATCGGTGAAAGCCTCGGCGAGCGAGTCGGCATCGGTGAGGTCCCCGCGCGCGATCTCGATCTTGTCGCGCCACGGCACGCCGTCGAGCTTGTCCGGTGTTCGCGCCAACGCACGCACCGCGAAGCCGTCCTCCAGCAGCCGTGGCACCAGACGGCCGCCGACATAACCGGTGGCACCGGTCACCAGGCATCGGGTTTGCTGTGCCGCCATGGATCCTCCGTTCATCGGTATCCGTGATTCGGAGCCGATGAGCAGTTGGATTGCCCGCTTATTCGAAAGGGCAACCCGGATTCGGCGCGTCAACCGCCAGCGGGCTGCCGGCCGGCTTGATGTAGAGCACCGTCATCACCAGGGGGATCGTCCCCTCGTTGCGGCCCTCGTGGATGTAGCCGTCGCCGCTGCCTTCGCTGATCGCGTCGCCGGCGTTGTACACGCCATCGACCGAGCAGTCGCCCTTGTAGTGGGTCAAGGTGCCCTGCTTGATGACGCCGAACACCTGGCCGGGGTGGTAGTGCCAGCCGGTGGTGCCGCCCGGGGCCACCGTCAGCTCGCGGGTGACGAAGTCCCTGCCGTCGAGCGTGGACTGCACCAGAGTGGTCGCCTCGATTCCCGAGCTGGGAGTCGCCGTGGCCGAAGCGGGCATCACCATCGCGCCGGCCAATGCGAAGGTCATCGACACGGGGAACCACCAGACCGGTTTCATCGGGCATCAGCGTGTCACACAATGTGGCTATGGCGTTCCGGGGCTGGCCGATCGAGGCGGTGGAGTTCTACGAGGGGTTGGAGGCCGACAACTCCAAGGTCTACTGGACCCGCCATCGCGAGGTCTATGACCGTCAGGTGAAGGCGCCGATGGAGGAGCTGCTCGCCGAGCTGACCGCAGAGTTTGGTGAAGGCAAGCTGTTCCGGCCCCACCGCGATGTCCGGTTCAGCGCCGACAAGGCGCCCTACAAGACCAACTGCGCGGCACGGCTCGGCTCCGGCTACGTCTCGTTCTCGGCCGACGGTTTGTCCGTGGGCAGCGGTCTGTACATGCCCGACGCCGCGGCGCTGGCCCGCTACCGGTCGGCGGTCGACGCCGAGAAGTCCGGCGCTGAGCTCGTCGCGATTGTCGACGCGCTGCACAAGGGCGGCTACGAGACGATGGCGCACGACGTTCTCAAAACCGCGCCGAAGGGCTATCCGAAGGATCATCCGCGCATCGAGCTGCTGCGCTACAAGGGCATCGCGATGATGAAGACCTGGCCGGTCGGCGCCTGGCTGGGTACCGCGAAGGCCAAGGACCGGGTGGTGACCACCTTGCGGGCCGGGGCGTCGTTGCGCGACTGGCTGGCCCGCTACGTCGGCTGACGGCTGGCCCGTATCGGCCGCGGACGTCGACCGGTAGCCTTATGCGCGATGACGGATCGCGAGGAAGACAACCTGATCTCCTACGCATCGGCCGGGGTGGACATCGAGGCCGGTGACCGCGCGGTCGAGCTGTTCAAGCCGCTGGCGAAGCGGGCCACCCGGCCCGAGGTGCGTGGCGGGCTGGGCGGCTTTGCCGGGCTGTTCGCGCTGCGCGGAGACTACCGGGAGCCGCTGCTGGCCGCGTCGACGGACGGGGTCGGGACCAAGCTCGCCGTCGCCCAGGCGATGGACAAGCACGACACCGTCGGCCTGGACTTGGTCGCGATGGTGGTCGACGACCTTGTCGTGTGCGGCGCCGAGCCGCTGTTTCTGCAGGACTACATCGCCGTCGGGCGCACGGTTCCGGAGCGCGTCGCCGCGATCGTCGCCGGCATCGCCGAGGGTTGCGTGGCGGCCGGTTGTGCATTGCTGGGTGGGGAGACCGCAGAGCATCCCGGGCTGATGGAGCCCGACCACTACGACATCTCCGCCACCGGTGTGGGCGTCGTCGAGGCCGATGACGTCTTGGGTCCCGAACGGGTACGACCCGGCGACGTGATCATCGCGATGGGCTCGTCAGGCCTGCATTCCAACGGCTACTCGCTGGCTCGCAAGGTGCTGCTCGAGATCGACCGGATGAACCTGGCCGGCCATGTCGAGGAGTTCGGCCGCACGCTCGGCGAGGAACTGCTCGAACCCACCCGCATCTACGCCAAGGACTGCCTGGCGCTGGCTGCCGAGACACAGGTCCGCACCTTCTGCCACGTCACCGGCGGCGGGCTGGCAGGCAACCTCGAACGCGTCATCCCGCACGGCCTGGTCGCGGAGCTGGATCGCGGAACGTGGACGCCCGCACCGGTATTCGCGATGATCGCCCAGCGCGGACGCATCGACCGGCCGGAGATGGAGAAGACGTTCAACATGGGCGTCGGCATGGTCGCCGTCGTCGCGCCGGAGGACACCGACCGCGCGCTGGCGATCCTGACCGCACGCCACCTGAACTGCTGGACGCTGGGCACTGTCACCAAGGGGAAGGACGGCCCGCGAGCCAAGCTCGTCGGGCTACATCCCCGCTTTTAGAGGATCGAGGCCCAGCGCTTCGAGAGGAGGCGGCTCAGCGCCGCCAACTGCCTTCGTCGGCCCATGGGTCCTCATCGAACCCGTTGTCTGCGGTGTCAGACTCTCGCGACTCCGACCCGGACAGCTCTTGCTGGAGCCGCTCGAAATCGGTTTGCGGAGAGCTATATTTCAGCTCTCGAGCAACCTTGGTCTGCTTTGCCTTTGCCCGGCCGCGGCCCATGGGGGAACCCCCTCGCGCAATAACGGAGCGGCCCGGGATGCAGGCGGCTCCGATCTGTGTGTTCGTTATTGTCCTGTCCACACCTTACCGTGCGCCGCTGCGATGTGCTGGCAGGCCCGTTCGGCCGTGCGTGAACGTCAGGATGCGCCGCGGCGCAGACGCTCCACGGCGAGCCGCCCGGCGCCCACCGCGTCCGTCGGCGGCAGCGATTCCGGGTCGATCTCCGCGGCGACTTCGTGCTCGCCGCCCGTGGTCAGCGCGGTGCCGGCCGGGATTCCCCGCTTCACCAGCGCCAGGGCGATGGGGCCGAGATCCACGTGGTCGACGACGGTGCCCAGCCGGCCGACGACACGCCCACCGGCCAGCAGTGGATCACCGGTGACGGGGCGCTCGACGGAGCCGTCGAGGTGCACCAGGATCAGCATTCGAGGTGGCTTGCCCAGATTGTGGACGCGCGCGACCGTCTCCTGGCCGCGGTAGCAACCCTTGTCGAGGTGCACGGCTCCTTGCCCGGGGCCACCGATCCACCCCGCCTCGTGCGGGATCGTTCGCTCGTCGGTGTCCACACCGAGGCGTGGTCGCTGCGCGGCGACCCGGTGCGCCTCGTAGGCCCAAACCCCGGCGCGGCGTACGCCGGCCGCTTCCAGCCTGGTCAGCCAGCTTGCGACGTCGGCGCGCGGGATCACCAGGTCGAGCTCGATCTGCCCGGCCTGCGACGGTACGCGGCGCAGGAAACCGCCGTGGACTGCCACCGCGGTAGCTTCGGCCGGCAGCGAGTCGAGGCCCAGCGCTTCGAGGACCGCGGCGTCGGCCAGGCGCGGGCCGAGCAGCGAAAGCACGGCCAGGTCGGCGGCCTCCACGGTGACGTCGGCCCAGAACACCATCTTGCGCAGATACGTCAGCAGCGGTTCACCACGCGAGGGTTCGGTGTCGAGATAGGTGACGCCGCCCAACTCGGTCTGCACCCAGTGATCTTCGACACGACCCTGCCCGTCGAGGCTGAGATTCTCGGTGCAGGCGCCGTCGGGCAGCGCGCTGACGTGCTGTGCGGAGATCGAGTGCAACCAGCTCTGCCGGTCCGTTCCGGTCAGCGTGATGACCGCGCGGTGCGAGCGATCCACCACGACGGCATTCTGCTCGGCGGCGCGTTGTTCACCGAGCGGGTCGCCGTAATGCCAGACGGCACCGGCATCGGGGGAGTTGTCCGGTACGGGAACGGCTGACACACATCAACTCTACGGGGCTGCCACTACGCTGTGAGCTCATGTCCGACCCGTCACCGGTGATCGTCACGCTCGACGGCGAGGTGCACGACCCGGCGCAGCCGCTGCTGTACCCCGACGACCTCGCCGCGGTGCGGGGCGACGGCGTGTTCGAGACGCTGCTGGTCCGTGACGGCCGCGCATGTCTGGTCGAAGCGCACCTGCGCCGGCTCGGCCAGTCGGCCAAGATGATGGATCTGCCCGAGCCGGACGCTTCCGCCTGGCGGCGGGCGATCGGCATCGCGGTCGAGCAGTGGACATCGGCGACGACCGCAGAGGGTGCGCTGCGGCTGGTCTACAGCCGCGGCCGCGAAAGCGGTTCGCCTCCGACCGCGTATCTGATGGTGAATCCTGTGCCGGACCGAGTCGTGGCTACCCGCCGTGACGGTATCGCCGCGGTGCTGCTCGAGCGGGCGCTGCCGTCCACCGGGGTGGAGGCCATGCCGTGGCTGGTGGCGGGCGCCAAAACGTTGTCCTATGCGGTGAACATGGCCGCGCTGCGGCACGCCGCCGAGAAGGGCGCCGGTGATGTCATCTTCGTCAGTTCCGACGGCTATCTGCTCGAGGGGCCACGCTCGACGGTCGTCATCGCCACTGACGAGGGTTCGGGAACGATGCTGCTCACGCCGCCGCCCTGGTACCCGATCCTGCGTGGAACCACTCAGCAGGCGTTGTTCGAAGTAGCCCGGGACAAGGGCTATGACTGTGATTTTCGTGCGCTGCGGCCGTCGGACTTGTATGACGCGCAGGGGGTTTGGCTGGTGTCCAGCATGACCCTGGCGGCGCGGGTGCACACCCTTGACGGGCGTGCCT
The DNA here is from genome assembly GCF_001021385.1 of Mycobacterium sp. EPa45. Taxonomy (NCBI): domain Bacteria; kingdom Bacillati; phylum Actinomycetota; class Actinomycetes; order Mycobacteriales; family Mycobacteriaceae; genus Mycobacterium; species Mycobacterium sp. EPa45. Next base: position 5,352,217 of record NZ_CP011773.1, on the reverse strand, counting down.
TGCCGCCCAGCCGGTTGGCCGCCGAGATGACGGCACTGGTCGACGCGGCGATCTTTCACGATCGCTGATCGCGAAAACCTGTTGGCACAAGCCTTCTGACGCGGGTACTTTCGTCGGTACACAAGAAGGGAGGTGGTCCGGAAAATTGATAGCTTCTAGGACATGTGAGGTGGCTGCCCGCTAGCAGCACCAGGTGCATGGAATCACCTACGCCTTGAGCGCGCTGGCGAATTCCAGGCAGCTACCCGGCCCCCGAGCTCTTGGTTAGTCCGACCAAGGAAAACGGCTCGGGGGCCGCCCCATTTCCAGGCAGCGGTGCGATGCCGCTACGGAATCGCCTGACTCCCTACCCGAACGGTCACCATTCGTCGTGATCCGGGCAGGACACATCGATGAATACGGTTGTCGGCTCGGCAGATTCATCGGGCGGTGGCCCACCGGGATTGTGGATCGCGGTGACCGAACACCTGTCGAGCGATGACCGGGTATAGCCGAAGACCCAGTTGATGCCGACGCGATACCCCTGACTCTGCAAGTCGCGGATGGTGTCGGCCGCTGACTCGGTGCCCGCCACCGGCCACGGCGGCTCGGCGGCGGCGAGCGGGGCAGCAAGGATTGCCGCCGTGCACGCGAGCACTCCGATCGCCGGAAACGCGTGCACACCCATCACTCGAGGGTACGAGCGGACGCTAGCCTGCCGGGCCGGGCTCCAACGGTGAGCACGCCTTCTTCGCCTGGTCCCAAACACCGGGGTCGACGCCCTGCGGGGGACCCAGCACGCCGCTGCCCGCCGAATCAGGCACACCGTGCTCGTGCAGGCAGTGGGCCAGCGACCCGTGTTCTGCCGGTGCCGGACCGGTGGCACTCGGCGCGGACGTGGTGGCAGGCGGCGCACTCGTGCTGCTGGGCGCCGGACTGATCGCGGTCGGCTGCGACGGCGTCGGGGCCGGGGCGCAACCGGCGAGGATCGCGGAGGCCGCCGCGGCGACCCCGAGGTGGAGGCTGCGCATCAGCCGACGTATCGCGTCAGCCGCGCCGACAGGTGGGGGACCAGGCCGCCGTCGGCGTCCACCCGCTCCTCGACATACGCCAGATCGCCGCCCTCCACGATTCCGTAGAGCCGTTTGGCGCCGCCGACCAGCACCCCGGACTTGCTGCGCGCCAGCGCATCGGTCACCAGTTCCCAGGACGACTGATTGAGCGGGGCGCCGTAGAACAACTCGATGTAGCCCGCCGAGTGGGCCAGCAGCAGCTCGATCGCCTGTGACTCGCCCGGGTCGGTCGGGTCGTTGACGAACCGCCAGTAGCCGGTTTCGCGCAGCCCGGGCGACTCATACTCACCGGCCGCGTCGAGACGCCAGGACCGGGATTCCCAATTCAGGTAGTCGCCGCCGTCATGCGAGACGATGATCTGCTGTCCGAAGTGGTAGTCGCCATGGGCGCCGCGGCCCTCGCCCTCGCCGCGCCACACGCCCACCAACGGCAACAAGGCCAACAGGGCATCGTTGAGATTTTCGCCCAGCCGAAGATTGGCGGTGTCAGCGGGCAGCGGAAGGTCATCGAAAACCGGGATATTGCGGCCGGCCGTCTCCTTGGCGCGCTCGGCCGCTGCTGCTACGGCGCGATCGCCGCTACGGGGGATGTCCTCGGAACTCACGACTCGTCGGTGATCAGTCGATAGAGCGCGTACAACGCGAACCAGGTGATCAGAACGACCGTCGCAACCAGCAGGATCTCGTAGAAAAGAACCACGGTGTCAGTCTATCCGGGGCTCGGGCGGTGTCGTCGCCCGAGCCACCGTCGGCGTCACGCGCTGTCTGATGGCGCGACTTCTCACCGGCTCGTTCCTCGCCGGCTTCGGCGTCACGCGCTGTCTGATGGCGCGACTTCTCACCGGCTCGTTCCTCGCCGGCTTCGGCGTCACGCGACCTTGATGTCGACTTCGTGGATGCCTGCGCCGGTCGGGGCCACGGTGGCGTCGCCGTTGCCGACCTTGGACAGTGCGCGCACGGTCCATGTGCCCGGCGCGGCGAAGAACCGGAAGTCACCGGTCGCCGAGGCGACGACCTCGGCGGTGAACTCGTCGCTGGAGTCCAGCAGTCGCACGAAGGCGCCGCCGACCGTCTGGCCCGCGTCGTCCACAACGCGGCCCGTGATCACGGTCTCCTTCTCCAGGTCGACACCGGCGGGCAGGGTCTGTCCTTGTTTAGGTGCAGAGCACATGATCAACTTCCCAACTCGATCGGGGCCCCCACCAGGGAGCCATATTCGGTCCAACTACCGTCGTAGTTCTTTACGTTCTTGTGCCCCAACAGTTCTTGCAGCACGAACCAGGTGTGCGAAGACCGCTCGCCGATACGGCAGTAGGCGATGGTCTCCTTTTCGCCGTCCAGGCCGGCCTCCGCGTACAGCTTGGCCAGAGCCTCGTCCGACTTGAAGGTGCCGTCCTCGTTCGCAGCCCTGCTCCACGGAACGTTGATGGCGCCGGGGATATGCCCGGGGCGCTGGCTCTGCTCCTGCGGCAGGTGGGCCGGCGCGAGGATCTTGCCGGAGAACTCGTCGGGGGAGCGGACGTCGACGAGGTTCTTGGTGTTGATCGCCGCGATCACCTCGTCGCGGAACGCGCGGATGCTGTTGTCGGGGGCCTTGGCCGTGTACGACGTGGCGGGGCGATTGGGGAGGTCGGTCACCAGAGGACGCCCGTCGAGCTCCCATTTCTTGCGGCCGCCGTCGAGCAGCTTGACGTTCTCGTGGCCGTACAGCTTGAAGTACCAGTATGCGTAGGCCGCGAACCAGTTGTTGTTGCCGCCGTAGAGGATCACCGTGTCGTCGTTGCTGATTCCCTTGTCCGACAACAACTTCGAGAACTGTTGCTGGTCGACGAAGTCGCGCTTGACCTGATCCTGCAACTCGGTCTTCCAGTCGAGTCGCACGGCGCCGGCGATGTGGCCGTCTTCGTAAGCCGACGTGTCCTCGTCGACCTCGACGAAGACGATGTTCGGCGCGTCGAGATTGCTCTCGGCCCAGTCGGTGGAGACCAGGACGTCGGAGCGTGCCATGAAGTGGTTCCTTTCGATTGCTTGTCTGAGAGCTCAGGTGGTGGCCGGAGTGCGGCGAAACCTGGCCACAAGGGGGTAGATCTGGCAGCCGAGGCAGATGCCGAAGGCTGCGTTGAGGAATGCGGCGAACAGGGCGAAGGCGGTGGCGATGGTGCCGACCAGCGGCGCACCCAGGCCGAAGCCGGCGACACCGACGACGGCGAACACGAAGCCCACCAGCTGCGCGAACTTCAACGGCGGCACCGGTTCCCGCTCCGAGACCGGGCTCAGGCGCGGTGCCACCAGGTTGGCGAAGATCAGACCGTACGGGTGCTGACGGGGCCCGCGCACCGCGCCGATCGCGAACACAACGGCCTGCAGCGCCAGCAGTACGGTCGCGGCGACTGTGCTGAACCCCGAGACGACGAGCACCGCGACCAGGACGGCCGTGGTGACCCAGGCCGCGAAGCGGGGCCCGCGCACGTCCACCTGTGCGATGGCGGGGGGATTGGTAGTGGTGCTGGTCGACATGATCTTTTCTCCTGTTGCTGATCGGGCTGGACGGAGACGAGCCGCAAACGGCCGCTCCAGAGTGGCGGCGCGAAGGGAAGGCGCGGCTACTCAGCAGCTACAGCAACAACAGCAACAACCCGCAACGCGGCACAGATCAACTGCGCGACGCTTGGTGAGCATGAGCTCGAGGCGGGCCGACACGCGAGCCATGGTACCCAATGACCCGGGTCTCAAGCCAACAGAGGCTCGAGCGCCGAGCGCAGGTCAGCGGCCTTGGGGACCCCGGCCGTCCGGTATCGCTGGCGACCCTCGGCATCGAAGATGAACGTGGTCGGCAGCGACAGCACCGAAAGTTTGCGTGCGGCAGCCGGATTGGCATCCATGTCGATTTCCACGTGCGCGACGTCACGCAGGTCACTGCAGACCTGGTTGACCACTCGCCGCACTCCGGCGCAGGGTCCGCACCACACTGCGCTGAAATGCACGACAGTCGGTCCGGTACGGGATAAGCCCAGGTCGCTGACGTCGATGTCGAGCGGTTCGGCTTCGCGCACGACGCCGGAGCGCCGGTTGTGCAGCATGCCGGCGACGCCGGCCACCACCAATGCGGCGGTAATGGCGACGATCGCGGTGACCAGTGCTGGACTCATGTCTGGATAAACCCGTCGAGGCGGATGGTTACTCCCTCGGTGATTCCTTCGATGATGATGTCCGACCCCCGGGCGCCTTCGGTGGTCGGGCGCACCCCGAACGGCAGTTTCTGGCCGGGCAGGCTGCCGCTGAACGCCGCCAGCACCGCCGCCTTCTTGTCCTCGGGTACGGCCTGGTCAGCGGTGCCCGGCCCGGTCTGGACGTCGGTGGCCGTGAAGACCAGCGTGGTTTGGTCGGGGCCGGACACGGACAGGTCGACGGCGACGCTGACCGACTTGTCGAAGCCGGCCTTCTTCGGCGTGCCGGTGAACACCAGGCCCTTGCTGCCGGAGATGCCCGACTCGGTGGTGCCGCCGGTGGCGTCGTTGGTCTCCTTCGACGGGGCCTCCACCATCAGATCGTTGATTCCGATGAATCGGCCCAGGTGGCCGGACTCGATGATGATGCGGCTCTCGAGCTTGCTGACCGGCAGATTCGCACCAGGGCGGATCAGCCACGAAGCCTCGGTGAGGTCGACATTGTGCAGGGTGGCTTCCAGCGAGGCCTTGCCGACCACCTGGTGGCTCACCCCATTGGCCTTGATCTCGATCTCGTCGAAGTGGTGCTGCATGGCCTGGCGGATGAAGGGAAAGCCCAGGATCGCCACCGACGGGTCGAAGGAGAGTCCCGCGGCGCTGCGGACAGTACGGGCCAGCCGGTACTCGGCGTAGATCGTCGCCCCGAAATCGACGCCGACCGCCCCGACGACCACGGTGAGCAGCGTGGCACCCAGAGTGATCAGCAGCTTTCGCACCTGCACATTCTGGCCCATCGCCGGCCCGATGCGGTCAGTGCGCACACCCGGGATAGTGGGCTGCGTCGGTCAGATCAGCTAAATAGCAGGTAGCGGGTTAAAGTTAGTTGACTCATGGCCGGGTAACGGCCATATGTCGCCCATGAGTCTGGTAGGTCACCGCGACGACGCTGTTGGCGATGAGTATCCGGGGCATTGGAGAATTTGTTGGACCTGCTACTTCTCACCGTCGACCCGCACCCCGAATCGGTGCTGCCGTCGCTGGCGTTGCTTGCGCACTCCGTGCGGGCCGCGCCCACCGAAGTCTCGTCGCTGCTGGAAGCAGGCTCGGCGGACGTCGCGATCGTCGATGCCCGCACGGATTTGGCGGCCGCCCGTGGCCTATGCCGCCTGCTCGGGACCACCGGTACGTCGGTGCCCGTGGTGGCCGTCGTCAACGAGGGCGGCCTGGTCGCGGTCAACATGGACTGGGGTCTCGACGAGATCCTGTTGCCCAGCACCGGGCCGGCCGAGATCGACGCCCGGCTGCGGCTGCTGGTCGGCCGCCGTGGCGGAGTGGCCAGCCAGGAGAGCGCGGGCAAGGTGAGCCTCGGTGAACTGGTCATCGACGAGGGCACCTACACAGCGCGGCTCCGCGGCCGCCCGCTGGACCTGACCTACAAGGAATTCGAGCTCCTGAAATACCTGGCGCAGCACGCGGGCCGGGTCTTCACCCGTGCGCAGCTGCTGCAGGAGGTCTGGGGTTACGACTTCTTCGGCGGCACTCGCACCGTGGACGTGCACGTGCGCCGACTGCGCGCCAAACTCGGGCCCGAATACGAATCGCTGATCGGCACCGTTCGCAACGTGGGATACAAGGCGGTCCGTCCGGCCAAGGGCCGACCCGCGCCCGTCGAGTCGGACTTCGTCGAGGACGACGACGAGGACGCGTTCGACGACGGGGATGACGCGATCTCCGATTCGCTGAGCGTGCGGTCGGGCTCGGTGTCCCAGCCGCTGCGCAGTCAGTGACCGCGCCGCGCTGGCGCACCGCCCTGACATCGGCTGAACAGGAGCAGGTGCGCGCCGTCATCGAGGCTGCTACCCGAACCGACGGGATCGCCCCGGTGGGCGAGCAGGTGCTACGCGAGCTGCCCCTGTCTCGCACCCGGCATCTGGTGGCCACCGAGGGCGACCGAGTGGTCGGCTACCTCAATCTGACCCCGGGGCGTGACGGCGGCGAGGCGATGGGTGAGCTTGTCGTGGAACCGCGTGCGCGTCGTCGCGGCATCGGCACGGCGCTGCTGCGCGCGGCCACCGACACCGGTGACGGTCCGGTCCGATTCTGGGCACACGGCACCCTGCCCGCGGCCCGGGCGCTGGCCGACGGGCTCGGGCTGACGGTCGTTCGGGAGCTGATGCAGATGCGCCGGACGCTTCGCGACGTCCCGGAAACCGGCGTACCCGACGGCGTTCGGATCCGTACCTACGCCGGTTCAGCCGACGACGCCGAGCTGCTGCGGGTCAACAACGCCGCCTTCTCGTGGCATCCGGAACAGGGCGGCTGGGACCAGGCCGACCTGGACGAACGACGTCGTGAGCCGTGGTTCGATCCCGAGGGTCTGTTCCTGGCCATCGACGCCGAGACCGGCCGGCTGCTGGGATTCCACTGGACGAAGGTGCATGCCGACCACCCCGGCCTCGGGGAGGTCTATGTGGTCGGAGTCGACCCCGCCGCGCAGGGCCGCGGGCTGGGCGGCCTGCTGACCCTGGTGGGCATCCAACACCTCGCGCGGCGGCTCGGTTCGCAGGAAAAACCCGATGACATTCCCGGGTCGCTGCGCTCCTGCCCTCCGGATGACATTCCCGGGTCGCTGCGCTCCTGCCCTCCGGAAGTCATGCTCTACGTCGAAGCGGACAACACTGCCGCGGTGAAAACCTATGAGCGCCTTGGATTTGCTGTCTCAAACATCGACACCGCCTACCAATCGGTCTAACAGCAAATATTAACTACTGCGGTGGTCACAGCGAGTTAGCGGCTGGCCGCAACGCCGCGTTCATCTACCTGTTCACCTTCCGTTCATATTCCGGGTGGGTTCCGTCCACTACCAACGCCTAACTTGCCGGGTGGTGCATGTGCTCCTACCGGGGCGAACACGGCAACACTGGAGAAAGTGGGATAGGTGAATCTGAACAGGTTTGGCAAGGCGTTCCTCGTGACTGCGTCAGCAACGGCCATCACCGGCCTGACGCTCACCGCCTGCGGGAGCGACAACAACTCGTCGTCGTCCGGCACGTCGGGAACCAAGGCGTCCGGTTCGTCCAGCGCGTCGGCCGACTGCGGTGGCAAGAACGCTCTCACCGGCGAGGGCTCGACCGCCCAGCAGAACGCCATCGCGGTGTTCAACCAGGTGTGGGGCCAGAAGTGCGCGGGCAAGAACCTTTCGTACAACCCGACCGGCTCCGGCGCCGGCGTCACCCAGTTCATTGCCGGCCAGGTCGACTTCGCGGGCTCGGACTCGCCGCTGGGCAAGGATCAGGTCGATCCCGCCGCCAAGCGCTGCGGTGGCAACCCGGCCTGGAACCTACCGCTGGTCTTCGGCCCCGTCGCGCTGGGCTACAACCTGCCCGGCGTCGACAAGCTCGTCATCAACCCGGATGTGCTGGCCAAGATCTTCACCGGTGCCATCACCAACTGGAATGACCCGGCCATCGCCGCGCTGAACGGCGGAACTTCGCTGCCGGACCAGAAGATCACGCCGATCTACCGGTCGGACTCCTCGGGCACCACCGACAACTTCCAGAAGTACCTGACCGCCGCTGCTCCGCAGACCTGGACCAAGGGTGCGGGCAAGGAGTTCCAGGGTGGCGCCGGTGAGGGCGCTCAGAAGTCGGCCGGCGTCGTGCAGGCCGTGCAGGCCACCCCGGGTGCGATCGGCTACGTCGAGAAGGGCTTCGCCGACCAGGCGAAGCTGACCGCCGCCCAGATCGACAATGGCGGCGGACCCGTCGCGCTGAGTGACGACTCCGCCAAGGCCGCCATCGACTCCGCGAAGTTCGCGGCCGAAGGCAATGATCTGAAGCTGGACCTGAACTCGCTGTACGCCACCAAGGCCGCGGGTGCCTACCCGCTGATGCTGGCGACCTACGAGATCGTCTGCTCCAAGGGATATGACGCCGACACCTCGGCCGCGGTCAAGTCGTTCCTGACCGTGGCGGCCAACGACGGTCAGTCGGGTCTGGCGGCTGCCGGTTACGTCCCGCTGCCGGACGCGTTCAAGCAGCGGTTGCTCACCGCCGTCAACGCAATTCAGTAACAGCGCTGGCGAGGCAGGTCGATTGCGGTGACGATGGAGAGATCAGTGAGCGATGGGGTGGATGTGACCCAAGACGTGCCCGGGCCTAATCCGGCGGAGGCTGGATCGGGCGAGGTCGTGGCCGCACCCTTCCCGACGAAGCCTTCGATCCCGACGAACCCGTCCGGACACGCGAAGGTGCGCCTCGGCGACCGGGTCTTCCGGGCGCTGTCCGAAGGCTCCGGCATTCTCGTCATCGCGCTGATCGCCGCAATCGGCCTGTTCCTCGTCTGGCGTGCGGTACCGGCACTGGGGCGAAACGACGCGAACTTCTTCACCTACGGCGGAAACTGGGTCACCACCGACACCGCCCACATGAAGTTCGGCATCCTGGACCTGCTGCAGGTGACGGTGTTCGTCTCACTGTTCGCGCTGGTCCTGGCGATGCCGGTCGCGCTCGGTATCGCGATCTTCCTGACGCAGTACGCCCCGCGCCGGGTGTCCGGCCCGCTGGGCTACATGGTGGATCTGCTGGCCGCCGTGCCGTCGATCATCTACGGCGTCTGGGGCCTCTACGTGCTGGCCCCGGTGCTCAAGCCGTTCGCGCTGTGGCTGAACAAGAACCTCAGCTGGTTCTTCCTGTTCGACTCCGGTAACGCATCGGTGGCCGGTGGCGGGACGATCTTCACCGCCGGGATCGTGCTGGCGGTGATGATCCTGCCGATCATCACCGCGGTCACCCGCGAGGTCTTCGTCCAGACTCCGCGCGGTCAGATCGAGGCCGCGCTCGCGCTGGGCGCGACCCGCTGGGAGGTCGTCCGGACCACGGTGCTTCCGTTCGGGCTGTCCGGCTACATCAGCGGTGCGATGCTCGGGCTCGGTCGTGCCCTTGGTGAGACGATCGCGCTGCTGATCATCCTGCGCGGCACCCAGAAGGCGTTCGGCTGGTCGCTGTTCGACGCCGGCTACACCTTCGCCAGCAAGATCGCCTCGGCGGCATCGGAATTCAACGACCAGTACAAGGCGGGCGCCTACATCGCCGCCGGCTTGGTGCTGTTCGTACTGACGTTCGTGGTCAACTCGGCGGCCCGTGCCGCGGTGGCCGGAAGGGGAGCCCGATGACCTCGACGCTGGACAAGCCGGTCAAGGCGCCCACCTTCCAGTCGGTCAGCCTGCGTCGCAAGCTGACCAACAACACCGCCACGGTTCTGGTAACACTGTCGGTGTTCGTCGCGGTGGTGCCGCTGATCTGGGTGCTGTACTCGGTGATCACCAAGGGCATCGGCATCGTGTTGGACAGCGGATGGTGGACGCATTCGCAGTCCGGCATGACGGCGTTCATGTCCGGCGGCGGTGTCTATCACGCCCTGATCGGCACGCTGCTGCAAGGTCTTTTCTGCGCGGTGATCTCGATTCCGGTCGGTGTGTTCGTCGGCATCTATCTGGTCGAGTACGGCGGTGGCACCCGGCTGGGCAAGGTCACCACATTCATGGTCGACATCCTCACCGGTGTGCCCTCGATCGTCGCCGCACTGTTCATCTATGCGCTGTGGGTGGCAACGCTGGGCTTCGGGCGCTCGGGCTTCGCGGTCTCGCTTGCCCTGGTGCTTCTGATGATCCCGGTGATCGTGCGCTCCACCGAGGAGATGCTGCGGATCGTTCCGATGGATCTGCGCGAGGCCAGCTACGCACTCGGTGTGCCGAAGTGGAAAACCATTGCGCGCATTGTCATCCCGACCGCGCTGTCGGGGATCGTCACGGGCATCATGCTCGCGCTGGCCCGCGTCATGGGCGAGACGGCACCGCTGCTGATCCTGGTGGGCTACTCGCAGGCGATGAACTTCGACATGTTCAACGGCTTCATGGGCTCCCTGCCCGGCATGATGTACGACCAGACATCAGCAGGCGCCGGCGCCAATCCCGTCCCGACCGACCGGCTCTGGGGCGCGGCGCTGACCTTGATCGTGCTCATCGCGATCCTCAACGTCGGCGCGCGCTTCATCGCCAAATTCTTTGCCCCCAAAAAGGTTTAGGAGCCTTCGATGGCCAAGCGGCTTGATCTCAAAGACGTCAACATCTACTACGGCGCGTTCCACGCTGTCGCCGACGTGTCGCTGTCGGTGCCGCCGCGCAACGTCACCGCGTTCATCGGGCCCTCTGGTTGCGGCAAGTCCACGGTGCTGCGCACGCTCAACCGCATGCACGAGGTGATCCCGGGTGCCCGGGTCGAGGGTTCGGTACTGCTCGACGGCGAGGACATCTACGGCTCCGGTGTCGACCCGGTGGGTGTGCGCAAGACCATCGGCATGGTCTTCCAGCGGCCAAACCCGTTCCCCACCATGTCGATTCGCGACAACGTGGTGGCCGGCCTGAAGCTGCAGGGCGTTCGGAACAAGAAGGTGCTCGACGAGACCTGCGAGCGATCGCTGAAGGGCGCCAACCTCTGGAACGAGGTCAAGGACCGCCTGGAGAAGCCTGGTGGTGGTCTGTCCGGCGGCCAGCAGCAGCGGCTGTGCATCGCCCGTGCGATCGCCGTGCAGCCCGACGTCCTGTTGATGGACGAGCCGTGCTCGGCGCTGGATCCGATCTCCACGCTGGCCATCGAGGACCTGATCTCCGAACTCAAGCAGGAGTTCACGATCGTCATCGTCACGCACAATATGCAGCAGGCCGCGCGCGTCAGCGATCAGACCGCATTCTTCAATCTGGAGGCCACCGGCAAGCCGGGGCGCCTGGTCGAGATCGACGACACCGAGAAGATCTTCTCCAACCCGCGCCAGAAGGCCACCGAGGACTACATCTCCGGCCGGTTCGGCTAGGCCCGCACAGCGAAAAGGCCGGGATCGCAAAGCGATACCGGCCTTTTTCGCATGTCTCTAGGTGGCCGCGATTTCCTCTTCTTCGGGCAGTCGGCCGGTGACCTGGAAGATCACCCGCCGGGAGATCTCCACGGCGTGGTCGGCGAAGCGCTCGTAGAAGCGGCCCAGCAGCGTCACGTCGACCGCGGCGGCCACGCCGTGCTTCCACTCGCGATCCATCAGCACGGTGAACAGATGCCGGTGCAGGTCGTCCATCGCGTCGTCTTCTTCGCGGATACGGCGCGCCTTCTCCGGATCCCTGGACAGCAGCACCTCGCGCGCACTGTTGCCCAAATCGACTGCGACACGGCCCATTTCAGCGAAGTAACCGTTGACTTCCTCCGGCAGGGTGTGCTGGGGATGGCGGCGGCGGGCAATCTTGGCGACGTGCAGCGCCAGCGCTCCCATCCGGTCGACGTCGGCGACGATCTGAATAGAGCTGACGATCGCCCGCAGGTCGCCGGCGACCGGTGCCTGCAGGGCAAGCAGTACGAAGGCGGCTTCCTCTGCACGCGCACTGGCGGCCGAAATCTGCTCGTGGTCGGTGATCACTTGTTCAGCCAGCACCAGATCGGCCTGGAGCAGCGACTGTGTCGCTCGTTCCATCGCGAGTCCGGCCATCCGACACATTTCGGCCAGCTGGTTGGTCAGAGCATCGAGCTGCTCGTGGTATGCGGTCCGCATGGCGTCCACCCTACTTTCTGCCAGTGCACCCAGTATGCCGAGGCGGCATGAACGAACGGTGAATGAAAGCAGACGCCGGTCATGCGAAGCCCGGCTTATTCGCAGGTGACGTCCGCGGCGTTGGTGACAGTGAGGTCTTCGGGCAGTTCGGTGGGCGTGCTCTTCGAGGTGTGGCTGACGTGCACGCTGACCGCTGATCCGCTCGGCGGCGGCGCCGCCACGCTGCTGAAATCGGGTCCGAGCACCACCTGAACGGTATCGCCCAGGCCGGACACCCGCTCCATCTGGGCAGCGGGGAAGGCCGCGGCGACGGTGGCGGCGGCCTGTTCGTTGCCCGGCGAGAACTTCACCGTCGTCGCGGTGACGGTGCCCGTGTAGTCGTCCGGGGCCAGCACGTGGAAGCCATGCAGCTTCAAGGCGGTGGCGGCGGTGGAGCCCAGTCCGTCCTGCCCGGTGGCATTCGACACCTGCACGGTGATGTCGTGCGGGTCGGTGGTCACCGCGTTGACCAATTCGGTCTGCGTCGTTTCGGCCTGCTGTTGCACCGGGCTGGGTTTGGCGGCCTGAAGTGCGTTCTGTGACGCGGTCATCGGGCTCGTCGTCGCGTTGGTGTCGTTCTCGCCGGGCAATGGGTCATCGTTGATGATCGCGTCGAACAGGGCGCGGATGTCCTGGGTGCGGGGTTGCTCGTTGCCGTCGCTGTCGGTGATGCCGGTGGTGGGCACGGTCACGAACGTGATCCGGCCGGCGTTGACGCCCTGCAGCGACTGGCCGAGATCGACCAGGTCCTTCGTCCGCACGTTGTCCACGTAGGTGTCGTCGATGAACTCGTTGACCACGTTGTTCAGCTTGCTGAGGCTGAACAGGGTGTCCTTGGAGATGATCGAACGCAGCAGTGAGGACAGGAACAGCTGCTGGCGCTTGATTCGGCCGTAGTCACCGTTGACCTCGGTGGTCACCTGGCGGGCCCGGACGTAGTTCAGCGCGGTGTGGCCGTCGAGCGTCTGGCGCCCGGCGTTCTCCAGCACGGTGCCCAGCTCGTAGTCCTTCAGCGGGGTGGTGCTGCACACTTCGACGCCGCCGACCGCGTCGACCATCTTGGAGAAGCCGGCGAAGTCGACGGCCATGAATCGGTTGACCGACAGCCCCGACATCTTTTGGATGACCTTGACCAGGCACTTCGGTCCGCCATAGGCGTACGCGGAGTTCAATTTCGTCTCGGTGTAGCGGTAGTCGTCACTCATCTCGCCGGTGATCTTGTCCGCGACCGGGCCGTACTTGCCCGAGTCGGGATCCCACGCCTGGCAGTAGGCCGGGGTGATGGCCAGGTCGCGGGGAAAGGACACCACAACGACACGCTTTCGGTCGGCGGGGACGTTGACCAGCATCACGGTGTCCGAGCGGGCGCCACCGGCGTCCTCCGTGGTGCCCGCACCCATCTCGCCGTTTGCGCCGGTCCTGCTGTCGACGCCGACTATCAGGAAGTTCTCGTCGCCGAACTGGGCACCGGGGTCGATGATGTCGCGCGAATTGGTGTCCAGCGCCGCGACATTGCGCAGCAGATCATTCTTGGTCGACTGCCACTGCCAGGCGCCACCGGTCAGCACCAGCGCCGACACCGCGAAGATCGCCGCTGCGGATCGCCCGGCCAACAGCACGGGCTTGCGACGTGACTTGGCCTTCTTCTTTTTGGGGCTCGACGGTGGGGTGGCCGGGCCGGGGTCGGCGGCCAGCGATCCGCGCGCGCGATTGATCGCCTCGAGGTCGGGCACCTCGTCGGCGTACGCGGCCGTGACGACGGGGATCGGCACCGTGAGGTCGGTGACGAAGAGGTCAGTGGCGTCGTCGTCGTGATCGTCGGCCTCGGCGCGGTGCCGGGTGGGCTCGATCGGCGGCCGAGAGCCGGACACCTTGGCAATCAGATCGGCGACCGTGACGCCCTTGGTGTGATTACCGCTCGGCGGGGCGGCCGGCGGGACGCGTTCCCACGGCGCGGAGCCGGCCGCGGCCCGGGGTGTGCGCGTCACCCGCTCGCCCTCATCGGGGGCGCGGTGCTGGCCAGGCGTGGCGTTGCCGCCATCACTCATGTTCCAGTCGCCTCCGACTCGTGGTCGTGCGCGTCTCTGCGCTTGCAATCTTGGTGCGGTTGTCTCGGCACCTCGGCCGGCGACGATGCGCGGCCGTCTCAACTGTCCTATGTCTTCTAGCAGCAGTCGGTGGGTGTCCGCCACTCCAGCGGCCCCACAACAAGATCACCATCGTACTGAGACAAGCGGTCCGATCGCCAGCTCGCACTGATGTCGAGACTGTCTCGGTTCAGCCTCCGGAGTGCATGACGTCGGCGCCCGCCGGCACCGTGCAGTCGTCGGGGTCGTCGAGCCAGCCCTCCGGCAGGGTGACCGATGATGCCGAGCCCTGACGTCCGCGCGGTCCGGTCCCGGCGTCCGGGAACGGAACGTCCCGGTCGAGCCGGTCCAGCAGGCCGTCGAGCTCTGCCAGCGTCTTGACCAGTGCCAACGCTCTTCTGATGTCGGCACCGGCGGGGAAGCCGTGCAGATACCAGGCGACGTGCTTGCGGATGTCGCGCATGCCCTTGTCCTCGCCGAAGTGATCGGCCAGCAGCTTGCCGTGGCGGCGGACGATGTCGGCGACTTCGCCGAGGGTCGGCGGGGTCGGGGCGGGTGAACCGGTGAACGCCGCGGACAGCTCGGCGAACAGCCAGGGCCGGCCCAGGCATCCGCGGCCGATGACGACTCCGTCACACCCGGTCGCGGCCATCATCGCCAAGGCGTCGTTGGCTTCGAAGATGTCGCCGTTGCCGAGGACCGGGATCGTCGTCACCGCCTCTTTGAGCCGGCCGATCTCGTCCCAGTCCGCGGTTCCGGAGTAGCGCTGGGCGGCGGTCCTGGCGTGCAGCGCCACCGCAGCAGCGCCTTCCTGCTCGGCGATCCGGCCGGCATCCAGGTGGGTGCGGTGGTCGTCGTCGATTCCGATCCGGAACTTGACGGTCACGGGCACCGAGGTGCCCTCGGTGGCGCGGACTGCGGCCGCGACGATCTGGCCGAAAAGGCGGCGCTTGTACGGCAGGGCGGCCCCGCCGCCGCGGCGGGTGACCTTGGGCACCGGGCAGCCGAAGTTCATGTCGATGTGGTCGGCGAGGTCCTCGGTGACGATCATCCGGGCGGCCTCATAGGTGGTCGCCGGGTCGACGGTGTAGAGCTGTAACGAGCGCGGCGACTCCTGCGGAGCGAACGTCGTCATGTGCATCGTGACGGGATGGCGCTCGACGAGCGCGCGGGCGGTGACCATCTCGCACACGTACAGCCCCGCTACGGTGCCGGCTCGTTCTTCCTCGAGTTCGCGGCACAGCGTGCGGAAGGCGACGTTGGTGACACCGGCCATGGGCGCCAAGACGACCGGGCTGCGGAGGGCGAAGGGCCCGATCCGCAGCCCGGTGGCCGCTGGTGCGTAGTCGACTATGTCGCCGCCCCTGCCAATGCCTTGGCGCTGCGCTTCTCGGCCAGGCGCGCGTCCCGTTCGAGCTTGCGCGCCTTGGACTCTTCGAACTTGTCGCAGGCCTCTTCGATCTCGGTGATCAGGTTCGCAAGATCATCGCGCATCGCGGCCGCTTCGCCGGTGAAGTCGTCGCGCTCGAAGATGCGCCACTTCTTGAGCACCGGCATCACGACGTCGTCGAGGTGGATACGCAGGTCATACACGCCGCCCATGGCGATGATGACGGCCTTGCGGCGGAAGTCCGGCACCGTGTATCCGGGCATCTTGAAGTTGCGCAGCACCCGGTGCAGCGACTTCATCGCCTGGTTGGGGGCCACGTCGAAGCCGGCCTCGCTGACGTCGCGGTAGAAGATCATGTGCAGGTTCTCGTCGTTCGAGATCCGGGCCAGCAGCTGCTCGGCGACGGGGTCGTTGCACGCCTTTCCGGTGTTGCGGTGCGACACCCGGGTGGCCAGCTCCTGGAAGCTGACGTACATGACCGAGTCGAACAGGCTCTCGGCGAACAGATCGCCCTGCTGGTTCTGCCCTGGCGAGAAGCCACGGGTCATCTGCTCCATCCGCAGCTCTTCGAGCTCCACGGGATCGCAGTTGCGGGTGACCACCAGGTAGTCGCGGATGGAGATGCCGTGCCGGTTCTCCTCGGCGGTCCACCGGTTGACCCAGTACCCCCAGGGGCCGTCCATCGAGAAGTTCATCGCGATCTCGCGGTGATATGCCGGGAGGTTGTCCTCGGTGAGAAGGTTCTGCACCATCGCCGTGCGGGCGACCTCGGAGAGCTTGGACTGCTCGGGATCCCAGTCCTGGCCGCCGAGGGCGTAGAAGTTCTTGCCATCCGACCACGGGATGTAGTCGTGCGGATTCCAGTCTTTCATCATCGTGATGTGGCGGTTGATGAGCTTCTCCGCCACCGGTTCCAGCTCGTGCAAAAGTTCGAGGTCGGTCAGGTCTTGCGACATGAGCCCTCCAGTTATCTGTTCCTAGTGGTTGCACTCAATATATCTGTGTACTCCGGTGACATTCAAGTTCCGATTGTTGGGCATGTCGTTACCTGGCAGTCATGGCGCCTCGGTGCGCTGCGCGCGTCCGCGACGCGGCGTACTATCTGCGCACTAGGGAGTACCAGCATCCGGTACGTAAATCCACAGGCAACGCATATGTCCGGAGGTCGCGATGAAGAACTACCTGGTCCTCGGCATCGGCGGCGTGGCCGCAACGGCGGCATCGGTTGTGGTGTTCGGCTCCGGCACCGCCTTCGCGATCAATGAATACGCCGGCATGACGTACGCCGACGCATCGCAGAAGATCAGCCAGGCCGGCCAGTCGGCGACCATCGCCACCCGAGTCGGCAGCTTCCTGCCGACCGACCAATGCGTCGTCACCGGATCGCGCAGTGCCGATTTTCTCGACTCCAGCGGTACCAACCCCGGCAACCGGATTCTGTTGTACCTGAACTGCAACAACACCTTCGCGACGGCCGGCGTGCCGGGTAATTCGATGGGCAGCCCGGAAGGTCGCGCTGCACGCTCCGATTACGAGGAGAAACTGGCTCAGGCCCAGGCTGAAGCGCAGCAGAGCCAGGCCAGCGAACTCGAGCAGACCGGCAATGTTCCGGGCGAGGCGGGTCAGGTCGCCGGCGGATAACCCGCGGCCCGGGCCAGCAGGAGGTCGACGCAATAGTCGATGAACTGGTCCCGCGACGGCGTTAACCGGCCATCCAGATAGGCGGTGAACAGTGCGGTCAGAGCTCCGATCAGCCCGGTGGCCATCATCTTCTGCAGCATCGGATCACTGATCGCGGTCAGCTTGCTTTGCAGCAGTTCGATGAAGCTCGGCATCCACTCGGCGCCGGAGTGGATCAGCACGGCCTCGACCTGCGGCGCCAGCAGTAGCACGCGTCCTCGCACTGGATCGTCGACCATCAGGGCCACGAACTGTTCGACCGCGTCGCGAGGGGTCGCGGCGGACATCAGCGCCGTCATGGCGCGAGTGCAGACATCGTCGTAGACCGCCCGGACGAACTCGTCCCGGTCGGGGAAGCTCTCGTAGAAGTACCGCTCGGTGAGGCCGGCTTCACGGCAGACGGCTCGTACCGTCAGCGCCGGGCCGTCGGGGCTGCCGAGCAGCGTGACACCGGCGGCGATCAATTCGTCGCGGCGCAGCACCTGGCGGTCCGGCAGCGGAACGCCGGACCAGCGGCCCCGTCGTTGACCCGACGTCACATCCCTCCTAAGCTCTTGGTGACAACGCATGTAGTCAAAATGCCACGGCGTTTCCCGGGAAGGTCACCAGTTGAGTCAAGATACGTCCCCAACGTGCCCCGTCACCAGCGAGGGCGCGCAGGCGGCAGCCGGCTGCCCGGTGACGGACGGAGGGTATTCCGGGCCGCCCGCGGCGCTCGGTCCTGATTCGCTGACGTGGAAGTATTTCGGCGACTGGCGCGGACTGCTGCAGGGGCCGTGGGCCGGCTCGATGCAGAATATGCATCCCCAACTCGGCGCCGCTGTCGAGGAGCACTCGATCTTCTTCATGGAGCGCCTACCGCGCTTGTTGCGCTCGCTCTACCCGATCGGCGGGGTGGTGTTCGACGGTGATCGGGCGCCCATGACCGGAGCGGAAGTGCGCGACTACCACATCCCGATCAAAGGTGTTGACGCCCAAGGCCGTCGCTACAGCGCGTTGAATCCCGACGTCTTCTATTGGGCGCACGCGACGTTCTTCATGGGCACCATCCTGACCGCCGAGCACTTCGGGGACGGCCTCACCGAGGACCAGAAGCGCCAGCTGTTCGACGAGCACGTCACGTGGTACCGAATGTATGGCATGAGCATGCGGCCGGTGCCGGCCAGCTGGGAGGATTTTCAAGCCTACTGGGACCATATGTGCCGCAACGTGTTGGAGAACAACTGGGCTACCCGTGAGGTGCTTGACCTATCGACAATGCCGAAACATCCTTCACTGCAATGGATTCCAGATTTCCTGTGGTCGGCGTATCTCAAGGCGTTCGGCCCCTTCGCGGTGTGGGTCACGGTCGGTCTCTACGATCAGCCGGTCCGCGACCTGATGGGCTACACATGGTCCAAGCGAGACGAGCGACTGCATTGGCTGTTCGGCCGAATGGTGAATTTGGCGTTCAAGACGTTGCCCAAGCGTCGCCGGATGCACCCGCGCGCTCGTGGGGGTTGGGACCGGGCCACCGGGCGAATTCCGCTCGACAGCCCGCTGGTTCACACCCCGCCGCGGAATCTGCCGCCAGAGGCGGAGCGTGACAAGGGAATTCATTACTTGGGCGACGCATGCCCGGCGGAAAACGCGGCAATATCGTAGTTTGACGACGAAATCAGAAGTCAAAGCCCCAATGGCCGGTCATGCCAGCAACTTCGGGCTCGGAACCCGCCAATGCTTGCCAGCGCAATTTTTGCCGACGGCAACAATGGCTTCTCGCGCTGAGCGCGGCTGATCGTGAGGCGTCGTCAGGCAAATGGATTGCGGCACTCGCCCGTCGCCTGTCCGATCACGCGGGCGGGCTCGATCAAGCTTCGAAGGCGGCTGCGTCGCGGAACTGACGAAGACGTCAATTGGCTTCTGACGCAGTCAATCCCCAGCACATGACGGCATATGACGCAGCGAAGGCAATGTCATCGATGTTCTCGTCGGTGCCGCCGAGGCGCCGGACCTCGTCGGCGATGGCGTGACGAATAACATCGGTCGAGGTGAGCAAGGGGTGACTCATGTTAACTCCTGAGGCGCGCGTGAAACAGGACTGCCCCGCTCCCCGATGCGTTAACTGGCGGTTACCCACTCCCCGTATTTTTCACACACCAGCTAACCGCGTCGTTATCGAACCTTTACTCGGCACGGCGCAGCACTGCCGGCACGGTCAGCGCCAGGATCTTGAGGTCGAGGGCGATCGAGAAGTTCTCGATGTAGTAGTTGTCCCACTCGGCACGATCGGCGATGGACGTCTGCCCACGTAGCCCGTGCACCTGGGCCCAACCGGTGACACCCGCTCGTACGCGGTGCCGCTCGCCGTAGCGTTGGATCTGCGCCTCGAACAACTCGACGAACTCCGGCCGTTCGGGTCGCGGACCCACCAGGCTCATCTCGCCCCTGAGGACGTTGAGGAACTGCGGCAGTTCGTCCAGTGATGTGGCGCGCAGGATTTTGCCGATCTTGGTGCGCCGGTCGACACCTTCGACGCCGCCGGGAGCGGCACCGGTCTTGAGCCGGAAGGCGGCATCGGCGGCGTCGGGCGCTCGCATCGTCCGAAACTTCAAGCAGTCGAATACGCGGCCGTCGCGTCCCACCCGGGGCTGCCGGAAGAAGATCGGCCCGGGCGAGCTCAACTTCACGAGAAGCACCAGACTGAGGAACACCGGGGAAATGAGCAGCAGCAGAAGGAAAGACGCCACCCGGTCGAATATGTGCTTGACCGTGAACTGCCAGCCGCGGGGGTTGGTGTGGGGTAGCGCCAGCAGCGGCGTACCGCCGATGTGCTCTATCCGGGCTCGCTCGCCGATCGTGTCGAACATCCGCGGCACCACCCAAACCCGCAGCCCGTTCTGGTGGGCAGCCCGGACGACATGGGTGAGCACCTGGTCCTGCGTCCGGGAGAACGCAATGACGACGTTCTGGGCGCCCGTGTCCCGGATGGCTTTGTTGATGTCTTCCGGCGGCCCCAGGTAGGGGATGTCCGGACGTGGATCACCGGGCTGGCCGAACCATGGCTCGGCGTCGATGATGCCGACCGGTCCGAGACCGTATTCGGGGAATTCCTCGAGGCGGTTGATGATGTGACCGGCGACGCGACCGTTGCCGACGATGAGCGTCGGTGCGACCAAATGGTGGTGGCGCCGCAGGCTGCGCTGAATGATCACCCGGACCAACCGGCCGAACGGCATCAACACCGCGGCGCAAAGCCAGATCTTGACCACCGTCGCGCCGGGTCGCCCGGTTTCGTTGCCGATCAGCATGCCGCCGAGCAGGAACATCGTCGAGATGGCGACCGTGGCTTCGATGGGGCCGAGCTCGTCGAGGAATTCCCGGTTCAGACGCCGCCGGTATACGCCGCGCGCGCCGAGCATGGCGATCACGACCGGCACGAACAGGATCACCCACCATTGGCCCGGGGGGTACTCGTGCTTGGAGACTGCCCACCAGGTGCCGAGGGCGGTCGCGATCGACACGGACAAGACATCGATGGCAACGGTGATGATCGTGCTCAGCGGGTCGGTGCGGACTCGCTCGGCAAAGGTCTTTTTGCGCGGGGCCAGCTTGCTGTTATGAACCGGCGTGGCCGGCGGACGCTCGACGTGAAGTGTTCGTATGGCCATGACCGCTCACTTCACCCACCGAACCACAAGCGGGAGGCTACCCGGCTTCACTACCCATCGAGTCATATATCCCCCCGTGTGGCGAACTTCAACAACAGTCACTTGTCGTGTGGTTCCGCGAGTAGTCGTTGGCGTGCGACTGCGGCGAGATCGTTGAGGATCTGCACCTGGCCACTGGACCAATGCCGCGGGCGCGTGTCCCACGTGCACAACGTCCCAGCCACGTGACCGTTGTTGTCGATCAACGGAATTCCCGCGTAGGCCAACACCCCATCGGCTACCGCCGGATGATCTGCGAGCAATGGATGCGTTCGGGTGTCGTCGACCACCAGCGGCTCCCGGCTGGCCACGGTGTACTTGCAGATCGACATCTCGATGGGGCGAACCCGCGGCATTTCTTCGTCGCTCGCATTGCATCCCGCCAGCACCTGACGGTCGGGGTAGACGACGGACACCGCTGCGAACTGAGTGCCCAGCGCCTCGACGGTCAGCGTGGCCACCCGATCCAGGGTCGCGCTCCGGTTGTCGTCGTGATTGCCGAGGCGCTCCAACGTCTCCAGCCGCTCGGGCTCTGATAGGGCGTCTTCGACGATTGAGTCGACTGCGCTCTGCTCGCCGGAAATCAGGTCGACGACCGCCCGCACGGTCTGGTCGTGTTCTGGGCCGGCCAGACGCGCGATCACATGCCTGCCGGTCTGGCGGTCGACGCCGTGGCGTGGACCTTGTCCAGCGCTATCCGCAGGCTGCGGCGTCGCGTCACTCATGTCGTTCACGATAGGTCACCCCCGATTGCGAGGGGCGATCTCGGAAAAGGTCCGCGCTCACCGTCCCACCCCCGTCGTGCCCCCACCAGGGCTCGAACCTGGGACCTGCGGATTAAAAGTCCGTAGCTCTACCGACTGAGCTATAGGGGCGCGTCGCACACAATACTGCCTCGGTCGCGGTTGCCCGGTTTTGGGATTGCGCCTGTGGTGCCCTAAGCTAACGACGCTCTAACGTGCACTCGTTGTGAGTACCCCGGAGTGATTCGGTTCTGGCCCCCATCGTCTAGTGGCCTAGGACGCCGCCCTTTCACGGCGGTAGCACGGGTTCGAATCCCGTTGGGGGTACGCGTGACGACGGTATCGTCTGAAGCGAGCAGTACAAGTGAGGCCCTGTGGCGCAGTTGGTTAGCGCGCCGCCCTGTCACGGCGGAGGTCGCGGGTTCGAGTCCCGTCAGGGTCGCCAGGTATGTGGTGAGGCACTTGGGATGGTGACAGTGCCTTCCGGCCAGGTAGCTCAGTTGGTACGAGCGTCCGCCTGAAAAGCGGAAGGTCGCCGGTTCGATCCCGGCCCTGGCCACCATTCTTTGACGGTCGACGCGCAGGGGAGCTCGGCTCCTATTGGTCTCCGGGCGCTCGTAGCACGCACCGCGTGCCGTCGTAAACGGTTGCCATGCACTTGGTGCAGTGCACACACAGTCCTTCGCGGGTGGACCCGTCGCGAAACTTGGTTATCAGCAACGGGTCACGCAACAACGCACGAGCCATCGCGACGAATTCGAAACCCTCGTCGAGTGCCGCGTCGACGGTGTCCATCGTATTCACGCCGCCGAGGAGAATGAGCGGCATGGTGAGCGCCGCCCTGAATTGACGAGCCTGCGGTAGGAAGAACGCCTCTTCAAAGGGATACGTGCGGAACATCCGGTTGCCGATCACGCGCAGTCCGAGACCGACGAGCGCGGGCTGCGACGCGATGAACTCCGCCATAGGCACATCGCCGCGGAAGTAGTACATCGGGTTGAGCAGTGAACTGCCCCCGGTCAATTCGAGCGCATCGAGGTGCCCGTCCGACTCGAGCAACTGCGCCGTCGGCAGGCTTTCGGTGAGCCAGAAGCCGCCCCGAACGCCGTCGTCCATGTTGAACTTGGCCGTCACTGCGATGCGGTCGCCGACTTCGGCGCGTACCCGCTCGGCCACCCGGCGCGCCAGTTCGGCACGTCGCACCGTGTCGCCACCGAAGCGATCGGTCCGCTTGTTGAGGTTGGGGCTGAAGAACGAACTCAAGAGATATCCGTGGCCCAAATGCAATTCGACAGCGTCGAATCCGGCCTCGACGGCGTTGCGGGCCGCCGCGCCGAAATCATCGATCACCTGGTCGAGTTGCTCGACGGTCGCACCGCGCACCAGACCCATGGCCGGCGCGCTGAACCGTGTCGACGGCGCCAAGGTCTTCGCGCGGTTGGACAGGGTGTTGGCCACCAAACCCGCATGTCCGATCTGGGCGCACACCAGCGCGCCGTGGCCGTGCACCGCATCAGTCAACGGACGCAGCGCCGCAGCGCGCCGCTGGTCGAGCACCATGGTGTTGCGATGCACCCGACCGCCCGGCGACACCGCGCAGTAGGCCACGGTGGTCATCGCTGCTCCGCCGCGAGCCACCTCGACATGAAAATCGATCAGTTCCTGCGTGACTTCCCCGCGCGGCATTCGGCCCTCAAAGGTCGCAGCCTTGATGAAGCGATTCTTGAGCGTGAGCGGGCCCAGCGTCATGGATGTGAACGCTGTCGAAGGCCGCATTGGCGCGCCCGGTAGATGCGATACCATTGGTACCGAAATATAGCACGCCGGCGCCCGCCCGGATCTGAGGAGAACGTCATGCTTGTCGCGGTCACCGGCGGAACCG
This sequence comes from Mycobacterium sp. EPa45, assembly GCF_001021385.1. Classification (NCBI taxonomy): domain Bacteria; kingdom Bacillati; phylum Actinomycetota; class Actinomycetes; order Mycobacteriales; family Mycobacteriaceae; genus Mycobacterium; species Mycobacterium sp. EPa45. Next base: position 5,328,895 of record NZ_CP011773.1, on the reverse strand, counting down.
GCTACGTCGGAGCGCACTGCGTCCGCGGCCTGCTCGGCGCCGGACACCAGGTGCGACTGCTGGTCGGGCCCGACGCCGCCGGCCTGCCGGTCATCGACCGCCTGGCGAGCAGCGGTGACGTTGAGGTGCAGTCCGGTGACATCCGCAGCGACGCGACGGTTGCGGAGTTGCTCGACGGGTGTGACGCGATGTTGCACGCCGCGGGAGTGGTGGGCACGGACAGTCGGCGCGATGCGTTGATGTGGCAGGTGAACGCCTACGCCACCGAGTCGGTGCTCACCCGAGCGGTGCATGCGGGCCTTGACCCGGTGGTGTCGGTGAGCAGTTACAGCGCTTTGTTCCCGCCGCCGGACGGCATCATCGGACCGGATTCGCCGACGGCGGTGGGGCGCAGCGCTTATGGCCAGACCAAGGGGTACGCCGACCGGGTGGCGCGCCGACTGCAGCAGCAGGGCGCCCCGGTGGTCGTCACCTATCCCTCGAGTGTTGTCGGGGCGGCGTTTCACACCGCACCTGGTGTCACCGAGCGTGGTTGGGCTCCGATGGTGCGCTTCGGTGTCGCGCCGAAGTTACACGGCGGGATGCAGATGATCGATGTCCGCGACGTGGCCGATGTGCACACCGCGCTGATGACGCCGGGGCGCGGGCCGCGGCGGTATGTGTGTGGCGGAGTGCTGCTCACCTTCGACGAGATGGTCGATGCACTGGAGCGCGGCAGCGGCCGCCGATTCACTCGGATACCAATGAACCAGAGAATCTTTCGAACTGCCGGCAGGGTAGGTGACGTTGTCGGACGCTTCGTCCCGCTTGGGGACGGCCTGAGCTACGAGGCCGCGCTGCTGCTCACCGCCGCAACACCGACGGATGATTCGGCGACGCTGGCCGACCTCGGGATGACGTGGCGTTCGCCGGCCGACGCCATTGTCGAATCGTTCACCGCGTAGCTTTACGTCGACCGCGCCACCCTGTCGCCCGCGCCGAAGCCCTTCTACAGCAACGTAAGTCGCTGCTGAACCGCTGGCGCAGCGGTGGGCGTTCAGGTTGACGTCCCCATCGGCTTGCTCGGCGTGGGGTTCAATTGCTCTCGTGGAGGACACCAAGGCGGGTCGCCCGCGCGATGATTCCATCGACGACCGCGTTTTCCAGGTCACCAGGGAATTGCTTGTCGACGTCGGCTGGGACGAGATGAGTCTGCGGTTGATTGCGGCCCGTTCGGGAGTGAGCCGTTCGAGTATCAATCGCCGCTGGTCGTCCAAGGCGGAGCTGGTGCTGCACGCGATACTCGGTGCCGCGCCGGATCTGGCGCCGTTCGCAGGCACCGACCGCTCGGGCTGGATTGCATGGGTGGTACGGGGCAGCCGCCAATTGTTCGGACGCCCGGAAGTGCGCGCCGCCGTGCCGGGCCTGCTACTCGCGATGGCGGAGAACGACGAGATGCGCCGAAGGTTGTGGGCGAACTTCAGCGGACCGGCGGTCGCCTTGTTCGCATCTGAAGCCGCCGGTCTGGAACACGACGCCCACGCCGTCATCGCGATGGCGGCGGGATCGGCACTGTTTCTCAGCAGCATCGCGCGCGAAGATGACACCGATGCGCTGCACGCCCGGATTCTGGACATCCTCACCCAGGCGGTGCTCGGGTCCGATGACAAGGCAACGGATGAATCTGGGACAGCCTGATCGAGTTGTCTGCCGCGACTCTTGCCGTATGTCTTACAGTAGACGCGACTTGAGCGGGCCCCGCGCGAGCGTCCTCAGGAGGTCGGATGTCGAAGAGTGCAGCGCAACGGGCGGTGGTCGTCGGTGGCGCATCGGGGATCGGCTGGGCAGTGGCCCAGGGGCTGGCCGCCAGCGGCCGGCGCGTGACCATAGCCGACCGCAACGCCGACGGCGCCGCAGAGCGAGCCACCGAGCTCGGCGCGCCGCATGACGCCGCCGGTGTGGACGTCACCGACGAAGCCAGTGTCGCAGCGCTATTCGACACCGTCGGAGACGTCGACATCGTGGTGAACACGGCCGGTTTCGGCGGCTTCGGCCGCATCACCGAGCTGGCTGTCGAGGACTTCCGGGCGATCGTCGACTGCTGCCTCACGGGCGGGTTCATCGTGATGAAGCACGCCGGTCGCCACCTGCGCGAGGGTGGATCGCTGGTCTCGATCACCTCGCTCAACGCCCGCCTCGCCGCACCCGGGATGAGTGCTTACTGCTCGGCCAAGGCCGGGCTGGCCATGCTGACCCAGGTCGCCGCCCTCGAGCTCGGCCCGCGCGGAATCCGGGTGAACGCCGTCTCGCCCGGTTTCGTCCACACGCCGCTGACCGAGCTGGTCACCATGGCCGACGGTGTCCTCGAGGACTACATCGAGAACACTCCTCTTGGCCGGGTCGGGGTCCCCGAGGACGTCTCCGAGGCGGTGCTCTTCCTCTGCTCGGACCAAGCATCCTGGCTCACCGGCGAGGTCCTGGACCTCAACGGCGGTGCTCACCTCAAGCGCTATCCCGACGTGCTCGCGCACGTCGACCGGATGGCTTCGGCGTGACGCGGTTCGCCGGACGACAAGCCCTCGTCACGGGGGCGGGTTCGGGAATCGGTGCGGCGCTGTGCGGGGCGCTGGCTGGCGCCGGAGCCGACGTGTTGTGCACCGACATCGACGGCGCGGCCGCCGAACGCACCGCAAAATCGTTGGGCAAGCGGGGTAGTGCTCGGCAACTCGACGTCACCGACGCCGCCGCCGTCCAGCATGCGGTCGACGGTGTCGTGGAGCGGACCGGCCGCATCGATCTGCTGTTCAACAACGCTGGAATCACCTGGGGCGGTGACACCGAACTGCTCAGCCTGGATCAGTGGAACAGCATCATCGACGTGAACATCCGCGGTGTCGTGCACGGCGTCCACGCCGCCTACCCGCACATGGTTCGCCAGCGCAGCGGCCACATCGTTAACACCGCGTCGATGGCAGGTCTGGCGGCCGCGGGCCGGATCACCAGCTACGTGATGACCAAGCATGCCGTCGTCGGCCTGTCGCTGGCGCTGCGCACCGAAGCCCTCGGCCACGGCGTCGGCGTGCTGGCCATCTGCCCCACCGCGGTGGACACCCCGATTCTGGACAAGGGCTGGCTCGGCGACTTCAACGGCCGCGAGTTCTATCAGATGGGCCAGCGCAGTGAGACCTTCTATAGCCCCGACCGGCTGGCCGCCGATACGCTGCGGGCCATCGAACGCAACAAGGCCCTCCTGGTCGCACCCCGTCAGGCCCGCGCGGCATGGCTTTTCGCCCGTCTGGCACCCGGCTTGCTCAACCGAATGGCTGTGCGGTTCGTCGACCGACAACGCTCCGACAGAAGGCAACCGACACCATGAGCGCCGCGACCGCGATCCCTCGCTACCCCTCGGACGTCACCGGAAACTGGCTGGCCGACGTGCTCAGCACCGCCGGTGCGCCGATCGAGGTGGAGAGCGTCGACGTGACACCGGTGGGCACTGGCCAGACGGGTGCCACCTTCCGTGTTGCAGCAAGCTATGCGAGCAACCCCGACAACCTGCCCGACAGCTTCATCCTCAAGCTGCCCGCCGGTGATGATGCCGTACGCGACCGGGTGACGCTGGGCTACCGCAGTGAGTGCGCGTTTTATCAGTCCGTCGCCGATCTGGTGACGATCCCGATCCCGCGGTGCTACCACGTCGAAATCGCCGACGAGGGAGCCAGTTACGCGCTGTTGCTCGCCGACCAAGCCCCGGCCGTCCAGGGCGACCAGATCGCCGGCTGCGGTCTGTCCGAGGCACGCCTGGCCGTGCGAGCCCTCGCCGGTCTGCACGGGCCCACCTGGTGTGACGAGCGGTGGCAGACCTTCCCAGGCCTGGCGATGTCCGTCGTCGGCGAGGACGCCATCCGCGGTCTCGGTGACATCTCGAAGATGGCCGCGGGCATCACGATCGAGAAACTCGGGACCCGACTGAACGCCGAGGACGCCGAAACACTCGTTGCTGCTATGGATTTGGTAACGCCGTGGCTGTTGAACGCACCGCAGCGGTTCGCACTGCTGCACGGCGACTATCGGCTGGACAATCTGCTCTTCGACGGCGAGCGCGTCAGCGTGGTCGACTGGCAGACCCTCGGGGTCGGGCTGGCCGGGCGCGACCTGGCGTACTTCACCGGCACCAGCCTGGAACCCGCGCTGCGGGCCGAGGCGGAGAAGGACCTGGTGGGGGAATACCACCGGGCGCTGCTCGCCACCGGGGTGAACGATTACGACGAGGCGGACTGCTGGCACGACTACCTGTTGGGGATGATCCAGGTGCCGCTGATCTCCGCGCTCGGCTGTGCGTTCGCAGTGGAAACCGAACGTGGTGACGACATGATGGCCGCGATGTTGCGCCGGGGATGCGCCGCCATCCGCGATCTCGGCACACTCGAACTGATCAGCAACTAGGAGCACACGTGGGCGAATCCCTGCCGCGCACCGCCATCATCGGTGCGGGCATCAGCGGACTGACCTCGGGCAAGATGCTCAAGGACTACGGCGTGCCCTACACCACCTTCGAGCTGTCCGACCGCATCGGCGGCAACTGGGCGTTCGCCAATCCCAACGGGCTGAGCAGCGCCTACCGCTCCCTGCACATCGACACCTCCAAACAACGGTTGTCGTTCAAGGACTTTCCGATCCCGGAGCACTTTCCGTCGTTCCCGCACCACAGCGATATCAAGACCTATCTGGACTCCTACGCCGAGACCTTCGGACTGCTCGACCACATCGAGTTCAACAATGGCGTGCAGCACGCCGAACTCAACGCCGACGGAAACTGGGACATCACCGACCAGAACGGAACAACCCACGAGTTCGATTTGCTGGTTGTCGGCAACGGCCACCACTGGGATGCCCGCTACCCGGACTTCCCCGGTGAATTCACCGGCGAGACAATCCATTCCCACCACTATATTGATCCGCAGACCCCGTTGAACCTGACCGGCAAGCGGATCCTGGTGGTCGGTATCGGCAACAGCGCTGCCGATATCACCGTCGAATTATCCTCCAGGACGTTGCAGAACACCGTGACCCTGTCCACCCGCTCGAGCGCCTGGATCGTGCCGAAGTACATCGCTGGCCGTCCGGGTGACAGCGTCTGGCAGACGTCGCCGCACATTCCGTTGTCCTGGCAGCGCAAGGCGGTTCAGCTGCTGGCGCCTGCAATGGGCATCAATCCTCAGCTGTACGGTCTGCCCGCACCGAATCACAAACTCTTCGAGGCGCACCCCACCCAGTCCGTGGAGCTGCCGCTGCGGCTGGGGTCCGGTGACGTCATCCCCAAGCCGAACGTGAGTCGTCTCGACGGACGCACCGTCCACTTCGACGACGGCACCAGCGGCGAGTTCGACGTGATCGTGTACGCGACGGGCTACAACATCACGTTCCCGTTCTTCGACCCCGAGTTCATCAACGCGCCGGACGACGCCATCCGGCTGTACAAACGAATGTTCTCCCCGGGCATGGACAATCTGGTGTTCATCGGGTTTGCGCAGGCAGTGCCGACGCTGTTCCCCTTCATCGAGTGCCAGGCGAAGTTGCTGGCCGCATACGCGGTGGGCCGGTACGCCCTACCACCCACCGCCGAGATGGAGCGGGTCATCGACGCCGACCAGCAACTCTATGTCGGGCACTGCACCGACCGGCCCCGGCACACCCAGCAGGTCGACTATTTCCATTACGACCATGACATCCGAACGCGCGAACTGCCCGCCGGCATGAAGCGGGCCGCATTACATCGCCGAAGGGTGGCCGTATGAGCCGCAGCGATATCACCTTCGACTCCGGCGGAGTGCAGTGCAGCGCTTGGTATTTCCCAGGGCAAGGTGACGCATTCGCGGGCCCGGCCGGACGCCCGATCGTGGTGATGGGCCACGGCTTCGGCGGCACCAAAGACTCCGGGTTGGAGCCGTTCGCCGAGCGGATCAGCGCCGCCGGGGTCGACGTGCTCGCCATCGACTACCGCGGCTTCGGCGCCTCGGAAGGCACACCGCGCCAAACTGTTTCGGTTTCGGCGCAGATCGCCGACTTCGAAGCCGCGATCGTTGCGGCCAAGCGACTACCTGGCGTCGATCCGAATCGCGTTGTGCTCTGGGGCTCATCGATGTCCGGCGGCCATGTCATTCGGGTGGCTGCCGATCATGCCGATGTCGCGGGAGTCATCGCGATGACGCCGCTGACAAGCGGGGTGGCGGTCAGCCGCGCGGCCGTCGAGCACCGCGATGTCGGGCAGGCTTTGAAGTGGACAATGGTGGGGCTCAAGAGCCGTATCGACGTGGCCCGCGGCCGCCGACCGACGTTGATGCCACTGGTCGCCCATCCCGGTGAGCCCGGAGCTCTGGCCCTGGACGGTGCCTACGAAAGCTACACCGCGATGGCCGGACCGACGTGGCGCAACGAGGTCGACTCCGCGGTGGGTTTGCAGATCGCCTCGATCCGAACGGCGGATGCCGCCAAGCGGTTACGCAGCCCGCTGCTGGTCCAGATCGCCGACTTCGACCGCTATGTGCCGGCCGAGTCGGTGGTCAAGACCGCGGTGTTGGGCAGGGGAGTGGTGCACCACTACCCGTGCGACCACTTCGACGTCTGGCCGGGCCACGACTGGTTCGAGAAGGCCGCCGCCGATCAGGTAGCCTTCCTGGCCCGCACGTTCAGTACTTAGTCGAGCCCTGATCGACTGAAATCGCCTCAGCGGTAATCAGTTTCGCGTCATCGCTGGCCAGGAAACACACCGTGTCGGCGATGTCTTCCGGCTCGGCGATGTAGACCGGCAGGAACGGCATCATCATCTTTTCCAGCGCCGGGTTGGTCTCCATCGCCTTGCCAAGTTCGGCCACCATGTCACCGGTGCCCATATCGGTGTTGACCGGCCCCGGGTGCACGCTGTTGACCCGGATGTTGTGTTTGCCGAGCTCGGCGGCGAACGCCCGGGCCATGCCGGTCACCGCGTGCTTGCTGGCGGTGTAGTGGACCATGAAGGGCTGCAGCTTGATACCTGCTGCCGAGCTGATCAGGATCACCGAACCGCCGCGACCACCTTCGACGATGGCGGGTGCGCCGGCCATCACGGTGTTCCAGGTGCCAGTGACGTTGACGTCCATGACATCTCGGAAGGCCTCCGGGGTGATCTCGTTCCACGCGGCCGGCGAGGTGATACCCGCGTTGGCGACGATGATGTCGAGGCGACCCAGCTTCGCAATGCCGTCTCGAACAACGTCCTTGAGTCCCTCGAGATCGCGGGTGTCGACGATCGACGACACGATGCGCTGGCCCGTTGCCTCCACCAGGTGGACGGTCTCGGCAAATTCCTCCGGGGTGGCCGGGTTGTACGGCACACAGTCGGGCAGCTTCCCCGCGATGTCGACGGCAATGATGTCGGCGCCCTCGCCGGCCATCTTCACCGCATGCGCACGACCCTGACCGCGAGCTGCTCCGGTGATGAATGCGACCTTGCCGCTGAGCTTTCCTGTCATTGCTTGCGCTGCGCTTCCTTGACTAGTCCGCCGCCGACGATGAGGCGCTGAATCTCGCTGGTGCCCTCATACAGTCGTAGCAGACGGACCTCGCGATAGATCCGCTCGACGGGCACACCACGCATGTACCCCGCGCCGCCGTGCACCTGTACCGCAAGATCGGCGACATTGCCGGCCATCTCGGTGCAGAACAACTTGGCCACCGACGGCGCGATCCGGCGGTCGGAGTTGTCCACCCACTTTCGTGCGGCGTCGCGCACGAGTGCGCGCCCGGCCATCACCCCGGTCTGCTGGTCGGCCAGCATCGCCTGCACAAGTTGGAAATTCCCGATCGGAGTGCCGCCCTGTGTCGCGGTCGCCGCGTAGGCGACGGACTCGTCGAGCGCACGCTGGGCAGAGCCGACCGCCAGCGCGGCGATGTGAATCCGCCCGCGCGCCAGCGAGGTCATCGCCGCCCGGTAACCGATGTCCTCGCTACCGCCGATCAGGGTGTCGTCGCCGACCCGGACGTCGGTGAAGTTCACATCCGACGTCCAGGCGCCCTCCTGGCCCATCTTGGCGTCCTTAACCCCGATCTCGACGCCCGGAGTGTCCGCGGGCACCAGGAAAACCGCGATCCCAGCGCCGTTGTCGTCGGCGGGCCGGGTGCGGGCGAACACGATGAACAGGTTCGCCACCGGGGCGTTGGTGATGTACTGCTTTCGGCCGTTGATCACCCAACTCTGGCCGTCGCGAACGGCTTTCGTCTTCAGGCCGGACGGATTGGACCCGGCGCCCGGCTCGGTCAGCGCGAACGACGCGACCACCTCGCCGGAGGCGATCGGTTCGAGCCAGCGCGACTTCTGCTCATCGGTGCCGAACCCGACCAGCACCTGCCCGGCGATGCCGTTATTGGTGCCGAACATCGACCGCAGCGCCAGGCTCGTGTACCCCAGCTCCATCGCCAACTCGACGTCCTGCGCGATGTGCAGCCCGAGGCCGCCCCACTCCTGCGGAATCGCGTAACCGAACAGGCCCATCGCCTTGGCCTGGTCGCGCAGGTCATCGGGCACCTTGTCCTCGGCAAGGATCTCGGCCTCCCGCGGGACCACGGCGGTCCGCACGAACTGGCGTGTCTGCGCCAAGATTTCGCGGAAGTCGTCGTCGCTGACGTCGGACGTCTGGCCGGTCATCAGGCTCCTTGGGTCGGGGGCGCTGGCTGCGGCGATCATATATGAAATATGATGTTGCCCATTCGGGGGTCCGTTCGAGGAGCTTAGGAGTTCACATGTCGCTGCTGGCCGGCCAGACCGCGGTCATCACCGGTGGAGCGCAGGGCCTCGGCTTTGCGATCGCGGAGCAGTTCATCGCCGAGGGCGCCCGCGTGGTGCTCGGTGACCTCAATCTCGATGCCACCGAGGAAGCGGTCAATAAGCTCGGCGGCGCCGACGTCGCCCGCGCGGTGCAGTGCAACGTCACGTCCTACGCCGATGTCGACGCACTCGTCGACTCGGCCATCGAGCAGTTCGGGCGCTTCGACATCATGGTGAACAATGCCGGGATCACCCGCGACGCCACCCTGCGCAAGATGACCGAGGACGAGTTCGATCAGGTGATCCAGGTGCACCTGAAGGGCACCTGGAACGGCCTGAAAAAGGCCTCGTCGGTGATGCGCGAACAGAAGAGCGGCGCGATCGTCAACATGTCCTCGATCTCCGGCAAGGTCGGCATGATCGGGCAGACCAACTACTCGGCGGCCAAGGCCGGCATCGTCGGCATGACCAAGGCCGCCTCCAAGGAACTTGCCCACCTCGGCGTGCGCGTCAACGCCATCCAGCCCGGCCTGATCCGCTCGGCGATGACCGAGGCCATGCCGCAACGTATTTGGGACTCAAAGGTCGCCGAAGTACCGCTGGGTCGTGCCGGTGAGCCGTCCGAGGTCGCCAAGGTGGCGCTGTTCCTGGCCTCCGACCTGTCGTCGTACATGACCGGGACGGTCCTCGAGGTCACCGGCGGTCGGCACCTGTGACCGACGAGGTCGTCATCTGCGAACCCGTACGGACACCCATCGGGCGCTACAACGGGATGTTCAAGTCCCTGACCGCGGTGGATCTCGGGGTGGCGGCGCTGACCGGTCTGTTGCAGCGCACCGGCATCCCGGCGGATGCGGTCGAGGACGTGGTCGTCGGGCACTGCTACCCGAGTATGGAGGCACCGGCGATAGGCCGGGTGATCGCGCTGGACGCCGGGCTGCCGGTGACAGTTCCAGGGATGCAGATCGACCGGCGCTGTGGCTCGGGACTGCAGGCCGTGATCCAGGCCTGCATGCAAGTGGCGAGTGGCAACAACGAACTCGTCGTCGCCGGCGGTGCCGAGTCGATGAGCAACGTGGTTTTCCACTCGACGGATATGAGGTGGGGCGGGGCTCGAGGCGGCATCACGGTGCACGATGCGCTAGCTCGTGGGCGTACGACAGCGGGCGGGAAGCACTACCCGGTTCCCGGCGGAATGCTGGAGACCGCAGAGAATCTGCGCAGGCAATACGACATCGGCCGTGCCGAGCAGGACGAGCTAGCGGTCCGCTCGCACCAGCGTGCGGTAGCTGCCCAAAAGGACGGTCTGCTGGCGCAGACCATCATTCCCGTCCTCGTCACCAGCCGTGCTGGTGACGAGCTGATCGAGATCGATGAGCATCCCCGCGCCGACACCTCCACCGAGTCCTTGGCAAAGCTCAAACCTGTTCTGGCTGAATCGGATCCGGAAGCAACGGTGACGGCAGGCAACAGCAGTGGACAAAATGACGCAGCGTCGATGTGTGTGGTGACGACTCGCGACCGCGCGGCCGACCTGGGTCTCACGCCGTTGGTCCGGATGGTGTCGTGGGGTGTTGCGGGTGTCGCCCCGAACGTGATGGGCATCGGACCGGTACCGGCCACCGAGGTCGCGTTGGCCAAGGCCGGCCTGACGCTGGCGGACATGGACCTCATCGAACTCAACGAGGCGTTCGCGGCGCAGGCCCTGGCGTGCACTCGCGAATGGAAGTTCACCGCAGCGGATTTCGAGCGCACCAACGTCCACGGCTCGGGAATCTCACTCGGACATCCGGTGGGCGCCACCGGAGGGCGGATGCTGGCGACCCTGGCCCGCGAACTGCACCGGCGCGATGGTCGCTACGGGCTGGAGACGATGTGCATCGGTGGCGGGCAGGGCCTGGCCGCGGTCTTCGAAAAGGTGAACGCATGACCCGCATCGCCCAGACACTTGGACTGAGCGAGGTCCAGACCGAAATCATCTCCACCGTACGGCAATTCGTCGACAGGGAGATCATCCCCAGCGCCCAGGAACTCGAGCACTCCGACACCTACCCGCAGGCCATCGTTGACCAGATGAAGGATCTGGGGCTGTTCGGTCTGATGATTCCCGAGGAGTACGGCGGGCTGGGGGAGTCGCTGCTCACCTACGCGCTGTGCGTCGAGGAGTTGGCCCGGGGCTGGATGAGCATCTCGGGCGTGATCAACACCCACTTCATCGTGGCGTACATGATCCGCCAGCACGGCACCGACGAGCAGAAGCAGCGCTTCCTGCCCCGGATGGCGACCGGGGAGGTGCGGGGCGCATTCTCGATGTCGGAGCCCGAGCTCGGTTCCGACGTCGCCGCGATCCGCACGCGGGCCAGGGACAACGGCGACGGCACATACACCATCGACGGCCAGAAGATGTGGCTGACCAACGGCGGCAGTTCGACTCTGGTCGCCGCGCTGGTGCGCACCGACGAGGGTGCCGACAAGCCACACCGCAATCTGACGGCCTTCCTGATCGAAAAGCCCTCCGGCTTCGGTGAAGTCGTGCCCGGCCTGACGATCCCGGGCAAGATCGACAAGCTCGGCTACAAGGGCATCGACACCACCGAGTTGATCTTCGACGGGTACGTCGCGAGTGCCGACGACGTCCTTGGCGCCAAGCCGGGCCAGGGTTTCTTCCAGATGATGGACGGAGTCGAGGTCGGCCGGGTCAACGTGTCGGCCCGAGCATGCGGGGTGGGTATCCGGGCTTTCGAGCTGGCGATCCGCTATGCCCAGCAGCGCAGCACGTTCGGCAAGCCGATCGCCGAGCATCAGGCCATCGCCTTCCAGCTCGCCGAGATGGCCACCAAAGTCGAAGCGGCACACCTGATGATGGTCAACGCCGCGCGGCTGAAGGACTCCGGCGAGCGCAACGACGTCGCCGCCGGGATGGCGAAGTACCTGGCGAGCGAGTTCTGCGCGGAGGTGACCCAGCAGAGCTTCCGCATCCACGGTGGCTATGGGTACTCCAAGGAGTACGAGATCGAGCGGCTGATGCGCGACGCACCGTTCCTGCTCATCGGCGAGGGCACCAGCGAGATCCAGAAGAACATCATCAGCAAGCGGCTGCTCGCCGACTATCGGATCTGACATGAGCGCACCGGATTTCGCCCCGCGCCCGCAGCTGGCTGAGGATGTCGCCCGGTTCGTCCGGACCCGGATCTTCAACGGCACCTACCCTGCCGGCGAGTACATCCGGTTGGATCAGTTGGCCGCCGAGCTTGGTATCAGTGTCACGCCGGTCCGGGAAGCGTTGTTCGAGTTGCGGGGCGAGGGTCTGTTGGACCAGTTGCCGCGGCGCGGATTCGTGGTGCTGCCGTTCACCGATCGCGACATCACCGATGTCTCGAACCTGCAGGCGTATGTCGGGGGCGAGCTGGCGGCCCGGGCTGCGGTGAACATCACCGACGACCAACTGGCCGTGTTGTCCTCGATTCACGACGAGTTGGTCGCGGCCTACGATGCCGACGATGCCCGCGCGGTACGGCTCAATCACGAGTTCCACCGCGCCATCAACGTCGCAGCGGATTCCCCGAAACTGGCCCAGCTCATGTCCCAGATCACCCGGTACGCACCGGAATCGGTGTTCCCGACGATCGAGGGATGGCCGGCCAAGTCGGTTGCCGACCACAAGCGCATCTTGGCCGCGCTCAAGGCACACGACGAGGATCGGGCCAGGGCTGCGATGTCGCAGCACCTGGCGGCGGGAGCGGCTCCGCTGATCGAGCACCTCGTGAAACAGGGTGTGGCGCAGCGATTTCAGACGATGGAATAGCCCGCCGCAAGAGCGCCTCGCCCGGTGAGCGCGCACAACAGTGCCTGACTGTCGCCGCGACGCCGCGCGACGTCTAGCGAGAGCGTAAGGATGCTGTCGGCGACCTCGGGTGGCAACGACTCGGGCGCACCGATCGCGCGGGCCAGGTCAATACTGTGCAAGCCGAGTTCGAAGATCCGGGTCGGCAGATAGTCGGAGAGGCGCATACCGCCCGCGATGGTCTGGATGATCCGATCGTCGGTGTCCAGCACGGTGCTCGCGCGATCCTGAAGTTCGCGCAGGACGTCCAGCGGACGTTCACCCAGCGACAGTCCGGCCTGCACGGCGCGGGCATCGATCTGCTCGGGGTCGGTCAGCATCGGGGCGATCACCAGGTAGTACTGAGCGGAGTCACTGACCTCCGCCCGCTCGGCCGGCCGGGCCGAGTAGTCGATGACGGTGGTGAACGATCGGCCGATATGGCCGACCAGTGTGCGAACGGTCCACGTCCCGAGCGCAGGCGAATCCCACCGATCGGCGGGCACCTGCGTGGCCACCGATATGACGTGGTCCCCGGCCCGGCGATAGGTGTCGACGTGTGCTTGCAGTGTCATGGCTGTTGAAGCTACGCCTGCCCGGCAAGAAGCTCACGCAGGCGGCGGACGTCGACCTTGCCGGTGCTCCCGCGGGGAATGTCCTCGTCGGAATCGAGTAGCACCCAGACCGTCGGCACCTTGAACGAACTCAGCTTCCGGCGCGCCTCGGCCCGCAGCTCGTCCAGCCCGTACCGCTCGCAGAGCACGGCGGCGCCGACCCGGCCGTTGACGTCGGTGACGAACGCGGCCCGCACACCGTCGATCTCCCGCAGGGCCGCCTCGACCTCGGTCGGGTAGACCGTGGCGCCGCTGACCTTGAACATGTCGTCGGTTCTGCCGTGGTAGAAGAGGAACCCGGCATTGTCGAGGTGCCCGAGGTCGCCGGTCGGATAGAACCCGTCGGCGGTGAACACTTCCTCGCGGCTGCGACGGCAGATACCGCGCAATGTGTGCGGACCGCGCAGTTGGATCATGCCGATCGTGCCAGGCTGCACCGGCTCACCGCTGTCGAAGTCGGCGATGCGAACCTCCATGCCGGCGAACGGCTTTCCGCAACTGCCCCACGCCGTTCGCGGCATGTCGGTATCGGCACGATAGCCACAGTAGGGACCGAAGGACTCCGTCATCCCGAACAGCTTCGCCCGCGCACCCGGGGCGGCGCGCTGCTCGGTAGGCAGCAGGGCGTCCAGGCTGCCCGCGCGCAGCGCGGACAGATCGGCACCGGTCGCCCGGCGGGCCAGAGCCTCGGCCTGGTCGGGCCAGCCCCGGAACAGCGTCACCTTCTCCCGTTCCAGCAGGCGAAGCGTCGCTTCTGGTTTCGGGATCTGTTCGGTCACCAACGTTGCCCCGGCGATCAGCGCGGACAAGATTCCGCCACCGAAGCCGCCGACCCAGAAGAACGGCATCGGTAGGTACAGCCGGGTGCCGATGTCGATGCAGCGGGCCGTCAGCCCGGATCGCACGGCCGCCAGCGCATTGCCGTGCGAGTGGATCACCCCCTTCGGCGGCCCGCTGCTGCCGGAGGTGAACATGATGACCATGGGGTCGGCCGGTACCACCGTGTCGGCGAGTTCGTCGATCTGGCCGGCACCCGTTGGTAGCTCGGCGGCCCGCCATAGGTGTCGCAGTGCGGGAAGTGCCGGCAGATCATCGAGATAGCGGTGGCCGCGAAACTCGTCGACGGCAATCAGGTATTGCACTGACGCGGTGCGAAGGTGTGCGGCGAGTTCCCGCCCGGTGAGCAGTGTGCTCAGCGGAACCAGGACCGCACCCACCCGGGTCAGTGCCAGCGCGAGCTGCACCCACCGCACGCTGTTCGGCATGATCAGGCCGACCCGCGTGCCTTTGCCGATACCCGCACCGACGAAGCCCGCCGCGAGAGTGCTTGTCACGCTGTCGAGGTCGGCATAGCTCATTCGGGTCGTCGGGTCGATGACGAACGGCTTGTCACCGAGATTCGCTTGTCCGCGGATCAGCGCATCGACGGTGTCAGGCATCGAACACCGCGAGGAGTCGGGGCAGGTCGACCTTGCCGCTGGACATCAGCGGCAGCTGGTCGGGGGTCAGTGCGACAAAGCGTCGCGGGATCTTGTACGACGACAGCTCCGTCTTGAGCTTCTCGCGCACCGCTGCTTCGTCGAACGACCCGTTGGCGGGCACCACCACCGCTGCCGCTACGATCTGTCCACGATCGGCGTCGGGGAGGCCGACCACATGGGCGACCAACCCATTGCCCAGTCTCGCGATCGCCTTCTCCACCTCGGCCGGAAAGACATTGGCGCCAGCGGTTTTGATCATCGAACCGCGCCGGCCGAGGAAGTACACGTACCCGTCGGCGTCGGTGCGCACCAGATCACCGGTGTGGAACCAGCCGTCGGCGTCGAAGCACTCCTCGCGGCTGCGTTTGTAATAGCCCTGCATCAGATAACGGCCCCGGATGCACAGCTCACCGTCGACGATCTTCGTCTCGAATCCCGGTGCCGGCCTTCCGAACGAACCGCGGCGGTGTTCGGGTTGGTCGGACTCGTCCCCGCTGAGTAACAGCACGCTGCCGGCTTCGGTCAGCCCCAGCATGTTATGGCGCAACTCCGGGTCGGCGGGCCGGACATCGGGAGCCATGATCGGGTAGAGGTTCCCGCGCCGCATCGATGACAGATCACGGTGCGGGAAGCTCTCATGACGCGCCAGATGCGCGACGCCGGCGGCGAACCCGTTGGTGATCGTCGGCCGGACCGTCTCGAGCAGGTCGAGAACGTCACCGGCGTCGGTGGCGTTGGAGCACACCAGTGTCGAACCCGCGACCATCGTCGCCAGCAGTGCGAATGCCAAACCGCCGATCCAAAAGAACGGTGAATTGCAGAACAACCGGTCCTGTGCGGTCAGGCCACGAATCTCATTGAGGTTGCGCTGATGTCCGAGCAGCGACTCGTGGGTGTGCACCACACCCTTGGACGCCCCGGTGGACCCCGATGTGTAGACGATGACCAGCGGGTCGCAGCCGTCGACATCCTCTTCGATGGCCGTCGTCAGCTCCGACTCGGCGACCACCTGGTTGTCGAACACGATGTGGCGCAGCCACGGCGCCGTCACGTCCCTGAGCCGGGCGGCGTAGTCGTGTCCCCGGAAAGATGCGGTGGCGAGCAGGATCTCGGTGTCGCTGTGGACGAGTTGATTGGCCAGCTCGGGGCCGGTCGAGAAGGTGGAAAATGGAACGACGACCGCACCGATGCGCGCCGCGGCGAGCAGTGCGACCACGAACGCCGAGCTGTTGGGATGGAGCAACCCGATGTGAGTGCCCTTGCCCGCACCCAGCGCGAGCAGCCCGTGCGCCAGCGAGGCCGAGCGTTCCTGCGCCTCGCGGTAGGTGAGCCGCTCGGCATCGCAGACCAGCAGCAGATGGTCGCCGCGGTTGGCGGCTTGTTCGCGCAGTAGGCGGCCGACGGTGTCAACGGTCATGCGCCGGCGAAGTGTTGCCGTACCGCGGTGAGATCCGCCTTGCCGGACGGGGTGCGTGGGATCGCCTCGACCACCGCGATCTCCGAGGGAATCTCGTACGGTGCCAGCCGAGTCCGCAGATAGTCGAGCAGCTGGGCGACGGTGACCGATTCGCCGGGGCACATTTCGACCATGGCGACCGGTGTCTCGCCCAGGCGTTCGTCGGACCTGCCGACCACTGATGCGCCAAGAACGGCGGGGTGGGTTTCCACTGCGGCTCGTACGTCGTCGGGGAGCACCTTGAATCCGCCTCTGATGATCGCCTGGTCGGCCCGGCCCAGGATCCACAGGAACCCGTCGGCGTCGATGCGCGCGAGGTCGGTGGTCCGCACCCACGCGGCGTCGCGTCCGAACTGACCCGGCTTCACCTCGAGCAGGCCCTGCTGATCCGGCTCCAGGGGCGTACCGTCCTCGGACACCACCCGTAGCTCGGCGCCCAAGCTGGCCCGCCCGACGCTGCCGCGCTTGGACTGCCAGTACCTCCGATGATCCGCCAGCGTCCAGCCGGCGACGCCGCCACCGAATTCGGTTGCTGCATAGGAGGTCAGTACGGGGATGCCGAACTTCTCGGTGAACGCGTCGGCGTCGTCGGCCGACAGGGGCGCGGTGCCGGACGTGACGGCGCGGACTCCGGCAAGGTCCTCAGGCCCCAGGTCGGAATGCAGCACCATCCGCAGCGCCGCAGGCACCAGCGATACCGCCTTGGGGGCGTAGCGGCGCACCGCGTCGGCCCAGGAGGCCAGCTCGAAGCGCGGCAGGAGTACGAACGGCCTTGGCTGACAGATACATTGCAACACCCGGTACACCCCGCCGATGTGCACCAGCGGTGCGTTGACGATGGCGACGCTGCCGGAGATCGTCGTCGGTGCGGATGCGGTGGTGAAGTCGGTGCCGATCACCGAGACCGCCAGCATGTCGTAGGTGAGATCCACCCGTTTCGGTGGACCGGTGGTGCCGCTGGTCAGCATCCGAACC
Organism: Mycobacterium sp. EPa45; assembly: GCF_001021385.1. NCBI lineage: Bacteria > Bacillati > Actinomycetota > Actinomycetes > Mycobacteriales > Mycobacteriaceae > Mycobacterium > Mycobacterium sp. EPa45. The sequence continues at coordinate 5,311,764 of NZ_CP011773.1, read as the reverse complement.
GCCACCGTCGCCGGGCCGCTATCGATCGGCGCGCCGGGCCTTACCTGGGCAGATTCGCCTTCGATGGTCACCACGGTTGTGGTGTTGCCTGGCTGCGCCAGTCGGGTGATGTCATCGGAGGTGCCGATGATGACCGGCAGGTCCAGCGCGGCGAGATCGGCCCTGATCCGCTCGTCGCCACGCGAGGGGTTGACCACCACGACACAACCGCCGGCCGACAGCACCGCCAGCAGCGAGGCCACGTGAGCGGGGGTGTTGCGCAACAGGATTCCCACCTGGGCACCCGGCTGCAGGGCCGTGGCGATGTGTCGGCTCAAGGCCGCGAGCTGACCCCAGCTGTACCAGTGGCCGTCGTACTCGATCGCATGGCCCTCAGGATCCAGGTCGAGGACATCGGAAATTCGCCGGCTCAGTGGGTGCACGGACACTAGCGCACCGTCGGGGTGATCCGGACCTTCTCCTGCTCGGCCAGTTCCGCCTGACCCAGCGGATTTCCCAGCCGGGTGTAGATCAGGTTCTGCTCCATCGCCGCCCGATACGGCTTGTCCAGCGACTCCCAGATGGCCTTGACCGTGCCCTGGGTGGCCGACGGTGGCTTGGCCGCGATCGTGGCGGCGATCTCGTGCGCGCGTGACCAGAGGTCGTCGGGCTTGACGACTTCGGACACCAGTCCGATGCGCAGAGCGGTCTCCGGGCCGACTCGTTCGTCGTTGCCCATCAACGCGATCCGCAATGACTCACCCAGGCCGATCTTGCGCATCAGCCCGATCGGCTCGAGTGCGCACACCAGGCCGGCGCTGACGTGGGAGTCGAAGAACGTGGCGTCCTCCGAGCAGATCACCACATCGGACTCGTTGACGAAGTAGAACGCCCCGGCGGTGCACATGCCGTGCACTGCGCACACGACCGGCTTCCACATCTTCTGCCACTTCGGGCTGAGCAGTTCGCCCGGATCCTCGTGGTTCCACACATTCTGCGGCTGGCCGTAGGGGGTCTTGATGTCCAAGCCTGCGCTGAACGCGCGGTCCCCGGCCGCGCGCAGCACCACTGCGTGGATTGCGTTGTCGTTCTTCACGATTCCCCATGCCGCGGCGACCTCTTCGCACATGGTGCGGTTGAACGCGTTGAGCTGGTCGGGCCGGTTGAGGGTGATGGTGGCGACATGGTCGGTCCGGTCGAAGTCGAGCAGGATCGTCTCGAATGCGGCGGTCATCGGCATTGCCATTCGGGTAGGCGCTTCTCGACGAAGGCCTTGGGTCCTTCGAGCGAGTCGACGGTGTGCAGGTTGCGCTCACGGAATGCCTCGGCGAGCATTTCGGCCTCGTGCATCGGGATTTCGCGGCCCTTGATGATCGCCAGCCGGGTGCCGCGCACGGCCAGGGGTGCGTTGCGGGTCACGATGTCGGCGATCTCGTGGGCCCGCTCGAGAAGCCGGTCGTGTTCCACGATTTCGGTGATCAGGCCGAGCTCATAGGCGCGTGCGGCGTCCATGCGCTCATGTTTGCCCATCATCGCCATCCGCAGCGCCACCGTACGCGGTAACACCCGCGCCAGCCGCACCATCTCCCGGCCCGCGACCAGACCGATCGACACGTGCGGGTCGAAGAACGTCGCCTTCTCCGACGCGATCACGATGTCACCCGTGGTCACCCAGTCCAGACCTGCGCCGCAACAGATTCCGTTGATCGCCACGATCACCGGCTTGGCCATCCGCCGGAACGGCGGAGTGCCTTCCTGGGGAGCCTCCCATTGGTCATAGGTGGACAGATAGGGCCGCTCGTTGATCACCTTGCCGTCTTCGGGAATCTCCTTGACGTCGGCACCGGTGCAGAAGGCGCGTCCCGTCGCGGTGACGATCAGCAGCCAGATGTTGTCGTCGCTCTCCGCCTGGTCATACGCGGCGCGCAACTCGGTGATCATGTGCGGGCTCAACGCGTTGAGCGCCTCGGGCCGGTTCAGCGTGATCGTGGCGGTGTGGCCCTCGACCTCGTAGCCGATGGTGTCGTAGGACATCCGTGGTTCCTCATCTCTCATCGCCCGGTGAAGCCGGGTGCACGCTTCTCTCGGAAAGCCGCCAGGCCTTCTTTGAAGTCCGATGTCCGGCAGGATAGTTCGAGGTTGAACAACTCCTGCGTCATGGCCTGGCTCAGGGTCGCATGCTGACCGTAGTTGACGGCCTGCTTGGCCAGTCCGATCGCGACGGTCGGGCCGGATGCCAGCCGGTCCAGCAGCGCCGCCACGGTTGCATCGAGGTCGGCATCGTCGACGCTGCGATGAATGAGACCCCACTGCGCCGCCGTCGCGCCATCGACCTTCTCGCCGAGTAGCAGCATCTCCTTGGCGCGGGCGATTCCCACCAGCCGGGGCAGCAACCAGGTGGAGCCGGAGTCCGGGCTGAAGCCGCGGGCCAGGAACGGCTCCCAGAACACGGCGTCGGTGGCGGCCACGGTGAAGTCAGCGGCCAGCGCCAGATTGCAGCCCATACCGGCCGCCCACCCGCGGACCGTGCACACGACGGGTAGGTGCAGGGTGTGGACCAGTTCGATGACCCGGTGCGCGGTGTGTGGGATGCGACGGACCAGGTCGCCGGTGCGGGGGCGCTGCGCGCCACTGTTCGAGCCCACCCAGTCCACGCCTGCGCAAAAGTCCGACCCGGCTCCGCTGAGATGGACCGCGCGCAATGCATCGTCGCTCGCCGCGGCGACCAGCGTGCCGGTGAGAGCGTCGATCATGCTGTGGCTCAGGGAGTTACGCCGGTCAATCCGGTCGAGCACGATGTGCAGCACGGCACCATCGCGTGATGTCGTCACGACTCCGTCGGCCGCCCGGGCCCCGTCACCCACCGATGATTCCGCCCTTCGCGACTTTACGGATAGTCCAACAGTAGTGCTATCTTGTACAAGATAGCAAGGATGGCCTGATGAGGGGACCGGATGGGTGACGCCGCGGACCGACGGATGACCGCCGCCGCACCGCGTATTCGTCAGCCCCGCGTCGCCGAGATCGTCGCCTCGCGGCTGCGCGACGACATCCTGTCGGGCCGGCTGCGGGAAGGTGATGTCCTGCCCTCGCAGGAGAGCCTGTTCACCGAGTTCGGCGTCAGCCCGCCCGCGCTGCGGGAGGCGATTCACATGCTCGAGGTCGACGGCCTGGTGTCGGTGCGCCGCGGCAACATGGGCGGCGCCGTCGTGCATTCACCGTCGGCCGACCGCACCGCCCACATGATCAGCATGGTGCTGCAATCGCGTTCCTCGACCCCGGCCGACGTCAGCGGGGCGCTGATGCACCTGGAGCCGATCTGCGCAGGCATGTGCGCTGCCCGCGAGGATCGGCTGACCGAGGTCGTACCGTACTTGCAGGCCGAAATCGACCGGCAGGAAGCACAATTCGACGACACATCGCAGTATGTCCCGAACGCCCGACGCTTTCACGAGGCACTGGTGTCTCGGTGCGGCAACGAGCCGATGATCTTGCTGATCGGTTCGCTGGAGGTGATCTGGTCGGCCCACGAGTCGTCCGTGTGGAGCGACGAGCCGGACCCGATGCGGCACAAGACCATGCGCGCCGCGCTTCGCGATCACCACAAGATGCTCGACGCCATCCGCGACGGCAACGCCGACCGCGCGGTTCGGCTGGCGCAGGACCACCTCGCCGCCGCGCGCCGCAACACCCTGGCTTTCGGCCGGGACAGAACTATTGAGGCCAAGCTCATTTCGAACCCGGACCCCAGGTGAGGAACCGACGATGACGGACGACGACCGCGTGCTGTTCGAGGTGGATCGCGACAAGCGCATCGCCACCATCACGCTGAACAACCCCGCGCAACGCAACTCCTACGACGCCCAGATGCGGGAGACCGTCGGCCGCCACCTGGATGCCGTTGCCGAGGACGACGACATCACCGTCGTGCTGTTGCGGGGTGCGGAGGGGGTGTTCTCCACGGGCGCGAACATGAACAACGCGTACGCCTGGTACGGCGAGGAGTCCGAGGCGCAGGCGAAACGCCGGCCCAGCCAACGTCGCCGACTCACGGTGGACCGCAGGTCATTCGGCTTCTACCACAACCTGATGGGCTTCCCGAAGGTGACGGTCGGGGAGATCAGCGGGTACGCGCTCGGCGGCGGTTTCGAGATGGCGTTGATGACCGATATCTCGGTCATCGCGCGCGACACCAAGATCGGGATGCCGGCGACCCGGTTCCTCGGACCCGCGTTGGGCAGCCTGCACATGTTCTTCCACCGGCTCGGCCCGGTCTTGGCCCGGCGGCTGCTGCTGACCGGTGACATCATCACCGCGGGCGACGTCGAGCACCTCGGCGTCTTCACCGACACCTGCGACGCCGGCTCGGTCGCGGCCCGGGCTCGCTACTGGGCCGAGAAGGCGGCCAAGATGCCTGCCGACGGCGTCGTCATCGCCAAGGAGGCCTTCCGGCTCGTCGAGCAGAGCCAGGCCTACCAGGGTGAAGAAGTTGCCAGCTATTTGTTCCACGCGTACGGCACCAACCTGCAGTTCGCACCGGGGGAGTTCAACTTCGTCAAGACCCGGGCCCAGGTCGGGGCCAAAGAGGCGTTCCGGCTGCGTGACGAGCACTTTTTCGTGCCAGAACCGTGAGTGACGTGGACCACTTACCGTCAACGCTACAGATTCTGTTATTTTTGTAACGTTGCGCACAGCGCAACGTCTCAACGTCGAAGTGAGGTCGTCATGCCCGAACCAGTCATTGTCGGTGCCGTCCGGACCGCGATCGGTCGCTCGTTCAAGGGCACGCTGGTCAACACCCCGCCCGAGGTGCTGCTGGGCGCCGTGCTGCCCGAGGTGGTTCGCCGCGGTGGCATCGACCCGAACGCGATCGACGACGTCATCATCGCCGAATCGCATTACGGCGGCGGCGATCTCGCCCGCTACGCCGCGCTGGTCGCGGGCTTCGAGAACGCGCCCGGTCAGGCCGTCAACCGGCACTGCGCGGGCAGCCTCACGGCAATCGGCAACGCCTCGGCTCAGATCGGTTCGGGCATGGAGCGCGTGCTCGTCGCCGGTGGTGTGCAGTCACTGTCGATGACGCCCCTGATGAACCAGCGCATCCCCGGCCCAGAGCTGAAGTTCGAAGAGCGCTGGCTGCCGCCGATCCACGTCGAGACCCCCGATGCGCCGGCGCGCGACATGTCGATCACCGTCGGCTGGAACACCGCCCAGTCCTACGGGATCAGCCGGGAACAGCTCGACGAATGGGCCGCGCGCAGCCATCAGCGTGCCGTCGCCGCCCAGGACGCGGGCAAGTTCGCCGACGAAATCATCCCGCTGAAGGTCGAGCAGTTCGACGGCTCGGTCACCGAATTTGCCGTCGACGAGCACCCGCGCCGCGACACCACGGTCGAGAAGCTCGCCGGTCTCAAGGTGCTGCACCCCGAGATCGAGGGATTCTCGATCACCGCCGGTAACAGCAGCGGAACCAACGACGCGGCCGCCGCCGTCGCCCTGACCGAGCGCGACTACGCGAGCTCCAACTCACTCGACGTGCTGGCCACCGTGAAGGCGTGGGGAGCCGCGGGCGTGCCCGCGCGCGACACCGGCCTCGGCGCGGTCGCCGTCATCGGCAAGGTGCTCGGCCGGGCGGGCCTGAAGCCGTCGGACGTAGCGTTGTGGGAGATCAACGAGGCCTTCGCCTCGGTGCCGATCGCGGCTTGCAAGGAGTACGGCATCGACGAGGAGCTGGTGAACTTCTCCGGCAGCGGCTGCAGTCTCGGCCACCCCATCGCGGCCTCCGGCGCCCGGATGATCACCACGCTGATCTACGAGCTGCGCCGTCGGGGCGGCGGCATCGGTGTCGCGGCGATGTGCGCCGGCGGCGGCCAGGGCGGCGCGGTCGTCATCGAGGTCTAGGTTCTGCGCCGAGCAGACGCAAAATCGCGCGTTTTCGGGCTCCGGAGTGCGAGTTTGTGTCTGCTCGCGGAGAGAGCTGACTAACCCTTCCGGCGCGACTTCGGCGATGAGGATTTCTTGCCTTCCTCGATGAGCGCCGCCGCGTGGTCGAGGATGCACTCCAGGCCGAACTCGAAGTTGTGCTCATCGGCGCCGCCGATCCGGTGCCCCTCGGCGCTGACCTTGGCGAGCAGCGGCGTGCTCTCGGCATTGCCGATGATCGCGTCCTCGAGCTGGTGGGCATCCTCGCCGGCGGCCCGGTTCTTCTCGTAAAGCCGGTGCAGCACAACCGAACCGCGAACGTGCACCGACACCGCCGAATAGGTGTCGAATGCGTCTTCGGCGGACAGGCCGGCCTCGACCAGACTGGTGATCGCCTTCTCGACCTCCTGCTCACCGGCCCGCACTGCCCGCGGGCTCAGCGCCGAGCGGATCAGGATCAGATCGCACAGGATCGGGTTGCCCATGAATGTCTTTCGCATCGCGCGCGCATGGTTCGACAACGTCTCACGCCAGTCGGCCGCCTCGACGTAGGGCGTGGCGAACACATACTGGCCCAGAGCCCGGTCGGTCATCGCGTTGAGCAGGTCGTCCTTCTTGCGGAAGTACCAGTAGATGCTGGTGACGCCGACGCCGAGGTGCTTGCCCAGCAAAGGCATGCTCAGGTTGTCGATCGACACCTGCTCGGCGAGTTCGAAGGCACCCGCGATGATGTCGTCGGGATTGATCGACCCACGCTCGCGCCGGGGCCGCTTGGCGGCGGTCGCTGGCTTGGCCACTGCAGGTCCACCTTCCGTTCGAAAATCAGCGGGTGGAAACTTTACCCCGAAGTGGGGTGTGAACTGCGTCTCCGCTCCGAATCCTTCGGTCTCGTCCCGTTACTGTAAAGCCTATAGTAGGTTTTACCGATACCAGCGAACCAGACAGTGGAGGAGCCGCGGGTGTCGGACGCAGTGCTGCGGGAACGCCAAGGCCGGAAACTGATCATCACGATCAATCGACCCGAAGCGCGCAATGCGGTGAATCTTGCTGTTAGCCGAGGACTTGCCGACGCGATCGACGAGCTCGACAGCGACCCCGACCTGGCCGGGGCGATCGGACTGGCCGGCAAGATCAGCGCGAACGGCCCGCTCGCCCTCGCCGCGACCAAAGACGTGCTGCTGCAATCCGCCGACTGTAGCCGGGCGGAGATGTGGAAGAAGCAGATGGAACTCATCATTCCGGTGTTCACCTCCAACGACGCCCGCGAAGGTGCCGTCGCGTTCGCCGAGAAGTGTGCGCCGAATTGGACCGGTACGTAAGCCCAACCGGTCGTGGATCTCGGGCTCGGTGACGCGACCGCCGTCGTGGTCGGCGGCGGTCGCGGAATGGGACTGGCCGCGGCGCGATGCCTGGCCGACGACGGCGCCCGCATCGCGCTGATCGGCCGTACGGCTGCGGTGCTCGACGCTGCGGCCGAAGAACTGAGCGGGCGAGGCAGCCCGGATGCCGTCGGACTGGTGGCCGACACCGGCGACGACACCCAGGTTCAGCACGTGTTCGCCCAGATCCGGCAGCGGTGGGGCGGCCGGCTCAACATCCTCATCAATGCCGTCGGGCCAAGTGTGCAAGGCACTTTCGACGACCTGACCGACGACCAGTGGCGCACCGCGATCGACGAGGGCGCTCTGGGCATGGTCCGTTGTGTGCGGGCGGCGCTACCACTGCTGCGGGCCGCGGAGTGGGCGCGCATCGTCAACTTCGCCGCGCAGTCCACGCAACGGCAGAGCCCGCGGCTGTCGGCATACACCGCAGCCAAGGCCATGGTCGCCAGCGTCTCCAAGAACCTGTCGCTGCACCTCGCGTCCGATGAGATCCTGGTCAACGTCGTCTCACCGGGCAGCATCGCCTCGGAAGCGCTCACCGGCTGGGCCGAGTCGGTCGGTGTCGACGGCAACGATCCCTACGCGCTGATGGCCGCCATCGACGAACATTTCGGCCATCCGGCGCATCTGCCGCGCGCGGGGCTGCCCGACGAGATCGGTCCCGTCGTCGCCTTCCTTGCCTCCAAACGCAACTCGTATATGACCGGCGCCAACATCAACGTCGACGGCGGGTCCGACTTCACCTGAGGAGCAGTGATGGCCACAGCGCGCGATGCCCGGGACTGGGCACGCACCGGACTGCACGGTATCGGCGACAGCCTCTACACACCGTTTTCCGGAACCGACGGTGACGAGATTGATTGGGACGCCTATCGGGCATTGGTGCGGTACTGCGTCGGGGAGCTCAAGCATCCGATGCTGTGGTGCACCAGCGGTATCGCCGAGTTCTGGTCGCTGACGCTCGATGAGCGAAAGCGGTTGCTGGAAGTCGCAATTGAGGAGGGGCGGCGCGCCAACCCCGACGTCGTCATCCAAGCCTGCACCGCGGCCACGGCCGCCAAGGACTGCCTGGAACTCACCCGGCATGCCCAGAAAGCGGGCGCCGACATCGCCTATATCCAGACGCCGATGATGGAAACCCATGGCGGTGAGGGCGTGCTGCGCTTCTTTCACTACGTCGCCGATCGCACCGACATCGCGCTCGGCATGTTCAACTCGCCATCGTCGGGATACGTGCTGACGCCCGCGGAGGGGGCACGTATCTACGCCGAGATTCCTGCGGTGTGCGCGACGAAGGAGGGTGCCTTCCGTCCGGGAAATACCCGGTTGCTGCACGAGCTGGCGCCGGGCCTGGTGATCTGGGAATGCGATCTCACGGTGTACCGCGCGGGCTGGTTGCGAGCCGGGATCGTCGGCCCCGCCCAGCTGGGGACCGCGGGCTATCTGAACGAAACGCCGCAGCGGCCGATCATCTCCGAGTACTGGGAGCTGGTCTGGGCCGACAAACTCATCGATGCGATGGACTACGCCGAGCGGTCCGGACTCGATCAGTTCGGTATCGACATGGGCAACTGGTTCACCTGCTACCCGGGTCGTCCCGACTACTTCACCCACTGGGGCGGCGCGTTCAAGTACGCCGCGTCCTTGCTGGGATTGCCGATCGGTGGCTATCCGCATTCGCGCCCGCCGCAGACTGAATTGCCCGACGCTGGAAAGACTCAGATCGAGAAGGCATACCGGCGGCTCGGCCTCATCGAACACTGATTGCGGAAGGGGATACCGATAGGTGTACAGTATGGACAAATCCGCATGTTGGCGCGCCATTCTCGGAGGTACCCCTAGGTGACCGAAACCAAGGCCGACCTAACCGCGACGTCCGCTGCTGCCAAGCCCGTTCTCTACGAAGTGCTCGACAGCGGGGTGGCGGTCCTGACGTTCAACCGTCCCGAACGGATGAACGGGTGGGGCGGTGGCCTGGCCGCCGGCTTCTATGCGGGCATGGATGCTGCCGAGGCCGATCCGAATGTGCGGGCCATCGTGGTGACCGGACGTGGGCGGGCTTTCTGTGCGGGCGCCGATATGGGCGACCTGGCGTCGATCAGTTCGGCCAGTGTCGACAGTGCCGGCGAGGCTGACCTGACCAAGATGGTGGGGGAGCGGCATCCGCTGTTCGTCACCACCGTCACCAAGCCGGTGATCGCCGCGATCAACGGAGCCTGTGCCGGCATCGGGCTCACCCAGGCGTTGTTCTGCGACGTTCGATTCGCCGCGGCCGGCGCCAAGTTCACCACGTCGTTCGCGCGCCGCGGCCTGATCGCCGAGTACGGCATCTCGTGGATTCTGCCGAAAGTCGTCGGCTGGGGCGCGGCGCTGGATCTGCTGATGAGCGGCCGGGTGTTCTACGCCGAGGAGGCGTTCGAGCTCGGCATGGTCAAAGAAGTTGTGCCGCCTGACGAGTTGCTGAGCCGCGCAATTGAATACGCCGAGGAAATCGCCGCCAACTGCGCGCCGAGCTCGTTGGCTGTCATCAAGCGGCAGGTCTATGGCGACGCACTGCGCGAGGCGGAAGACGCCAGCCGGCGAGCCGAGACGCTCATGCACGAATCCATGCAGCGCCCCGATTTCATCGAAGGAATCACCGCGTTCTTCGAGAAGCGGCCCCCGAACTTCCCGCCCCTGACGTGAGAGGACGACACCGATGACTCTGGACTACAAGGCGATTGACGTCGACAACCACTATTACGAGCCGACCGATTCGTTCACCCGGCATCTGCCCAAGGAGTTCAAGCGCCGTGGCGTGCAGATGCTCACGGAGGGAAAGCGCACCTTCGCGGTGATCGGTGGTGTCGTCAACCACTTCATCCCCAACCCGACGTTCGACCCGATCATCGAGCCAGGATGCCTGGATCTGTTGTTCCGCGGTGAGATCCCCGAAGGTGTCGACCCGGCGTCGCTGATGAAGGTCGACCGGCTCAGCGACCACCCCGAATACCAGAACCGGGACGCCCGGCTGAAGATCCTGGACAAACAGAACCTCGAAACCGTGTTCATGCTGCCGACATTCGCGTGCGGCGTCGAGGAGGCGCTCAAGCACGACGTCGAGGCGACCATGGCCTCGGTGCATGCCTTCAACCTATGGCTCGACGAGGACTGGGGCTTCGACCGGCCCGACCACCGGTTCATCTCGGCGCCCATCATCTCACTGGCCGACCCGGACGCCGCGGTCGCGGAGGTCGAGTTCGTGCTGAGCCGCGGCGCGAAGATCGTCTGCGTGCGGCCGGCTCCGGTGCCTGGAGTGGTCAAACCGCGCTCGCTCGGCGACCCGCTGCACGACCCGGTGTGGGCTCGGCTGGCCGAGGCGGGGGTTCCCGTGGTCTTCCACCTGTCCGACAGTGGTTACCTCGCGATCGCGGCGCAGTGGGGCGGCAAGGCAACGTTCGAGGGATTCGGCAAAAAGGATCCGCTGGATCAGGTGCTGCTCGACGACCGCGCCATCCACGATTCGATGGCGTCGATGATCGTGCACCAGGTGTTCACCCGCCATCCGAAGCTCAAGGCGGCCAGCATCGAGAACGGTTCGTACTTCGTCTACCGGCTGATCAAGCGATTGAAGAAGGCGGCCAATACCGCGCCGTACCATTTCAAGGAGGATCCGGTCGCGCAGCTGAAGAACAACGTCTGGATCGCGCCGTACTACGAGGACGACGTCAAGCTGCTGGCCGACACCATCGGCGTGGACAAGATCTTGTTCGGCTCGGACTGGCCGCACGGCGAGGGGCTGGCCGATCCGATGAGTTTCACCGCCGACATTCCGCAGTTCCCCGAATTCAGTGCCGAAGACACCCGGAAGGTGATGCGGGACAACGCATTGGATCTACTCGGCGTGTCCGTGTCGTCGGCGGCCTGACCGGTGCCCGAATGGACGATCGGCGCCGTCCTGGACGCCATCGCCGAGGTCATCCCCGATCGGCCCATGACGATCTGCGGCGAGCGCACCAGCACCTTCGCCGATTCGGCTGATCGGACGCGGCGGCTGGCGAACTTTCTGGCGGGCAAGGGCTTCGGCGCGCAGCGCGAACGGGCCGACCTCGAGAACTGGGAGTGTGGCCAGGACCGGGTTGCGTTGATCATGCACAACGACCTGTATCCGGACATGGTGATCGGTTGTCTCAAGGGCCGGGTCGTGCCGGTCAACGTCAACCACCACTACACGCCCCGCGAAGTCGCCGAACTGCTCGCGTACGTCAAGCCGCGTGCGGTCATCTACCACCGGTCGCTGGGCGCCAAGTTCGCCGATGTCCTGCCGCCCGACAGCGCCGAGCTGCTGATCTCGATCGAGGACGGCAGCGACGAAGCAGCCCTGCCGGGCGCGATCGATCTGGAAGATGCGCTGGCGCAGGGTGATCGGGATCAGGACATCGAGCCGTCACCGGATGATGTCCTGATGATCTGCACCGGCGGCACCACGGGTCGACCGAAAGGCGTGATGTGGCGCCAGGCCGACACCTACGCCGTCTCGATGAACGGGGCCGACCATGAGTCGGTCACCGATATCCACGACAAGCTCGGCACTCCTGGCGCGCCGTGGTTCGCCGTGTCCCCGCTGATGCACGCCGCCGGAATGTGGACGGCGTTCGCCGCCGTCCTCAACGGACAGACGGTGGTGCTCTACGACTCACCGAAATTCGACCCGCAGCACGTACTGTCCACCGCGCAGCGGCACAAGGTCGGGATGATGACGATGGTCGGCGATGCCTATGCCGCCCCGCTGGTCGACGAGCTGCGGCGCGGCGACTACGACCTGTCCTCGTTGTTCGCCCTGGCCACCGGGGGAGCGGCGACCAACCTCAAGCACCAGCACGCGTTGCTGGAGCTGCTTCCCAACATCATCCTGATCAATGGCTACGGGTCCTCGGAGACCGGCAACGTCGGGTTCGGCCGCAGCATGCGCGGTGACCACAAGGACACCTTCGAATTGCGCGAGGGCGCACTGGTTCTCGCCGAGGACTACAGCCGATTTCTGGATGCCGGTGAGGATCAGGTCGGCTGGGTGGCCCGCGCTGGCCGGATCCCGCTGGGATATTTCGACGACGCCGACGCCACCCGAAAGACCTTCCCCGAAGTCGACGGTGCCCGGGTGGTGATCTCCGGTGACCGCGGCTCGCTGGCGCCGGACGGGACGCTGCGGCTTCTCGGCCGGGACTCGCTGGTGGTCAACACCGGTGGAGAGAAGGTTTTCGTCGAGGAGGTCGAAGAGGTGCTACGCGCGCATCCTGCCGTCACCGACGCCCTGGTCGTGGGCCGCCCAAGTGAGCGATGGGGGTCGGAGATAGTGGCTCTGATCGCGCTGCGCAACGACGTCGATCCCGAGGTACTGCATGAGCACTGCACCGAACAGCTCGCCCGCTACAAAGCCCCGAAAGAGTTCATCGTCGTCGAACAGGTGAAGCGCCTGGGTAACGGCAAGGCCGACTATCGCTGGGCCAAACAGATTGCCGACAGCAAGGTTTCGTTGCCATGACGCGCAAGGTGATCGACGGACTGATCAACGTTCACTTCGGCGAGGCGGAGCAGCAGCCGACCTGGATGCTCAAGGTCCGCGACGACTACTTCAAGGGTCCCAAGTCGATGTTCGCCCCGGTCGACCTCGGTGAGCTGCTCGACGAGATGGACGCCCACGGCGTGCAGAAGGCCATCCTGATGGACAACATCGTCAAGCCGCACGTCACCGCGCGCAAATTCGCGCAAGCCAGGCCGGACCGGTTCGCACTGGCCATGGGTGGCATGAATCTGCTCAGACCGATGCCCACCCTACGTGAGCTGACCGCGATCGTCGCCGACCTACCGGTCGTGTACGCCGCTGTGGGACCGAGCTTTTGGGGTGACGCGCAATATCCGCCCAGCGATGCCGTCTACTACCCGCTGTACACCAAGTGCGCCGAGCTGGACCTGCCGCTGTGCTTGAACACCGGACTGCCGGGGCCGCCGATCCCGGGCGAGGTTCAGAATCCGATCCACCTGGACCGGGTGTGTGTGCGGTTCCCCGAACTGCGACTGTGCATGATCCACGGCGCCGATCCCTGGTGGGAGGTGGCCATCCGGTTGATGATCAAGTACGAGAATCTGCGCCTGATGACCTCGGCATGGTCACCGAAACGGCTGCCGGACAGCTTGCTTCACTACATGCGAACGCGTGGGCCGAACAAGGTGATGTTCGGTTCCGACTGGCCGGTGCTCAAATTGCATCGCGTGGTCCCGGAAGCCGAGGCGCTGGACCTGCCGCCCGAAGTCCTCGACAACTATCTCTACAACAACGCCAACGATTTCTTCTTCAGGGAGCGCTGAATGGACCGCTACGAATTGCGCAGGCTGGACTACAGCCTCACCGACGACCACAAAGATCTGCAGACCGCCTACCGGCAGTTCTTCAAAACCCACAGCACCATCGAGACGGTGCGGGCGGCTGAGGCCACCGGGTTCGACAAGAGCCTGTGGGAACGGCTGTGCGCCATGGGCGCAACCACCATGGCGGTCCCCGAATCGGCGGGCGGTGACGGTGCCACCCTGGTGGACCTGACGTTGGTGGCCGAGGAGTTGGGGCGTTTCCTGGCACCGGTGCCGTGGATCGACCACGTATGTGCGGCCCGGCTGCTGGCCCGGTTGGGCGCGCTCACCGACGAAGTGATGAGCGGTAAGCGGATCGCCGGGCTCGACGCCTCCCTGGCCAGTGTCGCGGGAGTGCGGCTGGTCCCGACGGGTTCGATCGCCGACCACATCATCGTCCGCGACGGCCCCAATGGCGAGGACGTGGTGCTCCTGACGTTCGGGACGCGGCCGGCAAAGGTCGACAACATCGGCCGGCTTCCGATGGCCTGGGTCGACCCCGCGGCCGCCGACAGCCGCACGGTGCTGGGCAGCGGGCCCGACGCGCTCGCCGCATACGCTCGGGCACTGGACGAATGGCGGCTGCTGACCGCATCCGCGCTCGTCGGTCTCGTTGAGGAGACCATGACCATCGCCGCCGAGTTCGCCAAGTCCCGCTATACCCTCGGGGTGCCCATCGCCACCCTCCAGGCGATCTCCCACCCGTTGGCGAACATGGTGATCACCGTCGAAGGTGGCCGTAATCTGGCTCGGCGGGCGGCGTGGTTCCTGGACAACGAGCCCGAGGCGCGGCCCGAACTGGCGCCGTCGGCGTTCGTGTTCATGGCTGAAGAAGCGTCCAAGGCGGCCACGATGGCCGTGCACATCCAGGGTGGCCTCGGGGTGTCGTCGGAGGCGGCCGCGACCGCCTATCTGGTTCGGGCCAGGGGCTGGCCGCTGGCCGGCGGTGATCCCGGCGCCAGCGCCAAGCAGATTGCGTACATCCTCGCCGACCGCGAAACCGCCTAGGACCGCAGTGGATTTCTCATACGTCGAGCTTTCCGCCGAAGACCAGAGCTTTCTCGACGAGGTTCGGGACTTCCTGACAACGCACATCACCGACGAGGTGATCCGGCACGACCGCGAGACCGGTGACAATTTCCATGAGGGCGTGCACCTGGCGCTCGGTGAGGCCGGGTACCTCGAGGCCGAGTGGAAGCCGGAATCCGACGGCGGGTTCCCCCGGGTTCGCCGGCGGATCTGGGAGCTGGAGAAGCGACGGTTTCACGTCCCGTGGGTCACCTGGGGCACCACCTCGATGGTGGCGCGCTCGGTCGACACCTTCGGGTCCGATGAGCTCAAAGCCGAAGTGCTGCCGAAGGTTTTCAGCGGGCACGTCCGGCTGTGTCTGGGCTACACCGAGCCCGAAGGCGGCTCGGATGTGGCCACCTGCAAGACCCGCGCCGTGCGGGACGGTGATGGATCGACGTGGATCATTAATGGCTCCAAGATGTTCACCACCGGTGCGCACAACTGCCAGTACGTCTTCCTGATCACCAACACCGATCCGGATGCACCGAAACACAAGAGCCTCACCATGTTTCTGGTTCCGCTGGACCTGCCGGGCATCGAGATCCAGGGTCTGCGCACCGTCGACGGCGACCGGACGAACATCGTCTATTACAGCGATGTCCGCGTCGACGACAAGTACCGCCTCGGTGAGGTCAACGGCGGTTGGACGGTGCTGCGCGAACCGCTCAACGTCGAGCACGGTGCGGTGGCCGCCGCCGCCGACGGGTTGGCCGACGTGTCGATCATGATGCATCAGGCCAACTTCATGGCCACTGCGGTCGACAAGGTCGCCGCCAATGTCGGCCGGACCGGCGCGAACGGCCGGCGCGCAGTGGACGACGGCGCGGTGGCCTACCGGCTCGGGCGCAGCGCCGCCCGAATGGAAGTGGCCCTGAGCTCGCAGAGCCTCTACGGTCGCGTGGCCATCGCGCAGACCATGCGCGATATCTCACCGGATCTGATGGACGTATTAGGCGCTGCGGCAGCGCTTCCGGTGGAGACCGACGGTGCGGCGGACGACGGGGCGTCGGAGTATGTGTACCGGTTCGCGCCGCTGTCGGGTATCTACGGCGGAACGCTGGAGGTGTTCCGCAACATGATCGGGCAGTACGTCCTGGGCCTGGGCAAGCCCGCGTACGCACCGCAAGCGAAGAAGGTGTCATGACCGACGCACAGCTACGTGAAGTGCCGATCTTCGACGCCGATCAGCACATGTACGAGACACCCGAGGCGCTCACCCGCTACCTGCCCGAGCGCTACCGCTATGCGGTGCAGTACGCGCAGATGGGCCGTCAGACCCGGCTGGTGATCAACAACCGGGTCAGCGATTTCATCCCGAATCCCACGTTCGAGCGGGTCGCCGCGCCGGGTGCGCACGAGAAATTCTTCGCCGGTGAGAACACCGAGGGCCTGACACTGCGCGAAATGCAGGGCGCCGCAATCGAAGCGCCGACGGCCACCAAGAACCCGGTGGACCGCATCGCCGAGCTGGACCGCCAGGGTGTCGTCGAGGCGCTGAACTATCCGACGCTGGCCAGCCTGGTCGAGCATTCCTCGGCCGACGACCCGGAGCTGACGCTGGCTATCATCCACGCGCTCAACCAATGGATGGCCGAGCACTGGACCTATGTGTACGACGATCGGCTGTTCTCCACCCCGATCATCAACCTGTCCGAAGTCGACGGCGCGCAACGCGAACTCGAGTACATCCTGTCTCAGGGCGCGGCGGTGGCATTGATCAAGCCCGGTCCGGTCCGCGGCGTGCGCGGATGGCGCTCACCGGCCCTGCCGGAGTTCGATCCGTTCTGGCGGGATGTCGAAGCCGCGGGCCTGCCGGTCGTGCTGCACGCCAGCTACCCGCCGCTCGACTCCTACGTCGGCAAGTGGGAGCCGCCGCACACGCAGAACTTCATGGCGATGAGTGCGTTCCGATGGATGGTTCTGGGGCACCGCGAGATCGCCGACATGATCACCAGCCTGATCTGCCACGGCACGCTGACCCGGTTTCCGCGTCTACGGATCGCCAGCGTCGAGAACGGCAGCTCCTGGATCATCCCGCTGTTCAACGACTTCGACGACCTTTACAAGAAGATGCCGCAGAACTTCCCCGAGCATCCGCATGACGTGTTCCGGCGCAACATCTGGGTCAGCCCGTTCTGGGAGGGCAGCGTGTCGGATGTCGTGAACACCGTCGGATGGGACAAGGTGCTGTTCGGGTCGGATTACCCGCACCCAGAAGGCTTGGCCGAGCCGCGCGGCTTCTGGAAGTACGCCGAAGGTATGGACGAACGCCGGACCTACGACTTCATGGGTGACAACGCCCGCCGGTTCATGGGTCTGCCGCTGGCCAACCCGGACCCCGCCGCGCTCAACCCACCGGTACTGGCGGTCCAGTCTTAAGGAGCTGCGATGGATTTCACCGAAGTCGAACTGAGCGACGATGATGCGGCGTTCCAACGCGAGCTGCGGACCTTCCTGTCCGAGCTGGTGACCGACGAGGTCCGCCTGCATGACCGGCAGACCGGGGACAACTTCCACGAGGGTGTGCACCTGGCCCTCGGCGCGCGCGGTTACCTTGAGCAGGAGTTCAATACGGGGACCGACGCCGGATTCAGCCGTATCCAGCGCCGGATCTGGGACCTCGAGCGTCGCCGGGCACACGTGCCGTGGGTGACGTGGGGCACCACAACGATGGTCGCCAAGGCGGTCGCTGCCTTCGGTAAGCCGGAACTGGTCGACGAGGTGATGCCGCGAGTGTTCGACGGCACGGCGCGCATGTGCCTGGGCTACACCGAACCCGAGGGCGGCTCGGATGTGGCGACCTGCAAGACGCGCGCGGTCCAAGACGGCGATCACTGGATTATTAACGGCTCGAAGATGTTCACCACCGGTGCGCACAACTGCCAGTACGTCTTCCTGCTCACCAACTCTGATCCCGACGCGCCAAAGCACAAGAGCCTGAGCATGTTTCTGGTGCCGCTGGACCTGCCGGGCATCGAAATCCAGGGCATCCGCACGGTCGACGGCGACCGGACGAACATCGTGTACTACACCGACGTCCGGGTGCCCGAGAAGTATCTGCTCGGCGAAGCCAACGGGGGCTGGACGGTGCTGCGCGGGCCGCTGGACGCCGAACACGGTGCCGCACCGACGGTAGCCGACGGGCTCTCCGACGTGTCGATCATGGCCCATCAGGCCGGCGTGATGGCCGCCGCCGTCGATGCCGTCGCCGCCAGGGTCGGGCAGGTTGACGCCGCGGGAAAGCGAATGGTCGACGACGGCGCCGTCGCGTACCGGCTCGGGCGCGCTGCCGCTCGGTTGGAGACGTCCCTTTCCACGCCAAGCATTTTCGGGCGGGTGGCCCAGGCTCAGACGATGCGTGACATCGCACCGGATCTGATGGATCTCGCCGGTGCCGCCTCGGTGCTGCCCGTCGACACCGAAGGGGCGGCTGATGACGGCGCATCCGAATACGCCTTCCGGTTCGCTCCGCTGTTCGGGATCTACGGCGGCACGCTCGAGGTGTTCCGCAACATGATCGCGCAGCATGTCCTCGGGCTGGGCAAACCGAATTACTCCCCACCGGCGAAGAAGGTCTCGACGTCGACATGACAACGACATCGGTGGTCTTCGATCCGTTCTCGGAAGACTTCTTCGTCAGCCCCTACGAGACCTACCGGCGGATGCGCGAGGAAGCGCCGGTCTATTACAGCCACCAGTACGACTTCTACGCGCTGACCCGGCACGACGACGTGTCCGCCGCGTACAAGGACTTCGAGACCTATTCCTCGGCGTACGGCGTGGATCTCGGTCAGGTGCGCAAGGGCGAGGTCACCAAGCATGGGTCGATCATCGCGATGGACCCGCCCGCACACCGCCGGATGCGCAGTCTGCTCAACAAGGTGTTCACCCCACGGGCGATCGAAGCGCAGCGGGCGCTGGTCGTCGAACTGGTCGACAAGCATCTCTCCGCGGTCGATCCGGCCGGATTCGACTTCGTGCAGGACTTCTCGGCACTGTTCCCGGTCGACATCATGACCGCCATGCAGGATGTGCCCGCCGACGACCGGCAGCAGATCCGGCTGTGGATCGACGAACTGCTGCACCGCGAGAGCGGCGACGTCGAGATGACCGAGTCAGGCCAGAAAGCCGCCGTAGACATGGCGATCTACTACTTCCGGCTGATCAAGAAGCGCCGGGAGAACCTCGGCGACGACCTGTTGAGCAAGCTCATCTGCGCCGAGATCGAACGCGACAACGGTCAGATGGAGCCGCTGGACAATATCGAGATCACTGAATTCGCAACGCTATTGGGTGGTGCGGGCGCGGAGACGGTGACCAAGCTGATCGGCAACGCGGCGGTGGTGTTCGCGCAGAACCCCGATCAGTGGGAGCTTCTGCAACGTGACCGCAGCAAGGTCCCGCTGGCCGTCGAAGAATTGCTCCGCTACGAAGCTCCCGCCCAGTACAACGTGCGCTGCTCGCTACGTGAGGTCACCCTGCACGGCATCACCATCCCCGCCGGGAAGCCGGTCTTCTTGGTCGGCGGATCAGCTAACCGCGACCCGCTGGCATGGACCGAACCCGACCGATTCGACATCGACCGGGACCGCACACAGGCCCAGAACCTGGGATTGGGCTACGGAATCCACAGCTGCCTGGGTGCGGCTCTGGCCCGGTTGGAAAGCGCGATCGCACTGGACAAGATGCTGGATTTCATGCCCCGCTACGAAGTGGATTTCAGCAGCTGTAGGCGGGTCAACATGCAAAATGTCGCGGGCTGGAGCAACGTGCCGGTGAAGGTGCTGAGCTGATCAGCCAGTGAGGCCCTTAAGATCTTCTGCGTAGCGGCGACGTTGGTCGTGGGTGGTGTCACTGTGGAATTATCAAGGTGCATAGCAGATTTCAGTTTTTACGGCTAGGCGGCTTTGTCGAGGTGCATGGTGCGCCGGTTGTATGCGGGTAGTGGTGTTCGCTCTGGGTCGACCGTTGCGGGCGGGATGAGCCACGGGTGTTTGTCGTAGCCGAGGATGACGTTCCAGCCGTTGTGGTGGACATCGGCGTGACAGCCTGGGCAGAGTAGGCAGCCGTTGTTCAGGCTGGTTTCGCCCTGGTGGATCCAGTGCTGAATGTGGTGGCAATGGGTTCTGCTGGCGGGGGCACCGCACTTGATACAACACCGATCCCGCAGATACAGCGCTTTGCGCAGATGAGGTGGGAACAGGCGTTTGTCATGCCCCATGTCGAGGGGAACCCGGTGTCCGTCCACGATGATCGTGGTGACGCTCGTGTCGCAGGACAACCTGCCCAGGCTAGCGAGGCTGATCGGTCCCATGAATTCCAGCTCTGCCGCATCGGGGGTGTCTGCAGGCACGGTCAACAACAACTGCGTGCGCGGCGCTGACGCGCTGTCACCGGCGCGTGAGGCGGTGTCGAGTACCGCTTCCAGGGCGTCGGCGCGGCGCCGCTCGGCAGGCCGGGGATCAGGTGTGCCGTCGGGCTCGGGGCGTGGTGCTGACCCTTCCTCCAAGGCGGCGGCGAGTTTGACCCCTACTTCGGCATCCAGATCCCCCCGCACCCTCCAGCGCCCGTCGCAGGTCTTGACGCAGTGCATTTCATTGATCGAGCGATCCTCTGCCGCCGGCAATCCACCCTTCTCCCCGGCGATCTGGTTGCCCAATTTTCTTGCCCGGTCTGCGATCTCGACCGGAGTGGCCCCGGACAAGGCTTGACCCAATAGATCGACTTGATGCCGATACCGGGTGTCCTCATCAACCGGCTTCGCCGCCCGTATCCGAATATGGTTGACGCCCTTCACCACTGCATCCACGTGTTCACCGGACAACGCCCCGTCGGCAGCGTGGGCCATCACCACGGGCAACGCCTCAGCGGCCGTCCCGACACGGAGCATTCGCGCGGCCACTGATGGTGCGCACCCCAACGACATCAGGACTTCTCGCGGTCGTCGCCCGCCATGGACCGTGACCTCCGAATTCGCCAGAACGTTGGCCAGCATCGCAGTCCGGTGGTCGGCGAGATGGCGTACCGCCAGCACCGCCCGTAGTTCACCGATCACGTCACCATCGTCGAGTTCCAGGTCGCGCAGTTCCTCGGCGATCCGGATGAGTTCCGCGGTTGCGGCGTTCATGCTTTGACTCTATTCGAACATATGTTCGATGTCAAGTGAAACGTTCCGCCGGCTCTCAGACGATGTTGTTGCCGCGCAGCTTGGTGATCTCCGCAGCGCTGTAACCGATTTCGGCCAGCACCTCATCGGTGTGCTCGCCGAGCAACGGAGCCCGGTGCCGGATCGAACCCGGTGTCGCCGAGAGGCGAAACGGTGTCTCGATGAGGGGAACGGGTCGAGACGCGCCGGGGAACGGCACATGTTTGAGGTAGCCCATCGCCGCGACGTGCGGATCGTCGAGGACCTCTTGCGGCGAGTTCAACGGTGCAGCAGGCAGTTTCGCCGATTCGAGCTGCGCGAGCACCTCGGCCTTGGTCTTGCCGGCGCACCACTGCTGCATCAGGTCGTTGAGGACATCCCCGTTTTCCCAGCGCGAGTCGTCGTCGGCGAAGCGCGGATCGTCGAACAGCTCCTCCCGACCGATCAACCGACACCACCGTTTGAACATCGGCTGACCGGCGATCTGCAGCAGCACCCAGCCGTCGGACACTTCGTAGAGGTCACACGGGGCGACCGAGGTGCCGCGGTTGCCCGCCCTGGGCTTGTCCACACCGAGCAGCTCGCGCTCGATGAGGAAGGCGTTGGACAGCATCAAAGCCGTTGGCAGCAAAGCACCTTCGACGTGCTGCCCCTGCCCGGTCTGGCTGCGGTGGTACAGCGCCATCATGACCCCGATGGTCAGGGTGAGCGCGGTGCCGAAGTCAGCCTGGGGTACCACGGTGCGGATCGGCAACTCGGGCAGGCCCTGTCGATAGACGGCGCCGGACATCACCTGCCCGGCGCCGTCGAATCCGATGCGGTCGCTGTAGGGGCCGCCTTCGCCGTATGCGGTCGCGCTGGCCAGAATGATGTCGGGTTTGACGGCGCGCAGCGATTCATAGTCGAGGCCGCTGGCCCGCATCCCTGCGGCCGGCATGTTGGCGATCACGATGTCGGACCGGGCGACCAACCGGCGGGTGATGGCGGCGCCCTCCGGCGTTGTCGAGTCCAGCGTCAGGGAGCGCTTATTGCGGTTGCATTGCAGGAAGGTGCCGCCCTCGCCACCACTGGTGACCGATTGCACCCAGCGGTCTTCGCCGCCTTCCCGCTTCTCAACCCGCAGGACGTCGGCGCCCATGTCGGCGAGCAGTGCGCCGCACCAGGGCGCGGCGATGAATCGGCCGTAGTCCAGAACCCGCACACCGTCGAGAACGCCCATGGCTCAGCGGGTGAGAACAGTCGCGGCTGCGGTACCCGGTGCGCCGTATAACTGGGTGAAGCCGACCTTCGGCTCACCGGGAACCTGGCGGTCGCCGGCCTCGCCGCGCAGCTGCCGGACGATCTCGTGGATCTGCCGCAGCCCGGAGGCGCCGATCGGCTCACCGTTGGCGATCAGGCCCCCGTCGGTGTTGATCGGCATCGAGCCGTCGATCTCGGTCTCGCCGTCGGCCAGTAACCGCTCCTGATCACCGTCCGGGCAGAACCCGCACTCGGCCATATGGATGATCTCTGCGCCGGCATCGGTGTCCTGCAGCTGGATCACATCGACGTCTTGCGGTGCCACACCGGCTTTTTCGAACGCGGCACGGGCCGCGAACACCGTCGGTGCGGCGACCTCGTCGACCGGGCCGAAGGTGGTGTTGACCTCGTAGGCGCCGTACGTTCGGGTGCGGACCTCGACGGCCTTGAGGTAGACCGGCTTGGAGGTGTAGCGGTGTGCGATGTCGGCGCGGCACATGATCACGGCCGCGGCCCCCTCGTCGGGCGCACAGAACATGTACTGGGTCAGCGGATAGTTCAGCATCGTCGAGTTGAGGATCTCTTCCTCGGGAATGGGCTTGCGCCGGAACGCATTGGGGTTCAGCGCGCCGTTGCGGAAGTTCTTGGCCGCGACCTTGGCGAGTGTGGCCTGGGAGATCCCGTGGTCGTGCAGGTAGCGGTTGGCCTTCATGCCGAAGAACTGGGTGGTGAGGTACTGGCCGTTCTCGGCGTACCAGCGCGGCATACCGACCAGGGCGGGATCCTCGGTGAAGGCGCCGCGCGGGTGCTTGTCCAAGCCGATCGCGATGCCGATGTCATAGTCGCCCAGCCGGATCCCGTCGGCGCACGCCTTCGCGGCGCTGGCCGCCGTCGCGCACGCATTGAAGACGTTGGTGAACGGGATCCCAGTGAGCCCGACCATGCCGACGATCGCGTCGGGATTGGCGACAGTCCAGCTGCCACCCGTGGCGAACTGGACGTCTTTCCACTCGATGCCGGCGTCGGCGACAGCGGCGAAGATGGCGTCGACACCCATTTCCATCGCGGATTTGCCTTCGAATCGGCCGAACGGGTGCAGGCCGACGCCGATGATGGCGACATCGTTCATCGATGGTCTTCCTCTCGGGATCCGCCGTACGGGCAAACGAACTGTAACACTTACAGTATCCTGGCCTGTGTGGCGTCGAACATCGAGCACAAGACCACC
The DNA here is from genome assembly GCF_001021385.1 of Mycobacterium sp. EPa45. Lineage (NCBI taxonomy): Bacteria > Bacillati > Actinomycetota > Actinomycetes > Mycobacteriales > Mycobacteriaceae > Mycobacterium > Mycobacterium sp. EPa45. Next base: position 5,288,414 of record NZ_CP011773.1, on the reverse strand, counting down.
TTCTGCCGCATCTGCGAACCGCTGTGCGGCATGGTGGCCACCGTCGAGGACGGCCGTCTGACGGCGTTGCGTCCAGACAAGGACCATCCGCTCTCGGCCGGTTTCGCCTGCCAGAAGGGCATCGCGTTCACCGAGGTGCAGAACGATCCGGACGGGGTCACCACGCCGCTGCGCAAGACTGCCGATGGCTACCAGCCCGTGAGCTGGGACGAGGCACTGTCCGATATCGCCGGCCGGTTGACGCGGATTCTGGAGGCCCGCGGCGCGGGCGCGGTCGGCTGGTACATGGGCAACCCGGGCGCCTTCAGCTACGCGCACACGTTCGCGGCGCTGATGTTCATCAAAGGCCTCGGCGCGGGTGGTCACTACTTCACGGCGTCATCCCAGGACACCAACAGCCGACTGATCGCCAGCCAGATGTTGTACGGAGCGCCGACCTCGGTGCCGATCCCCGATCTGACGCGCACCGACTTCCTGGTCATGATGGGCGCCAATCCGCTTGTCTCCCACGGCAGTTTCTTGACCGCGCCGCGGATCAAGGACCGCATGCACGACATCGTCAAGCGGGGCGGGCGAGTGGTCGTCGTGGATCCGCGCCGCACCGAGACGGCGGCGGCGTTCGAATGGCTGCCCATCGTGCCGGACGCCGACGCCTTCCTACTGCTGTCCCTGCTACAGGTGATGTTCGCCGAGGGCCTCGTCGACACCGCGAAGGTCGAGGCGCAGGCCGACGGCCTCGAGTGGCTGCGGGCGCTGTGCGCGCGGTTCACCCCGGAGTTCACCGCCGCCCACACCGGCATCGACGCCGACAGCGTCCGGTCGCTCGCACGGGATCTGGTGCGCGCGCCGCGGGCGGCCGTCTACGGCAGGCTCGGCACGTGCGTCGGCCGATACGGCACCCTCACCACCTACCTCATCGACGCGGTGAATCTCGTCGCGGGCAACCTCGATACCCCCGGCGGGTCGGTGTTCAGCACGATGGAGACCGTCGGGGGACGCTGGCAGGCCACGATCATGGGCCTCGCGATGCGCCGTTCGTACCGCAATCGGTCCCGCATCGGGGGGATCCCGATAGCCGTCGCGATGGAACCGGCCGCGCTGATGGCCAAAGAGATCACCACGCCGGGCGACCGGCAGATTCGGGCGATGTTCGTCTCCGCGGGCAACCCGGTGCTGTCGGTGCCCAACGGCGATGAACTCGAAGCAGCCTTCGATTCGCTGGAACTCTCTGTGGCCCTTGACTTCTACGTGACCGAGACGACCGGGAGGTGCGACTACATCCTGCCGGTGACCACGATGTACGAACGCGACGACTTCCCGTACACGTTCCAGGCGTTCCAGGCCACGCCGTTTCGCCAGGCCACCGAGGCCGTCGTCGCGCCGGCCGGTCAGGCGCGCTCGGAGTGGGACATCGTCGAAGACCTCGCGGTCCGGCTGGCGCCCAGTGTGCGTGCGTTCGCGGTATTCGCCACCATGCGAAAGGCGCTGGGCCGCTTCGGGATAGCGCTCAAGCCACGGATGATGATCGATGCCCTGATCCGGATGTCGCAAGGCGGCGATTTGTTCGGTCTGCGTCGCGGCGGGCTGACGCATCGCCGGCTGACCGAGGACCACCCGCACGGTGTGGTGCTGGCACCGCACATCCGCACCGGGGTTCTGCGTAATTCGGTGGCCTATGTGTCCCGTCGGGTCCGGCTCGCCCACCCCGGTATTGCCGCCGAGGTCGAGAAGCTCGCGCGCAGCGGTCATCCGGTGGGCTATCCATTGCGGATGATCGGCATGCGTGAGCCGCGTTCGGAGAATTCCTGGATGCACAACTCACCGCTGCTGATGCGGGGCGAGCGGGGACACCGCGCGCTGATCCACGTCGACGACGCGGCCCAATTGGCGATCAGCGATGGCGACGTGGTGCGGGTGTCGTCGCCATACGGCGAGATCACGGTCGAAGTGACCACCACCAAGGACCTGATGGCCGGCGTGGTCGCCGTCCCGCACGGCTGGGGGCACAGCGGCACCGGCACATGGAAACTCGCGAATCGGGCAGGCGGGTCCAACGTCAACCGGCTGACGTCGAGCGCGCCCGAGGATGTCGAGTCGCTGGCGGGGATGGCCTGGCTGACCGGCGTCCCGGTCCGGGTCGAAAGCGCCTAGTCAGAATCGTTGAACGCGAGGGCGTCCCCCGGGTGGTAGTCTGGAACAGATATTTGGTACGCGAAGTGATGTCGGGTGCACGGGAGGTGTTCACCTATCGACACCGTCGAAGGTCGATTCAGTGGTGGGTGGGACGCGCGGTCGGCGGAGCAACTGATCGGCGCCCTTGCACCATGGAGCAAGCGATACTTCCGCTGGGACGTGCGGGGTCTCGACTCCTTCCCGTCGGCGGGGGGTGCTCTGCTGGTCTCGAATCACTCGGGCGGCATGATGACCGCGGACGTACTGATCTTGGCGTCGGCGTTCTATTCGCATTTCGGCTACGACCGCCCGTTGTACACGCTCGGACATGACGCACTGTTCGCCGGACCGCTGGCGCACGTCATGTCGCAGTTCGGCCTGATACCTGCTGACCGTCAGACTGCCATCGACGCCCTGCGTACCGGCGGTGTCGTGTTGGTGTTTCCCGGTGGCCTCCACGACGCCTACCGGCCCACTCGCCAGTCGAATGTCATCGACTTCAACGGGCGGACGGGTTACGTCAAACTTGCTGTCGATGCCGGCGTTCCGCTCGTGCCCGCTGCCTCGATCGGGGGACAGGAAAGCCAACTGTTCCTGACGCGCGGAACGTGGTTGGCCAAACGGCTGGGGTTGTCCCGCTTCCGGGCTGACATTCTCCCGCTCACGATAGGAATTCCGTTCGGCTTGAGCGCCATTCTTCCGGTCAACATTCCGCTACCGACGAAGATCGTCACCGATGTGCTTGCCCCCGTGGACATCGCCGGTCAATTCGGTGACGAGCCGGATGTCGGCGAAGTCGACGTCCATGTGCGTGGACTGATGCAGGCCGCGCTGGGCCGTCTGGCCGGCGAACGTCGGTTTCCGGTGTTGGGCTGACTACCACGATGCCCTGGCGGGCGCCATGGCATCGTCAGCGGGCGGCACGACGTCCAGAAGTCCGACAGCGTGGCATATTTCAGCGTAAGCGTCGCTCATCGCGTCAGTGATCTCATGGGTGTCTCGTACGGTGATGTCGTCTGCGATGATCGATATGTTGAGTTGGTGCACGTAACTCCACACGGTGATGTTGACTCCGCATCCCGGTGGGAGCGGGCCGACGGAGTAGATCTCCGTGACGGGGCAACCGCCGAACCGGCCGCGTTTCCGTGGGCCGGTGACGTTCGAAATCGGCAGGTTGAAGAGCCGGTTGCGGGATTGTCGTTTTGCTACCCAACGAAATGCGGGCGGCGCTGCGGGCGGCGGGAGATAGGTCACCAGGCGGCCGAACAAGTCCGGCCCGAGCAGCTCGTAGTTTTCCTTGGCGATCGTGGTGCTCGTCTTGGCCAACCGCACTCGTTCGAGCGGATCATCGATGTGGACCGGAAGCGACACCGGCATACCACTGAGTTGGTTGCCCGCAATGCGTTGGGAGGACTTATCCGTACTGGCGAGGACGGATGCGACCAGTGGTTGGTCGGCGCCATTGTCGTAGCGCAGGAGAAGTCGTCGCAAAGCCCCTGCCGCCGTTGCCATGACGAGATCATTGATCGTGATCTGCAGGAGTTTGGCACAGTTCTTGACGTGCGAAACGGGCAGCGTGCAGCTGGCGAATGTGCGTGTGGGAGAGACGATGTGGTTGAGGAAGGTACGGGGTGCGTGCAGCGTTCGGGCGAGGTCGGGCGGCTCATCACGCTGGTGGGCACGATGCCGCATTCGCCGGTACCCGGACACGGCCGTAGCCGCGACTTCCGGTAACTCTGCAATCAATCTCAGATGGTCACGCCCCGCGGCCTGCAGCAGTTCACGCTTCGTCGGGCTCAGGCAGGAAAGGTCCGAGCAATTCGGCTCCACCACATCAGAATCCATCAGGCGCGCGAGCAGATTGGCTGATGCCACTCCGTCGGCCAATGCGTGATGAAGTTTACCGATCAGCGCCACTCGATGGTCGGCGAGACCCTCGGCGAAATAGAATTCCCACAATGGTCGCCGACGATCCAGGGGAGCGGAGGCGATTCGGCCGATGAGATCGTCGAGTTCGCGTCGACCGCCCGGACTCGGCACCTCGACTCGTCGCAGATGGTAGTCCAGATCCACATCGCAGTTCTCCAGCCACATCGGGTGATGCACCCGAAATGGGATGTCGATGAGTACGAAACGCAATGGATCGAGCAGGTGTAACCGGCTGGCCAGTATTCGTCGGAAATCCTCGAACCCGAACTCCTGGTGGTCTGACACGTCGACCACGGCCACTTTGAGGGTGTGGTTGTGCAGATTGGGCGTCTCGCTGTACAGCAGCATCGCGTCCATGCCGTTGAGGCGTCTCACACGTCCACCTCCCTCGCTTGCCACCGGCAACGATCGCCGCCACGGGCGACGACTAGAAGTGATGGCTCGAGTATGTTATCGCCGACAGCGGTATGAATACCCGATCATGACGTCCAAATATCGGACCAACTATCTGTTCCCCCGTGCGACGTTGATCAGGATGCAGAAGGGGGCGTTCCTGGTCATTTACGGGGCGGACGACTCGGTCGTTCCGGTTGGCGCGCCCCTAGGCAATCGCGCCCGACTCCTTGAGCGCCTCAATGCGATCCCAGTCGATGCCGACTTCCATCAGCACTAGTTCGGTATGCTCACTGGCCTGCGGTGCGCGAGTCGTTTCCAGCGGCTCGTGATTGAACTGCACCGGCCCGCGCACCACTTTGAACGGCGCCCCGCCGTCGGCGGCGTCCACCTCGACAATCATGTCGTTGGCGACGGCCTGCTCATCGGAGGCCAGATCGACGAGGCTCTGGAACGGCGCCCACTGGCCCTTCATCGTCTTGAGGTGCTGGCGCCAGTACTCGAACGGCTTGGCGGCGATCGCCTCGGTGATGAGTCGGACCCCTTCTTCGGCGTTCTGGATCAGCGGCATCACCTCGGAGAACCGGGGATCGTCGGCGAGCTCGGGCAGACCGAGGTGCTCCCACGTATCGCGGATATAGCCGGTCGGACTGACGATGCACAGGTTGATCGTGCCGCCATCGGAGGTCAGGTAGTTGGCCATGAACGGGTTGACCGATGTCGTGGTGCCGGGCATCAGCGACCGCATGGTCTCGCCGGTTTCCATGCCCTGGGTGACGCTGGCGCCCGCCGCCCACCAGGCGGTGCTCAGCAGGGACACGTCGAGTTCGACCGCTTCGCCGGTGCGTTCCCGGTGGAACAGCGCCGCGGAGATGCCACCGGCGATGTTCATCCCGCCGATGGAATCGCCGAACGCCGGAATGCCCTGCGGCAGAGCACCACCGAGCTCCTCGGGCGTCAGGGCATGGCCGACGCCGCTGCGGGTCCAGAACGCGGTCCCGTCGAACCCGCCGACCAGACGCTCGGGTCCCTTGTCGCCGTAGGCACTGCCGCGGGCGTAGATGATGTTCGGGTTCACCGCGCGAATGTGCTCGATGTCGAACTTGTTCTTCTGGCGCTGCGCAGGCATGTAGTTGGTCAGGAAGACGTCGGCGGTCTTGGCGATCTCGTAGAGCACCTCCTGGCCCTCCGGCGTCGTGACGTCGATGCCGACGCTGCGCTTGCCGCGGTTGGGATGCTCGATCAGCGGGTGCCGGTTGGGGTCGAGCTGGAATCCGCCCATGTTGATGAAGCCGCGCTGGGTGTCGCCGCGGACCGGGTGCTCGACCTTGATGACGTCGGCGCCCCAGTCGGCCAGGATCGCGCCGGCCGCCGGTACGAACGTGAACTGTGCGACCTCCAGTACCCGGATGCCGTCCATCACCTTGATCAAGTCCAGTCCCTTTCGCCCGGCGGTGGTAACCACATTCTCACACCCCGGCCGCCGTGGGCGAGCGAATCAGCCCAACGCCACCGCAGAATACTACTGTAACCTTTACAGTTGACCGTCCCAGAACAGAAGGTGGTGCGTCGGTGGGCCAGCAGGATACGAGCGTCGAGCTGGGGTTGCGCGCGGCGGGAAGGGCCGAGCCGCGGATGCTCATCGACGGAAAGTTGTGCGCGGCGGCCGACGGTACCGAGTTCGACAACGTGAGTCCGGCCACCGGCCGGGTGCTCGGGGTCACCGCCGCCGGCGGCCACGCCGACATGGAACGTGCGATCGCCGCGGCGAGGCGGGCGTTCGACGACACCGACTGGTCCACCAATCGAGAACTGCGCAAGCGCTGCCTCGCTCAGCTGCAGTCCGCGCTGGAGTCGGAGAAGGAAGAACTGCGCGAGGAACTCGTCGCCGAAGTCGGCTGCCCGGTGATGTCGACCGGTGACGCTCAGCTCGAGTGGCCACTGGCCGACTCGTTGCGCTATCCGAGCCGGCTGATCGACCAATTCGACTGGGAGCGAAGGCTTGACGGCGGTGGAATGTTCGGGGAGCGCAACGTGCGAACCGTCGTCAAGGAGCCGGTCGGCGTGGTTGCGGCCATCACGCCGTCGAATTACCCGATCGAAGTAATCCTCAACAAACTCGGCCCTGCGCTGGCCACCGGCAACACCGTCGTGCTCAAGCCCGATCCGAACACCCCGTGGAACGCCACCCGCATCGGCCGGCTGGTCGCCGAGCAGACCGACATCCCGCCCGGCGTCCTGGGCGTGGTGCCCACGCCCGACAACGCGGTCGCCGGACTGCTGGCCACCGACCCGCGGGTGGACCTGGTGTCATTCACCGGATCCACTGCGGTCGGCAAGCAGTTGATGCGCGACGGCGCCGAGACGATGAAGCGCACGTTCTTGGAACTGGGTGGCAAGTCCGCCCTGATCGTGCTCGACGACGCCAACCCGGCCCACGTCATCGGCGGAGCCGTGGGGGTGTGCGTGCATGCCGGCCAGGCTTGCGCGCTGACCACCCGGCTGGTGATTCACGAATCGCTGTACCCCGAGGCGCTGGCCGCCATCACTGCCGCTTATCAAGCCGTGCCGGTGGGCGACCCGGCGCTGCCGGACACGTTCGTCGGTCCTGTCGTCAGCGCGAAGCAGAAGCAACGGGTCCTGGACGCATGCGACCAGGCTCGCTGCGACGGTGCCGAAATCCTGGTTGGGGGGAGCAGTTTCGAGGGTCTGCCGGATCATCTCGCGGGCGGGCACTTCGTCGCACCCACCGTGATCGTCGGTGCCGACTCCCGATCCGCGATCGCACAGCAGGAGGTCTTCGGGCCTGTTCTGGTGGTGCTGCCGTTCCGCGACGACGAGGAGGCAATTCGCATCGCCAACGACAGCGCCTACGGGTTGGCGGGCGCGGTGCTGTCCGGGTCGATCGATCGGGGCATGTCGGTCGCGCGACGGATTCGTACCGGCTCGATCGGTGTCAACGGGGGAATGTTCTACGGTGCCGACGCACCGTTCGGGGGCTTCAAGAACAGCGGCGTCGGACGCCAGTGCGGCATCGAGGGATTCCAGCAGTACCTGGAGACGAAGACCCTGGCGTTCCGCGCGCCACGCCAGTCCTAATCGGAAAGGAAGCCCAATGGGAAAGTTGGACAACAAGGTTGCCGTCGTCTCCGGAGCTGCCCGTGGGCAAGGTCGGTCACACGCGATCGCGCTGGCCGCCGAAGGCGCGGACGTCATCATCTTCGACATCTGCGCCGACCTCGATGGCAACACGTATCCGCTGGCGCGCCCGGAGGACCTCGACGAGACCGCGCTGTTGGTGGAAAAGGAAGGCGGGCGGTGCTTCTCCGCGATCTGCGACGTCCGTGAGCGAAGTGCGGTGTGGCAGACGATCGCCGACGCCGTCGAGGAGATGGGCCACCTGGACATCGTCGTTGCCAACGCCGGCATCTGCCCGATGGGCAAGGGGCAGACCTTACAGTCATGGTCGGACACCATCGACACCGACCTGGTCGGGGTGTTCAACGTGATCCAGGCCAGCATGCCGCACCTCAACGACGGCGCGTCGGTGATCGCGACCGGCTCCCTTGCCGCCCAACTGGGCAGTGCCAGTAACCAGGGCCCCGGCGGGTCGGCCTACAGCCTGGCCAAGCAGATGGTCGCCCATTACGTCAACGACCTGTCAATCCAATTGGCCAAGAGAATGATTCGGGTCAATGCACTGCACCCGACCAACGTCAACACCGACATGCTGCACAACGAGGGCATGTACCGGGTGTTCCGGCCCGATCTGGCCTCGCCGACGCGCGACGACGCAGAGCTGTCCTTCCCCGCGATGCAGGCGATGCCGGTGCCCTATATCGAACCCTACGATGTGTCGGCCGCGGTGGTGTTCCTGGCCAGCGATGATTCGCGCTATATCACCGGGACTCAAATGCGCATCGACGCAGGCGGATTCGTCAAAGCCAAACCCTGGAAGGGCTGACCGCTAGCGGACGGCGTCGAAGGTCACCGGCAACGATGTCGGTGACCGGAACGGCTGCCCGTGGATGTGCGGGTCGTTGTCGGTCAGCAGCGTGATGTTCCTCAACCGATCCAACAGCGACTCCACGGCGACCCGGGTTTCCATGCGCGCCAGGTGTAGACCCATGCAGGTGTGCTCGCCTGCGGCGAACGAGATATGCGGCATGTGCTTGCGGAAGATGTCGAACTCTTCCGGCTTCTCCCATCGTCGCTCGTCGCGGTTGGCCGAGCCGATGCACACGTCGACCACCGAACCGGCCGGTATCGCAACACCTTCCAGCTCACTGTCCTCGGTGGCGAATCGCTGCACCGTGGTCAGTGGCGTCTCGTAACGCAGACCTTCCTCGATCGCAGGGGGGATCAGGGCGCGGTCGGCCTGCACTGCGGCCAGCTGTTCGGGATGGGTGAGCAACAGGTAGAGCAGATTGCCCGACGACCGGTAGGTGGTTTCCAGGCCGGCAGGCAACAGGAGCCGCAGGAACGAGTAGATGGCCTCGTCACTGAGTTTCTCGCCGTCGATCTCCGCGGTCACCAGATCACCGATGACGTCTTCGGTGGGCTTGGACCGGCGCTTGTCGATCTGCTGGAGAAAGTACTCCTTGAGGGCCGCAGATGCTTCGAATGCCTTCTCGTAGTTGACCGCATAGCTGATCAGCTGGACCGCCCGGCGCCGGAAGGTGGGCAGATCCTCCTCAGGCAGCCCCAGCAGCCGGGTGATGACGCGGGTGGGAAACTCGAAGGTGAACTTCCGGACCAGGTCGACCTCGCCGGCGTCGATGAACTCGTCGATCAGGGCGTCGACGATGGGCCGCACGATTTCGGGTTCCCACCGGGACAGCGATCTCGACTTGAACGCGGCCGAGACCAGGTTGCGATGCTCCCAGTGTGCCTTGCCCTCCATACCCAGGATGCTCGGCCCGATGAACAGGCCGATGGTCGAGTCGTAGATCTTGGAGTTGAACACCCTGCCATCACGGAACACCTTGTTGACGGCATCGAAGGACACCGCGGCGTATTCGTTCTTGGGCCGAAGGGATTCGGGGGTCTTGGAGTGGTCGATGACCGTGCCGCGGAAGATTCCTGTTCCGCCGCGCATCTCGGCAAAGAAGGGGTAGGGGTTGCGCAGGTAGTCGGCGGGCAGTTGCGGCACTGCGACGTCGGTGTCCTGGGTTCGGTTTCCCACGGCAGCCCCTCTGCTAGTGACCTACTGTAAATATTACAGTAGCGTACACGACTGTTGTTAGCGGCGCGACAAGTCCGCTACAGCAAACACATTCGGGAAATGTTGGCGGTAAGTCCGCATGCAATTTTCGCGAATCGTTCTGCACACTTGCGTGTGGTCAGGCAAAGTTTCGTAATTGTGCGCTGACGCACGCGTCATGGATCTGTTCGCGACCCGTCTCGAGACCAAGGAACCCAGTGATCACATCTCGCCGTCACCGTTCGACCATGAGGAGTTCGATCTCCAAACGTGCGCTCCGCCTGACTGCTGCGCTGGCTCTGCTGCCCTCCCTCTCGGCACCCGTCGCCGTTGCCGACCTGGGGCAGGGCGCCTACATCACCGACATCCAGCACATCAACGACCGCTGGGACAAGGTGTCGGTGTACTCACCCGCGATGAACACCGTCATCGTCAACGACGTGTTCAAGGCACCCAGCTCGGGTGCGCCCACGTTCTACCTGCTGCCGGGAATCGACGGCGGGAACGACCTCGACCCGGGCGGCACGATCCCTCCCGGAGGGAAAGCCTGGTTCGGGATGACGGACATCCAGGGCTTCTTCGCGAACAAGAACGTCAACGTCGTGTCTCCGTTGGGTGGTGCCTTCAGCTGGTGGACGGACTGGGTGGCCGATGGCAGCAAGCAGTACCAGACGTACATGACCCGGGAGCTACCGCCACTGATCAACAAGCAGTACCACGCAAACGGCAAGAACGGCGTCGGCGGGTTGTCAAGCACGGGTGGCACCGCCATCGACTACGCCATCCAGGCACCCGGCGTCTTCAAGGCGGTCGGCTCCTACAGCGGGTTCCCGTCGGTATCCGATCCAGATGAGGCGCAGAACATTTCGCTGACACTGTCGGGAGGCGGTCAGAGCGCCGAAGCCATGTGGGGTCCGCTCGGTGGGCCGATATGGGTGCAACACGATCCGTCGAAGAACGCGCCCAGGCTCAAAGGCGTCGCGGTGTACGCCGCCGCATCTGAAAGCGGCGGGGTGGGCGACGTCGACCGGCTTCCTGCCGGCTTCGGCCCGAACATCGCGGGCGGGTTCATCGAGCGCATCGTCGCCGACAGCACTAAGCGGTTCGCCGATGCAGCAGCGGCCGCAGGCGTTCCGATCCACTACGTGGTACGACCTGAGGGCTCGCACACCTGGGGCCTGTTCGAGTCCGAGATGCAGGAGTCGTGGAATACGACGATCGGGCCCGCATTGGGCGCATAGCGCCACCGATCACTGCCAAGCCTCGATCAGCTCGTCGGTGGTGGTGATGGTGGCCAGCAGTCCGAGCGTGTTGTCGATGATGGCCGCGCCGTACTCGGCGGGCACGCCGGCCACGGCGTCGCGCGGCAGGACGACCCGGTAGGCGGCGTTGACGGCATCCATCACCAGATTCGGGATGGCGACGTTGAGGGACACCCCGACGGCCACGATGGTCGTCACCCCGAGGTTGCGCAGGATGGCATCGAGATCGGTACCGCCCATCGGACCGAGACCGTGCCAGCGACTGAGCATGAGATCGCTTGGCTCGGGACCGAATTGGGGCAACAGCGTGGCGCCGGGGCTGCCCGGCGCGATGTCGACACCACTGGCGCCGATCGCGAACAGCTTGGCGTTGTGGTTGGCGCCCAGCCCGTCTGGGCGGCGTTGCACCAGGCAGTGCACCACTTTCACACCCGCCGCGCGGGCCACCGGCAGCAGGCGCGCAATGTTGGGCAGTGCCTCCCGCTCGGCTTCCCGGGCCAGTGTGGCCAGTCCGGCGTTCGGGCCGACGACGGCGCCCTGCAATTCCTGGGTGACGACGACGGTGTGCGCCGGGTTGACGAGTTCGGATTTCATACCGGCGTCGCCGCCGACACGTCATAGAACTGCAACGCCCACTCACGCATCGCCATATACGGTTTCGCATCGACCTTGGCCAGCGCCGGGTGCTCGACATACTTCTGGTAGCGCCAGATCTCAAGGTCGTCCCAGACCGTACCGAGGTATTGCTTCTCCACCCGTTCGCGAACGTCATCGGGCGGAATGTCACTGGTGTCGCCGGCTGTCCGCGGCCACCAGATCGAATAGAACATATTGGACACCTCGTCGTCGACCGGCGTGCAGGCGAAGATCAACCGATGGTTCGACGAGCCTTCGAACGCGCTGATCGCGAAACCGAGCCCGGAGAAGTGGCTGTGGATGCGCAGCGCCATCTTGTTCGGGTCATCGCTGCGGGCGTCCGGCCAGCCGGTGAGGAACCGCCACTCTTCGTCGACCGCTTCCCATTCCAGGCACACCGGTGTGACCGTCGCTTTGTGGACGTAGTGGAAATGCGCACTGTCCGGTCCGTTTTCGGCCACGATCTGCGGATGCACAGGCTCGTTCTCGGCGAACCGCGAGAATTCCGGGTACGGCCGGTAGTACTCGTCGGGGGCGGCGGTGAACTGTGGGAACTTGGTGAAGATATCCGGGAGCTCCCACCGCGGTGGCTCGCCGCCCGGATGGTGCCACAGAAAGATGCAGCCGTGCTGCTCGGCAACCGGGTAGGCGCGCAGCCGAAGACCTTTGTTGGGCCGGTCCGGTTGGTAGGGAATGTGGGTGTTGGCGCCGTCCGGTCCCCACCGCCAGCCGTGAAACGGACACTCGACGCAGTCGCCGACAACGGTGCCGCCGTGCCCGATGTGTGCGCCCAGGTGCTTGCAGTGTCCCTCCAGCACGTGCAATTCGCCGGAGGAGTCGCGATAGATCACCAGGTCCTCACCGAAATAGCGCAGCGACCGAACATCCCCGACGGCGTATTCCGCCGACCAGCCGATCATGAACCAGCCGGTGACCTTCCAGGTGAAGGGAACTTTCACGGGCGATCCTCCTCATCGTGAAGCGGTACTAAGCGTATTACAGTAGTGCTTTCAGAAAGAAGTCGATGAATGCACCGGCTGGTCGGCGTCAGCAACGAACTCGACGCGATTCGCCGGCTCGAGGCCGCCCGATATACCCGCACCATGCTGCGAGTCAATCGACCAAGTTGCCGGCGATGACGGCCTCGCCGAAGGCGGAGATGTATGCAACGGCCGCCGCCGGGGTGGCTTCGTCGACGTGCGCGACGGCCCAGTTCGCGCCGTACCCGGCGAGTTCACTCAGCGTGTCCTGTGCCTGGCGCAGTGAGGAGTCGTCGTCGAGGTCAATCCACGGGCAGATCACCTGAACGTCAAGGGATTCCGGGTCCCGTCCCGCGTCGGCCATCGCCTCGCGCAGCCGGCCCAGCCGGGCGCCGAACGCGGCAGCGTCCTCCGGCGCTGCCGTGCCGATCGCTGACGCCATACCCGCGGGCGCGATGAGCGGCATCCAACCGCTGCCATACTCGACGACGCGGCGTGCTGCAGCCGCCGTGTTCCCCCCGATCCAGATCGGCGGATGAGGCCGCTGCACCGGTGGCTGTAGCCACATCGGGCTGATCGCCGTGAATCCCACACCACTGACCGGCTTTTCGGGATCGGTCCAGATGGACCGCAGAGCGGCCAACGCCTCGTCGAGCAGGTGGGCACGGTCGTCGACATCGACGCCGAGCGCGGCGAACTCCGAGCGCAGATAACCTGCTCCCACACCGGCGATGAGTCGGCCGGCCGACAGGATGTCCAGGCTGCCCAACGCCTTCGCGGACAGATAGGGATTGCGGAAGGGCAGTACGAACAGGTTGGTCATCAGCTTGATGTCGGTGGTGACCCCGGCCACGAAGCTCAGCGCCGCGACGGGGTCGAGGGTGTTGTGGCCGCCGGTGCGGCGCCACTTCAACGACGGGGCGGGATGCTCGGACAGCGCGATGGCGGAGAACCCGGCGGTTTCGGCGGTCATCACGACGTCGCGGATCACATCCGGCAGGAGAGAGTCGTCGGGTGCGGTCGGCAGTTCGCTCGGATATTCCAGGGTGTACCGCATTCGCCTCCAATACTGTAATAGTTACAGTATTATCCGCCGTGAGACGAAGAGAAGGGTCCTCCGGATGGACAGTGCTGACGTGCTCGTGATCGGGGCGGGATTCTCCGGTCTCTACATGCTGCACCGGCTGCGACAGCTCGGGTTGCGGGTGCAGGTGCTGGAGAAGGCCGAAAAAGTCGGCGGCACTTGGCTGTTCAACCGGTATCCGGGTGCCCGTTGCGACATCGAGAGCATCGAGTACTCCTACAGCTTCTCCGACGAGATCCAGCAGGAGTGGGTGTGGACCGAGACCATGCCTGCGCAGCCGGAGATCGAGGCGTACCTGAACTTCGTCGCCGACCGGCTCGACCTGCGCCGCGATATCCGGTTCGACACCGACGTCACCGCGATGACCTTCGACGAAGACAGCGCGACCTGGACGCTGCAAGCCGGCACGGGGGAAACGTTCGTCGCGCCGTTTGTCGTCGCGGCCTCCGGCATCTTGTCGGTGCCGCTGGAGCCCGATATTCCGGGCATGGCGACCTTCGCGGGGGACTCGCTGTTCACCAGCCGATGGCCCGCGGGCGGGTTTGAGCTCTCGGGCAAGCGAGTCGGCGTCATCGGTACCGGGTCTACCGGCGTGCAGATGATTCCGGTCATCGCACGGGAAGTGGAGCAGCTGTTCGTCTTTCAGCGCTCACCGGCTTTCACGCTGCCGTGGGAGGTGCGCCGGTTCGAGGACGGCGAGCTCGATGAGATGAAGGCGAACTACAGCGAGATCCGGGAAGCTCAGCGTCAGCACCCGGTCGGCGCGGCGCGTCTCTCGGCGTTCTCGGTCCTGATCGACATGTTGGTCAGCCCTCCGATCAAGGCGGCCAGCCGGGAGGAGCAGTCGCGCGCCGTTGAGGAGTGCGGTGTCATGGGGGCGCTCAACTGGGGTGACATCTTCTTCGATATCGAGGCCAACCGGATGGCCACCGCGTTGTACGGAGAGGCGATCGCGCGGATAGTCGACGATCCCGCGACCGCCGCGGCGCTGGTGCCCAGCCACCCCTTCGGCTGCAAGCGGCCGATCATCGACCAGGGTTACTACCAGACCTACAACCGAGACAACGTCACCTTGGTCGACTTGCGCAAGGATCCGATCCGCACGGTCACCCCAGGCGGCATCGACACATCGACCGGGCACTACGACCTCGACGTGATCATTTATGCCACCGGGTTCGACGCGATGACCGGTGCGCTCACGCGCATCGACATACGGGGGCGGGACGGCATCCTGCTGCGGGATGTCTGGGCCAGCGAGGGTCCGCTGTCGTACCTCGGACTGGCGGTCGCCGGGTTCCCGAATCTCTTCACGGTTCAGGGCCCGGGCAGCCCGTCGGCGGCGACGAACTTCGTCACCGCGCTCGAACAGCACATCGAATGGATCGGCGACTGCATCGCCTATCTCAAAAACAACGGATATCGCACGATCGATGCGCTGCCGGAGGCGCAGCAGGAGTGGATCGAGCACACCACATCCCTTGTGGCGTCGACGGTTCTGGTCCATCCGAGCTGCAACTCGTGGTACAACGGCGCCAACGTCCCCGGCAAGAAGCGGATGTACATGGGCTACACGGCAGGAATCCCCGAGTACCGGCGCCGCTGCGACGAGATCGCCGACGGCGGCTACGTCGGCTTCAAGCTGGCGTAGCCGGATGCGGCTGAGCAACGTGCATCGGCTCGCCACCCAACTCGGTGGCGTGCTGCCACGGTCGGTGGCCGCGCTGCGAGAATCGGCAGACTGGAATCCACTGTCCGGCCCGGGTGTGCGCCAGGTAGCCGAGGTGGCACTCGACGAGCTCGTGGTCACCGGGATGACCCTGATGTCGTCGCCACCACGGATGGAGCGGCCGGTCGAGCAATATGCCGGGGTTGCGGCGGAGCTGGCCGCACTTGGCGTGACCGGTGCGCATCGTGATCCGGAACCGTTGCGAGTACGAGAGATTCGAGCAGTACGTGCGGGCGTGCTGTCCTATGAGCGGATGAGTTACGACCACGACCCGCGGCTGGTAGCCGCACTGGCGGATGGCCACGACGGCCCGGCCGGTGCCGAAGTGGTGCTGTTCCGCCACGGCGACGGTCCGAGGCCATGGTTGGTGTGGGTGCACGGCGCCGGCCAGGGTGGGATGTCGGACATCCTGGTCGCCAGGGTCGGACGCATCCACCGGGACCTGGGCTTCAACGTTGCGCTGCCGGTCCAGCCCGGGCACGGACCGCGGCGCAATCGCTGGCCGGCGTATCCCGGGACCGATCCGGTCGCCAACGTCGCGGGAATGGTGCGGGCCGTCTCGGAGGTCCGTGCGGTCATCGGCTGGATCGAGCCGGACTCGACGGCGATCGCGCTGTCGGGGTTGTCATTGGGAAGTGCCGTCGCGGCTCTGGTCGCAGGGTTGGACAAAAGGGTCGGCGCCGTCGCCCTCTACACACCGATCCTCGGCTTGAACGGAATGATCGCCCGTCATCTGCACCGGTGGGGTTCAGCGGCCGATATCGTCGGTGCTGCAATGGCATCCGACATCGTCTCGGAGTTGACGTCCGTGATCGATCCACTCGCGCTGGACCCGATACCGCCACCGGACCGGCGGCTCATCGTTGGCGCCTGGCACGACCAGATGGCGTACCGGCAGTGCGCGTTGGCCATGCACGAACACTGGGGCGGCCAGCTGTACTGGCACGACGGTGGCCACGTCGGACATCTGTTCTCGGGCGCGGTGCAGGCGCAGACCGAACTGTTTCTGCGGGAACTGGCTCAGGCGCCGTAGTCCCGCACAATCCTGGCCCGCGCGTGGTCCAATTCGGTGTCGAGGTCGAACCCGGACGGCAGCGCGACCCACTGGAAGGCGAGACCGAAGAACGCAGCAGTGATATCACTGACCGCCCGGTCCAGATCAAGGTCCCGGCGAACTGACTTATCCCGCTGTCCCTTTCGAAGAGCGGCGGCCACATTGGCGACGCCCCCGGCCAACTGCTGCTGGACCCGCTCGCGAAGTGGTGAGGTGGTCTTCATCGCCTCGAAGGTAGAGACGAACATCGCGCGCAAGACGTCGCGGTCGTGCGCATAGAGGTCGCGGATCCGGTCGATGTGAGCGAGCACCTGGTCCATACCCGTTGCCTGCGGCATGAGATCCGGACTCAGCCGGTTGACATACTCCTGCAGGAAGTCCTCCAAGATGGCTTCCTTGCCGCCGAAGCGCGCGTGAACCATGGTGCGGCTATAGCCGGCACGTCGGCCGATCTCGGCGGCGGTCGTTGCCTCCCAGCCCTTCTCGACGATCAGCTCGGCGGCGGCCTCCATGAGCCGGCGTCGGGACGTCTCGACTCGTTCGGGCTGCGTCAATCCGCGTGCGGGAGAGGGCACCCTTGCATATTAGACGGGCGACAACTATCTTGCGAGAGTGACTTCAGCGACGGCAGCGGTGCCGTCAGGCATCGACGCCGTTGACCCGGCGTGGCTCACCGAGGCGCTGCGCACGACCGTCACCGGCGTCGTCGCCGAGCAGATCGCTCAGGACAGCGGGTTCTCGTCGCTGCTGTATCGGCTGCACCTGACCGGTGACGGTGTTCCGCCGACTGTGATCGCGAAATTGGCCGCTCAGTCGGAGGCCCGCGGTGCCATGGAGCTGCTCGGCGGCTACCGCCGGGAACTGGCGTTCTACCGCGACATTGCCGGCCGCGCACCGATGGGCACGCCGCAGGTCTACACCGCACGGATCGCCGACGAATCCGCCGATTTCGTGCTGCTGCTCGAGGACCTTCAGGACTGGGAGAACGCCGACCACCTGGCGGGGCTGTCGATCGAACGAGCCCGGTTGTGTATCAAGCAGCTGGCCGGGTTGCACACTTGGTCGATGCAACCAGCGAATATCCAAGCACTGCAGGCATTTCCGGGCTTTGATATGCCCGCGGTCCGGGATCTGCTGGTGCCCGCCTTCGGGCCGGGGTGGGAGATCTACCGGGCGAACTCGGATCAGCCTGTTCCTGAAGCCGTTGCCGGCTTCGCCGAGCAGTTCACCGAGCACGCCGCCATCGCGCTCGACGGGCTGACCGAGCGGTCGATGCTGCTGCACGGCGACATCCGGGCGGACAACATGTTCTTCTCAGGTGATCGAATGAAGGTGGTGGACTTCCAGTTCGCCTGCGTCGGTGCCGGGGCTGCGGACATCGCCTATCTGGTCAGCCAGGGCTTGCCCACCGATATCCGGCGGGGCCAGGACGAGGCGCTGCTGCGCGGTTACCTCGACGACCTCGGTGACGTCGGCTACTCGTTCGACGAAGCATGGCGGCACTATCGGCTCGCGACCGGCTTCCTGATCGTGCTGCCCGTCATCACGCTCATTGGCTGGGATGCCCTGCCGCAGCGCTCGCGGGATCTGTGCCTGACCCTGACGGACCGGGCGGTGGCCACGATCGCCGATATCGACGCACTGGAGGTGTTCGGATGAGCCGCACTGCCCGCGAGGTCGTCGAGACCTACAACCTGGTGGTCTGGAACACCCGCGATATCGCTCTTGCCGAGCAGTTGCTGGGCGACAGCGTGATTCGCCACGAGGTCGGTGAAGCGGTGGTGCTCACTCATGACCAGGCGGTCAAGCGGATCGTCGACCACCTGGAGATGTTCGACGAGATCCGGTTCGACCTGAATCTCGTCGTGGCTGGCGACGACGGCGAGCATGTCGCGATCGTCTACCAGTCGCCGATGACCCTCAAAGACCGAACGCAGGTCACCGTCGGCAGCATGGAGGTCTTCCGGGTCGTCGACGGCAGGATCACCGAAGTCTGGAATTGCGGCTACAAACAAGGAGTGTGGGCGTGACGTCCGGTGGGCAGGAGCGGAGCGACATGGGCGTGACCCAGCGCGTATTGGATGAATTGGGCTACTACCTGCTGGCCGGTGCCGGTGGTGAGGGTCCGGCCACCCTGATGGATGAGGCCCGCCGCGGCGAGGAGCTGGGATTCGGCACCGGGTTCATCTCCGAACGCTGGAACGTCAAAGAGGCCTCATCGCTCGTCGGCGCGGCCCTTGCCGTCACCAGCCGGATGCAGATCGCCACGGCAGCAACGAATCACAACACGCGCCACCCGCTGATCACCGGCTCGTGGGCCACCACGATGCACCGCCTCTCCAGTGGCCGGTTCACGCTCGGTATCGGTCGCGGCATCGCGGCGATCTACGGGGCGTTCGGCATTCCGCCGGTGACCACCGCGCAGATGGAAGACTTCGCCCAGGTGATGCGGCGGCTGTGGCACGGCGAGTTGATCTTCAATCATGAAGGGCCACTGGGAAAGTATCCGGTTCTGTTCCTGGATCCCGACTTCGACGAGGACATCAGGCTCGCCATCGTCGCCTTCGGGCCGCAGACGCTGAAGCTGGGCGGCCGGGAGTTCGACGACGTCATCCTGCATACGTACTTCACCCCGGAGACGTTGGCGCGCTGCGTCAAGACGGTCAAGGATGCCGCAGAGCAGGCGGGCCGTGACCCGGCCAGCGTGCGGGTGTGGTCGTGCTTCGCGACCGTCGGTGATCACCTGCCGGAAGAACTGCGCCTGAAGAAGACCGCCGCGCGGCTGGCGACGTACCTGCAGGGCTACGGCGATCTCCTGGTGTCTACGAACAACTGGGATCCCGCTGTACTGGAACGCTTCCGCGCCGACTCGGTGGTGCAGTCCGTCGGCGGCGGCATCGACCACAAAGCGACGGCTGAACAGATCGAGCACATTGCGACACTGATCCCCGACGAGTGGCTGGAACCGTCCGCCACGGGGTCGGCGCAGCAGTGCGTTGACCGGATCCGCAAGGAGTTCGACTACGGTGCCGATGCGGTGATCATGCATGGCGCCACGCCGGACGAGCTGGAGCCCGTCGTCGCGGCCTACCGGCAGACGGTGAAGTAGCGGTCGACAGAAGGCTCGATACCGCACTCAGCGCGTTGGCGCGAGAATGTAATCCCTCAAGACAATTCGGGCGCAGGCAGCGGTAGCGTGCTCGCACCTTCCGGGCGTAACCCGTCGAAGATGATCGCCAGGTAGCGGCGCCACAAGTCCGGTGGCGGATCGGACAGACCGTCCATCACGTGCACCGGTGCGCACATCAGTAGGAAGACGTCGGTCCCGGTGACATCGGTGCGGATCGCGCCGACGGCCTGCGCGTTGGCCACGAGCGTCTCGACGCCGGCATGCACCGCATCGCGAATCGCTACTACCCGGGCATCATTCGCGCTGTATGTGATCAGGTAGGTCAGATCGTGCTGGCGTCGCTGGTCGGCTGCGATGGTCAGGAACTCCAGCAGGGCCGCGCCCGGATCTTGGGCATCCGCCAACCGGTGCACGGCGTCGGTGAGGGTGACCAGGTGCCCGCAGACGAGGGAGGCGATCAGATCCTCCTTCGAGGCGAAGTGCCGGAACACCGTGCCTTTGGCCACCCTCGCGCGACGGGCGATATCCGCGACCGACGCCTCCACGCCGCGCTCATTGAACACTTCCTCGGCCGCGGCCAGTAGCGACTCGCGGTTACGGGCGGCGTCGGCGCGCATTTCGTGACCGAACTCCTCCGGCGCGGGGCCAAGGTATACGCCACGGCGCGACGGCCGGAGCTCGTCGATATCCCGGGGGCCGAGGTGCTCCGCCTGGACATCCTCGACCCGCACTCGGTCCGCGCCGCCGCCGAGATCGCCGGCGATGTCGACACACTGATCAACAACGCCGCTGACACCGCGGGCGGCAACCTGGTGACGGGCGACCTGGATGCCGTTCGGCGGGTGATGGAGTCCAATTACTTCGGCACGCTGAACGTCATCCGGGCGTTCGCACCGGTTCTCGCCCGCAACGGCGGCGGTGCCATCGTGAACGTGCTGTCGGCGGCCGCATGGCTCACCGTGGACGGCAACACCGCCTACGCTGCGGCCAAGTCGGCCGAGTGGGGTCTGACCAACGGGGTGCGCATCGAATTGGCCAGTCAGGGAACACAAGTCGTCGGTCTTGTCCCCGGACTAATCGGCACCGAGACGCTGTTCAAATTCGCCCGCAGCGCCGGGATCGAGTTCCCCGACGGCTCCGTCACCGAACCGGCCACACTCGTCGAGCTGGCCCTCGATGGGCTAGAAGCAGGCGATATCGAGATCACTGACGCGATCGGGTGGCAGGCCAAGGCAAAGCTGGCGGGGCCGCCGCAGGCCTTCGCCCTCTGAGCGCGACTAAGGCGTGATCACCGTGCGGCTCACCGGCTCGGCGACTTCCTGTCGGCTGAAGATGCCGCGCTGCAATGCCAACACCAGTGCGTTGCGGGTTTCCTCCGGGGAGATCAGCTCGTCGAATCCGAGGCTACCCGCCGAGCGGTAGGACGCCTCGAGTTCCATGTTCTTCAAGATCTCGGTGACGTCTTCGTCCGCGTGCGAGGCACGGCTCAGCGCAGCGGCGCTCATCGCGCCCATCGTGGCCCCGGGGTAGGCGAACGTCGCCACCTGGTTGTCGAATCCGAGCAACGACATCACCATCGAGCCGAAGCCGAAGGCCTTGCGCAACGTGACATGCAGCTTCAACGTTGTGGCCGCGGTCTGAGCCGCGAACATCCTTGCCCCGCTGCGCAATACACCGTCGCGCTCGGACTGGCTGCCCGGCAGCATGCCCGGGTTGTCGGCCAGGAACACGATCGGTAGATGGAACGAGTCGGCGACCATGATGAAATGCGCGGCCTTGTCGGCCGCGTCGGAGTCGATGGATCCGGCCAGCTCGGTCGGCTGATTGGCGACAACCGCGACGGGATAGCCGCCCAGATGGGCCAGCGCACAGATGATCGCCGGACCGAACTTCGGCTGAATCTCGAACCAGTCGGTCTCGTCGAAGATGACGTCGAGAACGGTGCGCATGTCGTAGATGCTGCGGTTGTCGCGGGAGATGATGTCGAGCAGCTCCGGGGTGGGGCGAAGCCCGGCCTCCTCGTCGTACAGGCGGGTCGGGGGATACGACCATGCGCTGGAGGGGAAGTAGGACAGATACCGCCGGATGTCATCAAGCACCGCTTCGTCGGATTCGGCGACGTTGTGGATGACGCCGCTGGGCAGCGCAACTGTCGGGCCGCCGAGGTCCTCTTTCGAGATCTCCTCTCCAGTAGCCTCTTTCACGACGGGAGGACCGGCCGTGAAGATCGCACCCTGGTTGCTCATGATCGAGAAATCGCACACCGGCGCGACGAGCGCCCCGTGGCCGGCCGACGGGCCGAGGACCGCGGAAATGGTAGGCACCTTGCCCGAGCACCTGGCCTGGGCGATCAGATCGGTCGGCGTGCGGCCGTAGTGCTCGCCACCCGCGGCGCGGAAACCGGCGCCCTCCAACAACATCACCAACGGGATCTTGTTGCGCAGTGCGAGCTCGGCCAGCCGATAGCGCTTGGCGTTGCCGCCCGGCCCGATGCTGCCGGCCAGCGTGGTGAAGTCCTCGGCGCCCACCATCACCGGTGTTCCGTCGATGCGGCCGGCGCCAGCCACCAATCCGTCGGCGGCGATCTCCCCGCCGACCAGGGTGCCGAATTCCTGGAACGTTCCCGGATCGAGGAGGTGGTCGATTCGGCCCCGGGCGTCGAGCTTTCCCTTGCCATGGTGCTTTGCCAGGCGCTCGTCACCGCCCATTGAATGCGCGTGTTGGCGACGTCGACTCAGGTCGTGGAGCGTCTCCTGCCAGTCCTGTGCGTTGCTCATCGACGTGTCCTAACTATGGCGGCGTTGACCATACTGAATTGCTTACTGTAGCGTCTGCCGACATGGGCGAGGTCGGCGGTCTCAAAGTCGATCGGGGCGTGATCAGCCGGCTCGCCGGGGTCGCCGATGCGGCGCGCGAGCTGGAGCGAATCGGCTACGACGGCTGCTGGACCGCCGAGATCAACCACGACCCATTCCTACCGCTGACCCTGGCCGCCGAGCACACCACACGGATCGAACTGGGGACGTCGATCGCGGTGGCGTTCGCCCGCAATCCGATGAACGTGGCCAACATCGGCTGGGATCTGCAGGACTACTCACAGGGTCGGCTGCTGCTCGGGTTGGGCACACAGATCAAGCCGCACATCGAGAAGCGGTTCAGCATGCCGTGGAGCCACCCGGCCCGGCGCATGGGCGAATTCGTCACTGCGCTGCATGAGATCTGGGCCTGCTGGCGCGACGGCACGAAGCTGAGCTTCGATGGCGAGTTCTACACCCACCGGCTGATGACGCCGATGTTCGTCCCTGAGCCGCATCCGTACGGGTCGCCGAAAATCGTGATCGCCGCCGTCGGCGAGTTGATGACGGAGATGTGCGGCGAGGTGGCCGACGGCATGATCGCGCACGCGTTCACCACGAAACGGTATTTCGACGAGGTGACGATTCCAGCGCTGCAGCGAGGAATGGCCAAATCGGGCCGCTCGCGCGGCGACTTCCAGTTGATGGCACCGGTATTCGTCGTCACCGGTTCGGATGAGACGGAGATGGCAGCCGCTGCGGCGGCTTCGCGGAAGCAGATCGCGTTTTACGCTTCCACGCCCGCGTATCGAAAAGTGTTGGAGCTGCACGGCTGGGGTGAGTTGCAAACCGAGTTGCATCGGCTCTCGCTGGAAGGCCAGTGGGACACCATGGCCACGCTGATCGACGACGAGATCCTGTCGACGTTCGCCGTTGTCGCGCCGCTTGATGGTCTGGCTTCAGCGCTGAAGGAGCGCTGCGACGGGATCATCGACCGAGTGATGGTCGGGCTGCCCGCCTCGGCTTCCGAGGCCACCGTGCGCGGGTTCTTGGACGAGGTGCGCACCGGCTGAATTCTGTTGGGGCGCTGCTGTTTATCCACAGATCGGAGTTCATCCACAGGCTGGATTCGGCTTCGCCTTCTTGTCGGAGGCGCGACGTATTGTTTCGAACATGGGTTCGATCAATGCGGCGTTGGAGGCGCTCGACACCGCGATCGAACTGTTGGGCGCCGTCGACATCGAGGAGCTGTCCGGACCGGAGCGGTTCGCCGCCATCGAGCGACTCGAAACTGCGATTCGTCGACAGCGCGCCATCTCGCACAGTCAGATTGCCCACCTGGAGCGGTACGAGGGGTGCCCGCCGATACCGGTCGTGCTGGCTGACGTGTTGCGGATCAGCCGCGGCGCGGCACGGCGTCGGGCGCGGGATGCCGAGCAGTTGGTCCCGCGTCGGGCATTAACGGGTGAATTATTGCCCCCGTTGTTGCCGGCGACGGCGAAAGCCTGGGACGGTGGGCTTCTCGACGGTGATCACGTGCGGGTCATTCAAAAGTTCTTCCGCGACCTGCCCGATCATGTCGGCCCGGTCGCGGTCGAGAAAGCCGAACGCACGCTGGCTGGGCATGCCCAGAGCATGCGGCCCGATCAGTTGGAGAAGGTCGCTGACCGGTTGGCGATCCACCTCAACCCCGACGGGAGATTCTCCGACGAGGACCGGGCGCGCAAGCGGGGGTTTGTGTGGTGCGGTGGTCAGCGCGCCGACGGGATGAGTGTCGGCAAGCTGGTGGCCGATCCGCAGTTGCGGTCGATGCTGGAGGCATGGTTCGCCAAATTCGCTGCACCTGACACTGACGATCTGCGTAGCCATGGCCAGCGCCAACACGACGCGCTGACCGAGCTGGTTCAAGCCAGGCTCGGCGATCCCAAACTCGGTCAGCACAAGGGACTTCCGGTCACCGTGATCGTGACCACGACCCTCCAGGAGTTGCAGGCGGGCGCGGGCCACGCTGTCACGGCGGGTGGAACGATGGTACCGATTCCGGATCTGATCGGGATGGCCACGCGCGCCAACCACTACCTCGCGGTATTCGACGGGGTGTCGGGTAAGTCGTTGTGGCTCGGGCGATCCAAACGGCTGGCCTCGGCAGATCAGCGAATCATGTTGCTGGCCAAGTATCGCGGCTGCACCGCCCCGGGCTGCACCGTGCCGGGATATGGCAGTCAGGTCCATCACGCAGCCAAGGACTGGAAACACGGCGGCAACACCGACGTCGACGACATGACTCTGGCATGCAAATGCGACAACCTTCTGGTGGAAAACGACGGCTGGACCACTCGGCAACTCCCCAATGGCCAGACCGAGTGGATCCCGCCACCTGACGTGCCAATGATCGGTGGAACCAACGACTACCACCATCCTGAGCGTTTCCTGCCGAAAGACGACGATCCATAGGGACAGGGAATGAATAGGCACCCGAGGCACTTGTAGGCAAGCATGACGTTCACGCTGACTGACGACTCAGCCCTGCTTCAGCCGATCACCATCGGGGCGACCACCGCCCGGAATCGGCTGTTCATGGCGCCGCTCACGCGGTCGCGCGCGCAGTCGGACGGCACGCCGAGCGACCTGCAGGTCGAGTACTACGCGCAGCGCGCATCGGCGGGGCTGATCATCACCGAAGCCACGGCCATCTCGCAGGTCGGCACCGGCGCCTACGTCAACACCCCGGGGATCTACACCGACCAGCACCAGGAGAAGTGGGCCGAAGTCGCTTCAGCCGTGCATGCCGAGGACGGGCTGATGTTCGTGCAGCTGTGGCACGTCGGCCGGATGGCGCACCCGGACATCAGCGGCGCCGAGTCGGTGGCGCCCTCGGCGATCGCGGCGAAGATGCTGGCGCACACCCCGGCCGGCAAGAAGCCGCTGCCGGTGCCACGGGCACTGGACACCGACGAAATCGCGGGCGTGGTCGCGCAGTTCCGTGCTGCCGCGCGCCGTGCCGTCGACGCCGGTCTCGACGGGGTCGAAATCCATTCCGCCAACGGTTATCTGCTGCACCAGTTCCTGGCTGATGCCACCAACACCCGCACCGACCGGTACGGCGGATCGGCAGAAAATCGCGCGCGGCTGACCGCCGAGGTGATCGAGGCGGTCGCCGACGAGATCGGCGCCGAGCGGGTGGGGTTGCGGATTTCGCCGGGAAACGGCGCGGGCGACGTGAACGAGGTCGACACCGTCTCTGCCTATGAGGCTCTGCTGGAACGGATTTCGCCGCTCGGTCTGGCATACCTGCACGTCTTGATCAACCCGGACGCACCCGAGTTCGGAATCGTCCGGGCACTGTGGTCCGGACCGTTTGTCCTGAACACCGGCCGCGAGGTCGATACCAGTTTCTGCGAGCTGGAGAACCTCGCCGACTGGGGTGCCATCAGCGCAGCCGCGGTTGGCCGGGCCTACCTGGCCAACCCTGACCTCATCGAGCGGTTGCGCACCGGCGCCGAGCTGACCGAGCCAGACGTGGCCACGTTCTACTCGCCGGGACCCGCGGGCTATATCGACTACCCGACGCTCGCCCCGACCGCCTGAAGCGACTTTTCATGTAGCCGTTGGCGTTCGACGGTGGCCAGGTAGAACGCCCAGGCGAACGCGAAGCTGGTGAACAGGCTCGCCACGAAGTACAGCCACGGGCGGCGGATGCCGCGCCGGTAGCCGTCGACGATCGTGAACAACGGCAGCAGGATCACGTTGCCGATCGTGTAGTCCTGGCTGGCCGACGCGGCTGCCGGGTTGTCGTAGCCCAGGGTGATGAACTGCCACCAGCTGCCGGCTCCGGTGAACACGTTGCCGGTGCCGTCGGCGTACTGGTGGACGAACTGGATGTTGAAGTACCAGCCCAGCACTATCGAAGCGATGCCGACCAGGTAGTAGAGGATCTCGAGCGCGCTGACCGCGGGGCCGTCAGCCGGCCGGCGAAAGACAGCCGAATTGGACCCGATGATCCATCCGATGACGAGAACTGCCAGTACTGCATGAACGAGGAGCGTCATGGCTTCGTAACTGTAGTGAACCTTGGTCCAGGTTTTGTCAATTTTGACAATTGCTTTTGCGGTACGTTACCCCCGTGGTTCGCCCTGCTCAGACCGCGCGCAGCGAGCGCACGCGCGACGCCCTGCGTCGCGCGGCTCTTGTGCGCTTTCTGGCCCAAGGCGTCGAGGACACGTCCGCCGAGCAGATCGCCGCCGACGCAGGCGTCTCGTTGCGCACCTTCTACCGGCACTTCACGTCGAAGCACGACCTGCTGTTCGCCGATTACGACGTGGGCCTGGAGTGGTTCCGCACCGCTTTGCAGGCCCGCTCACCGGGGGCGTCCATTCTCGAATCGGTGCAGTCGGCCATCGAAGCCTCACCCTACGATCCCGAGGCGGTCGCCCAGATCGCCGCGCTGCGGGCCAGGGAGCTCGACCCCGGTCGCATAGTGCGTCACACCCGGCAGGTGGAGGCCGAGTTCGCCGACGCAATCGCCGACCAGCTTTCGGAGAGCGCCGCGCCGAAGACACCCGACGAGCGTCTACGGGTGATCGTGACGGCGCGGTGCATCGCCGCAGCGGTCTTCGGTGCGATGGAGCTGTGGATGGTCGGCGAGGACCGATCGTTGGCCGAGTTGGGAAGGCTGTGCCGGACCGCGCTGGAGTCGCTGCGCCACGGCATCATCGACGAGTGACGGCGTCGTCCAATTCGGCGGGCTCGGCGATCGTCAGCACGACGTCGACGATGTGCGGATCGGCTTCCAGCCTGCGTTCCAGATCGCGCAGGGTGTGCGCGATGCGCGACTCGATCTGATCGCCCACCAGGTCCACGCTGGCGACCACGAAAAGCTGTCGGGGCCCGATGTATTCGAGCCGGATGAACCGGACCGACGCCACCTCGTCGAGTGCCTCGATCGAGGCCACCACCGCATCGCGCAGCCGCGGCGTCCCGGGCTCCCCGGTCAGGAACCGCCGGTTGCTGTCGATCAACAGCACCGCCACCACGCCGAGCAGCAATCCCACGAGAATCGACCCGGCCGCATCCCAGGCCGCGTCCCCGGTCAGCTGGTGCAGCCCGATGCCTGCACCGGCCAGCACGATCCCGATCAGTGCGGCACTGTCCTCGGCGAACACCGCACGAACCGTGGGATCGGAGGTCTTCATCGCGTACTCGAGCACCTCGCGATCCATCTCGTGGGCATCCGTGCGCAGCTGCCGCACCGCCTGTGTCCAGGAGATGCCCTCCATCACCAGCGCGATGCCCAGCACCACATACGCCACCAGGTAGTGCTCATCGGCGGGCCGATCGTCGAGCAGTTCATTGACCCCGCGCCAGACCGACACCGTGCCCCCGACGACGAACAACCCCACCGCGGCCAGCAGCGACCAGACATACGCCTCCCGGCCGTAGCCCAGTGGGTGCTTGTGGTCCGCCGCCCGGCTACCGCGCCGGTTGGCCACCATCAGGAACGCCTGGTTACCGGTGTCCGCCCACGAGTGGGCGGCCTCGGCCGCCATCGACGCCGACCCGGACAGCACGCCGGCAAGTGTCTTGGCGACCGCGACGACCAGGTTGGCGCCGAACGCGATCGCGACTGTCTTGGTGCTCTCTGTCGGTGCCGTCATTCCCGCAGGGGTACCCGTGGCATGCTGACCACATGCATGCCTTCCGCGCCGCCGTCGAAGCCGGTGATTTCGATGCCCTGCCCGCCCTGTGCGCCGAGGATGTCGTCTTCCGCAGTCCGATCGCGCACAAGCCGTATCAGGGCCGCGATCAGATCGGAGTCATCCTGCGGGCGGTATCGCGGGTGTTCTCCGACCTGACATACATCAAGGAGATCGGCGGCGAGGGCCATGCCGACCATGCGCTGGTCTTCACCGCGAAGGTCGGCGACCTCGACATCAACGGCTGCGACTTCCTGCACACCCGCGAAGACGGGCTCATCGACGAGTTCACCGTGATGCTGCGGCCGCTCAAAGCCGTCACCGCGTTCGCCGAGCGAATGGCGAAAGAATTTGAAAAAGAAATGGCAGCCGCCGGTTTGGCGTGAAGACCTCGGCGTGGGTCCGCACATCGGCCCCCCGGGCGGAGCACTATCTAGGGCATGGCGAGGATCGGTGACGACTCCCTGATCGTCTGCGGCGAACAGCGTGCCGACGGCACGTGGCTCTTGACGATCCGCTATACCGTGCACTTCGAGCCCGGCGAGTTGGGCACCCGCTTCGCCGACTCGGTGCAGGTATCCGCCGACGGCGGTGCGACGCCGGTTCCGTTCGTTGCGTGCGGCCGCGCGGTGCTGCGCAGGAAACGTGTCGTCGTCGCCGACAAGGCGATGACCGACGACGCCTGTGCGACGGTGTGCGTGCGCCGAGGCGGCGGCGCCGACGCGCTGACTCAGTCGGCGCGGTTGCGCAGAATCGCCACCCAGTCACCGGGCACCCGGCCGCGCGGACCCGGCGTGGTCTCGTCGACCGGCCGGCTGACCGGCGGAGCCAATTCCGGTCCGTCGTAATACTCGTTGGACTGGTAATCCCAGAACCAGTCTTCGCCCGGCTCGAACGAACGAATGATCGGATGTCCGCTGTCCCGCCAGTGCGCGGCGGCGTGCCGCATCAGCGAATCATCGCAGCAGCCGATGTGCCCGCAGGCCGTGCAGCGACGCAAGTGCACCCACCATCCGCCTGCCGCATCACATTCGACGCATCCGGTACCACTTGGCGGAACCGACGGATCAACCGCTTCACCCATGTCGATGAGCTTACTGTCGGCCGGAACGGATGCGCGGCAACATTTCTGCTCGACCCGATTTAATCCCTCTGAGTGAAATCAAAAGCGTTGGGGCAACCAGCCGATACCTCGTATTGACGACCGTGTTCGCGCAACCAGGTGCGTTGACAGCTAATCACGGCTCTCTTAGCGTCCGGCTCAAGCTTGACGACGAGAGGACTGCATGTGGGATCCGGCGTTGAGGGCGCCGCGTGGTCCAAGCCGGTTTTCTCGGTCGGTGACTTCGTCGTCCTGGTTGGTGAGACGTTCGCTGCGATGTTCCGCCCGCCGTTCGCCTGGCGGGAACTGCTCGACCAGATCTGGTTCGTGGCCCGGGTCTCGATCGTTCCGACGTTGGTGCTGTCCATTCCCTACACGGTGCTCATCGTGTTCACGCTCAACATCGTGCTGCTGGAGGTCGGGGCGGGTGACCTCTCCGGGGCCGGTGCCGCGCTCGCGTCGGTGACGCAGGTCGGCCCGGTGGTGACGGCAATCGTCGTCTCCGGAGCCGGCTCCACCGCGATGTGCGCCGATCTCGGCGCCCGCACCATCCGCGAGGAGATCGACGCCATGAAGGTCATCGGCGTCAACCCCATCCAGGCGCTCGTGGTGCCTCGCGTGATCGCCGCGACTTTCGTTGCGCTGATGTTGTATTCGGTGGTCGCCGTCGTCGGGCTGGCCGGAAGCTACTTCTTCGTCGTCTACCTGCAGCACGTCACGCCCGGCGCCTTCGTTGCGGGTATGACGCTGCTGACCGGCCTGCCCCAGGTGATCGTGTCGTTGGTGAAGGCCTTGTTGTTCGGGCTGTCCGCGGGATTGATCGCCTGCTACAAGGGGTTGTCGGTGGGCGGCGGCCCGACCGCGGTGGGCAACGCCGTGAACGAGACCGTGGTGTTCGCGTTCATGGCGCTGTTCTTGATCAACATCCTGGCCACCGCGTTCGGTGTCAAGGTGGCGCCATGAGCACCCGGGTCGTCGACTCCACCCGCAGGCTGGGGGAGCAGACAGCGTTCTACGGCAACGCGTTGGCCGCCACCGGTGAGGCGATCCGGCGCTATCCCGCCGAAGTGCTGCGGCTGATCGCGGTGATGGGAATGGGAACCGGCGCGTTGGCGGTCATCGGTGGCACCGTGGTCATCGTCGGCTTCCTCACGCTCTCGACCGGCGCGCTGATCGCCGTACAGGGCTACAACACCCTGTCCAACGTCGGCATCGAGGCGCTTACCGGTTTCCTGGGCGCGTTCCTCAACGTGCGGTTCATCGCGCCGGCCACCGCGGGGGTGGCGCTCGCGGCCACGATCGGTGCCGGGGCCACCGCGCAGCTCGGCGCGATGCGCATCAACGAGGAGATCGACGCGCTGGAAGTGATGGGCATCCGCGCCGTCACCTATCTGGCGTCTACCCGGATCGTGGCGGGCATCATCGCGGTCATCCCGATCTACACGGTGGCGGTGCTGATGTCGTTCCTGGCGACCCGGTTCGGCACGACCATCATTTACGGCCAGTCCCGCGGCGTCTACGACCACTACTTCTCCACATTCCTGCATCCGACCGACCTGCTGTGGTCGTTCGTCGAAGCACTGGCGATGGCCGCCGCGGTCATGTCCGTGCACACCTACTACGGCTACACCGCGACCGGCGGCCCGGCCGGCGTCGGTGAGGCGGTCGGGCGCGCGGTGCGTACGTCGATCACCGCCGGCGTCTTCATCCTCCTGACCATCACACTGTCCGTCTACGGGCAGTCCGGCAACTTCCACCTGTCGGGGTGACCGGTGGCGAACTCCTCACGGCGGAGCAACATCGATCCGATCTGGTGGGCCCCGGCACTGATTCTGGTGATCGCGGCGTTGACCACGATGACGGCCCTGCTGTTCACCGGCACCCTGCGCAAAACCGTTCCGCTGACGTTGGTTTCCGACCGGGCCGGCCTGGTCATGGAAGACGGTGCCAAGGTCAAGCTGCGCGGTGTGCAGATCGGTGAGGTGTCCTCGATCGGCACCCAGCGCGGTGCGGACGGTGTCACTCTCTCGACGCTGAACCTCAAGCTGAACCCCGGCCCGTTCCAGTACCTGCCGAGCAATGTCGAGGCGGAAATCAAGTCCAGCACCGCCTTCGGCGCCAAGTATGTCGACCTCATCGTCCCGTCTGACGGCACCGGGTCGCTGAGGCCCGGGGCGGTGGTGCGATCGCGCAACGTGACCGTCGAGGTGAACACGGTTTTCGAGAACCTGCAGTCGGTGGTGCGCCAGATCGACCCGGCGAAGCTGAACGCGGTGCTGTCGGCGGTGGCCGAATCGGTGCGCGGCAAGGGTGAGCGGATCGGTCAGGCCATCACCGACGCCAACACCGTATTGGTCGCTGTGAATCCAAGAATGCCTACCGTGCAGCAAGATTGGCAGCTATTCGGCAAGACGTCACAGGCCTACTCGGACGCCGCGCAGAACATTCTGTCGATCCTGGACAACTTCACCACCACCAGCCAGACGATCACCGGCAATGCCGGCGCCTTGGACAGCCTGCTGCTGTCGGCCGTCGGATTCTCGCAGTCGGGCATCAGCACGATCGGTACCAACCAGCCCAACCTGGTTCGCGCGATGAATGTCCTGGACCCGACAACGGCGCTGTTCATGAAGTATTCGCCCACCTACACCTGCCTGTTCCAGGGCGCCCAATGGTTCCTGGAGAACGGCGGCCGAGATGCCATGGGCGGCAACGGGAAATCGGTGATCATGGACGCGGCGCTGCTGGCCGGTGACGACCCCTACCGCTTTCCCGACAACCTGCCGGTCGTCAACGCCAAGGGTGGACCCGGTGGCAAGCCGAGTTGCGGTTCGCTGCCGGACGCCAGCAAGAACTTCCCGGTCAAGTACCTGGTCACCGATACCGGGTTCGGCACCGGACTGGACGTGCGACCCAACCCCGGCATCGGATTCCCGGGCTTCGCCAACTACTTCCCGGCCACCAAGGGCGTGCCCGAGGAACCCAAGATCCGCTACCCGGGCGGACCCGCGCCCGGACCTCTGCCGCCCTACCCGGGAGCGCCGGCCTACGGGGCACCCGAATTCGCGCCGGACGGCACACCGCTGTACCCGACCTCCGGGAGCCAGCCATGAGATCGGCGACCCTGCGATCGATCACCCGGGTGACGCTCTTCTCCGTCATGTGCCTGGTGTTCATGTTCGTGCTCATCACGGTATTCGGACAGTTCCGCTTCGACTCGCGGGCCTCCTATCACGCGGTGTTCACCAACGTGTCAGGTCTCAAGGGCGGCAACTTCGTTCGCATCGCCGGCGTCGAGATCGGCAAGGTCAGCGACATGACCCTGCACAAGGACGGCACGGTGACCGTCGACTTCGCCATCGACAAGGGCCTGCAGCTGACCGAGGGCACCAGAGCCGTCGTGCGCTACGAGAACCTGATCGGCGATCGCTACCTGTCCCTCGAGGAGGGGGCCGGCTCGGTGCGGAAACTTCAACCCGGACAAACCATTCCGCTCACCCGCACTTCACCGGCGCTCGACGTCGACGCGCTGATCGGCGGGTTCCGGCCGCTGTTTCGGGCGCTGGACCCCGATCAGGTCAACGCGCTGTCCGGTGAACTCCTACAGGTGTTTCAGGGCCAGGGAGGCACCATCGCCTCGGTGCTCGCCCAAACCTCGGCGCTGACCACCACGCTGGCCGGTCGCGACCAACTGATCGGCCAGGTCATCACCAACCTCAACACCGTGCTGGGCACGTTCGCCACCCGTGACGACCAATTCGCCACCAGTCTGGACAAGCTCTCCCAGCTCGTCCAAGGCCTGGCCGACCGCCGCACCGACATCGGCAACGGTGTCGCCTACATCAACGCGGCGGCCGGTTCGGTCGCCGACCTCCTGACCGCTGCTCGCCAGCCGATCAAGGACGCCGTGGTGCAGACCGACCGCTTCGCCGGCCAGGTGATGGCCGACCACGATTACGTCGACGAGTTGGTCAAGACCCTGCCCGACGCCTACCAGGTGCTGTCCCGCAACGGCCTGTACGGCGACTACTTCGGCTTCTACCTCTGCGACGCGATCCTCAAGGTCAACGGCAAAGGCGGCCAGCCGGTCTTCGTCAAACTCGCGGGGCAGGACACGGGACGGTGCACGCCGAAATGACACGAATCACGCGCAAGCGGACCAGATTCAAGCCACTGGCCGAACGCAACCGGCTGACCGTCGGCCTCGTCGGCGTCCTGGTGCTGGCCGCGCTGGTGATCGCCGTCTTCTCCTACGACAAGATCCCGTTCATCAAGGGAACGTCCGACTTCTCCGCCTACTTCGCCGACGCCGGAGGAATCAAGACCGGAAGCGATGTGCGGGTTTCCGGGCTCGGTGTTGGCCGGGTCTCCGACATCAAGCTGCAGGGCGCCAAGGTTCTGGTGGACTTCACCGTCCGTGACGGAGTCGATCTGGGCGACCGGACCGAAGCCGCGATCAAGACCGAAACAGTTTTGGGCACCAAGTATCTGGAGCTGACGCCCCGCGGCGACGGGTCACTCGAGGGTCCGATCCCGTTGGAGCGCACGAAGTCTCCCTACGACCTCACCGATGCGCTGGGGGATCTCACCATTACGATCAGCGGCCTGGACACCACGCAGCTGTCGTCGGCGCTGACCACGCTGGCTGACACCTTCAAAGACACTCCGCCGGAATTGAAGCTGGCGCTCGAGGGGGTCGCCCGGTTCTCCGACACCCTCAACAACCGTGACGCCAAACTGCGCGATCTGCTGGCGAACGCCAACAAGGTCACCGCGGTGCTGGCCAAGCGCAGCGACCAGATCGCCCAGCTCGTGGCAGATGCCAATGCACTGCTGGCCGAACTGCTGTCGCAGCGTCAGTCGGTCGATGCGCTGATGGGCAACCTGACCGCAGTCTCCGCCCAGATCTCCGGTCTGGTCAACGACAACCGCACCCAGCTCAAGCCCGCCGTCGACAAGCTCAACGGAGTCCTGGGCATCCTGGACAACCGCAAGAAGGAACTCCAGCGCACGCTGTACCTGTTGCGTCGCTACGCGATGTCGTTCGGTGAGGTGCTCGGCTCGGGGCCTTTCTTCAAGGCCTCCCTGGTCAACCTCGCGCCGGGCCAGTTCTCGCAGCCGTTCATCGACGCCGCGTTCTCCGACCTCGGACTGGACCCCAACGTGAAGCTGCCCTCCGAGCTGGTCGACCCGGGCGTCGGCCAGCCCGCCACTCCGCCGCTGCCGGTGCCGTTCCCGCGCACCGGGCAGGGTGGTGAGCCGAATCTGACGCTGCCCGATGCGATCACGGGCAACCAGGACCCCAACCTGCCCGCGCAGTTCCCGGGCCGGTACCCCTACCGCGAACCGCTGCCCGCGCCGCCGGCCGGCGGCCCGCCGCCGGGGCCGCCTGCGTTGGGGCCCGCAGCGGGCGAGCTGCCGCCGCCGACCGTGCCTCCGGTACCGCGCAACGACGGGGCCCACTGATGCTGCAGCGCCATCGTCGCACCGCCCAGATCGTCACCGGGATCGCCCTGGCGGCGACGCTTGTCCTCGGGATCCTCGTCGTGGCCACTCCGTGGGGTAACCACGTCGCGCGCAACACCTACGTCGCGTACTTCGCCAATACCAACGGTCTCTACACCGGCGATGAGATCCGCATCCTCGGCGTCGCGGTCGGCACCGTGGACAAGATCGAGCCGCAACCGAATTCGGCCAAGGTCACCTTCTCCGTCGACAATCAGTACCAGGTGCCCGCCGACGTGAAGGCGGCGATCCTGTCTCCATCGCTGGTCTCGGCGCGGGCGATCCAGTTGGTTCCGGCGTACTCGGGCGGCCCGACTCTGACCGACGGCGCAAGCATCCCGCTCGAGCGCACCGCGGTCCCGATCGAGTGGGACGACCTGCGCCGGCAGCTGGAAAAGCTCACCGGCTCACTGCAACCCACCACCCCCGGCGGTCCCAGTGCGCTCGGTGAGTTCATCAACACCGCGGCCGACAACCTGCGCGGGCAAGGCGACACCGCCCGCGACACCGTCATCAAGCTGTCCCAGGCCACCTCGGCGCTGGGTGACCACGCGACCGACATCTTCAGCACGGTCCGCAATCTGCAGCTGCTGGTGTCCGCGCTGTCGTCCAGCAGTGATCTGTTGGCCTCGTTCAACACCAATCTCGCCGACGTCACGACGGTACTGTCGAACTCTCCCAACGAGATCGCCGACGCCACCCGCGGTCTCGATGCCGCGGTCAACGACCTGCGCGGGTTCGTCGCCGAGAATCGGGAAGGTCTGGGGCAGACCTTCGACCACCTCAACGCGATCACCACCGCGCTCAACGACAGCCGCGGCGACATCAAGCAGGCGCTGCACATCGCACCGACGGTGTTTGGCAACTTCACCAACATCTACCAGCCGGCGCAGAGCGCGATCACCGGCATCCTGGCGCCGGTGAACTTCGCCGACACCGTCCAATTCATCTGCAGCTCAATCCAAGCCGCATCCCGCGAGGGCGCCGAGCAGTCGGCCAAGCTGTGCACGCAGTACCTGGCGCCGATCATCAAGAACCGCCAATACAACTACCCACCACTCGGGATCAACCCGTTCGTCGGCACCGTGGCGCGGCCCAACGAGATCACCTACAGCGAGGACCGGCTCAACCCGCACCTGCCGCCGGCCGCATCGGCGCCGCCGCCCACTGACGGGGCCGATGCGCTGGCCGCCGAAGCACCGGGCGCGGCACCGGCCACCCCGACCGATCCGGGCGCGGGACTGGCGGATCTGATGGTCCCGGGTGGCTCGCCGTGAGGCGGCTGCTGGCCGGCATCCTGGTTCTCGCGTGCCTGTCGGCCTCCGGATGTGAATGGCGAGGCCTGAATTCGTTGAGTCTGCCCGGAACCACCGGCACCGGGCCCGGCTCGTACACCATCCAGGCACAGCTGCCCGATGTGGTGATGATCCAGCAGAACAGCCGGGTGCGGGTCGCCGACGTCAACGTCGGCAACGTCACCAAGATCGAGGTTCAGGGTTGGCACGCGCTGGTCACCATGCGCATCGACGGTGACGTCCACCTACCGGCCAACAGCACCGCGAAGGTCGGCCAGACCAGCCTGCTGGGCTCCATGCACATCGAATTGGCGCCGCCCGCCGACGCCACCCCCGAGGGTCAACTCAAAGACGGCTCGCTGATCCCGCTGGCGCGGGCCAGCACCTATCCCACCACCGAGCAGACGCTGGCCTCGGTGTCGGTGTTGCTCAACGGCGGCGGGCTGGGCCAGTTGCAGGAGATCAACCAGGCGTTCGCGACCGCACTGTCCGGTCGGGAGAGCGAGATGAAAAGCCTTCTGAACCAGCTGGATACGTTCATCGACCAGCTCAACGCCCAGACCGACGACATCATCACCGCGACCGAGCGACTCAATGACCTGGCCGGCCAGGTGGCCGCGAAGGACCAAACCGTCGACAAGGCGCTCACCACGATCCCGCAAGCGCTTGGCGTGCTTGCCGATTCGCGTACCAAGCTGGCCAACGCGATCGACGCGCTCGGCAAGTTCGGCGCCATCGCCGCCGACACCGTCCATCAAACCAAGCAGTCACTGGTGGACAACCTGCGCAATATAGCCCCCGTGCTGCGTGAGCTGGCCAACGCCGGGCCCGCCCTGACCAAGGGCCTGGACTTCCTGTCCACCTATCCGTGGGTGAAAAGCACCATCCCCAACTGGTTCCGCGGTGACTTCGCCAACATCACCCTGGTCATCGACCTCACCCTGAGCCGAATCGACAGCAGCCTGTTCACCGGCACCCGGTGGGAGGGCGACCTGACGGAACTCGAAATGCAGTGGGGCCGAACCATCGGCCAGATGCCGAGCCCCTACACGGCGGTGAACCCGTTGATCGCCCCCTACCACTTCGGGGGGTACTGATGATTCGGCTGTCGCGCCAGGTCTGGACGCAGCTCGCGATCCTCGGGGCGGTCACGGTAATCTCCGTCGGGGTGATGGCCTTCGGGTTTGTCAACGTGCCTGCGCTGTTCGGCATCGGCCGCTACAACGTGACCGTCGAGCTGCCCACCTCGGGCGGGCTGTACCCGACATCAGTGGTGACCTACCGCGGCACCGAGGTCGGTAAGGTGACGTCGATCGACGTCACCCGCACCGGTGTGCGCGCCGTGCTGAAACTGAACTCCGACACGCCGATCTCCGCGCCCGTCACGGCCGCAGTACACAGCCGTTCGGCCGTCGGCGAGCAGTTCCTGGAACTGACCCCGCAACCCGGTGCCGGCACCACACTGCACGACGGCGACGTCATCCCCGCCGCGGAGGTCCAGACCCCGCCCGACATCGGGCATCTACTCGACGCCACCAACGAAGCGCTGCAAGCGATCCCGCAGGACAACCTGCGCACCGTCGTCGACGAGGCGGCCACCGCCGTCGGCGGCCTCGGTCCTGAGCTGTCCCGCATCGTCGACGGCTCCACCGCCCTGGCGATCGAAAGCGGAAAGACCGTCGGGCCGCTGACCCAGTTGATCGACCAGTCGCCCGCGGTGCTGAATTCACAAGTGCGGACCTCGGATTCGATCGCCGCGTGGGCGGCACACATGGCGTCGATCACGGGTCAGTTCAAGGCGCAGGACCGCGCCTTCACCGACCTGCTCAACGCCGGTGGCCCCGCGTTGGAGGAGGGCAGGGCGCTGTTCGACCGCATCCAACCGACCCTGCCCGTGCTGCTGGCCAATCTGGTGAGTCTCGGCGACATCGCCGTCACCTATCGCAACGACATCGAACAGCTGTTGGTGCTGTTCCCGCAGGGCACGTCGGTCATGCAGGCCATCGCGGTGGCCGACTCCGGCGTCAAGCAGTCCTACCGCGGCATCTATCTGGACTTCAACCTGAATCTCAATCTGCCGCCGCCATGCAACACCGGCTTCCTGCCCGTCGACCAGCAGCGCTCAGCGTCGGACGTCGACTACCCAGAGCGCCCGGCCGGCGACCTGTACTGCCGGATCCCGCAGGACTCCGACATGAATGTGCGTGGCGTGCGCAACATTCCGTGCGAGAACAACCCCGCCAAGCGCGCCCCGACGGTCGAGATGTGTGAGAGCAACGAAAACTACGTGCCGCTGGGCGACGGCTTCAACTGGAAGGGCGACCCCAACGCGACGTTCTCCGGCCAAGGTGTGCCGCAGTACCCGCCGGGCGCCGACCCGCGGCTGCCACCACCGCAGGGCACCGGCGCCGCGGTGCCGCCGCTCGTCGTCGGCCAGCACGATCCGGGTAACAAGACCTGGCAATCGATGCTGGTGCCGGCGGGCTCGTAGGAACCGGTGTGCAAATGCCGCTCACGATCTAAGGTCACGCCATGGCAACTAAAGATTCCCGTGAGGTCGTGATCGAGGCGAGCCCCGAGGAGATCCTCGCGGTGATCACCGATGTCGAGGCGACGCCGGACTGGTCGCCGCAGTACCAGAGTGCCGAGGTGCTGGAGGCCTACGACGACGGCAGACCCCACAAGGTCAAGATGGTGATCAAGGCGGCGGGCCTGACCGACGAGCAGACGGTCGAATACACCTACGGCGACAACGTGGTCAGCTGGACGCTGCTCAAGGCCAGCCAGCTGCGGTCGCAGGAGGGCAAGTACACCCTGACCCCCGACGGCGACAAGACCAAGCTGCGCTTCGACCTGTCCATCGACCTGGCCGTCCCGCTGCCCGGCTTCGTCGTCAA
The DNA here is from genome assembly GCF_001021385.1 of Mycobacterium sp. EPa45. NCBI lineage: Bacteria > Bacillati > Actinomycetota > Actinomycetes > Mycobacteriales > Mycobacteriaceae > Mycobacterium > Mycobacterium sp. EPa45. The sequence goes on along the minus strand of NZ_CP011773.1, from coordinate 5,249,558 downwards.
GCGCGTCATCAAGGGCGCGGTGGAGACCGCCACCGACGGGCTGCGCAAGCAGGTGCTCAAGCTTCAAAAGGGATAGTTTCGAATTCGCCTCCGCGGGCAATGGAGCCGACATGGCCATCACCGAGACCCGCGAAGTCACCATCGAGGCAACACCCGACGAGATCCTGGCGGTGCTCTACGACCTCGAGTCGCTGCCGAAGTGGTCCTCGGCGCACCAGAAGGTCGAGGTGCTCGAACGGGACTCCGACGGTCATCCGAGCAAGTCGCGCCAGACCGTCAAGGTCGTCGGCGTCAACGACGAGCAGGTGCTCGACTACAGCGTGGAGCCCGACGGGGTGAGCTGGACCCTGGTCAGCTCCAAACAACAACGCGCACAGGAGGGTCGCTACACACTGACCCCCGACGGGGACTCGACCCGGGTGCGGTTCGAGCTGACCGTCGACCCCCTGGTTCCGCTGCCCGGCTTCGTGATCAAGCGCGGCGCCAAAGGACTGATGGAGACCGCGACCGACGGACTGCGCAAGCAGGTTCTGAAGTCCAAGAAGGGTGGCTGAGCTACCTTTCAATCGTGACGACTACCGGACCCCTGGCCGGGGTGAGAGTCATCGAACTCGGCGGGATCGGTCCGGGCCCGCATGCCGGCATGATCCTGGCCGACCTCGGTGCCGACGTGGTGCGGGTCCGCCGCCCCGGCGGGTTGGCCATGCCCGCCGAAAACGTCGACCTCATGCACCGCGGCAAGCGGGTGGTCGACCTCGACGTCAAGAACCAGCCCGACGCGTTGCTCGACCTGGCGGCGAAAGCCGACGTTCTGCTGGACTGCTTTCGCCCAGGCACCTGTGAGCGCCTCGGTATCGGGCCCGACGACTGCGCGGCGGTCAACCCGCGGTTGATCTTCGCCCGCATCACCGGCTGGGGTCAGGATGGGCCACTGGCGTCGACCGCGGGGCACGACATCAACTACCTGTCCCAGACCGGGGCGCTCAGCGCGATCGGCTACCGGGACCGACCACCGGTCGCGCCGCTCAACCTGGTCGCCGATTTCGGTGGCGGCTCGATGCTGGTCCTGATCGGCATCGTCGCGGCCCTCTACGAGCGGGAGAAGTCCGGCCGTGGTCAGGTGATCGACGCCGCGATGGTCGACGGGGTCAGCGTGCTGGCGCAGATGATGTGGACGATGAAGGCGACCGGCTCGCTCACCGACCAGCGGGAGTCCTTCCTGCTCGACGGCGGTGCCCCGTTCTACCGGACCTACGAGACCGCGGACGGCGGCTACATGGCCGTCGGCTCGATCGAACCGCAATTCTTCGCCCAGTTGCTGGCCGGACTGGGGCTCGCGGCCGACGAGGTGCCCGGCCAATTCGACCGCGCCCGCTACCCCGAGATGCAGGAGCTGTTCACGACGACGTTCGCAGGCAAGACCCGCGACGAGTGGACGGCCATCTTCGCCGGCACCGACGCGTGCGTCACGCCGGTGCTCAGCTGGACCGAGGCCGCCGCAGGCGAACACCTTTTGGCGCGCCGCACCGTTATTAACGTCGACGGTACGCAGCAGGCCGCGCCCGCGCCCCGCTTCTCCCGCAGCCCGGCCGGGCCCGTCGGGCTGCCGCCGCAAAGCACCACATCGCTGGCCGACATCGATTGGTAAGAACTCAACTCGGCCAAAGCCGACACAGCGGGCCGCATCAGTAACTACGTTTGCTGATTGTGGCGGTACGGGCATCGCGCGAGATCGTGATCGACGCCCCGCCGGAGGTCGTCCTCGATGCGATCGCCGACATCGAGGCGGTGCCGACGTGGTCGTCGGTGCACAAGCATGCGCACATCGTTGATCGCTATGACGACGGCCGGCCTCGGCTCGTCAAGGTCACCGTCAAACTGCTCGGCCTGGTCGACCACGAACTGCTCGAGTACCACTGGGGACGGGACTGGGTCGTCTGGGACGCCGACCGCACCTCACAGCAGCACGCTCAGCACGGCGAGTACACCCTGAGCCGCGAGGGCACAGCGACCCGGGTTCGGTTCGACATCACGCTCGAGCCGTCCACACCGCTGCCACTGTTCCTGATCAAGCGCGCGAAGAAGACGGTGCTGGCCGCGGCGACCGAGGGCTTGCGGAGTTTCGTCCTGGCGGGCAAGGGTTCGCTTCAGCCCGAATAGATCGGAATGACCGGCGGTCCCGGCGGTGTTGGGCCAGACATGACGACCGGACTGGTTCTGCTACCGAATCCTGAAGCCGACAATGCCGTGGACGATGTCATCGACCAGGCCCGAGCCGCGTACGCCGCGGGGGTTCGCCAGGTCTGGTTCGCGCAGCGCTTCGACATCGACGCCATCGCGCTGGCGGGCATTGTCGGCGCTGCGGTGCCAGGTCTGGGCGTGGGAACGTCGGTGGTGCCGCTGAATCCGCGCCACCCGCTGGTCGTCGCCGGGCTGGCGCAGACCGCGCAGGCCGCCAGCCACGGCAACTTCAGCCTCGGCCTGGGCTTGGGTGCCCACGAACCCGAGCGGGTGGCTTTCGGGCAGTCGTGGCCCAACACGATCACCCGGCTGCGTGAGCATCTCACCGTGCTGCGGTCCGTATTCGACGGCGGCGCAGTGGATTTCCACGGCTCTGAGCTGTCCGCCGCCCCGGAGTGGGATGTCCGGGTGTCCGGCGGCACGCCGGTGCCGGTGTACGTCGCGGCGATGGGCCCCAAGGCTCTGGCCGTCACCGGTGAGCTGGCCGACGGGACGCTGCCGTATCTGGCCGGCCCGCGCACCATCGGTGAATTCATCGCACCGGTGATCGGCAAAGCCGCGAGTGAGGCGGGCCGGCCCAGCCCCCGCATCATCGCTGCGGTGCCGGTGTTGGTCACCGACGACGAGAGCGCCGGGCAAGCCGTGGCCGCCGAGGAACTCGCCTTCTACACCAGCATCCCGTCGTATCAGAAGATCATCGCCCGCGAGGGTCTGGACAACGTCGCCGATCTGGCCGCCGTCGGCCCGGTCGAGGCGGTGGTCCGCCGGCTGCAGGGCTATCTCGACGCCGGCGCAACCGATCTCGTACTGAGCCCGCTGCGCTCACAGTCGGCATCGGCGCAGGAGCTATGGGAGGTTGCGGCCGCCATCTAATGCGCCGAGCCGTCTGATCGCCTCGTCAAGAGTGTCGTCGCGCTTGCAAAAAGCAAAGCGCACCAAGTGATTCCACTCGCCGATGTGCGACGACTCCGGATCGCAGAACGCCGACATTGGAATCGCCGCCACTCCGGCCTTGGCGGGCAGCTCGGCGCAGAACTCGGTGCTGTCGGAGTAGCCCAGCGGCCGTGGGTCCGCGCACAGGAAGTACGTGCCAGCGCTGTCATGCACGGCGAAACCCAACTCGGTCAGTGCCGCGGCGAGCCGATCACGCTTGGCCTGCAACGAGTCTCGCAGGTCCTGCACCCAAGCTTCCTCGAAGTTCAGCGCATAGGCCACCGCGGGCTGGAACGGAGCGCCGCCCACATAGCTCAGATACTGCTTCGCTGCGCGCACGCCGGCGATCAGGTCCGGTTTGCCGCACACCCACCCGATCTTCCAGCCCGTGCAGTTGAACATCTTGGCTGCGCTGGAGATAGTCAGCGTGCGGTCGGCCATTCCGGGGTAGGCCGCCAACGGCAGATGCTGTTTGCCGTCGAACACCAGATGTTCGTAGACCTCGTCGGTGATCACCAGCAGGTCGGCGTCGACGGCCAGTGCGGCCAGGGCCCGCAGGTCGTGATCCGAGAGGACCATGCCGGTCGGGTTGTGCGGTGAGTTGACGATCAGTGCCCGGGTTTTCGGCGTTACCGCAGCGCGCAGCGCGTCGACGTCGAGGGCGAAGCCACGGCCGTCCGGCACCAGCGGCACCGTCACCCGCCCGCAACCGGCCATCGCGATGACGGGGGAGTAGGAGTCGTAGAACGGCTCGATGAGCAGGACATCCGAACCGGGCTCGACGAGGCCGAGGACTGCCGCCGCGATCGCCTCGGTGGCGCCGACGGTGACCAGCACCTCGGTCTCCGGGTCGTACTCGACGTCGTACTGCCGCTTGCGCTGGGCGGCGATCGCCTCGCGCAGCGGGGCGATACCCAATCCCGGCGGGTACTGATTGACCCCCTCGGCGATCGCCTTCTGCGCGGCCTCCAACATTCCGACGGGGCCGTCCTCGTCCGGGAAACCCTGCCCGAGGTTCACCGCGCCGATGCGCGCGGCGAGCGCGGACATCTCGGCGAAGATCGTCACCGCGTAGGGCTGCAGACGCGAAACCGTCATAGCGCGCGAGCCTACTCAGTTCGCTGTTGATGGCGCGGCCAGCGGGGGCTATCGTGACCGCACGCGTAGGTCAGCGTTGCCGCGCGAGGAGTATGACCGCCGATGGAAGCATCCAGAACACCGCGGACCGGGGCCGGTGGCCCACGTCGGTCGTCGGTGCTGCGCGCGGTCCACGAGCTGTTCGTTGCCGGTGAGGTCGACGCCAGCTACCTGGAGTCGAGCTCGTTGCGACCGATCGTCGCCAAGAGCTGGCAGCGCAGCCTGGCCAAGGGCGTCGACCCGGACGGTGCGGCGCAGCCCTCCCCAGTCGGGGAGAAATTGGCGCGGTTGCGCGAGACGCATCCGCTGGCACCGGCGTTGCCCGTGATTCGGCGGTTGCTTGTCGACGATGCCGCCGGCACCGGGGTGCTGGTAGCCGTCAGTGGCGCTGACGGAACCCTGCTGTGGGTGGAGGGCGACGCAGGCGCCTGCCGTCGCGCGGAGGCGATGAACTTCGTACCCGGTGCGGACTGGAGCGAGCGCGGCGCAGGCACCAATGCGCCTGGCACCGCCTTGGCCTTGGACGCCGAGCTGCAAATCCACGGCTCCGAGCACTTCACCCGTGTGGTGCAACCGTGGAGCTGCACGGCGGTGCCGGTGCACGACCCGACCACCGGTGCGCTGCTCGGCGCACTGGATCTGACCGGCGGATCGCGGGTTGCTACGCCGCAGGCACTGGCGCTGGTTCGCGCCACCGTCGTCGCTGTCGAAACGCATCTGGCGCTGCTGCGTCTGACCGGCGGACCCGTCGAGGCCGCGCCGCCACGACCCCGGCTCGCTGTGCTCGGCTCCGAACGCCCGCGCTGGCTGGTCACGGACGAGTTCGGACACCTGCGGGCCACCACGCTGACCGGCAGGCACGCCGACATCCTGGTGCTGTTGAGCCGTCACCCCGAGGGGCTCAGTGCCGACCACCTGGCGATGCTGCTCGATGACAAGGACCTGGACGTCGTGACGGTGCGTGCCGAGATGTCGCGGCTGCGCAAGGTCGTCGGCGCCGATGCCATCGAGTCGCGGCCCTATCGGCTGATGGTGCCGATCACCACCGACATCGGCGAGGTATACGAGGCGCTCGATGCCGGGGATGTGACCGCGGCACTCGACCGGTATCCGGGACCCCTTCTGCCACAGTCGATCTCACCGGCAATCGGGCGACTGCGTACCGAGCTGACGATGACGCTGCGTGCCGCCGTGCTTTCCACCGGCGATCCGGCATTGCTTCGCCGCTGGCTGGACAGCCCGGACGGGCGCGATGACCGGGACGGGTGGCGCGCGTTGCACGACGGCACCCTGCCCGGCTCGGTGCAGCAGGCCCAGGCCCGCGGCAAGCTGGCCGGACTGGACTTCGACCTGGCCTGATCCGCAGCCGCACGGTTGCACGGTGACGTGCAACCGTGCTGCAACCCCGCACTGCCTACCTTCAGTGACGACCGACACATTTCGTCGTCTTGACCAGGCAGGAGAACACCATGACCGTTTACGCGAGGCCCGGTACGGAGGGCTCGTTGATGTCCTTTGCGGCTCGCTACGAGAACTTCATCGGTGGTCAGTGGACCGCGCCGGTGGGCGGCCAGTACTTCGAGAACCGCACGCCGGTGACCGGTGAGGTGTTCTGCGAGGTGGCCCGGTCCACCGAGGCGGACATCGAACTGGCCCTGGACGCCGCCCACGCCGCCGCCCCGGCCTGGGGGAAGACCTCGGCGGGTGAGCGCGCCCTGATCCTGAACAAGATCGCCGATCGCATCGAGGCGAATCTGGAATCGATTGCGTTGGCCGAGTCGTGGGACAACGGCAAGCCGATCCGTGAGACGTTGAACGCCGATATTCCGTTGGCGGTGGACCACTTCCGCTACTACGCCGGGGCGATCCGCGCCCAGGAGGGCTCGCTGAGCCAGATCGATGAGGACACCGTCGCCTACCACTTCCATGAACCACTCGGTGTGGTCGGCCAGATCATCCCGTGGAATTTCCCGATCCTGATGGCGGTGTGGAAGCTGGCACCGGCACTGGCGGCCGGCAACGCGATTGTCCTCAAGCCTGCCGAGCAGACGCCGGCCTCGGTGCTCTACCTCATCTCGATCATCGGTGACCTTCTACCCGCCGGAGTTCTCAACGTGGTCAACGGATTCGGTGTCGAGGCCGGTAAACCTTTGGCGTCGTCGAATCGGATCGCCAAGATCGCGTTCACCGGGGAGACCACCACCGGCCGGCTGATCATGCAGTACGCCTCCCAGAACCTGATCCCGGTCACTCTCGAGCTCGGTGGCAAGAGCCCGAACATCTTCTTCTCCGACGTGCTCGCCGCCAACGATGACTATCAGGACAAGGCGTTGGAGGGTTTCACCATGTTCGCCCTCAACCAGGGCGAGGTGTGCACCTGTCCGTCGCGGTCGTTGATCCAGTCCGACATCTACGACGAGTTTTTGGCCATGGCCGCGATCCGCACCAAGGCCGTCCGCCAGGGTGATCCCTTGGACACCGAGACGATGATCGGCGCGCAGGCCTCCAACGACCAGTTGGAGAAGATCCTGTCCTACATCGAGATCGGGAAAAGCGAGGGCGCTCAGATCATCACCGGCGGTGAGCGTGCGCAACTCGGCGGTGATCTCAACGGCGGCTACTACGTCCAGCCGACGATCTTCACCGGCGGCAACGAGATGCGGATCTTCCAGGAGGAGATCTTCGGACCGGTGGTGTCGGTGACGTCGTTCACCGATTACGACGACGCCATCCGCATCGCCAATGACACGCTTTACGGCCTCGGTGCCGGGGTGTGGAGCCGCGACGGCAATACCGCCTACCGTGCGGGGCGTGACATCAAGGCGGGTCGGGTCTGGACCAATTGCTACCACCAGTACCCCGCGCACGCGGCGTTCGGCGGCTACAAGCAGTCCGGCATCGGCCGGGAAAACCATCTGATGATGCTCGATCACTACCAGCAGACCAAGAACCTGCTCGTCTCCTACTCCAACAAAGCCCAAGGATTCTTCTGATCAAGCCTGCTGTCGCCCACTCCACGAGGACATGACATGAATTCCTTTGCCCCGCCGGCTGATTTCGCCGCGACTGCTAATGCCACTGCCGCCCTGTATGACGCGGCGGAGGTGGATCGGTTGGCGTTTTGGGCTGATCAGGCCAACCGGTTGTCGTGGGAGAGGCCCTTCACCGAGGTGCTGGACTGGTCGGGTGCGCCGTTCGCGAAGTGGTTCGTCGGCGGCACGCTCAACGTCGCCTATAACTGTGTGGATCGTCATGTGGAAGCGGGTCATGGGGATCGGGTCGCTATTCATTGGGAGGGTGAGCCGCTCGGCGATGCCCGCACGATCACCTATGGCGAGCTCAAGGACGAGGTGTGTAAGGCTGCCAATGCCTTGACCGATCTCGGGTTGGTCGCGGGGGATCGGGTGGCGATCTACATGCCGATGGTGCCGGAGGCGATCGTGGCGATGTTGGCGTGTGCCCGGTTGGGGGTGATGCACAGTGTGGTGTTCGCCGGGTTTTCGGCCTCGGCGTTGCGGGCCCGGATCGAGGACGCTGAGGCCAAGTTGGTGATCACCACTGATGGGCAGTATCGGCGCGGAAAGGCGGTGTCGCTGAAGGAAGCTGTTGATGAGGCCGTCACGGGGCAACAGTGTGTGGAGCATGTTCTGGTGGTGCGCCGCACCGGTATTGACATCGACTGGACCGATGAGCGGGATCGGTGGTGGCACGAGACGGTGGACACGGCGTGCACCGAGCACACCCCGGAGGCGTTCGACTCCGAGCAGCCGCTGTTTTTGCTGTACACCTCGGGCACCACCGGTAAGCCCAAGGGCATTATGCATACCTCGGGTGGTTATCTGACCCAGGCGTCGTACACCCATTACAACGTCTTCGACATCAAGGCCGATTCCGATGTGTATTGGTGCACAGCCGATATCGGCTGGGTCACCGGGCATACCTACATCGTGTACGGGCCGCTGTCCAACGGGGCGACGCAGGTGGTGTACGAGGGCACCCCGGCCTCCCCTGACGAGCACCGCCATTTCCAGGTCATCGAAAAGTACGGTGTGACAATCTATTACACCGCGCCGACGCTGATCCGCACGTTTATGAAGTGGGGCCGCGAGCTGGCGTTCGAACACGACCTGTCCAGCCTGCGGCTGCTGGGCTCGGTCGGTGAGCCGATCAATCCGGAGGCGTGGCGTTGGTACCGTTTGGTGTTCGGCGCCGAGAAGACCCCGATCGTGGACACCTGGTGGCAGACCGAGACCGGCGCGATCATGATCTCGCCGCTGCCCGGGGTGACGAACTGCAAACCGGGGTCGGCGATGCGGGCGCTGCCGGGTATCTCGGCCAAGATCGTCGACGACGACGGACGTGAGTTGGAGCCCAGCCCCGATCACGGCGAGCACGTCACCGGTTATCTGGTGCTGGACAAGCCGTGGCCGGCGATGCTGCGTGGGATCTGGGGCGACCCGCAGCGGTTCACCGAGACCTACTGGGCGCGCTTCGCCGAGCAGGGCTGGTACTTCGCCGGTGACGGTGCCCGCTACGGCAGCGACGGTGAAGTGTGGGTGCTCGGGCGCATCGACGACGTCATGAACGTGTCAGGACACCGGATTTCGACCGCCGAGGTGGAGTCCGCGCTCGTCGGGCATGCCGGGGTCGCCGAGGCCGCCGTCGTCGGCGCCACCGACGAGCACACCGGACAGGCGATCTGCGCCTTCGTCATCCTCAAGGCCCACCACGCCGAGATGCCGACCGATCAGATGGTCGACGAACTGCGCGCCGAGGTCGCCAAGGAGATCTCCCCGATCGCCAAGCCACGCGAAATCCACGTCGTCCCAGAGCTACCCAAGACCCGCAGCGGCAAAATCATGCGCCGACTCCTGCGCGATGTCGCCGAAGGACGCGAACTCGGCGACACCTCGACCCTGGTCGATCCAGGAGTCTTCGAAGCGATCCGAGCCAGCAAAACCTGACTCAGCAAGACAACTAAACATCAACCATCAGAACATCTTTCACGAACGGAATGACATCATGACTCAGACACTCGACACCTCGAACACCTCGCCCACCACCGGCACCATGCGGGCCGCCGTCGTCACCGAATTCGGCGCGCCCCTGCAGATCGCCGAGCTCGACCTGCCGACCCCGGGTCCCGGTGAGGCCTTGGTCAAGCTGGAGACCTCCGGGGTCTGCCATACCGATCTACACGCCGCCCATGGTGACTGGCCCGTCAAGCCGCAACCACCGTTCATCCCGGGCCACGAGGGTTACGGCACCGTCGTCGCCCTCGGCGATGGCGTCACCGACCTCAAGGTCGGCGACAAGGTCGGCAATGCGTGGCTGTGGTCGGCGTGCGGCAGCTGCGAATACTGCCGCACCGGCTGGGAAACGCTCTGCGAGAGCCAACAGAACGGTGGCTACAGCGTCAACGGCAGCTTCGGCACCTACATGCTGGTCAATGCCGCGTACGCCGCGCGGATTCCGGACGGCGTCGACCCACTCGAGGTCGCGCCGATCTTGTGCGCCGGCGTCACGGTGTACAAGGGACTGAAGGTCACCGATACCCGTCCGGGACAGTGGGTGGCGATCTCCGGCATCGGCGGCCTCGGGCACATCGCGGTGCAGTATGCCCGCGCGATAGGTCTGCGGGTGGTGGCCGTCGACGTCGATGACGCCAAACTCGCGCTGGCGTCGAGCCTCGGCGCGGAAGTCACCGTGAATGCCAAGACCTCCGACGTCGTAGAGGAGGTGCAGAAGGCCACCGGTGGTGTGCACGGGGTGCTCGTCACCGCGGTGCATCCGCAGGCGTTCGGCCAAGCGATCGGCCTGGCCCGCCGCGGTGGAACAATCGTGTTCAATGGCCTTCCGCCAGGCGACTTTCCCGCCCCGATCTTCGATATCGTGTTGAAGGGGTTGACAATTCGCGGTTCGATCGTCGGCACGCGCCAGGACATGACCGAGGCCCTGGACTTCTATGCCCGTGGCCTGATCCACCCCACGGTCCAAGCTGCCACCCTGGACGAGGTCAACGAGGTGTTCGGCCGGATGGAACGCGGCCAAATCGACGGCCGGGTCGTCATCGACTACCGCTGAGCCCTGGTCCCGGGCGCACCAGGCCGTTTATCTGCGCGTTCGTCAATCGCGGTCTACCGTGTGCGGGTGGTCAGGTCACTCCTGCACTCGGGCGTGGTGGCGATCCTCGCGGCGCTGACGCTCATGCTCGGCGGCGTCGCTCTGGCCGATCCTTCAGCCGGATCCCAGGGCGGCGTCTACGGTGACCCGGCGGCGGCCGCCCCGTACTGGCAGGCGCAGTCCCTGGAGGACAACTGCGGGGCGATGTCGGCGGCCGATGTCGTCGGACAACTCACCGCAAGCCGGCCGACCGAGGCGCAGATCCTGGCGGTGGCTGAGCGGACGCCGTCCGAGATGAACCCCGGCGACATGATCTACAAGCCGAACAACAACGGCATTTCGATCGGGGACCTGCCGGTCTTGCTGAAGCACTACGGCATCAAATCGGTGAACAGCGACACCTCCGGCCCGGACGCGACCGGCCTCAACGCGCTGGAGCAGTACCTCGCCGCCGGCCGCAAAGTCATCGCCTTCGTCAACTACGCGATCGTCGAAGACTCCAGCGACCAGCGGACGGCAGCGGACCACTTTGTCGTGGTCACCGGCATCGACACCAACAAGAACGTGGTGCACCTCAACGACCCCGCCGCCGACGAGGCAAACACCACGCTGTCGATTTCCGCCTTCATGAAGGCCTGGGACACCTCCAACGACTCGATCATCGTCACCGCACGATCCTGAGCGACTGCCCAACCATCCGGTTGGGCGGGCTTGCTAAGCTTCGCGGGCAGAGGACGACTGTCAGCAGATCGTCACGCCCAATCCGAACAGGACCTGGAGAAAACACACATGTCCGAAGAAGCCTTCATCTACGAGGCCATCCGAACCCCGCGCGGCAAGCAGCGCGGCGGATCGCTGACCGAGGTCAAGCCCCTGAACCTGGTGGTCGGGCTGATCGACGAGCTGCGCAGCCGCTTTCCTGACCTGGACGAGACCCTGATCAGCGACGTCATCCTGGGCTGCGTCTCACCGGTTGGCGACCAGGGCGCCGACATCGCCCGCACCGCGGTGATCGCGGCCGGGATGCCCGAGACCGTCGGCGGCGTGCAGCTCAACCGGTTCTGCGCCTCCGGCCTCGAAGCGGTCAACACCGCCGCGCAGAAGGTTCGCTCCGGATGGGACGACCTGGTGCTCGCCGGCGGCGTTGAGTCGATGAGCCGCGTTCCGATGGGTTCCGACGGCGGTGCGATGTTCACCGACCCGGCCACCATGTTCGACAACTACATCGTGCCGCAGGGCATCAGCGCCGACCTGATCGCGACGATGGAGGGTTTCTCCCGCGAGGACGTCGACCGCTACGCCGAGCGGTCCCAGGAGCGGGCGGCCGCGGCCTGGTCCGGCGGCTACTTCGCCAAGTCCGTCGTTCCGGTCAAAGACCAGAACGGTCTGGTGATCCTCGACCACGACGAGCACATGCGTCCCGGCACCACCGTGGAAAGCCTGGGCAAGCTCAAATCGGCCTTCGAGGGCCTGGCCGCGATGGCCGGCTTCGACGATGTGGCGCTGCAGAAGTACCACTGGCTCGAGAAGATCAACCACGTCCACACCGGTGGCAACAGCTCCGGCATCGTCGACGGCGCCGCGCTGGTGCTGGTCGGCAGCGAGGCTGCCGGCAAGTCGCAGGGGCTCACCCCGCGGGCGCGCATCGTGGCCACCGCCACCAGTGGTGCCGAGCCGACGATCATGCTGACCGGCCCGACGCCGGCTACCCGCAAGGTGCTTGACCGCGCCGGCCTCACCGTCGACGACATCGACCTGTTCGAGCTCAACGAGGCCTTCGCGTCGGTGGTGCTGAAGTTCCAGAAAGACCTGAACATCCCGGACGAAATCCTGAACGTCAACGGCGGTGCGATCGCGATGGGTCACCCGCTGGGTGCCACCGGCGCGATGATCACCGGCACCATGGTCGACGAGCTGGAGCGTCGCGGCGCCAAGCGTGCCCTGGTCACGCTGTGCATCGGCGGCGGCATGGGCGTGGCCACCATCATCGAGAGGGTTTAAGGAAAAGCCATGGCAGAGAACACTATTGCGTGGGACAAGGATGCCGACGGCATCGTCACGCTGACGTTGGACGACCCGACCGGCGGGGCCAACGTGATGAACGAGCACTACAAAGAGTCCATGCACAACGCGGTCGAACGCCTTGTGGCCGAGAAGGATTCGATCACCGGTGTGGTGATCACCAGCGGGAAGAAGACCTTCTTCGCCGGCGGTGACCTCAAGAGCATGATCACCGCGGGCCCGGAGAACGCAGGCGAGATCTTCGCCGAGGTCGAGGACATCAAGCGTGACCTGCGCGCCCTGGAGACCCTGGGCAAGCCGGTCGTCGCCGCGATCAACGGCGCCGCGCTCGGCGGTGGCCTGGAGATCGCCCTGGCCTGTCACCACCGCATCGTGGCCGACGTCAAGGGCGTTCAGATCGGCCTGCCCGAGGTCACCCTCGGCCTGCTGCCCGGTGGCGGCGGCGTCACCCGCGTGACCCGGATGCTCGGAATCCAGAACGGCTTCGTCAACGTGCTGTCCCAGGGCACCAGGTTCAAGCCGGCCGCCGCCAAGGACAACGGCCTGGTCGACGAAATCGTCTCCAGCGTCGACGAATTGATCCCGGCCGCCAAGGCGTGGATAAAGGCCAACCCGGAAGCGCACACCCAGCCGTGGGATGCCAAGGGCTACAAGATGCCCGGCGGCACCCCGGCCAGCCCGGCGCTGGCGGCCATCCTGCCGTCGTTCCCGTCGCTGCTGCGCAAGCAGCTCAAGGGTGCGCCGATGCCGGCACCGCGGGCCATCCTGGCCGCCGCCGTCGAGGGCGCCCAGGTGGATTTCGACACCGCCAGCCGCATTGAGAGCCGGTACTTCACCGAGCTGGTCACCGGTCCGATCGCGAAGAACATGATCCAGGCGTTCTTCTTCGACCTGCAGGCCATCAACTCCGGTGGTTCACGGCCCGAGGGCATCGGCAAGACCCCGATCACCAAGATCGGTGTGCTCGGTGCGGGCATGATGGGCGCGGGCATCGCCTACGTCTCGGCCAAGGCCGGTTTCGACGTTGTGCTGAAGGATGTTTCGCTGGAAGCTGCCCAGAAGGGCAAGGGCTACTCGGAGAAGCTGGAGGCCAAGGCCCTCGAGCGTGGGCGAACCACCGAGGAAAGGTCCCGTGAAGTCCTCGATCGGATCACCCCGACCGCCGACGCCGCCGACTTCAAGGGCGTCGACTTCGTCATCGAGGCCGTTTTCGAGAACCAGGAACTCAAGCACAAGGTGTTCCAGGAGATCGAGGACATCGTCGAGCCCAACGCGATCCTCGGCTCCAACACCTCGACCATGCCGATCACCGGCCTGGCCAGTGGGGTGAAGCGCCAGGAAGACTTCATCGGAATCCACTTCTTCTCGCCGGTCGACAAGATGCCGTTGGTGGAGATCATCAAGGGCGAGAAGACTTCTGACGAGGCGCTGGCCCGGGTGTTCGACTACACGCTGGCCATCGGCAAGACCCCGATCGTGGTGAACGACAGCCGCGGCTTCTACACCAGCAGGGTCATCGGCACCTTCGTCAACGAGGCGCTGGCGATGCTCGGTGAGGGTGTCGAGCCTGCGTCGATCGAGCATGCGGGTAGCCAGGCCGGCTACCCGGCCCCGCCGCTGCAGCTCTCCGACGAGCTCAACCTGGAGCTCATGCACAAGATCGCCCTCGCCACCCGCAAGGGCGTCGAGGACGCAGGTGGCACCTACGAGCCGCATCCGGCCGAGGCCGTCGTCGAGAAGATGATCGAAATCGGCCGTCCCTCAAGGCTTTCCGGTGCTGGCTTCTACGAGTACGTGGACGGCAAGCGGACCCAGCTGTGGCCGGGGCTGCGCGAGACCTTCAACTCGGGCACCTCGACACCGCCGCTCCAGGACATGATCGACCGGATGCTGTTCGCCGAGGCGCTGGAAACCCAGAAGTGCTTCGACGAGGGCGTGATCACCACGACGGCCGACGCCAACATCGGCTCGATCATGGGAATCGGCTTCCCGCCGTGGACCGGTGGCGCCGCCCAGCTGATCGTCGGCTACCCCCATGGCGGCAAGGCCGGGTTCGTGGCGCGTGCCAAGGAGCTGGCGGAGAAGTACGGCGAGCGGTTCAACCCGCCGGCCTCCCTGCTCTAGCTGCAAGACGTCAAAGCCCGGAGGAACGATCGCGTTCCTCCGGGCTTTGACGTGTGGGGGCTCGCGCACCGCTAGCGTGAGGTCCGTGAGCGAGAGCGCCGCGACGATCAGCAGCACGCTGGCCACGAGCCTGGCCGGCTACGGCGACGCGCCGTGCATCGAGTTCAACGGACGTTGGTACACCGGTGACGAGGTTGCCGCCTACGCGGCCGCCATCGATGACGCGCTGCGGGCGGCCGGTGTCGCCGACGGGGCGGCAGTCGGCGTGGTGGCCCGCAACCGTCCACCGCATGCGGCGGCGGTGGTGGGATTGCTCGGCGCCGGGCGATGGGTGTCGATGATCTACTCATTCCAGTCGGCCGAGGCGATCGGGCGCGACATCGAACAGCTCGAACTGGCCGCGGTCGTCGCCGACCGGGATGACTGGACCGGGCCGGCGATCACCGCCGCCCGTCGCACCGGCACCGCGGGCATCGCGGTCTCGTTGACACCGCCCACGGTCGAACTCGTCAGCGGCATCGAGCGGGTCTCGGAGCGGCTGCGTGCCGCCGGTCGAGACGGCTCGACGGGTCTTCAGGTGCTCACCAGCGGCACCACCGGGCCGCCCAAACGCCACCCGATCCCGACCGCGGTGTTGGAGCACACCGTGTCCAGCGTGGCGATCACCGGTGCCTCCGCCGACGAGCCCCCCGAACTGATGTACTGGCCGCTCGGCGGAATCGGCGGGGTCTGCCAGCTGATCACCGGCGCTTACCTCGGCAAGCGGATCGCCCTGCTGGAGAAGTTCAGCGTCGCCGAGTGGGTTCGGGTGGTGAAGACCTACGGGATCCGGCGCTGCGGTCTGCAGCCTGCGGCGGTACGCATGCTTCTGGACGCCGACCTGTGCCGCGATGACCTCGCCTCGCTCGAATATGTGATCAGTGCTGCCGGACCGCTCGATCCCGAGACCCGGGACGCCTTCGAGGAACGGTATGGCGTTCCGGTGTTGTTGGCTTATGGCGCAACCGAATTCGCCGGTTCGGTGTGCACCTGGACCCCGGATCTCTATCGGGAGTTCGGCGCCGCCAAACGCGCCAGCTCGGGCCGGGTGATGCCCAACACCGAGGTCCGCATCGTCGACTCGGCCGGTGGTGGTGAGGTGCCGACCGGCGAGCAGGGCGTGCTGGAGGCCAAGATCGCTGCCATCAGCCCGGACTGGATTCGCACCAACGATCTGGCTTCGGTAGATGCTGACGGGTTCATCACGCTGCACGGCCGGGCCGACGGGGCGATCAATCGCGGTGGGTTCAAGGTACTGCCGGAGACGGTTCGCCGGGTCCTGGTCGGCCATCCGTCGGTCCGTGACGCCGCGGTCGTCGGCGTACCCGATGCCCGGTTGGGCGAGGTGCCGTTCGCCGTGGTCGAGCCCGTTCCCGGTGCCCTGCCCCCCGACCCTGCCGACCTCGTGGACTTGGTCCGTGAAGCCCTGCCCAAGCACTATGTGCCGGTCGAGGTGGTTGTGGTCGCGGATCTTCCGCGTAACCAATCGCTCAAAGTTTCACTTCGTGACGTCGCCGCGATGTACCCCGGCCGCGTGAGCTGAGCGCCACGAAGGCCAGGTCATTGCCAGCGCGTCGCGCCGAACCGGGGCGCCCTGCCGGAGACCCGATTCGAGGCGCCGACGAACCCCAGCAAATCGCAAATCCGTTACGCAGACTGGCGATCACATGTGAGCTGGAATAACTGTCGCGTGCGACGATTCGAGCAAACTTCCGTGTGTTTTGTTGTTCGCGGCCTTATGGCCTCAGTTGCTGGACGAATTGCCCCGTTCGGTTGACAGCACGCGATTTGCCGCGATGACTGTTTCCGGGAAGTGCGCCTGAACTCGACATATGTCCGATTTGGATAGCGGGAGCCGCCGGCTTGATTCATTTGCCTGCCCACGCAAGAATTTTTGCTGAATTGCACCGTCTCAGCTTGCTCTCAGCTAGCTTTTGCGGTGTGATGGGCATTACGCCAGGGGAATGAGGAGGCAAGGGGGAGCATTGGCCCCTCCCGTATGGGAGGGGCCGATTGCCGTCCGGGGGTCGTAACTTTGCCTCAAGCCCGTCGGCTGGATGACCACGGTGCGGCGTTCTGCCGGGAGGTCCTCGACGCGCATCTTGCACGCATCGATGCAGTCAGCCCGCACTCACGGCGGCAGCAACAATCCCCTTGATACGCGAACCCCCGGCGGTGGGGGCGGTATCCGTCGGCCGTGCGTTCAATCGCTCGCCGCCGTCCTATCTGCCTGGAGCGAACCGTCGAATTACGTTGGGAGTCAGTCATTCTGCGTGGTGACCACGGGCCGGCCAAGCCGCACCACCACAGGCCGGTGGTTATCGCCGACTTCTCTCACCTGATGGCGCGCTCGGCCGTAGAGTCGGGCCATGCGCTTCGGACTGTTCATCCCGCAGGGCTGGCGACTCGATCTGGCCGGCATTCCCACTGAAAAGCACTGGCAGGTAATGCGTGATCTGGCCGATCACGCGGACGCGGGTCCGTGGGACTCGCTGTGGGTGTACGACCATTTCCACACCGTGCCCATCCCGAGCGATGAAGCCACGCACGAGGCGTGGACCCTGATGGCTGCCTACGCCGCGACCACCTCGCGGATCAAGCTCGGCCAGATGTGCACCGCGATGAGCTACCGCAACCCCGTCTATCTCGCCAAGGTCGCCGCCACCACCGACATCATCTCCGGGGGCCGTGTCCAGATGGGCATCGGCGGCGGCTGGTATGAGCACGAGTGGCGGGCGTATGGCTACGGCTTCCCGTCCGCGGGAGTGCGGCTGGCCCGGCTCGACGAGGGCGTCCAGATCATGCGAGATGCCTGGCGGGATGGAAAGGTCAGTTTCGAGGGCAAGCAGTATCAGGTGGACGGGGCGATTGTCGCTCCTAAGCCGTTGCAGGAGGGCGGGATTCCACTGTGGATCGCCGGTGGCGGCGAGAAGGTGACGCTCAAGATCGCGGCGAAGTACGCGCAGTACACCAACTTCACCTCCGAACCCGACGGGTTCGCGCACAAGTCGCGGGTGCTCGCCGAGCACTGCCGTGAGGTCGGCACGGACTTCGACGCCATCGTCCGGTCGGCCAACGTCAACGCGATCCTCGGCAGCTCGGCCGATGATGTCACCGCGCGGGTGAAGCGCGTGCGCGACCGACTGGCCGGGTTGTGCGGCGACGCCGCTGCCGACGCGATGATGACGACGGTCAGTGCGCCCGGCTCCGCGGCGGGAACTCCCGAGCAGGTCATCGAGAGCCTCACCGGGCTGCGCGACCTGGGTTGTGAATACGTGATCTGCTACTTCCCCGAGGCCGCCTACGACAGGTCCGGCATCGAGTTGTTCGAGCGTGAGGTGATCCCCGCGCTGACGTGAGAAGCGCGTGCACTCAGATGAGAATGCGGTTTCCAACACTGGCCAACAGTGTTGTACGATCCGGCTACCGATTTGGACTACGAAGGATGCCGCTATGCAGAAGGCCCTGGCGCCCGAAATCTCCACTTGGCCGGAGGACAATCCGCAGCTGATCGGCAGTAAATGTGCCAGTTGCTCGGCCGTGGTGTTTCCGAGCCAGCAGCGTTGCCCGCACTGCAGCGCGGGCGGCATGAACGAGGTCAAGCTGCCCCGACGCGGCACCCTGGTCGCGTGGACGACGCAGGGCTTCCCCCCCGGCGCCCCCTACATCGGTCCGACGGGCAAGGATTTCGTCCCGTTCGGTGTCGGCCTGGTGCAGCTCGACGACGTCGTGCGGGTCGAAGGTCGGCTCACCGAGAACGACCCCGAGAAGCTCAAGTGGGGCATGGACGTCGAGCTGACGATGATCCCGTTCGCCACCGACGCCGAGGGCAATGAGATCGTCACGTTCGCGTTCCAGCCGGCGGAAGGGGCATGAGCGTGAGCAACGACGTCGCGATCATCGGGGTCGGCCTGCACCCGTTCGGCCGGTTCGACAAGACCGCCATGCAGATGGGTGCCGAGGCGATCGAGCTGGCGTTGAAGGACGCGGGAGCGGAGTGGAAGGACATCCAGTTCGGCTTCGGCGGCAGCTATGAGGTGTCCAACCCCGACGCGGTGACGCGCCTGGTCGGCCTGACCGGCATCACGTTCACCAACGTCTTCAACGCCTGCGCCACCGCGGCCAGCGCGATTCAACAGACCGCGGACACCATCCGGCTCGGCAAGTACGACATCGGCATCGCCGTCGGCCTGGACAAGCACCCGCGTGGCGCATTCACCGACGACCCGGCCAAGCTGGCGCTGCCGCAGTGGTACGCCCAGAACGGACAGTTCGTCACCACCAAGTTCTTCGGTATCAAGGCCAACCGGTACATCCACGATCACGGCATCTCCGAGGAGACGCTGGCGCGGGTGGCCAACAAGAACTTCCGCAATGGTGTGCTGAACCCGAACGCCTTCCGGCGCAAAGAGATCTCGGTCGAGGAGATCATGGCCTCGCCGGTGTTGAACTACCCGTTGCGGCAGTACATGTTCTGCGCTCCCGACGAGGGCGCCGCCGCGGTCATCATGTGCCGCGCGGATATCGCTCACCGATTCACCGACAAGCCGGTTTACGTGCGCGCCAGCGAGATTCGTACCCGCACCTTCGGTGCCTACGAGGTGCACGGCACCTCGGCGCCGCTCGACGAGGACGTGTCGCCGACCGTCTACGCGGCCAAGGCAGCCTACGAGGAGGCCGGAATCGGGCCCGACGACGTCGACATCGCCCAGCTGCAGGACACCGACGCCGGCGCCGAGATCATCCACATGGCCGAGACCGGTCTGTGCGCCGACGGGGAGCAGGAGAAGCTGCTGGCCGACGGGGCCACCGAGATCCACGGCTCGCTGCCGATCAACACCGATGGTGGCCTGATCGCAAACGGCGAGCCGATCGGCGCCTCGGGACTGCGGCAGATGCACGAGCTGGTGCGCCAGCTGCGCGGCGAGGCCGGCGAACGTCAGGTGCCGGGTAACCCGCGGGTCGGCCTCGCGCAGGTGTACGGCGCGCCCGGAACCGCTTCGGCGACAATTCTTTCGCTCTAGACGTTCGTCTCCTGGCCGAAGAATCCCTGGACGGCCTGGAGCAGTACGAGCGCCTCGATCAGGCCCGCCGTGGTGACCAAACCGGTGGCGGCGGCGATCGGTAGTCCGATCGCGTTGACCAGCCCATTGATCACGTCGCCGGACAGGGCTTGCTGAATGCCGCTGAGGAACAGGTTGATTCCATAGGCGGGCAGCATCGTGACGATGGCGTTGACGATGTCGGCGGTAGGCAGCGCCGCTGCATACAGGGCCGCAGCGGAATTGGAGATGGTGTAGGCGATGTCGGTGGTCACCGTCTGCAGGGTCGAGATGACGCCCGAGGGGGTCGGAAGGGCGGCCGGCCCGGGTGTCGGCCACTTCAGCGCGGCGAGTTCGTGCTGCATCACCCCACCCGGACTGACGTCGGCGACGAAGGCTTGCAGCCCCTGTCCGATTCCGGCGACGAACAGGTTGGCTACCTGGCCCCAGTCGACATTGGGAATGAAGCCGAAAGTCGTTTGCTGATTGGCGAATCCATTGGTCGACCAGCCGTACTGAGGGTCGCCGTAACCGAGGTTGACGACGACCTTCAGGGCGGGCTGCAGCAGGTCGGCGATCGGATTGCCGATCACCGGTAGCAGCCGCAGCGGCTCGAGCAACGGGAGATTTGCGGTCGGGATGATGTAGTACTTCTGACTCGGGTCGGTCGTCGCCAACGGGATGGCCGAATTGACTTGCTGAGACGTGAGATCCGCGTATTTGGTGTGCACGAAGATGATGCCCAGTCCGGCGTTGAGAACCGATAGGACGTTGAGCGGGTAGCGCGGGAAGTCGGCGAACCCGTCGTACTCCAAGGTGTAGTTCGTGGTGGGGAAGGCGTTTTCCGGGGTGGCGCCGTAGAAGGGCAGACCGAGGCTCGGAAGATTCAGTCCAGGGAAGCGGGACAGGAGCCCGCCGTTGGGGTTCATCTCGTTGCCGACCAAAACGAAGTTGACGGGTGTGCCCGACGGCAGCTGGCTCATGATCAGTGACGAGATGATCGCGCTCTGGGAGTAGCCGAATACCGTGGCGGTGTTTCCCGCGGCGACTTGCTCGGCGATTGACGCGGCGAGAATCTGAATGCCCTGCTGCACAGACACATTCAGTGGCAGGCTCTTCACCCCGGTGATCGGGTACAACCCTTCGGGGGTGTCCAGCTGGAACGGGATGGAGCCTGGATACGACGGCGCGATGTAGAGATTGAAGACGTTCTGGATGTAACTCGGTTTGGGGATCGGAACTCCGCTGGGGCCCATGATCACCGCGGTGTTCTGGGCGGCGGCGACCTGCACCTGGGCGTCCGGCGCCGGCGATGTGGCGGTCGCGGGACGCGCTGAGGCGCCGGTGTCGCGACGGCTGTAGGCGAGCGCCGCCACCTCGAGGAGCGACTCGGCAGGTGGCACGTCTGGTGTCGAAGGACCGGCGGTCGCTGCCGGCGCCGCCTTGGCGGTTGGCGGCGAGGTGATGGACTGGGCTCGCACCGATGTCGCCGGATGTGGCCGTCCGGACGTTGCCGTGGTCGCGCTGTGCTTGGCCGGTCCGGCCGCGGTCTGGCTGGAACCCGGCCGGGCCGAGCCGGCATGCGCCGAGGAGTCACCCGAGCCTGCGCCGTCGGCCCACGCCGTCGCGCCGCCGTACACGGCGGCACCCACGCCCAGCGCAACCGCCAACCCGCCAACTCGACCGATGAACCCCGCTGCGCGCACGCTCTACCCCCTTTTGTCACCCGACCACGTGTCGTGGCGAAGACTAACCTCTCGCCGCTACGTTCGCTACGGGATTCGTTTCGCGGGGACAGCGTTCAATTCAACGGACAACGAGCTGTTGCTATCGACGCACGGCGGCAACCTTTGGTTGCGTGACGTCAGATCGCCGGACCGAGCAGGTCGTCGGCGTCTTTGATGACGTAGCCGTAGCCCTGTTCGGCGAGGAACCGCTGCCGGTGTGCGGCGTACTCGGCGTCCAGGCTGTCGCGAGAGACCACGGAGTAGAAGACCGCCCCACCGCCGTCGTGCTTGGGACGAAGCAACCGGCCCAGCCGCTGGGCCTCTTCCTGGCGGGACCCGAAAGTACCCGAAACCTGAACGGCCACGGAGGCTTCCGGCAGGTCGATCGAGAAGTTCGCCACCTTGGAGACCACGAGCGTCTTGACCTCACCGCGGCGGAAGGCGTCGAAGAGCGCTTCGCGCTCCGCGTTCTTCGTCGAACCCTGGATCACCGGTGCGCCCAGTTCGGCGCCGAGCTCGTCGAGCTGATCGAGGTAGGCCCCGATCACCAGCGTCGGCTCGCCGGGATGCTTGGCGAGGATCGATTTCACCACCGCGATCTTCGAGTGTGCGGTCGAGCAGAGTTTGTAGCGCTCGTCAGGTTCGGCGACCGCGTACAACATCCGCTCGTTGTCGGTCATCGTCACGCGCACCTCGATGCACTCCGCCGGGGCGATCCAACCCTGGGCCTCGATGTCCTTCCACGGAGCGTCGTATCGCTTGGGGCCGATGAGACTGAACACGTCGCCCTCGCGGCCGTCCTCGCGGATCAACGTTGCAGTAAGCCCCAGTCGGCGACGGGACTGCAGGTCGGCGGTCATGCGGAACACCGGCGCGGGCAGCAGGTGCACCTCGTCGTAAATGATCAGGCCCCAGTCGCGGCTGTCGAACAGCTCAAGATGCTTGTACTCGCCCTTGGTGCGGCGGGTGATCACCTGATATGTGGCGATGGTGACCGGTCGGATCTCCTTGCGCTCACCGGAGTACTCGCCGATCTCCTCCTCGGTCAGCGATGTCCGTGCGATCAGCTCCCGTTTCCACTGCCGCCCCGCGACGGTGTTGGTGACCAGGATCAGCGTCGTCGCGCCGGCCTTGGCCATCGCGGCCGCGCCGACCAGCGTCTTACCCGCTCCGCACGGAAGGACCACCACACCCGAGCCGCCGTCCCAGAAAGAATCGGCGGCCATCTGCTGATAGTCGCGGAGTTCCCAGCCGTCCTGCGAGAGATCGATCGGGTGAGCCTCGCCGTTGACGTAGCCGGCCAGGTCCTCGGCCGGCCAGCCGATCTTGAGCAGCATCTGCTTGATCCGGCCGCGCTCACTGGGATGGACGATCACCGTGTCGTCGTCGATACGAGCGCCCAGCATCGGGCTGATCTTCTTGTTGCGCAGCACCTCTTCGAGCACGGCCCGATCGAGGCTGACCAGAACCAGGCCATGAACCGGGCTCTTGACCAGCTGCAGCCGGCCGTAGCGCGCCATCGTGTCGACGATGTCGACCAGCAGCGGCTGCGGTACGGCATAGCGCGAGAAGCTGACCAGCGCGTCGACCACCTGCTCGGCGTCATGGCCGGCGGCGCGGGCGTTCCACAGCGCCAGCGGGGTGATGCGGTAGGTGTGGATGTGCTCGGGCGCGCGTTCGAGTTCGGCGAACGGGGCGATTGCAGAACGGGCCGCACCGGCGAGTTCATGGTCGACTTCGAGCAGCACGGTTTTATCGGACTGCACGATCAATGGACCTTCAGTCATCTAGCGCCACTCCTCCTCATCGCTGCGCGCTGCATCGGTCGTCGGCGCCATGACACTCCATTATCCAGCGTCGGCTGACATCACCGACGTCACGCGGTGCACCGCGAACTCCCGCGGGCGGCCCTGGGCAGGATCCCAGGCCATCAATTGACCGCCGCTGACGGTCAGCGGGCGCACCACCCGCTGGGTGGCCACCCCGGCCGCGTCGACATAACCGAGCACCACGTCCTTTTGTTCCATGGCCGCCTGCTGCAGCAGAGCCATCGACACCGCGGGGTCCAGGCGGACGTTGGCGAACGGAGTGCTGGACTCCACCCGGCGCAGCACCGCCACCACTGAGGCCAGGGTATCCGTGCTCGGCTTGGGCAGCGGGCGGAACAGCCGGCGGTGCTGGGGCGTGGACACCCGCGCACCGCGTCGCCGGAGGTCCACGATCGCTCCCGACGAATCCTCCGCCGCCGGTGCGAAGCCAGCCGTGCGCAACGCCGCGAGCACCTCGCCGATCGGCGCCTGCGACACCGCCACCGTCGGAGCCAGTAGCCGCACCTCGAGGTGCTCCAAGGTCGGTGCTGCAACCGCATGGGCGAGCAGCGTCGGATCCTCGCAGCGCAGGAACGACGACGCCATGCCGACGCGCAGCTGCCCGTGTCGCCGGGCGACGTCATTGATCAGATACGTCAGGCCTTGGGGGACAGGTGTTTTCGAATACCGCTCGAAGAAGGTGTGCAGTGCGCCCGCGGTCCGGCCGGTGTCCAGAGCATGCCGGATCGAGGCTTCGCTGACCCGGTACACCATCGCTGCGCCGGCCGATTCCACCGCGGCCACCGCCGCCAGCTCGTCGGCCAGTTCGCGCTGCAGCGGTCCGGGCACGACCACCGTCAGGTCGGCTTGCACGAGGAAGTGGTCGATCGGTGCGGGCAGCGCCTTGTCCATCGCCTCGATGGCGGCATCCTCGGCACCGCTCAGCAGTACCCGCGCCGGTGTGCTCAGCGCGCCACGGCCGATGAGGCCGAGAGCGTGCGCCTCGGCGAGCAGATGCGCGACGGGTTCGGGCTGCAACCGGGCCGCCCAGCGAGGCCGCCGCCAGATGAGTGCCCTCGAGGCATGCAGCGCATCCACGCCGGAGCCCGGTGCCAGCTCGGCGAGCAGGTCCAGCAGCAGTCGCCGATCGAGCGGTGCAGCCGTCGAATAGAGCGAGTCCGACAGTGCCGCATAGGGTTTACCGTCCGGGCCGCGACTGCCGATCAATCCCGGGCGCGACGGTAACTCCAGCCAGTTGGTGGCCAGCAGGTGCCAACGTGCGGCGGTGGGTGTCTCGAGGAATCGATCGGCGGCCACCGTCGGCGTCCAGTACGGGGCCGAACCGTCCGGTGGTTCGGGGTCAGGGGAGCCGCTGGCAATCAGGCCCGCCGCCGAGCTGACCTCGAGTACCAGCCCGAGTCGTTGTTCGTCGATGCCGGTGAGCTTGCTCAGCCGCTTGGCCTCCCGTACGCCCAGACCGCCGCTGCGCAACTCGGGAACCGGTGCGGCGGAAAGGGATTCGATGACGAGCTCGATCTCGCGGATCAGATCGAGCACAGCGCCGGCCGCGGTGGCGTCGACGTCGGCGACGGCGGTGGTGCTGGCCACCGGGTCCGGGGCCGTCAGGCTCACCGGCCCCGGCTCCTCACCGCGCAGCACCTGACCGACCTGGCGCGGCAGGATCACCGTCTCTTCGTCGAGCTGGCGCAGCAGGCCGGCCGCGAGCAGCCGGGGAACGGGCCGGTCGGCGGGCGCGCCCGGCGCGGCATCGCGGGTGCGGCCGACCGGGGATCCCACCAGGAGCCGGTTCAGCAGTTCCAGCTGGGGTTCGTCGAGGGCGTCGATAGCCGCGGAGATCTCCGCGCCCGAGCGGGAGTCCTCGCCGACCGCCTGCCCCGGATACCAGGGCAGGCCCGCGGCCGCCTCGGCCGACACCCGCACCGCGGTGTCGCCCCACGCCAGGGCGCGCTCGCGCAGATCGTCCAGCGCGGTCAGGATCGACTGCTCGTCGGCGCGCTCACCGATGAGTTCCACCAGCTTGGTCACCGGCGCGGCGGCGGTGTCGGCGTGCAGCACGATCAGGGCGTCGAGGACGGCGAGCCGCAGGTAGTCCAGTTCGTCGGTGGCGGCTTTGACCGACTGGCGGGCCACCGCGCGGGCGGCCAGGGCCGCGATGCTGCCGGGGGCGGGTTGGGCGAGATCCGGCCGCAGTTCCAGCAGGCGGATCAGCCGGTCGTCGGGCAGATCGGCCAGCCAGGCGCCCAGCGGCATCCCTGTGTTGATTTCCCGGGTCGCTCCGCTCCTGCCCGCCGGCGAGGACTCTTCAGTCATTGTTGACCAGCGTAAAACAGCCGCCTGTGTGCACAAGCCGGCCCGGCAGATGACAGAATGTTGCCGTGGCTGAGAAGAAGACTAGGTATGTCGACAACGGCTGGCCGACCCGTGACCCCGACGACCACGCCGTGAGCGAGCTGGCAGCCGATCGGACCGGCGCGCTGTCGCCGTTCGGCGACATCACGTTCCCGCTGCCGGCCTCCGACCTGCCGTATCTGCACCCGGTCACCGTCGTCAACAAGTAGACGGTGACCAACGGACCGCAGCGCCGCCTCTCGCACCTGGACGAGCACGGTGCGGCGCACATGGTCGACGTCACCGACAAGGCTGCCACCACCCGCACCGCGGTGGCCGCCGGTTCTGTTCACACCACCGCCGAAGTCGTCGCGCTGATCACGGCGGGGGGTCTGCCCAAGGGTGACGCCCTGGCGACCGCACGGGTGGCCGGGATCTTGGCCGCCAAGCGGACCAGCGACCTCATCCCGCTGTGCCACCACCTGGCGTTGACCGGGGTGGACATCGAGTTCGCGATCGGTGACGCCGAGGTCGGCGTGACCGCCTCGGTACGCACCACCGATCGCACCGGCGTGGAGATGGAGGCGCTGACCGCCGTCAGCGTCGCGGCGCTGACGCTCTACGACATGATCAAGGCCGTCGATCCCGCCGCGCGCCTCGAGGACATCCGGGTGCTGCGCAAGGAAGGCGGCAAGACCGGACTGTGGGTACGCGAGCCGTGACGCGCTCCGCACGGGTCGTGATCGCCTCCACCCGGGCGGCGACCGGTGTCTACGAAGACCGAACCGGACCGATCATCGTCGCCTGGCTCGCCGAACGCGGCTTCGACGTGCCCGGCGCCAGCGTGGTGGTCGACGGGAGTGCCGTCGGCGACGCCCTGCGCGCGGCGATCGATGCCGGAGCCGACGTCGTGATCACCTCCGGCGGCACCGGGATATCGCCGACCGACGCCACCCCGGAGGCCACCCTCGACGTCCTGGACTACCAGATCCCCGGGCTGGCCGACGCGATCCGGCGGTCTGGCCTGCCCGCGGTGCCGACGTCGGTGCTCTCCCGCGGGCTGTGCGGGGTCGCGGGTCGCACACTGGTGGTGAACCTGCCCGGGTCGACGGGCGGGGTACGTGACGGTCTGTCGGTGCTCGCCGACGTGCTCGACCACGCACTGGACCAACTGTCCGGAGGGGACCACCGCCGATGACACGCATCTTGCGGGCCGCGCTGGCCGAAGGCCCGATCTCGCTGACCGAGCACGAAGAGCTCGTCACCGACGACGCTGCCGGTGCGGTGGTCGGGTTCTCCGGAGTGGTGCGCAACCACGACGGCGGCCGAGACGTGGTGCGGCTGGAGTACTCCGCGCATCCGCTGGCTGAGCAGACCCTGTTCGAAGCGCTCGCCGAGGTCGCCGCGAAATCCACTGGTGTTCGGGCGATCGCGGCGAGTCATCGGGTCGGCGTGCTGCACATCGGAGACGCCGCCCTGGTGGCCGCCGTGGCAGCCGACCACCGGGGAGCGGCGTTCGAGGCGTGCGCCCTGCTCGTCGACACCGTCAAGGAACGGCTACCGGTGTGGAAACACCAGTTCTTCGCCGACGGAACCGACGAGTGGGTGAACTCGGCCTGACTGCTTACTGAGCCGGTGCCGGTGCGGGGGCCGCCGGAACCAGCGGCGCGTTGGGATCGGCCGGAGCCGGCGCCGGAGCGCCCGGAGGCGTACCCATGCTCGGATCGTTGGTCACCGGGGTGTTCAGCGGGCGCTGGGTCAGTGCGAGCAGCGCGTCGCCCCTGCTCACCTGCTGGGTCTGCACCGCGTGCCACAGTTCCTTGAGGTACGTGACATTCGGGCCGTCCTGCGGGCCCTCAGGCTGGTCGCTGGTACCCGGCGGCAGGTTCTCCGGGCTCGTCAGATGCGGCATGCCGTCGGGCAGCTGTCCGGTCGGGCTGGCGGCCACCACGTTGGTGCCAGGGGCGGGCGCGGCAGCGGGGTCGGCCGGAACCGGAGCGGGAGCCGGCGGCAGTGTCGGCGGCACGGCCGGGTCGGCCGGAGCCTGCGGCACGAAGTGGATCGACGCCGCCTGCACCGTGATGGTCTGCTCGTCAGGGTTTGCCTGCGCCTCGGG
Source organism: Mycobacterium sp. EPa45 (assembly GCF_001021385.1). Taxonomy (NCBI): domain Bacteria; kingdom Bacillati; phylum Actinomycetota; class Actinomycetes; order Mycobacteriales; family Mycobacteriaceae; genus Mycobacterium; species Mycobacterium sp. EPa45. The sequence continues at coordinate 5,221,897 of NZ_CP011773.1, read as the reverse complement.
GGCGGGTACCTCAAAGGCGGTGTCGATCACGGGCTCGGCGGCCGGCGGTGCGGCTTCCTGAGCGACCGGGATGACATCGGGCTGCGGAGCAGGCGGCAGATCGGCCGGCGCTGGCGGGAGATCCTGCGGGGCCGGCGGCAGGTCCTGCGGCGCGGGCGCCAGGTCCTGCGGTGCGGGCGGCAGATCCTGCGGCGCGTCCGGTGCGGGAGCGTCGGGCAGGGGAGCGTCAAGCGCGACAGCCTCGACGGGCGCAGCGTCCGGCTTGGGCTCGTTGACTACGTTGCGCGGGGTCGCACCCGACAGGCCGCGGCCGCACACCGGCCACGCACCACGGCCCTGGCTTGCCAGGACGCGCTCGGCGATGGCGATCTGCTGGTCCTTGCTGGCCATATTCGCGGCCGGCGCGTACTGGCCGCCGCCGTGTGCGGACCACGTGCTGGGTGAGAACTGGAGGCCGCCCTGGTAACCGTTGCCGGTATTGATGCCCCAGTTGCCGCCGGACTCACAGCGGGCGACCTGATCCCATTCGGTATCGGGAGCCGCCTGGGCCTGTCCGGCGAGGGCGAGGCTGCCGCCTCCGATGACCGCACCGGTGACCGCGATCTTGGCGACGCTGACTGACGATGAAGTGGGCTTGCGATGCCGTCCACTCATATGGCGAGTTATTCCTCTCTTCAATGCGCCTGCGAGGTCAGCTGTCGGGTTCGGGCTGGAGAGGTCGCCCGGCCTCGGTCGTCTCTGGTGGAAACGATCTCGGCTTCACCCCAAGGAGCCGCGTGCGGCTCCAAGTCCTATCGGTGGACCGGTGGGTCCCCCGCCTCCATCCATGGTGTTCGTTGGTCTCTCCGCTCCTTGGATGGAGCTCAGCGCTAGGAGCGAAGAGGGTCTTCCCGGGTTGAGGGGGCTGACCTGAAGACAGACGGTAATGGGATCCGGGAGTGCCGTCGACTTTTGCAAATCCGGGCGTTTCTGCTACCGGCAAACCTTAAAAAAGGTTAAAGCCCCTAGATAGCTCGGCGTTCGCCCAGGTAGTTACGGCACTAAACCGGGCCGTGGCCATCTCGTTACCTGATCGTGATGTGACGTAAATCACGATCACCCGCCGGCGAACGGGGGTAACACGTCGAGCGTCTGGCCGGATTGCAGTTCGGTGGCCTTGTTTCGGACCGCGATGCCGTCGCAGAGGTAGGAGCAGCGCTGTAACACCCGCGCCAATTCTTCGCTGCGGCAACCTAATTCGTTCACCAGATCGGCGACCGTCGTGCCGGGGTGCAGGCTGAGCCGATCCGCCTCCTTGCCCGCGGCGGCCCGGGCCGCGGCGAAGAAACGCACGGTCACGTCGACCGATTGGCCCACCTCAGCCACCGATCGCGCTCATCGGCCGTTGCGGCTGAACGAAATCCGGATTGTTGATGCCGTGTCCGGCGGCTTTGCGCCACATCGCCGCCCGCCACACCGACTCCAGCGCGTCGTCGTCCGCTCCGTTGCGAAGCAGTGCCCGCAGGTCGGATTCCTCCGCGGAGAACAGGCAGTTGCGGATCTGCCCGTCGGCGGTCAGGCGCGTACGGTCGCACGCCGAGCAGAACGCGTGTGAGACCGAGGCGATGATCCCGACGGTGGCCGGCCCGCCGTTGACCTGCCACAGCTGGGCCGGCGCTGAGCCACGCGGTGCGGGGTCGGGAGTCAGGTCGAAGTGCGTGGCGAGTGCAGTGAAAATCTGGTCGGCGCCCAGGTTGGCGTCTCGGCGCCACAGGTGACTGGCATCGAGCGGCATCTGTTCGATGATCCGCAGCTGGTAGCCGTAGCGCAGGCAGTACTCCAGCAGCTCGACGGCGTCTTCGAGGCCGGTGTCGTGATCGAGGACGGCGTTGACCTTGACCGGCCCCAATCCCGCGGCCGCCGCCGCGGACAGACCGTCGAGCACGTCGGAGAGCCGGTCGCGCCGGGTGATGGTGGCGAAATGTTCGGCGTCGACGGTGTCGAGCGACACGTTGACCCGGTTCAGGCCCGCGTCGGCCAGGGCACGCGCGCGCTTGGCCAGCCCCAGGCCATTGGTGGTCAGTGCGATCTCCGGGCGCGGGCGCAAGGCGGCCACCGCCGACACAACGTCTTCGAGCCCTCGATACAGCAGCGGCTCGCCCCCGGTGAAGCGAACGCTGCTGATGCCCAGCCGCGTCACGGCCAGGGTCAGCAAGCGGACGAGCTCGTCGCGGGTCAGCAGCTCGTCGCCCGGCAGCCAGTCCAGACCTTCGGCCGGCATGCAATAGGTACAGCGCAGATTGCAGCGGTCGGTCAGCGACACCCGCAGGTCGGTGGCGACCCGGCCGAACGTGTCGACCAGCGGGCCGCTGCGCGGCATGTCGGCGGGTGCTTCTGCGCCGTCGCGGCGAATCGCCGGCAACCCGAGCGAGGTCAATGTCATGCCGCCACCCGAGCCTGATCGGCGGGCACGATCTCCTTGCCCAGCGGCACCAGCGAGACCGGGATGAGTTTGAGGTTGGCCAGGGCCAACGGGATACCGATGATCGTGATCGCCATGGCGGCCGCGCTCACCAGATGGCCGATCGCCAGCCACAGCCCGAACAGCAGGATCCAGATCACGTTGCCGACCACGGCGCCGGGACGCGGGCCGGGCTTCTCGACAATGGTTCGCCCGAAGGGCCACAGGGCGTAGTTGGCGATCCGCAGTGCGGCGAAGCCGAATGGAATGGTGATGATCAGAACGAAACTGACAAGCGCGGCCAGCAGGTAGCCGAGGGCAAGCCACAGGCCGCCGAACAGCAACCAGATGACGTTCAGGATCAGGCGCATGTCTCCTCCAGCGGTTTGCCCAGCCTACCGAACTGAACTCAGGTGCTGGGCACACCTGTTCCCGAGTAGGATCACCGGCACGCGTCCTGCACCGGCGGGACGCTTCGTCATGTTGTCATGGACCCGTTAGACAAGCAGGTGAGACCAGTGCCGACCGGCAAGGTGAAGTGGTACGACGCCGAGAAGGGCTTCGGCTTCCTGTCCCAGGAGGAGGGCGAGGACGTCTACGTCCGTGCGTCGGCTTTGCCTGAGGGCGTCGAAGGTCTCAAGGCCGGTCAGAAGGTCGAGTTCGGGGTGGCGTCGGGGCGTCGCGGCCCGCAGGCGTTGAGCGTGAAGCTGATCGATCCGCCGCCGAGCCTGACCAGGACCCGACGTGAGGCCACGCCCGTCGAGCGCAAGCACACTCCCGACGAACTGCACGGCATGGTCGAGGACATGATCACGCTGCTCGAAGGCGCGGTGCAGCCCGAGCTACGCAAGGGCCGTTACCCGGACCGCAAGGTCGCCCGGCGGGTGTCCGAAGTGGTCAAGGCGGTCGCCCGGGAGCTCGACGCGTAGTAGGCGCACACTGGAGTCGTGGGTGCCTATGTCGCCGGCGGCGGCGAGTTCAAGCGCGATACCAACTACATCACCACCAGGATCACCGCTGACGGTGCCGACGGGTATCCCGTCGAGCCCGGCCGCTACCGGCTGATCGTCGCCCGGGCGTGCCCGTGGGCGAATCGCACGATCATCGTGCGCCGCCTGCTGGGTTTGGAGGACGTGCTGTCCATCGGGTTCTGTGGGCCGACGCACGACGAGCGCAGCTGGACGTTCGACCTCGATCCCGGTGGCGTCGACCCGGTGCTGAAGATTCCGCGACTACAGGACGCCTACTTCGCCCGTTTCCCGGACTACGCCAAAGGCATCACAGTCCCGGCGATCGTCGAGGTGGCCACGGGTCAGGTGGTCACCAACGACTTCGCCCAGATCACGCTCGACTTCTCCACCGAGTGGACCGCCTACCACCGCGAAGGTGCGCCGCAGCTGTACCCCGAGCCGCTGCGCGACGAGATCGACGAAGTGGCACAACGCATTTACACCGAAGTGAACAACGGTGTCTACCGCTGCGGGTTCGCCGGTTCGCAGGACTCCTACGAGAAGGCCTACGACCGGCTGTTCGCCGCACTGGACTGGCTCTCCGAGCGGCTGGCCGATCAGCGTTATCTGGTGGGGGACACCATCACCGAGGCCGACGTCCGGCTGTTCACCACGCTGGCGCGTTTCGATCCGGTCTACCACGGCCACTTCAAGTGCAATCGGTCCAAGCTTGCCGAGATGCCGGTGTTGTGGGCCTACGCGCGAGATCTGTTCCAGACACCGGGGTTCGGCGACACCACCGACTTCGGACAGATCAAGGCGCACTACTACATCGTGCATTCCGACATCAACCCCACCGGGATCGTGCCGAAGGGACCGGACCTGTCCAACTGGCTGACGCCACACGGTCGGGAAGCATTGGGCGGCAGACCCTTTGGAGATGGAACTCCGCCGGGGCCGACCCGCGAGGGCGAGCGGGTGCCTGCTCAGTTCTGACGGCCGAACGTCGAGTTGTTGTGGTCGAATGACGCTGAACACCACCATAAGTCGACGTTCGTCAGACGGAAGCCCCTGCCGCGCGCAGAGATCGAGACCGACCAGGTACTCCTCCCACCCCAATGTCGGTGCGGGCGAGCAAGCAACCTCCATCGAAACGGGGATCTGTGTGCGCACTGCAGGAAGGCCGGCAGCGACGATCACCAAGCGGGTCCGGGTTTCCCGCGGCAAGCGCCTTCGCTGGCGAGGAACGGTTCGTTGAGTTGGTTCATGTGCACACCGTCGGGAGGCAGACCGACAAAGAACGGCCGAACGTCGACAAGTTATCCACAGGACCCAGGATCGTGCGCAACACCTCGACGTTCGCGGTCAGAGCCAATTCAGGCGGACCGACCACTCGGCGTGCGGGGCATCGCTCAGTTGGCCGTTCTGGTCCTGAACCAGGGTGAGCAGCTGCACGACAACCCCGGTCAGCCTGCCGCGCTGCGGGTCGACCGTTGGAATCGTCACGGCCAGTTCGGTATTGGGCCGATAGATCGTCGTCGTCGAGTTGCGCTCGTCCTCGTAGACGCGCAGCAGCTGCCACGGCGCACGACCGATGGCCGTCGGCACCGACAGCTGCACCGGATAACGCTCGGTGACCGATAACTGGCCCTGGGTCTGCGGGTTTTGACAGTCGTTGAGGTTCACCACGTTGCAGTACACGTACGGCCCGATGCGCACCGCCTGTCCGTGCGAGTACGCGCTGATTTCGGGGAGGTCGGATCCGGTGTCGCGGGTCAGCACCCACGCGCCGACGCCGGCACCGGCCGACGCCAGTACGACGAGGACCACCAAAAGCCAACGGAGAAAACGGCTCACCGGTTGGTCACCGCCGATGCACCCTCCGGTTCGGCCAGCACCGGACGGTTACCGCCGAAGCCGGGTATCAGTGAATCGCCGCGGTTACTGACGATGGTCTGGGCCAGCCCGAGGATCAACAGCGCACTGATCGCGGTGAAACCGACCCATAACTCGGTGTACACCAGCACTCCGATCGCGCCGCCCATCACCCATGCCAGCTGCAGCACCGACTCCGAACGGCCGAACGCCGATGCTCGTGACTCCTCGGGCAGGTCGTCCTGCAGCGAGGCGTCCAGCGACGCTTTGCCGATCGCGGTCGCACCCGAGGTGATCAGCGTCGCCACCGCCGCGACGATCAGATTGCCGGTGACCGCGGCCACCAAGGCCATCGCCGTCACCGCGATCGTGCACCGCACGACGAGTATCGCCGGCCGGCCCAGCCGCATCCGGGCGGCGGTGAAGTTGCCCGCGAAGTTGCCGATGCCGGCGGCGGCCCCGAGCAGACCCAGCATGCCCAGCTGGACCCAGCCGCTGGCCTGTGTGCCTTGGCGACGAATGCCGGATACAGGAACAGGAACCCGACCATCGCCTTGATCGTGCAGTTGCCCCACAGCGAGGTGATGATGTTGCGGCCCAGGGGTTGTCGCGGCGCGCCGGTTTTCGCCGCCGGCTCGTCGACCCAGCCCATCGGCCCGTTCTCACCGTGGTAGGTCAGGGTGGCCGGCACCTCGCCTTCGGTGACCTCCACCCAGCGCGGGATCCGCATCGACAGCGAGGCGCCGGCCACCGCGACGAAGACCACGACGAACAACGCACCGGGCAGTTGGAACACGGTGCTGAGCAGGTACTCGGCCCCGGCGGCGATACCACCGCCGACGATCGTGCCGCCGATCAAGCCGAACATCGTCAGCCGTGAATTCACCCGCACCAGGTCGATCGTCGGCGGCATCACGCGCGGGGTGACCGCGCTGCGCAGCACGCTGAAGGACTTGGACAGCACCATCATTCCCAGCGCACAGGGATAGAGCACCCAGGACGGATAGCTGCCCGTGGCGCCGTCGTAGTCCATGATCAGAACGAACGCCAGCGCGGCGCGAAGGATGAACGACATCGCCAGCGCGGCGCGCCTGCCGTGCTGCACCCGATCGAGTGCCGGCCCGATCAGCGGCGCGATCACCGCGAACGGCGCGATCGTGATCAGCAGGTAGAGCGCAACCTTGCCCTTGCTCTCGCCGGAGGCGGCGGCGAAGAACAACGTATTGGCCAGTGCCACCGCCATCGCCGAGTCCACCGCGAAGTTGGCGACCACCGGCCACGTCAGCGCGGTCAAACCGGACTTGTCGGCGCCGTCGGCTGTGGCCGCGCGGTGCACCATCGAATACACCTTGGTGCCCATCTCGCGGCTTCGCATTGCCGCGCCGCGGCCGCGGGCCGCCCGTTCGTCGGCGCCTCGCGATCCGGACGGTGGCCCCAGGTTTTCGGTGCGCTGCTCGCCCAGCGGCGGCAGATACCGGTTGGAACTGGGCGTCGGATTGGACCGGCGGGTGGCGTCGGAGTGCCGGTAACCGTCCCCATCGCTGGGGTAGTTGGCCATGCCCGGATGTTCACCGGATGCGCCGCCCGAATAGCGGCGATCCGGGCCGAAGGCCGGATTCGCGCGGGGTTCGTCACGCCGGCGCTCAGACACGTCACGATTGTCCCCCATCCGTGGCATGCCGGCGCGCACGTGACCGGTGTGGCTGCACACAGACACCGTGAGGCAAGATTGGTGACGATGGACAGCACTCTCGACGCGACAGAAGCCTCGGCACCGGCGCCCGCCGGCGCGCCGTCGGATGCGGTTGCCGCCGTACTGAGCGGCGCCGTGGAGCAGTCGCGTCAGGCGATCGTCGAGCACAGCGGCGACACCGTGGGCGAATACCTCGGTGTCAGCTTCGAGGACGAGACCGCGGCGACGCACCGCTTCCTGGCGAATATGCCCGGCTACCAGGGCTGGCAGTGGGCGGTCGTGGTCGCGGCCTACCCCGGCGCCGATCACGCGACGGTGAGCGAGGTCGTGCTGGTGCCCGGCCCGACGGCGCTGCTGGCCCCGACCTGGGTGCCGTGGGAGGAGCGCATCAAACCGGGCGACCTGAGCCCCGGTGACCTGCTGGCTCCCGGCAAGGACGATCCTCGGCTGGCCCCCGGATACACCGCCACCGGCGATCCCCTGATCGACGACACCGCGTACGAGGTGGGCTTCGGGCGCCGCCAGGTGCTCAGCGCGCTCGGCCGCGACGAGACCGCGCAGCGCTGGCACGACAGCGACCACGGCCCCGGCTCTCCGATGGCCCGTGCCACCAAGCGGGTGTGCCGCGACTGCGGCTTCATGGTTCCCCTGGCCGGAGCGCTCGGCGCGATGTTCGGGGTGTGCTGCAACGAGATGTCGGCCGACGCCCACGTCGTCGATTTCGAGTACGGCTGCGGCGCACACTCGGACACCCCGCAGCCCCCGGGGACCGGATCGCCGATCTACGACCCGTATGACGATGGGGTTCTCGACGTCGTCCAGGTCGCCGCGACCGTGACCGAGACCGAGACCGAGACCGAGACCGAGAGCGCTGAGACTCTGGACAGCGCCGACGCCCCGGAGAGCGCCGACGCTGCTGAAAGCCCAGAGGATCCGGAGTCGGTCGAGCAGGCCTAGCCTTCGGCGGCGGCCTTGATGCGCGCCAGCGAGGTGTTCATCCCGTCGACCAGTTCCTTCTCGAAATTGGGCACCCCGCCCAGCACCGCATTGACCGTCATTGTCGAGACGGCCTTCACGCCGTTCTCGGCGTGGCGGGTCTCCACGACCTTGGTGCCGGTCGTGGTGGGCTCGAGTTCATAGCTCCAGACGGTGTTGTTGGCGTTGACCCGGAACGCCAGCTTGCGCTCCGGAATGAGCTCGGTGATCGTCGACGTCGTCGGCCAGAAAAGGTTGTTGCGCCGGTTGAGGTTGAACGTGCGGGTGCCCGGCTTGACCTGCCCCAGGGGCTTCATCAACCGGCACTGCGGGCTCCACTTGGGCATGTTGTCGAGGTTGGCGATCAGGGTCCACACCTTCGCGACCGGAGCGTTGATTTCGATCTCTGCCTGCAACAGCGGCGCTGCCATCGGTTTCCCTTCGTGGTTGACTGATTACTGTCCGTGCGGCTCGAGGCCGGTCTGCGCTCCCCGCGCCCCACGCCGGGCCGCCATGCGTTGCCACAGGAAGATCGACGTTCCGACGACGCCGGTGCCCAGACCGGCGATTGTGATCGGACGCCACGACTCCAGCACGGGAACGCTGAACGCCGCGATCGTCGCCAGTGCCCACAGCACGGCGCCGACGGCGACCACCGGCCGCGGGTCAAGCAGCGCCGCGGGCAACGCCGGGGGCTCGGGTTCGGCCGTCGGCTCGCGGCTCGGTTCGCGCTGATCGGAAGGCATTGTCGTCCAAAGTAACCGATCGACAGATCGGCCCGGTATGGCATCCGCCGCAGTTGGCCGGATCATCGTTGATCGGTTGTTGTCGTGTCGTACTGTTTGCGATTGTGTTGGACGCTGACCTGCGGCTTGCGAGTGATTTGTCGTTGGCCGTCATGCGACTCGCGCGTCAGTTGCGCTTCCGCAGGCCCGAATCGCCGATCACGCTGTCGCAGTTGTCCGCGTTGGCGACCCTGGCCAAGGACGGGCCGATGACGCCCGGGGCGCTGGCCGTCCGGGAGCGGGTCCGGCCGCCGTCGATGACGCGGGTGATCGCATCACTGGCCGACCTGGGTCTGGTGGTGCGCACGTCGCATCCCTCCGACGGTCGTCAGGTCTTGGTGGCGGTGTCCGATGCCGGCGCGGCGCTGGTCGAGAGCGAGCGCCGGGCCAGCCAGGAGTGGCTGCGCAACCGGCTGGCCACCCTGGATAGCGAGGATCGCGACATTCTGTTGCGGGCCGCGGACCTGATGACCGTTCTCGTCGACGAAGACGCGTGAGCGACAAGGCTTTTGGCGCGGTAGACGTTGTCGACATCACCGACCCGGCCGATCCCCGCGTCGACGATTTCCGCGATCTGAACAGTGTCGACCGCAGACCGGACCTACCCAGCGGCAAAGGACTGGTGATCGCCGAGGGGGTGCTGGTCGCCCAGCGGATGATCGCCTCGCGGTTCACCCCGCACGCGTTCCTCGGCACCGAACGCCGTCTAGCCGAACTGAGCGACGACCTGAGCGACGTGCCGGCCCCGTTCTATCGCGCCACGCCCGAGGTGATGGCTGACGTGGTCGGCTTTCACCTCAACCGGGGTGTGCTCGCGGTGGCCCGGCGGCCGCCGGAGCTGACGCCGGCCGAGGTACTCGACGGCGCACGGACGGTCGCCGTGCTCGAAGGGGTCAACGACCACGAGAACCTCGGCTCGATCTTCCGCAATGCCGCCGGTCTGGGCGTGGATGCGGTGATCTTCGGCTCCGGCTGCGCCGACCCGCTGTACCGGCGCGCGGTGCGGGTGTCGATGGGTCATGCCCTGCTGGTGCCGTTCGCGCGTTCCCGGCAGTGGCCGGCCGACCTCGGCGAGCTGCGCGGCCGCGGGTTCCGGCTGCTGGCCATGACACCCGATCCGGGCGCGCAGACCCTGGCCGAGGCGATGGCCGGTCTGGCGGGGGACAAGGTTGCGGTGCTGGTCGGCGCGGAGGGTCCTGGCCTGACCGAGACCGCGATGCGGGCCAGCGATGTGCGAGTGCGCATCCCGATGTCACGGGGCACCGATTCGCTGAACGTCGCCACCGCCGCGGCGCTGGCGTTCTACGAGCGGGCGCGGTGACTAGAGTTTCGGAGGGCAGGAGCGAAGCGACCCGGGGGAGGAGGCCACGTCGATGTCAGAAGAGTCGACACCCTGGGGAACCGGTCTGACGGTGGCGGCCTTCGTCGCCGCGGTCACCGGCACCGCGATCGTCGTGCTGAGCCTCGGCATGATCCGGGTGCATCCACTGGTCGCGGTCGTGCTGAACCTGATCGCGGTCGGCGGCCTGGCGCCCACGCTGTGGGGCTGGCGGCGCACCCCGGTACGACGCTGGTTCGTGCTGGGTGCCGGCATCGGCGTCGCAGGCGGGTGGATCACCCTGTTGGCGATGGTCGCCAGTCAGTAGTGAGTCAGCGGTCGCCGCTGGAACGTACCCCGAGCAGGACATCCTCCCAGCCGGGGACGGCGGGCTTGGCCTTGGCGCGCTTGGCCCGCGGGGCGGGCGCGGGAGCCGCTGCGGGTGCCGGCTTCTCCTCGGCAGGGGCGGGCGTCGGTTGCGGCGGCTGCTCCTCGAACTCGAGCTGTGCGATAGCGGCCACCGGCCGCAGCTGCCGTTCGAAGGTCGGGTCGATCAGCTCGCTGGCGGCGTCGTCGAGTGCGGAGACCGTGCCACCGTGTGCCCCGGGGCTGAAGCGGAAGTGCGCGACGTTGTCACTCAGCCCGGCTTGCCAGGACATCTGCACCACCCATCGGCCGTCTTCGCCGCGCCACGCGTCCCACTCCGTCGCCTCGGGGTTGTGGCCGCGCGCGACCAGGGCGGTGATGACGGTGTCCTGCAGTGTCGTCACCGCAGGCCCGTCGGCCAGGATCGGGTGGGCGGCGCCGGCCAGTTCGGCCGCCCGCGAGCGCTCCAGGAGCACCGGGTGGGCGAAGCGCTCGACCTTGCTGATGTCCATGCCGGATGACGCGGCAACTTGCTCGACGGACGCACCCGCACGGATGCGCGCCTGAATGTCCCTGGGCCGCAACACGCCTTTGACCTCTTTGTCCCTCGGGGTCTGGCCCAGCGACCGGTCGCCGCGAACCGCGGCGCGCAGTCGGTCGTCAACCTGCAGGGTGAACTTGTCGGCCGGGTCGGGACCTTCGCAAATGATGTGCCTGCCGTCGACATCGAGTCCGATCACCCTGAGTTCTCGCATGTCGACCTCCTTGTTCGTCCGGAATTTAACCCAGGCGCCGGAAGATAACGGTTAGGACACGCCGAACGTCCTCAGAGACGTTCGACAACCCAGTCGACACACTGCGTCAGCGCGGACACGTCGTCGGGCTCGATCGCCGGGAACATCGCGATGCGCAGCTGGTTGCGGCCCAGCTTGCGGTACGGTTCGGTGTCGACGATGCCGTTGGCCCGCAGCACTTTGGCCACCGCCGCGGCATCGACTTCGTCGGCGAAGTCGATGGTGCCGACCACCTGCGAGCGCAGCGCGGGGTCGGTGACGAAGGGCGTGGCGTACGAGGACGCCTCGGCCCAGGAGTACAGCCGCTGCGACGAGTCGGCCGTGCGTTTGACCGCCCAGTCCAGGCCGCCGTTGCCGTTGAGCCAGTCGACCTGCTCGGCCATCAGGACCAGCGTGCCGATCGCCGGGGTGTTGTAGGTCTGGTTCTTGAGGCTGTTGTCGACCGCGATCGGCAGTGACAGGAAGTCGGGCACCCAGCGGCCCGATGCGGCGATGGCCTCGATGCGCGCCAGCGCGGCGGGGGACACGACGGCCAGCCACAGGCCGCCGTCACTGGCGAAATTCTTCTGCGGCGCGAAGTAGTAGGCGTCTGCGTCGCTCACATCGACAGGCAGTCCACCGGCCCCGGACGTCGCGTCGATCAGGACCAGAGCGTTCTCCGAGCCCTCCGGCCGGCGGACCGGCACGGCCACGCCGGTCGAGGTCTCGTTGTGCGCCCAGGCGATCGCGTCGACGGACGGATCGGACTGCGGTTCGGGGGCGCTGCCCGCGTCCGCCTTGACCACGATCGGGTCGTCGATGAACGGGTTGGCCGTGGCGGCAGAGGCGAACTTCGAGGAGAACTCGCCGTAGGTCAGGTGCAGCGAGCGCTTCTCGATCAGACCGAACGCGGCGGCGTCCCAGAACGCGGTCGCGCCGCCGTTGCCCAGAATCACCTCATAGCCGTCGGGTAGGGAGAAGAACTGGCGCAAGCCGTCGCGCACCCGGCCGACCAGGTTCTTCACCGGCGCCTGCCGGTGCGACGTGCCGAACAAGGCGCCCGACGCGGCCAGCGCCTGCAGCTGCTCGGGGCGCACCTTCGACGGCCCACAACCGAATCGACCGTCGGCGGGCTTGAGGGAATCGGGAATCACGAGCTGATCAGCCATGCGTTAAGCGTAGAAGTCGACGCCGTCGCGCTTCACACCGAGGCGTTCGGCCAACCGGGAAACGGGTATGGACAGGTATGCGATACCTGCGGTACCGTTTGGACAACACCCGCCCAAATGTAAACCTCTCCTGAGGAGACTGTCATGGCGAGAACCAAGATGATCAGGCGCTGGCGCCGCAACATGGATGTGCAGGACGACATCGCCTACGTCGAGAAGCTGAACACCCTGTCCGAGGGCTCGGTCCGCAGGAACTTCAACCCGTACACCGACATCGACTGGGACTCGCCCGAGTTCGCCGTGGTCCCTAACGACGAGCGCTGGATACTGCCGGCGACCGACCCGATCGGGCAGCACCCCTGGTATCAGTCGCAGTCCAGGGAACGCCAGATCGAGATCGGTATGTGGCGTCAGTCCAACGTCGCCAAGGTCGGGCTGCACTTCGAGTCGATCCTCATCCGGGGCCTGATGGAGTACGCCTTCTGGACGCCCAACGGCTCACCGGAGTACCGGTACTGCCTGCACGAGGCGGTCGAAGAGTGCAACCACACGATGATGTTCCAGGAGATGGTGAACCACATCGGCGCCGACGTGCCCGGCATGCCGCGGCTGCTGAAGTGGGTACAGCCCGCGATTCCGTTGGTGGCGGGGCCGCTGCCGATCCCGTTCTGGTTCGGAATCCTCGCCGGCGAGGAGCCCATCGACCACACGCAGAAAAACATTCTGCGCGAAGGCAAGACGCTGCACCCGATCATGGAGCGGGTGATGGCCATCCACGTCGCCGAGGAGGCCCGGCACATCTCGTTCGCGCACGAGTACCTGCGTAAGCGGGTGCCGCATCTGCCGCGACGCAAGCGGTTCTGGCTCTCGCTCTACGTGCCGGTGGTGATGCGCGTGCTGTGTTCGGCAATCATCGTGCCGCCGAGAGCATTCTGGAAGGAATTCGACATCCCGCGTTCGGTGCGCAAGGACATCTTCTTCTCCTCGCCGCAGTCGCGACAGATGCTGCGCGACATGTTCGGTGATGTCCGGATGCTGTGCCACGACACCGGGTTGATGAATCCGCTGGCGAAGCTGATGTGGCGGATCTGCCGGATCAATGGCGCGCCGAGTCGCTTCCGCAGCGAGCCGGCCCGCCAGCACGTGGTCGCCGCGTAGAGATCAAAGGACTCACGCCTGTGCCCCATGTGATCACCCAGTCGTGTTGCAGCGACGGCTCCTGTGTCTATGCCTGCCCGGTCAACTGCATCCACCCCAGCCCCGACGAGCCGGGCTTCGCAACCGCCGAAATGCTCTACATCGATCCGGTGGCGTGCGTGGACTGTGGCGCGTGCGTCAGCGCCTGCCCGGTCGGTGCGATCGCGCCGGACAGCAAGCTGACCGACAAGCAGCTGCCCTTCATCGAACTCAACGCCTCGTTCTACCCCGAGCGGCCGGCCGGCGTGAAACTGCCACCGACCTCCAAGCTGGCCGCGGTGCTCCCCGCCCCGCAGGTGCGCCGTGGGGAGGCGGATCTGACCGTGGCCGTCGTGGGTTCGGGGCCGGCGGGAATGTATGCCGCAGACGAGCTCCTGACGCAGAAGGGCGTGCGGGTCAACGTCTTCGACAGACTGCCCACCCCGTTCGGCCTGGTGCGCGCCGGCGTCGCCCCGGATCACCAGCACACCAAGGGTGTGGCGCGCCTCTTCGAGCGGATCAGCAAGCACCCGCGGTTCACCTTCTACCTCAATGTCGAAGTGGGGCAGCATCTCTCGCATGACGAGTTGTTGCGACACCACCATGCGGTGATCTACAGCGTCGGTGCGCCGCACGACCGCAGACTCGATATCCCCGGCATGGAGCTGTCCGGCACCGCGACCGCCACCGAGACGGTGGCCTGGATCAACGGCCATCCGGATTTCGCCGGGCTGGACGTCGACCTGCGCCACGAGCGGGTCGTGGTGATCGGCAACGGCAACGTGGCCCTCGACGTCGCGCGGATCCTGACCGCCGACCCCGACGAGCTGACGCGCACCGACATCTCCGACACCGCGCTGGCTGCTCTGAGAAGCTCCGCGGTGCGCGAGGTGGTCATCGCGGCGCGTCGCGGGCCGGTCGACTCGGCCTTCACCCTGCCCGAGCTCATCGGGTTGACGTCGACGGCCGAGGTCGTGCTCGACGCCGCCGACCACGACCTGGTCGAGCAGGATTTGGCCACCGCCACCGATGCCCTCACGAAGGCCAAGCTCGAGATCCTCGCCGCGCTGCCGGTTGCTGCTGACCTCACCGCCCGCCCGCGGATTCGCCTGGCGTATCGGCTGACACCGCACCGGGTGCTCGGTACTGACCGGGTCAGTGGCGTCGAATTCCGTCGCACCGGAACCGACGAGGTAGAGCAGATCGAGGCCGGGTTGCTGCTCACCTCGATCGGATACCGCGGCGCACCGATCGCCGGGCTGCCGTTCGACGAGGCTGCGGCGGTCGTCCCCAACCGGGACGGGCGCGTCATCGATCCCGCCACCGGAGAGGCTGTCACCGGGGCGTACGTCGCGGGCTGGATCAAGCGCGGTCCAACCGGATTCATCGGCACCAACAAGTCCTGCTCGATGGAGACCGTCTCGAGCTTGGTCGACGACTTCAACGCAGGCCTGCTCGGCGAACCGAGCGTGCGGCCATCGTTGTTGGACAAGCTGATTCGGTCCCGTCAGCCCAGTGTGGTCGACGCCCGAGGCTGGCGCGCCATCGACGCCGCCGAGGCGGCCCGCGGCGAGGCCGAAGGACGGCCACGGGTGAAGTTCACCGACGTCGCCGACATGGTTGCGGTGGCCGCCGCCGCGCCCGAGCCGCCGATGGCCAAGCGGTTGCTGGCGGGGCTGCTGCGCTAAGCCTTGACGCGCAGATAATCCAGCACTGCGACCCAGTCCGGGAACCGGTCCGAGCCGAAGTGAATCCACTCGCCTTTGAAGCGCTCAGCGCCGTTGTTGGGCCGATCGTCGACGAGGAAGTCGCCGCGGTTGAGGTCCTTGTGGTGGGTCAGGATGAGCCGCTTGTACGCCGGTGAATCCTCTTCGGCGCCAAGGTGTTCGTGCACCCATTCGATCTTGTGCTGCCAGCCCGACGGGTTGCGCCATGGCGCGGTCGACAGCAGGTAGGTGTCGAACAGCATCGACAGTTCGGTGAAGGCCTCGATCGCGCCGGGCATCGAGCGCATCAACGCGAAGATGCCCGGCGCCTCATCCATCCGCCCGCGGTACTTGTCCACCACGACCGGGTCGAGGCCCTCGATCCGGTGGCCGAAGTCGACCATCGTGTTGTCGAGGTCGATGTAGAGGATCTTGCGGCGACCCTGCGTCACGCCTGCATTATGCCTGGCTCATCGCGTGCTGGATCTCGTCGTAGCTGACCTCGCGGACCGGCTGGCCCAGTGACCACTGATGCCCGAACGGATCCCGGACCATGCCATAGCGGTCGCCCCAGAACTGGTCGTCGAGCGGCATCACGACCGTTGCGCCCGCGTCGAGCGCGCGCTGGAACTTCTCGTCGACATCGGTGACGGTCAGGTGGATGGTGACCGGCGTGGCGCCCAGCGCCGTGGGGGTCGTCGACTTGCCGTCGGACATCTCGGGGAAGTCGTCGTTGAGCATGATCATGGCCCCGTTGATCTGCAGCGCGGCATGGATCAGCTTGCCGTCCGGACGGGGCACCCGGCCGATTTCGGTGGCGCCGAACGCCTTGATGTAGAAGTCGATCGCCGCGGGCGCGTCGTCGACGACGAGGTGCGGGGTTACTGCGGGCTGTACGTCGATCGTCATCACAAGCCTCCTGTGGTTGAAGGCGGCCGGACGGGCCGCCACCGGTGTAGACATCGTGGGCGGGCAGAACTCATCACCCACCGACCGATGCAACCACCGGACACCGACAAGAACGACTACACGGGGGAGTGCGCGATCTCGTTCCAGCCGTCGACCGCCTCGGGTGACCGGGGGGCGGGCCCGACGTAGATCGCCGACGGCCGTACCAGTTTGCCGAGCTGCTTCTGCTCGAGGATGTGCGCGCACCACCCGGCCGTGCGGCCGCAGGTGAACATCGCCGGCATCATCTTGGCCGGCACCTGGGCGAAGTCGAGGATCACCGCCGCCCAGAATTCGACGTTGGTCTCGATTGCCCGATCCGGCCTGCGCTCGCGCAGTTCGGCCAGCGCCGCCTGCTCCAGGGCGACGGCCACCTCGTAGCGCGGTGCCGCGAGCCGCTTGGCGGTGGCGCGCAGCACCCGGGCACGCGGGTCCTCGGCCCGATAGACCCGGTGGCCGAAGCCCATCAGCTTCTCCTTGCGGTCCAGCACGCCCTTGACCACCGCGCGGGCGTCGCCGGAGCGCTCGACCTCCTCGATCATCGGCAGCACGCGGGCCGGGGCACCGCCGTGCAGCGGGCCGCTCATCGCGCCGATCGCTCCGGACAGCGCCGCCGCGACGTCCGCACCGGTCGAGGCGATCACCCGCGCGGTGAACGTCGAGGCGTTCATCCCGTGCTCGGCCGCCGACACCCAGTAGGCGTCGATCGCCTCCACGTGCCGCGGATCCGGCTCGCCCTGCCAGCGGGTCATGAAACGTTCGGTGACGTGGAGCATTCGTCGATCTCGCGCTGCGGCACGGCCGGCCGGTAGATACCGCGGGCGGACTGGGCGACATAGGACAGCGCCATCACCGACGCGCGGGCGAGGTGATCGCGAGCGGTCTCACCGTCGATGTCCAGCAGCGGCGCGTAGCCCCAGATCGGCGCCAGCATGGCCAGGCCGGCCTGCACGTCGACCCGCACATCGCCGGTGTGGATCGGTAGCGGGAACGGCTCGGCGGGGCGCAGGCCGTTGCCGAACCGGCCGTCGACCAGCAGTGCCCAGACGTCACCGAACGTCACCCGGTTGCCGACCAGTTCCTCGATGTCCACACCGCGGTAGCGCAGCGCACCACCGTCTCTGTCCGGCTCGGCGATCTCGGTGGTGAAGGCCACCACCCCTTCGAGGCCTGGCACGAAGTCGTCGGGTACCACCGTCATGGGTGGATTCTCCCACTCGGCAATCCGGCCGTCGCTACCGGTCGATAACGCGCAGCCAGGTCTGTGCGGCGTACCGTTGGCGCGTGGAATCACCCCGGGAGAATCGCCTCGCGGCGATGCGCGTGGAGTACGGCTCGGTCGAGAAGGACGGCAGCAGCGACCTCGACGTCGACTGGCTCGCCGACGGCTGGCTTGCCTTGCTGCACAGCTGGATAGCCGACGCAGAGGCAGCCGGCATCGCCGAACCGAACGCCATGGTGCTGGCCACCGTCGACGGCGCGGGAAGACCGGTCAGCCGCACGGTGTTGTGCAAGAGCGTGGACGAGACCGGGATCACCTTCTACACCAACTACGACTCCGCCAAGGGCAACGAGCTGGCTGCGACGCCGTACGCCGCGATCACCTTTCCCTGGTATGCGCTCGGCCGCCAGGTGCACATCCGCGGTGCGGTGAGCAAGGTCGCCGCCGAGGAGACTGCCGAATACTGGTCCAAGCGTCCGCGCGGTTCGCAGCTGGGCGCCTGGGCGTCGTCGCAGTCGCGACCGATCGGCTCGCGCGCCGAGTTGCTCGGCAAGCTCGCCGAGGTCACCGAACGCTTCGCCGCCGACGAGCAGGTACCGGTGCCCCCGCACTGGGGCGGTTATCGGATCGCCCCCGAGGTCATCGAGTTCTGGCAGGGACGAGAGAACCGGGTGCACAACCGGATTCGGGTATCGGGCGCCGCCGGAGCCGCTGGGCCGGCGACATCGGGCGTAAGCATCGAGCGGCTGCAGCCCTAGGTGGCGCGGCTCTTCGCCGACACCACCCCACTGACAACACCGGATTTCCGCCGGCTGTGGGTGGCCGGCATCGTCACGGTCATCGGGGCCAACCTCACCATCTTCGCCGTCCCCGTCCAGCTGTACGCACTCACCCAGAGCTCGGCGTACGTCGGGCTGTCCGGGGTCTTCGCGCTGGTGCCGCTGGTCGTCTTCGGCCTCCTGGGCGGGGCGTGGGCCGACGCCATGGACCGGCGGGTGCTCTTGATCATCACCTCCAGCGGTCTGGCGGTGTCCTCGGTGCTGCTGTGGCTGCAGGCCGCGCTCGGGCTGAACAACGTATGGGTGGTGCTGTGTCTGCTTGCGGTGCAGCAGGCGTTCTACGCGATCGACAGCCCCACCCGGGCGGCCGCGATACCGCGCATGCTGCCCGGTGACCAATTGCCCGCGGCCAATTCACTGAACTTCACGGTGTTCCAGTTCGGCGCGATCGTCGGCCCCTTGATGGCCGGAGTGATGCTGCGCTGGATCGATCTGTCCACGCTGTACCTGATCGACGCGATCACCTGTCTGCTGCCGATCTGGGTGGCCTACCGGCTCGCGCCGATCCCGCCCTCGGTCGGCGGCAAGGGCATGGGGTTCGACGCCCTTCGCTCCGTCGTCGAAGGGTTCCGCTTCCTGTCCGGCAACAAGGTCGTGCTGATGTCGTTCGTCGTCGACCTGATCGCGATGATCCTGGGTATGCCGCGGGCGCTGTTCCCGCAGATGGCCCATGAGAGTTTCGGCGGCCCGATCGCGGGTGGCACCACCATGGCGCTGCTGGCGGCGGCGATGTCGGCGGGCGCGGTCGCGGGAGGGGTGTTCTCCGGCTGGTTTCCGCGCATTCAGCGTCAGGGCCTGGCTGTGGTGATCTCGATCGTGGTGTGGGGTGCGGCCATGGTCGGCTTCGGCGTGGCCGGGGGGCTGGCACACGGCCACACCGGCACGTTCTTGTGGATTGCCTTGGCGTTCTTGGCGATTGGTGGGGCCGCGGACATGGTGTCGGCGGCCTTCCGCTCGACGATCCTGCAGCAGGTGGC
Organism: Mycobacterium sp. EPa45; assembly: GCF_001021385.1. Taxonomy (NCBI): domain Bacteria; kingdom Bacillati; phylum Actinomycetota; class Actinomycetes; order Mycobacteriales; family Mycobacteriaceae; genus Mycobacterium; species Mycobacterium sp. EPa45. The sequence continues at coordinate 5,202,685 of NZ_CP011773.1, read as the reverse complement.
CTCCGACGACCTGCGTGGCCGGCTCCAGGGTGTCTTCACCGTGGTCGTCGCGGGCGGTCCCCGGCTGGCCGATGCCGCGCACGGCGCGGCCGCCGCGGTGGTCGGCACCACGATCGCCGCCGCGGGTGGCGGAGCACTGGTGGTGGTCGGTGTGCTGGTCGCCGCCGCCGCGGTCCCGGTGTTCGTTCGCTATCGGGTGCAAGCGGCGCAGCCGTAAACCGGCACGTTACGACTAAGATCGGGGCGTGGCCGACGTCATCGCGCAGTCACCACCGGGACTGCGCGAACGAAAGAAGCAACGTACCCGCGCGATGCTGGTCGATGCCGCGGTGAGGCTGTGCATGGAGCGCGGATACGGCAACACCACCGTCGAGCAGATCGCCGCCGCCGCCGAGGTGTCCCCACGCACATTCAGCCGGTACTTCCCGACCAAAGACGCGGTGATGATGACCGTGCTCGACGACTTGGTCCACGCCGCTGTCGCCGAGCTGGCCGGGATCGACACCCGCGTGCCCCCGCTGACCGCGCTCGCCCGCGCGCACTCCCAGGCCCTGCGCCGGGTGCCGTCCGGTGAGGTGACGGAGTTGACCACGCACCGCCTCGTGCTGATGGTGAACGTCATCTCCTCGTCCAGTGCGCTGCGGCTGGCCGCCGCCGCGACGCGACTGCACCCGTTGGTGGTGGCGGTGGCCGCACGCATGGGCATCGACCCGACCGACCGGCGGGTGGCGCTGATCGTGTCCGTGTGGGGAGCGATCACCGCAGCCGCGTGGGGGCAGTTGGTGATCGGGCCCGGGGACTACGCCAACTGCGCGGTGATCATGGCCGACCGACTGGATCTGGCCTTCGGTGAATTCGCCGATATCGCCGCCCAGGAAGTGGCAACGGCGCTAGCCTCTACGGTCTGACGTCGGGGGGCGCGCGAAGAACCCGGGGGGAGGCGCGACGTGGCCGTTGTCGCAAAAATGCCTGTTCCGGGACTGCGTGAACTCAAGAAGCAGCGGACCAGGGCGACGTTGATCGACGTGGCCGTCCAGCTGTGCATCGACCAGGGCTACGACAACACCACCGTCGAGCAGATCGCCGCTGCGGCCGAGGTCGCACCGCGCACCTTCAGCCGCTACTTCTCGGGCAAGGATGCGGTGCTCGTCGCGATCCTCGACGAGGTCGCCACTGATGTCGCGGCCGCCTTCGCCCGCCAGCCCCTCGACATCAGCCACTACGAGGCGTTGGCCCGGGCTCACCTCGACACTTTCGGCAGCGCACAGTACGGCGCCTCGACGTCGTTCGAGCGGATGCGACTGTTGCTGACGATCGTGGCCTCCGCCCCGGCGATCGGACTCGCGCCGTTCATGTTCCGATCGCACGGGTTCCACCATGGTGCGGTCGAGGTCGCGGTTCAGCGGATGGGGGTGTCCGCCGACCACCCGTCGATTCGCATCCTCTTCGACACCTGGGCGGTGGTCATGGGGGTGGCCTGCGGCGGGCTCGGCACACCCGGTGGCCCGCCGATCGAGCCGGACGTCGTATGCCACCGAATCGAGTCGGTATACGCACTTCTCGCCGAGCTCTGGACTCCGTAGGCGACCCCGGGCCAGACCCCCGCGGGCGTGTCGGCAGAATAACGACTACCTTCACCTACATACGGACGCCTCCGCGGCGTCGACGAGCTCAGAAGGGGTTCATGTGGCAACCGACGAGACCGCCTCCCTGAAGTACCCGGGCGGCGAGTTGGACCTGGACATCGTCAAGGCGACGGAGGGGTCCGACGGGATCGCGCTGGGCTCCTTGCTGGCCAAGACCGGTTACACGACGTTCGACCAAGGTTTTGTGAACACGGCGTCCACCAAGAGCGCCATCACCTACATCGACGGCGATGCCGGCATCCTGCGCTACCGCGGTTACCCGATCGAGCAGCTCGCCGAGAAGTCGACCTTCATCGAGGTGAGCTACCTGCTGATCTACGGTGAGTTGCCGACCACCGAGCAGCTGGAGAAGTTCACCACCCAGATTCAGCGGCACACCCTGCTGCACGAGGACCTCAAGCGGTTCTTCGACGGCTTCCCCCGTGACGCGCATCCGATGCCGGTGCTGTCCAGCGCGGTCAACGCGCTCTCGGCTTACTACCAGGACTCGCTGGACCCGCTGAACAAGAAGCAGGTGGAGCTGTCCACGATCCGGCTGCTGGCCAAGCTGCCGACGATCGCGGCGTATGCGTACAAGAAGTCCGAGGGCCAGCCGTTCCTGTACCCGGACAACTCGCTCACGCTGGTGGAGAACTTCCTGCGGATGACGTTCGGTTTCCCGGCCGAGCCCTACGAGGTCGACCCGGAAATCGTCCGGGCGCTGGACATGCTGCTGATCCTGCACGCCGATCACGAGCAGAACTGCTCGACCTCGACGGTGCGGCTGGTGGGCTCCTCGCAGGCCAACCTGTTCACGTCGATCTCCGGTGGTATCAACGCGCTGTGGGGCCCGCTGCACGGCGGTGCCAACCAGGCCGTGCTGGAGATGCTGGAGAAGATCCGCGTCGGCCAAGACGACGTGCAGACGTTCGTCAAGAAGGTGAAGAACAAAGAAGACGGCGTGAAGCTGATGGGCTTCGGGCACCGGGTCTACAAGAACTACGACCCGCGGGCGCGGATCGTCAAGGAGCAGGCCGACAAGATCTTGGGCAAGCTCGGCGGCGACGACGAGCTGCTCGACATCGCCAAGCAGCTCGAAGAGATCGCGCTGACCGACGACTTCTTCATCGAGCGCAAGCTGTACCCGAACGTGGATTACTACACCGGCGTGATCTACCGCGCGATGGGCTTCCCCACCCGGATGTTCACCGTGCTGTTCGCACTCGGTCGGCTGCCGGGCTGGATCGCGCACTGGCGGGAAATGCACGACGAGGGCAGCAGCAAGATCGGCCGCCCGCGCCAGATCTACACCGGTTACACCGAGCGCGACTACGCCACCATCGACACCCGCAGCTAAACCTCACTGTCAGTTGGTTCACACCAGCTTGACCGGCGAACGATTGTAGTTTCACAATAGTTGTGTGATTACAACTGTCGGTGAGCTCAGCGCGCGGCGCAAGACGATCATCCTGGCGTCCTGCTGCCTTAGCCTGCTGATCGTGTCGATGGACGCGACGATCGTGAACGTCGCGATTCCGGCGATCCGGACCGACCTGCACGCCACCGCATCCCAGATGCAGTGGGTCATCGACATCTACACCCTGGTGCTGGCATCGCTGCTGATGCTCTCGGGCGCCGCGGGCGACCGGTTCGGGCGGCGCCGGGTGTTCCAGATCGGCCTGGCCGCCTTCGCGCTGGGCTCGCTGCTGTGCAGCCTGGCGCCCGACATCGACACCCTGATCGGCGCGCGGCTGGTTCAGGGCCTCGGCGGGTCGATGATGAATCCCGTTGCCCTGTCGATCATTTCGCAGATCTTCGTCGGACGGGTGGAACGCGCCCGCGCGCTGGGACTGTGGGGTGCGGTGGTCGGGATCTCGATGGCGCTGGGCCCCATCGTGGGCGGCTTCCTGATCGAGGCGATCAGCTGGCGCGCGGTGTTCTGGATCAACCTGCCGATCTGCGCGGCCGCCATCATCCTCACCGCGATCTTCGTGCCCGAGACCAAGTCGGCCACCATGCGCGACATCGATCCGGTGGGCCAGTTGCTCGCCGTGCTGGCGTTGTTCGGCGTGGTGTTCGTGCTGATCGAGGCCCCCGGGATGGGCTGGAGCAACCCGCGCGTCATCGCGATCGCCGCCGGCGCCGCGGCCGCCCTGCTGGCCTTCCTGCGCTACGAGTCGCGCCGCCACGACCCCTTCATCGATCTGCGGTTCTTCCGCAGCATTCCGTTCTCGTCGGCTACGGTCACTGCCGTGTGCGCCTTCGCCGCCTGGGGGGCCTTCCTGTTCATGATGTCGCTCTACCTGCAGGGGGAGCGCGGCTACTCGGCCGCCCACACCGGCCTGATCTACCTGCCGATCGCGATCGGTGCGCTGTTCTTCTCGCCGCTGTCCGGCCGGTTGGTCGGCCGCTTCGGCGCCCGGCCGTCGCTGCTGGTTTCCGGGGTACTGATGACCACCGCCTCGGTGATGCTGGTGTTCCTCAATGCCACTACCCCGGTGTGGTGGCTGGTGGCGATCTTCACGGTGTACGGCGTCGGCTTCGGCATGGTCAACGCTCCGATCACCAACGCCGCGGTCAGTGGGATGCCCCGAGACCGGGCCGGCGCGGCCTCGGCGGTGACCTCGACCAGCAGGCAGGTCGGCGTGAGTATCGGTGTGGCACTGTGCGGTTCGGTCGCCGGCTCGGCGCTGGCGGTCGCCGGTGCGGACTTCACCGCCGCCGCCAGGCCGCTGTGGTGGCTCAACATCGCCCTCGGGGTCGTGATCGTGGTGCTCGCGATCGTCTCGACCTCCACCCGTGCCAAGCAGTCCGCGCAGCGGCTGGCTCCGCTGATCGAGGACCGTCGAAGTGAGCATGCCGATGTCGGGTAACCCGGTAGCCGATCAGGTGTGGCGGTCGATGTCGAGTCTGGTGCTGGACAACAAGGACCGCTGGCGTCGCGCCGTTGTTGATCGAACGGGCTTGCCGTTCAGCAGGATTCGGATCCTGCGTCGGCTCGCATCACAGCCGATGACCGTCAAGCAGGTCGCCGAGGCGGCCACCATCGACGCACCCGCCGCCACGGTGGCCGTCAACGACCTGGAGGCGCGCGGACTGGTGGTCCGCCAGCCTCATCCGGAGAACCGGCGCTGCAAGCTGGTGTCACTCACCGACGCGGGCCGCGACGTCATCGCGGTGCTCGACGCCACCGATGACCCGGCACCGCAGATGCTGGCCTCGCTCAGTGAACAGGACCTTCACGCGTTGCAGAAGATCCTGGCTCGCGTGCTCAGCTGAGGTAGCCCTCGACTTCATCGCCCGGGCGCACGGAGGCCTGGCTCGGGTCACCGCCCGTCTCGCGCAGTGCGCGACGCTGGCGAAGCAGGTCCCAGCACTGGTCGAGTTCGGTTTCGATGGCCCTCAGGCGCTTGTGCTCCTCGGACGGGTCGAGTTGTCCCTGCACCACCCGCTCACGCAGTTCGCGCTCCTGCGCAACCAGGTCGTGGATGCGGGAAAGGGTGTCGTTGTCTTCAGCCACCAGTCCAGTGTGCCTGACGAAGACGGCTCAAAACGGCGAAGCGAGGGCGGCGGCGAACTCGGTGCAGAACCAGTCGACGTCGGAGCTGGAAAAGACGAGTGGCGGTCTGATCTTCAGCACGTTGCCGTCGTGGCCGCATACCGAGATCAGCACCCGGCGCTCCCGCATGGCGTTGACCAGTGCCCGGGCACCGGCCCGGTCCGGCGCACCGGTTTCATCGATCACCTCGACGCCGACGTACAGCCCGGCGCCGCGGACATCGCCGATGCGCGGATGATCGGCGCCGAGGCGCGCGAGTTCGGAACGCAGTTGCGAACCGACGTCTGCGGCATTGCACATCAGCTTCTCGTCCTCGATGACGTCCAGGACGGCCGCCGCCGCGGCTACCGTCACCGGGTTGCCGCCGAAGGTGTTGAAGTAGGGCACCTCGCGGGCGAAGGCGTCGAGCACCTCCGAGCGGGCCGCCATCGCCGCGATCGGCATGCCGTTGCCCATGGGCTTGCCCATCGTGACCAGATCCGGCGCCACGCCGTGCCGCAGGAAGCCCCACATCGCATCGCCGGTGCGGCCGAATCCCGGCTGCACCTCATCGGCGATGAAGACGCCGCCGGCACGGTGCACCGCCTCCACCGCAGGCGCCAGCACGGAGGGATCGGGATAGATGCCGTCCGAGGAGAAGATGGTGTCGACGATCAGGGCGGAGAAACCGGCGCCGCTGTCGACCAGCTTGTCGATCGCGGTGACGACGTCGGCGGTGAACCGGTCGGCGAGTTCGTCGGCGGGTATGCGGTAGCTGTCCGGTGGCGGGACCGTACGGACGTGCTCACCGAGCACGGTGGCGCCGCCGATGGACGGCGAGATCGCGGTGACCGCGGCAGTGTTGCCGTGATAGGCGTCGGTGGTGACGATGACACCCTTTGCGCCGGTGTACATTTCGGCGACACGCAATGCCAGGTCATTGACCTCTGAGCCGGTGCAGGCGTACATCACCTGGTCAATCTGCTCCGGCATTGTGCCCAGCAGGCGCTCGCTGTAATTCACGATGCCGCCGTGCAGATAGCGGGTGTGGGTGTTCAGGGTGGACAGCTGGCGGGTGACCGCCTCCACCACGTGCGGGTGGCAGTGGCCGACGCTGGCGACGTTGTTGTAGGCGTCGAGATAGCAGGCGCCGTCGGCATCATAGAGGCGAGTCCCCTCGCCGCGGACCAGGTGCACCGGCCGTTGGTAGAACAGCCGGTACGCCGGGCCCAGGATGCGGTCACGGGCCGCGATCAACGATTCGGTGGCGGGATCGACCGGGTGATCCGCCGAGTAGCTGTTGGAGTCCATGATGTTGGAAAAGCTCATATCGCTACTCCCTCGTTGACGACGCGGCCCGTGACGGTCCTCACTGGCGTTCGTGCGCCTCTTCCAGGACGGTGCGTCCCAGCTCCGAATATTGCTGGGGCGACTTGTATTTAAGGAACACGGCGAGCAGGATGCCACCGATGCCGACCACGGCCACCACGTAGGGAATGATCTCGAAGACCCAGTCGCTGGAGGCGGTGCCCGCCGCGAACGATGCATTCTTGGCCAGCAGGTAGATCACATAGAGCATGCCGAGGCCACCGAGTAGCGGCGCGGTGAACGTCCGGAACCAGTTCGCCGTCTCCGGATGGTTCTTGCCGACATGGAAGTAGGCGATCACCGCGAAGGCGGCCAGCGCCTGCACGATCAGGATGGCGGTGGTGCCCAGCAGTGCCATCAGTCCGTAGAGGCCGGTGTAGGGGTCCCGTCCGGTCAGGGCGAAGAACAGCACCACCACGGTCGCGAAGATGGTCTGTACGAGACCGGCGATGTGCGGCGAGCCGTGCGTGGCGTGGGTGGCGCCCAGGGTCTTGCGCATGCCGGGGATCACGTTCTCCCGGCCGATCGCGTAGATGTAGCGGGCAGCGCAGTTGTGGAACGCCATACCGCAGGCGAACGAACCCGTCATCAACAGGATCTTGAACAGGTCGACCGCCCAGGTTCCCAGGTGCGCTCCGACCGGGCCGAAGAAGATGTCACCGGCCGTGGCCGAATCCTGGGCCAGGGCAATGGCATTCTGCGGACCGGTGCCGACGATCGCCAGCCAGGAGATGAGGATGTAGAACACGCCGATGCCGACCACCGAGCTGATCACCGCGATCGGGATGATCTTCTTCGGGTTCTTGGACTCCTCGCCGTACATCGCGCTGGACTCGAAGCCCACCCAGGACCAGAATGCGAAGAACAGACCGATGCCCGCCGAGCCGGCCACCGTGAGCATGCTGCCGTCGGCTCCGGCCACCGAGCCGGACAGGTTCTGAAAAGCGTTGAGCGGGTTGAGCGATCCCCACGACCAGCCCTGCGGGCCGCCACCGGTGAACAGCACCGAGAGTGCCATCAACGACAACATGACGATCTCGGTGATCAGGAAGACCCCGAGCACCCTGGCGGCGACGTTGATGTCGAAGTAGGTCAGGACCAGATTCACCACCAGCATGCCGATGGCGAAGACGATCCACGGAATATTGACGTGGAACAGGGAATTGAACGTGTCGTTGCCGAAGAAGGCGAAGATTCCGATCAGCGATGCCTCGAACACCATGTAGGCCATCGCGGTCAGGAACCCGGCGCCAAGACCGACGATACGGCCCAGCCCGTGCGAGATGTAGCCGTAGAACGCGCCGGTGGCGGTGATGTGCTTGCTCATCGCCGCGTAGCCGATCGCGAACAACGTCAGCACGATCGTGGCGACGAAGTACCCGGCCGGCGCATAGGCGCCGTTGCCGAATCCCACCGCGATCGGCACGTTGCCGACCATGGCGGTGATCGGTGCGGCCGTGGCGACGGCCATGAACAGGACGCCGATCAGCCCGACGGCATTGGGCTTGAGCCGCTGGACGCTGTCGGACTTGGCATCGGTGCCGGCCGGGGCCGGCGGATCGATGATCTCGCTCATTGTGTGGTTTCCCATCTGATGCGTGACTGGGGGTCGCGCGGCTTTTGGTCTGGTATTTCCCGAATGCAGGTACACCCGGGGACGTGAGGGTGATGTCGGCACGGCTTTGTGGTGCGACGACGCCATTGTTACCCCCGCCAGATCGCCTGGTCAACAGGAACTTCCGTCCCATACGCAAAGGATGTTTCCGGCTTGTTTCGCAGAACCGGGCCACGAAACAGGAACGTTAAATGTGTGGATTTGGTCTGCTCGATGGGTTCTTATGGTCCACACTGGTCCCATGCCGGGATTGCCGCCGACTCATGAGTTCTTCGCGCGCGCAGCACTGCCCGCATACGGTCGCGCAAGCGAGACGCCACTGCGGCTGCTCAGCCTGTCCGAGAATGCCACCTACCTGGTTCAGGACGACGACCCGATCGTCCTGCGAGTGCACCGGCCCGGTTATCACTCGCTGGAGGCGATCCGCTCCGAGCTGGCGTGGATGCAGGCGCTGCGGACCGAGACCTCGGTGGTCACGCCGGAGCTGGTGGCCGCGCGTGACGGCACCGACGTGGTGGCCGCCGAGGTCGACGGCGACGTCCTGCATGTCGACGCGGTCACATTTGTCGCGGGTTGCACAGCCGAAGAGGACCCGGACGCCGTCGGCTTCGACCAACTCGGCCGGCTCACCGCCGTCATGCATTCCCACGCCAGGAACTGGTCGTTCCCAGCCGGATTCACCCGGTTCCGCTGGGACCTCGAGACGATACTGGGCCCTGACGCTCGCTGGGGTAACTGGCGGCTGGCGCCCGGCCTCACCCACGGCGACCGGGCGTTGATTCAGCGCGCCGCCGACGAGATCACCGCGAAGCTCACCGACTTCGGCTCGGCGCCAGACCGTTTCGGCCTTGTCCACGCCGATCTGCGGCTGGCCAACCTGATGGTCAATCCTGCCGACCCGGGGGCAGGCATCACCGTGATCGACTTCGACGACTGCGGCTGGTCCTGGTATCTCGCGGATCTGGGTGCGGCGGTGTCGTTCATCGAAGACACGCCGGCCGGCGAACGCATCATCACCGAGTGGCTCACCGGCTATTTCCAGGTCGGCGCAATCCCTGCCGACCACCTTGCGCTCATTCCGTCGTTCGTGATGATGCGGCGAATCATGCTCACGGCGTGGATCGCCTCGCACTTCGACGCCGACGCGGCGATCGGTGTCGGTGCGGATTTCGCTCCGAACACCGCGCGGCTGGCTCGGCGTTATCTGGAGGACCACACCTGGCTACAGGATGCAATCTTCGGGTCCAGGGTCTAAAACCCTTCATAGGCAAGGAGTTACGCGTGTTTGATCTGCAATCCACGTCCGTCGTGGTGACCGGCGGCAGCAAGGGGATCGGCCGCGGCATCGCCTCGGTGTTCGCCACTGCGGGCGCCAACGTGGCGATCGCCGCCCGTTCGGCGGCCGAGCTCGACTCGGCCGTGGCGGATCTGGATGCGCTGGGCAGCGGAAAAGTGTTGGGAATAACGACCGATGTGACCAGTCCGGGCGCCTGTGCCGAACTGGCCGCCGCGGTGATCGGCGCGTTCGGCGGCATTGACGTCGTCTGCGCCAACGCCGGTATCTTCCCCGAGGCGCCGGTGGCCACGATGACGCCGGCACAGCTGGCCGAGGTTCTCGACGTCAACGTCAAAGGCAACGTGTTCACCGTGCAGGCCTGCTTGGACGCGCTGATCGCCTCCGGGCGCGGCCGGGTGATTCTGACGTCGTCGATCACCGGGCCGATCACCGGGTTCCCGGGCTGGTCGCACTACGGCGCGTCCAAGGCCGCTCAGCTGGGCTTCATGCGCACCGCCGCAATCGAATTGGCCCGGCACGGGATCACGGTGAACGCGGTGCTGCCGGGCAACATCTTCACCGAAGGCCTCGCGGACATGGGCGAGGACTACATCGCGGGGATGACCAAGGCAATCCCGGCCGGCGCGCTGGGAAAGCCCGAGGACATCGGCCACCTGGCTGCCTTTTTGGCCACCGTCGAAGCCGGTTACATCACCGGTCAGGCGATCGCCGTCGACGGCGGCCAGGTGCTGCCGGAATCGCCGGATGCGCTGAGCTCCTAGTCCGATGGAGGAGTCGGAAGGCGGGCCGATCGCCGAGGATGTGCGTCGGCGCATCCTGTCGATGCTCGCGCAGGGCACCCTCCGGCCCGGCTCCCGGCTGGGCACCGAACGTGAGATGGCCGACCGCTTCGAGGTTTCCCGATCCACTCTGCGCAGTGCGTTGTTGCCGTTGAGTCGCGCCGGGGTACTGGAACGCCGCACCGGTCGCAACGGCGGTACGTTCGTCCGCGCAGATGTGGTGCAGCGCAACGCCGCCGAGCTGGCCGGGCTGCCCGCCCGGCTGCGCAGCGGTGGGCACACCAGCGCGACCCGGGTGCTCGCCACCGACCGCAGACCGGCGACTCCCGCCGAGGCCGCTGCCCTGGAAATCGAGGCAGGCGACGACATTTTCGCGATCCGTCGGCTGCGTTTCGCCGACGGGGTGCCACTCTCGGTGGACTTCTCGTGCTTCGTCGCCGGGCATGTCATCGACTTGCTGGAGCAACCTCTCGGCGGCTCGCTCTACGAGCTGTTCGCCGTGCGCTACGGGCTGGTGCCCGCCACGTCCAGTGAGACCATCGAGGTGGTCAGCGCCAGTCCGCGGGAGGCCGATTGGCTGGGCATCGCGCACCGGCGGCCGCTGGTGGCGATCACCCGGATCACCCGCGACGCCGCCGACCGGCCGTTCGAGTATGCCTACGACCTGTTCCGCGCCGACCGGGTGCGGTTGACCGCCACGACGTCGACCGTCACCGCGCGGGAGCGCCGCGGTACGGACGGGCGGGTAGAACGCTCGGTCAGCAGCGCCTGAGCGACTACTGTGTGACCGGTGACGAGCAAACCCGTGATCGAATTTCCCGACGGCCCGGCGCCCAGCGATCTTGTCATCGAGGACCTGGTGGTCGGCGACGGCGATGAGGCCAAGCCCGGCGCCGTCGTGGATGTGCACTATGTGGGTGTCGAGTACGACACCGGTGAAGAGTTCGACAGCTCGTGGAATCGCGGTGAGTCCATTTCCTTCCCGCTGCGCGGGTTGATCCAGGGTTGGCAGGACGGTATCCCAGGCATGAAAGTCGGTGGCCGGCGTCAATTGACGATCCCACCCGAGCAGGCGTACGGCCCGGCGGGCTCCGGACACCAGCTGTCCGGAAAGACACTCATTTTCATCATCGACCTGCTGGCCACCCGCTAACCGGCTACCGGCCGTCACTGCAGTCGCCGGCCTGGGCCCGAAGGGCCGGCAGCGTCGTCGGGTCGCGCAGTAGTCCGCGCACCAACATGGCGGACAGTTCATCGGCGATGTGCTCACGCGAGTAGTCCGGGTGCCGGAACGGGCTGTTGCCGCCGGGCGCGTGCGCGGCGGAGTTCCGATAGCGGCGCTGCACGCCTTCTTCGGCGGCGCAGATGTTCAGCGCGGCGAATTCGGGGTCGCAGTCGACGAATTCACCGCAGGTGATGCCGTCGCTGATGAGCGTGGCCATATGCCGGTGCAGTTCGGCGGTGTCAGCCCAGAACTCGGCGAACACCTCGGGCTGCGCTTCGGCGAGCACCTCGACCTCACAGATGTCGACCGCAGCAGAACACAGCTCGCCGATGTCCAATCGCAGCAGGCGCAGCAGCCGCACCGCGGGTGAACCCGAGGCTGCCACCATCTGCCGGGCGAACGCGAGAGACACCCGGTTGAGGGCGAGCAGGCCCAACAGGATGTCTTCTTTCTGCCGGAACCAGTAGTAGAGCGATGACTGCCCGAGCCCGCAGGTGCGGGCGATCTCGGTCATCGTGGTGTTGAGATAACCGCGCTCGGCGAACAGCCGGGCAGCCACCACGAGAATGTCTCCGCGGCGGTCGAATTCGCTTGTCACGACATCAGCATCCCGCCGTTGACCTGCACGCACTCGCCGGTGAACGAACGTGCGCCGGCCAGGAACCGCACCACGCCGGCCACCTCACCGGGCTGGATCAGCCGGCCGATCGGAATTTCGGCGCTGTACTCGCGGTGCAGCTGCGCCAGGCTGACCCCGCGAAACTCGGCGTCGCGGTGGAGTTGTTCGGTGTCGGTTGGCCCGGGGGCGACAGCGTTGACCCGCACTGCCGGTGCCAGTTCGCGCGCCAGCGAGCGGGTCATCCCGAGCAGGCCGGCCTTACTGGCCGCGTAGGCGCTGAAGCCCGGCTCGCCGCGCAGCCCGGAGATGCTGCAGATGTTCACGACCTGTCCGCACGCCGCGCGCAGCGCCGGCGCCGCGGCCTGGGTCAGCCAGAGCGGCGACGACAGGTTCACGTCGATGTCTCGCCACCACAGGTCCATCGTGGCAGGAGTCGGCGCGACGACCGTCATCGTGGCGGCGTTGTTCACCAGCAGGTCGAGCCGGCTGAAGTCGGCGACGACGGCGTCCACGAGAGCGCGGCACGCGGTCCGGGCGCGCAGGTCTGCCGGCATTGTCCTGGCGGCGCCGGGGATCTCGCCGGCTTCGGGCAGGTCGCTGGCGACGACGGTCCAGCCGGCATCGGCGAGTGCCGTCACGATCGCACGGCCGATCCCGCCCGCGGCGCCGGTCACCAGTGCGATGGGTCCGCTCACTGGATCACCACGCCGCCGTTGGGCGAGACCACCTGGCCGGTCAGCCAGGTCCACTCGGCCACGTCGACGATCGCGCGGGCCAGTTCGTCGGGGGTGCCGAACCGGTTCAGCGCGATGCTGCGCCGGTAGTCCTCGCCGCGCCAGCGCTCGGTCAGCATCTCGGTGTCGGTAGGGCCCGGGCAGACGATGTTGACGCGCACCTGATCAGGGCCGTACTCGCGAGCGATCGAGCGAACCAGCCCGATCATGGCCGACTTCGCCGTCACGTACGGCACATGGTTCTCGTCGCCGAGCAACGCCAGCTCCGAAGAGATGCCGACGATCGATCCCTGTCGTCGCGCCCGCATTCGCGGCCCGACCGTCGCGATCACGTTGGCGCAGCCACCGAGTATCACCTCGAGGCTGCGGCGCCACAGATCCTCGGTCACCTCCTCCAATGGCACGTCCACGTCGAAGCCCGCACAGGCCACCGCGACGTCGATCGGGCCGAGATCCGACTCGACGGCGGCGACGAGTGCGTCGACGGCCCGGACGTCGGCGACGTCGGCCTCGTAGGCGATGCCGCCGATATCGCAGGCGACCTGCTCGGCGTCGGCCGCACGGTCGAGGTGGTCGATCGCGACCCGGTAACCGCGTTCGGCGAGTAGATATGCCGTTGCCCGGCCCATCCCGCTGGCGCCGCCGGTGACCAGGGCTGTGCCTGCCACCGTCAGCTTTCCTGGTCGGCGGTCAACTGCATCGCGGTGCGCTCGATCGGTTCGAACTCGGCATCGAGGATGGACACGATGTGGTCGACGATCCGCTCGGCCAGCAACTCGCCCTTGGCGGCGGTGGCCTGTGTCGCCGACGCGAGGACCCCGGTAGCGGTCGACATCGACGGGTCGATCGGCAGCACATCCCACGGCACGTTTCGGGCCGGTGCGTCGTCGACGATGCGATCCATCCGCACGGTGGCGGGCAGGAGGTGTTCGAACAGCGACGTTTCGATCACCGCGGCGTGCTCGAGCGCGAGGCCGGGGAAGCCGTCGGGGAACAACACGTCCAGATCGGCTGCCCCGAACTCGGGCATCGCGTTCTCGACGACCACGATCTTCACGCCGGGGGAACGCCCCGACACCAGGTAGGCAGGCTCGTAAACGAAGTTCGTATTCTCGAAGTGCCAGTTGTACAGGACAATTCGGCGAAATCCGGTGCGAATCAGCTCATCGAGCAGGTCCTCGATCATTGCGATGAAGGTGGTGGCGCGCAATGAGACGGTGCCGGGGAACTGCTGCCCGCCGCCGCTGGCCGGCCGCGACCGGTAGCCGAGCCGCAGCGCCGGGCCCACCACGAATGGGCGTTTGGCCGCGGCGAGGCGCAGCAGCGCCTGCGGGATCACCCAGTCCGCGCTCACCGGCAAGTGCGGGCCGTGCTGCTCGGTCGAACCCACCGCGATGACGACCGGCGCGTCGGCGGCAGCGGCCGCCGCGATCTCGGGCCAGGTCATCCACTCGTATTCGGTGGTGCCGGCGCCGATGGCGGGACTCATCCGGTCGTCAATCATCGCTCACCTTATTCATTCGGAGACGAACAATTGATAACACGACAGCGCGATTTTCGCGCTTTCGATACATTATCGAAACAGCTGGGTTTTGCGTCCGAAACACCGTCAGCCGCGAACGTATCCGAGGTCGGGATCGACGATGTTGTGCAGCCGCTCGCCGCGCAGCCACCGGCGAAGGTCGTCGACGAACACGCCCATCATGACGGCTCGACAATGTTGCTCCATTCGGCTCGCCACGACGCGGGCGAACAATTTCGATATCGTCATTGAAAGCACAGGGAATAGGACCATGGTGATTGACCCGAGCAATTTCCTCGACCCGGATGCCGCCGAACCGGTGATCAACGATCTCAGCGAGCTTCGCGAGCACCGCAAGCGACGTCTGGCACTGGCGTACCGTGTGTTCGGCGCCGTGGGGTGGGGTTCGCTGGGCGACGGGCACATCTCGGCCCGTGACCCGGAGCGCCCTGATTGCTTCTGGCTTGGCCGCTACGGCGTGCCGTTTCGGTTCATGACACCCGACGATCTGGTGCTCGTACATGCCGACGGGACGGTCGACGGGGGTCACATCAACGTGGCCGCCTACTACATTCACGCCCCGCTGCACGAAGCTCGTCCCGACGTCGTTGCCGCCGCGCATTGCCATACCCCTTACGGCACACCGTTTTCGGCGATGGTGACCAAACTGACGCCGATCTCGCAGGAGGCCTGCGCCTTCTTCGACGATCACGAGATCTTCGACGACGAGGAGGTCAACATCGGTTCGACCGACGGAGGCAAACGCATCGCGGCGGCAATGGGGGAAGCCAGGGCCGCGATCTTGCGCAACCACGGCCTGTTGACCGTCGGTGGCAGTGTCGACGCGGCGGTCGGCTACTTCTTGATGATGGAGCGCAGCGCGGAGGTTCAGGTCAAGGCACGCGACGCCAAGCCGATCGGCGCCGAGGCCGCCCGGCGGGTGCACGACATGTTCGACGAGGGGGCTGCCTGGCAGGTATTCCAGTGGGCGCAAAGGACTTACGTACCCGACTCGATCTAACGCTCAGCTGTTGGCGACGATCAGACTCAGCAGATCGAAGACCACTGTCGCGGCGGCGATCGACGTGATCTCGGCATGGTCGTAGGCGGGCGCGACTTCGACGACATCCGCGCCGACAACATTGATTCCGTTGAGGCGGCGCAGCATTCGTAACAGCTCGCGGGAGGTCAGTCCTCCGGATTCCGGTGTGCCCGTGCCGGGCGCGAACGCGGGATCGAGGACGTCGATATCGATCGAGAGGTAGACGGAAAGGTCGGCGACCCGGCGGGCCACGATGTCGACAGCGGTTTCGACGCCCATGACGTCGAGGTCGCCGGCCCGGATGATCCGAAATCCCATCCGGGCGTCGTCTTCGAGGTCCATCCGGTCATAGATCGGGCCGCGGATGCCGACGTGGATCGAGTGGTCCTCGATGAGCAGGCCCTCCTCGAACGCCCGGCGGAATGGGGTGCCGTGGGTCACCGGCGCCTTGAAGTAGGTGTCCCAGGTGTCGAGGTGGGCGTCGAAATGCACGAGAGCCAAGGGTCCGTGGAATGCCCGCAGCGCGCGAAGATTCGGCAGAGCGACGGTATGGTCACCACCGATCGCGACCACCTTGCGTGCCCGCTGGCCGATGATGTCGCGCATACCGTTCTCGATCTGCGTGCAGGCTTGCGCGATGTCGAACGGCGTGATGGTCACGTCTCCGGCGTCGACGATCTGCACCTGCTCCAGCGGTGCGACACCGAACTCGACGTGATAGCCCGGCCGCAGGGTGCGAGCCGCCTGGCGCACGGCCATCGGGCCGAACCGTGCTCCCGGCCGGTAGGAGGTGCCGCCGTCGAACGGAAGACCGACGACCGCGATGTCGTAGTCGGGCACCTCGTGGATGTCGGCGATCCGTGCGAAGGTGCCTTTGCCCGCGTAGCGGGGTACCTGGGTCGACGGGGTGGCGCCGACGGGTGCGTCGGCCATCAGTGGTGGTGGTGTGGCCGGGCTCCGCCGACACCGCGGCGACGTGCTTGCTCGCCCTCGGTGATCAGCCGGAGCTGTTCGTCGGCTTCGCGCCCGGCGAGCAACGGTTGCGTCGGATCCCACGTGGTACCGCTCGCCTTGTCCTTACGTCGGCGGGCGATCGCGGAAATAACCTCCAGGACAACGCGATTGCCGAGCAGCGCGGTGATGTCCGCATGGTCGTACGGTGGTGCCACCTCGACCACGTCCACACCCACGACGGGTAACTCGTAGCAGATGCGCCGGACGGCGTCGAGCAGTTCACGGGCCGAGAAGCCACCCGGCTCGGGTGTTCCGGTGCCGGGAGCATGGCCGGGATCGCACACGTCGATGTCGACGGAGATGAAGACACCCTCGCAATCGGTGGTGGCGATCTCGAACGCCTCGGTCAGGCAGGGCTCCAAGCCCCGGGCGACGATCTCGGTCATCTCATAAGACCGGAGGCCGTGTGCTGCCATCCACTGCAGGACGGGCTCGTCGGGCCAATACCCGCGCAATCCCAGCTGCAGGAAGCGATCTCCCCGCAGGGCGCCGGATTCGATCAGCCTGCGCATCGGGGTGCCGTGCCCGACGAGGGCCCCGTTGTGAATGTCGCCGGTGTCGGCGTGGGCGTCGAAGTGGATCATCGAGACCTTGCCGAACCCGTAGTGGCGCGCGACGCCGGTATGGTCCGGCCACGCGATGGTGTGGTCACCGCCGAGGACGATCGGGATCGCGCCGGCGGCGGTGATCTTGTAGACGTCCTCCTCGATCATCTTCACGGCCTGTTCGATATTGCCGCTGTAGAGCATCACGTCGCCGGCGTCGTAGACGCGCAGGTCTTTGAGGCCGTCGACCCGCAGTGCGAGGCTGGGGCGGGACCCGTCCTGCGGTAGGTAACACGCCTGACGCAACGCCGATGGTCCGAACCGGGCGCCGGAGCGGTAGGTGGTGCCGCCGTCCAGGGGGGCACCGAGTATGACGATATCGGCGTCGGCATAACTGGATTCGTCGGTGAGGTCGCATCGGGGGACACCGAGAAAGGTGATGTCCGGCCCGAACAGGACGCCTGCCATGTGTGCTGCCTTTCCTAGATCTCGTGCAGTGCGATGACGGCTTTGAACACGTGACGCAGGGTCGCCCGGATTCGACGCTTGTCGACGGGGCCGAGCGGACGGTAAAGGTTGTCGATCTCCAGACCGGCCATCACCGCCATCACGGTGCGCGAGTCGAGTTCAGGCTGGCCCGACCCGATCTCGCGGAAGAGCCTGCTGAGCGCGGGAATCATTGCCGCGTACCAGGCTTCGAACATCGGTCGCAGACGTTCGTCGCGGCTGGCCTCGGTGACCAGTTCGTAGCGGGTGACGATCGCCCCGGGCGGTGAGCTGAACCCGTCGATGATCATGTCGGCGACCAGATCGGCGAGCTGCTCGGCCGGCATCGACGGTTCGAGCCGCTCCGCGGTGGCGACGACACGGTCGATCTCGCGATCCGACAACTGTGCGAACGACTGCGCGATCAGATCGGACTTGTCGTCGAAGTAGTAGCTCAGCGCGCCCAGCGGTATCTGGGCCTGGTTGGCCACCAGACGCATCGAGAGCCCGGCCAGGCCGACCCGTGCCATCACTTCGATTGCGGCATCGATGATCTCGGTTCGACGTGCTGCGCCGCGAGCGGTGGTGCCAGTCGTCATCACTGGTGTTTGAGGGTGGAGAAGTCGGTGTCCCACATCCACGCCGGCTGGCTCTGCCAACCCGAGTAACCCTTGCTGGCGGCGACCGTGTTGTACAGGTCTGACAGGTTGATCCAACACAGTGAGTCGCGATAGGCCTTGGCAGCGTCGACGTAGAGCGCCTGCGATCTCGCCGGGTCGGGTTCGGCGCTGCCGGCGTCCAGGAGCTTGTCGGCCTCCGGCACCGAGCAGCCCTGGATGTTGACCGGTGCGTTCGTGTATTGGTAGATCCTCGAGAAGGTATCGGGGTGAGCGGCATCGGGATTCCACGACTCGGCGAACAGATCGGGCCGCTGGTCCGGGTTTTGGGGCAGTGCGAACAGCTGGGCTGACGGGAAATCGCGGACCGTCGCCTTGAAGCCCGCGGCCTGCAGGATCACCTGGGTCTGGTTGGCCAGGTCTTGCAGGCTGCTGTCGCCGGACGGATAGCCGATCGATACCTCACCGCCGCTCTTGCCAAGTGCGGCCAGCTTCGACGGGTCATAGGTGTGCACGTCGGGAACCGCGCCGTCCGGCAGCATCCCGACCGGATAGAACTGCGTCGATGGCGACCCCTGTGCACCGAAAACCTGTGTGGTCAGCGCTTTCTGATCGAGCGCGGCGGATAGTGCCGCTCGCGCGTCTTTCGAGGAGAAGACCGCCGACGCCGGATTCACCATGATCATCGCCTTGATCAGGGCGTTCTGCTGCAGCACCTCGGTGTTGGCGCCGGTGGCCAGGGCTTCATAGTCGCCCTTGGACAGCCCGTGCAGGACCATGTCGAGTTCGCCGTTGCCGAGCTGGAGGCGCTGCACCGCTGAGGAAGTCACCACCGGCATCTGCACCGAGGTGATTTTGGGCGCCGTGTCCCAGTAGTTCTTGTTCGCGGTCATCGTGTAGTGGCTGGCCTGCACCGCTTCGGTCAGGTCGTAGGGGCCGGTGCCCGCGGTGTGCGAGGCCAGCCACGTCGAGGCATGATCGTTGCCGGTGGTGTGCTGCGCGACGGCGGTCGGGCTGGTCATCAAGGGTCCGTAGGGGGATGCCAGGTAATCCAGAAAGGGCGCAACGGGTTTGGTGAGCGTGACCACGAAGGTGTGCGGGTCCGGGGTCTGCATGTCCTTGACGTCAGCCAGCATGTAGGCGGGCCCGGCGGCCATGTCGGTGCGGCGTTGGAAGCTGGCCTTGGCCGCTGCGGAGTCGAACGGGGTGCCGTCGGCGAACTTGACGCCGTCACGCAGGGTGAAGGTGTACGTCAGTCCGTCCGCGGTGACGTCCCACTTGGTGGCCAGCAACGGTGCGATCTTCGTCGACCCGGGCGCGTACTGGAGCAGCCCCTGGTAGGTCGAGGTCATGATCAGCAGGCCTTCAGGCTGGTAGAACGTGTCCGGGTCGAGCGGCGGCGGGTCCGACATCAGTGGAGTGCGCACCGTCGATGCCGCGGCGGCAATGTCATTGGGGCTGTTGGTCTTTCCCGAACATGCCGTGCCGGCGAGCAGCAGCGCGACGAGCGCCAGGGGCACGATTCCCGACAGGAGTTTCATCGGCCAAGTTTCAGCTCGGCTGATTTCGACTGTGTGACATGACGGTTACTACCTTGTACGAACGTCCAAGTTTTGGACGTTCGACCTAGAAAGGGTCGCGGTGACGCCCTAGTGTCGGCGTCGTACAGCTGAAACCACGGAGGGAGCAAGCGCAATGCCCGCTACGCCAAGCGCGTTCGACCTGAGCGGTCAGGTGGCTCTGGTCACCGGATCGAGCAGTGAGCTCGGTATCGGCTTCGCCTCCGCGCGGCTGCTGGGTGAACTGGGTGCCGCGGTGATGGTGACCGGTACCACCGATCGGGTGTATCAGCGAGTCGAGGAGCTCGCCGGTGACGGTATCCGGGCGCAGGCCCACATTGCCGACCTGTTCGACCGCGACGCGGCCCGCGGTCTGGTCGAGGCGACCGAGGCGGCGTTCGGCAAGCTCGACATCTTGGTCAACAACGCCGGCCTGGCCTCGGTGCACAGTCCCGAGGAGCCCAACTCGCTGATGGTAATGAGCGACGAGGAATGGTCACTTGCCTTGCGGCGCAACCTGGACAGCGCATTCTACGTCACCCGTGCGGCGTTGCCCGGAATGGTCGAACGCGGCTACGGACGGGTCGTCAATGTGGGCTCGACGGCCGGGGTGCTGACCGCCTACACCGGGGACGTCGGGTATCACACCGCCAAGGCCGCGATGCTCGGGATGACCCGTTCCATGAGCGTCGATTACGCCAAGAACGGCATCACCGCCAACCTCGTGTTGCCCGGGTGGATCGCGACGGCCGCCCAGCTGCCGTCGGAGGTCGCCGCGGGGAATGCCACCCCGGTCGGACGGTCGGCCACCGCCGACGAGGTGGCGGCCGGCATCGCCTTCCTGGCGACGCCCGGGGCCTCCTACGTCACCGGAACCACGCTGATCATCGACGGTGGCAATGCGATCTGCGGCGCCACCCCAGCGGCCTAGTGCGGCGCCGGCAGGCGCAGCATCAGTCGCGCGCCGCCGAGCGGACTGTCCTCCAGCGTGGCTGTGCCGCCGTGGATTTCGGCCTGCTGCGCAACGAGCGCCAACCCGAGCCCGGAACCGGAGTGCGACGCCGTCGACCCGCGGGCAAACCGCTCGAACACCGCCGATCGCTCCGCCTGCGGGACTCCGGAGCCATTGTCGTCGATCGCGATCTCAACGCCATCGCGCGAACTGACCGCCGAGAGCTGCACGCGCGTCGCGCCACCGTGTTTGACCGCGTTGGCGATCGCGTTGTCCACCGCCAGCCGAAGACCGGCGGGCAGGCCGATGATGATGCACGTCGGTGACGGCACCAGCGAGACCTCGAGATCGGGGTAGACCCGCATCGCGTCGTGTGCGGCGCGGTCGAGCAGTTCGGTGATGTCGACCGGAACCTGATCGGCCTCGGTCGAAAGTTCGCCCTGGGCAAGGCGTTCCAATGCACCCAGCGTCGCCTCGATCCGGGTCTGCGTGCGCACGACATCACCGAGCACTTCCTTGCGCTGCTCGTCGGTCATGTCCAAGGTGGCCAGCACCTCGAGGTTGGTGCGCATCGCGGTCAGCGGCGTCCGAAGTTCGTGTGCCGACACCGCGGCGAAATCGCGGGCCGAGGCCAGCGCCGCCTGGGTTCGCTCCTGTTCGGTCCAGATCCGCTCCAGCAGACCCTTGATCGCCTCACCGATCTCCACCGCCTCGGTGGCACCCCCGATCTCGACGTCGGGTGCCTTGTCGCCGGCTTGGATCTCCCGGGTCTGCGCGGCCAGCCGCCGCAGCGGCCGCACCGCGAACGCTGCCAGCGCCCAGCCCAGCAGGGCGGCGGCACAGACCGCGAACACACAGATGATCAGCACCCGGCGGTGCAGGTTGTTGGTATCGGCGATGGTGTCGTCGAAGGTGGCGCCGACTTCCAGCGTCGTGGCCTCCGGGTAGGAGAGCTCGACCGTGCGCACCCGGTACCGGACGCCGTCGACCTCGGCCGTGCCGTAGTCGGAGGTCAGCCGCGGCAACACCACGTCGGAATTGGACCGCACCGCGTCGCCCCGGCGGACGGTGATCACCACGTCTTGGTCGTTGGGCGACGGCGGGATCTGGTCGAGGCCGCGCGGGACGAACGGAACCGCGAAGCCCGCCGCCTCATCGAGGCGCCGGTCCAGCCGTTCCAGGCGGTCGTTGGTGATCCCCACCCACACGATGGCACCGACGATCGTCACGACGATCGCCGCACCGATCGCCGTCGCGAACGCCACCCGGGTGCGAAGCGATGGCGTGCGGCGGACGATGCGCGGCAGCGTCACAGGCCGGTCACTGGGTGCGCAGCACGAAACCGACTCCGCGCACGGTGTGCAGCAGTCGGGGCGCGCCGCCGGCCTCGAGCTTGCGGCGCAGGTAACCGATGAAGACATCGACGACGTTGGTGTCGGCGGCGAAGTCATAGCCCCACACCAGCTCGAGGAGCTGGGCTCGGGACAGGACCGCCGTCTTGTGCTCGGCGAGCACGGCCAGCAGGTCGAACTCGCGCTTGGTCAGGTCGACGTCGACGCCGTTGACCCGGGCGCGCCGGCCGGGGATGTCAACCTCCAGCGGGCCCACCTGGATCGTCTCCGAGGAGAACGTGGCCGTGGAGCCGCGCCGGCGCAGCAGCGCCTTGACCCGCGCCACGAGCTCGGCGAGCACGAACGGTTTGACCAGGTAATCGTCGGCGCCCGCCTCCAAACCGGCGACCCGGTCGTCGACCGACGAGCGTGCCGAAAGCACGCAGACCGGCACGTCGTTGTCCATCGCGCGCAGCGCGGTCACCACGCTCACACCGTCCAACACCGGCATGTTGATGTCGAGGACGATCGCGTCGGGCCGGGTCTCGGTGGCCGACCGCAAGGCTTCGGCACCATCGACGGCGGTGGCCACTTCGAATCCGGAGAGCCGCAGCCCGCGCTCCAGCGAGGCGAGCACGTCGGGATCGTCATCGACCACCAGTACTCGTGGTGCGGCCGAACTACTGTCCATGCGCACTATCTTGCCTGATCGAAGCCCGTATCAGTGGGAGGCCGACGCGACACGATGACCTGCGGCGGAAGGGTTTGACCTCAATCGTTGTTGAGGTCCTACGGTGCGAATGGTGTGTCCGATAACCGATTGCGGTGCGTGGAATCATCGAATGCGGGGGAGTCGTGTCGGACGTGCCGCATATGTTCAGCGGTGATCGGTATCGAGATTTGATGGGGTGGACGAGGTGACTTCCGAAATCGTGTCGGAACCGGCCATCGCCGCGCCCCGCAAGGCCCCGAGGGCCGCCTCCGATCTGTTCCGGTTGCTGCCCTATCTCATGCCGTACCGGGTGCGCTGGATCGCGATGATCATCGTCGCGATCACCAGCCTGGCCGCCACCGTCGCGATCCCGCTGATGACGAAGGCGGTGATCGACGGGCCGGTCCGTCACCAGGATCAGCGGGGGCTGTGGGTGGTCGGCGCCGCCGCGATGGCGGTCGGCATCACCGAGGCGGTGCTGTGGTTCATCCGCCGCTGGCTGGTGTCCCGCGCGACCATGGGCGTTGAGGCCGACATCCGCAAGGACCTCTACGCCCGGCTGCAGATTTTGCCGATGTCCTTTCACGGCCGCTGGCAATCGGGTCAACTGCTGTCACGAATCATGAACGACCTGAGCGTGATTCGGCGGTTGCTCTCGTTCGGCCTGGTGTTCCTGATCCTCAACATCCTGCAGATCACCGTCGTCACGATCATCCTGCTGGCGATGTACTGGCCGCTGGGTGTGGTGGTGCTGGTGTCGATCGCGCCGATCACGCTGATCGTGCTGCATTTCGAGCGCACCTTCACCCGGCTGGCCCGGCAGGCCCAGGATCAGGCCGGCCACGTCGCCACCCACGTCGAGGAGTCGGCGTTGGGCCTGCGTGCGGTGAAGTCGTTCGGTCGCGAGGACTATGTGTACGACCGCTTCGACGCCCAAGCCAGCACGTTGTACGACACGCAGATCCAGAAGGTCGCGGTGTCGGCGAAATTCTGGACGCTGCTCGAGGTGATCCCCAACCTCACGCTGATCGTCGTGCTCGGTTTCGGCGCCTACGCCGCCGGGCACGGCCTGGTCACCATGGGCACACTGGTCGCGTTCATCACGATGATGTTGTCGCTGGTGTGGCCGATCGCGTCGCTCGGCTTTCTGCTGTCGATGACGCAGGAGGCGATGACGGCGGCCAATCGGATCGCCGAGATCTTCGATGCTCCCCGCGAGATCACCGACGGCCCCCGCGCGGTCGCACCACGCGGTGGCCGGCTGGAGCTCGATGACGTCGGGTTTCGCTTTCCGGAATCCGAGTCGTTCGCGTTGCGGCACGTCAGCGTGACCGTGGAACCGGGGGAGACGCTGGCCTTGGTCGGCGCCACCGGTTCGGGCAAGTCCGTGCTCGCCGGTCTGCTGCCGCGGCTCTACGACGTCACCGAAGGGGCGATCCGCATCGACGGCACCGACATCCGCGACTTGACTTTGGACGCGCTGCGCACGACCGTCGCCACCGCCTTCGAGGACCCGACCCTGTTCTCGATGTCGGTCGCCGAAAACCTGCGGCTGGGCCGCCCGGACGCGAGCGACGACGAGCTGCGCAGCGCCGTCGAGATCGCGGCCGCGCAGTTCGTCTACGACCTGCCGTACGGCCTGCAGACGCGCATCGGGGAGCAGGGCATGAGCCTTTCCGGCGGCCAGCGGCAACGGCTTTCACTGGCCCGCGCGATCCTGGCCGCGCCGCGCGTGCTGGTGCTCGACGACACCCTGTCCGCCCTCGACGTGCACACCGAGGCCACAGTCACCGAGGCGCTGGGCCGGGTGCTGGCCGGCGTCACCGCGGTGGTGGTCGCCCACCGCGCGTCGACGGTCCTGCTGGCCGACAAGGTCGCGCTGCTCGACACCGTCGACGGCGCGGGCACCATCACCCACGTCGGCACCCACGCCGAACTGCTGGCAGGAGTTCCGCGCTACCGCTTTCTGCTGGCCGCCGACGACGAACTCGACGACGGCTGCGAGGTGCGCTGCGACTGGGAGGACGACGACGAACGGCAGCGGCTGGGCCGCGCCTACGAGGAGGCCTGCGAGGAGCGCGCCTCCGCGCGGCGCACCGCCGACTACGCCGCATCGGAGGGCAGGAAGCTGTGACCGCCACCGAATGGCGCGGCCGGCTCGACGAAGAGCCCGACGACCTGCCGATCGACGAGGCCACCCCGCGCCGGCGTGAGGCCCGCACCCTGCTGGGCTCGCTGCTGGCCCCGTTCAAGGCCACGGTTGCGCTGCTGGCCCTGGTCGTGGTCGTGGAAAACGCTGCGCGACTGTCGGTTCCGCTGCTGGTTCAACGCGGCATCGACCACGCCATCCCACCGCTGTTGGCCGGCGGCTCGGCACGCGAACTCGTCATCGTCGTCTCGGTGCTGTGCGGCGTGGTCTGCGTACAGGCGATCAGCCGGATGACGTTCCTGAAGCGCTCCGGCCGGATCGGCCAGAGCGTGCTGCTGGAGGTGCGCCGCCGGGTGTTCCGGCACTTCCAGCGCCTCGACGTCGCTTTCCACGACCGCTACACCTCGGGCCGGGTCGTCAGCAGGCTGACCAACGACGTCGACGCCATCCAGGACATGCTGGAAACCGGCTTCGACAGCTTGATCACCGCGGTGCTGACGCTGTTCGGCACCGCCATTCTGTTGGTGACGCTCGACGTGAAGCTCGGCCTGATGTGCCTGGCCGCCTTCCCGATTCTCGTTGCGCTGGTGTGGTGGTTCTCGGCCGAGTCGGCGAAGACCTACCGCCGGGTGCGGGAGAGTGCCGCGCTGGTGATCGTGCAGTTCGTCGAGACCATGACAGGGATCAAAGCGGTGCAGGCCTACCGCCGCGCGCCCCGCAATCAGGAGATCTTCGACGACGTCGCCGACCGGTACCGCACCGACAACGAACGGACCTTCCGGCTGCTCGCGATCTTCATGCCCACGGTCAAGCTGGTCGGCAACCTGACCACCGGCGTGGTGTTGCTCTACGGCGGCTACCGGGCGCTGCACGGCGAGATGACGATCGGCACGCTGGCGGCGTTCCTGCTGTATCTGCGGATGTTCTTCGAGCCGATGCAGGAGATCTCGCAGTTCTTCAACACCTTCCAGTCGGCGTCGTCGGCGCTGGAGAAACTCGCCGGTGTGCTGGCCGAGAAGCCGGCGATCGCCGACCCGCCAACGCCGGTGCACCTGGACCGGATCCAGGGCGAAATCGCTTTCCGGGACGTCCACTTCAACTACGTACCGGACCGTCCGGTGCTGCCCGGCCTGTCTCTGGTCGTGCCGGCCGGCCAGACCGTCGCCCTGGTCGGCACCACCGGGGCGGGCAAGACCACGATCGCCAAGCTGATCGCCCGGTTCTACGACCCGACGTCGGGCGCGGTCACCCTCGACGGGGTCGACCTGCGGGACTTCGCGCAGAGCGACCTGCGCCGCCACGTCGTGATGGTCACCCAGGAGAACTTCCTGTTCTCCGGGACCGTCGCCGACAACATCCGGTTCGGTCGCCCTTCGGCGTCCGACTCGGAGGTCACCGCCGCCGCAACTGCGGTGGGCGCCGACGAGTTCATCGAGGCGCTGCCCGAGGGTTACGACACCGATGTCGCCACTCGCGGGGGACGGTTGTCGGCGGGGCAGCGGCAGCTGATCGCTTTCGCGCGGGCCTTCCTGGCCGACCCGGCGGTGCTGATCCTCGACGAGGCGACGTCCTCCCTGGACATCCCGAGCGAGCGGCTGGTGCAGCGGGCGCTGCGGACAGTCCTGGCCGACCGGACCGCGTTGATCATCGCCCACCGGTTGTCGACCGTCGAGATCGCCGACCGGGTGCTGGTGCTCGAGCACGGCCGCATCGTCGAGGACGGCCCGCCCGCAGAGCTCATCGACGCCCGCGGCCACTATGCCGCGCTGCACCGCGCGTGGCTGGAGTCGCTGGCCTAACCGGCAGATACTCAAAGGTATGCACCGCTACGCCGATCGCGCTGATGCGGGCCGCCGGCTCGCCGGCTGGCTGCTGGGTTACCGAGACCGCGACCCGCTGGTTCTCGGTCTCCCCCGCGGCGGGGTGCCGGTGGCGTACGAAGTCGCCAAGGTGCTGGGCGCCCCGCTGGACGTTCTCGTCGTCCGCAAGCTCGGCGTGCCCACTCAGCCCGAGCTGGCGTTCGGCGCGATCGGGGAGGGCGGTGTCCGGGTGATCAACGAGTCGGTGCTGCGGCATGTGCCCGTCAGCGAGGCCGAGATCGCCGAGGTCGAGACCGCCCAGCGCGCCGAGCTCCAGCGCCGCGTCGAGCGCTACCGTGGCGACCGGCCGCCGCAGCCGCTGGCTGGCCGGGTGGTGATCATCGTCGACGACGGGTTCGCCACCGGCTCCACGGCGCGGGCGGCCTGTCTGGTGGCCCGAGCGCAGGGCGCTGCGAAGGTGGTTCTGGCTGCGCCGATCGGCTCTCCCGACACGATCGTCGAGCTCGGCTCTCACGCCGACGAAGTCGTGTGTCCCGGCGCGCCCCAGTATTTCAGCGCGGTCGGCCAAGGCTATGACAACTTCCACCAGACCTCGGACGAGGAGGTCACCACGTTGTTGGAGTGCGCCGAGCGCGGCTTTACGCAATGATGAGTTAATCAGTGACACAAGTAAAAGCGGGGCACAGCCGCTCGATCAATTTCCGCGCCCGCATGTGGCCGTCGACACCGCACTGCTGACCCTCGATCCGGCCGACCCGGAGTTGTCTGTTCTGCAGGTGCGCCGCACCGATGCACCCGGCTGGGCGCTGCCGGGCACGTTCCTGCATCCCGGCGAGCGGTTGGCCGAGGCGGTCGAGCGGTCGCTGCGGGCCAAAGCCGACGTGCGCGGCCTGCGGCCGCGCCAACTGCGGGTGTACGACGATCCGTCCCGCGACAGCCGGGGCTGGGTGCTGTCGGTGGCCCATGTCGAAGTCGTGCCGATCCGTCGGCTCGACTCCCGCCGGCCGGGCGACACCCGGCTGGTTCCGGTGGCCCGCCCCGGCCGGCTGGGGTACGGGCACGCCGAGATCATCGCCCGTGCGGTGCAGGAGGTCCGGGATCGCTACGGTGACCAACCGGACCCCGATCACCTGCTGGGGCGGCAGTTCACCCTTGGTGAGCTGCATCGGGTGCACCAAGCGGTCGCGGGCCGGCCCCTGCAGCGCGATGGGTTCCGCCGCCTGATGAAACCCCTGCTGCGCCCGACCGGACATCTGGTCACCCGCACCGGTGGCAGGCCTGCGGAGCTGTTCCGCCGCGCCTCGAACCCCTAGCGGGGCAGCCCGATTCGCCGATAGCGCGCCAGCCGGGCGGCGTAGCGCTGCTCCGACGGGGTCTCCCGCAGGTCGTGGATCTCGCGGGCGATCGCGCGCGACACCCGTCGGGCGAACTCGACCGGTTCGTCGGCGGCGTCGGGGTGTTCGGGCACGATCGCGTCGACGATGCCGTTGTGCAACAACTCGAGGGACCGGACGCCTTGCGCCGCAGCCAGTTCCGGGGCATGGTCGGTGTCACGGAACACGATCGCGCTGGCGCCTTCCGGTGGCAGCGGCGCCAGCCAACCGTGCTGGGCGGCCAGCACCCGGTCGGCCGGGACCATCGCCAGCGCAGGGCCGCCGCTGCCCTGGCCGAGCAATACCGACACCGTCGGGGTGTCCAGCATCACCAAATCCGACAGGCAGCGGGCGATCTCACCGGCCAGACCGTCCTGTTCGGCCTCCGTCGACAGCGCGGGACCGGCGGTGTCGATCACCAAAACCAGCGGCAGTTGCAGGCCTGCGGCCAGCGCCATGCCACGGCGGGCTTCGGCCAAGGCGGCCGGACCGACCACACCCCCTATGACGCGGCGCTGGCCGACGACGACGGCAGGCTGCCCCCCAAAGCGGGCCAGCGCCAGCACTGTGGTGGCCGCGTCGCCGTGCGTGCCGGACAGCAGCACCCGGTCGGTGGCGCCCTCGCGCAGCAGCCAGCTCACCCCGGGCCGGTCCGGGCGGCGCGACGCGATCACGGAATCCCAGGCCGGGACGTCCGGGATCGGCTCGTCGGGCGACGCCGCCGGCGGGGAATCCGGCGCGTCGGTGATGACCCTCAGTGCGCGGTTGAGGGTCGGGCGCAGCGCTTCGATGCCAACGACGGCGTCAATTACGCCGTGCCGCAACAGGTTCTCTGCGGTCTGCACCCCCGGTGGGAACGGTTCGCCGTAGAGCTGCTCATAGACGCGCGGCCCGAGGAACCCGATCAGCGCACCGGGCTGGGCGGCGGTGATGTGGCCCAGCGAGCCCCAGGACGCGAACACCCCACCGGTCGTCGGGTGCCGCAGGTACACCAGGTAGGGCAGGTGCGCCCGCTTGTGCTGGGTGACGGCGGCGGCGATCTTCACCATCTGCAGGAACGCGACGGTGCCTTCCTGCATGCGGGTGCCCCCGGAGCTCGGGGACGCCAGCAGCGGCAGCCGCTCGGCGGTCGCACGTTCGATCGCCGCGGTGACCCGTTCGGCGGCGGCCACCCCGATGGACCCGGCCAGGAAGTCGAATTCACAGGCCACGACGGCCACCCGGCGGCCGAAGATCGTGCCCTCACCGGTCAGCACCGCCTCGTCGAAACCGGTCTTCTCGCGAGCCTGCTCGAGCTCGTGGGCGTAGGCGTCGTCGGCGCCGACATCCAGGGGAGCGGTGTCCCAGCTCCGGAACGAACCAGGGTCCAGCGCGGCGTCGCGCAATTCGGCAGCCCCGATCCGGCTCACGAGAGGAGATTATCCGGCCAGTACCCTCAAACCATGATCGGTATCAACCGCGTGGGGGATGTGACCACCATCGAGTTGCAGCGTCCGGAACGGCGCAACGCGCTCAACTCCGAACTCGTCGACACGCTGCGGGAAACCGTCGTGAAGGCCGCCGCCGAGGACGTTCGCGCGATCGTGCTCACCGGCCAGGGCACAGTATTTTGCGCCGGCGCAGATCTTTCCGGGGACGTGTTCGCCGCCGACTTCCCCGACAAGGCCATCGCGCTGAACAAGGCGATCGACGCCGCGCCGATGCCGGTGATCGCCGCGATCAACGGCCCGGCGATCGGCGCGGGTGTGCAGCTGGCCATGATCTGTGACCTGCGAGTGGTGGCACCAGGGGCCTACTTCCAGTTCCCGATCGCGAAATACGGTCTGGCGCTGGACAACTGGAGTGTGCGGCGGCTGTCCTCGCTGGCCGGCTACGGCCGGGCCCGCGGCATGCTGCTGGGTGCGGAGAAGCTGGACGCGGAAACCGCGTTGATGACCGGGATGGCCAACCGGCTCGGCGACCTGGCCGATGCCCAGGCCTGGGCGCAAGAGATCGCCGGGTTGGCGCCGCTGTCGCTGCAGGCGTCCAAGCGGGTGCTCAACGACGACGGCGCGTACGAGGAGCAGTGGCCGACCCACAAGGAATTGTTCGACAAGGCGTGGGGCAGCCAAGACGTCATCGAAGCCCAGGTGGCGCGCATCGAGAAGCGCGCCGCCAAGTTCAAGGGGGCGTAGCCCGCATGCTCGGCCTTCCCCGGGTCACTTCGCTCCTGCCCTCCGGCAAGGCGGCGCTGCGCCTGGCCGCTGGGACCGCGTCACTGGCCGGCGGCGGCTGGCTGCTGCGCGCCCTGAACGACGCGCCGGCATCGCTGGGCGCCGGGCCCGGCGAGATTCGGCCGGTCGCTGACGGCTCGCCCAACTACCGCGAGGGCGTGTTTCACAACCTGGAGCCGGCCGCCGCGCTGAAGCTGGACTCCGAGGAAAGCCGCCTGGTCCTGTTCGACATGTTCTCCAGCCGCACCGCCAGCCGTCCCGGCGCGGCCGTCCCATTGGACGAACCGGCCGCGACCCGCTCCGAGCCGCTGGCGGTCAGCTGGCTGGGCCACTCGACGGCGCTGCTGGAGATCGACGGCTACCGGGTGCTCACGGATCCGGTGTGGAGCGAGCGCTGCTCGCCGTCACGCACCGTCGGACCGCAGCGGCTGCATCCGGTGCCGGCCCCGCTGGAAGCTCTGCCGGCGCTGGACGCCGTCGTGATCAGCCACGACCACTACGACCACCTCGACATGGACACCGTGCTCGCTCTGGCCCGCACCCAACGGGCGCCGTTCGTCGTGCCGCTCGGCGTCGGCGCGCACCTGCGGCAGTGGCACATCCCGGCGCAGCGCATCATCGAGCTGGACTGGAACGAGCAGACCCGCATCGGTGACCTGACCCTGGTCTGCACGCCCGCGCGGCACTTCTCCGGCCGGTTTTTGTCCCGCAACACCACGCTGTGGTCCTCGTGGGCGATCATCGGTCCGCAGCACCGGGCGTACTTCGGCGGCGACACCGGCTACACCCGCAGCTTCGCCGACATCGGAGCCGAGCACGGTCCCTTCGACCTGACACTGATGCCGATCGGGGCCTACAACAAATCGTGGCCGGACATTCACATGAACCCCGAGGAGGCGGTGCGCGCCCACCGCGACGTCACCGACGCCGGCCTGCTCGTCCCGATCCACTGGTGCACGTTCCGGCTGGCTCCTCATCCGTGGGCCGAGCCGGTCGAACGGATGCTGACGGCCGCCGATGACGCCGGCGTGCAGACGGCGGTGCCGAGGCCGGGTGGCCGGGTCGTGGCCAGCGCGGCGGGGGCAATAGAGCGGTGGTGGCAGCTGTGAGCCACTACCGTGCAAGCCATGACCGCTCTGGCAGCCCGTGCCGCGATTGTCGCCCTTGTCGCTGCGCTCACCGCGTGTAGCGGTACGGCATCGAAACCCGAGGCGCCCAAGTCGCTGTCCGATCAACCGCCGCCGCTGGTGCCCGCCATGGCGCTGCCGGACAACGCCGTTGACAACGCCGTCGCCAAGCTCGACGGGATCGCCGCCGACCTGATGAAGTCCTCCGGCATCCCGGGGATGTCGGTGGCGGTCGTACATGCCGGTAAGACGTTGTATGCCAAGGGCTTTGGTGTCAAAGACGTCAACCGTTCCGCCGACGACCCGGCCAACAAGGTGGACCCCGATACGGTATTCCAGCTGGCGTCGGTGTCCAAGCCGCTCGGTGCCACCGTCGTCGCCCATCAGGTCGGCCAGAACGTCATCGGGTGGAACACCCCGGTGACCGACAAGCTGCCGTGGTTCGCGCTGTCGGATCCCGCGGCCACCAAGATGGTCACCGTCGGTGACCTGTATTCACATCGCTCCGGGTTGCCCGACCACGCCGGTGACCAGCTGGAGGACCTCGGCTACGACCGGCGCTACATTTTGGACAGGCTGCGCCAGCTTCCGCTGGCCCCGTTTCGAATCTCCTACGCCTACACCAACTTCGGACTGACCGCAGCCGCCGAGGCGGTGGCGGCCGCGGCCGGCAAGTCCTGGGAGGACCTCAGCGACCAGGTGCTGTACCGGCCACTGGGCATGACGTCGACCAGTTCCAGGTTTGCCGATTACGAAGCCAGGGCGGACAGGGCGGTCGGGCATATCCGCGTCGACGGCAGCTACGAGCCGCTCTACAAACGCAATGCGGATCCCGAAGCTCCCGCCGGCGGGGTCAGTTCCTCGGTGAACGACCTCACCCACTGGTTGGTGATGATGCTGGCCGACGGAAAATACAACGGACAGCAGATCGTCGACCCTGCCGCGCTGCTGCCCGCGGTGTCCCCGCAGATCGTGTCGAGCCCACCCGCCGAGCCGGCGATGCGGTCCGGCTTCTACGGCTACGGCTTCAACGTCGGCACCACGTCGGCGGCCCGGGTGCAGCTGAGCCACTCGGGCGCCTTCGACCTCGGTGCCGCAACGAATTTCGTTATCATCCCGTCGGCGGACGTCGCGATCGTCGCGCTGACCAACGGCACGCCTGCCGGCATCCCGGAAACACTGACCGCCGAATTCGCCGACCTGGTCCAGTTCGGTGAGGTCCGGCAGGACTGGCGCTCGCTCTATGCCCACGCCTTCGCCGACATGGACAAACCATTCGGCACGCTGGTGGGCAAGACACCGCCGGCCAACGCCGCCCCGGCCAAGCCGTCCGCCGCCTACGTCGGCTCCTACCGCAATGACTACTGGGGCACAGCTGTCGTCGCCGAGAAAGACGGCAAGCTCACGCTCTCCCTGGGCCCGCACCCCGACACCCTCGAACTCACGCATTGGGACGGCGACGTGTTCACGTTCCGCTTCCCGAGTGAAAACTTCCCTCCGGGAAGCATTTCCAAGGCAGCTTTCGACGGGCCGAAGGTGACGCTCGAGTACTACGACGAGGACAAGATGGGGACCTTCTTCCGATGAGCCGCTTGCGCGAAGAGCAGAGGTACCGATGACCATCGATGTGGCGGCGGGCCTGTCCGCCGACGACGTTGCCGCCCGGATCGCCGCGGGCCAGACCAACGACGTCCCCACCCGCGCCTCGCGCAGCGTCGCAGAGGTGGTGCGGGCCAACGTCTTCACCCGCATCAACGCCATTCTCGGGGTGCTTCTGCTCATCGTGCTGTCCACCGGCTCGTTGATCAACGGGATGTTCGGGCTGCTCATCATCGCCAACAGCGGTATCGGCATCATCCAGGAACTGCGCGCCAAGAAGACGCTGGACAACTTGGCCATTGTCGGGAAGGCCAAACCCACCGTGCGCCGCCAGGATGGGACAAAACTGTTGCCGCCCAACGACGTCGTGCTCGACGACGTCATCGAGCTCGGCCCCGGTGACCAAATCGTCGTCGACGGCGAGCTGCTGGAGGCGGCCAACCTCGAAGTCGACGAGTCATTGCTCACCGGTGAGGCGGACGCCATCGCCAAACACCGCGGCGACCCGGTGATGTCGGGCAGCTTCGTGGTCGCCGGCAGCGGCGCTTATCGCGCCACCAAGGTCGGCCGGGAGGCCTACGCCGCCAAGCTCGCCGAGGAGGCCAGCAAGTTCACTCTGGTGAAATCCGAATTGCGCAGTGGCATCAACAAGATCCTGCAGTTCATCACCTACCTGCTGTGGCCCACCGGGCTGCTGGTCATCTACACCCAGTTGTTCACCACGGGAGTCGGCTGGCGGGAGTCGGTGCTGCGGATGGTCGGGGCGCTGGTACCGATGGTTCCCGAAGGTCTGGTGCTGATGACGTCGATCGCCTTTGCTGTCGGGGTGATCCGGTTGGGGCGCAGGCAATGTCTGGTCCAGGAGCTACCTGCGATCGAGGGACTCGCCCGCGTCGACGTGGTGTGCGCGGACAAGACCGGCACGCTCACCGAGAACGGGATGCGGCTGGCCGAGGTCATCCCGATCGGGGGAGATGCCCGGGTCGCCGACGTGCTGGCGTCACTTGCCGCCGACGACCCCAAACCCAACGCCAGCATGCAGGCCGTCGCCGAGGCGTATCCGGACGCCCCGGGCTGGACCGCAACGGGCAGTGCACCGTTCAAATCCGCCACGAAGTGGAGCGGGGTTTCCTACGGTGAGCACGGGAACTGGCTGATCGGTGCCCCCGATGTCCTGCTGGACCCGGAAACACCGGCGGCCGCGCAGGCCGAGGACATCGGCTCGCGCGGCATGCGGGTGCTGTTACTCGGTGCCAGCGACCAGTCCGTCGACAGCCCGGACGCACCCGGCACCGTCACCCCGGTCGCACTGGTCGTGCTCGAGCAACGGGTCCGGCCCGACGCCCGCGAAACACTGGAATATTTTGCCTCCCAGCAGGTCTCGGTGAAGGTGATTTCCGGTGATAATGCGGTTTCAGTCGGCGCGGTGGCCGGGACGCTCGGCCTGCACGGCGAGACGATGGACGCCCGCCAGCTGCCGACGGACGCCGACGCCTTGGCCGATACGATGGCCACCTACACCACGTTCGGCCGGGTGCGCCCCGACCAGAAGCGGGCGATGGTGCATGCGCTGCAGTCGCGCGATCACACCGTGGCGATGACCGGCGACGGCGTCAACGACGTACTGGCGCTCAAGGACGCCGACATCGGCGTGGCGATGGGATCCGGCAGCCCGGCGTCGCGCGCGGTGGCGCAGATCGTGCTGCTGGACAACAAGTTCGCCACGCTGCCGTATGTGGTCGGCGAGGGTAGACGGGTCATCGGCAACATCGAGCGGGTCTCCAACCTGTTCCTCACCAAGACTGTCTACTCGGTGCTTCTGGCCCTGCTGGTCGGCCTGGCGGGCTTGTCGCACAAGGTGTTCGGGACCCCACCGCTGCTGTACCCGTTCCAACCGATCCACGTGACGATCGCGGCGTGGTTCACCATCGGTATCCCGGCGTTCGTCCTGTCGTTGGCCCCCAACAACGAACGCGCCCATACCGGTTTCGTGCGGCGCGTGATGACCTCGGCGCTGCCGTCCGGCGTGGTGATCGGCGTGACGACCTACGCCTCGTACCTGATAGCCAACCACGGCGTCAGTGCCACCACGGTCGACCAGACCCAAGCCTCGACCGCCGCCCTGATCACCCTGCTGATGGGCGCGGTCTGGGTGCTGGCGGTCATCGCCCGGCCCTACCAGTGGTGGCGGGTGGCCCTGGTGACGGCGTCCGGACTGGCCTATGTGGTGATCTTCGCCATACCGGCGGCCCGGGAGACGTTCATGCTCGACCCGTCGAATCTGGAGGTCACCGCGACGGGGGTCGCGATGGGGTTGCTGGCCGCCGGTCTGGTCGAGGTTCTGTGGTGGGTGCAGGGCCGGGTGCTGGGCGAACGGCGGATGTTGTGGCGAACCGAGCCGGCGGTGCAAGATTGACCGATGGGATTCCTCGACAAAGCCCTCGGCAAGACCAAAGAAGTCTTGGGTGAGAACGCCGACAAGGTAGGCCAGGCCATCGATAAGGCCGGCGACATCATCGATCAGAAGACGCAGGGCAAGTACTCCGGCACCGTCGACAAGGTGCAGGATGCGGCCAAGAACTATGTCGACTCCAACCGCACCGACAAAGGCGACCAACCCAGCTGACTATGGCGAAACTCTCAGTCTCCGTTGACGTTCCACTTCCACCAGAGCAGGCCTGGCAGCACGCGTCGGACCTCTCGCGCTACAAGGACTGGTTGACCATCCATCGGGTCTGGCGCTCGAAGCTGCCCGAAACGCTCGAAAAGGGCACCGTCGTGGAGTCCATCGTCGAGGTCAAGGGCATGCCCAACCGGGTGAAGTGGGAAATCGTCCACTTCAAGGCGCCGGAAGCCATGACGCTCAACGGCGCCGGCGTCGGCGGGGTGAAGGTCAAGCTGATCGGCAAGGTGCGGGCCAACGCCAAGGACCCCAACACCTCGGTGGTGACCATGGACGTCCATCTGGGTGGCGCCGCGCTGTTCGGACCGATCGGCATGGTCGTGGCCGGTGCGCTGAAGGGCGACATCAAGGAGTCGCTGGACCGCTTCGTCGCGGTCTTCGCTCCGTCCTAGCGGTCGCGTCCTGGTGAGTCTCTAGTTCCTGATGACTCGGTGCGGGGTTGGGTAGGGGGTGACGCGAGGGGCGCCATGGCGAGCCGCGCCCAGGCCGGGCAGCGGATGCCGAGCGTGGTCGCTGCGAGTGGTCTCCGCGACGAGGAACCGTCGTTCCAGTCCGGCGATCAGATCCTGGACCGATCGGCGCTCGCGTTCGGCGGCGCGGATCATTCCCCTGATCCGGCGGGCCTGCGTCTGCTCACCGCGCCGCTGGTAGCGCTCGAGGGCCGAGCCGTAGGTGGCCAGGTCGGCGTCGAGCTGCTCACACTGGGCCAGCAGCATCTCCCGGAGATGTTCGGCCTGAAGGCGATTCGCGGACTCGGGCGTCTGGTCGCCGGCGTCCACGTTGCTCGGTGAGGTCACGGGCGAACTGTATCCGACTGCATGGCTGCGCGCGCACCCGGTGGAATGACATCGGCGATACCGCTCATTGTTCATCCACCCGCTATTCAGCGGTCATCGCCCGTCGTGACGGTAGTTGCGCAAACCCGGTATTTCGTCCGATGATGTCCGGCGTGGAACATGCTGACGAGCAGCGCCAAATCGATCAGGTCGTGAGCCGCCTGACCGAGTCGTTCCCGTACGTGCCCGACCACATCATCACCGAGACTGTGGACAGCACCTACCACCGCTTTGACGGGGCCCGGATCCGCGAGTTCGTGCCGCTGTTTGTCGAACGGTCCTGCCGCGCGACGTTCGTCTCGCAGCCCGCGGTCGAGATCTCGGTCTGAGCTACTGCGTCGAGATCGAGCCGGGCTCGCTGCGACGCACCGATTCGGCGGCGAAGAGCGCGGCCTGGGTGCGCCCGGCAAAGCCCAACTTGAGCAGCAGCCGGGACACGTAGTTCTTCACGGTCTTCTCGGCGAGGAACATCCGCTGGCCGATCTCCCGGTTGGTCAGGCCCTCGCCCAGCAGCTCCAGTAGTTTGCGTTCGGTGGACGACAGGTCCCGCAAGCGCTCGTCCTGCTCGGTGTCCCTGCGCAGCCGAGACATCAGGGCCGCCGCGGCGCGGTTGTCCAACAACGACTTTCCACTTCCGACGGCTTTGATCGCGTCCGCCAGAGCCATTCCGCGGATGTCCTTGACCACGTAGCCGCTCGCGCCGGCCATGATGGCGTCGAGCATGGACTGTTCGTCGGTGAACGCCGACAGGATCAGGCAGCGCAGGCGGGTATTTGCTGCCAGCAGATCCCGGCACAAGTCGATCCCACTGCCGTCGGGCAGGCGGACGTCGAGCACAGCGACGTCGGGCGCGGCGGCGGGGATGCGGGCGAGTGCCTCGGCCACCGAGCCGGCCTCGCCCACTACGGTCAGTTCGGGGTCGGCGCCCAGTAGGTCCGCCAGACCGCGGCGCACGACCTCGTGGTCGTCAACCAGGAACACCTTGAGCACACAGCAGTGAAGCTCGGACGGGCTGCGCAACGGTAGGGACTTTGGTCCCGAAAAACGCGGACTATCGCCGTTTGGCCGAGGTCAGGCGGTTTTCTCATACACTGCGTCGATGACCGTCAGGTACCAGTCCGCCATCGACTTCGCCGCGGTCGACGCCATCGACTTCCATACGCATGTCGAGATCGACGCCGCCGGCCACTGCGCCTACGACGACGAGCTGGCCGAGGCCACCGGTCGCTACTTCAAACTCGGTGCTGACTACTTCGCCCGTGTCGACGACCTGGCCGCGTACTACCGGCAGCACAACACCGCAGCCGTGGTGTTCACCATCGACGCGCGCACGGTGTCCGGGCACCAGCCCAACTCGGTCGAGGATCTGATCTCCGGGACGGTACGCAATAACGACGTCCTCATCCCGTTCGGCTCCGTCGACCCGTGGGACGCCGACGCGGCGCGGCGGGTGAGGGAGCTGGCGGGCGACTACGGGGTCAGGGGTTTCAAGTTCCACCCCAGCCTGCAGGGATTCGAACCCAACGATCGCCGGTTCTATGCGATCTACGAGGCCATCGCCGCCGCCGCAGTTCCGGCCCTGTTCCACACCGGCCAGACCGGGCTGGGGTCGGGACTGCCCGGCGGGCACGGGATCAAGCTCCGTTACTCCGATCCGATGCTGTTGGACGACGTCGCCGCCGACTTCCCGGAGCTCACTGTCGTGATGGCTCATCCCGCGGTCCCCTGGGTCGACGCGCAGATCGCGATCGCGTCGCACAAGGCCAATGTATTCGTGGACCTGTCCGGTTGGTCTCCCAAATACTTCCCGCCACAACTCGTTTCGGCGCTTCCGCGGCAGCTGCGGACGAAGGCGCTGTTCGGCACCGACCATCCCTACATCGCGCTGGATCGCTGGCGGCGGGACTTCGACACACTCGACATCGATCCCGCGGTGGTGCCGTTGATCCTCAAGGAGAACGCCCTTCGGGTGCTGGGGCTGTCCTAGACCTGCGAGTCGACGACCATCTCCGATGGCGCGTTGCGTTCCCACAGCACCGCGCCCGCGCACGCCGTCAACACCCATCCGGTGCCAACCGCGCCGCACCAGATCAGCAGGGCCATCGCCACACCGATCGGACCGAACCCGTCCCAGTCGTGCAGCAGCGAGGGGAAGAGCAGCCGCGAGCCCAGCGGGATCGCGACACCGTCGATCACCACGCCGGCCAGCCCGGCCAGCGCGAGGGGGCGCAGGCCCCGGCCGCCGTCGCGCACCAGCAGAGCCGGCGTCAGCGACCAGAACAGCCATACCGGCAACAGGCCCACGACGAACAGCAACGCCCGGGGAAGTCCGTGGTGATGATGGCCGAACATGATTCGCTCGCGCACCGCGATGCTGACGAGGTAGAGCGCGAACCAGGCAGAGCCGCGCAGCAGCCGGGTCAGCAAGCCGTACTGCTCGCGGCGCCACGCCTTGGCGAAGATCGTCGCTACCGAGGCCGCCATCGGAATGCCCCAGACGAGGAAGCTCGCGACGCCGATCAGCGTCCAGTCCGCCCGCAGGCCCGCCGAGTTGCCGAACGCTTCGCGCACCCGGTCGGTCAGCGGGTGTTCCAGCCCGAACTGCCGGGTGAAGATCGTCCCGGGGCTCGCGTTGTCGGCGAAGCCCTGCAGGTAGCTGAAGCCGATGATCATCAAGGGAATGACCGTGGTGAACAGTTGGGTGGACACCACGGCTCCCTGAGTGCCGCCGTCGATCTCGGTGAAGCGGGCAACCAGTGCGGTGAACGGGCTGAGCCTGCGGGACTCGGCAAGGCGCTTGTAGCGATCCTCGAGGCGCCGGCGGATATCGTCGCGCCTCGTCATCGGTTCGCCCGACTGCGTCATGAGCAGAGGGTAGGTGATCAACCTGTCTTCGACGTCGACGCCTGCTGCCCTTTGCGGAGGGTGGCGATGAGCTCGCGGTACGGTCCGACGAGATAGGCGGTGTCACCGGCGATCAACTGGGTGTCGCGGCGTGGATGCAACCGCAGCGGAGCGTCCTCGCGGGAAATGGAAATGACCCGGGTCTGGGTGGCGAGCTCGAACATCCGGATTCCGTCCAGCTCGCTACCGGGCTGCACTCGCACGGCGCCGACCATGAACGACCGCTGGCCCACCGAAAAGGTGCCGAGCACGTCGAGCCCCATCGCTTCGCCGATGAACCACGGCGTGGCCAGATCGACGGTCGAGCGGACGAACTCGAACTTGAATCGCGTGCCGACGGCCGATCCCAGCGCCCGATCATAGATGCGCAGCACGATCGGGACGTCCGGACGCTGGACTCCGGGAAGCGTTCGCGGACCGAGCATTTCACGCACCACAATGCCCGTCTCGATGTTCACCATGTCGTCCTGGGTGAGCACCGCGACCGCGCGAGCATCACCGATGCGGGCGGCTTCCAGGGTTTGCCGCAGCGTGGCGTCACCGAAGATGACCGGCACCCCGAGTTCAGCTGCCGCCGAGAGGTAGCGGCTGTCCTCGTCGCGCTCGATCACGGCCACGTCGTGTCCGGCAGCCTTGAGCACTGCGGCCACCCCGATCCCGAAGGAACCGAGGCCGACCACGACGATATGGCGCTGGAGGTGACGCACCTTCTGTCGGTTGGCTGCCTGCGAAATCCGGCGGGACAGAAGAACATCAGCGACGAACGCCACCACAATGGCGGTGGTGGCGACCCCGGCGAACATCATCACGACACCCCACAGTCGCAGCCAGGTCGGCTGCTGGAGGAAGTTGAAATCGCCGTAACCGACTGTCGCGATCGTCTCGGCCGAGAAATAAAGCGCATCAATCCAGCTCATCCCTGGCTTTGCATAGGCCAGTCGCAGCATGATCGTCGACCCGATCAACAGCGAGGCAGACGCCGCCAGCGCACGGTAGAACATTGGGTTCAGGTCCTCGGCGAACGCGCGCACGGCGTCGGCGATTCGGACCAACAGCGGACGCGCCCGCGGCGACGCGGGTATGGGCTTGGCGATCTCGATATTCCGCTCGGCGAGCTCGTCGGCGGTGCCGATCATGGCAGTCCAGTCACCGGTCCGCACCTGCACGTCGCGGCCCGGACAGGCGATGATCTCGCCGGGGTTCTCCGAGTGGTCGCCGCGGATGACCGCGACCGGGGCGAGGTCGCCGAAGATCTCGCGCAGGGTGCCGTCCCGGCTGGCGGTGGCACCGGTGACGACGAAGTCCACCCCGGCCACCGCGATCGTGTGGGTGGTCCGGCTCAGCAGTGCCTCGACCACCGACGGCGCTGCCAGGTCCGCCACGTCGAGGATGGCGCCGGGCCCGTTGCCGTCGGCCATCGCCTCGCGCAGCACCGCATTGGACAGCCGGGCGACGATTCGCGCCTTCGGATTGGCCTGGCGTGCCAGCAGCGCGATCTCCAGGTTCCGCGCATCGTCGTCGTCGGCACAGATCACCGCGGCGGCCGTGGCGATCCCCGCCTCCTCCAGGTGCTCGGGCGCCTGCGAAATCGCCACGCTGACTCCGGCGTTGTTCAGCTCATCGATGATCCGCTGTCCGAGTGCGTCGTCACCGCAGACGATGGTGTGGCCGCGCATGGGGAAACGCTACTTGGGAAAGTGGCGTCGCGACGGGTGACAATGACGTGTGTCCAAAGCTCCCTACGTCAAGGCCTGCATCAACGGCGCCCGCACCCCCGATCAGCACGCCGGCCTTCCGGTGTCGCCGCCGCAGCTGGCCGCCGCGGCCGTCGCTGCGCACGGCGCTGGGGCGCGGGCTGTGCACCTGCACCCCAAGACCGCCGACGGGGCGGACTCGCTGGAGCCGGAGGTCGTCGCCGCCGCGGTGAGCGCAGTGCGGCACGCGGTGCCGGGCCTGCCGTTGGGTGTGACGACGGGGTTCTGGGCGCTGCCCGATCCGCAGCGGCGGTTGCGCACGGTCGAGGCGTGGACCGTGCTGCCCGACTTCGCCTCGGTCAACTGGCATGAACCCGGCGCCGAGGAGCTGGCAGAGCTGTTGCTGAGCCGGGGCGTCGGGGTGGAGGCCGGCATCTTTCATGCCGATGCCGCACAAGCGTGGGCGAGCTCGGAGCTGGCTCCGCACTGCCTGCGGGTGATGATCGAACTCGGACCCGACGGGGACACCGCGACCGCAGACGACCTGCTGGCGCGGATCCAGCGGGCCGGCTCGCCGGCGCCGGCATTGCTGCATGGCCTCGATGACAGCTGCTGGCCGCTGCTGGCCCACGCGGGCGTGCGGGGAGTGCAGACCCGCATCGGGTTGGAGGACACCGTGGCGTTGCCGGACGGATCGATTGCGCCGGGTAACGCCGAACTCGTTGCCGCGGCGTTCGACCTGCTGCGGACGGTCAATCGCTAGGGGGCGCCAACGCGAAATCCGCGAAGTCGAAGCCCGGCACCACGACGCAGCTGACCAGCGTCGGCTCGTCGTCGCGGGGACGGGCCCGCTGCCAGTGACCCGGGGGCACCAGCACCTGTGGCTGTTGACCGGCAAGGACGTCCGGGCCGAGCAGAACCCTTGTGGCGCTTTCCTTTTCCGGACCAATGTCGAGCAGCAGCGGACTGCCGCGGTGGTACAGCCACAGCTCGGCGCTGCGCACGGTGTGCCAGGCGGACTGCTGACCGGGCAGCAGCACGAAATAGATTGCGGTTCCGGCGTTGCGCGGGCCGTTGTAGTCCGGCGGCAACGCGGACTCGCCGACGACGAGCTCGCTGCGCCAGGTCTCGCGGAAGAAGCCGCCTTCGGGATGGGGTCCCATCTCGAGCTTGCGAACCCAGTCGGGGAGATCCATGGCTTCAGCGTAGGGATAAATCGGTTGTCCGCAGGTAATTACGCCACTACCGTGGCGGTCGTTCCTGCCCGTGCGTCCCAAAGGAGGGTCCCCATCGTGGATCACAGCGCCGCTTCCCCGCCCGCTGACAACCACGTGGAGACCCATGCCTACCGAATCCGCCATCACCCTGATCGACCTCGACTTCGTCTGGCCGGACGGATCCGTCGCGCTCAGCGACCTTGACGCCACGCTGTCCACCGGCCGGACCGGACTCGTCGGCGCCAACGGCAGCGGCAAGTCAACCCTGCTGCGCCTGATCGCCGGTGAGCTCACCCCGACCCGCGGCCGGGTCATCACCGGCGGCGACGTCGCCTACCTGCCGCAGACCCTGACCCTCGACGCAACGTGGCCGATCGCCGACGTGCTCGGTATCGGCGCGAAGTTGGCTGCGCTGCGCGCAATCGAATCCGGCTGCGCGACCGAACGGGACTTCGAGGTGATCGGTGAGGACTGGGACGTCGCGGATCGCGCCGGCGAGGCGCTGCGCGTAATCGGCTTGGAGCCCGCCGACCTGGACCGGACAGTGGGACAGGTATCCGGCGGGGAGGCGATGTTGTTGGCGATCACCGCCCTTCGGCTCGAGCCGGCCGCCATCACCCTGCTCGACGAGCCGACGAACAACCTCGACCGCGACGCCCGGACCAGGTTGTACGACCTGATCGCCGACTGGCCCGGGTCGCTGGTGGTCGTCAGTCACGATGTGGCGCTGTTGAACCGGATGAGCCACACCGCCGAGCTGCACAACCAGCGGCTGACGTCGTTCGGCGGTCCTTATCGCGAATGGCTCGCCCATCTGGAAAGCGAACAGGCCGCCGCCGCACAGGCGGTGTCGGCCGCTGAACAGACGGTGCGCGTGCAGAGACGACAGCGCGCGGCGGCGGAGACCAAGCTCGCTCGCCGTAATCGCAAGGCGCAGAAGGACTACGCCAACAAGCGGGCGCCGAAGATCGTGATGAACAACTGGGCATCGTCGGCGGAGGTATCGGCGGGCAAGCTGCGCGCAGGGCTCGAGGACAAGGCGGCCGACGCCGCCGAGGCGCTGCAGTCCGCCGAGGCGAGACTGCGCGGTAACGAACACATTCACGTCGACCTGCCTGACCCCGGTGTGCCAGCCACCCGAAGGATCGCCGAATTGCCAGGCACGCGTGGACCATTGGTGGTGATGGGTCCCGAACGGGTCGCTGTCGTCGGGCGCAACGGCGTCGGCAAGACCCGGTTCCTGGACGATCTGATCGCAGGCAGTGCGGGCCGTTTACTGACCGATCGTGTCGGCTACCTGCCGCAGCGCATCGACGGGCTCGACGACGGCGCCAGCGTGCTGGACAACGTGCGCGCCGCGGCGCCGGATGCCGACTCCGCGCTCGTGCGAACCCGCCTGGCGCGGTTCCTGTTGCGCGGCGACTCGGTGTACCGGCCCGTGGCCACCCTATCCGGCGGTGAACGGTTCCGGGTGGCGCTGGCACGACTGCTGTTGGCCGAGCCGCCGCCCCAACTTCTCGTGCTCGACGAGCCGACGAACAACCTCGATCTGGCCAGCGTGGCCCAGCTGGTCGACGCGCTGCGTGCCTACCGCGGCGCCCTGATCGTGGTCAGCCACGACGACGAGTTCCTGGCTCGGCTGGATCTGGACCGGACCCTGTCGATGCGGCAGCCCGGTGTATTGGATGCGGCGGGTTAGGGTCTGACCATGGCACACCTGCGTGCGGGCTGGTTCGTCGTGCTCTGCGCGGCGATATTGGCGATCAGCGCCTGGCTGCCGTGGTTGACGACCCCGGTCAAGGGCGGCGGCCGGGCCAGCGCCATCGGTGGCACCGTCGGCAGTATCGTGCTGCCGCCCCGTTTCGGCGCCGGCCAGTTGATCGTGCTGCTGGCGTCGGCGCTGATCGTCACCGGTGCGATGGTGGCGCGCAATCTGTCCCCGCGCCTGGCCGCTGCGGCGGCGCTGGTGATTTCGGTGTTGCTCGGCGTGCTGACCTACTGGTACTACCACCTCAATGTCAGCGGATCGGTGTCGGTGGGGTACGGCTTCTACATTGGCGCGGTGTGCGCGGGCGGTGCGGTGCTGTCGTCGGTGTGGGCGTTGATCACCGCTCTGGCGCGCCGCAGATGAGCCGGTTCGTCGAACCGGTCACGCTGACCGGCGCGCAATGGGTTTCCCTTGAGCCACTGCATGACTCTCACATACCCGAACTGGCGCACGCGGCCGCCGACGGCTCGGTCGGCGAGCTGTGGTTCACCAGCGCGCCTTCGCCGGAGTCCACCGCGACGTGGGTGAGCCGCATGCAGACCATGCAAGGCTCCGACGACGGTGTCACCTACGTGATCCGGCGACGGACCGACGGTGTGGTGGTCGGCTCCTCGAGCATGTTCCACGTCGATGCCGCCAATCGTCGGCTCGAGATCGGCCACACCTGGTACTCGGCATCGGCGCGGCGCACCGGGGTCAATACTGAGACCAAGCTGGTGATGCTCTCGCACGCGTTCGACCAACTCGGTTGTGTCGCTGTCGAATTCCGCACGCACTTTTTCAATCACGTGAGCCGGGCAGCGATCGAACGCCTCGGC
The DNA here is from genome assembly GCF_001021385.1 of Mycobacterium sp. EPa45. Taxonomy (NCBI): domain Bacteria; kingdom Bacillati; phylum Actinomycetota; class Actinomycetes; order Mycobacteriales; family Mycobacteriaceae; genus Mycobacterium; species Mycobacterium sp. EPa45. Next base: position 5,157,904 of record NZ_CP011773.1, on the reverse strand, counting down.
GCCAAGCTCGACGGAGTGCTGCGCAGCCATCAGCTGCTCGCCGATGGATCCCGCCGCGACACCGTGGTGTACTCCATCCTGGACATCGAATGGCCGGCGGTGCGCAACAACCTGACGTTCAGGCTCAACCGTCATAGGTGACGGCTGAGCCTGAACTAAAAACGGTTGAGCCTCAGCCCGCTTCGACGGTGGTCGCCTCGATGGGCTTGCTCTCGCCGGAACGGGTGACTTCGATGCGGCGCGCCTTGGCGCGCTCGGCCAGGGGGATCGTCACCGTCAACACGCCGTTCTCGTAGGTGGCCGAGATCTTGGCGGTGTCGACACCTTCACCGAGTGACAGCTGCCGGCGGTAGGTGCCGAAGAATCTCTCACTGGTCAACCACTGCACCGAGTCCTCGGAGCGGGCCGACCGGTGCGCCGTGAGCGTCAGAGTCCCGTTGTCGACATTGACGTCGATCGAACCTGGATCTACGCCGGGAAGGTCGGCGGTCAGCACGTAATGGTCGTCGACCTTGTAGAGGTCCATCGGCATGAATCGGGGGCTGCGATCGGTTCCGGTCTGGCTGGCCAACAGTCCCCGGGTCATGGCTTCAAGGTCATTGAACGGATCGAAGCGAAGCACAGTACTCACCTCCTGCATCGCTGAACGCAAGCCCACCACCCTGGCGGGCAGCTTTACTGTGCACTGCCAGATTAGCACTCGGAGGTGGAGAGTGCTAACACTTTTTTCGGAGATTTCGCGGCCCCGGTAGGCTGGGCCGGGCTCTTCGAAGGGGTGACATTGCACAAGGTGACTTCAGTCGCGGCGGCCGTACTGGCGGTCGCGCTGACGGTGACGATCACGGGCTGTTCGGACGACAAGAACAAGGCCGAAGCCGCCAAGTGCAACGAGGTGTCGTTGCCGATGACCGACATCCCAACCCGCACCGACCAGGAGCCGCGGCTGCGACTACCGCAGCCGCAGGGCTGGGAGCGCACCACCAAGCTGGACTCCGAGTCGATCCGGTACGCCATCCGGAATCCGGGGCTCACCGATGAGGGATTCACCCCCAATGCCGTCGTCACCCTGCAGAAGGTGAGTACCGACGTGGGCCACGCGCAGGCAATCCTGGACGCGCAGAACCAGCAGCTGGTCGCGCGGCTGAAGGTCAAGGATCTCAAGAGCACTCCCGCACAGGTGTGCGGGTCGACCGCCCAAACCACCTCGTACACCGCGCCGGCCATGGGCAAGATCCCGGCCCGCACCGCCACCTCACTGGCGGTGGTTTACCAAGATGGCGACATCAACTACGTCAGCACGCTGACCGTGCAGACGATCAAGCCCGACAACCCCACCTACGCAGCCGATTCGGCCGCGATCCTCAAGGGATTCCAGATACTTCCGCCTAAATAGCGACGGTACTGACCTGGGCCCCGCTCAGCCGTTCGGTGCAGCGATCGCAGGCAAGCTCGCCGGTGAAACCCGACCCGCAGCCATTGTGGGTCATCACGATCGCCGGTCCTTCGGGCGCCTGGAACCACCACTGCGCCCACTGCAATGCGGCGGTCAGCACCGGAAAGAACGCCCGCCCCTTCTCGGTCAACAGGTAGGCGGCGCGCTCAGGACCGGAGCGCGATGTCGGCGCGGTGGTGAACACGCCGAGATTGCAGAACGTCTGGAGCCGTTCGGCCAGCAGGCTCGGCGGCGCGCCGAGCTGGGTCTGGAAATCGGTGAAGCGGGTGGTGCCCAGGAAGGCCGCCACCAGAAGTGCTGCAGCCCAACGATTACCGAACACGCTCATCGTCTGCGGGAACAGCCCGGCCTCGCGCGCCGCGCTCTCGGATTCCGATCGGCGCCGCGTCGAGGCGGCCGGCGCCGACCGTGTCCAATCTCCGCTCGGGCCCAGGCTCAGCTCCACTTCGGATCCGGTCACCACGGCCAGACAGGTGTTGCACCGCAACAACGGTGCGAAGTGCGACCCGCACGCCAGGTGGCGCATGGCTGGTAACGCTTCCTGATGCTCGGCGACCCAGTTGCGTTCCCACTCCCAGATCGACAACAGTGCCGGCCACAGCGAACGCCCGCGGCCGGTGATCAGGTACTCGGTACGCGCCCGGGTGGAGGCATGCACCTTGCGGGTCAGCAGTCCGTCGCCGACCAGGGTCCGCAGCCGATTGGTAAGCACCGAGTTCGAGATCGGCAGCCGCGACATGAACTGGCTGTAGCGGCTGGCGCCGAGCAGCGCCTGCTGGACGATCAGTAGGTTCCACTCGTCGCCGAGTAGGCCCAGCATGCGGCCGATGGCATTGGGGCCGTCGGGCGCCAGGACGATGGGCGTCTCGACGGACTGCGTTTCGCTCACTACAGCCCGATCGCCTCGGCGGCCGAGTCCGCGGTATGCCAGCGGCGCAGCGCGTCTCCGGCTACCCAGGTGGAGTGTGTGCCGCTGGAGATCCGTTCCGGCAGTTGAAGTTTGCACACAGGACCGTCGGCGAGCCGGGCCGCGTCGAAAACCAGGCAGTACGAGGCGTCGGCGGTCATGTCGGTGGTGAGCGTGACCAGGTAGCCGTCGTCCTCGGCCCGGCTGCCGACGCGCGGCGCCATGGCCGTCTCGCTGCCGTAGACCCCGTCGCCGAAGGAGTAGCGCTCTTCGGCGCCGGTGCGCACGTCGTGGCGGACCAGTCCGTCGAACAGGAACCAGCCCGGCTTACCGGTGGCAGCCCAGGTGTAGCGATACGGCTCGCCGAGATGACCGGTGTTGATCATGCCGAACTCGGTGATGCTGTCCGACAACGGTTCTTCGGTGAGCCCGCCGGTGCGCAGGTTGAGCCGCCAGCGGTGCAGCCGGGCCTGCATGCGGTCGAGCGCGAGGAACCGGAACGCCCGCTGCCACTTGGTGCCGGTGCCGTTGTCGGTCGGCTCGGGATCGCCCTGGAAGAAACCGTCCAGTACGATCTCGTCACCATCCTCGTAGGCGTTGACGAAGTGCAGCACGAACGTCGGGTCGGCCTCGAACCACTGGATCTGGCCACTCGTGCCCCGCCGGGGCAGGACCGCGAACCGCGACGGCATGTCCCGATGGAACCGGGCCATGTGCACGTCGCGCTCCAGCAGTTCGGGATCCCAGAACAGCGGGAAGTCGTTGAGGATCACGTAGTTTCGAGTGAAAGCCATATCGTGCGGCAGTCGCGGGCCGGGCAGCGGCACATCGACGTAGTGCACCAGGTCGTTGTTCGCGTCGACGACCCCGTAGTGCATGTAGGGTGCCTTCTTCGAGTAGTTGAAGAACAGCATTTCGTCGGTGCGTTCGTCGACCTTGGGGTGGGCCGAGACACCCCAGTCGGCCGGAAAGCGGCCGCCCCACGTCTCCTTGCCGAGCGTCTCGGCGGAGTACGGGTCGACGCGGTACAGGTCACCGCACTGGTAGAAGCTCGTCAACGCGGTGCCCCGGTGCACAACCACGTCGGTGCTGGAGGCATCCTTCATCAACGTGCGCGCGCCCCAGCCGTAATCGACCTTCGCGAGCGGCAGTGGTTCTGCCAGGCCCGGCCAGAGCGGGCCACCGGCAGCGTTCTCCGCCGCGAACCCGTCGGTGCGAACAAAGCGGTTGCGGTAGAACGCCTTTCCGTCACGGAACCCAACGATGTGCAGCATGCCGTCACCGTCGAACGGGTGATACGCCTTCAGAGCCGGGTGCAGCGGGTTCTCGGTGTTGCGCAGATAGACCCCGTCGAGGTCGGTCGGGATCTCTCCGTCGACGACGAGGAGGTCGTCGGCGCGCCACTCGGTGGTCTGCGGTCGCCAGGGGCCGGTGCGGTACGGGTGGTCGTCGTCCTCCGGCAGCGTCGAGAGGAACTTCCCGACGATCTCAGTGTCCATCGTCTGCCGATCTGATCACGAAACTGACTGTGGTCGCGGTGCTTCCGCCGAAATTCAGCGTGCCGAACCGGCGAGCGCCGTCGACTTGGTAGTCCCCGGCGAGGCCGCTGACCTGTTTGGCGGCGTCGAGCATCATGCGGATGCCCGATGCGCCCACCGGGTGGCCGCCGCCGATGAGACCACCGCTGGGGTTGATCGGCAGCCGGCCGCCGATCTCGATCTCCCCGTTCTCGATGGCCTTCCACGATTCGCCCGGCCCGGTCAGTCCGATGTGGTCGATGGCGAGGTACTCACTCGGAGTGAAGCAGTCGTGTACCTCGATGCCGTCGAGATCGTCGAGCTCGATGCCGGCCCGGTTGAACGCGTCGCGCGCGGTCGCCCGGACGTGCGGCATCACGTAGGGGTTCGCCGCGTCGCGGTCGAGTTTCTGCCGAAGGCCCAATCCGACCGTCCGGTGACCCCAGCCCTCGATCAGCCCGATCGGGCGCACTCCCGGGTGGTCACGCAGGAAGTCGTCGTTGACCAGGACGACGCCCGCGCCCCCGTCGGTCATCTGGCTGCAGTCGTAGCGGCGGATCCGGCCCTCGGTCGGCGGGTTGACGGCGTCGTCGCTGCCGTGCGCCACCAGATCGGGGACCACCCAGTCCCGGGTGTGTGCCTTGGGGTTGCGTTTGGCGTTGGCGAAGTTCACGGCCGCGATCGCATGCAGGTGCGCGTCGTCGATGCCGAACCGGCGGTCGTACTCGTCGGCGACCTCGGCGAACATCGATGGCCACAGGAACCTGGCTTGCGCGCCCTCGTGGCCGGTCCACGCCGCGGCGCCGAGGTGGGCTGCGGCCGTGTCACCGGGCACGGTTTTCTCCAGTTCCACGCCGATGACGAGCGCGGTGCGGTAGTTGCCCGCCCGTAGATCGGACATGGCCGCCAGTGCGGCGACACTGCCCGACGCGCAGGCCGCCTCGTGGCGGGTGGCCGGGGTGTCCCATAGCCCGTCGTGGACGGTGGCGGGCATCGCACCGAGATGACCCTGACGCGCGAACATCTCACCGAATGCGTTCGCGACGTGAACGACGTCGATGTCGGCGGCGTCGATCATCGACTCGCTCAGGGTGAGGTCGACGACCTCGCTCGTCAGCGCGGCGAAGTCCCGATCTTCGCGGGTGAGGTTTCGGGCGAAGTCGGTCTGATAACCACCGAGAATCCAGACATTGCTCGCCACAGCGCCGAAATTACTACAGCTAAGAGAGTGCCGGGGCGGATTCGGCTGAGCCGTCGGTATTAGGGGCGGCCCCGTCGGCTCGTGGTCTGAACCGACAGGACCTCAGCGAGCGTGGGTGTCGACCACCGCGCCCGCTTGGGCCACAGCATTGCCCCAGGCGTTCATCCACAAACTTATTCATCGACTGGGCGGGTGCTTCAGTTTCTCCGACGGTGGGGCACACTTGCTTGATGTCTGTGTCCAACCACGATCTGGCGTTGCGGATGGCCGAGCTGGCCAGGGCCACCGCGGTGCCCCGCAACGTCGACGAGGTGCTGGCCGGAGTGACCGCCGCGGCCACCGAGATGATCCCGGGCACCGACACCTGCGGCGTGCTGTTGCTGGGCAAGGGCGGCAAGTTCGATTCGCTGTTCGGGACGTCGGAGTTGATCTACAAGCTCGACGCACTGCAGGAGGACTGCGGGGAAGGCCCGTGCATCCAGGCCGCGCTCGGCGAGGTGATCGTGCGGACCGACGACTTCACCACCGAGCGGCGGTGGCCCAAGTACAGCGCTGCCGTCGCCGAACTCGGGGTTCGCAGCGGCCTGTCGTTCAAGCTCTACACCGGCGACTCGACGGCCGGTGCGCTGAACCTGTTCGGTCTCCAGGCCCACGCCTTCGACGGACAGTCCGAGGCGATCGGCTCAGTCCTGGCCGCCCATGCGGCGTCGGCGATCCTGGCCAGCCGCCACGGCGAGCAACTCGAATCGGCATTGAACACCCGCGACATCATCGGTCAGGCCAAGGGCGTCATCATGGAACGTTTCAACGTCGACGCCATGCGCGCGTTCGAGATGTTGCGTGAGCTGTCCCAGACCTCTAACACCCGGCTGATCGACATCGCCAACCGAGTCATCGAAACCCGGGGCTCCTAGCGGGCGCGAACCCTACTGGACCACCGGTATCGTTGATCCGAAGATTTGAGGTGCTGGTGGGGGTCGCTCGATGGTGAGGGGTGCGCTCAGGCGCTGGTGGCAGCAATCCACTCATTACGAATGGCTGAGTGGTTACCTGGCCGCCCGCGGAATGCGCGGTGCCGCGCGTGCGCTGATGGCGTCTCTGGCCGCATCGTTCGTCGCGTGCCTGCTGGCGTTACTCGCCTCTGCTGATGGGCCCGTCGGAACGCTGCCGGTGGTCATGACCTGGCTCGCCATCGCAGGCGGGGTTGCCGGCTCTGCGCTGTTCATCGTGAAGTGGCCAAGCCGGCGTGAGTCTCTGGCGTTCGCCTTGGCCACCAACGCCTCGGTCGCACTGGCGTGCCTGGCGTATCCCACCCCGCTGCCCGCGGTCATCGGCTGCATCGCGTTCGCGACGATCGGCGCCTACATCGCGTTCATGCACACCACGGCACTGGTGCTCTACAACTTCGCCGTCGCGGCGGCCGTGGTGAGCAGCGGTGCGGTGCGGATGGCGGCCGACGGGCATCCGGCCCTTGCCGCCGTGGACTGGTGGCTGATCATCCAGATCAACATCGCGCTGCCACTGGCCATTCAATTCCTGGTCCGCGCACTCGGCACGGACCTGCTTCGCGCCGAACGCGACCCCCTCACCGGGCTGCTCAACCGGCGGACGTTCCGCCGCCAGGCGTTCCGGCTCATCGAGGTCGGCAGGGAGCTCGACGCACATCTGGCGGTGGCATTGATCGACCTCGACAAGTTCAAGTCGGTCAATGACCGTTACGGCCACGCGGCCGGTGACACGGCGTTGATGCACGTGGCACGCGCCCTCGAGCGGGCCGCCGGAACCAATGCGGTCGTCGCGCGCAGTGGCGGCGAGGAGTTCCTGGTAGCTGTCGCGTCGCCCAGCGCCGACTGCCATGAACTGGCCGAACGGCTCTGCAGGTCTATCGCCGAGTCGCCCGCGGGCGTCACCGCCAGTGTCGGCACCACCGCGGTCCGGCTGTCCGACACCGACGGGGACCACAAGTCGCTCGTCGACCGGCTTGTGGCCACGGCCGATTGGGCGATGTACCGGGCGAAGCGGGCCGGCGGAAATGGTTGCCGGCACCAGGACACCGATCCCGTCGATCGGCGACCACCGCATCACGGCGGCGACGCCAACCAATCGATCGCCTAGCGGTTCACCGTTCCGCCTGCGCGTTCTGGAATCGGACCGCGAGGACGCAGACGTCGTCGCTGCGTGGCGGCGGAGAAAGCGTCGACGTCAGCAGCCGGCACTCGTCGGTCAACGAGGTGTCGGCGTGCCAGCCCGCAATGATGCTCTGCGCCTTGCTCATTCCGTCCTCGATGTCATATCCGCGACGCTCGACCAGACCGTCGGTGTACATCACCAGGATGTCGCCCGGCTCCACAGTGACCTCACCCGAGGTGTATACGGCGTCATGGACGGGTCCAAGCACCGGTCCGGTGGCCTCGGTGAGGCGCAGCACGCGGCCGCTGCCGGCACGCCGCAGGAACGCCGGCGGATGGCCAGCCGAACCGTACGACAGCGAGCCGGTCGCAGGGTCGAACTCCGCGACCGCAAGAGTCGCGAACTTGCCATGGCTGGCATGAGCGGTGAATGTGTTGACTTCAGCCAGAAGCTGTGCGGGCCGCAGTCCTTGGATCGCAAATGCCCTTGCCGCGCTGCGCAATTGAGCCATGTCCTCGACGGCGGGTAGTCCATGACCCACCACGTCGCCGACCGTCAGATAGATCCTCCCGCCGGGTAGGGCCATCACGTCGTACCAGTCGCCGCCCAAGCCCTGTTCGATAGCGGCCGGGTCATAGCTGACGGCCAGCTTCAATCCGGGGACGTCGCCGGGTTCGGTCGGCAACACTGCCGCCTGCAGAATCGCCGCCCGAGCGTGCTCGTCGGCGTAGAGCTGAGCGCGTACCAGGGCTTGACCCACCATCGTGGCCACCGTCGACGCGTAAGCCACCTGGGCGCTGTCAAGCGGTTGCGGCGTGGTCCACATCATCCCCAGTGCGCCAACCGGCTTGCCGCCAGATGTCAGCGGCCAGCTCACCAGGGATGCTGCTCCGCTCAACGCCATCCAGCTCCGGTTGCGGGGGAACCGGCGCTGGAACTCGGCTGGGCTGCGAATGATCACGGGCTGCCCGGTGCGGATGGCTTCGGTAGCGGACAACGGGTCGTCCAACGAGGTGGCCTCACCGAAGCGGGTCGCCAGTTTCTCTGGGTAGCCGGCGGTTCGCACCCAGTTCAACCAGCGCCCGTCAGCACTGACCAACCCGAGGGTCACTGCCTGGGCCCCCGCGTCGTTCAACACGTGTTCCACCACGGCATCACCGATTTGGCTGGGAGTGAGCGCCGCCGATAGAGACTGGGCCAGCCGCGCCAGGGCTTGGATCCGGCCGCGTTCACGAAGTTCGGCTTGTCGCAGGCGAATGACGTTGAGCCGCCCCGCCGCCTCTTGAGCCACCAGCATCGAAACCAGAACCATGACGGCGATGAATGCCTGGGTCAACGCCAGCCGGGTTTGGGGCGCGGAATTCATGGATGCGAACAGGCCGTTGCCCGACGCGGTCATGTAATTGGCCGTGAAGGCCACCACCGCACCAGCCAATGCCGCACCGATGACGTCAAGGCGGATGGCTGCCCACGCCAGAATGGGAAGTAGCAGCACAGCCGGCGGTGTCTGCACCGAAAAGGCCGCGAAGGACAGGGCGGCGGTCACCGCAAGTACCAGTACCGACTCGGCGCGCCGTGCTCGCAGAATTCCGATCTGCTTGCGCCACAACAGAATCGGTCCGGCCACCACAAGAACACCGATTGCGTCGCCGGCCCACCAATGCAAGACGGCGGTGTACCACATCAGCCCGTTGTCGAGCCCGCTCACGGAGCCGCCGATCAGCGCACCGGTCAGCGGGCCGGCAACACATGCGGCGGCGACGAACTTCGCAAGGTCCGGGCGCAGCCGCAGGTCGGGAACTCCCCGGCACCATCGCAACAGCAGCGAGGCTCCGACGATGGCTTCCACCGAGTTCGCCAGCGCATACATCACGGCGGAACGGAGTCCGGCGCCGTAGCGCAGGTCCACCGCCAGCTCGGCAATCACGATGGCGGCGACGATGATCGGCCACCGACCACGGCGGTTGAGGACCATTGCCGCCACCGTTACGCCCGCCGGCGGGAAGAAGGACGGCCCGATGCCGGCACCGAACGACTGCCAGGACAACACGGCTCCGGCTAGGTAGGCGACCGTCACCCAGCCGAACAAGCCGGTGGCCGACCCCAGCCGGTCGGGCCAGCCGCCGTGCTCGGGGCCTGCAGAAGACCCAGCAGATCCGGACATCCGCATCAGCTTATGGATCCCGCCGCCGCCGGTTGTTTGAATTCATCGACGATTTTCGTGAGCGTAACCGCCGCACATCGGCAGTGCTCAGGTCCACTCGTGCTGCTGCCACCGCCACGCACTGTCACCGACGAACTGCTCCAGTGTCCTGGGTGGTCGGCCCAGCAATGCGGCCACCTCATTCGTGAGCGGCTGATTGCGGCCGAGGCGCGTCAGCGTGTAGACAGCGGCCATGAAGCCGATCGTGTCCCAGCCGACATTGCGTCGACGCAGTCTGGTGGCGAAACGGAACAGGCTCGGGTGGGTGTAGCGCACCGGGAAGCCAAGCGCAGCAGTCAGTTTCGCGGCTACCTCGGCCATGGACAGAGCGGCCGGGCCGGTCAGGTGATAAACGCGATCTCGGTGTGCCTCGGGCTCGAGTAGTGCACGGACGGCGACATCGGCGGCGTCACGCGCGTCGATGAACGTCGTGAGCCCCCGGCCTGCGGGAATGAACAGCTCGCCGCGTTCGGCGATGTCAATGCCGTGCGTCGACAACGCGCGGTGCAGGTTCTGCATGAAGAAACTGCACCGCAGGATGGTGTAGCTCATACCGCTGGCTTTCAGCGCGGCTTCCACCTTGTAGTGCGGGATGAAGCGGGCTCGATCCGCGCCGAAGACCGACACGTAGACCACCTGACGACAACCAGCCTGCTCGGCTGACTCCAGAAACGGAATCACGGCCTCGCGTGCCGCGCGATTGCCCGGCAACGGAAACAGCAGAAAGAGGTACTCCACTTCGTCCAGCGCGGCGGCCCAGGTCGTGCGGTCGAAGAAATCGAGAGCACGGACGTCTGCCTGACCCTGCAGCAAGGCGGACAGGCGGTCCGGATGCCGGCTGGCCACTCGCCACTGGCCCGGTTGCAACCGGGTGCGCAGCACCTCGACCACTTCTTGACCCACATTGCCCGACGGTCCGGTGATCAGCAGCATGCTGTTATCCATCGCCTTGTACACACAGTGCCCCCGGCAGGATTCGAACCTGCGACACCGGCTTTAGGAGAGCCGTGCTCTATCCCCTGAGCTACGGGGGCGCAACGGCTGGCAGCTTACCGCGTGGTGGGCACAGCGCGACCAGCGCGAGATGGGCACAGTGCGACCAGTGCGCAGTGGCCCTGCGCCGGTGCCGCGCTGGGGTAGTCGTGGCGAATCCAGGCGGCGATGCGCCGCATCATGATCGGCGTCCCGCCAGTAACGCGCCCCACTCGTAGCGGGCGACCGCCGTCGCATTGCTGTCGGCCTCGGGTTCGACGCCCTGAGCCAGCCGGACCAGGGCATGGGCCACCCGCCTGCTGTCCAGGTGATGTCGCGCGGAGACCTTGTCGATCTCCCCGGAGGCGGCGTCCACCGTGCAGCGTTTCAAGCCCACCAGCACACCCTCGGCGCACTGCTGCACTTTCCCGTCGTCGTAACCGTCGTGCTCCGTCAAGAAGCCGTGTAAAACCGCCATGCTCTTTGCCTCCCGTGCTCTGGAGCCATTGCCCGACTTACGGGATCGCAAACCCCTAGCGCAGCTGCTCGATGACCTTGGCGAAATACTCGGCGTGGTAGTCCTGCACGGTGAAGTAGGTGATCCCGTATTCGTCGCGGCGGGCCCGCAGCGTGTCGGCGATATCGCGGGGCGTTCCGGTGAGCACCGTCGGCAGTGCCAGCAGCTGTTCCTCGGTGGCATCCGGGGCGTAGCCGCGGGTCAGCGCGAGGTCCGGGATGCCCGACGAATCCGTCGGCACGCCGGTGATCGCGATGTTCAATTCGAGACCGTCGAACCGGTCACCGGCCGCTGCCCGCACGAAGTCGATCCGCTCGGCGAGCGGGTCATGGCCGGGGTACTGCGGCACCCCGCCCCCGGTGAGGCCGATGATGTCGGCGTGCTGGGCGGCGATGCGCAGCACCCGATCCCCGTTGCCCGCGATCAAGATCGGGATCGTCGGCGCGGTCTGCTTGAGGTACCGGGTGGTGTGCCGCAGGTGATCGACCCGCTCGCCGGCGCTCGGGTACGGCATCTCGGCGGCTTCGAACTCCTCCCGCACGTAGCCGGTGCCCAGCCCGAGGTCGAGCCGCCCGTCGCTCAGGACGTCGACGGCGATGGCGTCGCGGGCCAGCAGAGCGGGTTTGTAGAACGCTGCGTTGATCACGAACGTCCCCACCCGCATTGTCTTGGCGGCCTCGGCGGCGGCGACCATCGTCGGGAAAGGTGCGGGCACGCCGAAGCGGCCGAGATGGTCCGGCACGTGCAGGACGTCGAACCCGAGATCTTCGAACCGGCGCACCGTCTCGCGCAGCCGCTGTGCCGACTTGACCGATCGCACACCGATGCCGAAGCGAAAATCTCTGCCCATTGCGGCATGCTATGGCCGGGCGCGCCGCGATCGACAGGGTTGGTCCCGCTATGTGGCACGGTTGACCTGCGATTTGGGTTTGGCCCCACCTCGGCGCGGGCATGTCTGTGCTTCGTGAATCACCCCAGCGTCGGCGTGGAGGAGGAATTCCTCCTCGTCGATCCCACCACCGGCGAACCGGTCGCCCGCAACACCGAGGTCGCCGAGTACGCGGCCGAGCGCGGTGTCGACCTGCAACTCGAGTTGACCTCGTGTCAGGTCGAGACGACGTCCGACGTGGCGCAGACGAGTTCGCAACTGCGCCAACAGATCATCGAGCTTCGGCAGGTTGCGGCCGAGTCGGCCGAGAAGGCCGGTGCGCGACTGCTGGCCGTCGGTCTGCCGCCCACGGTTCCGCACAGTTTCCCGATCACCGACACCCCGCGCTATCGCGAGATCGCCGAGCGGTTCGGCATGATCGCCCACGAGCAGGGCATCTGCGGATGCCACGTGCACGTCGAGGTACCCGACCGCGACGCGGCGATCGCCGTCAGCAATTGGTTGCGGCCGTGGCTGCCCATGCTGTTGGCACTGACCGCCAACTCGGCGATCTATCGCAACGCCGATAGCGGCCACGCCAGCTGGCGCAGTGTGCTGTGGGGGCGCTGGCCCAGCGCCGGGCCGCCCCCGCACTTCGACTCGGCCGAGCATTATGACTCGATCGTCGCGCTGATGAACGACGCCGGCGCCATGCTCGACGAGGGAATGGTCTATTGGGATGTGCGGCCGTCCAGGAAGTTCCCGACCGTGGAGATCAGGGTGGCCGACGTTCCGGCCACCGCGGCCGAGACCGTCCTGCTGGCAACGCTGAGCCGCGCCGCGGTGATGACCGCACTGGCCGCCGAGCGCGGCGGCCACAAGGCGCCCAAGGTCGACGACCACATCGTGCGGGCCGCTTACTGGAAAGCCGCGCACGACGGGTTGGACGGTCAGGCGATCGATGTCATCGAGGGGTGGGCGACGGCCCCGACCTCCCGGGTGTTGGGCGAGTGGCTGGGATTGTTGCAGCCCGCGCTGGACGATCTCGGCGACAGTGAGTGGGTGCACGCCGAGCTGGGGCGCCTGCTGCGCGACGGCAACGGCGCCATGCGGCAACGGGCCGCGTGGCGGGAACGCCGCGATGTCGCCGACGTGATCGCGGTCGCCGCCGAGGCGACGCTCGAAACCTAGGCCAACGGCAGTTCGGCGACGACCTGGCCGGTCGGCTGGGTCGAGCCCGTTCCCGGTTCGACGGTGAACTTCAGCGCCTTCGAGTTGCCGAGGTCGGGCAGCACCGCCGTCGTCGACGGCGTCACCGCGTTGTCGTCCATCGTCCCGGCCGAGGTGGCACCGGTGTTCCCGACCAGCCACATCTGATAGACCGTGCCCGGTGCCGGTTTCGGCACATCGTTCATCACCAGCACGCCGGCGTTCTTCTCGCGGGAGAAGACCAACGTCGCGGTGCCGCCACCGGGGATCGCGCCGGAGACGGTGTGTACGTCCTTGGCGCCGAACACCTGCTGCGCGGTGGACACCTTCGCCGGCTCGGGCCGCAGCGCGATACCGACACCGACCGCGCCGAGGCCGATCACCACCGCGGCCGCGGCCGCCAACACCGCGGCCCGCCAGCCCCGGCCCGTCGAAACAGGTTGTGCCGCGGGGAGACTGCGCACGTTGTCGGCAGCCACCGCGGACAGCAGCCGTTCCCGCAGAGCGGCCGGCGGCTCGCTCGCGCTCACGGACGAGACGACGGCCATGGTCTCGCGGACGGCCCGCACCTCGTCGTAGAAGGCGTCGGCGTCGGTCCGGCCCAGCTGCGCCAGCCGGTCCTCGATCTCGCCGCGCTCAGCGTCCGACACCGCATGCAGCGCATACGGCACGGCCAGTTCCAGCAGGTCGCTGGCGTGTGGTTCAGTCATCGCACACCCAAACAATTACGCAAGCCGCGAAGCGCATCGCGCATCCGCGATTTCACGGTAGCCAGGTTGGCGGCCAGCCGCTCCGAGACCTGCACGTAGGTCATTCCTTGGTAATAGGCGAGTTCGATGCACTCGCGCTGCACTTCGGTGAGCCCGTCCAGGCAGGCGGTCACCTGTCGTCGTTCATCCTCGCTGATCACCGCGTCGGCGACGTTATCCGACGGTGGCTCCACGCTCGCCGCGCCGTAGCGGGAGTCGCGCTGGGTGGCCGCCTGCTCGGAGCGCACCCGGTCCACGGCACGACGGTGCGCCAGGGTGAGCAGCCACGCCACCGCGCTGCCCGACGCCGGGTCGTAGCTTTCCGCAGTCCGCCACACCTGCAGATAGACGTCCTGGGTGGTCTCTTCGCTGTAGCCCTGGTCTCGCAGAACTCGAGTGACCAGGCCGTACACCCGCGAGCGGGTGGCGTCGTAAAAAGTGGCAAAAGCATCTGCGTCGCGCTGTGCCACTCGACGCAGCAGGGCGTCGAGTTCTGCAGCCGCGGTCGTCAACGCCGCCATCCAAGTGTTGCTGGCATCGTGGCGTAGCCTAACGGCCCCTGTGGCCGCGCATGTCACGATGGCATCCACGAGCGTTTCTGTGCGGTCCAGCCGGGGCGGAGTGCCACCGTGTGCGGCGGCCGTTCCGGCTGCTCGGCGGGGCGCGGAATCGCCGGGACACCTCGCATGCGCAACACGAATTCGTGGACCCGCATGCTCAACGCGGTCATCTGCGGAGCCAGCGGTGCCGTCACCTGCAGCCGCAGAATCTGCCCGACGGTCGCGGGCCGCCGGGCGCCGCGGACGGTCGCGACCAGTGCGGTCTCGTGGTCGTGGACGAGCGACATCCGCAGGTCCACCTCCTGGTCGGGCTGTGGGGCGCGGATCACCAACTGGCCGCCCGTTCCGCCCAACGGCGACGCGCATTCACCCGGCGGCAGCAGGTGGACGTGTTGGCGCCCGCCATGCTGCATCTCGGCGAGCACACACCGCAGGACACCGTCGGCGCTGTGACACCAGAACAGGCTCAGCGGATTGCACGCCCGACCCAGCACGCGCGGCAACAGCAGCGCGGTGATCTGGCCACCCGGTAGGTGAACGCCGTGGTCGGCCAGCACTGCGTCGACCCGTTGGCGCAGGGTGTCTCCGGACGCACCGTGGAAGTGGTCTTCTGCCTCGAAGCGGGCGAACGGCTGCAGCCAGCGGGGCAGGCGGGGCAGGTCATCGATGTCGACGTACCAGCTGTAGCTGCTGCGCTCGGTGTGGTGGTGCACCGGTGACCTGTGTAACTGCGTGATGCGGGTCCGGTACAGCGCGGTCGTCGGGCGGCGGGTGCTTGTCGGTTCCACACCAGTTATTCGGAGCAGGCCGACCCGTGGATGGGGTGTGACTTAACAGACGCAGACGACGCCATTCGTGCGCATCAGGGCCCCGGCCAGGCGTGCGCCGCCGCGACCAGACCCTGCACCAACGCCGACGTGACCGGGGACAGGCCGTCGTCGGCATTCGGCGGCTGACTGCGCGGGCTCACGCCCCGCACCCGTGTCGGCAGTTCCAGTTGTGTGCCGCCGCCGCGCATCCGGTTGACCGGGTTGTCGGGATGCAGGCCGCGCAATTCGGCCGGGATGGCATCGAGCTCGGTGACGACCCGGTACCCGGGCACTTCGAGATGGCCTGCGAGGTGGCTCGCGAGTTCCCGATTGCGGCCGCCGGCCAGCAGCTCGGTGCTGCGCCCGATGCGGCCGTAGCCGTGCAGCGACACCGCAACCTCGACGTGGTCGAGAAAGTTGGCGAGGCGCTCGGATTCGGCGGCGAGATAGCGCGCGGACGGCAGGTGATGCGGATAGTCCTTCGGGTGGCGCAGCAGATAGAGCGACGCGCCCGCGGCGTCGGCGGCGCGCTCGGCGATGACGTCGGTCATCTGCTCCAGGCCGCCGCCATGAATGGCGAGGAATCCGAACCGCGACCGCAGCCGACTCACCTCGGCAACCGATGGATCGGCGAGCAGTTCCGAAAGTGTCTGCGGGCCGGACTTATTCGATGACCGCGGCCGCGGCCAGTTCGCGGGATCCCAGCGGCGCAGGAAGTCCACCCAGCGCTGCGGCAGGCCATGGTGCAGGGCGCCGTCGATGATGCGCTCCAGATACCCGGGCCGGGGCGGACCGGGTTCGGTGCGGTGGTCGATATACACCCAGGCCGGGGCGGGTCC
Source organism: Mycobacterium sp. EPa45 (assembly GCF_001021385.1). Classification (NCBI taxonomy): domain Bacteria; kingdom Bacillati; phylum Actinomycetota; class Actinomycetes; order Mycobacteriales; family Mycobacteriaceae; genus Mycobacterium; species Mycobacterium sp. EPa45. Next base: position 5,141,970 of record NZ_CP011773.1, on the reverse strand, counting down.
GTCGGCGGTGTGCACGGTCAGCCGGTCGCGGCGGTAGCGCACCGGCACGCCCTCGGCGCTGTCCAGGGTGGCCAGGTCGTGATCGCTCAGCCACCACAGCACTCCGTGTACTTCGCTGCCCGCGAAAGGTTCGACCGTCGCGACGCCCCGCTCGTTGATCAGCCAGTCATGGTCTGCCAGAGTCGCCGGTCGGGGGTCGGCGGCTTCGGGACAACGCCGGGCCATCTGCTGCACACACAGGTTCGACCCGTAGGCGAAATACGGGTGCCGCATGTCAGTGGGCGAGCGTGAAATAAATCAGTACCACGTTCAGCAGCGTAATCACTCCGGCCACCGTCCAGCCGCATGCCGTGGTCACTGCGCTGTTGACGTCGGCGCCCATCAGCTCCGATTTGCTGGTCAGGCGGATCAGCGGGATCAGTGCGAACGGGATCCCGAACGACAGCACGACTTGCGACATGACCAGCGCGCGGCTGGGATCGATACCGGTGCCGAGCACCACGAGTGCGGGGATCAGCGTGACCAGCCGGCGCACCAGCAGCGGGAAGGTCTTGTGCAACAGCCCCTGCATGATCATCGCACCGGCATACGCCCCAACCGACGTCGACGCCAGACCGGAGGCCAGTAGACCGATCGCGAAAAGCATTGCGACAGTTGGACCTAGCGCGTCGCGAACGGCGGCGTGGGCCCCCTCGATCGAGTCGGTGTCGTCGCGGCCCTGCAGGTTGGTCGCCGCGATCAGCAACATCGACATGTTGACCGCACCCGCCACGAGCATGGCGATGCCGACGTCCCATCGGGTGATCCGCAACAACCGGGCGCGCGGTGGCCCCGCCTCGGGATGCCCGTGCCGGTCGCGGGCGAGCCCCGAATGGAGGTAGACCGCGTGAGGCATCACGGTCGCGCCGAGCATGGCGGTGGCCAACAGGACACTCTCCGGGCCGTCGAAGCGGGGCAGCAGCCCGCCCAGAACCTCGGCGACGGGTGGCGTCCGCACGAAGAGGCTGGACAGGAAGCCGATCGCGATGACCATGAGCAGACCCGTGATGACTCGCTCGAACACCTGCTGCCCACGCCGATCTTGCACGGCCAGGAGGATCAGCGACACGACCCCGGTGATCGCGCCACCGAGCAGGAACGGCAGGCCGAACAGCAGCCGCAGCGCGATGGCACCACCGACCACCTCGGCGAGATCAGTGGCGATAGCGACCAGCTCGGCCTGCAGCCAATACCCGATCCGGGTCGGCGTGCGGGTGTGGTCCCGCACGGCCTCGGGCAGGCTCCGCCCGGTGACCAGGCCCAGTTTGGCCGACAGGTATTGGACCAATCCGGCCATCACGTTGGCCATGACGATCACCCAGACCAGCAAGAAGCCGAACTGTGCGCCGGCGCTGATGTTGGCCGCGACGTTGCCCGGGTCGACGTACGCGATCGCCGCGACAAAGGCCGGACCGAGCAGATACCAACCTGCGCTACGGGCGCGCGTCACCTGTGCCAATCGCCGAGCTTTCTATCCGGTGCCTCAAACTGAAAAGTTAGGGTAACCGAAACGGCTCGTCAGAAACCGATGAAGATCCCGCCCAGACCGATTCCGACCCCACCCCAGCCCCAGCCGGCCAGCGGATTCTGCAACGCCGGGTTCGGCGACGTGACGATCGCTGCGTGTCCGGGAGTTTCGCAGACAGTGGTGCTGGGGCCGGTGTCCGTGCACTGGGCCGGGCGGGCGGCCGCCGGGACGGCCAGGACCGCACTCACAACCGCGATAAGTAGGGGAGCGCCAAGAACAATCTTGGTACGCATGGTGGCCTCCTTCGTGGCCGTGTGAGAAAAAGTCAGCGGCCTCCGCCGCCGTGGCCGCCGCCACCTCCGCCACCGCCGTGGTCGACGGGGCCGGGGCCACCGAAAATCAGTGCAGGACCGTAGAACTCGTCGCCCCAGGGGTAGGCGAAATCCTCGGGGACCTCGGGGGTCGAGTTGAGTTGCACGTTGCCGGGCGTGGCGCACTCGGTGGTCTGGCCACCGATGACCGTGCTGCCGCCAGTGTCGACGCAGCTGGGAATCGTCGGGTTGATCAACGTCGTGTCAGCGGACACGGTCGGCGCAAGCGCGCCGGCAGCCACACCGGCCGCGGTGATGATCGGAAAGACGTAGCGCAGCCTTTGCCGCATTTACATTCCTTTCCTGGCAGTTCCCTAACTAGGGAGCGTACAGCCCTTTGCCGGTGACGAGCGGCAAGTCGATGGTGGTGCAGATGCCGGCCGGTGCCGCCACCACTGACGGGATCGCGTTGACAAGGCGCATCGCGGTGGCCACCAACCCGGCGTGGTTGTGGTCGCCGTTCGGCGAGCCCAGGCACACGTCCACGGCGTAGGACGGTTCGCCGGTGATCTCGATGCGGTAGTTGCCGCCGGGCTGGGCCGGCTGCGGCCACTCCGGATAGAGGTCTTCGCGGAGCCGGGTGACGTGCTCGAGGACGATCGCCGGTGCGCCGTCGACCAAGCCGATCACCTCGAAGCGCAGCCCCGCGGCCGTGCCCTTGGCGATTGTGCCGGCGGCGATCTCGATGTCCTCGGGCGCAGGCTGGCGCACGTACATGTCTTCGATGCCGTCGAGCTCGACACCGAGCCCGGCCGCGATCTGGCGGATCACCGAGCCCCAGGCCAGGCTCAGCACGCCGGGCTGCAGCAACATCGGGATGTCGTCGAGTGGCTTGCCGAAGCCCATGACGTCGAACATCACCGTGGCGCTGTCGTAGGTGGCGTAGTCGAGGATCTCCATGCAGCGGATCTGCTCGATGCTCTGGCAGGTGCCCGCCAGCGCCAGCGGCAGCAGGTCGTTGGCGAATCCCGGGTCGATCCCGTTGACGAAGAGGGTCGAATTACCTTGTTGGGCAGCATCTTCCAGCGGCGTGATCATCTCGTCGGGAATCACCTCCCACGGCCACTGCAGGAAGACCGGGCCGCTGCCGACGACGTTGATACCGGCGGCCAGGATGCGCCGGTAGTCCTCCAGCGCCTCGGGCAGCCGGTTGTCGGCCAGCGCGTTGTAGACGATCGCATCCGGCTTGGCCGACAGGATCGCGTCCAGATCGGTGGTCGCGGTGACGCCGGTGGGGTCGGCGAGCCCGGCCAGTTCGGCGGCGTCCCTGCCTGCCTTGGAATCCGAGGAGACCCAGACCCCGATCAGTTCGAACGCCGGGTTGGTGATCAGCGCCTTGAGCGCGTGGACACCGACATTGCCGGTGCCGACTTGGGCGACGCGGATGGCCATGAGCGCTCCTTAGAGGTCCGGGATGGGAAGGTCGAGGTTCGGCACGATGAGGCCGCCGTCGACCTCGATCATCTTGCCGGTGAGGTAACTCGCGGCGGGTGAGGCGAGATAGACGGCGGCCGCGGCGATGTCGAGCGGATCGCCAAGTCGCTTCATGGGCGTCGCCTGCTCCATCGGGTCGCGCAGTGCGTCGTTGGACGCGACAATCTCCAGTGCCGAGGTGAGGATGGAGCCCGGTGCGATGGCGTTCACCCGGACCTTGGGGCAGAGGTCCAGCGCAGTCAGCCGGGTGTAGTGCGCCAGGGCGGCTTTGGCGGTGCTGTAAGCGGCGAATCCGCGCCCGGCCAGTCGGCCCATCGTCGAGGTGATGTTGATGATGTTGCCGCCACCGGAATGTTCGATCATCAACGGCACGGCCGCCAGTGTGAGGGCGTGTGCGGTCAGGACGTTGAACGTGAAGGCGTCCTTCATGTCCTTGACGCTGGTGTTGAGCAGGGCGTTGGGCATTGTGCCGCCGACGTTATTGACGACGATGTCGAGCTTGCCGAACGCCTCGACGGCGGTGCCGGCCAGCTCGGCCGTCGTCTCCGGATGGGCGAGGTCACCGACGACGATGTGGGCGCGACGGCCTACCGCCTCGATCTGCTGGGCGACCGACTCCAATTCGGATTGGGTGCGCGAGCCGATGACGACGTCGGCGCCGACTTCGGCGAATGCGACGGCGATCGCCGCTCCCAGGCCGCGGCCGGCGCCGGTGACCACTGCAACTTGCCCGTCAAGTCTGAACTTGTCGAGTATCACGTGTCCCTCTTCCCTTGTCGGCGAACACCGTAACAAGACCGCGACGGTCAACGGCGCTGAATTCGGAACGTAACTGAAACACGTTCTACTTTGGTGCCGAGTTCCAAGAATCGGCGAAAATTCACCGGAAGGTCAGGACTTCTTGGCGGCTTTCTTCGCCGGAGCTTTCTTGGCGGCGGTCTTTTTGGCGGGCGCCTTCTTGGCGGCGGCTTTCTTCGCCGGGGCCTTCTTGGCCTCGCCGTCACCGTCGCTGTCGCTGGATTCCCCGCGGCGGCGTTTGACGCTGGCTTCGAGCTTGGCCAGCAGGTCGGAGACGTCTTCGGTCTCGTCGAGCTCGGCCGGCTGCTCCTCGGTGGTGAATGCCTCGCCGCCTTCGAGCTTGGCCGCGACGAGCTCCTTGAGCTGCTCCTGATAGGTGTCGCGGAACTCGTCGGGGCGGAAGTCGTCGGCCATCGACTCGACGACCTGGCCGGCCATCTTCAGCTCGGCGGGCTTGATCTCCACCTCTTTGTCGAGCACCGGGAAGTCGGGGTCACGGATCTCGTCGGGCCACAGCAGCGTGTGGATGACCATGACGTCCCGCTTGGAGAAGTCTTTGACCCGCAGCGCGGCGAGCCTGGTCTTGTTGCGCAGCGCGAAGTGCACGATCGCGACCCGATCGGTGTCGGCAAGCGTTTTGGCCAGCAGCACATAGGACTTCGACGACTTGCCGTCGGGCTCCAGGAAATAACTGCGGTCGTACATCAGCGGGTCGAGCTCGCTGGCGGCGACGAACTCGACCACCTCGATCTCGTGGCTGCGTTCCTCGGGCAGGGTGGCGATGTCCTCGTCGGTGATGATGACGGTCTGGCCGTCGTCGGACTCGTAGGCCTTGGCGATGTCGCGGTATTCGACCACCTCGCCGCACACCTCGCACACGCGCTTGTAGCGGATGCGGCCGTTGTCCTTGGCGTGCACCTGATGGAACTTCAGATCGTGGTCTTCGGTGGCGCTGTACACCTTGACGGGCACATTCACCAGACCGAACGCGATCGAGCCTTTCCAGATGGAACGCATATGTCCAGTATGCAGGCCTGACCGTGGCTGCCGCGGCTAGATGGCGGCCTCGACGCCCGGATTCAGGCCGAGCGGGACGTCTGGATTCGCGCCCGGCGAACCGTGCATAAAGCCCTGTTCGGGCGCGTACTGGCAGTTGCTGTTCATCGGGGTCTGGTCACCCGAGCAGTATGGAACGTGATCTTCGGGATCGGCGGCCGCCGGTGGAATGCCGATCAGCGCGGGCAGCGCCAGCAGGGCGGCTACCAGCATTTTGGTCACTAGTCCACGGTAGCAGCGGGTAATACCTTGTGATGGTGAATGAGGTGTGGCCGCCGGGGGCGACGAGGGGACCGCGTGTCACGCTGACCAACGCCGACAAGGTGCTCTACCCGGCCACCGGCACCACGAAGGCCGACGTGTTCTCCTACTACACGACCATCGCCGACGTGATGCTGCCGCACATCGCGGGCAGGGCGGTCACCCGCAAACGGTGGCCCAACGGCGTCGATGAGCCGTCGTTCTTCGAGAAGCAGCTGGCCAGCTCGGCGCCCGGGTGGCTGGAGCGTGCAACGGTGGATCATCGCTCGGGCAGCACCACCTATCCGATCATCGAGACGGCGACCGGGCTGGCATGGATCGCGCAGCAGGCGTCGCTGGAAGTCCATGTGCCGCAATGGCGTTTCACCCCAGACGGAAAGACCGGCCCTGCAACGCGTTTGGTGTTCGACCTCGACCCGGGTGAAGGGGTCACGATGCCGCAGCTGTGCGAGGTGGCCAACGCGGTCCGCGAGCTGATGGACGATATCGGGCTGACGGTCTACCCACTCACCAGTGGCAGCAAGGGTCTGCATCTCTATGCACCGCTGGCCGATCCGGTCAGCAGCAACGGTGCGGTCGTGGTCGCCCGCCGAGTGGCCCAGCAGCTGGAGAAAAGCATGCCCAAGCTCGTCACGGCCACGATGACCAAAAGCCTGCGGGACGGCAAGGTCTTCCTGGACTGGAGCCAGAACAGCGGCTCCAAGACGACGATCGCGCCGTATTCCCTGCGGGGCCGGGAGACCCCGACGGTCGCCGCGCCCCGGACGTGGGACGAGATCGGTGATCCCGAGCTGCGGCACCTGGAGTACCACGAGGTGCTGGCGCGGGTCGCCGAGCAGGGCGATCTGCTGGCCGCCCTGGACGACGACGTACCGCGGCACGACCGGCTGACGACATATCGCAGCATGCGGGATGCGGCAAAGACACCCGAGCCGGTGCCGGCGGCCAAGCCCGCCGTAGGGGAGAACAACACGTTCGTCATCCAGGAACACCATGCGCGACGGCTGCACTACGACTTCCGGCTGGAGCGTGATGGCGTGCTGGTGTCGTGGGCGGTGCCCAAGAATCTGCCGGCGACCCCGGCGGTGAACCATCTGGCCGTGCACACCGAGGATCACCCGCTGGAGTATGCGACGTTCGAGGGGCAGATCCCGAAGGGCGAGTACGGCGGGGGCAAGGTGATCATCTGGGATGCCGGAACCTATGAGGCCGAGAAGTTCCGGGACTCCGGCGACAAGGGCGGCGAGGTCATCGTCGATCTGCACGGCCAGCGAATCTCGGGCCGCTACGCGCTGATTCAGACCAATGGCGACCAGTGGCTTGCGCACCGGATGAAGGAGCAGCCGACACCACGGTTACAGGATTATTCGCCGATGCTCGCGACGTTGGGGTCGGTCGAGAAGCTGACCGGGGCGCAGTACGCGTTCGAGGGGAAGTTCGACGGCTACCGGCTACTGGTCGAAATCTCGGGCGGACAGCTGCGGGCGCAGTCCCGCAGCGGGCGCGACCTGACTGCCGACTATCCGCAATTACGCTCTCTGGCGGCCGATCTCGCTGACCATGACGTCATCCTCGACGGCGAGGTGGTGGCCCTCGATGCGGACGGCGTGCCGAACTTCGGTGAGATGCAGAACCGGGTGCGCGCCACCAGGATCGAGTTCTGGGCGTTCGACATCCTGCGGCTCGACGGGCGCTCACTACTGAAGGCGAAATACCGCGACCGACGGAAGGTGCTCGAAACCTTCGCCGAGGGAACAGATCTGATCGTGCCGCCGCTACTCGACGGCGACGGTCCGGAGGCGCTCGAGTTCTCCCGCAAGAAGAAGTGGGAGGGCGTCGTCGCCAAGAAGTGGGACTCGACGTATCAGCCGGGTCGGCGATCAGCGGCGTGGATCAAGGACAAGAACTGGAATACCCAGGAGGCCGTGATCGGCGGGTGGCGTGAGGGCAATGGCGGGCGGTCCAGCGGTATCGGTGCGTTGTTGCTCGGCATTCCCGGCGATGGTGGCCTGCGGTTCGTCGGCCGGGTGGGGACCGGTTTCTCGGATAAGGAACTGACGAAGCTCAAGAAGATCCTGGAGCCGTTGCACACCGACGAATCGCCCTTTGCCACACCGCTTCCCAGGGTCGACGCGAAGGGCGTCACCTATGTGCGGCCGGAGCTGGTCGGCGAGGTGCGCTTCGGTGAGTGGACGTCCGACGGCCGTCTGCGCCACCCGAGCTGGCGCGGCCTGCGGCCCGACAAGGTGCCCGCCGACGTGAAACTGGAGTCGCCGAGTTAGGCCGCGTCGTCCGCCCCATCGGGCGGTCGGCCTTCGCCAAGGAGCCGCTCCGGGTGGTGGTAATCGTTGACGCCGCCGCGCAGCATCGGAAGCCCCGGTGGCGGTATCCATTCGGTGTCGCCGTTGGGGAGTTTTCGGGTGGTCCAGCCGCCGGTTTCGACGAGTTCGTTGTCCGGTGGGCAGGCCAGGGTGAGGTCGTCGATGTCGGTGTTGCCGCCTTTGGCCCAGTCTTGGGCGGCGTGGTGGACGTCGCTGTGGTAGGCCGGTGCGTTGCAACCGGGACGTGTGCAGCCGCGGTCCTTGGCGTACAACATGATTCGTTGATCAGCAGTGGCGATGCGTTTAGTGCGGCCCAACCACAACGCGCGCCCGGTCACACCGTCGAACAGCGCGAGATAATGGTAGGCGTGGCTGGCCATCCGGGTCAGGTCCGGTATCGGTAGCAGCGTACCGCCGGCGGTCACCGCGTGCCCGGTTTGATTCTGGAGGTCTTGCACAGTCGCGGTGGCGATGACCGTCACGGGTAAGCCGTTGTGCTGACCTAGTTTCGGATCTCCCAACCGCCCGCGCACGAGCGCTTTGAGGGCGTCATGCTGGCGCTGGGTGTGACTTCGTGAGTCCCGTGCAGCGGCCTCGTCGGTGGGTTCACCGACCACGGTCGGCTTCTCGTCGTCGGGGTTGCACATGCCTGGGGCGGCGAACTTCGCGAACCAGGGCTCCATCTCGGCCTGCAACTCCGGGTCGGCGACCAGCTTGCCTTCCCGCATGCCGTCGGCGCGGCGCCGGCCCCAGGTGAAGCCGCGTTGGTGGGCGCGGTCCCTATCAGAGAACATGCCATCGGGGTTGAGTACCAGACTCAATTGGACGGCCACCTTCGCCAATTGGTCGGGTCGCAGGTTCACCGCGTGCTCGGCCAACATCTTCTCGGCGTTCTCCACCTCGACCGGTGGCACATGGCCGGGGAGGTGGTGAAAGAACTTCTGAATAACCTCCAGATGCTCACCATCGAGGTGTCCGGCCTGCCAGGCCTTCGACGTTTCCGGCAACGCGGGGGACAGGAGTTCACCCGTCAACGCCGTGCGCGGCGCCATTTGCTCGGCATCCTTGATCCGACGCCGCGCCTCGGCGGGGCTGATTCGCAACACATCAGCCAGAGCAATCGGCAGCTTCGGGCAGCCCTCGAACCGCTCCAACCGAGCCACGAGCGCATGCGACACCGCCACCTGCCGACGACGAGCGGTCTCGAGGCGCTCCACCACCGCGAACCGCTGAGGTGGATCTAACGCCTCGAAATCGACAGCGGCGATGGATGCGACGAGGTCGTCGAGTGCATCCAACCGTTGGCTGATAGAACTCATGTTCGAAACGCTACTCGGGGTCAACGAGGCGAGAGCCGGGCTCAACCCGATCTGTGGATGAATCCTGATGTGTGGATAAGTCGCTAGATCGCGACCGCCGCCGCAGCAACCGCCTCCTGCAACCCGCGCGTCGCCAACTGGTCCGCCAGCTCGTTGTCGACGACTCCCGAGTGGCCTTTCACCCAGAACCATTCGACGCGGTGCCGTGCACAGGCGAGCTGAAGCCGCTGCCAGAGGTCGACGTTCTTCACCGGCTGCTTCGCCGAGGTCATCCAGCCGTTGCGCTCCCAGCCCAGCACCCACTTGGTGATGCCGTTGCGGACATACGTGCTGTCGGTGTAGAGGTGCACGCTCACGGGCCGGGTCAGCGCCTCCAGCGCCATGATCGGCGCGGTCAGCTCCATCCGGTTGTTGCTCGTCGCGCCTGGCTCGCCGCCGCACATCTCGCGGACGTGTTCGCGCATGCGCAGCACCGCACCCCAGCCCCCGGGGCCGGGATTGGGCCTGCAGCCGCCGTCGGTGTGAATGACAACCGTCTCGCTGACCTCCGAGCTCATGCGTTTCTCCTATGTCAAGCCGCTGCCGTTTGGCAAGGCTGTGTTCGATTTCTGTGATCGGTGTGGAGATGGCTGTAGACGACGCGGGCCAGGCGGCGTTTGAGGCAGCGCAAGGCCTCGGTGCTGGAATCGCCTTCTGCGAGTCGGTGTCGGTAGTAGGTCTGTCCGAGGCCGGGAAGGCGGATCTGGGTCACGGCGATGCGGTGTAGCGCGGCGTTGAGTTGGCGATTGCCCGTGCGGGTCATGCGGACCCGTCCGGCGGTATTGCCCGACCACACAGGTATCGGCGCCACACCGCTGTGACGGGCGAAAGCCGCCTCGCTTTTGAAGCGAGTCACACCGGCGGTTTCACCGACGATCTTGGCCGCGGTGAGCTCGCCGCACCCCGGCATCGCCAGCAGTACCGGTGCGATGACCCGCACGCGCTCACCGATCCGCTTGGCCAACGCATCGATCTGTTCGGTGAGCCGGGTGATGTCCGCCAGCTCGTCGCGGGCGAGCTCAGCGACCAGACCAGGCACAGTGTCCAGCCAGTCGCCGAGCAACCTGCGATGCTTGGCTAGATCCAAAGAGCCCGATTTCGGGGCATGGTCGGGATCGAGTTCATGAACCCGCCACAACAACCGATTGATCGTCGAAGTCCGTTGCCCGACAAGGTCTTCACGGCGGTCAATCAGCAACTTCAGCTCGCGTGAGGTCTGGTCGTGTGAGGCGATCGGCAGATCGGGCTCCCGTAAGTAGGCCCGCGCCACGGCCAGCGCATCGATCGGGTCAGACTTACCCCGGGTCCGTGCCGAGGCTCTGGCATAGGCCATCAACTTCGGCGGCACCCGCACCACCTTCTGATCAGCAGTCAGCAGATCTCGCTCCAGCCGCGCCGACAAGTGCCGGCAATCTTCGATCGCCCACACCACCTCGACCCCGAACTGGGATCGGACCCACTGCACGGCCTGACGATGCCCGTCAGTGGTGGCCTTGACCACCTTCTCTGCGAGCTTGCGGCCCACCTCGTCGACGGCGACGAAGGTGTGCGTGCGCTTGTGTACATCGGCTCCAACAACAACCATGGTGGTTGCCTCCATTCACTGTGAGGTGACGGTTGGGCCGGTCGGCGGACACATCTCAGTGGGGGCGATGCCACGCTCCTATCAAGTCACGCCGGCCGGTCCTTCACACCTGATGCCGACAAAACCCATGCACGCCAACCCGAAGGCGGCACCGAGATTACGAGCCAGACACCAGGTGTAAAGGATCCAACCACCGCAAGAGCGGCAATCTCACCTTGACACTGAGCCGAGAATAGGCGGCGAAATCATCGCGGTGCGGACCGACATGCCCAGATCTCGGTGCCGCAGTGTGGTGATCCGGCGCCGTGGCTGCACCGCATCCTTGACCGGCAACGTGCGGTCGCCGAAGAACGCTGCCGTCGCGTCGATGTCGGCGACGACGTAGGTGATCCCCCACAACGACGACGGACCGTCGTTCACAGCATCCGGGGAGCCGACGACCTCGAGGATCACCGGGCCCAGCCTGAAGAAAACCTGCCGCATCGGTTGCCCGCCGACTTCGGCATCCCGTTCCCGACGCGGCTGTACGCCGATCGCCGCCAAGGCGTTGACGGTCCGGGAGAGGTTGGGCGACAACAGCACAACGTGGTCGATCTCGGTGACGCCGTTCGGGTGTCTGTCGGGCGCGGCGGCGATCGCATCAGACCGCACAGTCGGGATCCCGTCGAGTGCGCCGTCCTGAACCACACCCCGGAGCGACCAACCGACGATTCCGCTGCCGCCCCCGACCAGACGTATCCGGACGTCGCCGATTCGGGAAACCGAGTCGGCGTCCACGCTGAACCCGGCATCTCGCCATGCCGACGCGGGGTCCGCGACGTGGATTTCGTCGATGGTGACGGTCAATGCCCTACCCCTGCAGGATCGGCTTCAAGGTCTCCAGCACCGTTGGGTCTTCGATGGTCGACGGCACCGGCTCGTCCTTGCCGTGCGCGATGCCGCGCATCGTCTTGCGCAGGATCTTGCCCGAGCGGGTCTTCGGCAGCGCCGGCACCACATCGACCAACCGGAAGCACGCCACCGCGCCGATCTCTTCGCGCACCGCGGCCACCAACTCTTCGGCCAGCCCCTCGGCCGACGCACCCGCCTTCAGCACCACGAAGCCGCGCGGCACCTGTCCCTTGATCTCGTCGGCCACGCCGATCACCGCGCATTCGGCCACCGCGGGATGCGCGGCAAGCACCGCTTCGATCGAACCCGTCGACAATCGGTGTCCCGCAACGTTGATCACGTCGTCGATGCGGCCCATCACGAACAGGTAGCCGTCGGAGTCGAGGTAGCCGCCGTCACCCGTCAGGTAATACCCCGGGTGCTCGCACAGGTACGACGCCTCGTACCGGGCGTCGTCGCCCCACAGGGTCGGCAGCGTCCCTGGCGGCAGCGGCAGACTGATGCAGATTGCACCCTCTTCGTTCGGTTCACACCGGCTGCCGTCGACCCGCAGGATCTGGACGTCGTAGCCCGGCATCGGCACCGTAGGCGAACCGGCCTTGAGCGGAAGGTGTTCCACGCCCATCGGATTGGCGGCGATCGCCCAGCCGGTTTCGGTCTGCCACCAGTGATCCACAACGGGCACACCGAGTTTCGCCGATGCCCAGGCGTAGGTATCGGGATCCAGCCGTTCGCCGGCCTGGAACAGATACTTCAGACTCGACAGGTCGTACCGGTCGGCATGCGAGGCCGCCGGATCCTCCTTGCGGATCGCGCGAATGGCCGTCGGCGCGGTGAACAGTGCCTTCACCCCGTGCTCGGCCACCACCCGCCAGAAGGCGCCGGGATCCGGTGTGCCGATGGGCTTTCCTTCGTAGAGCACCGTCGTGGCACCGACCAGCAACGGCCCGTACACGATGTAGGAGTGGCCCACCACCCACCCGACATCGGAGGCGGCCCAGAACACGTCACCCGGGTCGATGTCGTAGACGTGCTTCATGGTCCACAACAGCGCGACGGCGTGGCCGCCGTTGTCGCGGACGATGCCTTTGGGCTTGCCCGTCGTACCAGAGGTGTAGAGCACGTACAGCGGATCGGTCGCGGCCACCGGCACCGGGTCGACGGGCTCGGCCGCGGCCATCGCGGAAGCCCAGTCGACATCGCGGCCGTCTACCAGGTCGCAGGTGTGCTTGTCGCGCTGCACCATCACGCACGCGGCGGGCTTATGGGAGGCCAGTGACAGCGCCTGGTCCAGCATCGGCTTGTACTGCACCACCCGGGTCGGCTCGATACCGCACGACGCCGAGACGATCACGACGGGCTGCGCGTCGTCGATGCGGGTGGCCAGCTCGTGCGCGGCGAACCCGCCGAATACCACCGAGTGCACCGCGCCAAGGCGGGCGCAGGCCAGCATCGAGATGACCGCCTCGGGGATCATCGGCATGTAGAGCACGACGCGGTCGCCTCTGCCGACCCCCATATCACGCAGCGCGCCAGCGAATCGTGCTGTCTCATCGAGCAATTCGCGATAGGTATAGACGCGCTGAGCACCGGTGACCGGCGAGTCGTAAATCAGCGCGGGCTGGTCCCCGCGCGCGTCGATGTGCCGGTCCAGCGCGTTGGCGCAGGTGTTCAGTTCTGCGTCGGGGAACCACCGGTAGAACGGCGGGTTGCTGTCGTCGAGGATGCGCTGGGGCGCACGAGTCCAGGTGACCGCGCGGGCGGCCTGCGCCCAGAATGCGCAGGGGTCAGCGACGCTGGCGTCGAACAGTTGGCGATACCCGCCCATCCCGGCTTCCTCCCGTCATTGGGTGTAAGCACGGTAGCGCGGGCTGACGCCGGCGTCACCCTCAGGCCAAAGCGGCCAGATTCGACACCGATTTGCGGACGTCGGACTCGAGGATTTTCGCGACCAGGCGCCCCACCGGCCCGTTGAGCACTCCTCCGGAGAAATCGGCGATCAGGTGAAAGCAGGTGCGATCCTGGGCGTCCTTCACGTTCATCGTGATGCAGATCCTGATACCGGGCCAGCCGGTGCCGGTCAGACCGATGGTGTTCGGCTCGTCGTACTCGGTGACCCGCCAATGGATGGTGTTGCGAAAGCCCTTGACCTTGATCAGCGACGACACCTCGGTGCCCTCGGAGATCGTTTCCGGTACCGGGCTTCGCCAACCCGCGAAGATCGTCATCCACTCATCGAAGCGGTTGAGGTCCGAGGCCAGTTTCCAGGCTTGCTGCGGCGACACATCGGAGGGAACGGTTACGTCAACAGTAGCCATGGGCGCCCTATACCCGGTGCGGCCCCACCGCTAACGTGCAGCACATGGCTGCGGTGGAATTCGAGGAGATCGAACACGGGATTGTCAGGGTCACGCTGAACCGGCCGAATCTGCTCAACGCGATCGACGGTGCCCTGATGGACGGGCTGGATGACGCCCTCGACGAGCTGAGTTCCTGGAACTACCGGGTCGCGATCCTGACCGGCGCGGGCCGGGGCTTCTGCGCGGGTGCCGACCTCAGTGGCACCGGGCAACCGTGGACCGAGCCGGCGGGAGCGGAATTCAAGACCACCTACGACGCGCAGGTTCGGCTGGCCGATCAGTTGACCCGGCTCTACGAGCTGCCCATTCCGGTGGTCGCGGCGGTGAACGGAGTCGCCGTCGGTGGCGGATTGGCCTACGCATTGCACTGCGACATCCGGATCGCCTCGCAAGCCGCCCGCTTCGGTTCGGTGTTCATCAAGGCGGGGTTCTCGTCGCTGGACATGGGCACGAGCTATCTGCTGCCGAAGATCGTGGGAGCGGGTGCGGCCCGCGAGATGATGCTCACCGGACGGATCATCGACGCGGGCGAGGCCTACCGGATCGGGCTGGTGCACGAGGTGGTGTCCGAGGACGAACTCGCCGACGCAGCCCTGGCGATGGCGCGCAGCATCGCCGCCAACAATGCGTTCGGGGTCTGGCAGACCAAGACCGGGCTCAACGCCGCCCTGGATGCGCCGAGCCTGCGGCACGCCAAGGAGATCGAGAACCGGACGCAGGTGCTGACCGGGTTCACCAACAATCCACGCGAGGCCGCGATGGCGCACCGCGAGAAGCGCGCTCCGAAGTGGGATCCGCTCTAGCGGTTGACCTTTGCGATCACTTTTTCGGCGAACATCTCGAGGTTGCGGATCTTGGTGTCCAGCGGCTCGGTATCGGGCCCCTTGATGTAGGGAAGGCGAAATCCGACCATCACGTCGGTAATTCCCTTGTCCTCCAAACGTTTCACCCCGTCGACGGTGAACGCGTCGAGCGAGATCACGTGGATTTCGAATGGCCGAGCAGACGTCCCTTCCTCGTCCCGGTACCGGTTGAGCTTGACCAGCAGGTCGTCGAGGTCGTCGGTGCCGCCGCCGTGCATCCAGCCGTCGTTGCGGGCGGCGCGGCGCAGCGCGGCATCGGCGTGTCCCCCGATCAGGATCGGAAGGGGTTCGGATGGCGCGGGCGTCATTTTGGTTTTCGGGATGTCGTAGAACTCCCCGTGGAATTCGAAGTAGTCACCAGTGGTGAGCCCGCGGATGATCTCGATGCATTCGTCCATCCGCTTGCCTCGCTTGGCGAACGGCACGCCCATCAACTCGTAGTCCTCGGGCCACGGGCTGGTTCCGACGCCGAGTCCCACCCGATTTCCGATCAGCGCGGCCAATGAGCCGGCCTGTTTGGCCACCAAGGCCGGCGGCCTGATCGGCAACTTGAGGACGAAGAAGTTGAACTTGAGCCGCTCGGTCACCGCACCCAGCGCGGCGGTGAGCAGGAACGTCTCGATGAACGGCTTGCCGTCCAGGAACTCCCGGTTGCCGTCGGGGGTGTAGGGATAGGTCGAGTCCGACTCGAACGGGTAGGCAACGCTGTCCGGAATCGTCATCGCGTCGTAGCCGGCCGCCTCGACGGCTTTGGCAAGCGGAATGTAGAACGATGGATCGATCATCGCCTCGGCGTAGGTGAATCGCATGCCGCGATAGTAGAACGTGTTCTACCTAAGGTCACCAGACCGTCTTGCCCTGTGGTCATCGGGTTGTAGCCCGAGCTCGACAGGCCGCGCGGAGTAGGCTTTCGGCAGAGCTGAGAACCACGCTCGAGCCGGACAACCCCTACGACGAGTGCCGCCCGTTTCGGTGCGTTGCGTCGCGGTGGCTTGAGTCGCCGTTCAAGTCAGGACCGATCATCACAGCTCTCATCGGCGCGTTTCCGCACCACACCACCTGTACCACCGCTGATCCAGCCGCGGCCGCCGCGTTTTTCACCAGCGCCTGGGGTGCGCTCGGGCGCATCGACGGCCTCGAGCCGGAACACCCGATTCGGCTGAATCGGGTGGCAATCGGACAGGTCAGCATCACCGAGGCGCAGTTGCCGAGGGCTCTGGAGTTCGAGACCGGCCAATGGTCCTGCTACCTCGTGACTCAGGTGAAGGCGGGCAACGCCCGGATCGGGACCACCGCCCGGGCCGAGCGGTGCGTGACCGGCGAGGTTGTCCTCGCCGTGCGCCCCGGTCGACCGTGTTGGGCACAAACCGAAGATGCCGAGTTGTCAGTTGCGGCGCTGGCACCCGAGGCGCTGCTGCGGATCACCGGTGATCCGGCGACCGGTGGCGGACCCACGGTTCGCTTCACCGCCAGCCGGCCTCGGTCGCGCGCCGCGGCGGCACAGTGGGGGACGACCATCGACTACGTGAGGTCAACGCTGTCGAGCGTGCGTTGTCCCGACGATGCCGCGTTATTGGTGGGCGGTGCCGTCTCGCTGCTGGCGTCGACACTCCTGCATGTCTTCCCGAACACCTATGCCGACGCCGAGCAGGTCGAACATCCCCAGGTCTCGGCACCCCTGGTGCGCCGGGCGATCGACTACATTCAGGCCAACTGTGCGCGGGACATCTCGATGGGAGATATCGCCGCTGCCATCAACGTCACGCCCAGAGCCGTTCAGTACATGTTCCGTCGACACCTCGACACCACCCCGATGGCATACCTGCGCCGGGTCCGGCTGGAGCGCGCGCACCGAGATCTTTTGGCCGCCGACCCATCACACGACACCGTGTCCGCGATCGCCATTGGTTGGGGCTTCGCCCATACCGGGCGGTTCAGCCAGGCCTACCGCACGGAGTTCGGGGAGTCCCCAAGCGTCACTCTGCACAGCTGAACGGGGTGAGTGTGATCTCGAAGGCTCAGAACCCGGTGTGACTCAAGCGATCTGACCCCAGGTGGCCTTCGCACCGGAGTCGCCGATGCGGTACACCTGCACGATCGTCGCGACGCCGGCCACCACCACAAACACCGCGACGGCGGCCGCCAGGGCAGTCGACACCGATCGCCCCCGGGCGGCGCTCACGTGGACGACGGCCAGCAGTACTGCCGCGACGAGCAGTGCCAGTGCGAAGAAGATCATCGTGTCGCCGAGCTCGGTGTGGTCGTGCAGCACCGGCGAACGACCGACGCGGTGCTCGAGCCACTCGCCAGCCTCTGTGGTCAGCGGCGTCAGCGCTGTGACGACGAGTGACAGGGCGAGCACCAGCCACACCAGCCGCTGCCGGGCCGCGGGCCACAGCGCGCACAGGATCGCCAGGACGGCCGTAAGTGGCGCGAGAACCACGATGAAATGTACGAACAGGACATGAGCGGGCAGGCCGCTGAACGTCGACACGTGCGAATACTACTGCGCGGTACATAATCGGGCTTAATGACTGCGTGGTTGACCCGCAATGTGCGGGTGCTCTCGGCGGTGTCGTTCCTCCAAGACGCGGCGAGCGAGCTGCTGTATCCATTGCTGCCCATCTATCTGACCGCCGTGCTGGGGGCGCCGCCGTCGGTCGTGGGCGCCATAGAAGGCGCGGCGGAGGGCGCCGCGTCGATGACCAAGCTGGCGGTAGGTCCGCTCGGTGATCGGTTCGCCAAACGGCCCTTGATCGCAACCGGGTACGGGATGGCCGCACTCGGCAAGGTCATCATCGCCCTCGCCGGCGCATGGCCCGGTGTGCTGGCCGGTCGCGTGGTCGACCGCCTCGGGAAGGGGATCCGCGGCGCCCCGCGCGATGCTCTTCTGGTCGACGGTGTCGACGCACCGTTGCGCGGCAGGGTATTCGGCTTCCACCGAGCGATGGACACCCTCGGTGCGGTGGTCGGGCCGCTGCTCGGACTGGCGGGTTACGAACTGCTGGACCATCACATCGCTCCGCTGCTGTACATCGCGATCGTCCCCGCGGTGCTGTCCGTGCTGCTGGTCGCGCTGGTGCGCGAGCCACGACGCGCTGTCCCGCGCGCCAAACACCAACCGATCTTTCGTGGCTTGCGCGAGCTGCCCGAGCGGTACTGGCGAGTGACCGCACTGCTGGTCGGCTTCGGTCTCGTCAACTTCCCCGATGCGCTACTGCTGTTGCGGCTCAACGAAATCGGCTTCGGCGTGGTCGGGGTGATCCTCGCCTACGTGGGATACAACCTGGTATATGCGCTCGGCAGTTTTCCGGCAGGCATGCTGGCCGACCGGTTACCGCGTTCGGTGGTGTTCGGCTTCGGGCTGGTCTTCTTCGCGGTCGGCTACATCGGCTTGGGCCTGACCACGAATTCCCTTGCGGCGTGGCTGTTGATCGCGGCCTATGGGATGTTCACCGCATGCACCGACGGCGTCGGAAAAGCGTGGATCTCGTCCCTCGTCGGCGGTGACCGGCAGGCCAGCGCACAGGGAGTGTTCCAGGGTGCCAGTGGTTTCGCGGTGCTGGGCGCCGGCCTCTGGGCCGGGTTGCTGTGGGGCGGCGACGGCCGACTGCCGCTGCTGATCTCCGGCGTTGTCGGTGGGTGTTTCGC
Organism: Mycobacterium sp. EPa45; assembly: GCF_001021385.1. NCBI lineage: Bacteria > Bacillati > Actinomycetota > Actinomycetes > Mycobacteriales > Mycobacteriaceae > Mycobacterium > Mycobacterium sp. EPa45. Next base: position 5,123,514 of record NZ_CP011773.1, on the reverse strand, counting down.
GGCTGCGCTCCTGGTGCCGTCCGCAATCCGGCGCTTTCGTTAGGCTGCCCCGGTGCGCACCATCCATGTGATCGGCATCGGCGCCGGCGACCCCGACTACGTGACGTCGCAGGCGATCCATGCGCTCAATGACACCCAAGTGTTCTTCGCGATGGACAAGGGCGACGCGAAGAGCGATCTCGTCGCGCTCCGGCGGGAGATCTGCCGGCGCTTCATCGCCGAGCCGGGCTACCGCTTCGTCGAACTGCCCGACCCGAAACGCGCGGCCGACGGCGACTACACCCAGGCCGTCGCCGACTGGCACCTCGCTCGCGCCGAGCTGTGGGCCAAGGCCATCGAGACCGAGCTCGGTCCCGACGGTGTCGGCGCCTTCCTGGCGTGGGGCGACCCGTCGCTGTACGACAGCACCCTGCGGATCCTTGACGAGGTGCGCCGCCACGTCGAGCTCGACTACGACGTCATCCCCGGCATCACCGCGATCCAGGCGCTGACCGCCCGGCATCGCATCCCGCTCAACGACGTCGGCGAACCCGTACTGATCACCACCGGGCGGCGGCTCCGCAACAGCGGCCTGACCGGCTCGGCCGTGGTCATGCTCGACGGCGACTGCGCCTTTCTGAGTTGCCCGCCGCAGACCCGGATCTGGTGGGGGGCCTACCTCGGCACCGGCGACGAACTGTTGATGTCGGGCACGGTCGGCGACATCGGCGAGCGCATCGCGCAGGTCCGTGCCGAGGCCCGCACGCAACACGGCTGGATCATGGACATCTACCTCTTGCGGGCCTGACTCTGGGAAGATCGCCGCATGGGATCGTTCCTGCTTCGCGCCGCGGTGACCGGGTTGGCGCTGTGGGTTGTGACGCTGATCGTGCCTGGCATCAGCTTCGTGGGCGGTGACACGTCTTTACAGCGGGCCGGCATCGTTCTGGTCGTCGCCATCGTCTTCGGTGTGGTGAACGCGATCGTCAAGCCCGTCGTGCAGTTCGTGTCGATACCGCTGTACATCCTGACACTGGGACTGATTCACATCGTGATCAATGCCTTGATGTTGTGGATCACGGCGTGGATCACCGAGCACACCACCCACTGGGGATTGCAGATCGACGAGTTCTGGTGGACCGCCATCTGGGCCGCGATCGTGCTGTCGATCGTCGGCTGGCTGTTCTCTCTTCCCTTGCGGGATGCCGAGCGTCGCTAAGCTGGCGATATGCCTGAACTGCCCGAAGTCGAGGCCCTGGCCGACCACCTGCGTCGCCACGCGGTCGGCCAGACCGTCGGGCGCGTAGACATTGCGGCGCTGTCGGTGCTCAAGACCTTCGATCCGCCGTCCACGGCGCTGCACGGGCAAGCCGTGACGGGGGCCGCCCGCTGGGGCAAATACCTCGGCATGCAGGCCGGAGGCCTGTGGCTGATCACCCATCTGTCCAGGGCGGGTTGGCTGAAGTGGAGCGACAAGCTCGCCGCCGCACCGCTCAAACCGGGAAAGGGTCCGATCGCCCTGCGCGTGCACCTCGGAACACCCGGTGAGGCACCCGGTTTCGACCTCACCGAAGCCGGCACTCAGAAGCGGCTCGCAGTGTGGATTGTCGACGATCCGGCCAAGGTTCCCGGCATCGCGACGCTGGGCCCCGACGCGCTGGAGCTCAGTCCCGAGCGACTGGCAGAGATTCTCAAGCCGCAGAGCGGACGGATCAAGACCGTGCTCACCGACCAGAAGGTCATCGCGGGAATCGGCAACGCCTACAGCGACGAGATCCTGCACGTCGCCAAGCTTTCACCCTTCGCGACGGCCAACAAACTCACCGCAGCGCAACTCGGCGCCCTGCACGACGCGATGATCTCGGTGCTCACCGACGCCGTGCAACGTTCCGTCGGCCAGCAGGCGGCAACCTTGAAGGGGGAGAAGCGATCTGGGCTGCGGGTACATGCTCGCACCGGGTTGCCCTGCCCGGTGTGTGGTGACACCGTGCGGGAGGTTTCGTTCGCCGACAAGTCGTTTCAGTACTGCCCGACGTGTCAGACCGGCGGCAAGGTGCTGGCCGACCGGCGGATGTCACGGCTGCTGAAGTAGTTAAGCTGCACCGGTGACTCGGCAGAAGATCCTCATCACCGGTGCGAGTTCCGGCCTGGGGGCCGGCATGGCCCGTGTGTTCGCAGCCAAGGGGCGAGACCTCGCGTTGTGCGCACGGCGCGTCGATCGCCTGGACGAGCTGAAGGCCGAACTGGCAGTGCGACACCCGAACGTCACGGTCGCCGTTGCCGAGCTCGACGTCAACGACCACGATCAGGTACCCGAGGTGTTCGCCGAACTCTCCGATCAGCTCGGCGGTGTCGACCGGGTGATCGTCAATGCCGGCATCGGCAAGGGTGCCCCGCTCGGGTCGGGCAAGCTGTGGGCCAACAAGGCCACCATCGAGACCAATCTCGTCTCGGCGCTGGTGCAGACCGAGGCCGCGCTCGAGATGTTCAAGGCGGCAGGCTCGGGGCATCTGGTGCTGATGTCGAGTGTGATGGGCAACCGTGGCGTGCCCGGTGTCAAGGCCGCCTACGCGGCGAGCAAGGCCGGGCTGACCTCGCTGGGGGAGTCGTTGCGAGCCGAATATTCCTCTGGCCCAATCAAAGTCACGGTCATCGAGCCCGGCTACATCGAGTCGGAGATGACCGCGACGTCGAACACCACGATGCTGATGGTCGACACCGAAACAGGTGTGCGTCAGATCGTCGCGGCCATCGAACGCGAATCCGGGCGGGCGATCGTGCCGGCGTGGCCATGGATTCCGCTGGTGGCGTTGATGAAGATCGTGCCGACGCGGTTCACCAAGCTGTTCGCCTAACGGGCTCGGCCCCTTTCGGTCCGGTAGCGGCGGACCAACTCGTCGGTGGAGCTGTCGGTCTGCTTGGCCGGCGACCCGTCACTGGTGATCACCCCGAGTAGCGCCTTTGCCTGCGTCTTGCCCAGCTCCACACCCCACTGGTCGAACGAATCGATACCCCAGACCACGCCCTCGGTGAACACCTGATGCTCGTACAGCGCGATCAGTTGGCCCACCACCGACGGAGTCAGCCGGTTCGCCAGGATCGATGTGCTCGGCCGGTTGCCCGGCATCACCTTGTGCGGCACCACATTGGCGGGGGTGCCTTCGGCGGCGATCTCCTCGGCCGTCTTGCCGAACGCCAGCACCTGGGTCTGGGCGAAGAAGTTGCTCATCAGCAGGTCGTGCATGCTGCCCGAGCCGTCGGCGGTGGGCAAGTCGTCGGTGGGCTCGGAGAATCCGATGAAGTCGGCGGGCACCAGTCGGGTGCCCTGGTGCAGCAGTTGGTAGAACGCGTGCTGGCCGTTGGTTCCCGGTTCCCCCCAGAAGATCTCACCGGTGGGGGTGGTCACCGGGGAGCCGTCGGCCTTCACCGACTTGCCGTTGGACTCCATCGTCAGCTGCTGCAGGTACGCCGCGAAGCGGGACAGGTCGTTGGAATACGGCAGCACTGCCCGGGTCTCGGCGCCGAAGAAGTCGGAGTACCACAGGCCGATCAACCCCAGCAGTGCCGGAGCGTTGGATTCCAAAGGCGCAGTGGCGAAGTGGCGGTCCACGATGTGGAAGCCGGACAGGAAGTCGGCAAAGGCCTCCTTGCCGATCACCGCCATCACCGACAGGCCGATCGCCGAGTCCACCGAGTAGCGGCCGCCGACCCAGTCCCAGAATCCGAACATGTTGGCGGTGTTGATGCCGAAGTCGTCGACGAGCTTCTTGTTGGTCGACACGGCCACGAAGTGCTTGCTCACCGCGGCATCGCCCAGGGTGTCGGTGAGCCAGCGCCGTGCCGCGGTGGCGTTGGTCAGCGTCTCAAGCGTGGAGAACGTCTTGGACGCGACGATGAAAAGCGTTGTTGCAGGCTCGAGTCCGTCGAGCTTCGCGACCAGGTCGGCAGGGTCGACGTTGGAGACGAACCGCGCCGAGATGCCGGCGTCGGCGTAGTGCCGCAACGCCTGGTACACCATCACCGGGCCCAAGTCGGAGCCACCGATGCCGATGTTGACGACGGTCTTGATCCGTTCACCGGTGGCGCCGGTCCACTCGCCGCTGCGCAACCGGTCGGTGAAATCACCCATCGCGTCGAGAACCTCATGCACGTCGGCGACCACGTTCTGGCCGTCGACCTCGAGCTCGGCGTCGCGCGGCAGCCGCAACGCGGTGTGCAGCACCGCGCGGTCCTCGGAGGTGTTGATGTGCTGGCCGGACAGCATGGCGTCACGGTGCTGTTCGAGGTTCGCGGCTCGGGCGAGATCGACCAGCAGCGACAGCGTCTCGCGGGTGACGCGGTGCTTGCTGTAGTCGATGTAGAGGTCGCCGACGGTCAGCGTGAGCTCACGGCCGCGGTCGGGATCTTCGTCGAAAAGTTCGCGGAGGTTTTTCCCGGCGATCTGGTCGTGGTGCCGACGCAGCGCGTTCCATTCTCCGGTAGCGGAAATGTCTCCAGTCATTCGTTCGACCCTAGCGTGACGAGGTGTCCAAAGGTGTACATGATGGAGGTATGAGCACCCCAGACATTGAACGGCTGCTGTCGTCGGTTCCCACGGGATTGTGGATTGGCGGGGAGGAGCGGAAGGGCTCGTCGACTTTTGAGGTCCTCGACCCGTCGAACGACAAGGTCATCGCGACGGTGGCCGACGCGACCGCCGAGGACGCCATCGCCGCGCTGGATGCGGCATGCGCGGTGCAGGCCGAGTGGGCGGCGACCCCGGCCCGGGACCGCGGCGAGATCCTGCGCTCGGTGTTCGAGACGATCATCGACCGCGCCGACGATCTCGCGACGCTGATGACCCTGGAGATGGGCAAGGTCGTCGCCGAGAGCATGGGTGAGGTCAAGTACGGCGCGGAGTTCTTCCGCTGGTTCGCCGAAGAGGCGGTCCGGATCGGCGGCCGCTATACCCCGTCCCCGGCCGGTACCGGGCGCATCATCGTCACCAAGCAGCCAGTGGGTCCGTGTTATGCGATCACACCGTGGAACTTCCCGCTGGCCATGGGAACCCGCAAGATCGGGCCCGCGTTCGCGGCCGGGTGCACCATGATCGTCAAGCCGGCCCAGGAGACGCCACTGACCATGCTGCTGCTGGCCAAGCTGATGGCCGAGGCCGGCCTACCCAAGGGTGTGCTGTCGGTGCTGCCGACCAGCAAGCCCGGTGATGTCACCAAGGCGCTGATCGACGACGGCCGGCTGCGCAAGCTGACCTTCACCGGTTCCACCGGTGTCGGCAAGTCGCTGGTCGCCCAGTCGGCGGACAAGCTGCTGCGCACCTCGATGGAGCTCGGCGGCAACGCGCCGTTCGTGGTGTTCGACGACGCCGACATCGACGCCGCAGTCGACGGCGCGATGCTGGCCAAGATGCGCAACGGCGGCGAGGCGTGCACGGCCGCCAACCGCATCCACGTTGCCAACGCCGTCATCGAGGAGTTCACCGACAAGTTCGTCAAGCGGATGGGCGAGGTCAATCTCGGTAACGGGCTCGACCCGTCGGCCAAGCTCGGCCCGCTGATCAACACCAAGCAGCTGGACAAGGTTCAGGAGCTCGTGAACGACGCCGTCGAGAAGGGCGCGACAGTTGCCCTCGGCGGCGAAGCGCCAGGCGGCCCCGGAAACTTCTACCCGGCCACTGTGCTCACCGATATCCCGTCGAACGCCCGCATCCTCACCGAGGAGGTGTTCGGCCCCGTCGCACCGATCATCGGTTTCGACACCGAGGAGGACGGCGTCGCCGCGGCCAACGCCACCGAATACGGCCTGGCGTCCTACATCTACACCGAGTCTCTGGATCGGGCGCTGCGGGTGGCCGAGGCCATCGAGTCCGGCATGGTCGGGGTGAACCGCGGCGTGATCTCCGATCCGGCCGCGCCGTTCGGCGGGGTCAAGGAATCCGGGTTCGGGCGCGAGGGCGGCATCGAAGGCATCGACGAGTACTTGGACACGAAGTACATCGCGCTGACCAAGTAGCGCTAACTGTGGCGCGCTTCACGCTTGCAATTGCAAGCACGGGGTAATTATCCGCCCATGAAGATCAGCAGTACTCGGGTTCCCGTGCGCCGTGGGGTGTCTGAGCTGGTCACCGCGCAGCTGTCCGGCGCGGTTGCCGGCCTGATGCTGGCCGTCGATCACATGCTGCCCGAGGCGCCTCAGCGGTACAAGATCGTCGACCGGGACGTCACGCGCTGCTGAGGCTCAGCCCGACCGAGCGGTCCGACCCGCTCCAAGGAATTGACTTGACCGACCGCGCGCCTGCGCTGATCAACCATGGTTGCGAACTAGATTTCTCAGCACTGAGGAACTAGGAGGGCATGGTGTGACGGCGCGCTGGTGGGCGCAAAGTCCATGGGTTGATCCCATCTCGCAGCCGAGCCCGCGGCGCGGGCCGAAGCCCCGTGGCTCGGGAATTCCTGCGCTGAACGGCATCCGAGGGGTCGCCGTTGCTCTAGTTCTGGTCGGACACAGTGGAATCCCCGGTGTCACAGGCGGATTCATCGGTGTCGACATCTTCTTCGTGCTCAGCGGGTTTCTGATCACGTCGTTGCTGCTCGACGAGATCGGCCGGAGTGGAAAGCTCGACCTCGGCTCGTTCTGGGTCCGTCGCGCCCGCCGGTTGCTGCCGGCCCTGCTGATCATGGTGCTGGCGGTGATCGCCGCACGAATGCTGTTCCCGCCCGACGCCGTCAGCAACCTGCGCAACGACGCGACCGCCGCGTTCCTGTGGGTGGCGAACTGGGCATTCGTCTCGCATGAGACCGATTACTTCAGCCAGGGCGCCCCGCCGTCGCCGCTGCAGCACACCTGGTCACTGGGCGTCGAGGAGCAGTACTACCTGATCTGGCCGGTGCTCATAGCCGCGGTGGCGGTGCTGCTGGCCGCCATCGCACGGAAGCGCCAGAAGACGCCGACCGTCGTCGCGGTCCGGCGCGCGGTGCTGATTCTGGCCGTGTTGGGCACGGTCGGATCCGCGGCCGAGGCGATCCTGATGGCCTCGGACGACTCGCTGAACCGGGTGTACTTCGGCACCGACACCCGTGCCCAGGCGCTGCTGATCGGCGCCGCGGCGGCCGCGCTGCTGGTCCGGGACTGGACGGCGATCATGGCCGGCGTGCCGCTGATCCATTCGCGCTGGGTCCGCTGGCTGGCCTGGGGGGTGCCGGTGGCCGGCGTCGCCGTGCTGGCCGCGATCACCCACGTCGCCACCGGTAGCGCCACCGAGTTCCGCAACGGCCTGTTCATCGTCGTCGCCGTCGCCGCGGTTTCTGTGATCGCGCCGGTGGCGCTCGAGCAGAACGGCCCGGTGGCGTGGGTGCTGTCGACCCCGCCGCTGGTGGCGCTCGGCGTCATCTCCTACGGCGTCTACCTCTGGCACTGGCCGGTGTTCCTGGTCCTCAACGGCGAGCGCACCGACTGGTCGGGCCTCCCGCTGTTCGCCGCGCGCTGCGTGGTGACGCTGACCCTGGCGGTCGGGTCGTGGTGGCTGATCGAGCGGCCGGTGCGGCGCTGGCGGCCGGTTCACGTCCCGCAGCTGCGGCTGGCCGCCGCGACGATGGCCACGGCCGTCGCGGTCGCGGTCGTCGTCGTGCCGGTGGGAACCCGCATCGACCCGTCCAGCCCTGACATCACCCAGGCCGCCCTGGTTTCGCCGGTCGAGACGGTGCGGGTGGCTGCGCCGGTGCAGGCCGGCCCGCGCCCGCACACGGTTTCGGTGTTCGGCGACTCCATCGGGTGGACGATCATGCGCTACCTGCCGCCCACCCCCGGCGTCAGCTTCCTGGACCGCACCACCATTGGTTGCGGCCTGGTGCGCGGCGGACCGTACCGTTACTCCGGGCAGATCCTGGAGCAGAAACCCGAATGCGACGCGTGGCCGGAACGCTGGGCGCAGCGGATCGGCCACGACCGGCCCGACGTCGTGTTGATGGTCGTCGGTCGCTGGGAGACCGTGGACCGCAAGTGGAATGGCAATTGGGCGCACATCGGCCAGCCCGACTTCGACAAGTATCTCGAGGGCGAGTTGCGGCATGCGCTGGACATCCTGGCCTCGACCGGGGCGCTGGTCGTGGTGACCACCGAGCCCTACAACCGGCACGGCGAGCAGGCAGGCGGCAAGCTGTACCCCGAAGATCAGACCATCCGGGTCGATCAGTGGAACACGTTGCTGCGCAAGGTCGTAGCGGGCCGACCGAATGTGTCGGTGCTGGACCTGAACAAGAAGCTCGGCCCGAACGGCAACTACACCAACAAGATCAACGGTGTACAGGTGCGCAGCGACGGCGTGCATCCCACGCCCAACGCGGTCAAGTGGCTGACCCCGTGGCTGCTTGACGCAGTCCGCTAGGAGTGCCCGAGTCTGCCGCGGCCCATGCGCAGCAGGAGCATCGCCAGATCCTTACCGTCCGGACCCAACTCGCTGTAGCGCTCGATGACCTTCATCTCGCGGCTGTGCACCAGCCGGGTACCGCCGGAGGCCATCCGGGCGCGGCCGATCTCCTGGGAGACCTCGGTGCGACGCTTGACCGCGGCCAGGATCTCGGCGTCGAGCCGGTCGATCTCGCTGCGCAGGCTGTCGATGTTGTTCTCGGCTTCAGGAACCATTTCCAGAGTCATCGCTTCGTTCTCCTCATGTGTGGGTCTGGTCTCATCGCAGTCCCGGGCCTCACACAAGAGACGAGCCCCGGGTCCGGATGCGGACCGCGGGGCTCTCGGGTTGAGCAGCTAGATACCCACGGGCACCGCGGACCGGTACCCGTAGAAAAATCGACGCTGCCATGAAAGCACGTTCTCGAGTGTGCCACTCCGAAGCCCGGCTTCGCAAAAAAACTGTCGCCATACAGCGGTAAGTTGGGTCGGACATGAGTGTGCACGTGACTGACTACAAACCCCCGGCCGACGCGGCCGAACTCCTCGAGGGCCTCAATCCGCAGCAGCGCCAGGCTGTACTGCACGAGGGGCCCCCGCTGCTGATCGTCGCCGGCGCGGGGTCGGGCAAGACGGCGGTCCTCACCCGGCGGATCGCCTACCTGCTGGCGGCCCGCGACGTCGGACCCGGGCAGGTGCTCGCGATCACGTTCACCAACAAGGCCGCCGCCGAGATGCGCGAGCGGGTGGTTTCGCTCGTAGGTCCGCGGGCGCGCAACATGTGGGTGTCGACATTTCACTCCACGTGCGTGCGAATCCTGCGCAATCAGGCTTCGCTGGTGCCGGGCCTGAACTCGAACTTCTCGATCTATGACGCCGACGACTCGCGCCGCCTGCTGCTGATGATCGCCAAGGACATCGGGCTGGACACCAAGCGGTACACGCCGCGGCTGCTGGCCAACGCGATTTCCAACCTCAAGAACGAGCTGATCGGGCCCGAGGACGCGGTGGCCGCACTCGAACCCGGCTCGGACGACCTGACCCGCACGGTGGCCAGCGTGTACGGCGAATACCAGCGCCGGCTGCGCGCGGCCAACGCGCTGGACTTCGACGACCTCATCGGCGAGACCGTTGCCGTCCTGCAGAACTTCCCGCAGATCGCCCAGTACTACCGCAGGCGCTTCCGGCACATCCTGGTCGACGAATACCAGGACACCAACCACGCCCAGTACGTGCTGGTTCGTGAACTCGTGGGGGTGAACGCTCCGGACACCGACACCGTGGCGCCCAGCGAGCTGTGCGTTGTCGGTGACGCCGACCAGTCGATCTATGCGTTTCGCGGCGCGACGATCCGCAATATCGAGGACTTCGAGCGCGACTTCCCGAATGCCACCACGATCCTGCTCGAGCAGAATTACCGGTCGACCCAGAACATCCTGAACGCGGCCAACTCGGTGATCGCGCGCAACCCGAACCGGCGCGAGAAGCGGCTGTGGACCGACGAGGGCGACGGCGAGCTGATCGTCGGCTACGTGGCCGACAACGAACACGACGAGGCCCGGTTCGTCGCGGGCGAAATCGATGCGCTCGCCGACCGAGGTGACATCACCTACAACGATGTCGCGGTGTTCTACCGCACCAACAACTCGTCGCGCTCGCTGGAAGAAGTCTTCATCCGCGCGGGCATCCCCTACAAGGTGGTCGGCGGCGTCAGGTTCTACGAGCGCAAGGAGATTCGCGACATCGTCGCCTACCTGCGCGTGCTGGACAACCCCGGCGACGCCGTCAGCCTGCGGCGCATCCTCAACACCCCGCGTCGCGGCATCGGTGACCGTGCCGAGGCCTGCGTTGCCGTCTACGCCGAGAACACCGGTGCCACCTTCGCCGACGCGCTGACCGCAGCGGCCGCCGGCAAGGTGCCGATGCTGAACACCCGCTCGGAGAAGGCGATTGCGAGTTTCGTCAACCTGCTCGACGATCTGCGCGGAAAGCTCGACGACGAGTTGGGCGACCTGGTCGAGGCGGTCTTGGACCGCACCGGATATCGCAACGAGCTGGAGTCCTCCAGTGACCCGCAGGATCTGGCCCGGCTCGACAACCTCAACGAGTTGGTCAGCGTCGCACACGAATTCAGCATCGACCGGGCCAACGCCGCCGCGCTGGCCGAGGAGGACGCCGACGCTGACGAGGACGTGCCGCAGACCGGCATACTCGCCGAGTTCCTGGAGCGGGTGTCGCTGGTGGCCGACTCCGATGATCTGCCCGAGCACGGCTCGGGCGTGGTCACGATGATGACGTTGCACACCGCCAAGGGGCTGGAGTTTCCGGTGGTCTTCGTGACCGGCTGGGAGGACGGCATGTTCCCGCACATGCGGGCCCTCGGTGATCCGGCCGAGCTGTCCGAGGAGCGCCGGCTGGCCTATGTGGGCATAACCCGTGCGCGCCAACGGCTTTACCTCACCCGGGCCAAGATCCGTTCGTCGTGGGGGCAACCGATGCTGAACCCGGAATCGCGCTTCCTGCGGGAGATTCCCGAGCATCTGCTCGACTGGCGTCGCACCGATCCCACGCCGTCCTATAGTGCGCCGGTCAGCGGGGCGGGGCGGTTCGGTACGCCGCGGCCGTCGCCGATGCGCCAGGCGGGCGGGGGTGGCAAACGAGGGCTGGTGGTCCTGGAACCGGGCGACCGGGTCAACCACGACAAGTACGGTCTCGGCCGCGTCGAAGAGGTGTCCGGGATGGGGGAGTCGGCGATGTCACTGATCGACTTCGGCAGCGCCGGGCGCGTCAAGCTGATGCACAACCACGCGCCGATCCAGAAGCTCTAGTCCACACCTATGGGGCAGCCGTACGGACCGGGCTCGCCCGGCTTCGGGATTCTCGGTGCGATCGTACTTGTGGCCCTGGTGCTCTGGTGGGGGCTCGCGATCTGGGTGGCGCGTCATCGCGCCGTGCTCGACGCGGTCGGCCGAATACGTTCCTGGGCGACCGAACGCCTCGACCGCGCTGTCAGACCACTGGCCCGCTGGTTGTCGGTGGACGTTGCCGCCGCGGTCGGACTGCTGTCCGGGATGGTGCTTGTCGCGCTGCTGGCGGCCGGTTTCACCGAACTGCTCGACGACGTCCTGGAAGGCGAGCTGATCACCTATGTCGATGAGCCGGTCAGCCAGTGGCTGGCCGCCCGTCGTGACCTGTGGCTGACCGAGACTCTGAAAGTGCTTACCCACCTTGGTGATGCGGCCACACTGGCGGTGATCGTGGCCGGCGTCAGCGCGTGGGTGAGCTGGCGAATCCGCTCCTGGCTGCCCGCGGTGCTCGGGGTGTCCGGGTTGGTAGGTGTTGGGGTCGTGCTGGTGGTCGCGAAGGTGATGGTCGGCCGTACTCGTCCGCCGTCATGGATCGCGGTGATCGTCGAAGACGGCTTCTCGTTCCCGTCCGGCCACGCGACCGGTTCCTTCGGTGTCGCGGTGCTCGTCTCCTGGATGATCGGCCGCTGGGTGCTCCGCGCCTGGGCGGCGCGGGTCGCGTTGTGGGCGATCGCGCTGGCGCTCGCCGGCCTCGTCGGTTTCTCCCGGATCTATCTCGGTGTGCACTACGTCAGCGATGTCGTCGCCGGGGCGTTCCTCGGCGCGGCGTGGGCGGTCGCCGTCATCGTCGTCGGGGAGTGGTGGGAGAGCCGCAGGCGCTCAGCGCGGTCGGCACCATCGCCGGGTTGACGGGTGCAGTGCCAGAACCAGGCTTGCCAACGGCAACAGCGGAATCAGGTACACCGCCAACGGAATTCGCGCGCCGGCGACGAACACGCTGCCGAACGTCAGCAGCGCGACGACGGCGCCGAACGCGATGAGGTAGCGGCCGACCGAGCGACGCAGCAGCAACGTGATCACTCCCGCGATCGTGGTGACCGCGAACAGCAGGGTCAGGAAGCCGACCGCCAGGCAGAACAGGAGGTCGGTGCCCCACCATCCGGTGATCAGGTCGGTGGCGACGACGCCGGTGGCCCATCCGCTGATGATGCTGACGGTGCAGGCCGCGATGGCGGTACGGGAGGCGGGGACGTCCACCACGCCCGGCCGGGCCGGAACCGCGACCGGGGCGGCGCGGCGGATCAGCCCAGTCGGGGCATCGTCGACCGGTGGACGGGCAATGTTGGTGGTGCGGTCATCGGGAGCCTGGGGGATGGGTCCGGTGGGGGCCCGCCGGATGATGCCGGTGCGCGGCTCTTCGGGCTGGGGGATGGGTCCCGACGGCTGGCGCCGGATGATGCGGGTGTGCGGATCGTTCGGTTCAGGCACCGCGTCAGCCGACGTAGGGGCCGACGGACAGCCCCCGCTGCGCCAGCCAGGGCGCCGGATCAATCCGGTTGGTGCCGCCCTGCAGAACTTCGAAGTGCAGATGCGGGCCGGTCGAATTGCCACGGTTGCCGATGGTGGCGATCTGGTCGCCCGCGAAGACCCGCTGGCCGATCTGAACCGTCCAGGTGTTGACGTGGCCGTACAGGGTGACCGTGCCGTCGGAGTGGCGCAGCTTGACCCAGGCGCCGTAGCCGGCCGTCGGTCCCGCGTCGATCACGACACCGTCGGAGACCGCGACGATCGGAGTGCCGATCGGCCCGGCCAGGTCCACGCCGGCGTGCAGAGCGCCCCAGCGGTAGCCGAAGCCCGACGTGTACACGCCCTTGGTGGGCATGACGAACAGCGGCCGCTGCAGGCGGGCTTCGCGCTCGGCGCGTTCCTGGGCGAAGGCGTTACCGTTCGCCAATTCCTCGCCGTGCACGGCGTCGGCGACCGGCTTCACCGCGATCAGCTGCACGCCGCGCGGTGTGGTCACCGAGCCGTCCATGGGAGCCTTGTCGGCCGCCAGCACGGTCTGGGTGGTCGTGTCGGTGGCGGGCTTGACCGCGGTGTAGGCGGCCGCGGCGGCGGCGCCGGCGGCCATCGCGGCGATCATCACGCGACCCTTGACCGCTCCGGTCGGTTGCCTGCGGTGCTGCGGGGTGCGCGGCAGCACGTCGGTGTTGTCGCTGTTGATGAAGCGCGGCACCTCGGCGCGCTCGTTCCGCGGCGGGGCGAATTCGGTCGGCACGGCCAGCCGCAGCGGTTGGACGTCGTCGGCGTCGTGCAGGTCGTCGAGCTCGGGGCAGCGCGCCACCTGGAGGCTCTCGAAAGCGGTGCTCTCGCGGAAGTCGATGTCGCAGAGGTCGCCGAACTCGTTGAACGGGATGATGTCCGTGACGTCCAGACGCTCGGGGTCCAGGGCCCGCGCCGATGGCGCTTGGCGATCAAAGGTCCTGGTCAAAGCCTGCGAGGCCGAGAGATCGCCGAGAGAAGTCGGTGTCGGCCGATGCTGCGTCAAAACTCAAAGTCCCTTTAGTCGTGACCAAAGCGTTATCTGGACCCCGACGACGTTAACGAGACTCGCAGCGGGTGGCAACCCAAGACGTTATTCCACGGAGGATTGTGAGTTGAATCACTTCAACTCCGCGGTGAGATGTACCACATGAGTGGTAGGCGGGGACGGAGTCCCGAAGCCGTCTAGATACAGTTCCCCCCGGAGCGACTTCCCTAATCACGACATCCCCAAAAACAGTCAGCGCCGACCAGACAGTGAGCCCATGGATCTTTTCGAGTATCAGGCGAAAGAACTGTTCGCCAAGCACAACGTTCCCACCACCCCGGGCCGGGTCACCGACTCGCCTGAGGACGCCAAAGCCATCGCCGAGGAAATCGGCAAGCCCGTGATGGTCAAGGCTCAGGTGAAGGTGGGTGGCCGCGGGAAGGCTGGTGGAGTCAAGTACGCCGCGACCCCCGACGACGCCTACACCCACGCCAAGAACATCCTCGGCCTGGACATCAAGGGCCACATCGTCAAGAAGCTGCTGGTCGCCGAGGCCAGTGACATCGCCGAGGAGTACTACATCTCCTTCCTGCTCGACCGCTCCAACCGCACCTACCTGGCGATGTGCTCGGTCGAGGGCGGCATGGAGATCGAAGAAGTCGCCGCCACCAAGCCCGACCGCCTGGCCAAAGTGCCCGTCGACGCCGTGAAGGGTGTCGATCTGGCCTTCGCCCGCGAGATCGCCGAGAAGGGCCACCTGCCCGCCGAGGTGCTCGACGCCGCGGCCGTGACCATCCAGAAGCTGTGGGAGGTCTTCACCAACGAAGACGCGACCCTGGTGGAGGTCAACCCGCTGGTGCGCACGCCCGACGATCAGATCCTGGCGCTGGACGGCAAGGTCACCCTGGACGCCAACGCCGACTTCCGTCAGCCGGGCCACGCCGAATTCGAGGACAAGGACGCCACCGATCCGCTCGAGCTGAAGGCCAAGGAGAATGACCTCAACTACGTGAAGCTCGACGGCGAGGTCGGCATCATCGGCAACGGCGCGGGTCTGGTCATGTCGACCCTGGACGTCGTCGCCTATGCCGGTGAGAAGCACGGCGGCGTGAAGCCCGCCAACTTCCTCGATATCGGTGGTGGCGCCTCCGCGGAGGTGATGGCCAACGGCCTCGACGTGATCCTGGGCGACAGCCAGGTCAAGAGCGTGTTCGTCAACGTGTTCGGCGGCATCACTGCGTGCGACGCGGTGGCCAACGGCATCGTCAAGGCGCTGCAGATCCTCGGCGACGAGGCCAACAAGCCGCTCGTCGTTCGCCTCGACGGCAACAACGTCGACGAGGGCCGGCGCATCCTCGCCGAAGCCAACCACCCTCTCGTGATCCAGGCCGACACCATGGACTCCGGCGCCGACAAGGCCGCCGAGCTGGCCAACAAGTAAGGGACCCTTGACATGTCGATTTTTCTTAACGCGTCCAACAAGGTCATCGTCCAGGGCATCACCGGCGGCGAAGGCACCAAGCACACCGCGCTGATGCTGAAGGCCGGCACCCAGGTGGTCGGCGGCGTCAACGCGCGCAAGGCCGGAACCACCGTGTCTCACAAAGACAAAGACGGCAACGACATCGAGTTGCCGGTGTTCGGTTCGGTCGCCGAGGCCATGAAGGAGACCGGCGCCGACGTGTCGATCGCCTTCGTGCCGCCGGCCTTCTCCAAGGACGCCATCATCGAGGCGATCGATGCCGAGATCCCGCTGCTGGTGGTCATCACCGAGGGAATCCCGGTGCAGGACAGCGCATATGCCTGGGCCTACAACGTGGAGAAGGGCGAGAAGACCCGGATCATCGGCCCGAACTGCCCCGGCATCATCACCCCGGGCGAGTCGCTGGTCGGCATCACGCCGAACAACATCACCGGCAAGGGCCCGATCGGCCTGGTGTCGAAGTCCGGCACGCTGACCTACCAGATGATGTACGAGCTGCGCGATCTCGGCTTCTCGACCGCCATCGGCATCGGCGGCGACCCGATCATCGGCACCACCCACATCGACGCCATCGAGGCGTTCGAGAAGGACCCCGAGACCAAGATCATCGTGATGATCGGCGAGATCGGCGGCGACGCCGAGGAGAAGGCGGGCGCCTACATCCAGGCCAACGTCTCCAAGCCCGTCGTCGGCTACGTCGCCGGGTTCACCGCGCCGGAAGGCAAGACCATGGGCCACGCCGGCGCGATCGTGACCTCCGGTGCCGGCACCGCGCAGGGCAAGAAGGAAGCCCTCGAGGCCGCGGGGGTCAAGGTCGGCAAGACGCCGTCGGAGACCGCCAACCTGGCTCGGGAGATCTTGGCGGGGCTCTGATCTGAGCCGCGAGTTCCACATCAGGGCTGTGATCCACACCGGATCGCAGCCCTGATGTCGATTTCGGCAAAAAGCCCCCGGTTGGCAAAACGGTAACACGTTCTATTAGCCTGTCGAACTATGGTCGATCCGCGTACCCCCGTCCTCGTCGGCGTCGGGCAGTTCACCGAGCGCATCGACGACCCGGACTACCGCGGCATGTCGGCGGTCGAGCTGGCCACCGAGGCGGTTCGCGCGGCGCTGGCCGACACCGGGGCGGACGTCGCCGCCGTCGCAAAGGCCATTGGAGTGTTCGCCGGCCTGCGGCAGTTCGAGATCTGCACGCCCTTCGCCGACGCGCCGCTGGGCGCTTCCGACAACTACGTGCGGTCGGTGGCCCAGCGCGTCGGTGCGGACCCCGAGCGGGCGCTGCTCGAACCGATCGGCGGTAACGGCCCGCAGAAACTGGTGACCGAGTTCGCCGGCGCGATCGCGGCCGGTGATATCGAGGTGGCATTGATCCTCGGTTCGGAGAACGGCTCGACGCTGAAGACCTTCTCGGGCCGCGACGATGGACCCGACCACAGCGAGAAGGTCGGTGGTCAGCTCGAGGATCGCGGGTACGGCTTCGAGCAGTACATGAGCGAATACACCGCGAACCACGGACTGACCGGCGCGCCGGTGCAGTACGGGCTGCTGGACAACGCCCGCCGCGCACGGCTGGGGCTGTCCGTCCACGAATACCGGCTCACGATGGCCGAGCTGTTCGCGCCATTTTCGAAAGTGGCTGCCAAGAACCCGTTTTCGTCTTCGCCGGTCGAGCGTTCGGTCGAGGAGATCGTGACTGTCACTGCTGAGAACCGGATGATCTGCGACCCGTATCCGCGGTTGCTGGTGGCTCGCGACACCGTCAACCAGGGGGCTGCGGCAATCGTGATGTCGGTGGCAGCTGCGCGCAAACTCGGTGTGCCCGAGGAGAAGTGGGTGTTCCTGCACGGTCATGCCGATCAGCGCGAGCAGGATCTACTGGACCGCGAGGACGTCAGTGTCAGCTACTCATCGAAACAGGCTGTGGCAGAGGCGCTTCGGGTCGCCGGCATCGGTATCGACGACGTCGCCACCTTCGATCTCTACAGCTGCTTCCCGTTCCCGGTCTTCGCGGTGTGCGACGACTTCGGGCTGGCCGCCGACGATCCGCGCGGGCTCACCCTGACCGGCGGCCTGCCGTACTTCGGCGGGCCCGGCAACAGCTATTCGTTGCACGGTATCGCCGAGACTGTCGCTGCGATGCGGGACAAGCCCGGCGCTTTCGGACTGGTGGGCGCCAACGGCGGCGTGATGAGCAAGTACTCCGTGGGCGTCTACTCGACCACCCCGACCGACTGGGCGCCCGACCGCAGCGCCGAACTGCAGGCCGACATCGCGGCGCTTCCCAAGGTTCCGGTCACTCGGAATGCCAACGGCACAGGCGTGATCGAGACCTACTCGGTGCGCTACGACTGGCCGGAGCGCACCGGCATCATCATTGGTCGCCTCGACGCCGACGGCAGCCGCTTCATGGCGATCAGCACCGATGAGGCCCTGGTGGCCTTGATGAGTGAGGGCGACCCGCTGGGCGCCGCGATCACGGTGACCGCGGGCGAGGACGGCAAGAACCGGGCCGTGCCGGCCTAGAGGTCGAGCGCGCCGAGCTTGCCGGCCAATCGCTCGACGTAGGCGGCGACCTCGTCGGCCGACTTGTCCGGCAGACCGAACAGCACCTCCGTGACGCCAATGTCCTTCCAGTGCGCCAATTTCTCCGGCACCGGCTTGAAGTCGAGCGCGACGATCTGCGGGTCGCCGTCGCGCCCGGCGGCCGCCCACGTGTCGTGGAGGAGCTTCACCGGCTCGTCGATGTCGAAGTCGCGTGGCGTGGTGATCCAGCCGTCGGCACTGCGGGCGATCCACTTGAAGTTCTTCTCGGTGCCTGCCGCGCCGACGAGCACCGGGATGTGCGACTGAACCGGCTTCGGCCAGGCCCAGCTGGGGCCGAATTTGACGAATTCGCCGTCGTATTCGGCTTCTTCTTGGGTCCACAGCGCCCGCATCGCTTCGAGATACTCGCGTAGGCACGTGCGCCGCCGCCCGGCCGGGACGCCGTGGTCGGCCAGCTCATCGGTGTTCCACCCGAAGCCGACCCCGAGGCTGACCCGGCCCCCGGACAGATGATCAAGGGTGGCAATGGATTTCGCCAGTGTGATCGGGTCGTGCTCGACGGGCAGCGCCACCGCGGTGGACAGCCGCACCCTGGAGGTCACCGCAGCCGCGGTACCCAGGCTGACCCACGGATCCAGGGTTCGCATGTAGCGGTCGTCGGGCAGCGACTCGTCACCGGTGGTGGGGTGCGCGGCTTCCCGCTTGACCGGGATGTGGGTGTGCTCGGGCACGTAGAAGGTCGTGAAACCGTGGTCGTCGGCGAGTTTGGCCGCCGACGCCGGCGCGATGCCGCGATCACTGGTGAACAGAACGAGCCCGTAATCCATGGGCTGCATTAGAAACCGGTCGGCTACCCCCGGGCAAGGCGGCGTCTCAGTAGGCGACATCTGCGCTCTCGGCGAGTTAAAGGGGTGACCCCGGCGCACGCCGTCGCAAGCATGCACACCATGACGACCGAACGCATCGCCGAGAACGTGAAATTCGCCTACTGGGTGCCCAACGTCAGCGGTGGCCTTGTCACCAGCACCATCGAGCAGCGCACCGACTGGAGCTACGACTACAACGTCAAGCTCGCGCAGACGGCGGAGAACAACGGCTTCGAATACGCACTGTCGCAGGTCCGCTATGAGGCCAGCTATGGCGCCGAATTCCAGCACGAATCCACCAGCTTCTCGCTGGCGCTGTTGCTGGCCACCCAACGGCTCAAGCTCATCGCGGCCGTTCACCCCGGCCTGTGGCAACCGGCGGTGCTGGCCAAACTCGGCGCCACCGCAGACCACCTCTCCGGTGGCCGGTTCGCCGTCAACGTCGTCTCCGGCTGGTTCAAGGACGAGTTCACCCACCTCGGTGAGCCGTGGCTCGAGCACGACGAGCGCTATCGCCGCAGCGCCGAATTCCTGCAGGTGCTCCGCAAGATCTGGACCGAGGATGATGTCGACTTCCGCGGCGACTTCTACCGCATCCACGACTTCACGCTGAAGCCCAAGCCGCTCAACACACCGGAGCGGCCCAACCCGGAGATATTCCAAGGCGGCAACTCCACCGCCGCGCGGCGCAACGGTGGGTACTACGCCGACTGGTACTTCTCCAACGGCAAGGACTTCGACGGCGTCACCGAGCAGCTCGTCGAGGTTCGCGATCATGCCCGCGACGCCAACCGCGAGGTCAGCTTCGGGCTCAACGGCTTCATCATCGCCCGCGATACCGAGAAGGAAGCGAAGGAGGTCCTGCGCGAGATCATCGCCAAGGCCAACAAACCAGCGGTGGAGGGTTTCCATGCTGCCGTACAGCAGGCCGGCAGCTCGACTGCCGACAAGCGCGGCATGTGGGCCGACTCGTCGTTCTCCGACCTCGTCCAATACAACGACGGATTCCGCACCCAGCTGATCGGAACGCCCGAGCAGATCGCCGAACGCATCGCCGCGTACCGCAAACGCGGGGTGGACCTCATCCTCGGTGGCTTCCTGCACTTTCAGGAGGAGATCGAATACTTCGGTGCGCGGGTTCTGCCTCTGGTGCGCGAAATCGAGGCCGCCGAAAGCGATTCGATTTCGGCGCCGCTTCAGGTCTCCGCCTGAGCTGCGGGGGCGGTTACCAACTGCCTGTGTGACACGCCGATGGTCGTGGCGGGCGCGGCGCCGTGCGATAGCGTGGTGTGCGAGTCGGACCTTGCGGGTCCGTTCCGAGCCACAACCGACGCAGCGCCGCGGGGATGCGCGGCGTGACAAGGCTGAAGGAGAGGCCATGACTTACCCGCCCACCAATCCGGGCTACCAACCATCGCAGCCGACCGGTCCCTACGGCGCGCCCACACAGTCGTTCGCGCCGACTGAGGCCGGGCCGAGCAAGCTGCCGCACTACCTCAACATCGCCGTTATCGTGCTCGGCCTGGCCGCCTACCTGGCCAGCTTCGGGCCGATCCTCACCGTCCACGCCGACCTCGGCCCCTTCGGTGGTGCCGAGCTCACCGGCGGTGGCGGCGGCTACCCGGTGGTCGCCACGCTCGTTGCCGCCCTACTCGCGGCGGCCGCACTGCTACCCAGGGCCAGGGATTACGGCGGCGTGATCGCGACGGCATCGGTGATCGCGGTCCTGATGGCGATCGCCCAGGTCATCAGCAAGCCGACCGGCTTCTCCGTCGGCTGGGGACTGTGGCTGCTGCTCGCCTTCACTCTGTTGCAGGCGATCGCGGCGGTCGCGGCGCTGCTGCTGGAAGCCGGTGTCATCACCGCTCCGGCGCCCCGGCCTCGCTACGAGCAGTTCGGTCAGTACGGCCCGCCCCCCGGTGGTTACTACGGCCAGCCCGGTCCGCAGGGCCCGCCTCAGGGTCTTCCGCCGCGGCCGAACTACCCCACGCAGTACGGCGGCGGCTATTCGTCCGGCCCGTCGACCGGTGGTTTCGGCGGTGCCCAGAGCGGTCCGCCCACCCCGCCGACCGGGTTCCCCAGCTTCAGCCCGCCGCCGTCGAGCGGCTCGGGCCAGCAGCAGCCCGCTCAGCCCGAACAGCAGCAGCCCCAGGCGCCGTCATCGTCGCCGTCGGGCCAGAACCCGTCCTAACCGGGCGCTCTTCGCGCATCACGCCTGACCGGCGCGTCGAGTGATACGGATGGAGGACAAGCGGCCGGTCGGTGCGCGTCAAGCGCGTGACCTGGTCCGGGTCGCGTTCGGCCCGTCGTTGGTCGCACTGGTTGTGATCGCGGCTGTGACGCTGCTTCAACTCGTCATCGCCAACAGCGACATGACCGGCACCCTGGGTGCAATCGCCAGCATGTGGCTGGCGGTGCATCAGGTCCCGATCTCGATCGCCGGGCACCAGCTGGCGGTGCTGCCGCTGCTGCCGGTGTTGCTGATGGTGTGGGGGACCGCGCGCACATGCGCGCACGCGACCTCGCCGCGCGCTTCCTGGTTCGTGACCCGCTGGATCGTCACGTCGGCCATCGGTGGCCCGCTGTTGTTCGCCGCGATCGCGCTGGCCGTCATTCACGACGCCTCGTCGGTGATCACCGAGCTGCAGACGCCCAGTGCATTACGTGCGTTCGCGGGAGTTCTGGCGGTCCACGGCATCGGCGCGCTGATCGGCGTGGGGTCGCAGGTGGGCTGGCGGGCCCTTCGTGCGCTGCGGCTGCCGCTGTGGCTCGGTGACACGGTGCGGGCGGCGACGGCAGGGCTGCTGGCGCTGCTGGGATTGTCGGGTGTGGTCGCCGCGGTGTCGCTGGTCGTGCACTGGGGCACCATGCACGAGCTGTACGCGGTCACCGATTCGCTGTTCGGACAGCTCAGCCTCACGTTGCTGTCAGCCTTGTACGTGCCCAACGTGATCGTGGGGACGTCGGCGATGGCAGTCGGCTCGAGTGCCCACATCGGTTTCGCGACGTTCAGTTCGTTCACGGTCTTCGGCGGGGACATCCCGGCGCTGCCGGTCCTGGCCGCGGTGCCGACGCCACCGCTGGGGCCGGTATGGGTGGCGCTGCTGATCGTCGGTGCCGCATCCGGGGTTGCAGTGGGACAGCAATGCGCCAGCCGGCCACTGCCCTGGCCGGCTGCGCTGGCGAAACTGGCGGTCGCATCGCTGCTGGCTGCCGTGGTGATGGCAGTGCTGGGCTATGCCGGGGGCGGCCAGCTGGGCAATTTCGGCGAGGTCGGAGTGGACCAGAGCACCTTCGGCCCGGCGGTGTTCTTCTGGTTCTTCGCGATCGGCTCGCTCACGGTGGCGTTGACCGGAGGCGTGCTGCGCCGGCCAAAGCGGGTCAAGCCACCCGAGCCGGTTGTTGCGGCCGGCGAACCGCTTCTCGACGAGGAATTCGAGGACGACGACGAAGCGCTGACCACGCCAATTCCCGACGTGGCCGACGAGGACGCAGAGCCGGAGCCGGATCCTGAGCCCGAAGTCGAACCCGAACCCGCCCCACCCCCGCAGCCGGTGCGCCCCGCACCGGATCTGGAGGACGTCGAGGATCTGATGGTCGTCGACGACGACATCGAGCCGGGGCCTGCCGAACGCTAGGCGCCCGCGGGCACCGGCCAGCGGTCGTTGACGTCGGCGTTGCTCGACTTCCGCGCGCAGTGCGCACAACAGAAGATGGCGTCCTCGGTCTCGATCCCGTGCCCCAGGATCCGGCATCCGCAGTGCGCGCACTCCGGGGCCAGCTCGGCGGCCGCACATTCAACACTGTCGAAGGTGGCGGTGCGCCCGTCGGCGAAGGTGACGGTGAACGCCTTGTCGTAATCATTGCCGCATGTGTCGCAGATCGACATTGACGATGCTCCTCGATAGTCGTGGCTGGAACCTCGGGTGCCCGGCGACCGGAAGCGACAAACACGCTCGGTTAGGCTCATCGCCGTGCTGCATCCGATCCACATTCCGCCGAGCGCGCCGGCACGCCTCGTCGTGCTGGCCTCGGGAACCGGATCGCTGTTGCAGTCGCTGCTGAATGCCGCCGTCGACGACTATCCCGCGCGGGTTGTCGCCGTCGGTGTGGACCGCGACTGCCGAGCCGTCGACATCGCGCAGGCCGCGTCGATCCCGTCGTATCGCGTGCGGCTGAAGGACTATCCGAGCCGCGCCGACTGGGACGCGGCGATCGCCGACGCCACCGAGGCGCATCGTCCGGACCTGATCGTCTCCGCCGGATTCATGAAAATACTTGGACCGGAATTTCTTTCACGATTCCTGGGCCGTGTCGTCAACACGCATCCGGCGTTGCTGCCCGCCTTTCCGGGCGCGCATGCGGTGCCCGAAGCGCTGGCCTACGGGGTGAAGGTCACCGGCTGTACGGTGCATCTGGTGGACGCCGGTGTGGACACCGGTCCGATCCTGGCCCAAGAGCCGATCGTGATTCTCGACGACGACGACGAAGACACGTTGCACGAACGCATCAAGGTCACCGAACGGCGGCTGTTGGTGGATGTGCTGGCCGCGCTGGCTCAGCGCGGTGTGACCTGGAGTGGCAGAAAGGCGACCATAGGATGACCGCGGGGACTTTGGGCAAGAGGCCGATCCGGCGCGCGCTGATCAGCGTGTACGACAAGAGCGGACTGATTCCGCTTGCGCAGGGTCTGCACGAAGCGGGCGTGGCCATCGTGTCCACCGGGTCGACAGCCAAAACCATTGCGGATAACGGTATTCCGGTCACCCCCGTGGAATTCGTGACCGGCTTTCCCGAGGTGCTCGACGGCCGGGTCAAGACCCTGCATCCACACATCCACGCCGGGCTGCTCGCCGACACCCGCAAGCCTGAACACGTCAAGGCCCTCGGCGATCTGAAGATCGAGCCGTTCGACCTCGTCGTGGTCAACCTCTATCCGTTCAGCGAGACCGTGGCCTCCGGCGCGGATGCCGACGAATGCGTGGAGCAGATCGACATCGGCGGGCCGTCGATGGTGCGCGCGTCGGCCAAGAATCACCCCAGCGTGGCCGTCGTCGTCGATCCGCTCGGTTACGACGGTGTGCTGGCCGCGGTCCGCAGCGGCGGCTTCACGCTTGCCGAGCGGCAGAAGCTGGCGGCATTGGCATTTCGCCACACCGCCGAGTACGACGTGGCCGTCGCCGGCTGGATGGGATCGGTCCTGGCCCCCGAGTCCGGTGACGCGCCGGCGTTCCTGCCGCCGTGGTTCGGCCGAACCTGGCGACGCACCTCGCAGCTGCGCTACGGCGAGAACCCGCATCAGCAGGCCGCGCTCTACAGCGATGACGCCGGCTGGCCGGGCCTGGCCCAGGCCGAGCAGCTGCACGGAAAAGAGATGTCCTACAACAACTTCACCGATGCCGATGCGGCCTGGCGGGCGGCGTTCGACCATGAGCAGATCTGCGTGGCGATCATCAAGCACGCCAACCCGTGTGGCATCGCGATCTCGTCGGTGTCGGTGGCCGATGCGCACCGCAAGGCGCACGAATGCGATCCGCTCAGCGCTTTCGGCGGGGTGATTGCGGCCAACACCGCGGTAAGTGTGGAGATGGCCGAGTTCGTCTCCGAGATCTTCACCGAGGTCATCATCGCGCCGGCATATGAACCCGGTGCAGTGGAAATCTTGGCCCGCAAGAAGAACATTCGCGTACTCGTCGCCTCCGAACCGCCGGTCGGCGGGGCTGAGCTGCGTCAGATCAGCGGCGGCCTGTTGATCCAGGAGCGCGACGCCCTGGACGGGTCCGGTGACGACCCGGCCAACTGGACACTGGCGACCGGTACCGCCGCGGACGCGGCGACGTTGGCCGATCTGCAGTTCGCCTGGCGTACCTGCCGCGCGGTGAAGTCCAACGCGATCGTGGTCGCCGCCGACGGCGCCACCGTCGGTGTGGGCATGGGCCAGGTCAACCGCGTCGACGCGGCGCGCCTGGCGGTGGAGCGCGGCGGCGAGCGGGTCCGCGGTGCGGTGGCCGCCAGCGACGCGTTCTTCCCGTTCCCGGACGGGCTGGAGACCTTGACCGCGGCCGGCGTGAAGGCCGTCGTGCATCCCGGCGGATCGATGCGCGACGAGCTGGTCACCGAAGCCGCGGCCAAGGCTGGGATCACGCTGTACCTCACCGGAGCCCGGCACTTCGCGCACTGATCGCGGGTATTCCGAGTGAGCCATATGTGACGTTGCGCTGACCGCGTAATGCCTCCGTGGCGCGGCAGTCGTAGCGTGGAGAGGTGACTTCACCTGACACCCGTCCCCGCACTCTTGGCGAACTACGCGCTTCCGGGCATCGTGAGCGCAGCGTCAAGCAGGAGATCCGGGAGAACCTCCTGACCGCGCTGGCCGAGGGAGACGACGTCTGGCCAGGCATTTTCGGTTTCGAAGACACCGTGTTGCCGCAGCTGGAGCGGGCCTTGATCGCGGGGCATGACTTTGTTCTGCTGGGTGAGCGCGGGCAGGGCAAGACCCGCTTGCTGCGCTCACTGCAGAACCTGCTCGACGAGTGGACGCCGGTGATCGCCGGATCCGAACTCGGCGAGCACCCCTACACCCCGATCACGCCGGAGTCGATCCGGCGGGCCGCCGACCTCGGGGATGCGCTGCCCGTCCAGTGGCGGCACCGCAGCGAGCGCTACACCGAGAAGCTCGCGACGCCCGACACCAGCGTGGCCGACCTGGTCGGTGACATCGACCCGATCAAGGTCGCCGAGGGCCGTAGCCTCGGCGACCCGGAGACCATCGCCTATGGCCTGATCCCGCGCGCGCACCGCGGCATCGTCGCCGTCAACGAGCTGCCCGACCTGGCCGAGCGCATCCAGGTCTCGATGCTGAACGTGATGGAGGAACGGGACATCCAGGTGCGCGGCTACACGCTGCGGCTGCCGCTGGATGTGCTGGTCGTCGCCAGTGCCAACCCGGAGGACTACACCAACCGCGGTCGCATCATCACCCCGCTCAAGGACCGCTTCGGTGCGGAGATCCGCACGCACTACCCGCGCGAGCTCGACGCCGAGGTCGGCGTGATCACCCAGGAAGCCCACTTGTCGGCGCAGGTTCCGACCTATCTGATGCAGATCATTGCCCGGTTCGCGCGCTACCTGCGCGAGTCCAACTCGGTCGACCAGCGTTCGGGCGTGTCGGCGCGCTTCGCGATCGCGGCGGCCGAGACGGTCGCCGCCTCGGCTCGCCATCGCGGCGCGATCCTGGGCGAAGAGGAGCCGGTGGCCCGCGTGGTCGACCTCTCCACCATCGTCGACGTGCTGCGCGGCAAGCTGGAATTCGAATCCGGTGAGGAGGGCCGCGAGCAGGCGGTGCTCGAGCACCTGCTGCGCCGCGCGACCGCCGACACCGCGCAACGGGTGCTGGGCGGCATCGACGTCGGCCCGCTGGTGGCGGCCGTAGAGGGCGGCTCGGCGGTGACGACCGGTGAGCAGGTGGCGGCCAAGGATGTGCTGGCCGCACTGCCGGACCTGCCGGTGATCGACGCGATCGCCAAGCGGCTCGACGCCGAGACCGAAGGAGAACGCGCCGCCGCGCTCGAACTGGCGCTGGAGGCGCTGTATCTGGCCAAGCGCATCGACAAGGTGACAGGCGAAGGCGAAACCGTCTATGGCTAATCGCCACCACCCGCACGACTCCCGGTACTCGGCCTATACCGGGGGTCCCGATCCACTTGCCCCGCCGGTGGATCTGCGTGACGCGCTCGAGCAGATCGGGCAGGACGTCATGGAGGGCACCTCGCCGCGCCGGGCATTGTCGGAGCTGTTGCGG
Source organism: Mycobacterium sp. EPa45 (assembly GCF_001021385.1). NCBI lineage: Bacteria > Bacillati > Actinomycetota > Actinomycetes > Mycobacteriales > Mycobacteriaceae > Mycobacterium > Mycobacterium sp. EPa45. The sequence continues at coordinate 5,097,101 of NZ_CP011773.1, read as the reverse complement.
CGTGGAACCAAGAACACCAAGGGCGCCGACCGGCTCGCTGCCGAGGTGAACCGGCGGCGTCGAGAGTTGTTGAGCCGCAACAACCTCGACGGCACGCTGCAGGAGATCAAGCAGCTGCTCGACGAGGCTGTACTGTCCGAGCGCAAGGAATTGGCGCGCGCCCTCGACGACGATGCTCGTTTCCAGGAGCTGCAGATCGAGTCGCTGTCACCGTCGCCGGCCAAGGCCGTCCAAGAGCTTTCGGACTACAACTGGCGAAGCCCCGAGGCGCGCCAGAAGTACGAGCAGATCAAGGATCTGCTCGGCCGGGAGATGCTCGATCAGCGGTTCGCCGGGATGAAGCAGGCGCTGGAGAACGCCACCGACGAAGACCGGCAGGCCGTCAACGAGATGCTCGACGACCTGAACGATTTGCTGGACAAGCACTCTCGCGGCGAGGACAGCGCGCAAGATTTTCAGGACTTCATGCGCAAGCATGGCCAGTACTTTCCGGAGAATCCGAAGAACGTCGAGGAGCTGCTGGATTCGCTGGCCCAGCGCGCAGCGGCAGCGCAGCGGTTCCGCAACAGCCTCACTCCCGACCAGCGTGCCGAGCTGGATGCGTTGGCGCAACAGGCTTTTGGGTCGCCGTCACTGATGAACGCGCTCAACCGGCTCGACTCGCACCTGCAGGCCGCCCGGCCGGGGGAGGACTGGGACGGTTCGTCGGAGTTCTCCGGTGACAATCCCCTCGGCATGGGGGAGGGCGCGCAGGCGATGGCCGACATCGCCGAACTCGAGCAGCTCGCCGAGCAGCTGTCGCAGAGCTACGCCGGTGCCACCATGGACGACGTCGACCTCGACGCGCTCGCCCGTCAGCTCGGTGACCAGGCCGCGATCGATGCACGGACGCTGGCCGAACTCGAGCGGGCGCTGATGAACCAGGGCTTCCTGGACCGCGGCTCCGACGGGCAGTGGCGGTTGTCGCCCAAAGCGATGCGCCAGCTCGGTCAGACCGCACTTCGCGATGTCGCCCAACAACTTTCGGGCCGCCACGGTGAGCGGGACACCCGTCGTGCCGGCGCCGCCGGTGAACTGACCGGTGCCACCCGACCGTGGGCGTTCGGCGACACCGAACCCTGGAACGTCACCCGCACTCTGACGAATGCGGTGCTGCGCCGGGCCGGCACGAACGCAATGGATGGCGCGCTACAGATCAGCGTCGACGACGTCGAGGTGTCGGAGACCGAAACCCGCACTCAGGCTGCGGTGGCGCTGCTGGTCGACACCTCGTTCTCGATGGTCATGGAGAACCGCTGGTTGCCGATGAAGCAGACCGCGCTCGCGCTCAATCATCTGGTGAGCACCAGGTTCCGGTCGGATGCGCTGCAGATCATCGCCTTCGGCCGTTACGCGCGAACCGTGACCGCGGCCGAGCTGACGGGCCTCGAGGGTGTCTACGAGCAGGGCACCAACCTGCACCACGCGCTGGCACTGGCGGTTCGCCACCTGCGCCGCCACCCCAACGCCCAACCGGTGATCCTGGTCGTCACCGACGGTGAGCCGACGGCCCACCTGGAGGACTTCGACGGGCAGGGATCGTCGGTGTTCTTCGACTATCCGCCCCATCCGCGGACCATCGCGCACACCGTGCGTGGCTTTGACGAGGTAGCCCGACTCGGCGCTCAGGTGACGATCTTCCGGCTCGGCAACGACCCCGGGTTGGCCAGGTTCATCGATCAGGTTGCCCGCCGGGTGGAGGGCCGGGTCGTCGTTCCCGACCTGGATGGACTCGGCGCGGCGGTCGTCGGCGACTACCTTCGGTCTCGTCGGAGGCGCTGACCTGAGAAGCTCTCAGGTGGTCAGCAAATGTGTACGGCCCGCGGGAGTCGGTTCGCCCGTTAGTGTGGTTAGCAAAGAGCGCGGCAAACCACTTTGTTATTGACGTCAACGTTCTCGGGCGTAGTTCCCTAGCGAACACGTGCAACACGGCGGTAACCCTGACGTTTCCAGACCGTCAATTAGCTATTCGATGCCGGTCCGTCCTGCGTGATTGCTGTGAAAACTGCGAAGTACTTAAGTCCCTAAAATCCTTGGTACCGCTTGCTGAAGGGCAAACAGCCCCTTAGTATCTATCAGGATCTTCTAAGATTCGTATCAGCAAAGCACCGAGTTCGTCACGACCCTGGCGAACCGCACCAACAAGGGGAACTAGCAATGGCGTCACGGACTCGGCCCTTCCTGATGACCGGCGCGGCACTGGCCAGCGCCGCTGCCATCGTCGCCGCCTCACCGTCGTATCTTCCGACCAATGACCTCGCGGTGGGTGCATCCACTCCGCTGCCGCTGTCGACGGCCAAGTACGCGCTGACGGCGATCACCGACATCACCATCCAGGGCATCAACGACGCCTACTACTTCGGCTGGGGTGGCTACGTCGGCTGCGGCGCTGTCGTGAACGACCAATGCACGAACGTCCCGGAGGACACCTATTACCCCGGGGTGAAGAACATCTACATCGCCGGCGCGTCGGGCGTGCTGTACTACCTGGTCGACAATGCGCTCGAGTCATTCGTCCCGAACTTCGACCTCGACAACTACTACTTCGAGATCGGCGCGCCCTCAATCCCTTACGTCGGCAGCGGTGAGCTCTTCGGCACCAGCTCGCCGATCTTCCAAGCCGCGCAGGCGACGTTCTACTACGGCATTCCGAACGTCGTCAATTCGGTCGTCGCCTCGGTTGCACAATTGGTTCCGACCTTCGACGTCGGTCCGGTCAAGCTGGGCGGCGGCATCCTGACCAGCCTGTTCTTCTACGGTGCCACGCCGGACGGTTCGTTCGACTACGGCACGCCGGGTCTGTCGGCGATCTTGGCCTACATCTCGACATCCATCAGCGACAGTCTGCCGACTGCCGCGTCCGCCGCATCGCTGGGCGGCGCGGTGAGTGCGGCGACCGCGGCGGTCGAAGGTGCGGTCAAGAGTTTCCAGGGCGCGCTCACGGGGGCGACCACCACCGCCGCCGCCACCACCACCACCGCATCGGCCACGGCGGCCAAGTCACCCAAGGCTGCGGCGGTCGCCGAGGTCAAGACCGAGTCGCTGACCGCAGGCACGACGCCCGATGGCACCACGACGCCCGAGGGCACCACCCCGAGCGGATCGACCACGACCACCGAGGGCACCACCACCCCGTCGACCGACGGCACTACGCCCTCGACCGACGGCAGCACCCCGGCCGTGACGAAGTCGACCGGCGCTGCGGCACCCAAGACGACGACGTCGTCGACCAAGCCCGCCACCAAGCCGGCCAAGCCGCAGAACCCGCTCGCCAAGATCGGCAAGCAGATCTCGGACGCGCTCGGAGTTGGCAAGAAGACCAAGCCGGAGACCACCCCGTCGAGCCCCTCCGGCACCGACACCAACTCGTCGAGTCCGTCTTCGAACACCTCGGCCTCGGGCGACAGCTCGAAGTAACGAACCTGCAGCAAGACTTCGGCCCCTTCCGATTGGAAGGGGCCGAGGTTGTTTCTGGGGCTCAGTCGTCAAGCGGAGTCAGGAGCACCGGGCTTGCGATTCTTGCGCTTGATGCCGACGCCGCCCCACAGGGAGAAACCGCGGATGGTGACTTTCGGGGCGCCCGGCGTTCCCGGACCGTCCACGGCGTGGTCGAAGCCGCCCATCACGCCGACCCCATGGACCTCGAGATTGACCTCCGGCGGCAGCAGGATGGTCTGTCCGCCCATGATCGAGTACGCGTGAATTTCCACGCTGGCCGAGGTGAAGTCGGCGTAGCGCAGGTCGACGACACCGCCGCCGAACAGGGTGAAGGTCGTGATTCGGCCCGGCACGTTCCACCGGCCTCGGCGCTCGAACCCGCTGAGGATCGCCAATAGAAGCGTCTTGGGCGCCGGCTCGGAGGCGCCGCGCCGATGCGAGGCGTCGGCGGCCTCCGGCAGGTCCTCGGTGAGCCGATCCAAATCCTCATAGGTCTGCGCGGCGTACGCCTTGGCCAAGCGCTGCTCGTATTCGCTGAGCTGCAGACGTCCCTTGGAAGCGGCGTCGGCAAGCAATTGGGCAACCTGGATGCGGTCTGTGTCAGCAGCCCGCGTCGATGCATCCCGCGGCGTCAAATTGCTCATCGCTTACGAGGGTACGACTCTGGTCGGCAACCGCAAGAGGGTTCGCTGTTCTCTCACATTCGTGTTATCGCAGCCAGCGTGGCTCGCGTTTCTGCAGAAATGCGAGCATCCCTTCGCGGGCTTCCTCAGAGACGAACAGCCGCGCCGACTCTTGCGCCAATCCCTCGGCATCGCGGTCGAAACGCGCCAAGACATCGGCTGTGGTCAGGGATTTCGATGCCGCCAGCCCCTGCGGTGAACCACGGCCGAGGTCGGCCACGATGCCCGCGACCGCGGTGTCGAGATCGTCGGCGGCCAGCGTTATCAAGCCGATCTCCGCGGCCGTCAGTGCGGTGAACGTCTCACCCGTGAGGTAGTAGCGGGCAGCCGCGCGCGGCGTCATCTTCGGCAGCAATGTCAGAGAAATGACAGCAGGGGCCACCCCGATGCGCGCTTCGGTCAGGGCGAACGTGCTGCGCGGGCCTGCGACCGCGATATCACATGCCCCCACCAGACCCAGGCCGCCGGCGCGAACGTGACCGTCGATGGCCGCCACCACCGGCACCGGCGCTTCGACGATCGCGCGTAGCACCGTGGCCATCTCGCGTCCGCGCGCGGCGGTGGTCTCGAACGGGTCGCCGTCCGATGCTTCGCTCAGGTCGGCGCCGGCACAGAACGTGCCGCCGGTATGACCCAGCACCACGGTCCGTACCGCCGGGTCGGCGGCCGCCGCCCGCAGTCCGGCGTGCAACTGCTCCACCAGCCGGGTGGACAGGGCGTTGCGGTTGTGCGGCGAGTCGAGCGTCAGCCGGGCGACGTGGCCCTCGACGGTGTAGGTGACCAATGTGTCCATCAGTACGACCGGGGCAGGCCCAGGGATGTCTGGGCAACGAAGTTCAATATCATCTCCCGGCTGACCGGGGCGATGCGTGCCAGCCGAGAGGCGGTCAGCATCGACGCAACGCCGTACTCCTTGGTGAGCCCGTTGCCCCCCAGCGACTGCACCGCCTGGTCGACGGCTTTTGTGGACGCTTCGCCCGCGGCGTACTTTGCCATGTTGGCTGCCTCGGCGGCACCGAAGTCGTCGCCTGCGTCGTAGAGCGCGGCGGCTTTCTGCATCATCAGCTTGGCCAGCTCGATCTCGATGTAGTTCTGCGCCAACGGATGCGCGATGCCCTGATGTGCACCGATCGGCGTCTTCCACACCTGGCGGGTCTTGACGTATTCGGTGGCCCTGCCGAGCACATGGCGTCCGGCGCCGATCGCGTTGGCCGCACCCATGATTCGTTCCGGGTTCAGGCCGGCAAACAGCTGCGCGATCGCGGCGTCCTCCGAGCCGACCAGGGCGTCGGCCGGCAGCCGGACGTCGTCGATGAACACCTGGAACTGGCTTTCCGGGCTGACGATCTCCATGTCGATCTTGGTGAAGGAGAACCCGGGGGTGTCGGTGGGCACGATGAACAGCGCCGGCTTGAGGTTGCCGGTTTTCTCCTCCTCGGTACGGCCGACGACCAGCACCGCCTGGGCCTGGTCGACGCCGGAGATATACACCTTTTGCCCGGAGAGGATCCAATCGCCGCCGTCTCGGCGCGCGGTGGTGGTGATCTTGTGCGAATTCGAACCGGCGTCGGGTTCGGTGATGGCGAACGCCATCGTGATCGAGCCGTCGGCGATACCGGGCAGCCACCGCTTCTTCTGGTCGTCGGTGCCGAACTTGCTGATGATCGTCCCGTTGATCGCGGGCGACACCACCAGCATCAGCAGCGCGCAGCCGTTGGCGGCCATCTCTTCCATCACCAGGGACAGCTCGTACATCCCGGCGCCACCACCGCCGTACTCCTCGGGCAGGTTGACGCCGACGAATCCGAGTTTGGCTGCTTCCGACCACAATTCGTCGGTGTGCTCACCGGCGCGGGCCCTGGCCAGGTAATACTCGGAGCCGTAACTCGCCGCCATCGCGGCGACCGCCTTGCGCAGCTCCTGACGTTCGGCGCTCTCGATGAAGCCGGTGTCGGTCATTACTCTCCTTTTCCGGTGTCCGGGCTCTCCACCCGGGCCAGGACGGTTCCCACGTCGACCTGCTGGCCGACGCTGACCTCGAGTTGAGTCACCACGCCGTCGGCGGGCGCGGTGATCGTGTGTTCCATCTTCATCGCCTCGAGCCACACGAGTGGCTGGCCAAGAGTGACGGTGTCGCCAAGCGTCGCACCGAGCCGGATCACCGCGCCGGGCATGGGCGCCAGCAGCGAGCCCTTCTCGACGGTCGACCCCGGCTCGGGGAACCGGGGCACGACGGTCAAGGCGACTGCGCCCAGCGCAGAGTCGACGAATACCTCGGCGCCGTAACGGCTTACCGCGAAGGTGGTGGCCACCCCGTTTTGGTCTCGCAGCACCACCTCGCCGGGCTGTGCCGACACCAGAGCGACGCCGGGGTCGTCGGGCAACACCACGCCGTCGCGGGTGAATCGATAGTCGACGTGATAATCCCTCGTGGTGTCCGTGTAGCTCTTGCGCTGATGTCCCGACACCACATTGCGCCAGCCGCTCGGGATCTCGCCGAGCACCGCGGCGGTGGCGCGGTTGTGTGCGGCGTCAGCGAGGGCGGCGGCGACGGCGGCGAGTCGGATCACGCGCTCATCGGCCAGCGGCCGGGCCAGATCCGCGAGGCCATGCGTGTCGAAGAACGCGGTGTCGGTGGCGCCGTCCAGGAAGCTCTGGTGGCGAAGGACATTGACGAGCAGGTCGCGGTTGGTCCGGATGCCGTGCAGCCGGGTGCCGGCCAGCGCGGCGGCGAGCACCTGGGCGGCACGCCGTCGGGTGGGGGCGTACGAGATCACCTTGGCCAGCATCGGGTCGTAGTGGATCGACACCGTCGCATGGCCGTCGATTCCGGAGTCCAGTCGGATCCCGGTATCGGCGATGAGGCCGAAAGTGGTTGCTACGCCGGGCACCTCGAACAAGTGGATGCGGCCGGCCTGCGGTTGCCAGTTCTTGGCGGGATCCTCTGCGTAGATGCGGGCCTCGATCGAATGGCCGCGGGCGGCCGGGGGCTGCTCGCCGAGCCGCTCACCGTCGGCCACCGCCAGCTGCAGCTCGACGAGGTCCAGGCCGGTGGTGAGTTCGGTAACCGGATGCTCGACCTGAAGGCGGGTGTTCATCTCCAGGAAGTAGAACTCGCCGTCCTCGTCGGCCAGGAACTCCACGGTGCCCGCGCCGGTGTAGCCGATCGCGCCGGCCGCCAGCCGGGCGGCGTCGAACAGCCTCTCCCGCATACCCGCAACGCGCTCGACCAGTGGGGAGGGTGCTTCTTCGATGATCTTCTGGTGCCTGCGCTGGATGGAGCATTCCCGCTCGCCGACGGCCCAGACCGTGCCGTGCCGATCGGCGAGGACCTGCACCTCGACGTGATGGCCGGTCGGCAGGTACCGCTCGCAGAACACCGTCGGATCGCCGAACGCCGACTGGGCCTCGCGCTGCGCGGCGGCGACCTGACCGGCCAGATCGGCCAGCTCGGACACCACGCGCATGCCGCGGCCGCCGCCGCCGGCCGACGCCTTGACCAATACCGGCAACTGGGCTGCGGTGACAGTGGTGGGGTCGAGCTCGTCGAGAACCGGCACACCCGCGGCGGCCATCATCTTCTTCGCCTCGATCTTCGAGCCCATCGACGCGACGGCGGCCACCGGTGGCCCGATCCAGGTCAGTCCGGCATCGATGACGGACTTCGCGAAATCAGGGTTCTCCGAGAGGAATCCGTAGCCGGGGTGGATCGCGTCAGCGCCGGCGGCCCGCGCGGCGGCGATCAGCTGCGCTGCGTCGAGGTAGCCTGCCGGAGCCGCTGGGCCGGCGACGTCGGATCGAGCGCCCTCGAGTCGCACTCGGGCGTCGGCCTCGGCGACGTGCGGTGCCTCGGCGTCCGGGTCGGTGTAGACCGCCACCGTGCCGATGCCGAGCCGGCGACAGGTGGCGAACACGCGGCGGGCGATCTCGCCACGGTTGGCAACGAGAACTCTAGTGATCATTTGGGAACTCACATCCGGAAGACGCCGAAGTTCGACGTCCCCTCGATCGGTGCATTGGCTATGGCGGACAGACACATTCCCAAGACGGTGCGGGTGTCACGGGGGTCGATCACCCCGTCGTCATAGATGCGGCCGGACAGGAACATCGGCAGCGACTCGGCTTCGATCTGGCTTTCGACAGCAGCCCGAAGCGCGGCGTCGGCCTGCTCGTCAACGACGCCGCCGCGGGCTTCGGTGGCCGCGCGGTTGACGATGGACAACACACCGGCCAGTTGGGCACCGCCCATCACGGCGGATTTGGCGCTGGGCCAGGCGAACAGGAAGCGGGGATCGTAGGCGCGGCCGCACATGCCGTAGTGGCCTGCCCCGTAGGACGCGCCGATCAGCAGCGAGATGTGCGGGACGCGCGAGTTGGACACCGCGTTGATCATCATCGAGCCGTGCTTGATCATCCCGCCTTCCTCGTACGCCTTGCCGACCATGTAGCCGGTTGTGTTGTGCAGGAACAGCAGTGGCGTGTTGGATCGATTGGCCAGCTGGATGAACTGGGTGGCCTTCTGCGACTCCTCGCTGAACAGCACGCCGCGGGCGTTGGCCAGGATGCCCACCGGGTAGCCGTGCAGGGTGGCCCACCCGGTCACGAGCGACGGTCCATACATGGCTTTGAACTCGTCGAAATCCGAGCCGTCGACGATGCGCGCGATCACCTCGCGTGGATCGAACGGGATTCGCAGATCAGCGGACACGATGCCGAGCAGCTCATCGGGATCGGCGAGCGGGGGGATGACCGGGCGCGGTGCCGGCCCCTGCTTGGTCCAGTTCAGCCGTGCCACGATGCGCCGGCCGATCCGGATGGCATCGACTTCGTCGACGGCGAGGTAGTCGCCCAAACCCGATACCCTGGCGTGCATTTCGGCCCCGCCGAGCGACTCGTCGTCGGACTCCTCGCCGGTGGCCATCTTGACCAGCGGTGGCCCGGCCAGAAACACCTTCGAGCGTTCCTTGATCATCACCACGTGGTCGGACATGCCCGGGATGTAGGCGCCGCCGGCGGTGGAGTTGCCGAACACCAGCGCGATCGTCGGAATGCCCGCCGCCGACAGCCGGGTCAGATCGCGGAACATCTGACCGCCCGGAATGAAGATCTCCTTCTGGGTGGGCAGGTCGGCACCGCCGGACTCCACCAGCGAGATGACCGGCAGCCGGTTCTCGAAGGCCACCTGGTTGGCCCGCAGAATCTTCTTCAGCGTCCAGGGGTTACTGGTGCCGCCTTTGACGGTGGGGTCGTTGGCGACCAGCAGACATTCGACGCCTTCCACCACGCCGATACCGGTCACCAGGCTGGCGCCGACCTGAAAGTCGCTGCCGTATGCGGCCAGTGGGCACAGTTCCAGGAACGGCGAATCGGGGTCGACCAGTAGCTCGATGCGCTCGCGGGCGGTGAGCTTGCCGCGCGCGTGATGCCGGTCGACGTACTTGGGGCCGCCGCCGGACAGTGCTTTCGCCAGCTCGCCGTCGATCTCGGCGAGCTTCGCGGTCATCGCCTCGGCCGCCTCCAGGTACGTGGGTGCCGTGGGGTCGAGGGTGCTCTTCAGCGCGGTCATGCCTGGTATCCAAGTGCCTTGGCGGCCAGACCGGTGAGGATTTCGGTGGTTCCGCCGCCGATACCCAGGATCCGCATGTCCCGGTATTGGCGTTCGACCTCGCACTCGGTCATGTATCCCATCCCTCCGAAGAGCTGAACGGCCTGGTGCGCCACCCATTCGCCGGCTTCCACCGCGGTGTTCTTCGCGAAGCACACTTCGGCGATCAGATTGGTCTCGCCCGATAGTTGCCGTTCCACGACACTGCGTGAATAGACCCGTGCCACGTCGATGCGTCGCGCCATCTCGGCCAGGGTGTTCTGTACGGCCTGCCGGGAGATCAGCGGCCGGCCGAACGTCTCGCGGTCCCGGCACCACTGCACCGTCAGGTCCAGGCAGCGTTGCGCCGACGAATAGGCCTGGGCGGCAAGGCCGATACGTTCGGAGACGAAGGCCTGCGCGATCTGGGCGAAGCCGGTGTTCTCGTCGCCGACAAGATTGGCGACCGGCACCCGGGCCTCGGAGTAGGAGAGCTCGGCGGTGTCGGAGGAACGCCAGCCCATTTTGTCCAGGCGACGCGTCACGTCGAAGCCGGGTGTGCCCTTCTCGACGACGAGCAACGAAACCCCCGCCGCGCCAGGCAAGTCGGCGCCGCCGGTGCGTACCGCGGTGACTACGTAGTCGGCGCGTACTCCCGAGGTGATGTAGGTCTTCGCGCCGTTGACCACGAACTCGTCACCGGCACGGGTGGCCGTCGTCCGTAGGTGGCCGACGTCGGAGCCGCCGCCCGGTTCGGTGATCGCCAGCGAGCCGATGAGTTCACCGCGCAGCGTAGGTCGCACGAACGCCTCGATCAGCCGTTCGTCGCCGCTGGCGGCCATGTGGGGGACCGCGATACCGCAGGTGAACAGCGAGGCGAAAACTCCTCCGGGGGTGCCGGATTCGTGCAGCTCCTCACAGATGATCAAGGAGTCCGCGGCATCTCCGCCACCGCCGCCGACCGACTCGGGCAATTCGGCTCCGAGCAGCCCGGCGGCTGCTGCGCGGCGGTGCAGGTCGCGGGGGAGCTCCCCGGCGCGCTCCCACTCCTCGACATGGGGCAGGATCTCGCGTTCGGCAAAGCTGCGCACCGTTTTCCGCAGCTGCTGACGTTCGGGGGTGTTCCAGATGTTCACAGAAGCTCTTCCGGGATGTCGATGTGCCGGCTGCGCAGCCACTCGCCGAGACCTTTGGCCTGTGGGTCGAATCGTGCTTGATAGGCGACGCCCTGCCCGAGGATGCCGTCGATGACGAAGTTCACCGCACGCAGGTTCGGCAACAGATGACGGGTGATCGGGAGATCCCTTGTCTCCGGGAGCAGTTCACGGAGCCTGTCGACGGTCAGCGTGTGCGCCAGCCAGCGCCACTGCTCCTCGGTGCGCACCCACACACCCACGTTGGCCGCCCCGCCCTTGTCGCCGCTGCGGGCTCCGGCGATCGTGCCCAGTGGAACGAGCCGGGTGGGCCCTGGCGCCGGTGGTTCCGGCAACGACGGCACTTCGACCTCGGTCAGCTCCAACGTCGTTGCCGCAGGCGCGATCTCGGCGCGGCTGCCATCAGGCCGCACGGCGACGTGTGCGACTTCACCGGCGGGCACGTAACCGGCGGTGAACACACCGTAGACCTGCCCGTCGCCCGGGGGCGCTGTCGAGGTGAATCCGGGATAGGACGCAAGCGCGAGTTCGACCGCGGCGGAGGAGAACTGGCGCCCGACCGTCTTTGGATCGGGATCGCGCACGACACAGGTCAGCAGTGCGCTGGCGGCCTCTTCGGTGTCGGCGTCGACGTGGTCAGTCCGGGCCAGCGTCCACCCCAACTCGGCGGGGCGTACGCGCAGCGCGGACTCCAGTTGTCGGCGCACCAGCGCCGCCTTGGCCTCGATGTCGAGGCCGGTGAGCACGAATGTCGCCGCGTTGCGGAAGCCGCCGATGCTGTTCAACGACACCTTCAGCGTCGGCGGCGGCGGCTCGCCGCGCACACCGCTGATCCGTACACGGTCGGCGCCGTCGTCGGCCAGGGCGATGGTGTCGAAGCGGGCGGTGACGTCGGGGTTTGCATAGCGGGCACTGCCGATCTCGTAGAGCAGCTGCGCGGTGACGGTGCCCATGCTCACCTGGCCACCGGTCCCAGGATGTTTGGTGATCACCGAGGAGCCGTCGGCGTGGATCTCGGCAAGCGGGAAGCCGGCGTGACTGAGGTCGGGGATCTCGGTGAAGAAGGAGTAGTTGCCGCCGGTGGCCTGCGCTCCGCACTCGATGACATGGCCGGCCGCCACCGCGCCCGCGAGCCGGTCGTAGTCGTCGCGGGCCCACCCGAAGTGTGCCGCGGCGGGGCCGACCACCACGGAGGCGTCGGTGACCCTGCCGGTGACCACGATGTCGGCGCCGGCCTGCAGGCAGTCGGCGATGCCCCACGCACCCAGGTAGGCGTTCGCCGTCAGCGGCGAGCCCAGGCCGAGCTCGGCCGCGCGGGGGAGAAGGTCGTCGCCCTCGACGTGAGCGACGTTTGCCGGGACGCCGAGCCGCTCGGCCAACCCGCGAACCGCGTCGGCCAGGCCGGCCGGGTTGAGACCACCGGCGTTGGCGACGATGCGCACGCCCCGCTCCCGGGCCAAGCCGAGGCAGTCCTCCAGCTGGGTCAGGAAGGTCTTGGCGTAGCCACGCTCGGGATTCTTCATCTTGTCCCGGCCCAGAATCAGCATGGTGAGCTCGGCCAGGTAATCGCCGGTCAAGTAGTCGAGCTCGCCGCCGGTGAGCATCTCGCGCATTGCCGCGATGCGGTCACCGTAGAAGCCCGAACAGTTACCGATCCGCACCGCTTCTGCCACGTGCGCTGTCTTCCCTTCACTGGGACTCGATCCCGGGTCGCTCCGCTCCTGCCCGCCGAGCCAACCAACCGGTAGGTTACTGGGGACCGCCGGTCCACAGTCAAGAGGCAAGTTCACCCGACCCGGCTGTTTTGGAACCCACGCAGGTGAGCGGCTATCCTGAGATGCAAATCGTGGCCGCCGGCACTATCTGTCTCTGCGCGGCGACACCCCTGATCAAGGAGAAGCACGTCATGGCTGTGCCCAAGCGCAGAATGTCGCGCGCGAACACCCGCAGTCGGCGCGCGCAGTGGAAGGCCGAGGCCACCGGTCTGGTCAACGTTTCCGTCGGCGGTCGCCAGCACAAGGTTCCCCGCCGGTTGCTCAAGGCTGCGCGCCTCGGACTGATCGATCTCGACAAGCGCTGACGCCGTTCGCCGGCCGCGAATTGCCTGCTCGCGCGGCGTGCCTCTCAGGCCAATCTCAGGCGTTGGGTTGAGACTGTGGCTGTGCGAATACTTGTCGTTGATGATGATCGCGCTGTGCGCGAGTCGTTGCGCCGGTCTCTCTCGTTCAACGGATATTCCGTAGACCTGGCGCAGGACGGCGTGGAAGCTCTCGACGCGATCGCCAACGACCGGCCCGATGCGCTCGTGCTCGATGTGATGATGCCTCGGCTGGACGGACTCGAGGTCTGCCGCCAGCTCCGCAGCACGGGCGACGATCTTCCGATCCTGGTTTTGACGGCCCGCGACTCGGTGTCCGAGCGGGTCGCCGGCTTGGACGCAGGTGCCGATGACTACCTGCCCAAGCCCTTCGCCCTCGAAGAGTTGCTGGCCCGGATGCGGGCGCTGCTACGCCGGACCGGCCCCGAGGAGCAATCCGATTCGGCGGTGATGACGTTCGGCGATCTGACGCTGGATCCGGTGACCCGTGAGGTGCACCGCGGCAAACGCGCCATCAGCCTGACCCGCACCGAGTTCGCGTTGCTGGAGATGCTGATCGCCAATCCGCGGCGGGTGCTCACCCGTAGCCGCATTCTCGAAGAGGTGTGGGGTTTCGACTTCCCCACCTCAGGCAATGCGCTGGAGGTATACGTCGGCTATCTACGCCGAAAGACTGAAGCGGAAGGAGAGCCGCGGCTGATCCATACCGTGCGGGGTGTGGGCTATGTGCTGCGTGAGACACCGCCCTGATGTCACGACTGAGGCGGCGCGCGCGGACTGAGCGGGCGCCCGAAGAGCCGACGTCATCGTTGTCACTGCGATGGCGGGTGATGCTGCTTGCCATGTCGATGGTGGCCATGGTGGTGGTCTTGATGGCCGTCGCGGTGTACGCCGTGGTGTCGGCGGCGCTCTACACCGACATCGACAACCAGCTGCAGAGCCGCGCGAGTCTGCTGATCGCCAGCGGGTCGCTGGCCGCCGATCCTGGCAAGGCCATCGAAGGCACCGCCTATTCCGACGTCAACGCCATGTTGATCAATCCGGGCCGGTCGACCTACACCGCCAATCAGCAGGGCCAGAAGCTGCCGGTCGGCGAGCCGGAGAAGTCCGTCATCAGCGGCGAGTTGTTGATGTCTCGCCGCACGGTCGGAAACCAGCGTGTGCTTGCGGTGCATCTGCCCGACAACAGATCACTGTTGATCTCCAAGAGCCTCGCACCCACCAACGCGGTGATGACCAAGCTGAAATGGGTGCTGCTCGCGGTAGGCGGGATCGGCGTCGTGGTCGCGGCGATCGCCGGCGGCATGGTGGCCCGGACCGGTCTGCGTCCTGTCGCGCGGCTTACCGAGGCGGCCGAACGCGTCGCGCGCACCGACGATCTGCGGCCGATCCCGGTGTTCGGCAGTGACGAACTGGCCAGGCTCACCGAGACGTTCAACACGATGCTTCGGGCTCTGACCGAATCGCGTGAGCGGCAGGCCCGGCTCGTCGCCGACGCCGGGCACGAACTGCGCACGCCGCTGACCTCGCTACGCACGAACGTCGAGCTTCTGATGGCGTCGATGAAGCCGGGCGCCCCTCGGCTGCCGGAGAGCGAGATGGACGACCTGCGCACCGACGTGATCGGGCAGATCGAGGAATTGTCCACTCTGGTAGGCGATCTCGTCGACCTCACCCGAGAGGATGCCGGCGGCCTGGTGCATGAGGTGGTCGATCTGAGCGACATCGTCGACCGCAGTCTGGAGCGGGCGCGCAGGCGCCGCAACGACGTTCAGTTCGACGTCGATGTCGTCGGATGGCAGGTCTACGGCGATCCGGCCGGACTGTCTCGGGCGGTGGTCAACCTGCTCGACAATGCGGCGAAGTGGAGTCCCTCCGGTGCCCACGTCGGGGTCCGGCTTCGCCAGGTGGACGCCGCCCATGCCGAACTCGTGGTGTCGGACTACGGGCCGGGAATCCCGCCGCAGGAACGGGGTCTGGTATTCGAGCGGTTCTATCGTTCGGCTTCGGCGCGGGCCATGCCGGGATCGGGGCTCGGCCTGGCCATTGTCAAACAGGTCGTCGTCAAACACGGCGGCATGATCCGCATCGGCGAAACCATGCCCGGCGGGCAGCCGCCCGGTACCTCGTTCTACGTCCTGCTACCGGGCCTGCCCATCGCCGCCGACGCCTATGACGAAGATTCAGCTGAGAGCGAAAACGCGGCCAAAATCGCCAAAACCAACGGTGATCGACGGTCGTCGCAGCGCAAACCCGCCGTCGCACCGAGTGTTATCTCAGTCGATTCTCAGTAGTGCAAGGCAAGCTGTGATCAGCAGTTTGAGCATCTCGTGAACAGGAAGAGTTACCCGACGACATGACCGACCACTCGAGGTATTCGCCGCCGCAGCAGCCCGGGAATCCCGGGCCGAATCAGCCTGTGGCGCCGGGGTATTCACCCCCGCCGCGGACGGCCGGTTATCAGCAGCCGTACGACTGGCGCTACGCGACTCAGCAGCACCCGCAGCATTACCGTCAGCCGTATGACCCGTATCAGGCTGCGCGCCAAGGGAATCCGCCGACTGCGCTGAACTACGCCCCGGTGCCGCCGCGCCGGAGTTCGCGCGCAGGGGCGCTGATGGCGGGCGCTTTGGCGATCGCCGTCGTGTCGGCCGGAATAGGCGGCGGTGTCGTGCTGCTCGCCCACCCCGACCATCAGCCGATCGGCTCCGTGCTGGGCGGGTCACCCAACGGGGGAGCCAAGGTGCCGGCGGCCAACCTGCCGGTCGGGTCGGTCGAGCAGGTGGCGGCCAAGGTGGTCCCCAGCGTCGTCAAGCTCGAGACCGAGTTCGGCCGTCAGTCCGAGGAGGGCTCGGGCATCGTGCTGTCGTCCGACGGACTCATCCTGACCAACAACCACGTCGTGGCCGCGGCCAAGGGAGGCGCTCCGGCGCCGGCACCGGCCGCCCCGCCCATCCCCGGCTTGCCGGGGATCCCGCTCGCGCCGGGCGGCCCGGGCGCTCCACCGTCCGGTGGCCCCAGCGCGGGCCCAGGTGGGGGAGCCCCGACGACGACGGTCACGTTCGCCGACGGCCGCACCGCATCCTTCACGGTGGTGGGTACCGACCCGGCCAGTGACATCGCCGTCGTTCGCGCCCAGGGAGTATCGGGCTTGACGCCGATCTCCCTCGGCTCGTCGGCCAACCTGCGGGTGGGTCAGGACGTGGTCGCGGTCGGCTCGCCGCTGGGTCTGGAAGGAACTGTCACCACCGGAATCGTCAGCGCGTTGAACCGTCCGGTCGCCACCGGCGGTGACGCCAACAACCAGAACACGGTGCTCGACGCCATTCAGACCGACGCCGCGATCAATCCGGGGAACTCAGGTGGTGCCCTGGTCAACATGAGCGGTGAGCTGGTGGGGGTGAATTCGGCGATTGCCACGATGGGCGGCGATTCCCCAGATGCACAAAGCGGTTCGATCGGGCTGGGCTTCGCGATCCCGGTCGACCAGGCCAAGCGGATCGCCGACGAGCTGATCAGCACCGGCACGGCCAGCCACGCGTCGCTGGGTGTGCAGGTCAGCAATGACACCACCACGCATGGAGCGAAGATCGTCGATGTCACCAAGGGTGGCGCCGCGGCGGCCGCGGGCCTGCCGAGCGGCGCGGTCGTGACGAAGGTCGACGACCGGGTGATCGGCAGCGCCGACGCCCTCGTCGCTGCCGTGCGGTCGCGGGCGCCCGGTGACAAGGTGACGCTGACCTTCAAGGACCCGTCCGGCTCGGACCGCACCGTGCAGGTCACGCTAGGAAAGGCCGCTCAGTGATTCGGTTGGTGGGTGAACATCCCATGACGCTGACCGGTGCGACTGCCGGGCTGTCACCGGTCAGATATACGGTGACATCCATGGAACAGCCAGGGGAGCTGGTGGGGCGTGCCCTCGTCGTAGTCGTCGACGACCGCACGGCCCACGGCGATGAGGAGGATCACAGCGGGCCGTTGGTCACCGAGTTGCTCGCCGAAGCGGGCTTCGTGGTCGACGGGGTCGTGGTGGTGTCCGCCGACGAGGTCGAGATCCGCAATGCGCTCAACACCGCCGTGATCGGTGGCGTCGACCTCGTGGTGTCGGTCGGCGGCACGGGAGTCACCCCGCGCGACGTGACGCCGGAAGCCACCCGAACCATTCTCGATCGTGAGCTGCTCGGTATCTCCGAGGCGCTGCGCGCCTCGGGATTGTCCGCCGGCATCACCGACGCGGGCCTGTCGCGCGGGCTGGCCGGGATTTCGGGCAGCACACTCGTCGTCAACATCGCGGGATCGCGGTACGCGGTTCGCGACGGTATGGCGACGTTGAACCCGCTGGCCACTCATGTCATCGGCCAGCTGTCCAGCCTGGAGATTTAAGCAAGCTCCGCACTGCACGGCCACGGCGGTTTATTACCGTGGCGTAACGTCAATTATGGCCCGCACATCTGGGCCGGAGGCATTGTGTTAACACCCTGTGAACTGCGCAAATATCAAGATTGTGATCTTTATCACAATCCGGGAGCGTTGTGATGGCGGCGCCGCGCGAGAACCGAATCGCAGTTAACAAGATTTTCGGTTCCGATATGCCCCTGGAGTCCTCCGATGAGCGCGATCCAGAACCCAATCGCGACGCGGATGACCGAGATGAGTGGTTGCGCGACAACGTCCCCCCGCACCACGGTGGATGATCAGCAGGTGGTGATGCGCAGGTCCGGCGGTGTCAGGCGGCAGGCGCGCGGTTTCTGCGGCGTGGCCGACGTGTCCGGTTTGCGCCCGCTTACGCACCGCGGAATCGGTTCCCGGTTAACCGAGCCTTTCCTTCCAGCAAACTTCCCGGCGCAAAGACCGGTTCGGCGCAAGGTGCACCTATGCGTTGCCGCCCCGATGGCATCCCGTTATGTTCCTCGTGTCAACGATGAGCAGAGCGTAAGAGCGGTGTGTGAGGGACTCTCATTGAACTGCTGTGCGCCGTGACCGGTGTCAGCATGTTGAGACCCGAGCACGAAAACACACTCGGTTAGCCCTCGGGTCAGCCGTCGACATAGCTAGGGAGAACATGAAGGTAATCGGTCGGGTACTGGTGGCGATGATCGCTGCCGTCGCGGCGCTCTTTGTCGGGACAGGTACCTCGCACGCAGGTTTGGACAACGAGCTGAGTCTGGTTGACGGCGGTGGCCGCACGATGACTGTTCAGCAGTGGGACACCTTCCTCAATGGTGTGTTCCCCCTGGACCGCAACCGGCTGACTCGTGAGTGGTTCCACTCCGGCAAGGCCGTCTACAGCGTGGTCGGCCCGGGTGCCGACCAATTCGCGGGCACCTTGGAGCTGGGCTACCAGGTCGGCTTCCCGTGGTCACTGGGTGTGGGCATCAACTTCAGCTACACCACCCCCAACATCCTGCTCGACGACGCCAACATCTCCCCGACGGGCTTCAACCCGCTGGGCTCGGTGATCACCCCGAACCTGTTCCCGGGTGTGTCGATCTCCGCCGACCTGGGCAACGGCCCCGGTATCCAGGAAGTCGCCACCTTCTCCGTGGACGTCTCGGGCCCCAACGGCTCGGTGGCCGTGGCCAACGCCCACGGCACCGTCACCGGCGCGGCCGGCGGCGTGCTGCTGCGGCCCTTCGCCCGCCTGATCTCCAAGGCCGGCGACAGCGTCACCACCTACGGCGAACCCTGGAACATGAACTGATCCCTACGCACGTCGACAAAATGGCCCCCGGCATCGAGCCGGGGGCCATTTTGTTGTGTTGCGGTGCTGGCGTTCAGTCCTTGTCCGCGCTCGTCGTCTCGGCGGTGTCGGGGCTCGGGCCGGTGCCCGGGCCGAGCGTCTTCTTGGGCGTGCCGCTGGCGTCGGCCAGCAGATCTCGAATCTCGGTCAGCAGGCTCAGCTCGGTATCGCCCGCCTGCTCGACCTCACCCTTCTTGCGCAACCGGTTGTAGGGCATGACGACCAGGAAATACACCACGGCAGCCACGAGGACGAAATTGATCAACGCCGTCACCAGGACGTTCAGGTCGATGGCCTGCCCGCCGCCGATCCCGATGCGCAGGATGCCGTAGCTGGTGTCCTTCCCGGCGCCGATGCGGGTGATCAGCGGCTGGATGATGCTTTCGGTGAACTTGGTGACCAGCGCGGTGAACGCGGTACCGATCACGACCGCGACGGACAGGTCGACGATGTTGCCGCGGGAGAGAAACTCCTTGAAGCCTTTCAACACGGTTGTCCCCTTTCTGGTTGGAGTCTTCCCCGAGATTCGAAGGGTAGTACGGGCTGGTGACGCCGGCCGTCGACTTGTCGGCTTGGGCACCGGGCCCGCCGGATAGGTCAGTGGATCGTCAGAGTGACGGTCTGAACCAGCGTCGCCGCGGCCAAGGCGTGCGCGCCCGCGGCCGGCAGCGCCACCAACACCACCCGGTCATCGCCGGCCCCGGCCGCCTTCTGCTTGGGCGACACCATCACGAC
This sequence comes from Mycobacterium sp. EPa45, assembly GCF_001021385.1. Taxonomy (NCBI): domain Bacteria; kingdom Bacillati; phylum Actinomycetota; class Actinomycetes; order Mycobacteriales; family Mycobacteriaceae; genus Mycobacterium; species Mycobacterium sp. EPa45. Next base: position 5,077,630 of record NZ_CP011773.1, on the reverse strand, counting down.
CACGGCATTCGTTGCCGCCAGCATCGGTCTGGCGTCGCCACCCCCGTCCGCGGCACCCATGATGTCGACGACATCGCCGGGACGAATGACGTCGAGCACCGCAGTGTCGGCGAGGTGCAGCGGCACCACCCGGGCATCCGGCCCGGCGCTGAGCCCGGTCAACCGCGAACCGAGCAACCTCGCGTCGGTCAGTACTTCGCCCCGGCGCGCCGGCCCGGCCAGGGTGGCTCCGGCAACATCGTCGACCGTCGTCCGCGCCCCATCGGGAATTGTTGCGGCAGAACGCTTTTCCAGCTTCACGTCGTCGGATGAGAGGGCCAGCCCCGGGCTGAGGTCGTGGGCTGCGACCACCACGTCCGTCCGATGGGTGTCGGGGTCGGGCCGCAGCGCGGCGATGCCGGCGAGAACGACCAGAACACCGGCAGCGACTCGTCGTGCCGCAACCGTCCGGGTGAAGTCAGGCCGCAACCATTGCCGAATCCGGCTCGGCAGCGTGGGATTGAGCGAGGAGGCCATGCGCCCACGGTAGAGCGGCGGCAGGCATCGTGATTTCCGTGCGCAGACCGCGCTGTTGATAACTGCGCAACCCCGTGCAGGCCGAGAAGGCCGATGCCTGCCCGGCGGCTGCTATATCGGTGAAAAGCCTTGCGCGCCAGTAAGGCTGGCGCGCTAGCTGGAAGCTGCGGCCGCGGGCGCGGCGGAACTCGACGAACTCGACGAGCTGGATGAACTCGACGAGCTCGCCGAATCGCTGGAGCTCGACGACTTCTCCGAACTCGACGACGAGGACGACTCGGACTTGCTGCTGGTCTTGCCCGAGTCGCGGCTGTCGGTGCGGTAGAAACCGCTGCCCTTGAACACCACGCCCACCGAGTTGAACAGCTTGCGCAGCCGACCGGAGCACTGGGGGCAGCTGGTCAGCGCGTCATCAGTGAAGGCCTGCACCGCGTCAAAGCGGTTGTCGCACTCGGTGCACGCGTAGCTGTAGGTCGGCACATGAACCTCCGGGACGGAACTTGGTCTGTTAGCACTCTACCGTGCCAAGTGCTAGAACCGCCATGTGGCACGTATCATTCCCCCAAGCCGCGCCGGGGGATCAGCACGACGAAATGGGAAAAAATCCTTCGAGGGGGGCAGGTGGGGGTGCATGGTAGGCCGATGGCCTCACTAGGTGTTGGCCAGCGCAAACAGACCGTGTTTGGGGGTGAGGACATGGGTCATCCGAACATCATGAGACTCGCTGGGCAGCTCGTCGACGAGTTCGGAGTCGCGGACGACGGCGATCAGTTTGGTGGTGGGTCGGCACAGCGGCAACGATCGGTCGTAGAAACCACCGCCGCGGCCCAGTCGCACGCCTCGACGGTCCACCGCCAGCGCCGGCACCAGCACAAGCTCTGCTTCACCCAGCGCGGCGGCCGGCAAATATGGCTCGGCGGGCTCGAGCAGCCCGAATCGGGCGCTGACCAGACCGCCGGGCACGTACAGACCCCAAAGCAGCGGCAGCGGATCGCCGTCGTCGTCGGACCGGGTCACCGGCAACAGGACCCGGGCGCACAGCTCACGCAACCGATCCACCAGCTGCGGCGAACCCGGCTCGGTGCCCACCGGCAGATAGGCGCACACCGTGTCCGCCGGGCTCACGAACTCCTCCAGGTGCTCGCACAATGCCAGGGCCTCGGCCGCCCGAACCGCATCGGGCACTTCCCGGCGCGCCGCCAACAGAGCGGCCCGGTGTTGGGCTTTAGTACCGGCGAGCACGCCGTCCACCATGTCAGCGCACAGCGCTCTTCCACCAGAGTGAAGGACCAACATGTTGCCGTTAGGGTGTGAACGATGAGGCCGCCAGAGGTCCCGATTCCGCGCACAGCGATCGTGCCCGCAGCGGGGCTGGGGACGCGATTCCTGCCCGTGACCAAGACGGTGCCCAAGGAACTGCTGCCGGTCGTCGACACACCGGGTATCGAGCTGGTGGCCGAGGAGGCAGCCGAGGCGGGCGCCGAGCGGCTGGTGATCGTCACGTCCGAGGGCAAGGACAGCGTGGTAGCCCACTTCGTGGAGGACCTGGTGCTCGAGGGGACGCTGGAGGCCCGCGGCAAGAAGGCGATGCTCGAGAAGGTGCGCCGGGCTCCGGCCCTGATCAAGGTCGAGTCGGTGGTGCAGCACGAGCCGCTGGGGCTCGGGCATGCCGTCGGGTGCGTCGAGGCGGTGCTGTCCCCGGATGAGGACGCCGTCTCGGTGCTGCTGCCCGATGACCTGGTGTTGCCGACCGGTGTGCTGGAGACGATGGCCAAGGTGCGCGCCAAGCGCGGCGGCACGGTGTTGTGCGCCATCGAGGTCTCCGACGACGAGGTCAGCTCCTATGGCGTTTTCGACGTCGAGCCGGTCCCGGACGCGGCAAACCCGAACGTGCTCAAGGTCAACGGCATGGTGGAGAAACCCAAGCTGGAGGACGCCCCGTCACGCTTTGCCGCGGCCGGTCGCTATCTGTTGGACCGCGCGATCTTCGACGCGTTGCGCCGTGTCGACCGCGGAGTCGGCGGCGAGATCCAGCTGACCGACGCCATCGAGTTGCTGATCAAGGAAGGGCATCCGGTACATGTTGTGGTGCACCGCGGCTCTCGACACGACTTGGGAAATCCCGGCGGCTACCTGAAGGCTGCGGTTGACTTTGCATTGGATCGTGACGACTATGGCCCGGATTTGCGGCGATGGTTGACGGCGCGCTTAGGCCTGGCCGAAAAGACCGAACAGTAGGAGCTGCGGCGGGCCCGCGCCAGGAGGAGCTCGAGGCAGAAAGGCGCGCGGTGCGTTCGGTAGAGGAACAGCAGGCCAGGGTGGCGGCCGCCGCAGTGGCACCACGACCGGTACGAGTGCCGATCGCCGAGGCCCAGGGCCTGATGTGCGCCGAGGAAGTGATCACCGAACAACCACTGCCTGGTTTCGACCAGGCGGCCATCGACGGCTACGCGGTGCGCAGCGTGGATGTCCAGGGCATCGGCGCCGATCCCGACGACGAACAGGGTGAGGGGCAGATCAGTCTGCCGGTGATGAGCGTCATCGAAGCAGGTGCGCGCACCCCGAGCCGGCTGCAGCCCAAACAAGCCGCCCGGGTGCAGACGGGTGCGCCGATGCCGACACTGGCCGACGCCGTGCTGCCGCTGCGCTGGACCGACGGCGGTCAGGCGCGGGTGCGGGTGCTACGCGGTGTTCGGTCGGGCGCCTACGTCCGCCGGGCCGGCGACGACGTCCAGCCCGGTGACGTCGCCGTGCGCGCCGGCGCGATCATCGGCGCCGCGCAGGTCGGACTGCTGGCCGCGGTGGGCCGCGAACGCGTGCTGGTTCACCCGCGTCCCCGGGTGACCGTGATGAGCGTGGGCGGCGAGCTGGTCGACATCGCCCGAACCCCCGGCAACGGCCAGGTCTATGACGTCAACTCCTATGCGATTGCCGCGGCGGCGCGGGACGCGGGCGCCGAGGTGAACCGGCTGGGCATCGTCAGTGCCGATCCGAAAGCACTGCGCGAGGTCGTCGAGGGCCAGCTGAACCGGGCGGAGTTGGTGGTGATCGCCGGTGCGGTCGGCGGCGCCGCGGCCGAGAATGTGCGCGCGGTGCTATCCAAGCTCGGCGATATGGAAGTCACCCGGATCGCCATGCATCCCGGATCGGTTCAGGGCTTCGGGCAGCTCGGCCGCGAAGGGGTTCCGACGTTCCTGCTGCCGGCCAATCCGGTCAGCGCTCTGGTGGTCTTCGAGGTCATGGTTCGCCCACTTATCCGGCTGTCGCTGGGCAAGCGACAGTCGCTACGGCGTGTCGTGCAGGCCCGTGCGCTGTCGCCGATTTCGTCGGTGCCCGGCCGCAAGGGATTCCTGCGGGGGCAGTTGATGCGCGACCAGGACACCGGTGAATATCTCGTGCAGGCGCTCGGCGGCGCCCCGGGTGCCTCGTCTCATCTCCTGGCGACGCTGGCCGAGGCCAATTGCTTGGTCGTGGTGCCCACTGAGGTCGATCAGGTCCGAACCGGCGAGTTCGTCGACGTCGCCTTCCTGGCCCAACGAGGCTGAACCGCGGATCAGAAGTGAACTTGTGGCGTAACAGTTCCCTGCACCCGGGCTGGCCTGCTTCAGTCGGTCCGCTGCGGGTCGGCGCCGGTGTGATCCGGCTGCGTCCGGTGCGGATGCGAGACGCGGCGATGTGGAGCCGCATCCGCCTGGCCGACCGCCGCCACCTCGAGCCGTGGGAGCCGACGGCCGAAGTGGATTGGACTGTGCGGCACGCAGTTTCGTCTTGGCCGGCGGTGTGCTCGGGTCTTCGCGCGGAGGCCCGCAAGGGCAGGATGCTGCCCTACGTGATCGAACTCGACGGGCAGTTCGCCGGTCAGCTCACGATCGGCAACGTGACACACGGGGCGCTGCGATCAGCCTGGATCGGTTACTGGGTGTCCAGCGCTGTCACCGGCGCGGGGGTGGCCACCGGCGCGTTGGCGCTGGGCCTGGACCACTGTTACGGACCGGTCGGGCTGCACCGGGTGGAGGCGACGGTGCGCCCGGAGAATGCCGCAAGTCGCGCGGTGCTCGCCAAGGTCGGTTTCCGCGAAGAGGGGCTGCTGCGGCGGTACCTGGACGTCGACGGCGAGTGGCGGGATCACCTGTTGGTGGGGATGACGGTGGAAGAGGTCGAGGGCTCGGTGTCGGGACGGTTGGTGCACCGCGGGTTGGCTCGCTGGGCGTGATTGCGAGCTGAGTTGTTACTAATGTGACACTTGTGGCTGTTGGTGCTTGTCAAGGGCAAATTACAAGTGTGTAATTGACTCCGGCGCGCCGTCTCGGGTTGCGTAGGTCACGGACCTAGCCTGGACGGGAAAGGAGCAGGCCACATGCCAAGCATCCCCCAGTCATTGCTCTGGATTTCGCTCGTGGTGTTGTGGTTGTTCGTCTTGGTGCCGATGCTGATCAGCAAGCGCGACAACGTCCGCCGCACCAGTGACGTCGCGCTCGCCACCCGGGTGCTCAACGGAGACGAGAAATCGCGCCGCTTCAAGCGCAGCGGTCCGTCCGCCGGTCATCGTCATGACCCCGACTGGCAGCCGGAGGAGGAGTTCGACGAACTCGACTCCGATGAGCAGCCGTCTCGCACCCGCACGGTGGTCGTGGTGGCCGCAGCGGTCGAGGAGGCCGAGCCCGACTACTTGGACGTCGACGTCGTCGACGAGGACTCCGGCGCGCTGCCGGTCGGCGGCACTGCGCGCAGCGCCGATGTCCAGCCGAGCCTGTTCGACGAGGCCCCGGCCCCAGTGGTCGAGGAGCCGGTAGCCGAGGAGCCGGTGGCCGAGAGCGACGACGCCGAAAACGAGCCGCAAACCCCGGCCAAGGGTGACGACACCGAACAGTTCCAGGCGCTCGCCGACGACGAGCCGCAGGACGGCACGGCCGACGAATACGAATATGTCGAGGACACTTCGGGTCTCGAGGCCGAGGAGGAACCGGCTACGACCGTGACCCCGCGCGCGAATCGTCCACGGAGGTCGGAGTCCACGACGGCCGCGGCGGTCAGTGCGCGCAAGTACCGCTTCCGCAAGCGGATGCTGATGGTGATGGCCGCGGTGATGGTCATCACGGCGGTGCTGTCGTTCACGGTCAGCTCGGACCTGTGGTGGGCCACCGGCAGCGCCGGTGTGGTGACCGTGCTGTACCTGGCCTACCTGCGCCGGCAGACCAGGATCGAGGAGCAGGTACGTCGGCGCCGGCAGCAGCGGATGGCGCGTTCGCGCCTCGGCGTCGAGAACAAAGAGGACCGCGAGTTCGACGTCGTGCCGTCGCGGCTGCGGCGTCCCGGTGCCGCGGTGCTGGACATCGACGACGAGGACCCGATCTTCGAGCACCTCGACGAGGTCCCGTTCGCGCGCCACTTCGACCTGCCGCGGGCGGCCGGCCAGTAGCTCGCCGGTTTCGGCAAGCCGGGTCCGGACTGGTAGCCTGCTAGCGACCAAGGGGCTATAGCGCAGTTGGTAGCGCGTCTCGTTCGCATCGAGAAGGTCAGGGGTTCGATTCCCCTTAGCTCCACCGAAATTGTCGTAAGCGACGGCGAGTAGTCTACGGGTGAGAAAATCGCTACCCGAGGAGGATGCCACGTCCGCCGACCGGCCAAATTTGGTCCAGCTAGTCATGTACTCCTACGGGTTCCGACGGCTCCCCGCCTCCATGCGCGAGTGGGTCGCCAACGATCTTGCGGGGCCGGGCGCTGTCCGGCGGTTCATGCTCAAGGCGGCGATACCCCCGTTCCTCATTCTGGCGCCGTTCTGGCTGCTGCCGGTTGAACAGAACCCGGTGTACGTGCATGCCGAGATGACGGTGCCGATTTATCTGTGGACGCTGGCGATTTCACTTGCGCTGAACAAAGTTTGGCGACGTCATCGGCTCGCTGTGCACGGACTTGACCCGAATCTCGTCGACGTGGTCAAGCGCCAGAAGAACGCCAGACTCGAGCAGGACTACATCGCACGGTTCGGGCCACGTCCCGCCGATGCCGAGAAGCAGAAGAACAGCAACCCGTTCTTCTAGATCAATCGGCGACGTTGAACGCTTTGATCACTTTCGTCGGTGTCACCCGCACGACGAGTTCGCCCGGCACGCCATTGCGCCGACCGAACTCTTCGGCGCGATCGGCCCCCATGTAGCGGGCCGCGATCCGGGTCGCGGTGTCGCGAAGTTCATCGGGGTCCTCACCGAGTGACGCGATGCCCTGAACCTGGACGAACGAAAACGGCGGATCCTGATCGTCGACGCAGATCGCCAGCCGCGGGTCGCGGCTCAGCGCACGGCCTTTCGCGGTGTCCTTGCCGGTGTTGAACACGAGCTGGCCGCCGTCGACGATGAACCACACCGGCGCGACGAGCGGCCTGCCGTCCGCAGCCACGTAGGCCAGTTTGGCCGTCCGAGTCCCCTGGGAGAGGAACGCGGTCACATCGTCCGACAGATCGTCCATACCGTCGAGGCTAGACCGGGCAGGATAAAACCATGCTGTCGTCACGCGCGGCCGAGGCGGTGATCTGGGGGATGCCCGCCGTCAACTTCCAGCGCATGTACTCCGCGTTCGCCGACACCCTCGACGGCGGGTTCAATCAGATCCTCTACTGGTCGACGTTGCCGGACTGGCGCAACCAGACCCTCACCCCGAACCCCGACACGACCTACTACATGCCGTTCTTCGACACCACCGACGGACCGGTCGTCATCGAGATCCCCCCGTCCGGCGACGGATCGATCACCGGCTCGTTGATGGATTCCTGGCAGTGCGCGCTGGCCGACGTCGGTCCGGCGGGCACTGACCGGGGAGACGGCGGCCGCTACCTGATCCTTCCGCCGGACCATGCCGGCCCGGTGCCTCCCGGGTACATCGCGTTGCACTGCGACACGTATCGCGGTTACGGGCTGTGCCGGTCGAATGTGGCCAGCAGCAGCGAAGCCGACGTGGCCAGGGCAGTGGCGTACGGCCGCCGAATCGCGCTGTACCCCCTCGTCGACGACCCGCCGCCGACGGTCTTCCGCGACGCCGCCGGCGTCGACTTCGACTGCCTCATTCCCTATGACGCCCGGTTCTTCGAGTCGTTGAACGCGTTCATCCAGGCCGAACCATGGCTGGTCCGGGACAAGGCGATGATCCACCAGTTGGAAACCCTCGGGATGCGGCGTGGCCAACCGTTCGAGCCGGACGACTCAACTGTCGAGCTGCTGACGGCAGCCGCCCGAGATGCCCACGCATTCCTCGACGCGAGATACGCGTCATCGTTCGATCCACCCTTCTTTCCGGGGACCGCCTGGGCGGTTCCCGCGTCGCCGGCCGCCATCCACGGCCAGCAGACGCTCTACGCGGACCCCGACGCCTACCCGGTCGACGATCGCGCTGTGCTCTACAGTTTTGGCTTCTTCAGCGCCAAGAACCTTGGCGGCGGACAGTTCTATCTCATGACGGTCACCGACGCCGACGGCGTACAGCTGAACGGGGCACGGTCATACCGGCTCCGGGTGCCGCCCGAGGCGCCGGTGCGGCTGTACTGGTCGGCCACCGCATACGACCGAAACACCCACGGCCTGATCCGCGGCATGGCCCGGGCCAGCCGCGCCTCCAATTCCGTTGGTCTGCAACCAAATACCGACGGATCAATTGATCTCTATTTCGGACCGAACCCGCCCGACGGCGGGCAGGAGAACTGGATCCCGACCGACGCGGCCGGGGACTTCGAAGTTCTTTTCCGGTTTTACGGCCCCACCGAACGCCTTTTCGACAAGAGCTGGCAACTCGTGGACATCGAACCCTGGCCACCGTGATGAGCCCGAGGCTGGTCAACCCGGACAACTTCATCCGTGCCGAGCCCGATCGGTATTTCGGACACGCGGTGGCCGAGGGCGGATTCGGCACCTTCCACCACGACCGCGCGTTGACACCGCCCGAAACGCGCCGGGTCATCCGGCAGAACCGGGACACGCTCTACTCCCGGAACGGGACGCCCTTTACCTCAATGTCGTCCCACCGGACAACGACGGCCGTGTCCACTATCGGCTCACCCTCGCTGACGTTCCCGTCGACGGGTTCTGGTCGGTCACGGTTTATGACAGTGACGGATATTTCACACCGAATCCGCAGAATGCGTATTCGGTCAACAACATCACCGCCACTCAATCTGCCGACGACAAGGTCAGCATCGATTTCGGTGGTGATGCGAGCGCCCCCAACCACCTGCCGATAACGCCCGGATGGAACTACCTGGTCAGGCTTTCTCGGCCGCGCGAGGTGATCCTGCGTGGCCAGTGGGCTTCCCCGAAGCGCGACGCGTGAACTGACGCAGCGTTTCGACCCGCACCGCCAGTGGCAATACTCGAGTGGCGCGTCGTCGGGTTTGGCAGGCAAGGTGAAGGCAAGACAAGGTCAGGAGTCTCATGTCGCAGACGGTGGAGTCCACACCCGACGATGGACCGCCCGACGAGGGTGAACTCGGCAACACGCCCGCCGAGATCACATACGACGAGCACCTGCACCCCGCCCGACCCCGGACGCTGCGGTTCCGTCCGCGGGTGCGAAATCCGTTTGTGCGCAGGTCGATTGCCCAGGACGGATCGCCGACAGCGGACAACCAGGCTTACGTATCGTGGCTTCTGTCACAATCCATGCTGGCCGATGCCAACGAGATCAGCCAGCAGTTCTCCGGTCAGGGCTCGATGTGGCAGAACCCGTACGCCACGCCCAGTCCGCGCAGTGCCGTAGACGCCGCATCGGTTTGGTTCACCGCGTATCCGCTTTCCCTCATCACCCGTCCCGACGAGTCGTTTCTCAAGGCCATGGCCGACGAGGCGATGTGGAAAGCGTTCGCCGAAATCGGCATCGAGGGCATTCACACCGGGCCTGTCAAGCGCGCGGGCGGCATCGCGGGCTGGCAGCTCACGCCCAGCGTCGACGGCCACTTCGACCGCATCAGCACCCAGATCGACCCGGCGTTCGGCACCGAGGACGAATTCCGTCAGATGTGCGGCACGGCGAACTGGTACGGCGGCACGATCCTCGACGACATCGTGCCCGGCCACACCGGCAAGGGCGCCGACTTCCGGTTGGCGGAGATGAAGTACGCCGACTACCCCGGTATCTACCACATGATCGACATCGATCCCCTCGACTGGGAGCATCTGCCCGACGTGCCCCACGGCCGTGACTCGGTGAACGTCGACGCCGCCACGGAGGAGTGGCTCGACAAGGCCGGCTACATCATCGGACGGCTGCAGCGGGTGATCTTCTATGCCGAGGGCATCAAAGAAACCAACTGGAGCGTGACTCGTCCTGTCGTCGGCATCGACGGTGTCGAGCGGCGGTGGGTGTACTTGCACTACTTCAAGGAAGGGCAACCCTCGATCAACTGGCTCGATCCGTCATTCGCCGGCATGCGACTGGTGATCGGCGACGCGCTGCATTCGTTGACCGACCTCGGTTCTGGTGGGTTGCGCTTGGACGCCAACGGATTTCTCGGTGCGGAGAAGACCTCCGGCGACGACGGTGTCGGTTGGTCGGAGGGTCATCCGCTGTCGCAGGCGGCCAACCAGTTCATCGGAAGTATGGTGCGCAAGCTGGGTGGTTTCACCTTCCAGGAACTCAACTTGACGATCGACGACATCAAGGAGACCAGCGGTACCGGCGCCGATCTGTCCTACGACTTCGTCAACCGTCCCGCCTACCACCACGCGCTGGCGACCGCTGACACCGAGTTCCTCCGGCTGACGCTGCGTACGGCCATCGAACTCGGTGTTGATCCGGCATCGCTGGTGCACGCGCTGCAGAACCACGACGAGCTGACCTACGAACTCGTGCACTGGTCGAACGGCCACAAGGACGACATCTACACCTACAAGGGGCACGAGATCACCGGCGAAGCCCTCGGTGAACGGGTCCGCCGCGACCTCACCGAGGCACTCACGGGACCGGCGGCGCCGTACAACCGGGTCTTCACAACGAACGGAATCGCTTGCACCACAGCGACAGTGATCGCTGCGACGTTGGGGTATCGCGATCTGGACGATATCGACGACATCGACCGCATCCGCCGTGCGCACCTGCTGTTGGCGATGTTCAACGCCCTGCAGCCGGGTGTGTTCGCGCTGTCCGGCTGGGACCTGTGCGGGATGCTCACCCTGCCGGCAGCCGACGTCGCCGACCTGATGCACGGCGGAGACACCCGCTGGATTCACCGCGCCGCCCATGACCTGATGGGTGTGAACCCCCACGCGACGAAGTCGAATGCTGGAATGCCGCGTGGGAGAAGCCTTTACGGCTCTATCCCGGAGCAGCTCGATGACGACACCAGCTTTCTGCGGCAGTTGCAGGCGATCTTGCGGGTTCGGGCGCACTACGGGATCGCCACGAGTCGGCAGATCGACATCCCTGAGGTCTCTCATCGCGGCATGCTGGTCATGGTGCACCAACTCGATGACCCCGCGCAGTATCAACTGACCGTGTTGAACTTCGCCAACGAAGACATCGCCGGGACCGTCCGCTCCAAGACCCTCCCGCCGGGTTCGACCGTGCGGGACATGTTCACCGGAGCGCAGATTGCGGTCGTCGACGACCTGCACAGCTTCGCGGTCGAGATGATCCCGCTGCATGGCATGTCGCTGTTGGTCGAGCTGCAGCCGACCGACGAATTAACCTCGGACTGAACATCGTTCGGGCATGAGGCGGCGGCCGCCCCGGGAGAGACGGCCGCCGCGGTCAGGGGATCAGAGAGCCACGAACGAGGTCCCCAGCTGCACGCCCCACACCTGGGCGTCGGCGTTCCACACCACGGGTGCCAACGGAGCCCACAGCGGCGGCGGGGGAGCCGGCAGCGCCCAGGCAGGCGGATTCACATCGATCACGTCGTCGATATCCTGCGGGATCCACTTCAGGTGACCGGGGGGCGGGAAGCCACCGTGTCCGGGCGGCAGCGGGTTGCCGGGGACGCCGACGTTGACGCCCGGGCCCGGGGGCTGCGGCCACGGCCAGTGCGGATCCGCCTGGGCAATGCCGCTGGCTGCGCCGAGGACACCGGCGCCGAGTGCGGCCGTAAGAGCAGTCTTGGCGGCGATTCGTTTCAGTTTCATCTTCGATACTCCTTCGTCATTGGGTCTGCGCCGTATGCCGGTTCGCATGCGACACGATCTCGCAGACATCGGGGGCGGGATTGGGGCCACGTAGGCGCCAAATATTCAAGCGCTCAATCCGAACCCACTGGGTATATCGGCGCGGTCGTCCGGGGCGTTACGTGACGCGGATAGTTCGATGATCTAGAAAATGACTTAAGTCAGCAGTTCGGCGGGCTTTCGGCGCGATATCGTTGGTGCATGTCGGTGGCAGACAAGGTCTCGGCGCGGGAGACCAAGCGGCTTCAAACCCGGGAGCGACTCATGGGGGCGGCCATAGCCGAATTCAAGCGGTCGGGCATCGCCGCAGCCGACGTCGGGGCCATTGTCGCTGCCGCCGGAGTCGCACACGGTACGTTCTTCTTCCATTTCCCCACAAAGGAACACGTGCTACTGGAGCTGGAGCGCCGGGAAGAAGAGCGGATCGCCAAGCAACTCGACCGGTACCTGGCAGATTCGGATCGCGATCTGGAATCGACGCTCAACGAAGCGGTCCGGCTGGTGATGAGTCTGGAACGCAGGCTCGGCGCCGCGTTGTTCAAAGACTTTCTGGCGCTGCATTTTTCGCAAACGCGCCCGGCAGATGAAAGCAAGGAGCACCCCGTCGTCGTCGCGGTTGCCCGCGAGATCGAGCGTGTTCAACTGCGGGGCCAGGTGGATCCAGCGGTAATTCCGATCAACAGCGCCGTGTTCTTCCTGCTCGGCCTCTATGCGCTGTTGACGACCACGCACGACTGGCCCGCTCAGCGCGCGATGATCGATGACTATGTGGTGAGAACGCTGCGCAGTATTGAGTCTTCGTAGTTTTACTGACTATAGTCAGTTTCGTGAGCCTGGCTTCGTCCATACCCGCTGGCAGCGGACTCGATGAGCACATGGAGGAATCGCGGCTGGCGCAGCGTCAAGCGGACAGGTGGCTGATCTCCGGCGGCATCCTGATCGGGTCGGCCGCGCTGGGCATATTCGGCCTGCCGCTGTTCCTGCGCGGCGTCTGGCTGTTGCGGCGCGCGCAGCGCCGCGGGCTGGCGGTACGCCCGATGCTGGTCACCCTGCTCGGCTACCTGGTGATCATCGACGCGGCCATCAATGCCGTCGGGTGGGCGTTGGACATGATCGGCAACCACACGCTGCTCGCCCGGGTGCTGCTGACCGGCTGGGGCAACATGTTCGACGCCGGATACTTCTGGCACTTCAACGAGCTGTGGGTCGGGGGTGCGGCCGGGCCGGGTGAGAAGGGCTGGGAGATCGGCCTCATCTTCACCGTGTTCACCATGCGCATCGCCGCGGCGATCGGGTTCTTGCAGATGAAGCGCTGGGGTCAGCAGTGGATGATCGTGACCTGCTGGATGGGTGTGGTGATCTGGTGCGGCTATGTGTTCAACATGACGATGTATGCCGACGTGCGTTATGCCGGTGTGGTGTTGCCGGTCATCGGCTGGTGGCTCTACGACATCTTCTACATCACGCCGTTCCTGGCGATTCCGTATCTGCACACGGTCAACCGCGAAATCTTCACCGACTGAAGGGATGCAGTTCATGGGGTACCTCTGGGAGATCCTGCGATACGTGGCCGCGTGGGGCGGCACGATCGCGATCATCGCGTTCTGGTACTGGATGTTCTCCAACATCGGTACGTTCTGAGCAGTCGTGGCCGAGTTGTCCGATGCCGGCGCGATGGCGCTTGAGCGTAGCTGCGCCCTCACCGCGGTCGCACTGAGCGAACGACGTCGCCAGGGAGTCCGTCTGGTCACCGGACAACACCGCAGCTTCGGCCTGAATGCAACACTGGACTACGTCCACGTTCCCTACCCGATTCGTCCGGAGTGGACCCGGCGAACCGTGACATGCGCTGTCGCGCTGCAATGTTCACCATCGAAGGAACGCATCACCGGCCGTCGGTTGAGTGAACTGACGGCTCCCGAGTTGCGCGCACTCACCGTCATCGAGGCGGGCGTCGCGCTGGGGTGGATCGCATCTCGCTGGCCGGGCCTGATCCGTGAGATACGGCACGCGTTGCCCGACCTCGACACGCTGCCCGCCGACTTGGCCGCCGACGAGATGCTCGATCGTGCAATAGCTTTCGCGCGCAGCGACAAACGACCTCCGGTCGATCCCCTGCTGGGCAGCCTGCCGCTGGCCCACACCGCGCCGAACGGGTGGAGCGACACCCTTCGCCGTACATTCGGGCGGATGCCGTGGACATCAACCCAGAAGCGCATGCCCCGGCCGTACTCGGTGCCGGTCGGCGGTGACGGTGGTGTCCGCAACACGAACCTGCCGCCACCGAGTCGTCCGCAGGACAACGACATGGACATCACTCCCGAGCATCGCCTGGGAATTCCCTATCCGGAATGGAACGCATGGACCAAGCGCTTCATGCCCAATCATGTTGCGGTGCTGGAACGCTCCCACGGAAGTCGTGTGCAGCGACCGGTTGTCGATGCGATCGATCTGCGGAAGTGGTTCGAAGAGCACACCCATCGAGCCATGAAGAGCCGACTCGAAGACGGCTCGGACGTCGACGTCGAGCAGTACGTCAGCCACTACATAGACCTGGCTGCCGGGGCGGCCGGCGAGCCGCGAATCTTCCGGGAATTGTCACCGGTCAGCCGCGATGTCACCACCGCATTGCTGCTGGACGGCAGCTCGTCTCTGGGAGCCCAGGGCGGCCGGATCTTCCGGCTCGAATTGGCGTGCGCCGACGCACTGTCACGAGCGATGAACCTCGCCAAGGAGCGCCACGGCGTGTTCGTCTTCACCGGTAACACTCGGCACCGCGTCGAAGTGCGCTGCCTCAAGGACTTCGACGACCCACGGGTCGCGCTACCCAGCAAGCTCGGTCTGGAGACCGGCGGGTACACGCGGCTCGGAGCACCGCTGCGCCACTTGACAAGTCGGCTCCTCGGGCAGCCTTCGGAACGGCGTCTGCTCATCGTGATCGGAGACGGCCTGATCTCCGACGAAGGCTACGAGGGCCGCTATGCATGGGCCGACGCCGCACATGCTGTCGAGGAGGCGAACGACGCCGGCGTCTCGGTGTACTACGTCGGCGTCGGACCGACGAGAGTCGACCCGTTGCCCGAGGTATTCGGCCCGCGCCGGTCGCAGCGCATCCGCCGGGTTGACGATCTGCCACGGGTGTTGGCCCACGTCCATCGGGAGTTGGTCACCGTATGACCGAGACCTACTTCGCTTTTCGCAACGAAGTCGTGCTGTTCGAGCAGGCTTTCCACCAGCGCATCCCGGTGATGCTGACCGGTCCGACCGGCTGCGGCAAAACACGGCTCGTCGAACACATGGGGCTGTTACTGGGCCGGCCCGTCGTCACGATCAGCTGCCATGACGACCTCACCAGCTCGGACCTCGTCGGACGCTTCATGGTGACCGGAGGCGACGTCGTGTGGACCGACGGTCCCCTCACTCGGGCCGTGAAGGCCGGAGCAATCTGCTATCTCGACGAAGTGGTGGAAGCCCGCCACGACTCGCTGGCGGTATTGCACTCGCTGACCGACCATCGCCGCACCCTCTACCTGGACCGCGCCGGTGAGGTGGTGGCGGCGCCGGAGAGCTTCATGCTGGTGTGCTCGTACAACCCCGCCTACCGCAGCTCCCTCAAGGAGCTCAAACCCTCGTTCCGGCAACGGTTCGCGACGCTATCGATGAATTACCTGCCGCCAGAACGCGAGGCCGACGTGGTGGTCGCCGAGACCGGAGTCGAACTGGCCGTCGCACGACGGCTGGTGCGCTGCGCGGTCGCGATCCGCACTGCGGACGAGGCATTTCACTTCGAACCGCCATCGACCAGGGTGCTGGTCACGGCGGCACAGTTGATCGTCGCCGGGGCAACAGAATTGGAGGCTGCCGACGCGTGCATCCTCGCGCCGTTGAGCACCGACGGTGCGATCAATGACGGGTTGCGTGAAGTTGCGGCGGCCTGCTTGGCCGATGCGGATGTCGAGAGAGGTGGCTAGATATGGATCAGAAGGAGCGCAAGCGTAAGAGGGCGTTGATCATTCTGCAGGTGGTGATCTACGGCTACCTGTTGGTGATGTTCGGAATCCAGCTCTACATGTCCTTCGCCCGCGGCTGGTGGGACTTGTGACCGCATCCTCGGTCAGTCAGGCCGGCGAGACGGTCGGCCTCGAGGATCACGCCGAGCAGTCGCGGCTCGCGCAACGCCGCGCCGACAAGTGGATGATCGTCGGTGCCGCGTTGATGGGCATGTGGGCACCCGGACTCATCGGCTTTCCGATCTTCATGCGCGGAGTCTGGCTGCAGCGCCAGGCGTTACGGGCGGGGTTGTCGGTGCGACCGATGATCGTAACGCTGATCGGCTACCTCGTACTGATCGACGGTGCGCTCAACAGTTTGGGATGGGCGCTGGACCTGGTTGCCAATCACACCCTGATCAACCGAGTACTGATGGTGGGCTGGGGCGCCATGTTCGACGCCGGTTACTTCTGGCATTACAACGAGCTGTGGGTCGGGGGTGCGGCAGGGCCCGGTGAAAAGGCCTGGGTCGCAGGGCTGATCCTCACCGTGTTCGCGATGCGCTGCGCCGCGGCGATCGGGTTTCTGCAGATGAAGCGCTGGGGTCAGCAGTGGATGATCGTGACCTGCTGGATGGGTGTGGTGATCTGGTGCGGCTATGTGTTCAACATGACGATGTACGCCGATGTGCGTTATGCCGGTGTGGTGTTGCCGGTCATCGGCTGGTGGCTCTACGACATCTTCTACATCACGCCGTTCCTGGCGATTCCGTATCTGCACACGGTCAACCGCGAAATCTTCACCGACTGAACAGGTTCAAGGAGCCATCATGACTACATCCCCGCCGGCCGCGGAAGACAAGGTCGACGACCTACCGCCGGGCACCACGCCGTACTACGCGCGAATGCACAAATGGATCAAGCGCGCGGTACTGGTGTGCCTGGTCGCCCTGGTCGTCGAAGGAGCGTTCACTCTGCCGTTCATGGCGATCTACTACGGCTACCCGACGCTGAGCCTCACCGAGATCTGCAGCGAGCTGATGAAGGTCCGGTACTCCGACGACACGCTGGAGTGCAAGTTCCCCTACCCGCCGCTGGGTCCGCCGGAAGGTGCCGAGGGCAAAGACACCGCCCAGGACCAGTGGGGTATTCAGCCGACGCCCAAGTACCACCGGATCGGATTCCGCGAACTCGTCCGGATCCACGACGAACGGATCGCGCGGCAAGCACACTAGTGTTCAACTGCCGGGTGTTGACGCATTTGTGGGGGAGTCGCCGATGAGTGGATGGCTGGTGAGTCACATCCCGCCGGGATTGCTTCTGGTCGGTTTGATCATCGTCGTCGCCGGGGGAGGGATACTCCTGGTGGCGGGGGTTCGACGCCGATTCCCGGCCCTGACCCGGGACGAACACAACGACGTCACGAAATTCACCTACAGCTTCATCGGTTTCATCTACGCCTTCTTCATCGGTTTCATCGTCTCCTCGATGTGGGGACAGATCAATGCTGCCGACGCGAATGCACGGGCCGAAGGTGCGGCCGCGCTGGAAATGGCCAGGGGAGCAAGCGCATTCGACAGTGCCGACGGCGACCGGATCCGGCAGGGCCTGCTGAGCTACGAGAGAGCCGCGATCACGGAATGGGACAGCGGCAGCGGGGTCCGCTCGGCGGAGGCCGACTCTGCGCTGGCACAGTTGTCAGCGGCCTACCGCCAGGTCTCCGCGACGACCGATGGTCAAAAGAGCGCGTTGTCGACCTCATCTTCCAACTTGGACAAGATAAGTCAGGCCCGCACCGTCCGGCTGCTGACCGCGCGTGAAGACACCGGGCCGCCGTGGCCTTTGTGGGCGCTCATCTTCCTCACCAGTGGGATGGTGCTGGGCACCGTGGTCATCTACGGGGTCGAGAAAGCCGGGATGCACTATCCGATGGTGGCGATCGTGGGGCTCATCGTCGCGACCAATCTCTTCCTGATCCTCGAACTGTCCCATCCGTTCATCGGCGGGATATCGACGACGTCCGACCCGTTGTACGAGGTGGTTTCGGTTCTCACCGCGAGCCGGTAATGGTCCGCGTCGCCGCCGTGCCGGCGGTGGCAACGAATGCCGGTGCCACGAACCGCTCCAGGACCTTTCGCTCCTCGCGGATGCTTGCGACCGGCGAGTACGCGAACGAAACCACAACGCGCACAATCCATTGCGCCGCCTGCGGATCGTCGTCAGTGATACCGGTGAGTTCGGCGGCCAGATGGGCGAGCATCGGGGACGCATGCAGATCCCTCAGGTCCAGCGCGCCACCGCTGCTGAAAATCAGGCGACGCAGCGGGTCGGATCGAATCTGGGCCAATGCCACGGTGATCGCGGTGATCACTCGATCCGGCCCGGTGAGCCCGTCAACGGCGTGTCTGACCGAGTCGATGATTCCCGAAGCCAGACGCATCAGTACCGCGTCGCGGATCTGACCCTTGCCGCCGGCATGGCGATACACGGTCGCCCGCGAACAGTGGACCCTCGCGGCAAGGACGTCGATGTCCAATGCGTCCAGCCCGTCGCGAACGACGAGTTCGGTAGCCGCCGCGTAGATGCGATCTGCTGCCGCCGCGCCGCGATCTCCGCCGAGGACCCAATCACCGCGAACCATAATCGACATCTTCTCAACAATGAGACGGCGACAAACCCGTATCGCACTTTTCTCGCAGGTGAAGACGCATCGTTGAGACGACAGGACGATACCCGAGCGGACCGTGTTCGCGACTTTGCGGCTCACGATTGACGCGGCCCGTCGCCACCGCTCAGCGTGGAGGGATGACATCGGCAGACGTGGATCTGGGGCTGGCGCTCTTCGAGGACCGGTACATCCAAGATCCGCACCCGCTGTACGCGAGCATGCACCAGGCGGGTCACGTTCACCGCATCGGTGAGTCCGGCTTCTACGCGGTAAGCAGTTGGGACGCCGTCAACGAGGCGGTGGTTCGGCCGGATGACTTCTCCTCCAACCTGACCGCCACGATGATGTACCAGCCGCCGGACACCGTCACCGCCTTCCCGATCGGCGAACTCGGCGGCGAAATGCAGGCGCTGGCAACAGCGGACGAACCGGCGCATGCGTTCCACCGCAAGCTCCTGTTGCCGCAGTTGGCCGCCAAACGCGTCCGCGCCGTCGAGCCGTTCATCGCCGATACCGCCGCCCGCCTGTGGGAGAGGAATGCCGACGGCGGCGGCATCGAGTGGATGGGTGCGATGGCCAACCGCCTGCCGATGATGATCGTCGGACGGATCATCGGCGTGCCCGACGCCGACATCGACAAGATCATCCAGTGGGGATACTCGGCCACCCAGGTGGTCGAGGGTTTGGTGACTCCGGCTCAGATGGAAACGGCCGGCGTCGCCGTCATGGAACTCAGCACGTATGTCACCGAACAATTCAGCAAGGCGGCGGCTGCGCCGCGCGACAATCTCCTGGGCGACCTGGCCGCGGCGTGCGCCGCCGGCGACCTGAGTGACATCGCGGCGCTGTCGATGATGATCACGCTGTTCAGCGCCGGGGGTGAATCCACCGCGTCGCTGATCGGTTCGGCCGCTTACCTTCTCGCGACCAACCCCGACGTTCAACAGCAGTTGCGAGATCAGCCCGACCTGCTCGGGGCGTTCCTCGAGGAGGTGCTCCGGTACGAGCCGCCATTCCGAGGGCATTACCGCCACGTCGTCAACGACACCGAACTGTCCGGAGTGCAATTGCCGGCGGGATCTCGATTGCTGCTGTTGTGGGGCGCGGCCAACCGAGACCCGTCCCACTTCGATGACCCTGCCGAGTTCCGCCTCGACCGGTCGGTGGGCAAGGGGCACATCACCTTCGGCAAGGGCGCGCACTTCTGCGTCGGGGCCGCGCTGGCGCGGTTGGAGGCCCAGATTGTCATCGGTCAACTGTTGGAGCGGACCGCGACGATCGGTGCCGCCGATGTCGGACTTTGGCTGCCGAGCCTCCTGGTCCGTCGACTCGAGCGGCTCACGCTGAGCTTCGCGTGATCAGCGCCGCCCGCCGCCTCCCACCTCGGCAGGCAGTGGCGGTGGCAAGGGTGTCGTCGACGTGGGAGTGGTGCTGGTAGGTGCCGACGACGTCGCTGCCGGAGGCGTCGGGCTGGTCGCCGTCGACGACGTCGAGGCCTGCGGTCCGTGGAAGTCCTGCCACGACTCTTTACGGACGACGCTGCCGCCGGCGGTGACCACCAGCGAACTCGAACTCACCGTGTAGCTGATCCCGTCGTTCACGGCGGTGAACGAACCATCGCCGGAATTGGAGGCGGACACGATCAGCTTCGCGCCGTCGCGGACCCGCACGCCGCGATAGTCATAACCGCTGGATGTCTTGCATATCGCCACGCGGGAACTGTCGGTGCTGCCGAAGAGCACGGCGGCACTCGAACAGCGTGCCGTCGAGTCGATGTAGCCGTTGGCGTCGAAGGCGGGGGCGGCGCCGGCTTGCGGCAGGGTGTTCAGGAGCAACGCGGAGCATGCCGCGGCCGCCGCAACGCCGGCGGCGCGGATCGCAGAAGAAGGCATCGCCCTCCACGACACCACGCCCACCCTGGGCAGGCGAGCGCCGATGCCGAGAATCCACGAGATCGTTAGTTTGCCGAGACCTTGGCCAGGGTGTTTGTAGACAGTTTTGCCATTGTGTACTGTGACCGAGCGCACAGTGGATAGTGTCGCCGCCCAGTACCACCGACGGGGGATTCAGATGGAGTTCGGAATGCGAGATCACGCAGGCGCTCGGCGGTTGGCGCGCCGCGCAACGACAGCACTGGCGACGATCGTCTCGGCTGTTGCGCTGTTCCTGATGTCGGCGTTGCCCGCCTGGGCCGCGGACGCGATCACCCTGACCTGGGTGCGGCACGGCGAGTCCTACGGCAACGTCGCGGGTGCCGGCATTGACACCAAGGTGCCCGGACCGAACCTCACCCCGCTGGGCGAGGACCAGGCCGCAGCCATCGCGGAGAAGCTCAAAGACGGTGGCTACGACAGCATCTACGTCTCCGACATGATCCGCACGCATGAGACGGCCGCCCCGCTGGCGACGGATACCGGGTTGAGCCCGATCCAGGAGGGAGGCTTCCGGGAGATCAGCGCCGGCATCTTCGAGGGTTCGCCGATCGACAGCGGGCTTGGCCGCATTGGTTACTTCCTCATCCCCGTGGCCTGGACGCTGGGGCTTCGCTCATTGCCAATTCCATTGGGCGAGAACGGCAACGAATTCGAAGCGCGCGTCAACGGCGCGATCGCCGACGTGATCACCAACGGTGACACCGATCCGGTCATCTTCTCGCATGGCGCCACCATCATGGTCTGGACGATGATGAACGTCGACAATCCGGACATCTCCCTCATGCTCACCCATCCGCTTGGCAACACGGCGGTGGTGGTCGTGACCGGCAATCCGGAAGACGGCTGGTTGCTGCAGAATTGGGATGGGATTGCGGTCAGCCAGAATCCGTCACTTGGCGGCCAGTTGTTCGTCAATGCTCGCCACCTGATCGTGGCGCCGCAGACCGCGGTCTACAACGTCGTCCAAGCCGTCAAGACCGGTGACATCAGCAAGGTCGTGGCCGCCGTGCGCGAGGGAGTGGTCACCGTCGTGAAGGCAGGCGTGGACTTCGTCACGAACTCGGTCACCGATATTGCGCAGGCGGTCCGTGGGGCGCTGCCCGGTGCGGCGGCTCCAGTCGTCAATCCGCTTGCCGCCAAGGTGAAGTCGCCGGCCGCGACCACCCAGACGATCTCGACCGGCGCCACGGACGTGACCGACGGCAACAAGGCCGAGCCGACCAAGGTCAACGCCGGCTCCAGCCGGTCGTCGAAGGCCGTCAAGTCCGGTCAGGGCACGAGCACCGGCCAGGCCGACGGTGGAGCGAAGAAGGGAACCGGTTCCAGCGGTCGGGCTGCGCACAAAGCGGCTGCCTGACCGACGTTTCGGTTCAGCCGAGATACTCCGACTCGAGCACCAGGTCCGGTACCAGTGTTTGGTACTCCATGTGGGTGCGGTGCTCGACGGTCTGCCATCCTTTGCCCTGCTGCTCGCGCATGAAGGCGCGGTACTTCGGGGAGCCGGGGAAGCCCACGTTGTCGGCGACGACGACCGCGCCTCGACGTAGCCAACCGCGCTCGACAATGCTGTGCAAGTCCGCCAGGTATGCGTTCTTGTCGTGGTCGATGAACAGGAAGTCCACTGTGCCGGCAGTGAATCCGTATTCGTCGCGCAGAACGTCCAGCGTGCGTCCGCCATCGCCGACGGTCCCGACCACGCAGCTGACGCGATCGGTGACACCAGCGTGTGCCCAGATCCGCCGGGCCACTGCGGCGTTCGCCGATGAAAGTTCGACGGAGATCACCCGCGCCGATGGCGCGGCGCGTGCGATCCGCAGCGCACCGTATCCGCAGTAGGTGCCCAATTCGAGAGCCAATTGCGGATCGGCTCGGCGCACCGCGGCGTCGAGCAGCTCGCCCTTCTCGTCGCCGATGTTGACCAGAAACGACTTGGCGTAGGCGTACTTGTCGATGGTGGCCAGCACGCTGTCGATGTCGCTGCGGCGCGCGTTGGCCTCGACGTAGTCGGCCGCCGCAGCCTCGCGGCCGTCCCCGACCTGACCCGTCCGGTTGAAGTTGCGGATTCCGATACCGGTGCGCAACACCGACCATCGCAGCAGCGACAATCGCTGGCGAAGATTCATGAACCCACGCTACGTTGTGGTCGCGGGTGCCACCGGAGGGGTTTGTGTGCGGGCAACAGCGTCTTCGCCCGTCGCCCGAAGCGGCGGCGGCCGGACAGTCCTGGCCGTGAGCTACGGCCTCGTTTGTCATGCGTTGTTCGCGGTGGCCGTCGGCGCCATGATCGCCGCGATGTACTTCGGGATGAGCCGTTCGTTCGGCAGGTTGCCGACCCCGTGGAGCTGGGTGGCGAACGCTGCGCTGTTGGTTCAGTTCCCGGTCGTCCACTCGTTGCTGCTCACCGGCAGGGGCCGGGCGGTGCTGGGCCGGCTGGCTCCGCGTGGGACCGGCGCCACGTTGGCGCCGACCACCTACGTCATCGTCGGGTCGCTACAGCTGATCGCCCTGTTCGCGCTGTGGACGCCGTCCGGGATGATCTGGTGGCAGGCGCGCGGTCCGGCCTTGGTCGTGGTGGTCGCGCTCTACGCGTTGGCCTGGGTGCTGCTGGGTAAGTCGATGCTCGACGCCGGCCTCTCGCTGCAGACCGGCAGCCTGGGCTGGATGGCCTTGCTGCGCGGCCGCAGGCTGATCTTCCCCAAGATGCCGACGACGGGCCTTTTCCGGCTGACGCGGCAGCCGATCTATGTCGCGTTCGCTCTGACGGTCTGGACGGTGCCGACCTGGACGCCCGATCAGTTGGCCCTTGCGCTGGTATTCACCGCATATTGCCTGGTAGGGCCGCTGTTCAAGGAAGCCCGCTTCCGGCGCGTCTTCGGTACTGCGTGGGACAGCTATGCGCGTAGGGTGCCGTATTGGTTACCGTGGCCACGTAGGCCACGAAGCCGTTCGGGGAAGCGTTGTGAACCTACTGCTGGTCGAGCACGTATCAGCAGAAGGCAGGGCTGAAACCGAAGGACGGACCATTGCTGCGAGCGATCGCCCGGCTAGCTATTGCAGCGCCGCGTCAGGTGGTCGCCGTAGCGCTCCTCGTCATGGTGGCAATCGGCATCTTCGGTGTACCGGTGGCCAAGAACCTGTCGCCGAGCGGCTTCGCTGATCCGAACTCGCAATCGTCCCGCGCGACCGACCTGCTCACCGACAAGTTCGACCAGGGTGATGTGCAGTTCTTGGTCGTCGTGACCGCCGGCGATCGTTACGACAGCCCCGCGGCGCGCGCGGCCGCACTCGACGTCATCGACCAGCTGAAGCGATCCGGCCATGTCACCGGGATCTCGTCGGCGTGGACGTCGCCACCGCAGGCCGCGGCGGCGATGGTCAGCCGCGACCAGAAGTCGGGCCTCATCACCGCCGGCATCACCGGCAGCGAGGCCAACCAGCAGACCTATGCCAAGGATCTGTCCGGCCAGGTCAGCCGTGACCGGGACGGCATCGCCGTGCGCACCGGCGGAGTGGCGATGGTCAACCTGCAGGTGACCCAACAGTCCCAGCACGATCTGTTACTCATGGAATCCATCGCGATCCCGCTCAGCTTCCTCGTGCTGGTCTGGGTCTTCGGCGGCGTGTTCGCCGCCGCGCTTCCGGTGGCCGTCGGGCTGATGGCCATCCTCGGCGCCCTGGCCGTCCTTCGGGTGACGACGTTCTTCACCGATGTCTCGATCTTCGCGCTGAATCTCACCACTGCCATGGGCCTTGCGCTGGCGATCGACTACACCCTGCTGATGATCAGCCGGTATCGCGACGAACTCGCCGAAGGGGCCGACCGCGAGGCTGCGCTGATGCGGACGATGGAGTCGGCGGGCCGCACCGTGCTGTTCTCCGGCACGACCGTCGCGCTGTCCATGGGTGCGATGGTGCTGTTCCCCATGCACTTCCTGAAATCGTTCGCCTACGCCGGGGTGGCCACCGTCGCCTTCGCCGCACTCGCCGCGATCGTGATCACCCCCGCCGCGATCAGCCTGTTCGGCGACCGGCTCGACTCGCTCGACGTGCGCCGCCTGTTCCGTCGCACGCTTGGCCGGGCCGAGCCTGTCGCGCGCCCCATCGAACAGCAATTCTGGTATCGCTCAACGAAATTCGTGATGAAGCGGGCAGTTCCGATCGGCTTGGTCGGCGTGGTGGTGCTGGTGATCCTCGGTGCGCCGTTCCTCGGTGTGCGCCCCGGTTTCCCCGACGACCGGGTGCTGCCCACCTCGGCCTCGGCTCATCAGGTGGGTGACCTGCTGCGCAGCGAGTTCACCAACAACTCCGAGACCGCGATCCCCGTCGTCATCCCGGACGCCACCGGGCTCCCCGATCCGCAGATCGCCCGATACGCCGCCGACCTGTCGAGGGTCCCCGATGTGCCGACGGTGTCGGCGCCGATGGGCGCATTCGTCGGTGGCAATCTCGTGGGGCGGCCGACGGCTGCGACGGGCGTGGCGTCGGGCAGTGCGCTGCTCACGGTGGAGAGCACGGCTGCACTGTTCTCCGACCGTTCGGAGGATCAGCTGACCCGCCTGCATCAGGTGAGCACGCCCGGCAATCGGGCGGTCGAGTTCGCCGGTACGGCGCAGACCAACCGCGACAGCGTCGATGCCATCACCTCACGGTTGCCCGCCGTCCTCGGCCTGATCGCGGTGATCATGCTGGTCCTGCTGTTCCTGCTGACCGGCAGTGTGGTGCTCCCGCTGAAGGCGCTGGTCCTCAATGTGCTGTCGCTGACCGCGGCCTTCGGTGCGATGGTGTGGATCTTCCAGGACGGCCACCTCGGTGCCCTGGGCACCACCTCGACCGGCACGTTGGTGGCTAACATTCCGGTCCTGCTGTTCTGCATCGCATTCGGCCTGTCGATGGACTACGAGGTCTTCCTGGTGTCCCGGATCCGCGAGTTCTGGCTGGCATCGCCGCAGGGCGGGGTCGCGGACAACGACGAGAGCGTCGCTCTCGGGGTGGCCCACACCGGTCGCGTCATCACCGCCGCAGCACTCATCATGGCTATCTCGTTCGCCGCCCTGACCGCGGCTCATGTGTCGTTCATGCGGATGTTCGGGCTGGGCCTGGCGCTGGCCGTCCTGGCCGACGCCACCCTCGTTCGTCTGGTCCTGGTCCCGGCGTTCATGCATGTCATGGGCCGGTGGAACTGGTGGGCGCCGAGGCCGTTGGCGTGGATGCACCAACGGGTAGGAATTCGCGAAGGAGGCCCGGCGAGGCATACTGGGTGACGTGTCGAACAACGGTCCGCGGGCAAACACTGGTGAACCCGCACCGGACGATCGTCGTGTCAATGACATGCGTCCGATCAGTGTCATCGCCGGTGTGCGCGGAGAGTTGCCGTCGCACCGGTACAGCCAGGCCGAGGTCACCGAAGCTTTCCTGACCATCGGCGGGTATGGCGAGTATGAAGAGATCCTTCGCAAGCTGCATCGCAGCGCCAAAGTCGACAACCGGCACTTTGTCCTGCCGCTGGATCAGTACCCCGCGCTGAAGGATTTCGGCGAAGCCAACGACCTGTTCATCGAGAACGCTGTAGAGCTCGGCTCGGCCGCTGTCGCGGGTGCTCTCGAGGAAGCCGGCCTGCGGCCGGAGGACGTCGATCTCATCGTGTCGACGACGGTGACGGGTGTCGCGGCCCCATCCATCGAGGCCCGGATCGCCGGCCGGCTGGGCATGCGGCCCGATGTCCGTCGGGTGCCGATGTTCGGGCTCGGCTGCGTGGCCGGCGCGGCGGGCGTGGCCCGGCTGCACGACTATCTGCGCGGTGATCCCGACGGCGTGGCGGTATTGGTGTCCGTCGAGTTGTGCTCGATGACCTACACGGCGAACAAGCCGACGCTGCCCGGCCTGGTCGGTAGCGCCCTGTTCGCCGACGGTGCCGCGGCCGTCGTCGCGGTCGGTGAGCGCCGGGCTGCGAAGATCAACGCCAGCGGACCCGATGTGATCGATTCGCGCAGTCATCTGTATCCAGATTCCCTGCGCACCATGGGCTGGGACGTCGGAGCCGACGGACTGGAGCTGGTGCTGTCCGCCGATCTGCCCGATGTGATCGAACGCTACCTGCCGGACGACGTCGGGGATTTCCTTGGCGCACACAGCCTCACGATCGACGACATCGGCACGTGGGTCTGCCACCCTGGTGGCCCCAAGATCATCGAGGCGATCGTCAACAGCCTGAAGCTCCCCGAGGAGGCGCTTGAACTCACCTGGCGCTCGCTGGCCGACATCGGCAACATCTCCTCGTCGTCGGTGCTGCACGTGTTGCGCGACACCATCGCCAAGCGCCCGTCAGCAGGCCCGAGTGTGATGATGGCCATGGGTCCCGGGTTCTGCTCGGAACTGGTGCTGCTGCGCTGGCACTGATGACCTGGTATGTGCTGCTGGTCGCTGCGGTGGCGCTGGAGCGCCTGGCCGAACTGGTCGTCGCGAAGCGCAATCTGGCCTGGAGCCGGGCTCAGGGCGGGGTCGAGTTCGGGGCGAGCCACTACCCGCTGATGGTGGTGCTGCACACCGGATTTCTCGCCGGTGCGCTGCTGGAGGTCATCGGTCTGCACCGCCCGTTCCTCCCCGCCCTCGGCTGGCCGATGCTCGCGATAGTCGTTGCCGCGCAAGGCTTACGGTGGTGGTGCATCACCACACTCGGCCGGCAGTGGAACACCCGCGTCGTCGTCATCCCGGGCGCTCCGCGCGTCGTCGGCGGCCCGTACCGGTTCTTGCACCATCCCAACTACATTGCGGTTGTCGCCGAGGGCGTCGCCCTGCCGCTGGTGCACACCGGGTGGATCACCGCACTGGTCTTCACCGTGCTCAACGCGGCGCTGCTGCGCACGCGCATCCGCACCGAAAACGCCGCGCTGGCAAGCCTGTCGTGATCGATCTCCTCGTCGCGGGCGGCGGACCGGCCGGTCTGGTCACCGCATTGCATGCCGCCCGCGCCGGGCTGAGCGTGACCGTCGTCGAGCGACGTGGAGCACCGATAGACAAGGCCTGCGGTGAGGGGATGATGCCCCACACTGTCGAGCAGTTGGGAAAACTCGGAATAGCTCTGTCCGGCAAGCCGTTTCGGGGCATCACCTATCTCGATTCCATACGCCGGGTGGATGCGGATTTCCAGGCCGGCCCGGGCCTGGGTGTGCGTCGTACCGCGCTGCACGCGGCGCTGATGGACGCGGTCGGCGCGGCGGGTGTCGAGGTGGTAAACGCCCACGTCGGCTCGATCACACAGAACTCGGATTCAGTGCAGTGCGGGGGATTTCGCGCGCGCTATCTGGCCGCTGCTGACGGCTTACATTCACCGATCCGGCGATCGCTCGGGCTGGCGCGCCCGAGTCACGGGTCGCGGCGGTGGGGACTGCGGCGGCACGTTCACACCGCGCCGTGGAGCGACCGGGTCGAGGTGTACTGGGGTGACGGCGCGGAAGCCTACGTCACGCCGGTCGCCGACGACTGCGTGGGCATTGCGATACTGACCGCGCGGCAGGGGCCGTTCGAGAGCAGGCTGGCCGAATTCGGTGCGCTGAGCGAGCGTGTGAACGGCCACCCGCACGGACCCGAGCGGGCTGCGGGACCTCTTCGCCAGCGAGTGGCTGGGCGCCGGGCCGGCCGCGTCCTGCTGGTGGGCGATGCCGCCGGCTATGTCGACGCGTTGACCGGCGAAGGCCTCGGCATCGCCTTCGGCGGTGCCGAGCTGTTGGTGAATTGTGTTCTGGCCGATCGGCCCGGTGACTACGACCGGCAGTGGCGGCGGATGTCACGGCGCTACCGGCTGTTGACAGCCGGCCTACTGCACGCGGCGGAGCATGGCCCTACCCGGTCGGCGGTGGTACCTGCCGCGGCCGCGCTGCCGAGCGCGTTCGGCAAGATTGTGAACCTGCTGGCGTACTGACGGCGTAGGCTGCGCCGCTATGAGCAACGGCCCGCATGGTGTCGTACACATCCCGGAGATACCGGACTGGAATCGCCTGTTGGAGGGCCGCGTTGCGGTGGTGACGGGTGGCGGCGACGGTATCGGCGGCGCGATCGCAAAGCTCTTCGCCGCACACGGCGCCATCGTAGAGGTCGCGGAAATCGATCCGGCGCGCGCCGAACGAATCAGCCGCGACGTGTCGGCGCAGGGCGGGGTGATTCGCAGCCACGTCGTCGATGTGACCGTCGACGACGATGTCGCACGCCTGGCCGACGCGGTGCTGGGAAGACACGGCGGGGTGGACGTGGTGGTCAACAACGTCGGGGATTTCCGGCCCTTGGTGGGGTTCGAAGAATCCACACCGCAGACGTGGCAACGGATGTACGACATCAACCTGCAGCATGTCTTTGCGGTGACCCGGGCGTTCGTCGGTGCCATGATCGGAGCGGGCAGCGGCAATATCGTCAACGTCCACTCGGTCGAAGGGATGCGAGGCTTCCCGCGCGATCCGGTGTACGGGGCGATGAAAGCCGCTGTCGCACACTTCACCACGTGCCTGGCGGTCGACCTGGGCCGCCACGGCATCCGAGTCAATGGCATCGGCACCGATCTGACCCAGACACCACAGGTGGACTACCTCACCGGCTACGAGGATGTCGAGCACCTGTGGCAGTCATGGGCGCCGATCGGCCGCGTCGGCTGGCCAGAAGACCAGGCCCGGGTTGCCCTGTTCTTGGCTTCGGAACTGTCGGGATTCGTCACGGGCCATAACATCCCGGTCGACGGTGGGACGAAAGCCGGTGGCGGATGGCTATTTTCGCCGCGTGCCGGGCGCTTCGTCAATCGGTCCAAACACCTGTAGTCGTCAGCGCGCAGACCGCCCGGTGGAGCCGTGGCCGTTGTTCGCACCGGCCGCTGCCCGTTGTTGCGCGTGCTGTTGAGCGACGGGCTTGGTGCGGCGCTGTGAATTCGGCGCGGGGCTGGCCACCGGCTGACGTTTGCTCGTCGCTACCGCTCGGCGCTGGGTTGGTGCGTCGGCGACTCGTGTGGCTACCGGGGCCGCGCGTGTGGTGGCCGGGGCAGCGGTGCGGCCGGCAGTTGGGATGCCCAGCGCCCCGGCGATGGTCTTCACCACGGCATCGATGGCGCTGGATATCAGTTGCACAACGAATTTCGGCACCACGAGCGCCTGATTGATCAATTGGCGGATGAACACCGTAACGGCTTGGAGGAACGGATTGGCCGGCATGTAGGGCGTTACGTCGAAGGGGTCGGCGGTGCCGTCGGCCAGATCGACGATCAACGCCCGAATGGTGTCGGCCGCAAGCTTCGGGGTCCAGTCGGTGTTGAAGATGCCGAAGTTGGCCTCGTCGTCGAAGGCGCCCGTCGCGCTGTCGCGAGTGGTGTAGACGAACATCGGTCCGGCTCCGGACACCTGCTGCCATGCGACGACGAAGTCG
Source organism: Mycobacterium sp. EPa45 (assembly GCF_001021385.1). Lineage (NCBI taxonomy): Bacteria > Bacillati > Actinomycetota > Actinomycetes > Mycobacteriales > Mycobacteriaceae > Mycobacterium > Mycobacterium sp. EPa45. The sequence continues at coordinate 5,047,983 of NZ_CP011773.1, read as the reverse complement.
TGAATGTAGGCGGCCTGTTGGGTCTGGGACACCGCGCTGGTGGGCAATCCGTATTCGGTGGCCCACAGCTTGAGAGCGGCGTCGCCGTTGGTCGCCATCAATGCGCTGATGGCCGCGACCTGTTGGATGGGTTCGCCGGGCTCCGTGCCCTTCGAGAACGGGGTCACGTAATGGTAGGGGTGATAGGACAGCGCGTCGAAGAAGCCATGTGCCCCATCGGCATACATCTGTGTGACGAAATCGACCGCACTGGTCGACACGCCAGGGATGTTGCCGACCGCACCGAGGACCCCACCGATGACCGTCGCGTCTGGGTCGGCCGCCTTGATCGCGGGATAGGCGGCCTTGAGCAGCTCGGTGTAGGCCTTGGCGCTGACCGGAGCCCAGAACGTCACGCCGTTCGGCTCGTTCCAGATCTCGTACGCCGAGATCTTGCCCTGGTAGCGGGTGGCGACAGCCGACGCGAAAGCCGCGTACGTGGCCGGGTCGGGGTGCCCGTTGAGCGGGAAGCCGGCCCAGACGGGGGTAGCGCTGATCACGCCGAGCACTCCCATGTCGCGGTCGGCGGCCGCGTTGACCACCATGTCCAACTTCGACCAGTCATAGCTCTGAGAGCTGGTGGGCTGCACGAAGACCCACGGCACTGCTATCCGAACATCGTCCACGCCGAGGGATTGGAGCTCATCGAGTGTCTTGTTCAGATCTTGTTCGGACAGGGTGTAGAGGTTGGAGTCGGCGATGCCCAGTGTGGTCGGCGACTCGTCGATGGCGGCCATCAGCACGACCGGCAGGTGGAGTGGGCCGTGCGACGTCGTGGAGCTTGCCGACGCGGCGGGAATCGGTGTGAGCATGGCCGCGATGAGCGCCGCTGCGGTCACCGTCGTCGCGGCTCGCGTGGCCACTGCAACGCGGCAGGAGTGATCAGGCATACGCAGCCCCCCGACGTTTGCGTCCTGTGTCAGCAAACAATAGCGCGGCCTGGCGCAGTCGGTGTGCCGAATCCTTCCGTCCGGCCGCGGCCCATCGGTAGCCTCGAAGTCGATGGCTACGGAGGTCGCATGACGGCGGAAGGCGGCGAAAGCGGCCTGGCGTCGGCGCTGGGGGCGGCACCAGAGTTGATCACCGTGCGCGCTGAGGGATTGGCGCAGATGGAGGTGTTCGCGGGGTGCCGGCCTGAGCTCCTGCGCCCGCTGGCCGAGCGCCTGCGCCCGTTGCAGGCCCCGGCCGGCCGGGTCCTGATGCGTCAGGGCGAGCAGGCGGTGTCGTTCCTGCTGATCGCTTCGGGCCGGGCCGAAGTGCGCCACGTCGGCGACGACGGCGAGATCGTCCTCGATTCGGTGTCCGCGGGAGTGATCGTCGGCGAGATCGCGCTGCTGCGTGACAAGGCCCGCACCGCGACGGTCACCACGACCGAGCCGCTCACCGGCTACATCGGCGACCACGCGGCGTTCGAGAGGATGGCTGAGCTGCCGGGGATCAGCGAGCGGCTGGTTCGTACGGCCCGGCAGCGGTTGGCCGCATTCGTCACTCCGATCCCGGTGGTCCTCAAGGACGGCACCGAGCTGATGCTGCGTCCGGTGCTGCCCGGTGACAGCGCCCGGACGTCGAACGGACCCGTCGAGTTCTCCACCGAAACGCTGTACCGACGGTTCATGTCGATGCGCGCGCCGAGCATGGCGCTGATGAATTACCTGTTCCAGGTCGACTACGTCGACCACTTCGTCTGGGTTCTCGTCGACGGTGCAGACGGGCCGGTAGTCGCCGACGTGCGTTTCGTCCGGGATGTCGCCGATCCGTCGGTCGCCGAGATCGCGTTCATCGTCGGCGACGCATACCAGGGCCGTGGCATCGGCAACTTCCTGATGGACGCCTTGATCATCGCCGCACAGGTCGGGGGAGTGAAGCGATTCTCGGCCCGGGTGCTCGGCGACAATCTGCCGATGCGGACGATCCTGGACCGTTTCGGTGCGCATTGGGAGCGTGAGGAGCCCGGGGTTGTGACGACCGTATTCGATGTACCGAAAACTGGTGGTGTACAGATCGATTCGGAACTCGCCGCCGAGATCCGCGATATGGCCCGCCAGGTGCTCAGGGCCATCGGTTGACATGGCCAAGCCCGCGCTGAACAAGGACACCCGGTTGTGCATCTCGCTGGCCGCCAGGCCAAGCAACATCGGCACCCGGTTCCACAACTACCTCTACGAACAACTCGGTTTGGACTTCATCTACAAGGCGTTCACCACAACCGATATCGCAGCCGCCATCGGCGGGGTGCGCGCGCTGGGAATTCGTGGATGTTCGGTGTCGATGCCGTTCAAACAGGACGTGCTGGCCCTGGTCGACCACGTGGAGGATTCCGCGCGGGCGATCAATGCCGTCAACACGATCGTCAACGAGGACGGTGTGCTGAGCGCGGCCAACACCGATTACACCGCCGTGCAGCGGTTGATCGCCGAGCACGGCCTCGACCCGGACACGGCTGTGTTGATCCGCGGTAGCGGCGGGATGGCGAGCGCGGTGGCTACGGCTTTCCGGGACAGCGGGTTCCACCACGGAACGATCGTCGCGAGGAATCCCGACAGCGGACCGGAGCTCGCGCAGCGGCTGGGTTTTGACTGGCGCAGGGATGTGCGTGACATCCGCGCACCGGTGATCGTCAACGTTACGCCGATCGGAATGGCGGACGGCCCCGAGGAACACGAGCCCGCGTACAGCGACGACGTGATCGCCTCTGCACGAACTGTTTTTGATGTCGTCGCGGTGCCATCGGAGACACCGCTGGTCGTCGCGGCCCGGGCGGCGGGCAAGCAGGTCATCACCGGTGCGGAGGTGATCGCGCTGCAGGCGGCTGAACAGTTCGAGCGCTACACCGGGGTGCGGCCCAGCCCGGAGCAGGTCGCCACGGCGTCGGCGTTCTCGCGCTCCTAGCCTTTGGCCCAGTCTTTGGCGGCGTGGTGCACGCCGTCGTCGAGTGCCTCCAACGCAACGTCGATCGAACCCATGTGCGAGAGATTGCGCCGCGCCACCGACGGAATACCAACCCGAAAGGCAGTTTGTGGACGACCCGGGATTGGGGATGGCACCGGCTACTTCAGCTGGCTCGCCGCGTACTCGTCGGGCCGATTCTTCTTCATCCACAATCGAATTGGCGCGAATAACACCCACAGCACGCCATAGCACGTGCCGTAAATGGCCAATGAAGCCAGCATCCCGACAATCCACGCCGGGTAGACGATGATCAGACAGAATTGCACAAACTGCTTGATCACCACCGGATACGGATCGGCCATCGACCAGACGGCGCGCGGACTCATCGCCGCCACCATCCGTCGGCTGGTGGAAATCTTCTGCGCTTCGGGTTCCTGCGTCTCTTCAGACGTCACGCGGATCTCCTCCTATTGAAAAGCGGCTGCCGGCGCGGAACGCTCCCATACCGGCAGCCGCCTCACGACAACGGTCAGGGAGTGATCGTGGTCTTCTCGTCGATGACGTTGGTCGCGTCCATGAGCGGGCCTTCCTGGCCGTCCAGTGCGTCGGCGTTCATCTGCAGGACGTAGAGGCCGTCCTGCCCGGGGATGACGACGGTCTTCTGCGCGATGATCCGCTTCTTGCCATCCTTGGTGTAGTTGCCGCCGAGCTGAACGGCATCGAAACCGCTCAGAGTGCTCTTGTTGGCTCCGTCGCCGAGCCCCGTCCAACCGGGCAGGTTCTGCAACTCACCCGGCGCGAATTCGAGAACCTTCTGCGGATCGACATTGCCGGTCAGCTTGGAGACGATCGCGATGATGCTCGGCGGATCGTTCTTGTCCTGCGGGGTGTCGAAGACAATCGCCCCGTAGGCCCAGTCGGGCGTCTGCTGCCCGGCGTCCGACCACCCCGGCGGCATCGCCAGATCGATGTTCGGTGCACCGGGATCGCCGCGCTTGACCGGCGATTCGGTGATCTGGTTCTCCTTCAGGTAATCCTGAATGGTCTTGTTCTTGCCGGCGGCTTGCGTCGGACTGGTCGATGCCTCAGTGCTTTTCGACGAAGACGTCGCGGTGGACGTCGACGTTGACGTGGACGTCTTGCTGTCGTTTTTGCTGTCCGACCCGCAACCCACGAGCGCGAAACTCAATGAAACGGCGGCCAGGCCCGCCGTGGCTACCGCCGTCATTTTGTTCATCGAACGAGTCTCCTTATGTTGTGGCGCGCTGTTGTCAGCGCCCAACCAAATTCGATTGAGCAGCTTAGTGCCCTTCACAGCGAAATCACATGAATGTTTGCGAAACCATTTTTTGCCAGGAGACCCATTAAATGGCCACGCCATCGTTTAGGGCCGCGAAAACGCGAAGGTGCAGGGTGGTCGAGGGGTTGAACCACAACGCAGGGACCACGGTCGTGGCGTGTGGCGGCGACCGCCGCCTCCGATCCCGAGGATGGGACGTCCGGTGGTGGGTCAGTTGCCAGATTTCGTCGAGCATTGGTTCTGACCACTATGTGACGGCCGGGCGCGGCAGACGTTTGCAGATATTGCGCATGGGTAAGTTGGCGGCCATGGGAAAGTCCATCGTCGCAACCTCATTGGCCACCGCCGCAGCGGCTGTGACCGGAAGCATCGCCAGCCGTCGTGGTGTCGAAACGTGGTATCCCCGGCTTCGTAAACCGCGCTACGTTCCGCCGAATGCGGTCTTTCCCATCGCGTGGACCACGCTGTATGCCGATATCGCGGTGACGTCGGCTGCGACGATCGACAAATTGTGGGGCAACGGCGAGGAAGCCAAGGCGCGGGCCTACATCGGCGCGCTGGGCGCCAACCTGGTGCTCAATGCGAGTTGGAGCTGGCTGTTCTTCAAGGCTCACAAGCTCGGCCCGTCGGCCGTGGTGGCGGGTGCACTCGCGGTCAGCAGCGCCGATTTGGCGCGCCGATCTGCCGCAGCGGATCCCAAGCTCGGTGCGGCGCTCGCGCCGTACCCGCTGTGGTGCTCCTTCGCGACGCTGATGTCGACCGACATCTGGCGCCTCAACCGTTAGAACGCCATCTCACGCGGAGCGAATCGATCGGCGATATCGCCGACCAGCGATCCGTCGTAGGGATCGACGGCCACCGGCCCGTTGTCGAGCTTCAACCGGTCCATCTCGACCCAGATGACGTTGGGGCTGGTGGTCAGTTCGAAGAAGTACCACCGGTTGGTCACGTCGGTCACCGTTCGGTATTCGGTGTTGTAGATCCCGAACTCGCCGTACGGCGCGCCGAACGGAACCGACACGTTGCGCATGATCGCCATCACGCCCGCGATCGCCTCCCGCTGGGAACCCGGTTCGGGCAACAGCGCGGAGTAGTAGGCGGCCCGCTGGAAACGATCGATCGGGTTGACGTTCCCGGGCAACGGCATATCTCGGCTTGGATGCGAAAAGTCCTGCAGTGAAAGCAGCTTCAACTGCTCGTCGTAGGTGGGATCGTTGGTCATCAACGTGAACTCGCGACCGTGGTGGACCACCGCGCTGCCTGCAGCGAACTCGATCACGGCCGAGTCGCCGCCGGCGTCCTCGAGGGCGACGTGCAGGTTGGCGTCGCGTCCGTGCGCCGAGACCTTCACCAACTGAACGGACTCCATCAGGCGAAGCGCCTCGGCGACGGTGTCGGCTTGATCCAGCAGGTACTGCAGCCACAACCCGGCCTGCACGCCACATTTCGAGGTATCCCGCCGGCCGAAGTCCGTTTCGTTCAGATACAACCCGTGGCCGGCAAGACCCGCCTCATTGAGGCCGTCCACCGTGCCCAATCCGTAGACGGTCGTCACCAGGCTGGCGTAGCGGCTGGTCCAGCGAAGCGGATTCGGATCGTCGACAATCCCGGTCGGACGGCTCCCGTCACGGTCGCGTCCGCGGGGAAACCCGACGATCAACGGCTGCGTCGACTCCGGCCAGTCCATCGAGCGCCCGCTGAGGACAGCGAGATCATTGGTGTTCCACAGAACGCGAGTACACATGCCTGACAGGTTATGTCCGCCAGCCTCGCGCATCGGGCAAACGATCAGTGGTATCAAGGGCGCGTGCGGCAGCTCATCGTCTGCCTGACGACGGCACTGAGCCTGACGACGGGAGTCGGGCCGGCTGCGTGCGCGGTGCGGAGCACTCCGGCACCGGCGTCGTCTTCCTCGAGCGCATCGCCCCGCGCGGGCTCGGTCAGCCCGGCCAACATCAAACGTGTCCGGGCATCGTTGCCGGCCGGCTACGAGATCGCCGACGTCGCCGGGCCGTTGAGCGCGGCGGGCCTATGGGGCTTCGGATCCGGGTGGACGGCGGCCCCGCCGAACTGCGCGGCACTGGCCGACCCGGCACCCACCGATCCCGGTGCACGCGGTTACTCGGCGTCAGGGCCCGGCGGGACCATCTACGTCGTCGTCGCGGTTGGCGCTCAGCCGGCACCCAGTGATGCCGTCATCGGCGAATGCGCCGGGTGGACGATGACGTTCGCGCACACCACCGGTGACGTCACCATGTCCCCGGCGCCCGCCATCGAAGGCGTCCAGACCGTCGCTATGACAGCGAGCACGCGCACCGTCGTCGAATCCGGCACCGAAACCGACGGCCGGGCCATCACCGCGCAGGCCTACCTTGACGGCCACGTCGTGTTCGTCACGCTGATCACCGATCCTGGATCACCGCATCCGCCACTGGATTCCCGTTCCGTCGGCGACCTTCTGGTCGCGACGGTCTCAGCCCTGCGCGGCTGAAACGGGTACATTGACCACGATGTTGAAACCCGGCGCAGTCGTCGCAGTTCTGTTCGCCGGACTGCTCGCCGCATGCTCGTCGGGCCCACCTGCCGAGCCGAAAGCCGACATCGCAAAGGTGACGACGGTGAAGTCGGGCTTCGGTCCCGACTTCACGGTCTCCGAGGTCGCCAAGACCGGAATCGACCCCCAATTGCTGGCCGGCCAGAAACTGCCCGACGGGCTGACCTTTGATCCGCCGTCCTGTGCGAAATACGCGACGGGACAGCTCGTGCCGCAGGGCACGCAGGGCAACATGGCCGCGGTGTCGGCCGAAGGCGAGGGAAACCGTTTCATCGTGATCGCCGTCGAAACCAACTCGGCGGTGCCGGTGACGGAACCGGGGCCCGACTGCCGGAAGGTCACCTTCAGCGGTGCTGCGATGCGGGGTCTGGTGGAGTCGGTCGAGTCGCCCACGATCGACGGTGCCCAGACCGTCGGCGTCCACCGGGTGCTGCAGGCTGTGGTCAACAACCAGACCCGCACGGGCGAGACGTACAACTATTCCGCCCACTTCGGCGTCTATCAGGTCATCGTGAGCGCCAACCCGCTGGTGCTGCCCGACAAACCGGTGGTGCCGGTGAACACCCGGCGAGCCGGCGATCTTCTGGTTGCCGGCGTCAACGCCATTCGTGGCTGAGCTCAGCGCACGTCGCGCGGGCGAAACTGAATGCTGATCCGCGGACCCTTCAGCAGCGCGGTCTTGGGAACCGCGTGCTCCCAGGTCCGTTGACAGGACCCACCCATCACCAGAAGGTCGCCGTGCCGTTGGGGCAGCCGCAGCGACTGCCCGCCGCCGCGCGGCCGGAGCGCGAACACCCGGGTCGCGCCCAGGCTGACGATCGCCACCATGGTGTCTTCGGTACTGCTGCGGCCAATGGTGTCGCCGTGCCACGCCACGCTGTCGGCGCCGTCGCGATACAGGCACAGGCCGGCGCTGGTGAACGGTTCGCCCAGTTCACCGGCATAGATGTCATTGAGGCGACGGCGCAGCCTGGTGATGGCGGGGTGCGGCGCGGGTTCGGAGGTCAGGTCGTGGAAGCTGACCAGGCGTGGGACGTCGAGGACCCGGTCGTACATCTGCCGCCGCTCGGCGCGCCAGGCGACGTTGGTGGAAAGGGTTTCGAACAGCGCGTCGGCATCCTCGACCCACGCCGAGCGCATGTCGATCCATGCGCCGGCACCGAGCTCGCGGCGTTCACTGTGTTCGAACAGCGCGCCCTGAACCGACACAGACACAGGCTCGAGGATATCGCACATCTGTTCGAGCCTGAAGCTTCGAACTAAAGCTTGGCCGCCCCGGGTCCTTGGCCGGCGAGGACGTCTTCCGGATTGGAGAGTGCACAACTGCGCAGGCTCAGGCAACCGCAGCCGATGCAGTCGGCGAGATTGTCGCGCAGCCGCTGCAGGTGCCCGATCCGCTCGTCGAGATCCTCGCGCCACCCCGCGGACAGCCGGGCCCAATCCCGGCTGGTGGGCACCCGGTCGGCAGGCAGTGACGACAGCGCGTCGCGGACCCTGGCCAGGGGAATCCCGAGGCGCTGGGACATCCGGATGAAAGCCACCCGGCGCAGGGTCTCGCGGGGGTAGCGCCGCTGGTTGCCCGAGGTGCGACGGCTGCTGATCAGGCCTTCGCGCTCGTAGAAGTGCAGTGCCGAGATCGCCACTCCGGCCCGCGCCGCGAGCTCGCCGGGCGTCAGTTCCTGCTCGGTCACACGACGACGATAGTTGAGGTGCCTGAGTGTTGTTACGGTGCTATTTGTGACTGCCGCCGCACTTGGCTCCAACAGCGAGGTCGGGACGCTGCGGGTCGTCATCCTGCACCGCCCCGGCGCCGAGCTGCAGAGGTTGACGCCGCGCAACAATGACAAACTGCTGTTCGACGGGCTGCCATGGGTGGCGCGGGCCCAACAGGAACACGACGCGTTCGCCGATCTGCTGCGCTCGCGCGGTGTGGAAGTGCTGTTGCTGTCCGACCTGCTGACCGAGGCGCTGAACAGCGGGGCCGCCAGAATGCAGGGTATCTCCGCGGCGGTCGATGCGCGCCGCCTGGGATTGCCTCTGGCGCAGGAACTTTCGGCGTATCTGCGGAGTCTGGAGCCCGCGCCGCTGGCGCACGTGCTGATGGCGGGGATGACCTTCACCGAATTGCCCTCGGGCGCAACGTCCGACACGTCACTGGTGCGGCTCATGCATCACGGCGGGGACTTCGTCATCGAGCCGCTGCCCAACCTGCTGTTCACCCGCGATTCGTCGTTCTGGATCGGCCCGCGGGTGGCCATCACCTCGCTGGCGTTGCCGGCGCGCATGCGCGAAACGTCGCTGACCGATCTGATCTACGCCCACCACCCCCGCTTCCTCGGTGTGCGGCGTGCGTATGAGTCGCACACCGCCCCGGTGGAAGGTGGCGACGTGCTCCTGCTTTCGCCCGGTGTGGTGGCGGTCGGGGTCGGGGAGCGCACCACCCCGGCCGGCGCGGAGGCGTTGGCGCGCAGCCTGTTCGACGATGGCCTCGCGCATACGGTGCTGGCCGTCCCGATCGCCCAGGAACGGGCCCAGATGCACCTGGACACCGTCTGCACGATGGTCGATGTCGATGCGCTGGTGATGTATCCGGCGATCAGTGACTCGCTGTCGGCGTTCACGATCAAGCGCACGCCCGACGGGGTGAAGATCCTCGACGAGGTGCCGTTCGTGAAGGCCGCCGCCGACGCCATGGGAACGGCTCTGCGCGTCATCGACACCGGGCTGGACCCGGTGACCGCGGAGCGCGAGCAATGGGACGACGGCAACAACACGCTGGCAGTAGCTCCCGGTGTCGTCGTCGCCTACGAGCGCAACACCGAAACCAATGCCCGGCTGCAGGATTCCGGCATCGAAGTGTTGCCGATCGCCGCCTCCGAGCTCGGCACCGGGCGCGGAGGCCCTCGGTGTATGTCGTGTCCGGTGGCGCGGGACCCGCTGTGACCGATCTGCTGATCGACGGGAAGCTGGTCACCGGCGGCGCAGGCACGTTCGACACGGTCAACCCGGCCACCGAGGATCGGATCGGGTCGGCCGCCGACGCCGACGCCGCGGACATGGACCGGGCGATCAGTGCCGCGCGCACCGCTTTCGATTGCGGCGAATGGTCGCGCGATGTGGCGCTGCGTGTGCACTGCCTGCGTCAGTTGCGTGCGGCCCTTACTGCCGAGATAGAGGCACTGCGCGAGATCACCGTCGCCGAGGTGGGTGCCCCGGTGACGTTCACCCATGGCTCGCATCTCGAAGGTCCGGTCAATGACCTGGCATTCCCCGCGGACACCGCTGAAGGCTATTCGTGGAGAACCGATCTGGGTGTGGCGTCCCCGATGGGTATCGCGACGCACCGCGCGCTGGTGCGTGAGCCGTACGGAGTCGTGGGTGCGATCACGCCGTTCAACTTTCCGCACCAGATCAACCTCGCCAAGCTCGGGCCGGCGCTGGCGGCCGGGAACACCGTGGTCCTCAAGCCCGCTCCGGAGACCCCGTGGTGCGCGGCTCACGTCGGACGGATCATTGCCGAGCACACCGACTTTCCACCCGGCGTCGTCAACATCGTCACCTCCAGCGATCGCCTCCTGGGTGCACGGCTCAGCGAGGACGCCCGGGTCGACGTGGTGTCGTTCACCGGGTCGACGGCCACCGGTGCGGCAGTGATGGCCGGCGCCGCAAAGACCATCACCAAGGTCTTTCTCGAGCTCGGCGGCAAGTCGGCGTTCGTCGTGCTCGACGACGCCGACCTGGGCCGCGCCTGTGGGGTAGCGGCACTCGCCGTCGCCCGCCATGCCGGCCAGGGCTGTGCGTTCACCACCCGGCTGCTGGTGCCGCGCAACCGATACGACGAGGCCGTCGAGGCGACCGCCGACGCGATGGCCGCCATCGCGGTGGGTGACCCGACCGATCCCGCGACTGTGTGCGGCCCGCTCATCTCCGCTCTTCAGCGTGACCGGGTGCAGGACTATCTGGATCTGGCGGTGGCAGAGGGCGGATCGTTCGCCTGTGGTGGGGGCCGTCCCGCGGGACTGGACCGCGGATATTTCATCGCGCCCACCGTCGTCCGGGGCCTGGACAATTCCGCCCGGGTGGCCCGCGAGGAAATATTCGGACCGGTCCTGGTGGTGCTCGCCCATGACGGTGACGACGACGCGGTGGCGATCGCCAATGACTCGCCCTACGGGCTGTCCGCGGCGGTGTGGAGTTCCGATGCCGATCGCTCGGCCCGGATCGCTGCGCGGTTGCGGACCGGAACCGTCAGCGTCAATGGGGGAGTGTGGTATTCGGCCGACATCCCCTTCGGGGGCTACAAGCAGTCGGGCAACGGCCGGGAGATGGGGCTGGCCGGCTTCGAGGAATATCTCGAGACCAAAGTGATCGCCAGCGCGGTGGATATCGCGTGACTCATCTGCCGTTCGATCCCGATGCGCTGCGTGCCCGCTATGCGCACGAGCGCGAGATCCGGCTGCGCTCCGACGGCATCGGTCAATACGTCGAGGTTGCCGGTGAATTCGCCGGGTTCGCGAGCGACCCGTGGTCCGGTGAGCCCGCCGCCCGCGCGCCGTTGACCGATGAGGTCGACGTCGCGATCATCGGTGCCGGATTCGGTGGGCTGCTGACCGGGGCGCGGCTGCGCGAACTCGGCGTGGCCGATATCCGGCTGATCGACAAGGCCGCCGACGTGGGCGGCACCTGGTACTGGAATCGATACCCCGGCATCGCCTGTGACGTCGAGTCCTACGTCTACATGCCGCTGTTGGAGGAGACCGGTTACCTGCCGACCGAGAAATACGCCAAGGGTCCGGAGATCTTCGCGCACTGCCGGCGTATTGCCGAGTACTACGACCTCTATCGGAATGCGTGCCTGCACACCGAGGTTCGACAGATCCGCTGGGACGAGCGGCTCTGCCGATGGATCGTGGAGACCGACCGGGGCGATGCGATCCGCGCCCGGTTCGTCTCGATGGCCAACGGCTATCTGCAGAAGCCGAAGCTGCCCGGAATCCCCGGCATCACGTCCTTCGCCGGCCATACCTTCCACACCAGCCGGTGGGACTACGCCTACACCGGACAAGATCTGGAACTGTTGGCCGACAAGCGGATCGGCATCATCGGCACGGGTGCGACCGCGGTCCAGTGCGTGCCCCACGTGGCGCGAGCCGCTGCGCATTTGTCGGTGTTCCAGCGCACCCCGTCCTCCGTCGACGTCCGCGCCAACCGGCCGACCGATGCCGAGTGGGCCGCTGGACTGACTCCCGGCTGGCAGCGTCGCCGCATCGAGAACTTCCAGCAGCTCACCGCGGGCGGAGAGGCCGACGAGGACCTGGTGGCCGACGCCTGGACCAGTATCGTCAAGACCCTGCTGGTCATGCGGGACGGCGAGCTGGCCGACTTCGCGAAGATGGAGGAGGTCCGCGCCCGCGTCGACGCGATCGTGGCCGATCCGGACACCGCCGAGGCACTCAAACCGTGGTACGGCTACTTCTGCAAGCGGCCGTGCTTCCATGACGACTATCTGGCGACGTTCAACCGCCCCAACGTGTCTCTGGTGGACACCCATGGCCGCGGCGTGGAATGCATCACCGATCGCGGTGTCGTCGTCGACGGTGTCGAGCACCAGCTCGACTGCCTGATCTTCGCCACGGGCTTTGAGGTGGGCACCGAATACGCGCGGCGCACCGGGTTCGAGGTCCTCGGCCGCGAAGGGCTCTCCCTGACCGAGAAATGGCGTGACGGAGTCCGTACCCTGCACGGCCTCATGGTTGCCGGATTCCCCAACCTCTTCGTAGAAAGCATTGCGCAGTCGGGCTTTACGGTGAACTTTCCCTACCTGCTCGACGTGCAGGCAACGCACGTCGCGTGGATCGTCGCCCAGGCGCTGGACCGCGGCGTGACCCGCTTCGAATCGACGACGGCTGCCGAGGACGGCTGGGTGGACATCGTGGTGGGCAGGTCCGCCGGTACCGCAGACCGCGCCCGGACCTGTACCCCGGGGTACTACAACCGGGAAGGGCAGGCCAACGCCACCACCCGGCAGGGCAGCTTCTTCTACGGCACGCCCACCGAATACGCCGACATCCTCGCGGCCTGGCGGGAGGACGGCACGCTCGACGGTCTCGACATCGGGACCGGCGGATGCTGATGAATAGCCACTACCTGGCGGGGCGTCTACGGGCGGCCGTGCGGCGGCGCTCGCCGCGGGTTGCCATCATCGGTGCCGGGTTCGGTGGCCTGGCCGCCGCGGTTGCGTTGCGGCGCATCGGCGTCGACGATCTGGCGATCATCGAACGTTGTGACGGTGTCGGCGGAACCTGGCGGTTGAACACCTATCCTGGCGCGGCGTGCGACATCCAGAGCCATCTCTATTCGTTCTCCTTCGCACCCAACCGGAACTGGAGCCGTACCTACGCCCGGCAGCCGGAGATTCTGGCTTACCTCGAGTCGGTGGCCGACGACTTCGACCTGAGACGGCACCTGCTGACCGGTACCGCGGTGCGCAGCATGCGTTGGAACGAAGGCGCACAGCAGTGGGATCTCGATCTCGAATCCGTCAGCGCAGGAGAGGGTTTCGCGTTCTCGGCCGATGTGGTGATCAGCGCGGTCGGCTTGTTCGGGGAGCCCAAGCTGCCCGAGATCGACGGACTGGCGGATTTCGGCGGGTCGATCATGCACACCTCGCGGTGGGATCCGAGCGCGGATGTGACAGGGCGCCGGGTGGCAGTCATCGGCACGGGGGCCAGCGCGGTGCAGGTTGTTCCGGAATTGGCCAAGGATGCGGCCCACGTGACGGTCTTCCAGCGCACGCCGCCGTGGATGGTACCCAAGGACGACCGCGCGTTCAGAGCCGACGAACTCGACCGGTTCCGCCGCATTCCCTGGGCCGGGCGCCGCGAGCGGTGGCGGCTGTGGAAGGAGCAGCACGACAACACCGCGCTGCGGCTCGACGACCCGCGGGTGGCGGGACGGCAGAATATCGCCGAAGAGTTCCTTCGCCGCAAAGTCCACGACGAGCAGCTCCGCGTGGCGTTGACCCCGAATTACCCGTTCCGTTGCAAGCGAGTGCTGCTCGGCGGTGACTACTACGCTGCGCTGCAGCAGGACAACGTGTCGCTGGTGACCGAGCCCATCGAAACGATCACCGAGGACGCGGTGTGCACCCCCACGTCGTCGACCGGCGTCGACATCATCGTGCTGGCCACGGGTTTCCAGACCAACCGCTACCTCTCGGATATCGAGGTGATCGGCGCCGGCGGGCAGTCGCTGCACGACCGGTGGGGCGAGGACCCCAGCGCCTACCTCGGCGTGGCGGTCAGCGGCTTTCCGAACCTGCTGATGTTGTACGGTCCCAACACCAATCAGGGCGGCAATTCGATCGTCTACATCCTGGAGGCCGGCGCCCGCTTGGCCGCCGATGCGGTCGGGCGGCTTCGCCGCAAGGGCGGCACGCTCGAGGTGCACCCCGACGCCGAGCGCCGGTTCAACGAGGAGATCTCCGCCGAACTCGAACAGACGGTGTGGACGCAGTGCGGCAGCTACTTCCGCTCGCCGAGCGGTCGCATCGTCACGCAGTGGCCGTATACCGAGATCGACTACGCCCGCCGCACCTGGCGATTGAAGCCCGGCGACTGGATTCACCGCGAGGACGGTCACAATCCCAGTGGCCAGGACCCGATCACGTCGTCGGATTCCAGACGGGCCAGCTCGTGATCCGTCAGGCCCAGCTCGCCTGCGAACACTTGCGCGTTGTGCTCTCCCAGTAAGGGGGCGGGGCTGTCGACGAACCGGCCGACGACCGGCGGCCGCGGGTAGGGCAGTGGTCCGCACAGCGGGTGGGACACTGTCTGGAAGAAGCCACGGGCCCGCAGCGCCGGGTTGTCGATCACGTCGGGCGGTTGCAGAACGGGCGCGGCGGGGATGCCTGCGCCGAGGAGCGCGCGGACGGCGGAGTCGAGGGCTCGGTCTTTGAACCACTCGGCCAGGTGGCCGTCGATCAGATCACCCGCCTCTGCGGTATACGCGAGATCGTGCGCCCAGACCGGTTGGCCGAGAACCTCTTTGAGTGCCCCCCAATCGGCGTCGTGCCGAATGCTGACAGCCACCCACTGGTCGTCGCCGGAACATGCGTAGACGTTCTGGACGGCGAACTCGTGTCCGCGGTTGCCCCGCCGCGTCAGCAAGACGCCGGCGGCATCCCGCTCGATGATCTGCAGGGCACTGGCGTTGAGCACCACGTCGATCATCGGCACTTCGATCAACTGGCCGTGCCCGGTGCGGCGCCGGTGTTCCAGCGCGGCAAGCGTGAGGAACGCGGCGTGCACACCGGCCAGCGGATCACACGCACCGCGCGGCGCGGTCGGCAGTCCGTCTGGGTAGCCGGTGATCCAGGCCAGTCCGGCGAGCTGCTCCATCGTCATCGCGAACCCAACCCGATCACGCCATGGGCCGTCGAGTCCGAAGCCGGGCATGCGGACCTCGATGATCTGCTCGTTGAATTCGCGCAGCGCCTCGTAACCCAACTCGAAGTTCTCCATCACCCTGGGGGTGAAGTTCTCGATCACAACGTCGGCCTCGGCCACCATGCGACCGAAAAGTGCTCTGCCATCGGCGGATTCCAGGTCCAGGGTGACCGAACGCTTGCCGGAGTTCACCCCGTGAAAGACCCAGCTGTATTCCCACCAGCGTTCGACGTCCGCGCGGAAGCCGCCGGCGAAACGCATCCCGTCCGGGCGTTGCACCGATTCGATCTTGACCACGTCGGCGCCCAGCATGGCCAGCAGGTGGGTGGCGGCCGGGCCGGCCCAGAATGCCGTCAGGTCGACGATGCGGACACCCTCGAGAGGCAGACCCGTGCGGCTGGATTTGGCACCAGGCGCCCAGTCGGCAGTGTCGCCACCGATGCTGGGCGGTAGTGCCGGCGGCAGCGGCGGGGTGAGGCTCATCCGCCACGGCGGGCCCGGCGCCCGGAACCCCCCAGGATGGTCGACGAACGACTTGCGGGCAATGAAATGATCCATGGCTGCGAGGGTTTCACCGTTGCCGATCGCCGCCATCGGAATCCGGAAAAGCTCGGCGAGCTCGACGATCTCCGCGACGGTATGTGTGGCGAACCAGTCCGCGGTGCGCGCCCGGATGAGATCACGCTGTTCCCACCGGCCGACCTGGAACCGCAGCTCCGGAACGTCGGCCAGATCGGGGCATTCGACCATCGCGCAGAAGTCCTGCCACTGCTGGCCGGTGGCCATCGAGATGCCGACGTAGCCGTCCTTGGCGCGCTCCACCGACGGCACCTCGGTGGACCGGCCGACGACCTCGAGCAGCATCAATTCCCTACGCAGCCAGGAGAACACCTGCATCGAGGTGGTCATTGCCTCCAGCACCGACATGTCGAAGCCGTTGCCGCCCCGGTGGGCGGCGAGTGCGAAGAACGCGGCGTAGCTGCCTGCGATGAACTCGCCCAGGTCGCCCCCGACCGAGATCGGCGGGCGGTCCGGCTCGCCGCGCGAGCCGGTGGAGCCGCACCAGGCCTGCAAGGTGAATTCGGTGGCCGGCAGCTCGGTCCACGGCCCGGCCCAGCCGAAATCCGACATCGTGACCACCGGCGTTGTGCAGCCGGCGATCTCGTCGATGCTCGCACCCATCTCCGCGGCCTGCTGGGGTGTGGCACCGAGGATGACGATGTCGGCGGACTCCACAAGCTCGGTGGTGATGGCGGGCACGACGATGCTGCGCTTGCCGCCGGCCAGGAACGAAAAGAACGGGCTGTCACCATCGGCGGCTGGGATCCCCGCCGTGCGGTATCGCCTCAGCCGGTGCCCGGCTGTTGGTTCGACCATCACCACGTCGGCACCGGCGTCGCGCAACAACTTGCCGCAATACGCGGTGGCGATCCGGTCACCGATTTCGAGCACCCGGATGCCAGACAGGGGAGAGGTCATGTGGCTCAGGCGATTCCGAAGTCGATGACGCCGCGGACCAACCGGCCCTGCAGCAGGTCGTCGAACGCGGTGTTGATGTCATCGAGGGGATAGCGTTTGGTGATCATCTCGTCGAGACGCAGTTGCCCGGCGGTGTACATGGCTGCCAGCGTGGGGATTTCAGAGCGCGGATTGCACGACCCGAACACCGTTCCGCACAGGGTCTTGTTCATCAGAACCAGATCTTGGATGTCCAGGTGCACCGGCAGCGGACCGGACGGGGCCATCCCGGTCAGCACACAGGTGCCGCCCTTGCGCGTCAGCGCCAGTGCGTCGCGCACATCGTCACCGGTGATGTCCGAGGGGGCGACGACCACACAGTCCGCCATCACCCCGCGCGTCAGGTCCCGGACCAGTTCTTTCGCATCAGCAGCCCAGGCCGCCGTGTGGGTCGCGCCGAAGTCGAGGGCCGACTTCCGTTTTGCGCCAAGGGGATCCACTGCGACGATCGTCGTCGCGCCGTTGATCCGCGCACCCTGGATAGCGGCGGTGCCGATGCCGCCCGCGCCGACCACCACGACGGTGTCACCGCCGCGGATATTTCCGCGATGCGCCGCTGATCCGTAACCGGTCGGGATCGCGCACGCCAGCAGAGCCGCCGGCACCAACGGGATGTCGGGGTCGATCTTCACCAGCGAATCCGCCGCGACGACAGTGTGTTCGGCGAAGGCGCCGATCTTCGAGGTGTGCCCCACGTCCTGGCCGTCGAGGGTGTGGTGACGGAACGTCCCGTCGGTCGGCATGCCGGGCGTCAGCACGCCTGCGCCCTTGTCGCACAGGTACTCCATGCCCGAGGCGCACCATCGGCAGTAGCCGCACACCGCGACGAAGGACGTCACGACGTGGTCGCCGGGAGCGAGCCCGGTGACGCCCGGGCCGACGTCGACGACCACGCCGGATCCCTCGTGGCCGCCGATGGTCGGCGGACGGGTCGTCGGGGCATCCCTTGGTCCGGAGGGCGGTGACATGAAGCCGTTGCGGATGTGGTCGTCGGAATGGCACAGCCCCGCGGCGGCCAGCTGCACCAGCACCTCGCCGGAGCGCGGGGGGTCGAGTTCGAAATCTTCGACCGACCAGGCGCCGCCGAGCTCGCGGACGATCGCGGCGCGGCTTTTCATGGCCCTGACCTTAATGGTGTCGCCTATTCCCGGGTTCGCGGAGAGTGAAACGGGGCGCGCGCTCCGCTTAATCGGGGTTACGTTCACTCACGTGGCAATCAAACTCGGACTTCAGATCCCCAACTTCTCCTACGGCACCGGCGTTGCCGAGCTCTTTCCCACCGTGATCGCGCAGGCCCAGGAGGCCGAGGCGGCCGGGTTCGACTCGGTGTTCGTGATGGATCACTTCTATCAGCTGCCCGGGCTCGGTGCGCCCGAGGAGCCGATGCTGGAGGCCTACACCGCTCTGGGTGCGCTGGCGAATGCGACGCAGCGGGTGCAGTTGGGCACATTGGTCACCGGCAACACCTATCGCAACCCGACGCTGCTGGCCAAGGCGATCACCACTTTGGACGTGATCAGCCAGGGTCGGGCGATCCTCGGCGTCGGCACCGGCTGGTTCGAGCTCGAGCACGACTCGCTGGGCTATGAGTTCGGCACCTTCACCGACCGGTTCAACAAGCTCCACGAGGCGCTCGACATCATCCTGCCGATGCTCAAGGGCGAGCGGGTGACCGTGGACGGCAAGTACTACCGCACCAACGAGGCGTTCGCCAACCCGCGCTTCCGCGACCACATCCCGCTGATGATCGGCGGCAGCGGCGAGAAGAAGACGATTCCGTTGGCCGCCAAGCACTTCGACCACCTGAACATCATCGCCGGCTTCGACGAGTTGCCCCGCAAGGTCCAGGTCGTCAACGATCAGTGCGAGAAGATCGGCCGCGATCCCGCCACGTTGGAGACCAGCGTGCTCGCGATCGCGCTGATCGACGAGAACGTCACCGCCGACATGATCCCGGACGACTTCAAGCAGCAAGCCGTCTTCGGCAGCCCGGAACAGATCGCCGAGCAGATCAAGACCAAGGTCCTCGACGCCGGCGTCGACGGCGTGATCCTGTCCGCCGCGACGATCAACGGGTACAAGCCCGGTGGCGTCACCGCGGTCGCCGAGTCACTCAAGCCGGTGTTGGGACTCTGACCTCTCGCCGAGATCGACACCAGGGCTGTGAATCGGCCGGATTCACGACCGTCATGCAGATCTCGCCAGTGAGAATCGGCGGCGATTGAAGGCGTCATCCACTCGGTGAAGGATGTACGCGCGGCTGTGTTCCTTCACGACGCGGATGATCAACCAGCCCAACTCTTCGAGCATGTCGTAGCGGCCGATGTCTCGGACGTGTTGAGTTCGATCCGACTGGTGATGCGCACCCTCGTACTCCAGGCCGATCTTCGGGTCGTCCCATCCGAGGTCGACGAACGCCGTCGTATAGCCATCGGAGACGGGAATCTGAGTGACGGGGCGGGGAAACCCCGCGTCAATCATCAGCAGTCGCAGCCAGGATTCCCGTGGCGACTGGGCACCGGCATCCATCAGCGGCAGCGCGGCTCGTGCTCGTTGAATTCCTCGTGCGCCCGGGTAGCGATCAGCCAGCGCAAACACGGCGGCGGGTTCGACTCCCGTAGCCGCCGCGAGGGCGTCGAGGTGGGCGACCGCCTGGCCCCTCGGCAGGTGACGGGCAAGGTCGAGCGCGGTGCGTTCGGGTGTGGTGACGACCAATTCTGCCAGCGGCATGAATTCCCCTGAGCCGATGCGTTCCTCGCGCACGATGACGCCGGGCTGGCGTCGGCGGGCACGCCCGATGAGCTCGATCGGAGTTTCCGCTCCGACCCACGATGCCCCATGCAGTGCCGCTGCCGCCCGGCCGGCGACGGTGCCGCCGGGTACCCACAGTGCCGCTGCTCGGGTGCGTACGTCGAGAGTTCGTGCGGACCCCGTGGGGATGCAGACGTCAGGGTGTACAGCGGTGTAGTTCCAGCGCAGCTGACCCCGCGTGAGCAGGCCGCCGGCGACTGCTGTGCTTCCGATGAACGGCGACGACATGCCCGCATGGTGCTGCGCGGGTCTGACACAATCGCGATGAACACAGCGAAAACGCCTTCAAGGCTGTGGGATTCTAAAAATCACGACCCTGGTGTCGATCTCGCGCCAAAAAATCAACGCCAGCTGGGCAGCCAGATCTCCATGTTCCAAGTGGCCTGTGAGATCGGGACGCCGGTGAGCACCGGGTACAGCCAGGCGAAGTTCGTGATCACCAGCGCGACATAGCAGCTCACCACGATCAGCCCGAGCGTCCGTCGTTCGGCATTCTGGTTGCGGGCGTGCAGGATGTCGCCGAGGATCAGCGCGATCGCCATCACCAGGAACGGCGCCATCGGCACCGCATAGAAGAAGTACATCTGCCGGTCGATGTCGGCGAACCAGGGCAGGAAGCCGGCGCCGTAGCCGGTGAGCACGACCGCGTAGCGCCAGTCGCGGCGAACGAATGTGCGCCACAACGCATATATCAGGACGGGCACCGCCAGCCACCACATCGCCGGGGTGCCGACCAGCATCACGGCTTTGACGCACGAGGCGGACCCGCATCCCGGGACGTTCTGGTTGTCGATCGCGTACAGAACCGGCCGCAACGACATCGGCCACGTCCAGGGTTTGGACTCCCACGGGTGGTGGTTGCCCGCCGAGTTCGTCAGCGTCGAATGGAAGTGATACGCCTTGTACGTGTAGTGCCACAGCGACCGGATCGCGTCCGGCGGCTGGAACCATTGCCGTTCGCCGATCGACTGCCCGACCTCGTAGCGGTTGACGGCCGTCTCCGAGGAGAACCACGGCGCGTACGACGCCAGGTACACCGCGAACGGAATCAGCAGGAATACATACGCGCTCGGCCCGACGTCGCGGCGGATCGTGCCGAACCACGGTCGGGGCACCCGGTACGCCCGCCGCGCGGCGATGTCGAACGCCAGCGACATCACGCCGAAGAACACGATGTAGTACAGCCCCGACCACTTCGTCGCGAACGCCAAGCCCAGCAGCACGCCCGCGCCGAAACGCCACCAGCGCACCCCGAGACGCGGACCCCACGGCGTCTCGGCGATGCGGCCTTCCAGCAGCGCGTTGTGCATTCGCTCGCGGACCTGGTCGCGATCGACGATCAGCGCCCCGAATGCCGCAACCACGAAGAACGTCTGGATGCCGTCGAGCAGAGCGGTGCGCGCCGCGACGAAGCTCACCCCGTCGGCGATCAGCAGCAGCCCGGCGATCGCACCGACCAGCGTCGAGCGGCTGATCCGCCGCACGATCCGCACGACGAGCGCGATCATCACCACGCCCAGCACGGCGGTGGTGAACCGCCAGCCCACACCGTTGTAGCCGAAGATCGCCTCGCCGAGCGCGATCATCTGTTTGCCCACCGGCGGGTGCACGACAAGCCCGAAGCCGGGGTTGTCCTCGACGCCGTAGTTGAACAGCATCTGCCAGGCCTGCGGCGCGTAATGCTTCTCGTCGAAGATCGGGGTGCCCGCATCGGTGGGCGAACCGAGGTTCATCAACCGGGTCAGCGCGGCCAGCGCGGCGACGATCGCGGTGGCAACCCAGCCCTCGATGCGGTCGACCGGGCCGAAGTCGGCAACCGGCACCAACGGTCCGGGGCTGATGACAGGAACGGCGCGCTGGTGCGCGGCGAGGTCATCGGCGGTCGTGGTCATCGTCTGCGATCGTAGGCTGTCCGGCATGGGTGAAGGTCGACTGCTCCTGGGCGCCACGCCGCTCGGGCAGCCGGGCGACGCGTCGAAGCGACTGGTCGACGCGTTGGCGACGGTCGATGTGGTGGCCGCTGAGGACACCCGGCGGGTCCGCTCCCTGGCCCAGTCGCTTGGCGTGCAGATCACCGGGCGGGTGGTCAGCCTGTTCGACCAGAACGAGGCGGCCCGGGTGCCCGCCCTCGTCGACGACATCAAAGCCGGCGCGACGGTGCTGGTGGTGAGTGACGCCGGGATGCCGCTGATAAACGACCCCGGCTATCGGATGGTGACGGCCTGCATCGAGGCAGCTGTGCCGGTCTCCTGCCTACCCGGCCCGTCGGCGGTCACCACGGCGCTGGCGGTCTCCGGCCTGCCGTCGGATCGGTTCTGCTTCGAGGGCTTCGCGCCGCGCAAGCAGTCCGCGCGGCGGGGCTGGCTCGCGGGCCTGGCGACCGAGCAGCGCACCTGCGTGTTCTTCGAATCGCCGCGAAGGTTGGCTGACTGCCTGCGCGACGCGGTCGACGAGCTCGGCGGCGATCGCCGCGTCGTGGTGTGCCGGGAGTTGACCAAGGTGCACGAGGAGATCCTGCGCGGCTCGCTGGCCGACCTCGCGAAGTGGGCCGACGAGAAGGTGCTCGGCGAGATCACCGTGGTGCTCGCCGGCGCGGTCCCGACGACTGATCTGCGAACCCTGGTCGCCGAGGTCGATGCCCTGGTGGCCGACGGAATGCGGGTCAAGGACGCTTGCGCTCAAGTGGTGGAGGCGCATCCGGGCGCACCGTCCAAGCGCGAGCTCTACGACGCGGTGCTGCGTTCCCGGGCATAGAGCACCGGCGCGGCCTTGTGCAGGCATTCCTGCCACTCCGCTTTCGCGTCCGAGTCGGCGGTGATGCCGCCGCCGACACCCAACACGGCCGCGCCCTTGGCGTCGAACTCCACGGTGCGGATCGCCACATTCAGCTCGGTGCCCGCGATCGGGGACGCCATGCCGACGGTCCCGCAGTACACGCCGCGACGCCGTAGCTCCCACTGCGAAAGAAGTTGACGAGCACGATCTTTCGGTGTTCCGGTGACGGATGCGGGCGGGAAGGTCGCGGCCAGCAGCGTGGAGTTGGGCAGCTCGGGGGGCACCTTCGCCGCCACCGTCGACACCAGATGCCACACGCCCGGCGCGGCCCGAACCGTGAGAAGCTCTGCGACGGTGACTGTTCCGGTGTTGGCGACCCGGCCGAGGTCGTTGCGCACGAGGTCGACGATCATGATGTTCTCGGCCACGTCCTTGACCGACGCCAGCAGCTCGTCGGGCGGCAGGTGCAGCGGCAACGTTCCCTTGATCGGACTGGAGGTCACGTCGTCACCGGTCCTGCGCAGGAACAGTTCCGGTGACAGCGAGGCCACCGCGCCCCAGCCGCCGGCCAGGTAGGCCGCCCGCGCCGGCGTCGTTCGGGTCACCGCGTCGGCGAAGAACTCCAACGACGAGCCGCGCAGCGTGCCGGTGAATTGGGTGCACACACAGGCCTGATACACCTCACCGGCGCCGATGGCGTCCAGGCAGGCCAGTACGCCGTCCTGATGTCGACCAAAATCCGGCTCTTGCCAATCGATTTCGTACATCCCCGAAGTGGTCGGCGACGATACCGCCTCGGCCACCCATCCGGCTATCGGTGCGGCAGAAAGGCTTTCGTACCACCAGCAGCCGTCGAGATCCAGTCGCAGCACGCTGTCGGTCCAGCCACCGGCCGCCTCGGGAATTCGTGGTGGCCGGCCGTCTGCCGCGGCGTCGGGATACGACAGATAGCCGATCCATCCGCCACCGACCGCGTCACCGCTGCGTCCCGGCGGTACGGCGAACACCTGCTCGGGCTCGACCGGCCGTACCGACACGGTAGGCGCAATCACCGCCGCGGAACCGAACCACTCGCCGACCAGCGCGGCCGGCGGCGCCAACCCGCGTCGGACAGCGCCATCGGCCACCGCGCGCAGCACCTCCGCGGCGGTGCCGAGATCGCCGAGCCGGTCGGTGCGCATCGCCATAGCCTGACGCCTGCGGCCGGCAGACGCAAAGACTCAGCGGCTGATCTCCCGGCGCACGGTCACCGCGGCCAGCTTGTCGGGGTTGCGCATCGCGTAGAAGTTGGTGACCAGGCCGCCGCTGAACTCGATCGTGAAAACCCCTTCGGGCTGCTCGTTGTGATAGATCACCACCGCGGGGGCACTGTTGTAGCTCGCGACCTCCACCCGGTATTCGGGCGTGGCCTGGCGGAACAATCCGAGGATGAACCGGGCGACCTTGTCCGCCCCCAGGATGGGACGACGGGCGGCACTGGCCTTGCCGTCACTGTCGGAGGTGAACACCACGTCGGGTGCAAGCAGGCTCATCAGTCCCTCCAGGTCGCCGGTCGCGGCCGCCGTCAGGAACTGCGTGGTGAGCTGCTCGGACTGCTGCGGGTCCAGCGGCTCGAAGCGGCGCCGCCGCGAGTGCACGTGCTCGCGGGCGCGATGCGCCATCTGGCGCACCGCCGCCGTGGATTTGCCTATCGCGTCGGCGATTTCGTCGTGGCTGAAGCCGAACACCTCGCGCAGCACGAACACTGCGCGCTCGTCGGGAGTCAGCGTCTCGAGCACCACGAGCATCGCCATCGACACCGACTCGGCGAGCACCACGTCGGCGGCGCCGTCGCGTTCGTCGAGCAGCAGTGGTTCGGGGAGCCATGGGCCGACGTAGTCCTCCCGGCGGCGGGCCTGCGAGCGCAGCGTGTTCAGCGCCTGCCGGGTGACCAGTTGGGCCAGGTAGGCCTTGGTATCCCGAACCTGATCGAGATCCACTGTCGCCCAACGCAAATAGCTGTCCTGCAGCACGTCGTCGGCTTCGGTGGCCGAGCCGGTGATCTCGTAGGCGATCGTGAACAGCAGCGGTCGCAGCAGGGTGAACCGCTCGGCGTGCTCGTCGGCGGCGGTCACCGGGTCACCACTGCGTCGGCAGCCGGGCGCTTACCGCCGCCCTTGATCCAGAAGTAGGAGCCAGGCTTTCGGGCCTCGCGGCGCAGGAAGCTGATGGTGCCTTTGCAGACCGCCTCCTTGATTGCCGCCGCGGTGCGCCCACCGATGTACAGCGGCAGCGGGATGTCATTGGTGCGGGCGATCTGGATGGTGGCGCCGGTCCGCCCGAGGCTGATGCACTGCCCGGTGAATGCCTGGCTGATCACCGCGGGCTGCGCGCCGGCGAGCCGGGCCAGCACGGTGTTCGCGGCCTGGGCGCCCAGCGGAATCGCGGCCTGGCAGCTCATCCGTAGCGGCTGCCCGGACGGGGCGGCGGCGTCGCCGGCGGCCACGATGCGGTCGCTGTCAACGCTGGTCAGCGTCTCGTCGGTGAGCAGCCGGCCCATCGCGTCGGTGCGCAGCCCGGAGCGCACCGCAAGATCGGGCACCCCGAACCCGGCGGTCCAGATCGTCACGTTGCTCGCCGGCCGGCGCCCGTCGCCCAGTGTCACCGCATCAGCGGCGACCGCGGTCACCATGGCCTGCGGTCCGTCGACGATCTCGACGCCGAGCTTGCGCAGCCGCTTGGCCACCGACCGGCGCCCGGGCGTGCTGAGGTAGGGCCCCAGGACCGGGCCGCACACCAGCGTGACGTTGCGGCCCTGCTCGGCCAGTTCGGCCGCAGTCTCGATACCGGTCGGGCCGGCGCCCACCACGCACACCGGCGCCCCGTAGTGCAGGTCGTTCAACGCGGCGGTCAGTCGCTGTGCTTCCTCGAGATCTGCTATCGGATAAGCGAATTCGTCGGCACCGGGAACTGCCGGCTCGGCGGAGCCGCTGCCCACCGCGTAGATGAGGTAGTCGTACGGCAGCGGCGGCCCGCTGAACAGTTCCACCTGACGCGTCTCGGTGTCGATGCGGGTGGCCGCGTCGACCACCAACTCGATGCCCGCGCCGAGGATGTCGGCGTAGGCATGCGTGGCGTCGTCGGAACCGGTGATCAGCTGGTGCAGCCGGATCCGCTCGACGAAGTCGGGACGTGGGTTCACCAGGGTGATCTCCACTCCCGCGCGCAGCCGCAGGTGATTCGCCGCGATCACGCCGGCGTAACCGCCGCCGATCACCACAACTCTCACTCGTTGCTCGGTCATCACATCTCTCCTTTGAGGTCGCTTGAGCGTGCTGACCTCGAGACACCAGGGGGCCGGTGAATGTGACGCTACGTGACGCAGCTCACTTAAGCAGGCTGGTACCGCGGGAACACCCCGCTCGGAGCCGGCAGGTCGGTGCCCGGCGCGATGCGGACCGCGACCGCACCGAAGTCACGCGCCGTTTCACTCTGGCCGAGCAGGTCGAGCAGGGTGGCGGCCGATGTCGGCATGACGGGCTGCACGAGCAGCGCCGCGATTCGCACGACTTCCAGCGTCACGTAGAGCACTGTGCGGAACCGCTCCTGGTCGCCCGCTGCCTCCGACTTGCGCAGCACCCACGGCTCCTGAGCCGAGAAATAGCGGTTGGCGGCGCCGAGCATCGCCCAGATCGCCTCCAGCGCAAGGTGCATGGCGGGAACGTCGAAGTGCGCGCGCACCCGCGGCAACAGCTCGTCGGCGAGCGCCAGCATCTCGCGGTCGGCGTCGGTGAACTCACCGGGTTCGGGCACCTGGGCGTCGAGGTTCTTGTTCACCATCGACAGTGAGCGCTGCGCCAGATTCCCGAACTCGTTGGCCAGGTCGGCGTTGATGCGGCCGATTATCGCGTCCTCGCTGTAGCTGCCGTCCTGCCCGAACGGCACCTCGCGCAGCAGGAAGTAGCGCACCTGATCGAGGCCGAATGCGTCGACGAGTGCGAACGGATCCACTACGTTACCCACCGACTTGCTCATCTTCTCGCCGCTGTTGAGCAGGAACCCGTGCACGAAAACCCTTCGGGGCAGCTCGATTCCGGCTGACATGAGGAACGCGGGCCAGTACACGGTGTGGAACCGGATGATGTCCTTGCCGATCATGTGCAGGTCGGCGGGCCAGTACTTGCGGAACGACTCGGAATCGGTGTCCGGGAAGCCCGCGCCGGTGAGATAGTTGGTCAGTGCGTCGACCCACACGTACATGACGTGGTCCGGGTGATCCGGGACGGGCACACCCCAGTCGAAGGTCGTCCGCGAGATCGACAGATCGCGCAGCCCGCCCGAAACGAAGCTCACGACCTCGTTGCGGCGGACCTCGGGACCGATGAATTCCGGGTGCGCCTCGTAATGGGCGAGCAGCCGCTCGGCGTACGCCGACAGCCGGAAGAAGTAGGTCTGCTCCTCGGTCCACGTCACGGGGGTGCCGGTCTCGACGGAGTACTTGTTGCCGTCGGCCCGCGTCTCGAGTTCATCTTCGGTATAGAAGCGTTCGTCGCGCACCGAATACCAGCCCGAGTACGAGTCGAGGTAGATGTCGCCGGCGGCGTCCATCCGCTTCCAGATCTCGATCGAGGCGTCGATGTGGTCGGCGTCGGTGGTGCGGATGAAGCGGTCGAACGAGGCGCCGAGCTTTTCCTGCATGGCCTGGAACGCATCGGAGTTGCGCCGCGCCAGCTCAGCGGTCGGAATGCCCTCCGCGGCGGCAGTCTGCGCCATCTTCAGACCGTGCTCGTCGGTCCCGGTCAGGTAGTGCACGTCGAAGCCGTCGAGGCGCTTGAACCGGGCGATCGCGTCGGTCGCGATGTACTCGTAGGCGTGCCCGATGTGCGGCGCACCGTTGGGGTACGCGATTGCGGTGGTCAGGTAGTACGGCGGCTTGGTCATGTCAGGGTTAACCCTAAGGTGTGGGGCGTGAGTGCCAGACGCGAGCCACCGCCGCTCCCAGAGCCGTTGACGCCGTTGATCGATGCGCACACCCACCTGGACGCGTGCGGTGCCCGCACCGCAGGCGACGTGCACGCGATCCTCGACCGCGCCGAGGCCGCCGGAGTGGTGGCGGCGGTGACGATCGCCGACGACCTCGATGCCGCCCGCTGGGCTGCCGAGGCGGCCGGCTGGGATCCGCGGGTCTATGCCGCGGTCGCGCTGCACCCGACGCGCGCTGATGCCCTCACCGACGACGCCCGCGCCGAGCTCGAGCAGCTGGCCACCTACGAGCGGGTGGTGGCGATCGGGGAGACCGGCATGGACCTCTACTGGCCGGGCAAGCTCGACGGCTGTGCCGAGCCTGCCGCTCAGCGGGAGTCTTTTGCCTGGCACATCGACCTCGCTAAACGCACCGGTAAACCACTGATGATCCACAACCGCGACGCCGACGCCGAGGTGCTCGACGTGCTGCGCGCCGAAGGACCGCCGGAGACGGTCATCTTCCACTGCTTCTCCTCCGGCCCCGAGATGGCCCGCACCTGCGTCGATGCCGGCTGGGTGCTCAGCTTGTCCGGGACGGTGAGCTTCAAGAACGCTCGTGACCTGCGGGAGGCGGCCAGAGTGATCCCGCCGGGCCAGCTGCTTGTCGAAACCGACGCGCCGTTTCTGACCCCGCATCCCTACCGCGGAGCGCCCAACGAGCCCTATTGCCTGCCCTACACGGTGCGTGCGCTGGCCGATGTCGTCGACCGTCCGGCACAGTTGCTGGCCGAGCAGTCGTCGGCCACCGCACAGCGGGTCTACGGTGTCTAAGGGTCTGTTGAGAGCGCCGAGCCCGGGTTGCTCCGGACCGGGATGGTTCGTTACCGTCTTGTGATCAAAGGGGAGCCGCATTGGCGCCCCTGTTTGTTTGTTAGCACCTAGGCAGGACCGAAACTCTTGAATGCGTTGACCAAGCTGCACCAGTCACCATCACCGATCCTTCGACTTGTTGTCGCCGCAGTGCTGCTCACGCTGGCAGGTGCCGGGGCATTCGCGGTCAGTTCCCACAAGACCGTGACTTTGAACATCGACGGCGCCCAGATGAAAGTCAGCACGATGAAGTCGCGGGTCATCGATGTCGTCGAAGAGAATGGCTACTCCGTCGGCGACCGCGACGACCTCTTCCCCGGCGCCAATCAGACCGTCGCAGAAGCCGAGACGATCGTGCTGCGCCGCAGTCGTCCGCTGCAGATCTCGCTGGACGGCCAGGACGCCAAGCAGGTGTGGACCACCGCGTCGACCGTGGACGAGGCGCTGGCCGAGCTGAGGATGACCGACACCGCCCCGGCCGCCGCCTCGCGCGGCAGCCGCCTGCCGCTGGAAGGCATGGCCCTTCCCGTGGTCAGCGCCAAGACGGTCCAGATCAACGACGGCGGCGTGGTGAATACCGTGCACCTGGCCGCGCCGAATGTGGAAGGCCTGCTGGCCGCCGCGGGCGTCCCGCTGCAACAAGCCGACTCGGTGGTCCCCGCGCCGTCCTCGCCGGTGATCGCCGGAATGCAGATCCAGGTGACCCGCATCCGGGTCGAAAAGGTCACCCAGCAGATGCCCCTGGCGCCGGCGGCTCAGCGCATCGAGGACCCGACGCTGAACATGAGCCGCCAGGTCGTGGAGGATCCCGGAACGCCCGGCGTGCAGGACGTGACTTTTGCTGTCGCCAAGGTCAACGGGGTGGAAACGGGCCGGCTGCCCGTTGCCAACATTGTCGTTGTCCCGGCGCGCGATTCCGTTCTGCGGGTCGGCGCCAAGCCCGGAACCGAGGTGCCTCCGGTGGAGAACGGGCCCATCTGGGATGCCATTTCCAGGTGTGAAGCGGGCGGAAACTGGGCTATCAATACCGGGAACGGTTACTACGGCGGTGTGCAATTTGATCAAAACACCTGGGAAAGAAACGGCGGACTGCGCTATGCTGGGCGTGCCGATCTGGCGACCAGGGAAGAACAAATTGCGATTGCTGAAGTAACACGATCGCGACAAGGCTGGGGAGCGTGGCCCGTGTGTGGTAGGGGTGCATCGTGACAATTCGTCTGCTCGGGCGGACCGAGATCAGAAATCTAGCCAAAGAACTCGACTTCAAGCCGCGTAAATCTCTGGGCCAGAATTTCGTACACGACGCAAATACCGTGCGCCGTATTGTTTCCGCTTCAGGGATCAATAAGCACGACCATGTCCTGGAAGTCGGTCCCGGCCTGGGTTCCCTCACGCTGGCGTTGCTGGACCGTGGCGCGACGGTGAGTGCGATCGAGATCGACCCCGTGCTGGCCCAGCGCCTGCCGAAGACAGTTGCTGAGCACTCGCACAGCGAGATCCACCGGCTGACCGTGCTGAACCGCGACATCCTCGGTATCGAGCGCTCCGACCTGGTCGAGCCGCCCACCGCCGTGGTGGCCAACCTGCCGTACAACATCGCCGTCCCGGCCCTGCTGCACCTGCTGGCCGAGTTCCCGTCGATCCGGACCGTGATGGTGATGGTCCAGGCCGAGGTGGCCGAGCGGCTGGCGGCTGAGCCCGGCGGCAAGGACTACGGAGTGCCCAGCGTCAAGGTGCGGTTCTTCGGCAAGGTCCG
This sequence comes from Mycobacterium sp. EPa45, assembly GCF_001021385.1. Classification (NCBI taxonomy): domain Bacteria; kingdom Bacillati; phylum Actinomycetota; class Actinomycetes; order Mycobacteriales; family Mycobacteriaceae; genus Mycobacterium; species Mycobacterium sp. EPa45. Next base: position 5,018,080 of record NZ_CP011773.1, on the reverse strand, counting down.
CCGCTACGGCATGGTGTCGCCGACGGTGTTCTGGCCGATTCCTCGGGTGTACTCCGGTCTGGTGCGCATCGACCGTCATGAAGTCTCGCCGTGGCCGACCGATGACGACTTCCGTCAGAAGGTGTTCGACCTGATCGACATCGCCTTCGCCCAGCGGCGCAAGACGGCCCGCAACGCGTTCCTGGAGTGGGCGGGTACGGGCAACGAGTCCGCCGAACGACTGCTGGCCGCCAGTATCGATCCCGCCCGCCGTGGTGAGACGTTGACGGTCGCCGATTTCGTCCGGCTGTTGCAGCGCTCCGGTGACTTCACGACATCGACGGACTCTTCGGAAGGCCCATCGCGGCCGGCTCAGGTGTTCTGAGCGCTTCCGCGCACCGTCTCGGCGAGGTGATGCACCAACTCGGTGCATGACGGGTACCGCCGGTCCGGATCCTTGGCGATGGCTCGGGCCAGAACCATGTCGAACGACCTGGACAGCCAGGGCGTCGTCTTCGAGACCTCGGGTGGCGGCAGATGCATGTGCGCGTCCACCAGCGCCAGCGGGTTGTCGCAATCGAACGGTGTTGTGCCGGTGAGTAATTCCAAAGCTGTGCACGCCAGTGCGTATTCGTCGGTCGCCGCCTGCGGCAGGCGACCCTGCAGCAGCTCAGGTGCTGCGTAGGGCAGCGAAGTCACCACCTGGACGGGCCGGTGCCAGACGTCCTCGGCGAGGATATGCGCGACGCCGAAGTCGATCAGGACCGCGCCATCTTTCCGAAAGTCTTGGTGCACAAGAATATTCGCGGGCTTGACATCACTGTGCACAACACCGTCCCGGTGGGCGTGGTCGAGTGCAGCTGCGATCTGGCGCAGCGCTTCGAGCCGGGTGTCGAGTGACGTCAGCCCGGTCGCTTTCCCGCCGTCGACGTACTGCATCGTCATCCAGTGCGGGCCGTGGTCGTACACCGTCACGATGTGACGGTGTCGCAGCCGGGCGGCGATTCGGTACTCGCGGGCCAGCCGGGACACGCTGCTCGGGTTCCGGTGTTCGACGTCGAGCACCTTCAGCGCGACGAGGTCCGGTGTCCGGCCGGGGTCGCGGGCGAGATAGACCGTCGCCTCGCCGCCGCGGCCCAATTCGTCTCCGACGACGTAGCCCGCGAACGACTGCCCCGGATGAGCCACGCTTCGACCCTAGATCGCAGGTGGACGACGACCGGGGTAATTGCGCACGGCGCGATAGTCTCGTCCGGTGTCCTCGTCCAACGGCTCCATCGCCACCGAATGGGTGCCGACCGGATCGGTGACCGTGCGCGTACCGGGCAAGGTCAATCTGTACCTCGAGGTCGGTGACCGGCGCGCGGACGGCTATCACGAGCTCACCACGGTCTTCCATGCCGTGTCCCTGCTCGACGAGGTGACAGTGCGCAACGCCGACGTGCTGTCTCTGCAGACGGTGGGGGAGGGTGCCGAGCAGCTGCCCGCCGACGAGCGCAACATCGCCTGGCAGGCCGCCGAGCTGATGGCCGAACATGTCGGGCGGGCACCCGATGTCGAGATCTTGATCGAGAAGTCGATCCCGGTCGCCGGTGGGATGGCCGGTGGCAGCGCCGACGCCGCCGCGGTGTTGGTCGCGATGAACAATCTGTGGGAGCTGGGCCTGGCCCGTCGTGACCTGCACGCGCTGGCCGCGCAGTTGGGCAGCGACGTGCCCTTCGCTCTGCACGGCGGCACGGCGCTGGGCACCGGACGGGGCGAAGAGTTGGCGACGGTGTTGGCCCGCACCACCTTTCACTGGGTGTTGGCCTTCGGTCAGGGCGGACTGTCCACGGCCGAGGTATACCGCGAGATCGACCGGCTGCGGGAGGCGGGCGATCCGCCGCGGCTGACCGATCCCGAGCCGCTGCTCGGAGCCCTGGCCGGCGGCAACCCCCGCGAGCTGGCCGCTGTACTCGGCAACGACCTGCAGGCCGCCGCGCTGAGCTTGAACCCCGCGCTACGCCGAACCTTGCGGGCGGGCGCTGAAGCGGGTGCACTGGCCGGCATCGTCTCCGGCTCAGGGCCGACATGTGCGTTCCTGTGCGAGTCGGCGTCCGCGGCGGTGGATGTCGGAACCGAGCTGGCCGGTGTCGACGTATGCCGCACGGTCCGGGTGGCCAGCGGCCCGGTCCACGGCGCCCGCATTGTGCCGGGCCAGGTGAGCTGATTTTTGCACCTCGGCACTGTGACGCGCTTCTCATTACCGTCTAAAACTTGGCGGTAACTTAAGGGGAGTTTAAGATGATCGACGGTGATGACTAGCGGCCTGGCACTGCATCAATATGAATCGCCCACCCCGGTCCGGGGCGGGCGGTGGCCCGGCAGTACCCCGTCTTCCGTCGCATCATCACCATTTCGAGACCGAACCGCTCCCCAGTCGTACTGGCGTGCCTCCTATGCAGCACGTTGTGGCAGGTGGAGCATGAATTACAGGGCTTTCGGGTCGCCGTCAACGCCGCTGTTCAGCCAGCTCCGGATGCCGAGGAGGTCGTCGTGAGCCGTTTCACCGACAAGATGTTCCACAGTGCCATGACCAGCAGCAAGGGCATGGTCACCGGTGAGCCGCATGAGCCGGTCCGGCACACGTGGCGTGAGGTGCACGAACGCGCTCGTCGCATCGCCGGTGGGCTGGCCTCGGCTGGAATCGGTCTCGGCGACGCGGTGGGCGTGCTGGCCGGGGCTCCGGTCGAGATCGCACCGACGGCACAGGCGCTCTGGATGCGTGGTGCCAGCCTGACGATGCTGCACCAGCCCACCCCGCGCACCGACTTGGAGCAGTGGGCCAAGGACACCGCGACCGTCATCGACATGATCGAGGCCAGGGCAGTCATAGTCTCCGAGCCGTTCCTCATCGCGGTGCCGGTGCTCGAGGAGCGCGGCGTCAAGGTGTTCACCGTCGAGTCGCTGCTGGCCGCCGAGCCCGTCGACCCGGTGGAGACCTCCGAAGACGACGTCGCGCTGATGCAGCTGACGAGCGGATCGACCGGGTCACCGAAGGCCGTCGTCATCACTCACCGCAACATCCACTCCAACGCCGAGGCCATGTTCATCGGCGCCAAGTACGACATCGACAACGATGTCATGGTCAGCTGGCTGCCCTGCTTCCACGACATGGGCATGGTCGGCTTCCTCACCATCCCGATGTACTTCGGTGCCGAGCTGGTCAAGGTCACGCCGATGGACTTCCTGCGCGACACCCTGCTGTGGGCCAAGCTCATCGACAAGTACAAGGGCACGATGACCGCGGCGCCCAACTTCGCCTACGCGTTGTTCGCCAAGCGGCTGCGGCGCCAAGCCAAGCCCGGTGAGTTCGACCTGTCCACGCTGCGCTTCGCCCTGTCGGGTGCCGAGCCCGTCGACCCCGCCGACGTCGAGGACCTGCTGGACGCGGGTAAGCCCTTCGGTCTCCAGCCCGAGGCCATCCTGCCGGCCTACGGCATGGCCGAGACCACGCTGGCGGTCTCGTTCTCCGAATGCGGCGCGGGGCTGGTGGTCGACGAGGTCGACGCCGATCTGCTGGCCGCACTGCGCCGGGCCGTTCCCGCAGCCAAGGGCAACACCCGACGGCTGGCCACGCTCGGTCCGCTGCTCAAGGATCTGGAGGCGCGCATCGTCGACGAGGACGGCAACGTGTTGCCGGCCCGCGGGGTGGGCATCATCGAGCTGCGCGGTGAGTCACTGACCCCGGGCTACATCACGATGGGCGGTTTCGTGCCCGCTCAGGATGAGTGCGGCTGGTACGACACCGGTGACCTCGGCTACCTGCTGGAGAACGGTCACGTCGTGGTGTGCGGTCGGGTCAAGGACGTCATCATCATGGCCGGCCGCAACATCTACCCGACCGACATCGAGCGCGCCGCAGGCCGTGTCGAAGGGGTGCGCCCCGGCTGCGCGGTCGCCGTGCGCCTCGACGCCGGCCACTCTCGCGAGACCTTCGCGGTCGCCGTCGAATCCAACGCCTGGCAGGACCCCGTCGCAGTGCGGCGCATCGAACACGAGGTGGCACACGAGGTGGTTGCCGAGGTCGACGTGCGGCCGCGCAATGTCGTGGTCCTCGGGCCGGGCACCATCCCGAAGACGCCGTCGGGCAAGCTGCGTCGCGCGAACTCCGTCGCGCTCGTCACCTAGCCGACGGGCTCAGGCCCGGCAGCTGATCTCCATGGCGTCGGAGTCCCGCACCGGGAAGCTCACGCCCACATAGCCATTCGCGGGATCGCGGATGTACTCCACATAGGGCTGCGCATCGGCCAGGCCGGTGTTGTCGGCGACGACGAGCGCCCCGTCACTCAGGCGGGGCTCGAGCACCTGAACGACCGGGACGTACAGGTCCTTCCAGCCGTCGAGCAGCACGAAGCCCACCGGCTCGGAGATGCCGGCCAGCGTCTGCGTCGCATCGCCCTCCAGCACGGTGATCACGTCGTCGAGGCCGACCTCGGCGAAGGTAGACCTGGCGGCGGCGACCTTCGCGGCGCTGAGCTCGGTGGTGACCACTCGACCGGTGCCGTTGTCGCGCACACCGCTGCCCAAATGAATTGTGGAGAGCCCCAACGATGTTCCGAATTCGACCACCAGTGCAGGCCGCGTCGCGCGCACCAGGGTGTAGAGCAGCTGTCCCGACTCCGGCGTCACCGGCAGGTAGAAGTCGCTGAACGCATCGGCGCGTTCCTGCGCGGTCTTCGCCGCCCGCAACTGGGCACCGCGCTCGTGGAGCTGCGCCATCTGCCGGCCGGCTTCGGCGTACATCCGTTCGATTGCCGATGCCACCTTGGGCTCGCGGAGGGTGTTCACCGCGCCGAGACTACTCCGGCTTCCCGATGGACCGGCTGACTCTCGCGTGCCCAGTCATCCAGCGGCTGGGGGACGAGCAGCACCGGGATGTCGGTGTGGGACACGACTGCCGCGGCGACGCTGCCGCGTAGGTGGCCGAGCAGACCATTGCGCCGGTGTGGACCGAGCACGATCATGCTCGCCCGGTGCTCGTCGGCTGCTTCGACGATGCCCTTCCAGGTCGGCGCCGCCTCGATCGCCAGACTGCACGAGTCGAATCCGGCCGCACGGGCCAGTGCGGCGCCGTGCTCGGCGGTTCGCTCGGCGGCCTGGCGCACCTGGCTGGCCCGGTCGACGTCGAACGGCCGGCTGTCGGCTGGTGTGAAGCCCACGTCGACGGGTTGCCACACGCAGACGACGACGGCGTGCCGGTATGGCGAGAGTTGTTCGGCCGCTTCAGCAATCGCATGCCTGGCCAAGTCCGACCCGTCGTAGGCGAACAGCACCGGGCCACCTGCCTGCGATGGGTGCCGGTGTGCGGTGGCCGGTGCGGGGCGCTGCGCCGGAGTCGGGGATGCGGTGGGCAGGCCGCGCAGACGTGCCAGCAGTGGGGGTGAGTACCACGCGGGGGAGTCGCCGTCGAGGAACTCGTCGAGATCCGGTGTCTGGGGTCGCGCACCGCTGAGTGCATAGACCGCGATACCGAACACCGCACCGCCGATCGCGAGCGCGAATCCCACCCACAGCGCGACGCCGGTGCCTTCCACGAGGTCGCCGGAGTATCGCGTCGCCAGGTGCGCGAAGATCGGGGCCACCATGAATGCCGCGACGGCGCGGAGCAATTCGATGATCGCGAACACCCGCTGCAGACTGTCGGACTGCAGGGAGAAACCGGCGACGAACAATGCCGGCGCGACCGTGGCGCCCAAGGCCAGTCCCGTCAGCGCCGAACCGACAAGCGCCAGTGGAACATTGGCGGGCAGCGACGCCATGAACACCGCGATGCCGGCGGCCAGCAGGGCCATGCCGACGAGAGGTAGGTAATGCATGCCGCGCCTGGTGATGACGGCGCCGAACACCACGGCCATGACCACGGCGCCGCCGAGTTCCGGCAGATAGATGAGGCCGACTTGGACCGGGCTGAAGTGCTGCATGAACACCGACGCGGTCAGCGCGGTCGCCGCGATCGAAGCCGCCGCGGCGAACAGGGCGACACCCACACCCGCCACCGGGATCGCGCTCGTCAGCATCGTCCGGATGGTCAACAGCGGCCGCTGCGCGCGGAACTGGTAAACGATCAGCGCCAGAATCAGAGCGAGGCCGCCGAACATCGGTGCGGTGACGGCGAGGTCGGAGATCTCGTGGGTGGTCAGCTGCGCTGCGCCCACGAAGGCGGCCGTGCATCCGACGGTAGCCAGCGCGATCGCCTTGAGGTCACGTGGCGCCTCGGGATCGGCGGGCGGCGCATCGTCGAAGGTCAGCACCGCCAACACGAGCGCCGAGAGTGCAACGCCCGCGACGATCCAGAACAGTGGCCGCCAGGCGTGCGCTTCGGCCTGCACGCCGCCGATGAACGGCCCGAGTGCGACGGCGCCGAACACGCACATGTTCATGATCACCGCGGTGTTGCGAAGCTTCTCGCGCGGAAACCCGATCGTCAGTGGCGGGGCTGCGGCGATCAACAGCATGCTGGTCGCCAGGCCCTGCAGGACGTGGCCGACGATGAACGCCGTCGCATTCGGTGCGGCGGCGGCGATGACCGAGCCGACCACCAGCACAACGGCGTACACGAGCAGCATCCGTCGCTGCGGAAGGTGTTGGGCGAATTGCACGGCGAGCACCGTGCCCACGGCGTAGGCCGCGTTGCCCAGGCCCGAGCTGAGCGCCAACGACTGGGTCGTCATGTGCAATTGCCCGGAGATGATCGGGACGAGCGGATCGAGAGCGGCGGACAGCGCCAAGTAGGGAATCAGGGCGAGGGTGACCATCGCGGCCACTGCCGGATAGCGGCCTGCCAGCGGTCCCTGGCGCATCAGCTCCCTTCTCCCATCCCCGCTGCGGGAGCGGGATGCACGGCCGACAGGTGCTGGGGCGCGGGAAGACAGGGCATGGCGTAGAACAACTTTACATAGGTAATGAATATTCCGCGCTCGGCGTGTTGGGGATCACCCGTGCGTCCATAGCTGAGTATGGTGTACCGTACTCAGCTATGAGTCTGGCTGACCATCCGACCGTGCGGGCCGTGCGAGCCCGGCAACGCCAAGCGCCGCCGGCAGTGATCGACGCCGCGTGGCTGCGCGAGCTCTGTCTGGCCGCCGGGGCCGACGACGTCGCCTTCGCCAGCGTCGACAATCCAGACCTGGCCAGTGAACGCGAGCATGTCGAGGCTGCGCTGCCCGCCACCAAGACCTACATCTCGCTGGTGGTCCGGATGAACCGCGACAACGTGCGGTCGGTTGCGCGCAGCGTGGCCAACCAGGAGTTCCACCGCAGCGGGGAAGTCATCAACGAGGCCGCGCACCGGATCACCCGCGAGCTGCAGGACGCCGGCTATCGTGCGCTCAATCCTTCGGCCACGTTTCCCATGGAGATGGACCGCTATCCCGGCCGGATCTGGGTGGTCGCCCACAAGCCCGTCGCGGTGGCCGCCGGCCTGGGAGTGATGGGCATTCACCGCAACGTCATCCACCCGAAATTCGGAAACTTCATCCTGCTGGCGACCATCCTCATCGACGCTCCGGTCAGCAGTTACGGTGCACCGCTGGACTATTCGCCCTGCCTGGAATGCAAACTCTGTGTCGCAGCGTGCCCGGTCGGGGCCATCAAGAAGGACGGCGAGTTCGACTTCGTGGCGTGCTCGGTGCACAACTACCGGGAGTTCATGGGCGGGTTCACCGACTGGGTGCAGACGATCGCCGACAGCGAAGACGCTGCCGACTTTCGTTCGCGTGTCACCGATTCGGAGAACGCGTCGATGTGGCAGAGCCTGTCGTTCAAGGCGAACTACAAGGCCGCCTACTGCCTGGCGGTCTGCCCGGCCGGCGAGGACGTTATCGAGCCCTACCTCGACGACCGCAAGGGGTTCATGGACCTTGTGTTGCGACCGCTACAGGAGAAGGTCGAAACCCTTTATGTGCTGCCGAATTCAGCGGCGAAGGCGCACGCCGAGCGGCGCTACCCGCACAAGCCGGTCAAGGTGATCGACTCCGGAGTGCGGGGCCGCGCGTAGGCTGGGCCGATGGTGCGTGCGCTCGGCTGGATCGGCGGTTTCGGTGCGGCACTCGCGATAGTCGTGGTGCTCGGACTCGATGCGACGGTCGGCGGCCAGCACACCCGCGGCCGGCAGTTGCGCGCGGCGACGATCTCCGAGTACGTGTACACCTCCGGCAGTGCGGCTTTCGTCACGGCCGTGCTGATTCTGGCGGGTGGTTCGGCGGGGTTGCTCTACGGGCTCATCCGGGCCGGCCGGGTACGGCCGTGGTCCGCTGGTTCGGTGTCGATGACGCTGTGGGTGGTGGCGCTGGTCGGAATCGTCGCGTTTCCCAAACACAACTGGGTCACCGGTCCGAGTGTGTCGGGCAGTGTGCACCGGGTCGCGACCCTCGTTGCGTTCGTCGCGCTGCCGCTGGCGGTGCTTCTGATCGCTCGCGGCCGGGACGGTGCCGTGCGGGCCGCGCGATGGCTCACCGTCGTCGGGATCGGTTGGCTGTCAGTGTTGTTCGGAGCCATCGCGGTCGGCATCGCAACCGATCAACGGTGGTGGACGTTGATCCCGCTGGGCTTGGTGGAACGGGGCATCGCCGGATTCGAGGTGGCCGCGCTGATCGCGCTCGGATGGTGGCTGGCAATCCCTACCAGGCGTGCACGTGATTCTGGGCAGGCTCCAGCCCGGCCTCGATCAACAGCTCGGTAGCGTCGGCGGCCTGCTCACAGATCGCCGGCACCTCGGTGCGTTCGGCGGCGGTGAACGGCTCCAGGACGTAGGCCGCCGGGTCCTTGCGCCCCGGCGGTCGGCCGACCCCGATGCGGACCCGCTGAAAGTTCTTGGTGCCCAGCGAGTTCGCCACCGATCGCAGACCGTTGTGGCCGCCCTCGCCACCGCCGAGTTTCAACCGGATCCGGCCGAAGTCGATGTCGAGCTCGTCGTGGATGACGATGATGTCGGTCGGCATGACCGAGTAGAACTTCGCCAACGGACCGATCTGACGTCCCGACTCGTTCATGTAGGTGCGTGGTTTGGCCAGCACGACGGGACGGTGAGCCAGCCGGCCGGTCACGATCTCCGCGCCAGAACGCTTGTGCACCTTGAACTGTCCGCCCATGCGGGCGGCCAGCAGATCGGCCACCATGAAGCCGAGGTTGTGCCGGGTCTTGGCGTACTGCGGACCCGGGTTGCCGAGGCCGACAACCAGCAGGGGATCGGCCATCCGGGCTTACTCGGCCTCGGCCGACTCGCCCTCGCCCTCGCCGGCTTCGGCTGCCTCGGCGGCGTCGGCGGCCTGCTCCTCGATCGACTCGCCGCCGCCCTCGGCCTCCAGCTCCTCGGCCGACGGTGCGGTGACGATGTTGACGACCAGCAGGTCGGGATCGCTGATCAGGGTCACGCCCTCGGGCAGCTCGACCTGGCCGGCGTTGATCTGGGTGCCTTCCTCGGCACCTTCAATCGACACGGTCAGCTGCTGCGGGATCGACATGGCGTCGGCCTCGATCTCGATGGTGCTGGCGTCCTGAGTGACCAGCGCGCCCGGGGCGGCCTCGCCCTCGAGGACGACGTTGACCTCGACGGTCACCTTCTCGCCGCGGCGAACCACGATCAGGTCGGCGTGCTGGATGCTGCGCCGGATCGGATGTACGGCGATGGCCTTGGTCAGCGCCAGCTGCTCCTTGCCCTCGATGTCCAGGGTCAGCACCGCGTTGGTGCCCGCCTTGCGCAGGACGGCGGCGAAATCGTGGCCGTTGAGCTCGAGGTGCTGGGGCTCGGTGCCGTGGCCGTAGAGAACGACAGGAACCTTGCCCTCGCGGCGGGCCTGGCGCGATGCGCCCTTACCGGTCTTACCCCGCACGCCGGCGGTGAGGTTGTTGGTGGCGTTCTTGGCCATGATGGGTGCTCCTGAGTTATCAGTGGGTCTTCCGCACGGCTCAGGCGGCACCATCAATAGGAAGCCTCGTCGATAACGGTGGCTTGGACCACCCTCGCCGTGACGCGGCCATCAGGGTAGCCGATCAGGGGTTCAGAGCGGAAATTCGATGCCGGTGAGCTGCTCGGACAGCCGCCACAAGGCCGTCGCGGTGGCCTGGTTGCGGGCCAGCGGGCTGCGCGGTGACTGGCCGGTCGGCCCGCGCATCGCGAACCTGGGGCCGATGAAGCTATTGCCGGGCAGGTCCGCCGCTGCCGCGTACAGGGTCTGCCGGGCGCCGAAGTCGGCGCTGGTGGCGAACAGGCTGTTCCCGGCGTCCCAGATCCGGGTGCCGAACCGGTTGCCGGTGTGGCCCTGCAGATTGGTGGCCGAGTACCCAGGGTGGGCGGCGTGGGATTTCAGCGGCGACCCCACCGCGTCCAGGCGCTTTTGCAGCTCACTGGTGAACAGCAAGTTGGCCAGCTTGGACTGGCCGTAAGCCAGCCACGCCGAGTACGGCCGAGCCTTCCAGTTCAGGTCCTTGAGGCTGATCCTGCCCAGCATGTGCATGAACGACGACACCGTGACGACGCGGTCGGTCACCTTGGGCAGCAGCAAGTTGGTCAGCGCGAAGTGGCCGAGGTGGTTGGTGCCGATCTGGCTTTCGAATCCGTCCTTGGTGACGGCGTAGGGGACGGCCATGATGCCGGCGTTGTTGATGAGGACGTCGACACTGTCCACCCCGGAGGCGAAGTCCCGGATCGAGGCCAGGTCCTGCAGGTCGAGGCTGCGCACCTCGACGTCACCGGTCATGGTGGCGGCGGCTTCGGCGCCCTTGCTCGCGTTGCGGCACGCAAGGACGACATGGCCGCCGACGCGGGCCAGCTCGCGAGCGGTGACCAGTCCCAGCCCGCTGTTGGCTCCGGTGACGATGACAGTGCGTCCGGCGAACGAAGGCAGATCTGCAGCGGTCCAACTCATCCCGCTACCTTATCTCTCGCGAGCAGACGCAAACTCGCATGAATTCGCCCGCCGAAGGGCGATTCTGCGTCTGCTCGCCGATGAGAGCGCTGCGCGGCGGCGAGGCTACTTCTTCAGCGCGACACTGAAGCCCTTGATGATGGCCTCGACATCGTCGGACGCCGCGGCGGCCTGGTCGGCGCGGGTGGTCACCGTCAGCTGCACCAGGTAGCGCTGGAACGCCGGTGCCGGCGTCACCGGAATCACCACCCGGTTGTAGGAGTGCAGACGCTGGCCGTTGAGGTCGTAACTGCCCTCGATCATCGAGGAGGGAAACCCGTTGAAATCAGCGGTGGAGGAGTTGAGTTTGGTGAAGTTCTGCGACATCTCGGCATCGACGCTGGCGTGCTTGAGTGCCTCACCCACATCGAAGTTGCCGGTCAGCCTGAACACGATCACCATCGCGGTCGGGTAGGTGTTGTTCTTCGCGATCACCTCGGTGCCCGGCGAGAAGTTCGAATTGTCGTACTTGGTCCAGCCCGGTGGCCGCGGCAAAGTCACGGTGATGTCGGTCAGTTTGTTCAGCGGGACCTGCTCACCCATGACGCCCACGCCGTAGAGGTATTCGGCGATCGGCTGCGGCTTGGCCGACGTGGTGGGACTGCTCGAGGTGATGGTGGGCGGTGTGCTCCAGATCGAGGAGTAGTCCGGCGGCGTCGTCCCGCACGCCGCCACGGTCGTGGCCAGCGTGATGAGCAGGGCTGCGCTACGCGCTCTCACAGAATTTCGTGTACCGATTCGATCGGCCTTGCCAGCCGAGTTCCCTTGGGCGTCACCACGAACGGACGCTCGATGAGAATCGGGTTGGCCGCCATGGCGTCCAACAGCTCGTCATCGCTGGCGTCGGCGAGATTCAGCTCGGTGTACAGCGATTCACGCTTGCGGACGCCCGCGCGCACCTCGATGCCGGCGTCGGCGATCAGCGTGGCGATCTCGGCTCGCGACGGCGGTGTCTTGAGGTACTCGACGATTCTCGGCTCGATGCCGTTGTTGCGCAGCAGGTCCAGGGTCTTGCGGGAGGTGCTGCAGCGCGGGTTGTGGTAGATGGTGCTCGACAACTACGCGTCCCCGTCGAAAAGACCTGTCACTGAACCGTTTTCGAAGACCGCACGGATGGTGCTGGCCAGTAGCGGCGCGATCGACAGGACGGTCAGCTGCGGGAATCGCTTGGACTCGTCGATCGGCAGGGTGTTGGTGACGATCACTTCGCGCGCACCGCTGTCGGCCAGCCGCTCGCGGGCCGGGTCCGACAGCACGCCGTGGGTCGCGGCGATGATGACGTCCTTGGCGCCGTCGTTGTGCAGTAACTTCACCGCGCCGGCGATGGTGCCTCCGGTGTCGATCATGTCGTCGGTCAGCACGCAGGTCTTGCCCGCCACATCGCCGACGACCCGGTTCGACACAACCTGGTTGGGCACCTTCGGGTCGCGGGTCTTGTGGATGAACGCCAGCGGGGTGCCGCCGAGGGCGTCGGCCCACTTCTCGGCGACGCGCACGCGACCGGAGTCCGGTGAGACCACGACGACGTTCTCGCAGTTGTAGTTGTCCCGGATGTAGCCGGTGAGCAGCGGCTGGGCCCGCATGTGATCCACCGGCCCGTCGAAGAAGCCCTGAATCTGGTCGGTGTGCAGGTCGACCGACACGATCCGGTCGGCACCCGCGGTCTTGAACAGATCGGCCACCAGCCGCGCCGAAATCGGCTCGCGGCCGCGATGCTTCTTGTCCTGGCGGGCATAGGGATAGAACGGCAGGATCGCGGTGATTCGCTTGGCGCTGCCACGCTTGAGCGCGTCGATCATGATCAGCTGTTCCATCAGCCACTTGTTCAGCGGCGCGGGATGGGACTGCAGGACGAAGGCGTCGCAGCCGCGCACCGATTCGTCGAAGCGGACGAAGATCTCACCGTTGGCGAAGTCTCGTGCGGTCTGCGCGGTGACCTGGGTGTCGAGCTCTTTGGCGACCTGTTCGGCCAGCTCCGGGTGCGCGCGGCCCGAGAAGAGCATCAGATTTTTGCGGTTGTCGGTCCAGTCCGTGCCCACTGTGTGCTGCCCTTGCCGGTCGGAGGTCGATACGGGGCAATCGTACGGTGCTATGACCCCGGGTTACCAAAAAGGCAACATTCGGCGACGCCGATCACTCCGTCGCCGCGTCCGACTCGGACTCCCTGGCCTTGGCCGCGGCCTGCGCCGATGCGCTGCCGGGCCGCTTGCGCAGCACCCAGTCCTCGATATTGCGCTGTGGTCCAGCCGACACCGCCAGCGCACCCGGCGGCACGTCGTCGCGCAGCACGGTGCCGGCACCGGTGTAGGCGCCGTCCCCGACGGTGACCGGCGCGACGAACATCGTGTCCGAGCCGGTGCGCACGTGCGAGCCGATGGTGGTGCGGCTCTTGTTCTCGCCGTCGTAATTCACGAACACGCTGGACGCGCCGATGTTGCTGTGCTCGCCGATGTCGGCGTCGCCGACGTAGGTCAGGTGCGGCACCTTGGTGCCCGCACCGATGACCGCGTTCTTGGTCTCCACGAACGCGCCGAGCTTGCCCTTCGTGCCCAGCTTGGTGCCGGGCCGCAGATAGGTGAACGGGCCGACGGCGGCATGGTCGCCGATCACCGACAACTCGCCGTGGGTTCGGATCACCGTGGCGCCGTCACCTATTTCCATCGAGGTGAGCGTGGTGTCCGGCCCGATGGTGCAGCCGGAGCCGATCGAGGTGATGCCCAGCAACTGGGTGCCGGGGGCGATGACGGTGTCGGCTCCGATTTCGACGTCGACGTCGATCCAGGTCGTGGCCGGGTCGGTGATGGTGACCCCGGCCCGCTGATGGCGTTCGATGATGCGGCGATTCAGTTCGGCGCCGAGTGCCGCCAGCTGAACGCGGTCGTTGACGCCGGAGACCAGCGCGGTGTCCGCGATGTGCTGGGCCCGCACCGGGAGCCCGTCAGCACGGATCAAGGCGATGGCATCGGTGAGGTAGAGCTCACCCTGGGCATTGTCGGTGCGCAGCCGGGTCAGTGCCGACCGCAGCGCGGCCGCATCGAACGCGTAGAGCCCCGAGTTGACCTCGGCAATGGCGCGTTGCGCCTCGTCGGCGTCGGCATGCTCGACGATTGCGGTGACCGCACCGTCGGCGTCGCGAAGGATGCGGCCATAGCCGGTGGGATCCGGCAGTGTGGTGGTCACGATCGTCACACCCGCCCCGGCGTGAGATTGCGTCAGGGTGACCAACGTTTCGCTGTCCAGCAGCGGTACATCGGCCGTGGTGACCACGACGGTTCCGGCGAAGTCCGCGGGCAGCCCGGACAGCCCGACGCTTACGGCATGCCCGGTGCCCAGCTGTTGTTCCTGCACCACCGTGGTGGCTTGGTTGTTGACGCGGACGACCTCGGCAGTGACGTCGTCGCGGCCGTGCCCGACGACCACCACGATGTGGCTGGGCTGCAGTGCCGCGACCGCGTGCAAGGTGTGGGCCAACATGCTGCGCCCGCCGAGGGTGTGCAGCACCTTGGGGGTGTCGGAGCGCATACGGGTTCCGGCCCCGGCTGCCAGCACCAGGACGGCGGCATCGGTGTGTGTGGTCACCCGAACCTCCAAGAGTCTGTGCTCCGTCGCCAGGACTCGAACCTGAACTATCTGAACCAAAATCAGAGGTGCTGCCGATTACACCACGACGGACTGGCCGAAATGTCCGCCTGAGACTCTAATGCAAACAGCTACTCTCGCTCGGAGGGCAGGAGCGTAGCGACCCGGGAAGGGGTTTCGGAGGGCAGGAGCGTAGCGACCCGGGAAGGGGTTTCGGAGGGCAGGAGCGCAGCGACCCGGGAAAAGGATTTTCGGAGGGCAGGAGCGCAGCGACGCGGGAAGGACTCACAGTGGCAGCACCGGAGAAGGAGCCTCGTCCGCCGCGCGCGCGGATGACCGGCACCGAACGCCGGCGCCAGCTCATCGATGTCGCGCGCACCCTGTTTGCCGAGCGCGGTTACGAGGGCACCTCGATCGAGGAGATCGCCCAGCGCGCCAATGTCTCCAAGCCGGTGGTCTACGAGCACTTCGGCGGCAAGGAAGGCCTCTACGCCGTGGTCGTCGACCGCGAGATGTCGGCTCTGCTGGACGGCATTACGTCGTCGCTGACCAATAACCGCTCGCGTGTCCGGGTCGAGCGGGTGGCGCTGGCCCTGCTCACGTATGTCGAGGAACGCACCGACGGATTCCGCATCCTGATCCGCGACTCACCCGCGGCGATCAGCACCGGCACCTATTCCAGCCTGCTCAACGACGCGGTCAGCCAGGTGTCCTCGATCTTGGCCGGCGATTTCGCCCGCCGCGGCCTCGACCCTGTGCTCGCCCCGCTGTACGCCCAGGCCCTGGTCGGTTCGGTGTCGATGACTGCGCAGTGGTGGCTCGACACCCGCGAACCCAAGAAAGAAGTAGTGGCCGCTCATCTGGTGAACCTGATGTGGAACGGGCTGACGCATTTGGAAGCCGATCCGCAGTTAGAGGGCGAGTAGCGATGGCACCTGCGATAATCGACGCACACGTCGCAACGAAGCTGTCGGGGCCTGGCAGGAGGGGGGTCGGCGCGTTGGTCGGCAAGCCGGAGGTCATCGACCAGGTCGACGCCCAGCTGAGGGGCGCCGAGCGGCTCGAGGATGTCCAGCAGATCGTGAAGGGCGCAGCGCGCCGGATCGCCGGTGCGCACGGCGCCACGTTCGTCCTCCTCGACCACGACATGTGCTACTACGCGGACGAAGACTCGATGAGTCCGTTGTGGAAGGGCCAGCGCTTCCCCGTCTCGGACTGCATCAGCGGCTGGGCGATGATTCACCGCACATCGGTGGCGATCGCAGACATCCGTCGCGATGAACGCATTCCACAGGCCGCGTACCGGCCGACGTTCGTGCGCAGCCTGGTGATGACCCCGATGCTCGGGCCCGATCCGGTGGGCGCGATCGGTGTGTACTGGGCGCAGCCGGGGCAGCCCGATCCGGCCGTGATCGATGCGCTGAAAAAACTGGCCGCCCTGGCAGTGGCCGCGCTGCAGCGGTTCCCCGAAGGCATCCCGGACCCCGGGTTCACCGTCGCCGGCCGCTGACGCGACCTGCGTCACAGGGCGCGAGCGAATCGCGGCCCGCCGCAACGTCTTCGGTCGTGCCGCCTAGAATGGGGTCATCATGACCGCACCGGGGCAGGAGTATGTTCACACCCCGATCGCGGGGCTGGTGGACTTGGCGCTGACCGCGCCGGCCTTCGTAGAACTCGCACAACGTGCGGCCGAACGTCCCGACGAGCTCGCGATGGTCGGGCCGGCCAGTGCTCAGCTCTATGCGGCATGCGCACTGGCCCGCGGGGGCCCACTGCTCGTGGTGACCGCGACCGGGCGCGAGGCCGATGACCTCACCGCCGAATTGCGCGGTGTGTTCGGCGACGCGGCGGTGATGTTCCCGTCCTGGGAGACCCTGCCGCACGAGCGGCTCTCGCCCGGCGTCGACACCGTGGGTGCGCGCCTGATGGTGTTGTACCGGCTTGCCCACCCTGACGATGCCCGGCTGGGGCCGGCACTGCGAGTGGTGGTGACGACCGCGCGCTCACTGCTGCAGCCGATGGCGCCCGACCTCGCCGACATCGAGCCGGTGACACTGCGCGTAGGCGCTGAGTTCGACTTCGATGCACTGGTCGCGCGACTGGTTGAGCTCGCTTACACCCGCGTCGACATGGTCGGCAAGCGCGGTGAATTCGCAGTCCGCGGCGGCATCCTCGACGTGTTCCCGCCCACCGCCGAACACCCGGTCCGGGTCGAATTCTGGGGCGACGAGGTCAGCGAGATGCGGATGTTCGCCGTCGCCGACCAGCGCTCGATTGCCGAGATCGACGTCGACACCGTGGTCGCGGTGCCGTGTCGCGAGCTGTTGCTCACCGAAGAGGTTCGCGCGCGGGCCGCCAAGCTCATCGAGACACGTCCGCCCGACGACGATCACATCACCGGCAGCGTCGGGGAGATGCTGGAGAAGATCGCTGAAGGTATCCCGGTCGACGGGATGGAGGCGCTGCAGCCGGTGCTGCGCCCGGACGAACTCGCCCTGCTGATCGATCACCTGCCCGCCGACACCCCGGTGTTGGTGTGCGACGCGGAGAAGGTGCGCACCCGTGCGGCGGACCTGATCAAGACCGGTCGCGAGTTCCTGGAAGCGTCGTGGTCGGTCGCCGCGATCGGCGGTGACGCCCCGATCGACGTCGAGCAGCTCGGCGGTTCCGGTTTCCGCGACCTCGACGAGGTGCGCGACGCGGCCCGGGCGAGCAACCGCCCGTGGTGGACGTTGAGCCAACTGGCCGCCGAGAATGCGATCGAACTCGACGTGCGGGCCGCCCCGTCGGCGCGCGGTCAGCAGAGCAACGTCGACGAGATCTTCGCGATGCTGCGCGCGCATGTGCTGACCGGTGGTTATGCCGCGGTCGTCGCACCCGGTGCCGGTACGGCGCACCGGGTGGTCGAACAACTCGGTGAACGCGACACTCCGGCTGCCATGCTGGAATCCGGCCAGGCGCCGAAGCCCGGTGTGGTGGGCGTGCTCAAGGGCCCGCTGCACGACGGCATCATCGTGTCCGGCGCCAACCTCGTGGTCATCACCGAAACCGACCTGACCGGCAACCGCGCCGCAGCCCCGGAAGGCAGGCGGCTGGCCGCCAAGCGGCGCAACACCGTCGACCCGCTGGCATTGACCGCCGGCGATCTGGTGGTTCACGACCAGCACGGGATCGGCCGTTTCGTCGAGATGGTCGAGCGCACCGTGGGCGGTGCGCGGCGCGAGTACCTGGTGCTGGAGTACGCCTCCAGCAAGCGGGGACAGTCGGCCGACAAGTTGTTCGTGCCGATGGATTCCCTCGACCAGCTGTCCCGCTACGTCGGCGGTCAAGAACCTGGCCTGAGCCGGCTCGGCGGCAGTGACTGGACGAACACAAAGACCAAGGCGCGCAAGGCCGTTCGAGAAATCGCCAGCGAACTCGTGGCGCTCTACGCCAAGCGTCAGGCCGCGCCCGGGCACGCCTTCGGCCCGGACACCCCGTGGCAGGCCGAGATGGAGGACGCGTTCGGTTTCACCGAGACGATCGACCAGCTGACCGCCATCCAGGAGGTCAAGGCCGACATGGAGAAGCCGGTCCCGATGGACCGGGTGATCTGCGGCGACGTCGGCTACGGCAAGACCGAGATCGCGGTGCGCGCGGCGTTCAAGGCCGTCCAGGACGGTAAGCAGGTGGCGGTGCTGGTGCCGACCACGCTGCTGGCCGACCAGCATCTGCAGACGTTCACCGCGCGGATGGCGGGCTTCCCGGTCACCGTGAAGGGGCTGTCGCGATTCACCGATCCCGCCGAGTCCCGCGCGGTGATCGAGGGGATGGCCGATGGCAGCGTCGACATTGTGATCGGCACCCACCGGCTGCTGCAGACGGCGATCCGTTGGAAGGATCTCGGCCTGGTGGTCGTCGACGAGGAGCAGCGCTTCGGTGTGGAGCACAAAGAGCACATCAAGGCCCTGCGCACCCACGTCGACGTGCTGACCATGAGTGCCACCCCGATCCCGCGCACCCTGGAGATGAGCCTGGCCGGTATCCGGGAGATGTCGACCATCCTCACCCCACCCGAGGAGCGCTACCCGGTGCTGACCTATGTCGGTGCGCACGACGACAAGCAGGTCGCCGCGGCGCTGCGCCGCGAGCTGCTGCGCGACGGGCAGGTCTTCTACATCCACAACCGGGTCAGCAGCATCGACGCCGCGGCTGCGCGGGTCCGTCAGCTGGTGCCCGAGGCGCGGGTCGTCGTCGCGCACGGCCAGATGCCCGAGGAGTTGCTGGAGCGCACCGTCGAAGGTTTCTGGAACCGGGAATACGACATCCTGGTCTGCACCACGATCGTCGAGACGGGACTGGACATCTCCAACGCCAACACCCTCATCGTCGAACGCGCCGACACCTTCGGGCTGTCCCAGCTGCACCAGCTGCGGGGACGGGTGGGCCGCAGCCGCGAGCGCGGCTACGCCTACTTCCTCTATCCCAAGGAGATGCCGCTCACCGAGACCGCCTACGACCGGCTGGCTACCATCGCGCAGAACAACGAGCTCGGTGCGGGCATGGCGGTTGCGTTGAAGGACTTGGAGATTCGCGGTGCGGGCAACGTGCTGGGCGTCGAACAGTCCGGTCACGTCGCCGGTGTCGGCTTCGACTTGTACGTCCGGCTGGTCGGCGAGGCCGTCGAGGCGTACCGGGCCGCCGCCGACGGCAAGACGGTGACCACCGCCGAAGAGCCCAAGGATGTGCGCATCGACCTGCCCGTCGACGCCCATCTGCCGCCGGACTACATCGCCAGCGACCGGTTGCGGTTGGAGGCTTATCGCCGGCTGGCCGCCGCCGCCGACGATGCCGGCATCGTCTCGGTGGTCGAGGAACTGACCGACCGCTACGGACCCCTGCCCGAGCCCGCGCAGCGTCTGATCGCGGTGGCACGGCTGCGGCTGGTGTGCCGCGGCTACGGCGTGACCGAGTTGGCGGCCACCGGAAGTGGTTCTGCCACAACGCTTCGCGTGTCACCGTTGACGCTGCCCGACTCGGCGCAGCTTCGGCTGAAGCGGGTCTATCCCGGCGCGAGCTACCGCGCGACAACCTCGACGGTGACGGTGCCGATCCCGCGGGCCGGCAGCGGTGTCGGCGCCCCGCGGATCCGGGACCTGGAACTGGTGCAGATGGCGGCCGATCTGCTTCGCGCACTTGACGGGCAACCGCAGGGCGAGCTTGATATAACGACGTTCACACCGGCCGGCGCGGCGAAGGGAGAGCGGTGACCGTCATCCTGGTCGACCCCCGCCGCCCGTCGCTGGTGCCTGTGGAGGCGGTCGAGCTGCTCGGCGGCGACGTGCAGTACACCGAGGAGCTGCCGATCAAGGTGCCGTGGTCGCTGCCGTCGGGACGGCCGGTGTTCACAGGTGACGACGCTGCGGTCCTGCTGTCCTCGGATCGGCAGCACCCCGAGGTGCAGGCCCGGCTGGCCGCGGGGGAGCGGCTGATCGCCGCGCCCGAGCCGCAAGCGGGCGAGCGACTCGTCGATGCCGTGGCGATCATGGACAAGCTACGCACGGCGGGTCCCTGGGAGAGCGAACAGACCCACGACTCGTTGCGGCGCTACCTGCTGGAGGAGACCTACGAGCTGTTCGACGCGGTCCACCGCGGAGATCTGAACGAGCTGCGTGACGAACTCGGAGATGTGTTGCTGCAGGTGCTTTTTCATGCGCGGATTGCCGAAGAGGCATCGCAGCATGCATTCACCATCGACGATGTGGCCGACGCGCTGGTGCGCAAGCTCGGCAACCGGGTACCCGCCGTGCTGGCCGGCGAGTCGATCTCGCTGGAAGACCAGCTGGCGCAATGGGAGCAGCGCAAGGCTGCTGAAAGATCGGGCGACGAGCGCCGAATATCCTGTGTCGACGACGTGCCGACAGCTCAGCCTGCGCTGGCATTGGCGCAGAAGGTCATCGCCCGCGTGCTGACCGCCGGTCTGCCGCCCGAGCTGATCCCCGCATCGGTCGTGTCGGTGACCGTCGCGGCCGAGAGAGATGCCGAGAACGAGTTGCGCACGCACGTGCTGGAGTTCATGGACACCGTGCGCGCCGTCGAAAGCGCGATCGCGGCGAACCGGCGCGACACCGATACCCCCAGTGAACTGGACGTCGTCGCCCCGTTGGGTGCGGTCACCGCCGAGGAGTGGCGCAGGCACTGGCCGGCGCCGGCCGCCGAGGCGCTGGAATTGCCGCTGGTGCCCGAGGTGGTCACCGACGACGACCTGCTCGACGACGTCGACACTGTCCGCGTCGACGAGGAATTGGACCTACCCGAGCTCACCGACGACGTCGAGCCGGCCGAGCCCGACGACGAGGCCGATCAGCCGAACAGCGTCGAACCCCAGTAGTCGCCGTCGCGCAGACCCGGCGGGACCGCGAAGATCGCACTGCCGGTGTGGGTGATGTACTCGTTCAGCGCGTCGCGGCGAGCCAACTCCGTCTGCATGGGGATGAACTGGGTCACCGGGTTACGCACGAACGCGATGAAGAACAGCCCGGCATCCAGGTGCCCGAACCCGTCAGAGCCGTCGGTGAAGTTGTATCCGCGGCGCAGAATCCGGATCCCGCCCAGGTGCTGGTGGGATGCCAGCCGCACATGGGCGTCGAGATCGATCAGCGGGGTGTCCTTGTTGTCGACGATGTCGAGATCGAGTTCCTCGAACTCTTGCTTGCGTCCGTTGGGCGCTCCGCTGCCCTTCTGCCGGCCGATTACCCGCTCCTGCTCGAGAAGCGTTGTGCGGTCCCAGGACTCGATGCGCATCCGGATGCGCCGGCTGATCAGGTAGCTTCCGCCGGTCATCCAGTCCGGACCGTCGCCCTTGGCCACCCATACCTGCTCATTGAGGGTGTCGGTGTCCTCAGCCTTGATGTTGTTGGTTCCGTCCTTGAACCCGAACAGGTTTCGCGGTGTGGTCTGCTCCCGGGTGGTCGACGACGTGCGGCCGAACCCGAGCTGGGAGTAGCGCACCGCCACCGTGCCGAAGCCGACCCGGGCCAGATTACGGATGGCGTGCACCGCGACCTGGGGGTCGTTGGCGCACGCTTGCACGACGATGTCACCGCCGCAGCGTGCCGGGTCCATGGTCTCGTTGGGGAACTTGGGCAGGGGCTCGAGCAGCTGCGGCTTCTGGCTCGCAATCCCAAAGCGGTCCTTGCCGTCCTTGCGGAAGAACGACGGACCGAACCCGATGGTCAGCGTCAGCTGGGACGGCGTAAGACCAAGCGCCTCACCGGTATCCGACGGTGGTGCATAGGGATTGAGGCCGATCGCGCCGTCATGGACGGCTTCCTGGCCGGCGGTCATCCGCTCGGCCATGCCCGTCCACTCTTTGAGCATGGCGACGACGTCGGCCCTGTTGTCGGTCGTCACGTCGAACGTGGCGAAGTGCATCCGGTCCTGCGCCGGGGTGACGATCCCGGCCTGGTGTTCGCCGCGGAAGGGCACCGGCTTGTCGAGCCCGCTGTTGTCGGTGCTGGCCGCCGCCGCCCGGCCGGCGAGCGCCCCGGCGCCGGCCGCGCCGACCACAGCAGCGGTGACGCCGGCCGCGCCGAACAGCTTGCGCCGGGACAACCCCGGGGATGCCTCAGGCGAAGGCGGGGCCGACCGTTCGTCGTTACTGGGGAGCGATGACACCTTGCACCTGGCTGACTTCCTTGCTCAACGCGTCGATGGCACGCGAGAGTTCTTGTCGCTGCGGCTCGGTCACGGTGTCGTAGAGCACGAAGCCGTCCCCCTTGCGGTACTTGGCCAGCAGTGCCTCGACGTCGGTGAAGCCCTTGTCGACCCGCTTGCCCAACTCGGCGTTGCGGCTGTCGAGGATCGGGCGCACCGAGGCCACCGCGGTCTGGCTGCCCTGGACATTGGCGGTGAAGTCCCACAGGTCGGTGTGGCTGAAGATGTCCTCTTCGCCGGTGATCTTGCTCTTGGAGATCTCGTCGAGCAGACCCTGTGCGCCGCCGGCGATCTGGGTGGAGTCGATGGTCCAGCCCGGTGCCTTCACACCGTCGTTCAGTTCTTTGATGTCGGCCAGCAGCTGGTCGGCCAGGGCGTTGGCGTCGGGCTGCAGGCCGGTGACCCAGAGCTGCTTCTCCAGCGCGTGAAAGCCCGTCCACTTCTGGCCCGGCTCCAGGTCGGCTTCCCGGAGGTCGATGCGCGGGTCGAGATCGTCGGGGAACGATTCGGCGACCGGCTCGATGCGCTCGTAGTAGGTGCGCGCGACTGGATACTGCGCCTTCGCCGCCGCGACATCACCCTTCTTGACCGCGTCGACGAACAGTTGGGTCGCCGGGATCAGAGCGTCGGTCTGGCTGTTGACGTAGCGCTTGTAGCTTTCGCTGGCTTCGGAGAATTCACCCTCGGTGTCGGCCGCGACGGCGTTGCCGGTCACCGTGAAGTCGCCGCGGATGCCGTCGCCGACCATGCCCGGTTTGCACGCGGTCTTGTAGGTGCCGGGCTCGGCGAGCTGCACGACCAGCTTGCGCTGTAGTCCGGGGGAGATGTTCTCGACCTCACCCATCACCCGCTCGCCCTTGCCGTACACGTAGAACTCGGTGACCTTGGACCCGTTGTTGGTGATCACGAAGGTGCTCGGGCCGGTGCCGGCCTGCGTGGCCGACAGCTTGCACTCGGTGTCGGAGGCGTTGACGGTGATCTCGGAAGCCGCCTTGGGGCTCGCATCCGCGGACTTGTTCTCCTTGGCCGTGCAGGCGGCCATGGAGACTCCGGCCAGGATGGCCGCGGCAGCGGCAGCGCTGGTCTTGATGCCGTGGGTGAGCGTCACTTATGAGACCTTTCGGGAAGGAGGGAGTGCCCCGATTCTTCGGAGGCGTCGGCTTTCTCAGTGGAGACCGCAGTGGCCGGGGCCTGCGTGGCCGCAGGGCGGGTGGGCCGCAGGAACAGCGCAAGCACGATGACGATGTAGGCCAGCCAGCAGATCAGCTGCAACACCGTCGGGGTGGGGGTGACATTGAGGACGCCCTGGATGATTTCGCCGTACCAGGCCGACCAGTTGAACGCGGCACTGATGTCGAAGGCCTTGTTGCCGAGGCCGGGCACCCAGCCCACGGTCTGAAGAGCTCCGACGCCGTAGGACAGGACGCCCGCCGCCACCAGAATCAGGAACACGCCGGTGTAGGAGAAAAACTTAGCCAGGTTGATCCGCACGGCGCCGGCGTACATGCCCCAGGCGATCACGGCGGCCACCAGCACACCGATGAACAGACCCACCAGCGGCCACGCGGTCTCGGCCTCGGCGTAGCCCACCATGAACAGCGCAGTCTCGAAGCCCTCTCGGCCCACTGCCAGGAACGACAGCGAGAACACCGCCAACGCACCTGTTTCGAGCGCCTTCGTCATTCCTGCGCGCAGATCACCGGACATGCTGGCCGACGCCTTACGCATCCACAGGACCATCGACGTGACGATCACGACGGCGACCAGGGACGCCACCCCGGCGATGGCCTCGGCTGCCAGGTTGTCGACCGTGTACGCGCTGTACTGGATCGTGAGGAACACGCCCACTGTCATCAGGACGGCTGCAGCGACACCGAGCCACACCCATTTCAGGGCGTCGCGGCGATCGGATTTCACCAGGAACGCGATCAGGACCATGACGATGATCCCGGCTTCCAAACCCTCGCGCACGCCGATCAGCCCGCTGCCGAACAGCTGCGCGCCGACATTCGGCGCGGCAGCGCTGTATGTGGTGTGGATGCCGGTCGGAATTGCCGCCAGGTCGGTCATCGGCGCGTCCTAACTAACTTCATTACCTTGCCCGCTCAAGCAAGGCTTACCAAACCAAGGTTCGGCTCACCTTAACAGACGTCTGGTAACCAAATTACCGACTCGTCGGCTTCGCCGGTAGGGACTAACGACACGGCGGCCATGGGACGATGAACAAGATTATTGAGGCCCCAGGGAGTGCTGTGTCGTCAACGCGTTGGCTGCGTCCTGTCGCCGTCGTTGCGGCGGCGGCCATGTTGCTGGCGGCAAGTTGCTCCTGGCAGCTGGGTACGCCGATTCCGGATGGTGTGCCCCCGCCGCCGGGCGATCCGGTGCCTGCGGTCGACACCCACGCCAAGGGCCGGCCGGCCGATCAGCTGCACGAGTGGGCTGCGCAGCGCGCACCCGCACTCGGCATCCCGATAACCTCGCTCGAAGCCTATGCCTACGCCGCGCGGGTGGCGGAGGTGGAAAATCCCAACTGCCATCTGGCCTGGACGACGCTGGCCGGCATCGGCATGGTCGAAAGCCACCACGGCACCTACCGCGACGCGATCATTGCGCCCAACGGCGACGTCAGCCCGCCGATCAGGGGGGTGCATCTCGACGGCACCAACGGCAACCTCGAGATCATCGACGACGAGCAGACCATCAGCAATGACGAGCCGATTTATGCCCGGGCGATGGGACCGATGCAGTTCATCCCCGAGACGTGGCGGCTCTACGGCGTCGATGCCAACAACGACGGGGTGATCAGCCCGGACAACATCGACGACGCGGCGCTGTCGGCGGCGGGTTACCTGTGCTTCCGCGGCAAGGATCTGGCCTCGCCGCGCGGTTGGATGAACGCGCTGCACGCCTACAACCACTCCGACCAGTACGCCCGCACCGTGCGCGACTGGGCGACGGCCTACGCCCAGGGCCACGCGCTCTGAACCCAAGCTCAACGAGGCCTGCGCGCCGGCGACCATTTAGGCTATTCGTCGCACCCCACGACGCAAGGAGACAGCCAGTGCCCATCATCGAGCAGGTCGCGGCCCGCGAGATCCTCGACTCCCGCGGCAACCCGACTGTCGAGGTCGAGGTGGCCCTGATCGACGGCACTTTCGCGCGCGCCGCCGTTCCGTCGGGTGCATCGACCGGCGAGCACGAGGCCGTCGAACTGCGTGACGGCGCGGCCCGCTATGGCGGCAAGGGTGTGCAGAAAGCCGTCGAGGCGGTGCTCGACGAGATCGCCCCCGCGGTCATCGGGCTGTCCGCCGACGACCAGCG
Source organism: Mycobacterium sp. EPa45 (assembly GCF_001021385.1). Taxonomy (NCBI): domain Bacteria; kingdom Bacillati; phylum Actinomycetota; class Actinomycetes; order Mycobacteriales; family Mycobacteriaceae; genus Mycobacterium; species Mycobacterium sp. EPa45. Next base: position 4,992,560 of record NZ_CP011773.1, on the reverse strand, counting down.
TCTCGTCGACCAGGCGCTGCTCGACTTGGACGGCACCCCCGACAAGTCGCGGCTGGGCGCCAACGCCATCCTCGGCGTCTCCCTGGCAGTGGCCAAGGCCGCCGCGGACAGTGCCGGTCTTCCCCTCTTTCGGTACCTGGGCGGACCCAATGCCCACATCCTGCCCGTGCCGATGATGAACATCCTCAACGGCGGCGCGCACGCCGACACCGGTGTCGACGTCCAGGAGTTCATGGTGGCGCCGATCGGTGCGCCCAGCTTCAAGGAGGCGCTGCGCTGGGGTACGGAGGTCTATCACTCGTTGAAGGCGGTGCTCAAGAAGCAGGGGCTGTCCACCGGGCTCGGTGACGAGGGCGGCTTCGCGCCCGACGTCGCCGGCACCAGGGCGGCACTCGATCTGATCGGGACGGCCATCGAGGCGGCAGGCTTCACGCTCGGCACCGACGTCGCGCTGGCCCTCGACGTAGCCGCAACCGAATTCTTCACTGCCGGTAAGGGTTACGCCTTCGAGAAGGAGGTCCGCACCGCCGAGCAGATGGGCCACTTCTACGCCGAGCTGCTGGACTCCTACGCGCTGGTGTCGATCGAGGATCCGCTGTCCGAAGACGACTGGGATGGCTGGATCGAGCTCACGACCGCGATCGGCGACCGGGTGCAGCTGGTGGGTGACGACCTGTTCGTCACCAATCCCGAACGGCTCGAGGACGGCATCGAGCGGGGCGCGGCCAACGCACTGTTGGTGAAGGTCAACCAGATCGGCACGCTCACCGAGACGCTCGATGCGGTCGCGCTGGCCCACAACAGCGGCTACCGCACGATGATGAGCCACCGCAGCGGTGAAACCGAGGACACCACCATCGCCGATCTGGCGGTCGCCGTCAGTAGCGGTCAGATCAAGACCGGTGCGCCGGCGCGCAGCGAGCGGGTCGCCAAGTACAACCAGTTGCTGCGCATCGAGGAGGCGCTCGGCGACGCCGCGCGCTACGCAGGCGATCTCGCCTTCCCGCGGTTCGTGGTCGGCGAATAGGACCCGAAAGAGACTGTGGCGGAAAGCAAGCGGCCCGATTCGAAGCGGCGCTCCCCGGCCTCCCGGCCGGGTGCGCCGGGTCGGGTCCGCTCGCGCACGTCGCCTACGGCGAAGAAGGATCCGCGTCCCGCGGACACAAAGGCCGCACCCGAAGCTGTCGGAGCCGATGGGCCGGCGACATCCAGCAGAGGCCACAGTGTCACCGAACCGGTCCGCCGCGCGATCGCGGCCTCGGCGGAGCATCAGAGTGAACAGCGACTCGGCTTCACCGCGCGCCGCGCGGCCATCCTTGCCGCGGTGGTCTGCGTGCTCACCTTGACCATCGCCGGCCCGGTACGGACGTATTTCGCGCAGCGCACCGAGATGAAGCAGCTTTCCGCCTCGGAAGCCGCACTGCGCAAGCAGATTGCCGATCTGGAGTCGCAGAAAGCCAAGCTGGCGGACCCGGTGTACATCGCCGCCCAGGCCCGCGAGCGGCTGGGCTTCGTGATGCCCGGCGACATTCCCTATCAGGTGCAATTGCCCGCCGGTGCCGTCGTCGCCCCCGACACCGGTCCGCAGGCCGCCCCGGTGCGCAGCAACGACCCCTGGTACACCTCGCTGTGGCACACCATCGCCGACACCCCGCACGGCCCGCCCCCGGTCCCCACGACCGACCCCGGCCCGCCGCCGCCGGAACCTCTTCCAGCCCCACCTCCGGCGCCCGGTGGTTGATCCCGTCGATCTCGACGCGGTGGCGCGGCAGCTCGGACGCGAGCCGCGCGGCGTACTGGAGATCGCCTACCGATGCCCCAATGGTGAACCGGCAGTTGTGAAGACGGCGCCCCGGCTACCGGACGGGACCCCGTTCCCGACGCTGTACTACCTGACCCATCCGGTGTTGACCGCAGCCGCGAGCCGGCTGGAGTCCGACGGACTGATGCGTGAGATGAGCGAGCGACTGCAGCAGGACCCGCAGCTCGCCGCGGCTTACCGGCTGGCCCACGAGTCGTATCTGGCCGAGCGCGACGCGATCGAGCCGTTGGGCACGACGTTCACCGGGGGCGGGATGCCCGATCGGGTCAAGTGCCTGCATGTGGTGATCGCGCATTCGCTGGCAAAAGGCCGTGGCGTCAACCCCTTTGGTGACGAAGCGTTGGCCGTGCTGGCCGCCGAGCCCGGGATGGCGGGAATTCTCGACAAAGAGGAGTGGACATCATCGTAGAGACGAACCGGGTTGCGGCCATCGACTGCGGCACCAACTCGATCCGGCTGCTGATCGCTGACCTCGCCGGGGGGCGTCTGCACGATGTGCACCGGGAGATGCGCATCGTGAGGCTGGGTCAGGGCGTCGATGCCACCGGGCAATTCGCGCCGGACGCGCTGGCCCGCACCCAGGCCGCACTGGCCGACTACGCCGCGCTGCTCAAGCAGTTCGACGTCGCCAAGGTGCGGATGGTGGCGACGTCGGCGACGCGGGATGCGGCCAACCGCGATGAGTTCTTCTCGATGACCGCCGAGGTGCTGGACCCGGTGGTGCCCGGTGCGGTCGCCGAGGTGATCACCGGCCAGGAGGAAGCCGAGCTGTCCTTCAACGGCGCCGTCGGTGAACTCGACAGTGCCGCAGCGCCGTTCGTGGTGGTCGACCTCGGTGGCGGCTCGACGGAGGTGGTGTTGGGTGACGCGGCGGGTCGGGTGCAGGCCAGCTTCTCAGCCGATATCGGTTGCGTGCGGCTCACCGAGCGCTGCCTGCACTCCGATCCGCCGACCGCCGCGGAGGTGGCCGCCGCGCGTGATGTGGTGCGGGAACGGCTCGGCGAGGCGCTGCGGGTCGTGCCGGTGGATCAGGCCAAGACGTGGGTGGGGGTGGCGGGCACCTTCACCACCCTCGCCGCGCTGGCCCAGCACATGACCGTCTACGACCCGGAGGCGATCCACCTCTCCCGGGTCGGGTTCCCGGATCTGCTGGCGGTCTGCGACCAGCTTGTCGGGATGACCCGCAAGCAGCGCGCAGCGCTGGGTCCCATGCACGAGGGCCGCGTCGACGTCATCGGCGGCGGTTCGATCGTCGTCGAGGAGCTGGCCTACTCGTTGGGGCAGCGGGCGGGAATCGATGAGCTGATCGTCAGCGAGCACGACATCCTCGACGGGATTGCGCTGTCGATCGTCTGAGTACTGCTCAGTCCTCGTCCTCCGGCAGGATCAGCGGCACCCCGTCGGCGCCGGTGGGCGTCTTGGTTCCGGCCAATGTCAAGCCCAGCACCGTCATCACCACACCGATCGCGAAGTGCAGCCAGTTGTCGGCGTTGTTGAGCGGCAGCATGTTTCGTGGTCCGGCCAGGTCGATCAGCAGGCCATAGACCCACAGTCCGAGATAGATCACCCCGCCGCCGATCAGGTAGGCCCGCGCGCGGGCGAACGTGCGCGCAAGGATCAGGCCGGCCACACCGAACGCAAGGTGGACGAGGTTGTGCACCACCGACACCCCGAATACTCCGAACAGCTGGGAATGCGATTCGTGCGCCCAGTGCAGCTGGTCCAGATGGGTGGTCAGCCCGGGAATGAAGCCGGCGATGGCGACGGCCAGAAACGCCGCGGCGACTAGCACCGCGGCTCCCTGTACCGCCAGCAGGCCGACTCTCGGGCGCTGGAGTCTTCCGGAACGAGCCGTCTCCATGTGGGCCTGCATACCCGTCAATACCGGAGGTCAATCCGCGATCACCGCGTCGGCCGGCGTACCGCCGGGTCCGAGACCCTGTCGTGCGCCTGGTCAGCACACGCCGAGCGCGACCATCACGACGGCGAGCGCGAAGTGCAGCCAGGTGTCCCCGTGTTGACCGGGACGAAGTGGGCCCGGCTTTCGGTGCCGATATCCGGCCCGGCACGAGGCAGGCAAACGCCAAAGTAGAGGCGCCGCCACCGTAGTTTCGGTGGCGACGCCTCTCGATTAAAGCTTGACCTTGCAGCCGCTGCCGATGTTGTGACAGTGATGGCCGCCGTCGCAGGCGTTACAGCGACAGGAACAGCCACCCGTGTGTTTGGGCTCATTCATGACAGATCAACTCCTTCGCCCTGATGCCTCTCACCATAGTTCGCAGGGCAGTCGCCGTCTCCGATTTCTGATGCTCCATTGCGCCCCGTCGGCAACATGCGCCCCACGGGTATCGAGCGGTTCGCCGAGATCGACACCCCCGTGGGGTTTTCTCGAATTCCGCCGCGCCGGCGTCGATCTCGGCGTTACGGCTCGAAGCGGTAACCCATGCCCGCCTCGGTCAGCAGATGCCGCGGGCGCGACGGGTCGTCTTCCAGTTTGCGGCGCAGTTGCGCCAGGTATACCCGCAGATAGTGCGTCTCCTTGGCATACGCCGGGCCCCACACCTCCCTGAGCAACTCCTCGCGGCCCACCAGCTTGCCGCGGTTGCGCACCAGCATCTCGAGCATGCCCCACTCGGTGGGGGTCAGGTGCACCTCGGCGCCGTTCTTGATGACCTTCTTGGCTGCCAGATCGACTGTGAACGACCCGGTTTCGATCACCGGCTCGTCGGTTTCCGATGCCGCCGCGCCTCGGCGCACCGCGGCACGCAGCCGGGCCAGGAACTCGTCCATCCCGAACGGCTTCGTCACATAGTCGTCGGCGCCGGCGTCGAGTGCGTCGACCTTCTCCGCGGAGTCGGTGCGGGCCGACAGCACGATCACCGGTGCGCGCAGCCAGCCGCGCAGTCCGCCGAGCACCTCGATGCCGTCCATGTCGGGCAGCCCCAGGTCGAGCACGATCACGTCCGGCGGGTGCTCGGCGGCGGCCTTCAACGCGCCGGCGCCGGTCGCGGCGGTGGTCACCTCGTAGCCGCGCACGCTCAGATTGATCCGCAGTGCCCGAAGGATCTGCGGCTCGTCGTCGATCACCAGCACCTTGACCTTGCTCACTCACCGGCCTCCCGGCGGTGCGGCCAGATCGACGATCACGGTCAGACCGCCACCGGGGGTGTCGGTGGCCGAGACCGTTCCGCCCATCGCTTCGACGAACCCCCGGGCCACCGAAAGGCCCAGTCCGACACCGTATTTGTTATTGCGGTCGCCCAGGCGTTGGAACGGCTCGAACAGCTGCTCCTCGGCGCCCTGCGGCACGCCGGGCCCTTCGTCGACGACGTTGATCAGCACCCGGTCCGCGATCCGGCCCGCGTTGACCCGCACGATGGAATCCGGTGCGTAGCGCAGCGCGTTGTCGACGAGGTTCGCCAGCACCCGCTCCAGGAGGCCGGCATCGGCCAGCGCCACCGCATCCCCGACGTCGATCTTGACCCGGTCCAGCCGCAGGGCGGCGAACCCCGTCGATCCGCGCCCGATGCTCAGCAGTGCGCGCTGAACCACCTCCTCGAGGTAGACCCGTTTGAGTTCGGGGCGCACGACGCCCGCGGCCAGCCGCGAGGAGTCCAGCAGGTTGTCCACCAGCGCGGTCAACTGGTCGACCGATTCCTCGACCGTGGCAAGTAGTTCGGCGGTGTCCTCCGCGGAGAAGCCGACGTCGTCGGAACGCAGGCTGGACACCGCGGCCTTGGCACCCGCCAGCGGGGTACGCAGGTCATGGCTGACCGCCGACAGCAGCGAGCGGCGCAACTCGTCGGCCTTCTCGATGGCCTCGGCCTTGCTCGCCTCCGCGGCCAGCTCCCGCTGCCGCACCAGCCCGGCGGCCTGTTTGGCGACGGCGGTGAGCACCCGCCTGTCGCGGGCGGGCAGGCTGCGGCCGGCCAGCAGCATCCAGAACTCGTCGTCACCGACCTCGATCGCCGTGTCAGCCGAATCGACTGTCACACAGGGATCTTTGCCGACACAGGCGACGATCTGCTCGTCGTTGCCGCGGATTCGCACGACGCTCACGGCGCGCTGGGAGTAGGTCTCCCGTACCCGCTCGAGCAGGGTCGCCAGATCCGCGCCGCGCAACACCGAGCCGGCGAACAGCGTCAGCAACTCGGCTTCCTGGGAGGCGTGCCGGGCTTCGCGCTGCCGGCTGGCCGCTCGGTCGACGAGCACGGCGACCGCAACGGCCAGCATCAGCAGGACGAGTTCGGTGATCGCGGCGTCGGGTTCGGCGATGGTGAACGAGTACCGCGGCTCGGTCAGGAAATAGTTGAGCAGCAGACCGGACAGCATGGCCGACAGCACCGCCGGTGCCACCCCGCCGAGCAGGGCGACGACCAGCACCCCGACCACGAACAACGCGCTCTCGCCGCCGATGGTCAGGTACTTGTCGAGGAATAGCGCGGTCAGCGCGCAGATGACCGACGGCACGATGACGGCGGCCAGCCAGGAAAGCACACGGCGTTCGCGGGGCGACGCCGCCCGGACCGAGAAGCCCCGCTTGGCCTCCTCGTGGGTCACCATGTGCACGTCGATCTTGCCGGAGTCCTGAACGATCGCCGCTCCGATGCCTTCGTCGAGGACGCGGGCCCACCGGGAGCGCCGCGACGTTCCGATCACCAGCTGGGTGGCGTTCATCTCGCGGGCGAAATCCAACAGCGCCTTGCCCACATCGTCACCGACGACGGTGTGCACGGTCGCGCCCACGCTGGTCGCCAGCTCGCGCACCTTGCCCATCTGAGGCGCTGAGACGCCGGATAACCCGTCGCCGCGCGCCACGTGCACGACCATCAGTTCGGCGCTGGACTTCGATGCGATTCGAGATGCCCGGCGCACCAACGTCTCCGACTCCGCTCCGCCGGTGACGGCGACGACGACGCGTTCCCGGGCCTCCCACGTCGCGGTGATCTTGTTGTCGGCACGATATTTGGCCAGCGCGGCGTCCACCTGGTCGGCCAGCCACAGCAGCGCGAGTTCTCGAAGCGCGGTCAGGTTGCCCCGGCGGAAGTAATTCGACAACGCCGCGTCGACCTTCTCCGGGGCATAGACGTTGCCATGAGAAAGCCTGCGCCGCAGAGCTTCTGGAGTGATATCGACCAGTTCGATCTGAGCTGCGCCGCGCACGATCTCGTCGGGCACCGTCTCCTGCTGCTCGATACCGGTGATCTGTGCGACGACGTCGTTGAGGCTCTCCAGGTGTTGGACGTTGACGGTCGAGATCACCGCGATGCCGGCCTCGAGCAACTCCTCGACGTCCTGCCAGCGTTTGGCGTTCTTGCTGCCGGGTGTATTGGTGTGGGCCAGCTCGTCGACGAGCACGACTTGCGGCTTGCGGGCCAGTACGGCCGGAACATCGAGTTCAGGAAAGCTGCTGCCCCGGTACTCGATGTAGCGCGGCGCGATGACCTCGATTCCGCTCAGCAATTCGGCCGTCTTCTTGCGCCCGTGTGTCTCGACCACGGCGGCCACCAGATCCGTGCCCCGTTCCAGACGGCGATGCGCCTCGCCGAGCATCGCGAACGTCTTGCCCACACCCGGCGCGGCACCGAGGTAGATGCGCAACTCACCTCGCTTCGGCCGGGGGCCGGGCGAGGCGGGCTGGGAGTCGCTCTCGGACGACGTGTCCGGCGGCGGGTCGCCGCCGGACGTCACGCGTGGCGGTTGCACGGTGTCCACGTCCCTATTATTCGCAGATCGATCCACTGCGACGTCAGCTCTTCATACCGAACTTCTCGTCCAGCGCAATGTTGAGCTCGAGGACGTTGACCCTTGGTTCACCGAAGATGCCGAGAGTGCGCCCGTCGGTGTAGTCGGCGACCAGGCGCCGAATCTGCTCGGCGCCGACCCCGCGGGCGGTCGCGACCCGGGCGATCTGCAGATCGGCGTAAGCGGGGGAGATGTCGGGGTCCAGGCCGCTGCCGCTCGCGGTGACGGCGTCGGCGGGCACCGCCGGATCGGACACGGCACCCTTGACCGGGACGATCTGCCCGGTCGAGTAGTCCTCCCCGGGCTTGGCGCACTGCACGCGGACGCCCTCGTAGGTGTCCAGGAACGGCCGGGCGGTGGTGTTGCACGGCTCGTTGACGCTGACCACCGTCGTCGGATGCGCGACATCGCCTGCCGCATCGCGCGGCCCGATCACCGAGAGCACCGCACCCACGCCGCCGCCGGTGCAGAACGGGCGCGCGCCGTTGACGCCGTCGAGCTCGCCGACCGCCTTGCTGCGGGTGCAGACCTGGGTCAGCAGACTCGGTTTGTCGGGTGTGTCGACGATGCTCTCCGGGCCGAGGTTCGACGCGCTGGTGGCCAGCGGGTCGTATCCGTTGCCGGCGGCCGACGGACGGCTCTGGAAGTACTGCGGCAGCGGATTGCCTTTGTCGTCGGTGAACGACTGGCCGATCAGGCTGGAGCCCAACAGCTTTCCGTTCACCTCGATAATCGAACCGTCGGCCTTGTCCTTGAGCCCGGGAATCTGAGCCACCAGCCAGATGAACAGCGGGTAGCCGACTCCGACGATGACGGTGAGCACCAGCAGCGCCCGCAGCGCCGCCCAGTGTTGACGAACGAGACTGGAGAAGTTCATGTCACATCCCTGGCAAGAATTGGACGACGAGGTCGATCAGCTTGATCCCGATGAAGGGGGCGATGATCCCACCGAGGCCGTAAATGTAGAGGTTGCGGCTCAGCAGCTTCGAGGCGCTGCTCGGGGTGTATTGAACGCCCCGCAGCGACAACGGAATCAGTGCGATGATGACGAGCGCGTTGAAGATGACCGCGGACAGGATGGCCGACTGCGGACTGTGCAGCCGCATGATGTTGAGCAGGTCCAGGCCGGGGAACAACGCCACGAACATCGCCGGAATGATGGCGAAGTACTTGGCGATGTCGTTGGCGATCGAGAAAGTGGTCAGCGCGCCGCGGGTGATCAACAGCTGCTTGCCGATCTCGACGATCTCGATGAGCTTCGTCGGGTCGGAGTCCAGATCGACCATGTTGCCGGCCTCTTTGGCCGCCGAAGTGCCGCTGTTCATCGCCACTCCCACGTCGGCTTGCGCCAGCGCCGGTGCGTCGTTGGTTCCGTCACCGGTCATCGCGACGAGCTTGCCGCCCTCCTGCTCCTGCTTGATCAGTGCGAGCTTGTCCTCCGGGGTGGCTTCGGCCAGAAAGTCGTCGACGCCGGCTTCGTCGGCGATCGCCTTGGCGGTCAACGGATTATCGCCGGTGATCATCACCGTGCGGATGCCCATCTTTCGCATCTCGTCGAAGCGTTCCCGCATACCCTGCTTGACGACGTCCTTGAGGTGGATCACACCGAGGACCTCCGCCTTTTCGTCGACCACTTGGCCGACCACCAGCGGTGTGCCGCCGGCCGCGGAGATACCGTCGACGATGTCGCCGAGCTGCGTGGGCACGGAACCGCCCTGGTCGCGTACCCACTGCGCGACGGTACTTGCCGCGCCCTTGCGCAGCAGGTGTCCGTTCTCGAGGTCGACACCGGACATCCTTGTGGCGGCCGAGAATTCAACCCAGTTCGCATTCACGAGCTCACCGGGGGTGCGGGCGCGCAGGCCGAAGTTCGACTTGGCGAACACCACGATGGAACGGCCCTCGGGAGTCTCGTCGGCCAGGCTGGACAACTGCGCCGCGTCGGCAAGTTGTTCAGGTGTGACGCCGTCCAGTGGGACGAAGTCCGACGCCTGCCGGTTGCCCAGCGTGATCGTGCCGGTTTTGTCCAGCAGCAGTGTGTTGACGTCGCCGGCGGCTTCGACCGCGCGGCCGGACATGGCCAGCACGTTGCGTTGCACCAGCCGGTCCATGCCCGCGATACCGATTGCCGACAGCAGCGCGCCGATGGTCGTCGGGATCAGGCACACCAGCAGTGAGACCATGACGATGCCGGAAACTCCGTCGGCGGTCAGTGAAAGTGAGTCCGGCACACCGGGATTGTTGGCCTTGGAGAAGATCGCCAACGGCTGCAATGTCGCCACCGCGAAGATGAAGATCATCGTCAGCGCGGCGAGCAGGATGTTCAGCGCGATCTCGTTGGGCGTCTTCTGCCGATTGGCGCCCTCGACGAGGGCGATCATCCGGTCGATGAAGCTTTCTCCCGGCTTCTGGGTGATCCGGACCACGATCCGGTCACTCAACACGGTGGTTCCACCAGTGACTGCCGAACGGTCGCCGCCGGACTCCCGGATGACCGGGGCCGATTCGCCGGTGATGGCCGACTCGTCCACCGAGGCAATGCCTTCGAGCACATCACCGTCACCGGGTATCACCTGTCCGGCTTCGACGACGACGGTGTCACCCTGGCGAAGCAGGGGTGCGGCGACTTCCTCCTCACGGCCGGGTTTGCCCGGCTCCCATCCGACGAGTCGGCGAGCCATGGTGTCGGCCTTGGTCTTTCGCAGCGACTCGGCCTGTGCTTTGCCGCGCCCCTCAGCAACCGCCTCGGCCAGGTTCGCGAACACCACGGTCAGCCACAGCCAGAAGACAATCAGCCAGCCGAACCAGCTCTCAGACAGAATGGTGCACAGAGTTGCCCACACCGCACCGACTTCGACGATCAGCATGACCGGGTTGCGCCACAGCGTGCGCGGGTCGAGCTTGCGTAGTGCGTCGGGCAGCGAGGTCAGGAGCATCCTGGGGTCCAGCAGCCCGCCCTGCACCTGTTTCTTCGTGGCGCCCGAGTCGGGACGGGCTTGCACTGCGGTAACGGTCATGGTCAGTGAATTCCTTCGGCAAGGGGCCCGAGCGCAAGCATGGGCAGGAAGGTCAAGGCCACCAGGATGAGTGTCACGCCGGCGACCATGCCGACGAACTGGGGCCGATGCGTGGGCAGGGTTCCGATCGACTCCGGGGTGTGGCCCTGTTTGGCCAGGGCACCGGCGAGAGCGAGCACCAAGATTATCGGCAGGAACCGGCCGAACGCCATCGCCAGTCCCAGCGCGGTGTTGTACCACTCGGTGTTGACACTGATGCCGGCGAACGCCGAGCCGTTGTTGTTGGCCGCAGAAGTGAAGGCGTACAACACTTCCGACAATCCGTGCGGACCGGTGTTGAGCATGCCCGCTCGCTGACCGGGCATGGCCATGGCGATCGCCGTACCGGTCAGTACGATCAGCGGCGTCACGAGGAAATAGCTTGCGGCCAGCTTGATTTCGCGGGGAGTAATCTTCTTGCCCAGGTACTCCGGGGTGCGGCCGACCATCAGTCCGGCGACGAAAACCGTGATGACAGCCAGGATCAGCATGCCGTAGAGGCCCGATCCGGTACCACCGGGCGCGACCTCGCCGAGCTGCATGTTGAACATCGTCATCAAGCCGCCGAGGCTGGTGTAGGAGTCGTGGAACGAGTCCACCGCGCCGGTCGAGGTCAGGGTGGTCGCGTCGGCGAAGACCGCCGAGTCGGCTATCCCGAACCGTTGCTCCACGCCCTCCATCGCCGATCCGACGGCGGTGGGGACGGTGCCGTGGCCCTGCAACTGAAACTGGAGCATCAGCGTGACACTGATGAGCGCGAGGACACCCATCACCGCGGCGATGGCCAATCCTTGTCTGCGCCCCTGCTTTCCGCTGCCGACCATGCGGCCGAAGGTGCGCGGCAGCGAAAAGCTGATCACCAGCAGCAGGAAAATCTCGACCCAGTTGGTCCATGTGGTGGGGTTCTCGAACGGATGTGCCGAGTTGACGTTATAGAACCCGCCGCCGTTGGTGCCCAACTCCTTGATGGCCTCCTGGCTGGCCACCGGGCCGCCGGTGATGGTCTGCTGCGCGCCGGCAAGGGTGTTGACCACCTGGTCGTGTAGATGGAAATTCTGGATCGCGCCGCCGGCGATCAGGATGATCGCGGCCAGAACCGAGATCGGCAGCAGGATCCGCAGGGTGCCGCGAACGAGGTCCACCCAGAAGTTGCCCAATTCGGTGGCGTTGCGGCGGGCGAACCCCCGCACCAGCGCGACCGCGACGGCCATACCGACCGCGGCGGAGGTGAAGTTCTGCACTGCCAGGCCGGCCATCTGAACGAGGTGACCCTGGGTGGATTCACCCGAGTACGCCTGCCAGTTGGTGTTGGTGACGAAGCTGACGGCGGTGTTCCACGCCAGCGCGGGCGTCATCGCGGTGCCGGGGTTGTTGAGGTGCAGCGGCAATGTCCCCTGCACCAGCTGGAAGACGAACAAGAACAGGATGCTGACCGCCGAGAAGGCCAGCACACTGCGGGCGTAGGCACCCCAGGTCTGCTCGGCCTTCGGGTCGGCGCCGATGAGCCGATAGATGCCGCGCTCGGCCCGGTTGTCCCGGTCCGAGGTGTAGACCCGGTACATGTAGTCGCCCAGTGGCACATGCACGGCGGCCAGTGCAACGATAAGCAGGACGAGAAACACGATTCCCGCCGACGTGGTGGTCACTAGAACCTCTCCGGGAACAACAAGGCGGCCGCGATGAACACGGCCAGCAGCACGGACAAGATCAAGCCGACGACGTTCTCGTAGCTCACAGTCGCTCGACCAGCTTTTGCACCAGGCCGAGCAGGGCGAAGATCGCCACTGTCAGCAGCACGTATATGACGACACCCATGTGTCTTCTCCGTTCACGACGAACCGACGTGGTCCCGCCGCTCGCGCCCGGAACCACCACGAAGTTAAGTCGCGGACCGCACCAGCAAGCGCGTTGTTGACGGTTTCTTTACGGTGCCGCGCCGGCTCTTGACGGACTTCGTCCGGACTCCCGGGAAAACCCGCTCAGCTGGGCGAAGTTGCCACGATTCTTGATCCGGGGCCGGGTCGGCATCAGAGGCCAAAGTCCCTGGCCGGTGTGCCGCCGAGGCGCCTGACCCATACCTTCGGGCGCCGTCGGCTCGATTGCCGCTCAACGGTTCTGATTGGACCGTGGCCTCACGATCAAAACTGTCCGGGTGCGAGAAGCCTTGTCACTGACCACGTTCGGCGTAGCTGTTCTCGACCTGGCCTTTGAGCGGACCCCACCACCATTCGTTGTCGCGGTACCAGGCGATGGTGCTCGTCAATCCCTCGGTCAGGTCGGTGTGCTTGGGCGTCCAGCCGAGTTCGGCGCGCAGCGCGCTGGCGTCGATCGCGTAGCGCAGGTCGTGACCGGCCCGGTCGGGGACGTGGTCGAAATCGTCTGCGTCACGGCCCATCAATTGCAGGATCAGGCGGAGTACCGACAGGTTGTCCCGTTCGCCCTCGGCGCCGATGAGGTACGTCGCCCCATGGGCGCCATCTTCGAGGATGCGCCAGACGGCGCTGTTGTGATCCTCGACGTGGATCCAGTCGCGCACGTTGGCGCCGGCGCCGTAGAGCTTGGGCCGGCGACCGGTCAGGATATTGGTGATCTGGCGGGGGATGAACTTCTCGATGTGCTGATAAGGCCCATAGTTGTTGGAGCAGTTGGAGATTGTCGCGCGCACACCGTAGGACCGCACCCAGGCGCGCACCAACAGATCGGCCGAGGCCTTGGTCGCCGAATACGGGCTCGACGGGTTGAACGGGGTCGCCGCGGTGAACCGCTCGCCGCCGTGCAGGGGCAGGTCGCCGTACACCTCATCGGTGGAGATGTGGTGCAGACGCACCCCGTGTCTGCGGACGGATTCCAAAACCGAGAACGTGCCGACGACGTTGCTGCGCACGAACGGCGCGGGTCCGGCCAGCGCGTTGTCCACATGGGTTTCGGCGGCGAAGTGCACGACGGCGTCGGACTCGGCGACCAGCTTGTCCACCAGTGGTTCGTCGATCAGGTCGCCTTCGACCAGGCGGATCTGGTCCTCGACGGACCGCAGTGACTCACGGCTGCCTGCATAGGTGAGCGCGTCGAGCACCGTCACCGACACGCCGGGCCGCTCGTGCACGGTGCTGTGGACGAAATTGGCGCCGATGAATCCGGCGCCGCCAGTCACCAACAGCCGCATGATGCCACCCTAACGGGCGGGCTGGGGCGTCAGCCTTTCGCGGTCAGCCCCAGCGGCCCGGCCAGCTCGGTCAACGTCGGCAACAATTTGTCCCAGCCGCCGAGCACCTGGATCGTCACATGGTCAGCGCCGTCGTCGAGGTGTTCGGCCAGTCTCGCGGCGATCGCGTCGGCCGTGCCGTGCGCGACGACCGCGTCAATCAGCTTGTCGCTGCCGGGCTCCTCGACGTCGGCGTCGGTGAATCCCAGCCGCTTCCAGTTGTTCACGTAGTTGCTCAGCTTCAGGTAGAAGCCCACGCTGTCGCGACCCAGCTTGCGGGCTTCCTCGGCGTCGGTGCTCAGCACCACCTTGTGCTCGGGCGCCAGGAACACCGTCGGGCCGACCAGATTGCGGGCCTGTCCGGTGTGTTCGGGGGTGGTCAGGTACGGGTGCGCGCCGGCGCTGCGTTGCGCGGCGAGCTGCAGCACCTTGGGCCCGAGCGCGGCGATCACCCGACGGCTGGTCGGCACATGCTTGTCGTCGAGCCGGTCCAGATAGCTCACCAGCGCCCCGTAGGGCTTGGTGTACTCCTGAGTGTGTTCGGGATGGCCGACGCCCACGCCGAGCAAAAACCGCCCCGGGTAAGCCTTTTCGATGCGGTGGTAGGACTCCGCCACCTCGTCGGCCGGTGCGTTCCAGATGTTGACGATCCCCGTCGCGACCGACAGATTCTCCGTCTGCTCGAGGATGGGCTCGACGAACGAAAGATCGGCAGCGGGGGAGCCGCCGACCCACACCGCGCCGTACCCGAGCCGTTCGATCTCGACAGCCTGTTCCGGTTTGACCGGGCCAGAAGTCCACACCCCATAACGGCCGAGATCTGGTTTGAGCAGCGACGGATTGGTCACGAGTCCCCCTCGTTACGGTTGGTTGAGCCCCAGCGGACCGGCCAGCGCGGCCAGTGCATCCACCAGCTTGTCAGACGACGTCAGCACCTGGACCGGCACGTGGTCGGCGCCGGCCTCCAGATGCTGGGTCAGCCGGGCCGCAATCGCCTCCGGCGTGCCGTAAGCCACGACCGCGTCCACCAGCCGGTCGCTGCCCGGCTTGGCCACGTCTTCGTCGGTGAATCCCAACCGTTTCCAGCTGTTGAGATAGTTCTGCAGGTTGAGGTAGATCTCCAGAGCCTTGCGGCCGACCTCGCGGGCGTGGCCTGCGTCGGTGGTGAGCACCACCTTGTGCTCGGGTGCCAGGAACGCCTCGGGCCCGATCAGCCGGCGTGCTTCGGCGGTGTGCTCGGGTGTGGTCAGGTACGGATGCGCACCGGCGCTGCGTGCCGCCGACAGCTTGAGCACTTGCGGACCCAGCGCGGCGACCACTCGACGGTTCTTGGCGACCCCGTACTCGTCGAGCTTGTCGAGGTAGTCGCGCAGCGCGTCGATGGGCTTCTGGTATTCCTGGTGCGCCTCGGGATGCCCGACGCCGATGCCGAGGATGAACCGGCCGGGGTAGGCCGCCTCGATGCGGTGGAACGACTCGGCCACCGGCCCGGCCGCGGCGGTCCAGATGTTGACGATGCCGGTCGCTACCTTCAACCTGCTGGTGTTCGCCAAAATGGGTTCCACCCAATCCAATTCGGCCGGCGGTGACCCACCGACCCAGACCGCGCCGTAGCCCAGCGCTTCGATCTCCGCGGCCTGCGCCGGCGTGACCCCGCGACCGAACGACCCGAACCTGCCCAGATCCGGCTTGTCTGTCATCGATCTTCCTTTCGGTCAGCCCAGCCCGAGCGGGCCGGCGAGGTCGGCCAAGGTGGGGAGCACCCTGGCCGGTGTGGTCAACAGCTGGATCGGGACGTGGTCGGCCCCGGCGTCGATGTGCTCTCCCAGCCGGGACGCAATCGTCTCGGTTGTGCCGTAGACGATCAGGGAGTCGACGAGCCGGTCGCTGCCGGGGCGGGTGATGTCTTCATCAGTGAAGCCGAGCCGCTTCCAGTTGTTGAGGTAATTGCTCAGCCCGAGGTAAAGCTCGAGGGTCTTGCGGCCAATGGCCCGGGCCTGCTCGACGTCGGTGGTCGGAACGACGGGCACCGCGGGCGCCAGGAATGCATCGGGCCCGATCAGCTCGCGTGCCCGTGCGGTGTGCTCGGGGGTGACGAGTACCGGGTGGGCACCGGCGCTGCGGCGGGCCGACAGCTTCAGGACTTGCGGACCCAGCGCGGCCAGTGCGCGCCGCTCGGGCGGAACGCCGTGTTCGTCCAGCACGTCGAGGTAGGCGTTGAGTGCGCCGATGGGCTTGGTGAACTGCGCGTCGGCCTCGGGATGGCCCACACCCAGGCCCAACAGGAACCGGCCGGGATACGCGTTCTCGATGCGATGGAACGAAGCGGCGACCGCCTCCGGGCGGGCCGTCCAGATGTTGACGATGCCGGTGGCCAGCTTCAGCGTGCGGGTCTGAGCGAGCGCAGGCTCGACCCAGTCCAGCTCGGCGGGCGGCGAGCCGGCCACCCACACGGCGCCGTAACCGAGCGCTTCGATTGCGGCGGCATCGTCGGGGGTGACCCCCATACCGAATGATGCGAACGTGCCGAGATCGGGCTTGGCGCTCATGGCGGCTACAACCCGCGCCCGAACGCTCGCTATTCCGCAGCGGCGGAAAGTTCACCCGGTGTTACCGCAACCGGTGCGGACGCCACCAGCGGCAGCAAGATGATGAAGCGGGTGTTGCCCGGTTCGGATTCGACCCGGATATCGCCCTGGTGCTTCTCGACGATGATCCGGCGAGCAAGATCCAGGCCCAGTCCGTCGCCCTCACCGAAGGGCTTCGTGGTGAAGAACGCGGTGAAGATCCGGTCGATGATCTCTTCCGGAATGCCGGGACCGTCGTCGCAGATCTCGACCCGGATCTGGTCGTCGCCCTGGCGTGCGGTCCGGATCGTCAGCGTGCCGCGGCCCTTCATCGCCTGGATGGCGTTGTTGATGATGACGTCCCATACCTCGTTCAAACCGCCTGGATAGCAAGCGATTTCGGGTAGTGACTTGTCCCAGTCCTTGACCAGCTTGATCGGCTTGTCGGGGCCGACCTTGTCGCCGAACAGTGTCTTCAGCGTGCTGTGCAGCAGCTCATGGACATTCGCGACCTGATATTCGGCCCGGTCCATCTGGGAGTATTTCTTTGCGCCGGCCAGCAGGCCCGAGATGCGCTCGCTGGCGTCGGCGATCTCGTTCATCCGCAGCTCGGTGTCGATGGTGTATTTCAGCCATCCGATCGCGCTCTGCATGGTGGCCGAGCAGTCGACGGAGTCGATGGATGCCTCGATGCGCTCCAGCCAGTCGACGTCCAGGCCGGCTTCGACGAAGGTGGGCGCATAGTCCCACGCGCTGGCGATGCCGTGCTCTTCGAGCCAGTCACCGATCTGGTCCTCGCGGTCGGAGGTTTCCAGTGCGGTCAGTTCCTGGACCTTGGACTTGGCGACCTGTTCGGCCACCTCGTCCTGGATACGGACCAGCGTCCGTAGTGCCTCGGGGCTGAACTTGCCGTCGGCCAGCATGGACAGCTTGTGGCGCATCTTGCCGACGCCTTCGCGCAGGTCGGCCACGGCCCGCGCGGTCGCCGCCGCCGGGTTGTTGAGCTGGTGGGTCAGCCCGGCGGTGATGGTGCCCAGCGCGAGCAGCTTCTGACGTTGGCCGATGATCTGGCTCTGGCGCCGCCCGCCGACCATGTGGCCCTCGAGCAGATGCACGGCCATCGGGAACTCGGTCTTCATGAACTGCGCGAAGGCCTCGGCGTCGAGCACGAAGAACCGGGACGGCTTCGTCACGCGTACCGAGGCCTGGTACACCTGCTCCTCGTTGGGGATGTACGCCGACCAGGCGCCGCAGTACACGCCGCGCTGCGATGTACGGGTGGTCTCGACGTCGACCCCGCCGGAGCGTTTGGACATCACCAGCTCACCGTCGAGCAGGACATAGAAGCACGTGGCGGGCTCGCCCTCCACGACGACCGGGCCGGTCTCGAATGTCGCGATATGCCCGTTTTGGCACAGCGTCTGCAGCTGTTCGGTGGACAGCTTCTCGAACAGGAACAGTGTCCGCAGCTCGTCGGGCAGACAGGTTTCGCCCATAATCTTTATGCCTCCGCCAGGTACCGGTGCACCAACATCACCGCCATCGAACCTTCGCCGACGGCGGCCGCCACCCGTTTTGCGGACTCGGAGCGCACGTCTCCTGCAACAAACACACCGGGCACACTTGTTTCCAGGTGGTGCGGCGGGCGGTCCAGCGTCCATCCGGCCACGTTGAGCAGGTCTGGTCCGGCCAGGACGAAACCATGGTCGTCGACGGCGACGACCTCTTTGAGCCAGTCGGTGCGGGGCTCGGCGCCGATGAAGCAGCACATCCGGCCGGCTTCGACGGTCTCCCGCTGGCCGGTCTGCCGGTTCTCCAGCACCAGGCCGGTCAGGTGGTCGTCCTCGCCGAGCGTGTCCACCACCTCGGTGCAGGTCCGCACCGTGATCGTGGGGTTCTTCTCGATCTGCTGGATCAGGTAGTGCGACATCGACGCTTCCAGCGACGGCCCGCGCACCAGCATGGTCACCGAGCGCGCCTCACGAGACATGAACATCGCGGCCTGCCCGGCTGAGTTGGCGCCGCCCACGATGTAGACGTCCTCGCCGCGGCACTCCGAGGCGTCGGAGACCGAGGCGCCGTAGTAGACACCACGCCCGACGTAGTTGCACGACGGATCGTCAGGGTTGTCCCAACAGCCGGTGACCTGCAGCTGACGGTAGGCCACGCCGGTGGCGAGGATCACCGCGCGAGCGGCGATGGTGGTGCCGTCCTCGAACTCGATGGTGCGTGCGGTGCCGGATTCCCCTGCGCTCAGCTTGATCGCCCTGCGGGTGGTGATCACTTCGGCGCCGAAGCGCTCGGCCTGCCGGCGCGCCGACGTGGTGAGCTCGGCGCCGGAGACACCGGTCGGGAACCCCAGGTAGTTCTCGATCCGGGAGCTGCGGCCGGCCTGCCCGCCGGTGGTCGTCTCCTCGATCAACACCGTCTTGAGTCCTTCGGAGGCGCCGTATACCGCCGCCGCGAGACCGGCCGGGCCGCCGCCGATGACAGCCAGGTCGTACATCTCCAGCGACGGGCTGGTCGACAGTCCCAGCATCGCGGCCAGCTCGGCGTCAGTCGGGTTGACCATGATCTGGCCCTGCTCGCTGATGACGACTGGCAGCTCGAAGTCGTCGAGCCCACCGGCGTCGAGCAGCTGCTTGCCCTTGGGCTCGTCGGCGTTGAACGCGCGGAACGAATGCAGATTGCGGGCCAGGAACTGGCGGACTTCCCACGATCGTTCGCTCCACCGGTGCCCGATCACCTTGGTGTGCGGGATGGCCCGGTCGCCGGTGGCGTGCCACGCCTCCAGCAGCGCGTCGATCACCGGGTAGAGCTTCTCCTCCGGCGGATCCCACGGCTTGAGCAGGTAGTGGTCCAGGTCGACGACGTTGATGGCGTCGATCGCGGCGTGGGTGTCGGCGTATGCCGTCAGCAGAACGCGGCGGGCCATCGGGTAGACGTCCATCGCCTCTTCGAGGAACTGGATACCGCTCATCTGAGGCATCCGGTAGTCGGCGACGAACACCGCGACGGTCTCGCCGCGCAGCTTGAGTTCGTTGATCGTTTCCAGCGCATCGAGGCCGGATTCTGCGCGGACGATCCGGTACCGCTCGCCGTAATGGCGGCGAAGGTCACGGGCTACGGCGCGCGACACGGCCGGGTCGTCGTCCACGGTGAGGATCACGGGTTTGCGGGGCTGGGGGGCGGGTCCAGTCATCACCGTCAAGTATGCGCCCGATGTCCAGTGCTTATTAGGGTGGGCTTCTGGCGTTGGTGTCGTCTTCGCATCGCGTTCGCCCAGAGATTAAGGTGAGGTCAGCACGGCTGCGGCGCGGTTTTGGAGTACCGCCGCCAACCGGGTATCGTTGACCAACGGTGCGGCATCCGCGCCGACTCTTGCGTGCCCTGTCTGGAACTTCTGGAATTTCCTGCTCCCGGCTCACGTTTTGCAGTCGGGGCGAAGGCTGCCCCAAACCGAGAAAGCAGGATCGAAGAGGACATGGCCAAGAAAGACGGTGCCATCGAGGTCGAGGGCCGCGTGGTCGAGCCCCTGCCCAATGCGATGTTTCGCATTGAGCTGGAGAACGGACACAAGGTACTCGCTCACATCAGCGGCAAGATGCGGCAGCACTACATCCGCATCCTCCCCGAGGACCGGGTGGTGGTGGAGTTGTCTCCCTACGACCTGACTCGCGGGCGCATTGTGTACCGGTACAAGTAGTTCCAAGACTTCGATTAGCGCCAAGAAAACGACGAGAACCAGAAGGATCGAACAGCCGTGAAGGTGAACCCGAGCGTCAAGCCGATCTGCGACAAGTGCAGGGTGATCCGCCGGCATGGGCGGGTCATGGTGATCTGCTCTGATCCGCGCCACAAGCAGCGGCAGGGCTAGGCCCACAGCCGAAGCAGTACCCACAACTGAATGCAGACCTCCCAGTACCACTGAGGGCCCGGCGCGTCAGCGCCACAAAGACGAATCAGCGCTCTCATCCACGTCCGGCACGGAGGCCGGACCCCGACAGACGGGGAACGGACTGGGATCAGACCTCCGCAAAGAGAAGGAATCACTGCCTGATGGCACGTCTCATGGGCGTTGATCTCCCGCGCGACAAGCGCATGGAGATCGCGCTGACCTATATCTACGGCATCGGCCGTACCCGTAGCCAGGAGATCCTGGCCGGCACCGGCATCGACCGGGACCTGCGCACCAAGGACCTCACCGATGATCAGGTGACCCAGCTGCGCGACTACATCGAAGGCAACCTCAAGGTCGAGGGTGACCTGCGCCGCGAGGTTCAGGCCGACATTCGCCGCAAGATCGAGATCGGCTGCTACCAGGGACTGCGGCACCGCCGCGGCCTGCCGGTGCGTGGCCAGCGAACCAAGACCAATGCGCGCACCCGCAAGGGCCCCAAGCGCACCATCGCCGGCAAGAAGAAGGCCAGGTAACCCCGGATGGCACAGGCAAAGAAGGGCACCGGCGCCAAGAAGGGTCAGAAGACCCGTCGCAGGGAAAAGAAGAACGTCCCGCACGGCGCCGCTCACATCAAGAGCACGTTCAACAACACGATCGTCTCGATCACCGATCCCCAGGGCAATGTCATCGCCTGGGCTTCGTCGGGTCACGTCGGCTTCAAGGGTTCGCGCAAGTCGACCCCGTTCGCCGCGCAGCTCGCCGCCGAGAATGCTGCCCGCAAGGCGCAGGAGCACGGCGTGAAGAAGGTCGACGTCTTCGTGAAGGGCCCGGGTTCGGGCCGCGAGACGGCGATCCGCTCGCTGCAGGCAGCCGGCCTCGAGGTCGGCGCCATCTCCGACGTCACTCCGCAGCCGCACAACGGCTGCCGTCCGCCCAAGCGGCGCAGGGTCTAGGGAGGATCTGAACAATGGCTCGTTATACCGGACCCGCCACCCGCAAGTCGCGCCGCCTCGGCGTCGACCTGGTCGGTGGTGATCAGTCGTTCGAGAAGCGTCCCTACCCGCCCGGCCAGCACGGCCGCGCGCGGATCAAGGAGAGCGAATACCGCCAGCAGCTGCAGGAGAAGCAGAAGGCTCGCTTCACCTACGGCGTGATGGAGAAGCAGTTCCGCAAGTACTACGAAGAGGCCAACCGGTCCGCAGGCAAGACCGGTGAGAATCTGCTGCAGATCCTCGAGACCCGGCTGGACAACGTCGTGTACCGCGCCGGCCTGGCGCGTACCCGCCGGATGGCCCGCCAGCTGGTCAGCCACGGCCACTTCACCGTCAATGGTGTCAAGGTGAACATCCCGAGCTACCGGGTGTCGCAGTACGACATCATCGACATCAAGGACAAGTCGATCAACACCTTCCCGTTCGAGGCTGCCCGTCAGGCGGCGGGCGACCGTCCGATCCCGTCCTGGCTGCAGGTCGTCGGCGAGCGTCAGCGAATCCTCGTGCACCAGTTGCCCACTCGTGAGCAGATCCAGGTTCCGCTCGCCGAGCAGCTGATCGTCGAGTTCTACTCGAAGTAATGAAGACGTCCGCGGGGCAACCGTTCCGCGGATCACTTAACGGCATCAAATAGCGGTTGCCGAGAAGGAGATAGAAAAACCATGCTGATTTCTCAGCGCCCCACACTGAGCGAAGAGGTCATCGCCGAGAACCGGTCGCAGTTCGTCATCGAACCGCTGGAGCCGGGATTCGGTTACACCCTTGGCAATTCGCTGCGGCGTACGCTGCTGTCGTCGATCCCCGGCGCGGCCGTGACGAGCATCCGCATCGACGGTGTGCTGCACGAGTTCACCACCGTGCCCGGTGTGAAGGAAGACGTCACCGACATCATCCTGAATCTCAAGGGCCTGGTCGTCTCCTCCGAGGAGGACGAGCCGGTCACCATGTACCTGCGCAAGCAGGGTCCGGGTGAGGTGACCGCCGGTGACATCGTCCCGCCGGCCGGTGTGACGGTGCACAACCCCGACATGCACATCGCCACCCTCAACGACAAAGGCAAGCTCGAGGTCGAGCTCGTCGTCGAGCGCGGCCGTGGTTACGTGCCTGCCGTGCAGAACAAGGCCTCCGGTGCCGAAATCGGCCGCATTCCAGTCGATTCCATCTACTCGCCGGTGCTCAAGGTCACGTACAAGGTGGAGGCCACCCGCGTCGAGCAGCGCACGGACTTCGACAAGCTGATCCTGGACGTCGAGACCAAGAACTCGATCAGCCCGCGTGACGCCCTGGCGTCGGCCGGCAAGACCCTGGTCGAATTGTTCGGTCTGGCACGGGAACTCAACGTCGAAGCCGAGGGCATCGAGATCGGCCCGTCGCCTGCCGAGGCCGATCACATCGCGGCGTTCGCGCTGCCGATCGACGATCTGGACCTGACCGTCCGTTCGTACAACTGCCTCAAGCGCGAAGGTGTGCACACCGTCGGCGAGCTGGTCGCCCGTACGGAGTCCGATCTGCTGGACATCCGTAACTTCGGCCAGAAGTCGATCGACGAGGTCAAGATCAAGCTGCATCAGCTTGGTCTGTCGCTCAAGGACAGCCCGGCCACCTTCGATCCGTCCGAGGTCGCCGGCTACGACGTCGCCACCGGCACCTGGAACAGCGATGCGGGTTACGACCTCGACGCCGAGCAGGACTACACCGAAACCGAAGAGCTCTAACCCACAGGGCACATTCCCACCCAGCTCCACCCGCCCAACCTCGCAAGAGAACCGTCCCGGTCCTACCTGATACGGGGACCGGCCCCATTTAGGAGAAGTCGCAATGCCCAAACCCACCAAGGGTCCTCGCCTCGGCGGGTCGTCCTCGCACCAGAAGGCGATCCTGGCCAACCTGGCCACCTCGCTCTTCGAGCACGGCCGGATCAAGACCACCGAGCCCAAGGCGCGGGCGTTGCGTCCGTACGCGGAGAAGCTCATCACCCACGCCAAGAAGGGTGCGCTGCACAACCGGCGTGAGGTGATGAAGAAGATCCGTGACAAGGACGTCGTACACGCTCTCTTCGCCGAGATCGCGCCGTTCTTCGCCGACCGCAACGGCGGCTACACCCGCATCATCAAGGTCGAGCCGCGCAAGGGCGACAACGCCCCCATGGCGGTCATCGAACTGGTTCGGGAGAAGACGGTGACCTCGGAGGCCAACCGGGCACGCAAGAGCTCGGCCGCCAAGGCCGCGCCGGTGGCAGCCGCTGCCGCACCGCAGGCCGCGGTGGAGCCCGAAGAGGCTGTCGGTCCGGACGCCGAGGACTCCGTCGAGGAGATCAAGGCCGAGGATTCGGCGATCGCCGACGCCCAAACCGCCGAGGCTGCCGATGAGGTCGCTGAGGAGCAGGCGGAGGACGCTGCCGTCGCCGACGCCCAGGCCGCCGAGGCTGCCGAGGGTTCGGACTCCGAAAAGGCGTAAGACTCATGAGTGCGTTCCTGCCCGTCACCGGTAACGGTGGCGGGCAGGTTCGGTTGCGGCTCGATGTCGCTTACGACGGAACCGACTTCACCGGCTGGGCGGCGCAGGAGGGTTTTCGCACCGTCTGCGGTGTACTCGAGGAGGCACTCTCGACGGTGTTCCGGACTCCGGTGCGGGTTTTCGGAGCCGGTCGCACCGACACCGGTGTGCACGCGACCGGCCAGGTCGCTCATCTCGACGTCGCGGCCGACGCACTGGGCCACGCGTATCCGCGGCATGCCCGGCCCGGTGAGCCCGAATTCCTGCCGCTGGTGCGCCGGTTGGCCCGCTTCCTGCCCCAGGATGTGCGGGTGCGCCAAATCAGCCGTGCTCCAGCCGGATTCGATGCCCGATTCTCGGCGTTGCGCCGGCACTACGAGTACCGGCTGTCGTTGGCACCCTATGGTGTCGATCCGCAGTTCGCACGGTATGTGACGGCGTGGATGCGGCCGCTGGATGTCGAGGCCATGTCGGTGGCATCCCGGCATCTGGTGGGGTTGCACGATTTCGCCGCGTTCTGTCGCCACCGGCCCGGCGCCACGACGATCCGTGACCTTCAGCGCCTGGACTGGGCGCGCGACGGCGATGCGGTGACCGCCTACGTCACCGCCGACGCATTCTGTTGGTCGATGGTGCGGTCGTTGGTCGGTGCACTGCTGGCCGTGGGTGAGGGTCGCCGCCAACCTGATTGGTGCGCAACGCTGTTGACCGCGGACGCCCGTTCGAGCGACTTCGCCGCCGCACCGGCCCGGGGCCTGACCTTGACGGGGGTGGATTATCCGCCCGATGACGAACTGGCGGCTCGGATCAACGTCACCCGCGACCTGCGGACGCTGAACAAGCCCTAGAGCCTGCCCGCCACGAAATCGGCGGCCTGGTCGATCATTCCGGCTTTCCGATAAGCCGCGGCCAGATGATCGGGCCAGTTGGCCTCCCAGGTGTCCGGGTCGGCCGGGTTGCAGATCGGGTCGGCACCGTGACACAGCTCGATGGTCCGGTCCCGGTATTCGGGGCTGAAGTTCGTGATGGGGCCCAGCCACTGGGTTCCGTTGCCGAACAAGGCGACTGCCGCGATGTGGCTGCCGGCGTCGGGGGGAAGAAGGGTCTTGAAGCCCAGGATCGTAATGGGAAGTGCCAGCACCATGTCGGTGGCTGCCGCCCCCAGCGAGTAGCCACCGAGGACGAGCCGGGTGTTCGGGCAATTGTTGATGTTGTAGATGATCCGCTGGCTGATGTCGTTGGCGCCGATGTCGACCTGGTTGTCGGCGGGATACTTCACCGCATAGAGGCCGATGTTGCGGTGGACCCGGGATCGCAGTGCGCTGACGAATTCGTTGCCGATGATCCCCGCGCCGGGGGATTCCAGGCGGCCGCGCGCGAAGATCACTTCGACGTCGGGACACCCGGCGGCCGCAGCCTGCGGTGCACCGACTACGCCACTCGGCATCGTCGATGGCCCAACCAACATCGCTGCGGCCGCGATGAGTACCGCGACCGCACTGGTCAGCGTCCCCCGAATATGCATGAGTTATAGCCTGTCTGCGGTGAATTGGGCGGCCTGATCGACCAAGCCGCCATCGATATATGCATCCTGCAGGTGAGCGTTCCAGTTGTCGACCAGGGTGTTGGGGTCGATGCCGTTGCAGATCGGGTCGTCCACGTTGCACAGGTCGAGCGTCTTCGGACCATACAGCGGGCTGTTGGCCGCCTCCACCGGACCGAAGATGCTGCGGGTGCCGTTGCCGAAGAGCACCACGGCGGCAACGTGATTCGCGACCGAGGCCGGCAGCGGATTGTTGAAGCCGAATTGCGCTCGGTCCGAGCCCAGCACGACGTCGACGACCGCAGCGCCCAGCGAGTACCCGCCCGGCACCTGACGGGTGTTCGGGCAGTTGGTCGCCATGTACTGCATGTGCCTGCTCAAGTCGTTGGCGCCCGGCACGACGTTCCAGTCGGCGACGTAATTGACTTCGTACACGCCGACGCTTTTCGGGGTCTTGGCGCGCAACGAGTCGACGAACGCCTGGCCGATGCGACCGATGCCGGGCGGTTCGTAGCGACCGCGCGCAAAGATGACTTCGGCGTCGGGACAGTCCGCGGCGGACGCCACGGCCGTCGACAACAGCGATGCGGCGACGGACATCACCGCCGCCGCTATGCTCACCACCGCTTTGACGCGCATGCCAGCCATGGTAGACGAGCCTTGGAGAATGCTGGCAGCAAATAAAATTGCGGGCTAGAGCAGGCCGGCGAGGAAGCCGGCGGCCTCCGCGGGGGAGGGGCCCTTCTCGTAATCGGTGTGCGCGAATGGATTGCGGCCACGCGAGCAGATCGGGTCACCGTCGTTGCAGTAGTCCACACCCTTGCCGGCGA
The DNA here is from genome assembly GCF_001021385.1 of Mycobacterium sp. EPa45. NCBI lineage: Bacteria > Bacillati > Actinomycetota > Actinomycetes > Mycobacteriales > Mycobacteriaceae > Mycobacterium > Mycobacterium sp. EPa45. Next base: position 4,966,406 of record NZ_CP011773.1, on the reverse strand, counting down.
ACACCCCGCCGGCCGACGTGATGGGAATGCCGAATTTGGTGGACGGGTTGCCGAAGACTGCCAGGCCGGCGACCCGGTTGGCCAGGTTGCCCGGCAGCGGCGGTGCGGAGCCGATGTCACCGACCTTGTTGCCCAGGGGCGGGATGCCGACGAGCATGTCGACCACCGCGGCGCCCTGGGAGTAGCCGCCGAGCACGAAACGGGTCGACGGGCACGCGGCGGCGGTGACCGCGATGTGGTTGGTTGCATCGGCGGCGCCGTCGGCTGCGCCGAGGAAATCGTAGGTGGCGGGATAGTTCACCGCGTAGGTGCTCACCGAGCGGCCGCCGAGTTGGGCCTGCAGGGAGTCGGTGAAGGCCTGTCCGACGCGGCCGATGCCGACCGGCTCGCTGGTGCCGCGGGCGAAGACCACGTCGACGTCCGGGCACGGGTCGGCCTGCGCGGCCGGAACGACGGCGACCGGCATCATGATCGTCAACGCAACCATCGACGCAACGCCGAGTTTGCGGGCTGGTGTCATGGTCGGGCTGGCCATGCTGATGAGACCCCCTTGGTAGCGAGCAGTCGGCTAATACTCACATACCGAGCTCAGACGCCCAAACCGTTTGTGACCTAGAGCAGTCCGGCGACAAACGAAGCGGCGCGCGTTGCCGATCCGTCACTGCCGTACGAACGGTGGGCGGGAACGTCGTCGCCGCTGGTGCAGATCGGGTCGCCGGCGTTGCACAGATCGATGGCCCGCCCGCCGTAGACCGCACTGGTGGTCAGCGGCAGACCGACCTTGGCGGTGGGGTTGCCGAAGACCGCCAGGGCTGCGACGTGGTCCGGCACGTTGGGCGGCAGCGGATTGTTGAAGCCGATCGCCGGGAAGGGGACCGAGGTGATGATGTCGATGATCGCCGCACCCTGCGAATAGCCGCCGAGCACCAAGCGGGTGTTGGGGCAGTCGTTGACCACGCCCTGGATGAATGCGCTGGCGTCGTTGGCGCCGTCGGCGGCGGCCAGGAAGTCGTAGCTGGCCGGGTAGTTGACGGCGTAGACGCCCATCGAGCGGTTGCCGATCTTGCCGCGCAGCGAGTTGACGAACGCCTGCCCCACCCGGCCGATGCCCGGTGGCTCGTCGGTGCCGCGGGCGAACACCACCTGCACGTCGTTGCAGGCGGCCGCTGCGGTCGGCAGCGTGGCGGGGCTGACCAGCGCAAACATGGCGGTCAACACAGCCGCCGTGGCGGCTGGCAGGAAGCGCTTGGACACAGCGGTAGACGTCACATCTGGATGTTACAGATGAGAGCGGTGATTCATTCCCGATGTTTGCTCGGCGTGCCGTGTGTCACGCGCGGGCTTTACCGGCGACTTCCTCGATCGGTCCGGCGTCGGGCCAGGTCGCTGCCGTGACCGTGCGGTCGCCCTGACGCGCCAGCGCCAGGCCGAGCAGCACCACCAGGCCGCCGATGGCCTGCACCGCGGTGATCGCCTCACCGAGCAGCAGCCACGCCGTCAGCACGGCGAAGAGCACCTCGCCCAGACCGACCAGGGACGCGAAACTCGGCCGCAGCCGTGCCACGCCGCTGATCCCCAGCGTGTAGGCGATCGCGGTGGCCACCACGGCCAGCATCACGACCGGAACCCACCACGGCACCGTGAAGCCGGCGACGTCGGCGTTGTTGGCGGTGAACGTCAGCGGCATCACGCCGGTCAGACCCAGCAGTGCCACAGCGATCGCGCCGACCACGAGCCCGCCTGCGGCCAGGGTTATCGAGTTCAGTCCAGTGCCGTCGGCACTGACCTCGTCGGACATCATGAAGTAGCAGGCCGCGCAGATTGCGGCGCCCAGGCCCCACAGTACGCCGGCCGTGTTGATGTGGGCGCCCTCGAAGACGTTGAGCACCAACATGATTCCGGCGATGGCCAGAGCCACGCCGGCCAGCGTCATGGTGCGCGGTCGGCGCCGGGTGGTCCCCCAGATCCAGCCCACGACGAGGAGGGGGGCGGTGTACTCCAGTAGCAGTGCCACCCCGACCGACAGATGCGAGACGGCGTTGTAGTAACAGAGCTGGGCACCGGCGATCGGGACGAGCCCGTAGGCCACCACCGTGCGGGCATGGGCGCGGGCCTCGCGGACCCAGCCGGGCTTGACGATGGTGGCGAAGATCGCCATCACCAGGGCGCCACCGGCCAGCCGGGCGGTGACCGCAGCCGTCGGAGACCAACCGGCGCCCATCAGCGACTTGGCGAACGGGCCCGACATGCCGAACGTAAACGCCGACCCGATGGCGAACATCAGCCCGAGCCGGAAGTGATCGTGGCCGCGGACCAGCGTCGACATGAGGTACTCCCGGGATGTAATGAGTAAAATGATCGTTGGTCATGACACTACGTCCGGAGGAAGTCATGAGTCAAATGCTTTTCAGTCATGACACGGAGCTCACGTTGCGTGCGGCCTGTGCGCTGGTCAACAGCGACCGCGTGGACGGCGAGCAGCTGGCCGACCAGCCCGCACTGGACGGGTACCTGGACAGCTACGGCTGGACCGGCCGGCGCGACCGCGACGACGCCGAGGTGTCCGCGGTGCACACGCTGCGCGGCCGGCTGGGCCGGATCTGGGCGGCCGCCGGCGACGAGGAGCGGGCCGTCGGGCAGATCAACGCGCTGCTGTCCGACACCCGCGCCTCGCCGTGGCTGACCCGCCACCCCGAGATGCCGGAGTGGCATCTGCACCTCGCGTCGATCCACGACCCACTCGCGCAGCGAATGGGTGCGGAGATGGCGATGTCGCTGGCCGATCTGGTGCGCGCCGGGGAGTTGCGGCGGCTGAAGATCTGCGCCGCCCCGGACTGCGACGCGGTGCTGATCGACCTGTCCCGCAACCGCTCTCGAATGTTCTGCGACACCGGCAACTGCGGCAACCGTCAGCACGTCGCCGCATATCGGGAGCGCCGCTCGAAAGAGGGGGCTGTTGATGAGTGAAACCGCCTCGTAGCCAACTGCTCTAGCGTCACCGGGATGGCCGGTGGCCCGTTTCTTCGAGCTCAGTGGAGTGCGAAGCGCTTCGCGCAGCGCCGATTGGAGTATGCGGTTCTCGGGCGCAAGATGCCGCCCCGGCGGGACCCCCTTCGCGCACAGAAGCTCTCGCTGCTCGTCGGGTCCGGGGTGGGTTGCGTGGTGTTGGTCGCCGATGCGGTCCTCGGGGCGTCCGGGCGCAGCGCGATCCCCGGCGACGCCGCGGTGGTGATATCGCGACAGTCCGGCGCTCTATTCGTCCGGGTCGACGACCGACTGCGTCCGGTAGCCAACCTCACGTCCGCTCGTCTGATCCTCGGCTCCCCGGCGACACCACAACTGGTTGACGAGGCGGCGCTGCGGGATACCGCCGGTGGCCCCATGCTCGGTATCCCCGGTGCGCCGTCCGCCCAAGGGCAGACGACGGCGCCCCCCGATCTGCGATGGGCCCTCTGTGACGATGCCGATGGGAACACCACTGTCACCGCCGGTGAGGACTCGGTACCACCCGACCTCGACCCGCACACCGCCGTCGTCGCCACTGCGGCGCATGGCGACGGGTCGACGTACCTGCTGTACGACGGCAAGCGCGCCATGTTCGATCCGGGTGACCCCGCCACGGCACGCGCGTTGCGCATCGATGGGGTGGCAGTGCGCACGGTCTCGCCGACGGTGCTCAACGCGATCCCCGAGGTGCCGGCCATCCTCCCGCCGCGCATCGCGGGGATCGGGCAGCCTTCCGGGATCCGAGGTGTTCTGATCGGTGCGGTCATGCGGGTGGTGCGCACGGACTCGTCCGAGTACTACGTCGCACTCCCGGGCGGACTTCAGCGCATCGGGCGCTTGGCTGCCGAGCTGATCCGGTTCGCCGACCCGTCCGCACCAGCCGAGATCGACGAGGTACCACCCGAACTGATCGCGCGCAGCCCGCTCGTCGACGCCCTGCCGGTGGGTGCCTATCCCGATCAGCCTCCGGCACTCCTCGGCGGTGTCGGTGACCTCTGCGCGACCTGGTTGTCCGGCCGTAGCGGCGTCGCCCTCGGGCCGCACCTCGCCGGACCTCCCGGCGCCGTGACGCTGGCCGGCGCCGACGGTGACGGGCCCGCCGTCGACGTCGTGCGGATGACACCCGGTACCAGCCTGGACGTCACCGACGTGCCGGCGATGGGGCGATATCTCATCACGAGTGCGGGAGTCCGCTTCCCCGTGGATGATTCGGCGATCGCCGCGCTGGGGCTCAGCGATACCCCGGCCGACGCGCCATGGACGATCATCGGCGCGCTGCCTGCCGGTCCGCAGCTGGACCGAGGCGCCGCATCAGTCAGTCGCGACGTCCTCCTCGCGACGCCGTAGTCGCTTCGATGCGGCGGCGCCCAATCCGGTGAGGCACAGGGCTGCAGCGGTTCCCACGACCGCGTACCCGTGGTGGATGTCAGAGCCGGCCGACGCGGGCGGCGTGGACGGCCGTGGTGCGGGCTGAGGAGGTGCGGCGGTTTGGTCGCTCAGTGCGGCCATGGGGTCGACGACACCGTTGCCCACTGTGGCGTTCCACCCGTCGGCCGGGTGGTGTGCGGTGGTCTCGATGCGTGTCATCACCTGTCGCGCCGAGAGCCGAGGGAAACGTGAGCGCACCAGGGCCACCAAGCCGGCGACCACCGGTGCCGCATAGCTCGTCCCCGACATCGCCGACTGGCCTGCCGGCGTGGGCATCGCGTCGATCACGCCGTCGCCGTCCGGATCCAGGGACACGACGTTTTCGCCAGGCGCCGCGACATCGACCCACGGCCCGTGGAGGCTGAACTCCGACGGTGCGCCGCGGGCGCTCACCGAGGCGACGGCCAGGACGTAGTCGTCGTACCAAGCGGGGCTGGCGATCTCGGTGGGCGCGGCGGTGGTGTTCTGACCCGGGCACTGACCGTCGCCACCGACGTTGCCCGCGGCGACGACCACGACCGAATCCTTGACGTCGACAGCGTACGACAGCGCAGCACCGAGGGCGCGGTCGTCCAGAACCGACTCGGCGCAGGCCACCGACGAGATGTTGATCACCGACGCACCCATGTCGGCGGCGGTGCGCACCGCCATGGCCAGCGTGCCGACATCGCCGACGCCGCGTTCGGAGGGATTCGCCAGCGGGCCGAACTTGTTGCTGGACTGCCGAATCGTGATCAGGGTTGCCTCCGGCGCGATCCCGGTGAACCCGGTCGCATCCGCCGGGTCGGGTTCCGCTGCGATGATTCCCGCCACCACGGTCCCGTGCCCGTCGCAGTCCTGTCGGCCGTCGCCGGTCGAGACATAGTCGCCACCGGCGACGACACCGGACAACCGGGGATGTGGCGCGATCCCGGTGTCGATCACAGCCACCCGCTGGCCGGCCCCGCGCGTCAGCCGCCACAGTGCTGCCATGTCGAAACGTGCCAGCTGCGTTGCCGATACGCCGGATTTCGTGATGGGAGGTGGCACCGTGCACGCCTGACGCCGTTCGGTCGGCTGCGGTGGAGCGGGCGGCGCGGGTGGCGGCAGCAGGGAATTGTCGATCGGTGGTGGAGTGACTGCCAACGCCGGTGGCGCGCAGTGCGCCGAGACGAGCAGCACCGCGCCGAGTACCGTCGCGATGCGGAAAATGAAGTTCATCGAGGCAATCCGATCTGGGTGAGACCGCCGAAAGCTCCGGCCGCCGCGACCGCAGCGGGCACGATCGCCGCGCCGAGAAGAAGCTCCAGCGCCGAGATCGCCCGGCTCATCGCAGCGGAGGGCCGCCCCGGCGTACGCTGCGCGACCCCGATCGCGCCCGCCGCGATGAGCAGAAGGACGCCGCACAGCCACGGCGCACTCGGCGGCCATTCAGCAATGCACAGGCCGACCAGCACCGTCACCGCCACGGCCGCGGAAATCATCTGCGCTGCAACGGCGTACGAGCCGACCTGCCGGGAAGCCCGGATGAGTAGATCGGCCGCGACGATCGCGATGAAGGTTCCCGCGATGACGGGATACGCGGTGGTCACTGCGGTGAGCGCAGCGCCCAGGGCTGCCGTCGCAGCCGCGGACACCACGACCACGGCCAGCCGGCGGTGAGCGGCTCGCGCCCGGGCGGCGAGGTCCACGTCAGCCAGACCGGCCCTCGCCAGGCCGGAACTGTGCACCGCCAGTCGCGCCGACACCGCCAGGACGGCCAGCGATGCGGCCGCGAGCATCGGCCCTACGGTGGCCGTTGGCCACCATCCCATCACCGCGCCCACCGTGGCACTCGAACACGCCATCGCAGTCGCGGCGATGGACACGAAAACTGAAGGAGCGCAGCTCAATATGCGCCACGCGAACATCGACGCCGACGCGATCCCGGCCATCGCCAGCAGAAATGCCGGCATACCGGGCCGTCCCGGGTGAGCCAGCGCCGCCGTCACGCCGGCGAATGCCGCGGCCAGCACGCCCAAGCTCACCGCGCCCGCCCGCGTTGGTGCGCCTCGATGTACGGCGACCGCACCCGCGAGCATGAGAAGCGCGGCCAGTGCACCGATCACGGGATGCCGACGTGCTTCCGGATCCAGGATCGGTTGCCCGAGAAACACCAGCAGCACCGCGGCCACCCATCCCAGCGCACACCATCCTGCTGTGCTCCGGGTGAGTCGCCACATCGGTTGCGCCATGGCCGTTATCTCGCCCTCGACGATGTCGCTGGGATCGACACGAGTGATCGGCAGCGGCCGAACCTCCGTCGCGAGGATCAACAGCTCGCCGTCGGGAATCGCGTATCGGGCGAGTGTCGCTGCCGGGTCGAGCCGCCCCCCACACACCCGGGTGAGATGAGGATCGCCGCCCCCGAACTGGTCTGCGCCGAGCAGGTCGACCAGCGCGGGCATCAGTTCGCCGATCGGGATCTGGGCGGGCAGCTCGACGTCGGCTTCGCGGTCGGTGGTGCGGATCGACACCCGGCACGTCTGGTCGGTGGCAGCCATGACAGCGGACGGTAGCGATCCAGCAGAGTTGTCGAACTCCGCTGTCCACAGGTGAATTGCCCGCACCTACCGGCGGTGTCTACCGTCCGTGCATGGATCGGCCCGCCCGGTTGGCGCCGGAGTTCCCGACCGACGATCTGGTCGTCGGCGCGTTGCCGCGGATCGAATCACCGTCGGCCATCTCGTGGTTCGCGCCGGTGATCGGCGTCGCTGCGATGGTGGCCGTCGGCGCGGTGGTGTGGGGGTCGGGTATGGCCTCCCGTGGCGCGGCGCCGGTCCTGATGCCGGCCATGATGCTGGTGTCGGCCATCGGCATGGCACTGCACGCGGGTAGTCGGCGATCCGGCGCCAGTCTCGATCAGCACCGCAGACGCTATCTGGGTCACCTCGACCGGCTCGGTGAGCAGCTGGAGGAGGCAGCGCAACGCCAGTACGCAGCATTGCAGTGGGTTCATCCGGCGCCGGCGACGTTGTGGACGCTGGTGGGTGGGCCGCGGATGTGGGAGCGCCGCGATACCGATTCGGACTTCTGTCATGTCCGCGTCGGCGCGGGCCGACAGCGGCTGGCGCGCCGCATGGTGCTGCCGCCGGTCGGCCCCGTGGACGAGCTGGACCCGGTGACGGCCGATGCGCTGCGGCACCTCGTCCGCAACCACGCCACGCTTGACGACCTGCCGGTCGCGGTGGCGCTGCGCGGGGTGGGCGTGCTCGTCGTCGCCGGCGATTCGACAGGTGCGCGATCCCTGGTCCGCGCGATGGTCTGTCAGCTGGCGACGTTGCACAGCCCGCAGATCGTGGTGATGTCGGCGCATGCGGACGCCGGCCATCGGCACGAGTGGGATTGGCTGAAGTGGTTGCCGCACAACGTCGATGTCGATGCTCGTGGCCGCCACCGGGTCGTGGTCGTCGACGGCGTCGATCACCGAGCACACGTCGGGCCCGGTGCAACGGTCATCGCGGTCGGGGACGTGGGGCTCGCCGCAGACGCCCTGTGCTTGCGGGTCGACGGCGACACACTCGCGGTGCGCGGCGCTGAGATGGTCGAGGAGTTCGCGACCGTCGACGGTATGACGACCGTGCAGGCGCGGGTGTGCGCACGCCGATTGGCGCGGCACCGGGATACCGACACCGACCTCACCGCGAAATGGTCTGATGCGGAACCGAGTTGGTGTCCGCTGCCCGGACCGCAACGATTGCGGGTGGCATTGGGTACCACGACGGCCGGTGAACGGGTCGACCTCGACATCAAGGAAGCTGCCGATGGCGGACATGGCCCGCACGGGTTGTGCGTCGGTGCGACCGGCTCGGGGAAGTCCGAATTGTTGCGCACGATCGTGGCCGGGCTGATCGCCCGCCACTCACCCGACGACCTGAACCTCGTCCTCATCGACTTCAAGGGCGGCGCGACGTTTCTCGGTTTGGACAGCCTGAATCATGTTTCGGCCGTCATCACCAATCTCGCCGACGCCGCGCCGATGGTCGCTCGTGCCAAGGACGCGCTCGGTGGCGAGATCCACCGCCGCCAACAGCTTCTGCGCCGGGCCGCCAATGCGGTCAACCTCGCCGCCTACCAGCGACACCGGAGCACCGATCCGAGCCTACCGGTGCTGCCGGCTCTGTTCGTCGTCGTCGACGAGTTCGCCGAACTGCTGGCTCAACAGCCGGACTTCGCCGATCTCTTCACCATGATCGGGCGGGTCGGCCGCTCACTGGGCGTGCACCTGCTGCTGGCGAGTCAGCGGCTCGACGAGGGACGCCTGCGCGGCCTCGAATCGCATCTGTCGTACCGCATCTGCATGAAGACCGCGACGGCAGCCGAGTCTCGGGCGGTGCTCGGTGTCGCGGACGCCGCCGAGCTTCCGGCCGCCCCTGGAGCTGCCCTGCTGCGTACCGGCGACGGGCGGCTGGTGCGGTTCCAGGCAATGTACCTCGGTGGCCCGGCGCCACACCGCGCCCGCACCACCCCGTCGTCCGCCACCGTCCCGCTGTTCACCTCCGACAGTCCGCCACCGGTGCCGGACAGGGAGGCGGCGACACACCCGACCGCCCTGGCTGCGATCGTCGACCGGTACGAAGGACTGGGCAATCCGGCGCACCGACTGTGGTTGCCTCCGCTGAGTGGGTCTGCGAACCTTGCCGAACTGGCGCCTGTCTCAGCCGGCGACCTCACAGCTGCGATCGGCATCATCGACCTGCCGTTCGAGCAGCGACAGGCGCCGATGGTGGTCCACCTCGCGGGTGCCGCCGGTCACGTCGCAGTGATCGGCGCGCCACAAAGCGGCAAGTCCACCACGGTGCGCACGCTGATCACCGCGCTGGCTGTCGGCACCGAACCTCGCCGGATTCAGTTCTATTGCATCGATTTCGGTGGCGGTGCGCTGGAGATACTCCGGCGGCTTCCGCATGTGGGCACGGTGGCAGGCCGACGTGAGACCGCGCTGGTCCGCCGGACGCTCAGCCATGTGGCGGCGATCCTGTCCGCGCGCGAATCTGGCACCGGCGACGACGAGTACGGCGACGTCTTCCTCGTCGTCGACGGTTGGTCAACCCTGCGAGAGGAGTATCCCGATCTCGAGACGATGCTCGGCGGCATCGCCGCTCGCGGTCTGTCGTTCGGAATCCATCTGATCCTCACGGCCGGCCGCTGGGCCGACATCCGACCCGCTCTCAGGGACCAGATCGGTACCAGAATCGAACTGCGGCTGGGGGATCCGATCGACTCCGAGATGGACCGCAAGCAGGCGGCACTGGTTCCGATCGGTGTGCCCGGGCGTGGCATCACCCGCGAAGGCAACCATTTCCTGATCGCCATGCCCGACGGAGTCCACGTCGACTCGACCGGGTCGTGGCGGGCTCCGAGGGTCCGGTTGCTACCCGCACTCGTCGACCTCACCGAGGTGATCGAGTTGGCCGGCGAGGACTCGGACCGGATCCTGCTCGGACTCGGGGAAGCCGACTTCGCGCCGGTGGCTATTGATTTCAGCCGAGAGGCGCACCTTCTGATTCTGGGCGAGCGCGGATGCGGTAAGACCGCGGCACTGAGAACACTGTGCGGTGAGATCATCCGTCGTGTGACGGCACGGCCCGCGCAGTTGTTCGTCGTCGACTACCGACGTGACCTGCTCGGCCTCGCCGATTCGCCGCACGTGCTCGACTACACGTTCTCCGAACGTGGACTCGCTGATCGACTCTCCAGCCTGATCTCGTTGCTGCAGAGCAGGATTCCCTCCGCCGACACTCCACTCGAGCAGCTAAGGGCCAGATCGTGGTGGAGCGGACCGGAAATCTTCGTCGTGGTCGACGACTACGACGTCGTCGCCGCCACCTCACCGGATGCGCTGAATCCGCTGCTCGCCCTGCTGCCACATGCTACCGACATCGGTTTACACATGGTCGTCGCGCGGCGGTGCGCGGGATCCGCACGGGCGATGTTCGAACCGCTGCTCATGCATCTGCGTGACAGTGGCGGCGGCGTGCTGTTGATGGACGGAAGCCCCGAAGACAGCCCACTGATCGGACCCCACCGCGCCGCTGCACAGCCGCCCGGACGCGGTCTGCTGGTGGCCCGGGCGGGTGCGCAGCTGATCCAGGTTGGCTGGTGTCCACTGTGACCGACATGGTTCTGGAGGTCGGCCCGTCGGCGGTGACACGACTTTCGCCACGTTCGCGATCACCGGTGGAGGCAGAGTTGGTCGCCGTCGCACTGGCCGGCATCGACGACACGGTGGTGCTCTTTCGCGAACGGCCCGTCGCCGTCGCCGACCTTTGGCGCAGAATCATCGCGTCGAGTGCCGAAAGGCACTGCGAATCAATGACTGTTGTGCATCCGACCTGGTGGACCGAAGACCGGGTCGCCAAGATCGTCGATGCAGCCGCGACGGTTGCCGCCGAGGTCCATGCGCGGCCACGATCGGCGGTGCTCGCCGACGGTGAAGTGGCCACCGTGGTCGAGATCGCCGATGATCTCATCGCGATCAGCGCCGGTGGGCTCACACCGGTGATACAGACTCGCACGGATACTCCGGCGGACGTGGCCGCGATCATCGAGACGCGGCCTGGCACTGCGGTTCTCATCGATGCCCCACCGACCGTGCCCGGGTCGGGGGAGTATGCCCGCGGCCTGCGTGCCGTCCTGCGGCACCGTGGCGTCGACGCCCGGATGGTACGCATCCGCGGTCCGGCGACGCCGCTGCCGGGAGCCCGGTCCACCGTCGCTTCGGCCCCGCGACGACGCTGGCGGGGACCGTTACTCGTGGCGGCCGGGATGGCACTGACCCTCTGTGCAATTGGAGTCACCGTCGCACGAAATCGGACCCCGGCGCCGACCTCCAACGCTGTTCTCATCGTCGAAGGCCGCATCGCTGTGCGGATCCCATCTGATTGGGTGGTCACCCGGATCACGGCCGGCCCCGGCTCGCGCCGCGTCCAGGCCAGCTCGCTGACCGAATCGAACGTCGCCCTGCACGTCACCCAATCCTATTCTCCCGGAGATACTTTGGCACGAGCCGCCGAGGTGTTGAGCAAGGCGGTGAACGTGCAGTCCGGGGAAGTGTTCGTCGACTTCAACCCCGCGGACCGGCGTGGCGGACGCCCGGCTGTCACCTACCGGGAACTTCGGATCTCCCGTGAGATCCGCTGGGCGGTCATTCTGGACGGCTCGACCCGAATAAGCATCGGCTGCCAAAGCGAACCTGGTCGGCCCGATACGGTCGCCCGGGCCTGCGAGCAGGCGATCGAAACGGCGCGCGAAGTGGATGGAACCAATCGCGCCTCGTGAGCGTCGAATCTATTGTAAGACTGCACAACTCGACTCTAAGGATCATCGTGACGACTCTGAGCACCGACTTCGATCTGATGCGCTCCGTCGCTGCGGCCGCCGATACCCGCAATGACGAGATACGGGTTCTGTTGCAGGGCTTCATCACCAGGATGGAGGCTGTACCGCCGACAGTGTGGGGCGGCGTGGCCGCCGCCCGATTCAGGACCGTCGTCGCGCACTGGAATGACGAGTCGGCCAAGCTGTCACAAGCGTTGGCCGGGATCGCCGACACGATTCGCAACAACGAACATCAACTGCGGGAGGCCACGCAACTTCATGCGCAGCGCATCGCCGCCGTTACCGCCGATCTCTAGCGAAGGAGCATGACTGTGGACCCCATCCTTTCCTACGATTTCGCCGAGATCGACGCGGCCGTCCTTGCCGACATCCAGGGCACGTCGGCGCGCCTCGGCGCGGCCTTGGACGATCTGAGCCGCCAGATCGCGCCGCTTCAGCAGGTGTGGACCAGAGATGCCGCGGCCGCGTATCAGGCCGAACAGGTGCAGTGGCAGCAGTCCGCATCGGCGCTGCGGGACATCCTGGTGCGCCTGGGTGTCGCGGTACGGGACGGGGCGGCCGACGTAGCGGATGCCGACCGTCGTGCCGCCGGAATGTGGGGCTGACCGCCACCTCGATCTCTGTGCGGCCCCCGCGGAGGAGAGCCAACGGGGCCGCACAGCATCCACTCGCGCGCTACCCCCGGCGCGTGCACCGCCCCGGCGTCATGGCAATCCCCACCATGGCGTCGGGGCGGATTCCTAGTACTTCAACCGGTCGCGCACAACCCGCACGTCGGCGAACTGTCGCGGGTGGTGCGCGGCGTGCACCGGATGCATGAGCACCGGATGGCGGCAGTGTGCGCATGTCTGAGGCTGCTGGCGGTCTGCGGCGACCGTCAGGTGGCGGCAACCCGCGCAACGCACGACATAAGCCGCGCCGATCCAGTTGAGCAGCCCGAGGTAGATGGCGGCGGTCGCCGCCGTCCCGAGCACGACGATGACTGCGACGGTGAGAACCTCATAGACCGTCATATCGAACCTCCTTTGACGGTACTGATTCACGGTAGCCCCGCCAGGTTTGCGAATGGTGTGGAATGCCTGTTGGAATGCCCAGGATGGGCACGCTGGCGACACTTTCGCGGCAATGCTGGCTGTTCGCGGTCGGTTCGGCCTTCTTCGCCTCGGCCACGGTCCCCGGCTTCTCGGCCGTCGCCGGTGCGGGCGCCGCCAACTGGCTCTGCTTCGTCGGCTCCTGGTTCTTCACCGCGGCGGCCGGCATGCAGCTGATGCTGGCCAAGCCGGCGAGCAAGCTCGAATGGCTCTCGGCAGCAATTCAATTCGCCGGGACAGTGCTGTTCAACATCAGTACCGGCGCCGCGGTGTGGGCGCACGCGACCGGGGTTCGTCGCCACTATGTGTGGGCCCCGGACGCCCTGGGGTCGGTCGCGTTTCTGGTGAGCGCTGCCCTGGGTGTCGCGGCGGCCACGATCGCGGTCGGCATCATCGCGCTGGGCTCGCGGGACTGGCAGGCCGAATGGATCAACATGGTCGGCTCGATCGCCTTCGGGGTCTCGGCGGTGGGTGCCTTCGTGCGGCGCACCGGGATCACCGAGGACGAGCTGGCGGCCAACCTGGGCACCTTCCTCGGTGCACTGTGTTTCCTCGGTGCGGCCCTACTGGTGCTGCCTCGTTTTCGCAAAAGGGCACCTGCGCTGCGAGAATGAGGCACGTGACCAACCAAGACTTCCGCAATGTCGCCATTGTGGCGCACGTCGACCACGGCAAGACCACGCTGGTGGACGCCATGTTGCGGCAGTCCGGTGCCCTGACGCACCGCGGCGACGACGCGATCGAACGCCTGATGGACTCCGGTGATCTGGAGAAGGAAAAAGGCATCACGATCCTGGCGAAAAACACCGCCGTGCACCGTCATCACCCCGATGGTTCGATGACAGTGATCAACGTCATAGACACCCCCGGTCACGCCGACTTCGGCGGCGAGGTGGAGCGCGGGTTGTCCATGGTCGACGGGGTGCTGTTGCTGGTCGACGCCTCGGAGGGCCCGCTGCCGCAGACCCGGTTCGTGCTGCGCAAGGCGCTGGCCGCCCACCTGCCGGTGATCCTGGTGGTCAACAAGACCGACCGGCCCGATGCTCGCATCGCCGAGGTCGTCGAGGAGAGCCACGACCTGTTGCTCGACGTCGCATCCGATCTCGACGAGGAGGCACAGGCCGCCGCCGAGAAGGCACTGGACCTGCCGACGCTGTACGCCTCCGGCCGCGCGGGCATCGCCAGCACCACCCAACCGGCCAACGGCGAGAACCCTGACGGAGAGAACCTCGACCCGTTGTTCGACGTCCTGCTCGAGCACATCCCGCCGCCGCAGGGCGATCCCGAGGCGCCGCTGCAGGCCCTGGTGACCAACCTGGACGCGTCGGCGTTCCTGGGCCGGCTCGCGCTGATCCGGATCTACAAGGGCCGCATCAAGAAGGGCCAGCAGGTCGCCTGGATGCGTGACGTCGACGGGCACCCCGTCATCACGAACGCCAAGATCACCGAGCTGCTGGTCACCGAGGGCGTGGAACGCACCCCGACGGACGAGGCGATCGCCGGTGACATCGTCGCGGTCGCCGGCATTCCCGAGATCATGATCGGCGACACCCTCGCCGACACCGAGCACGCCCACGCGCTGCCGCGCATCCACGTCGACGAGCCCGCGATCTCGGTGACCGTCGGCACCAACACCTCGCCGCTGGCCGGCAAGGTGTCCGGGCACAAGCTGACCGCGCGAATGGTCAAGTCCCGCTTGGATTCCGAACTGGTCGGCAACGTGTCCATCAAGGTCGTCGACATCGGGCGCCCGGATGCCTGGGAAGTCCAGGGCCGCGGTGAGCTGGCCCTGGCGGTGCTCGTCGAGCAGATGCGCCGCGAAGGCTTCGAGCTGACGGTCGGCAAGCCGCAGGTGGTGACCCGCACCATCGACGGCAAGCTGCACGAGCCGTTCGAGGCGATGACGATCGACTGCCCCGAGGAATTCGTCGGCGCCATCACCCAGTTGATGGCCGCGCGCAAGGGCCGCATGGAAGAGATGACCAACCACGCCGCCGGTTGGGTACGAATGGATTTCATCGTGCCCAGCCGCGGGCTGATCGGGTTCCGCACCGACTTCTTGACGCTCACGCGCGGCACGGGCATCGCGAACGCGGTGTTCGACGGTTACCGCCCGTGGGCGGGGGAGATCCGGGCCCGGCACACCGGCTCGCTGGTGTCCGACCGCACCGGCCAGATCACCCCGTTCGCGATGATCCAGCTCGCCGACCGCGGGCAGTTCTTCGTCGAGCCCGGCCAGGAGACCTACGAGGGCCAGGTCGTGGGGATCAACCCGCGGGCCGAGGACCTCGACATCAACATCACCCGCGAAAAAAAGCTCACCAATATGCGCTCGTCCACCGCTGATGTGATGGAGACGCTGGCCCGACCGCTGGAACTCGGCCTCGAGCAGGCGATGGAGTTCTGCGCCGAGGACGAGTGCGTCGAGGTGACCCCGGAGATCGTCCGGGTCCGCAAGGTCGAACTCGACGCCACCCTCCGGGCGCGCGCGAAGGCTCGGGCCAAGGCCAGGGGCTGACCTGCGACCTATCGCTACTCTGATGGGCGTGCCGACCGGACTGCGCAGCCTGCAAGCCCTGGCTGTACTGCTGTCCGTGCTGGTCACGGCGGCCTGTACGGTCAGTCCGCCGCCCGCGCCGCAAAGCACCGAGACGACGAATTCGCCGCCCCCGCCACCGGCCCGGGCCACCCAGATCATCATGGGCATCGACTCGATCGGCGCCGGGTTCAATCCGCACCTGCTGTCGGATCAATCCCCGGTGAACGCCGCCATCAGCGCGCTGGTGCTGCCCAGTTCGTTCCGCCCGATCCCGGATCCCGCGACGCCGACCGGCTCCCGCTGGGAGATGGATCCGACGCTGCTGGTCTCGGCGGAGGTGACCAACCAGAACCCGTTCACCGTCACCTACAAGATCCGGCCCGAAGCGTCGTGGACCGACAACGCCCCGATCGCCGCCGACGACTTCTGGTACCTCTGGCGCCAGATGGTCAGCCAGCCCGGCGTGGTCGACCCTGCCGGCTACGACCTGATCACTGGCGTCCAGTCGATCGAGGGCGGCAAGACCGCGGTGGTGACGTTCGCCCAGCCGTACCCGGCGTGGCGAGAACTGTTCAATGACCTGCTGCCCGCCCACATCGTCAAGGATGTGCCGGGTGGTTTCCCGGCCGGCCTGGCCCGCGCGATGCCGGTGACGGCGGGCCAGTTCCGGGTGGACAACATCGACCCGCAACGCGACGAGATCCTGCTGGCGCGCAACGACAGGTTCTGGGGACCGCCGGCCCACCCCGACCAGATTCTGTTCCGCCGCGCAGGCGCGCCCGCCGCGCTGGCCGATTCGATCCGCAACGGCGACACTCAGGTGGCGCAGGTCCACGGCGGCGCCGCGGCATTCGCCCAGCTGTCGGCGATCCCCGACGTGCGCACCGCGCGGATCGTCACCCCGCGCGTCATGCAGATGACCTTGCGGGCGAGCGAGCCCAAACTGGCGGATCCTGCTGTGCGCAAAGCGATTCTGGGTCTGCTGGACGTCGACCTGCTGGCCGCCGTGGGCGCGGGCAGCGACAACACCGTCACCCTGGCCCAGGCCCAGGTGCGCGCCCCGAGCGATCCGGGTTATGTACCCACCGCGCC
Source organism: Mycobacterium sp. EPa45 (assembly GCF_001021385.1). Taxonomy (NCBI): domain Bacteria; kingdom Bacillati; phylum Actinomycetota; class Actinomycetes; order Mycobacteriales; family Mycobacteriaceae; genus Mycobacterium; species Mycobacterium sp. EPa45. Next base: position 4,949,891 of record NZ_CP011773.1, on the reverse strand, counting down.
GCCGGCGCTTGGCAAGCAGCGCTCCCTGGAACTACTCGAACAGGTCGGCTTCCAGATCGACCGCACACCCACCGAATCTCCGGTGCCGTCGCCGCCGTCGGCCGGCTCGCGCACCCCGACACCGCAGCCCGGGCCGCCGGAGCTCACCCGGGGGCGGGTCAGCAAGGACGGCGAGATCCTGTCATTGGTGATCGGTGTGGCGGCCAACGACCCGACGGCGGTGGCGGTGGCCAACACCGCGGCCGATCAGCTGCGCAGTGTCGGGATCGCCGCGACGGTGCTGCCGCTGGATCCGCCCGTGCTCTACGGGGACGCGCTGGTGAACAACCGGGTCGACGCCATCGTCGGCTGGCACGCTGCAGGCGGTGACCTGGCCACCGCGCTGGCCTCCCGCTACGGCTGCCCCGCGTTGGAGGCGACGGCGGTGTCGACGGCCGCCCCGACCAGCACGACGGCCAGCACATCGCCAACGCCGTCGACGACTCCGTCGCCCAGCACGACCACTATGACGCCGACGAGCCCGCCGCCGCCCGCCCCGGAATCCGGTGCGCTGGTGCAGGCGCCGTCCAACCTCACCGGCATCTGCGATCGCAGCATTCAGCCCAATATTGAAGCGGCGCTTGATGGTTCGGCCAAGATCGGCGACGTCATCGATCTGGTCGAACCTCGGTTGTGGAACCTATCGGCAGTGTTGCCGATTCTGCAGGACACCACGATCGTCGCTGTCGGCCCAAGCGTGCAGAACGTCAGCCTGAGCGGGGCGGTGCCGGTCGGCATCGTCGGTGACGCCGGCCGTTGGGCCAAAGCCGCGCAGTAGGCCTACCCGCCGGCGGCGGCCTTGTGTGCTCGCTTGGACCCCGCGACGCCGCTGCTCTTGGCAGCGGACTTGCCGTTGCCGGCGGTGGCGTCGGCCGGGCTCGCCTTCACCGAGGTGGTCTTGTTGGCCGGCCGCAGGGCCGCCCCGGCCGGCGGTGTCACCGTGGGTATCGGCCGGGTGGTTGCTCCGGGTCCCGCGGTGAGGTCGGCGTAGATGGTCGTACGGCCCTCGTTGATCTCGTTGACCAGGTCGGTGGTGGCAGTCCGGATCGAGTTCTGGAACGGGATGCGGCCGGCGGCGAAAGCGGCCGCGACGTCACCGGTCTGGGCCAGGGTTCCGGCGAACACCGTCGTCCCCTCGACCGCGCCGGCCAAAACCGTCAGCGGGCCGGTCACGAAGGCCTGGGCGGCGATGTTGACCCCGTAGTCGACGGCGTGTTTGTAGGCCGCGAACGCACGGTCCAGCGTGGCCCGCAACTCGAAGCCCCCGGCCGGGATGCGCGGCGCGAGAAGCAGGCTGAATGTGTTGGCGATCGGCACCTGGATGGCGAGCAGTGCCACGCCCACTGCCTGGGCGGCATTCTGGCCGGCTTGCAGCGCGGCGAAGAATGCGGCCGGGCTGGTGATCAGCCCGTTGCCGAGACCCACGAGACCCCAGCCGGTGAAGGGGGCGTAGTTCGGGTCCGGCGCCGGGGTATTCGGCCCGAGGCAGACGGTCGCGCACTGCTGGGTGCTGCCGAGCAGGATCGGCGCTGCGGCGATGAAGTCGCCGAGCATGTTGATGCCGATCTGATAGGGGATGGCGCCGAGCGCCGGAACGCTCAGGTCGGTGAGCTGGATCTGGGGGAGCTGCACCGATGCGATGGGCGCGGTGTGGCTGGGGATCAGCGGGCTGGCGGCGACGACGCTCGCCCCGGCGAGCGCGATGGTGGTCCGATAGAACGCGTTGACAGCGGCAGGCATTTCTGGCTCCTTCGCCAAGGTGTACCGACCAGGCAAAACCTACCCGACAGCAAATTGATAAGCGGCGAGTTGCGGACATCTGGCGCGGGTTGGTTGAGCGGTGAACCACTTCGCCCGGCGCCGGGCGGCTCAGTCGGACGACGACCTGGCGCTCGCGGAGTTCTTCGAGGCCCGGCCCGACCCGGCGGTGGAGCGTGTTGTGCCTGTCGCCGGCTTGCTGCTGCCGGGCTCTTTGGTGGAGGTACCGATGTCCGTGCCTGTGTCGGCCGACTTCGTCGCGCTCGGCTTCAGGCTCGCGGCCGACGGCGCCGTGTCGCGTTTGCGCGCGGAGTCAGCCTTGTCGCGGCCGGACGACGACGTCGTCGCGGTGCCGGTGCTGGGCGACGGGTCACTCTCGGTCTGCGTGGTGTCGATGCCGGAGCTCACAGTGGCCGATGCGGCGACAGTCTTGAATGCTGCGGGCGGCGGGATGGGCGCAGGGGCTCGGCCGTACAAGAAGTCCCGGATGCCGTCGAGAATGGTCAGCCCGGGAGCCCAGATCGCGTTGAGTGCGGCTTTGACGGTGTCCAGCGCGCCGGCGATATCACCTTTGAGGACGTCCAGAGCGGCGGTCATGACGTACTGAGGCACCCGCAAGATCACGTCGACGACGGCATAGGCAGCCTCGACCACCTTCCCGCTGAGAACGGAGGTGTCCAGGACCAGGCCGTTCAGTGCCTTTACGACCTCAGAGCTGACGACCGCGGAGGCGAAGCTGGTGGGCGCCGCAGGAGTGGCATTCGCCGACTCGACGAAGGCCGGAACGACGGGTTCGGGCCGATACGCGGTTTGCTCGGGCAGCGCCGAAATTACGACCGGCTCCGGGTTGATCGCCGAGCTGACCTCGCGGCTGATCCGGTCGGCGTCGGCGGCGAGGGCGGCCAGAATCTGCGCAAGCGCCGGGCCGATATCGGACACGGCCACCTTGGGAGTCAACGCGCTGAGCAGGGATTTGTCCGACGGGCTGAGCAGATCAGGGCTGGTCGACAACTGGGTGGTCGAAATCTGCATGTCCCTGGACGGAGGCGCGAGGGGGTTGGCCACGACCACAGTCGCCGCCACGAGTGCCACTCCTGTAGTAAGGACTGGCCCCAACGCCCGTCGCATGCCGTCTCCCTATCCATGTTTGCGGCACCGGCTACAAGAACGATACCTGAGAAAAGGCTGATAAGGGTAAAGACTCCGCCTGAGAATTTTTTTGCCCGAGAACCCTCATTCACCGAGGTGAGGGCACAAAATCCTTGGGAGCCAACCCAATTAGTTCTCCCGGAAACCTTAAGGGCGGCTAAGGGAGTTTGAATACGCACAAACCGGCTAATTTCGGTGCGTCACGTAGGTGGTGTGCTCGACTTCTCGTACACCAGCCAGCGCATCTCGACCGGACGTTCGTCGCGGGGGACGTCGAACACGTCCTGCCCGCTGACCCATTCGGCGTACCAGCTGGTCGGCGGCCAGGTCCCGGCCGGCAGATGGTCCCTCTCGTAGTCATAGACCGACATGTCCGACACCAGGGTCAGCGGAAACCCGGCCAATGCATCGGCCATCTGGTGTTGCGTGAAGATCGTGGTGTAGCACTGCTGGCCCAGCTGAAGTGCCCCGTCATCGGGGATGTAGTCGCGGTGCGCGACGAACGCGTTGAACACCAGGCGGCCGCCGGGGGCCAGGCACCGCGAGGCCAAGTCGAAGATCCCGCGCAGCTGATCGGTGGACCGGAAGTCCGACACGACCTCCGACAGCAAAATCAATTGGTAGTCGCGGCGGAGGTCGTCGGCCGTCGCGAAGATGTCGCGTTGCAACACGCGAACGGCGAGCGACTCGCTCTGGGCGGCCGCGCGGATGCTTTCGGCGAACGAGGCCGTCAGCTCCACCACGTCGACGGCATGGCCGCGCCGCGCCAGGGCGAGTGCGTTGCGTCCGGTTCCGGCACCCAGATCCAGGATCGGGAAGGAGGGGGGATCGGCCGCCTCGGTGGCCAGTGCCCACACCCGCGCGTCCGGCTCCGAACCGAACAGCGGCGGTTCGCGGGTGGCGATCCAGTTCTCGTACGCGCCTTCAACCGTCCACCACCGGCTTTTCACGTGGTAGCTCAACACCGTTCCGACGGGGGCGCTGTAGGAGATGACGATCTCCGAACGCGGGGAGGCGGTGAACGCTTCGGTCAACTGGGCATGCAGGATGCCGCGGAGTTCGTCGATCTGCTCGGCGCTGAATTCGCTGCCCAGTGTCCCGAAAAGGTTGGCGCACATGGTCACATACGCCTCGAGCATGCCTGGCACGGCGGGCATGGTGATCTCACCGCTGGCGATCGAACGCCGGAGCAGCCGGCGTTCCATGGCGCGTTGAATCGATGAGCCTGCGGTCGGGGGAAGCGGCAAGTTCTCCACCTGAGTCCTTCTACCCGATGCGGCCGCAGTTGTCAGTGGCGCGCTGGGGAGTTCAACTGAATTTCTCGGCGGCGCCGCAGGAATCCGTCGAGCAGACTCGCGGCGTACGCGGCGGCGGCGAAGACGATCAGCAGCCACCACGGCGGGCGGGCCAGCTCCCACACGAACAGCGCTGCCCAGGCCGGGGCGCCCTGCGTGATTGCCAGCACCCCCGCGGCACAGGCGAGTGACACCGCCGGCACGCTGACCGTCATCGGCGTCCAGGTATTCACCACCACGGCCACCACCGACCCCATCGCCGCGCCGGTCGCCAACGCGGGAGTGAGCATGCCGCCGACCGCGCCCGCGCGCAGGAACACCGCTGTCACCAGCGGCTTGAGAAGCAGGATGACGCCGGCCGAGGCCAGGGTCAGGCCGGACGCGACGCTGACTGTCAGCACGCTTTTGCCGTTGCCCGGCAGTTCGGGCCACCAATGCGACAGCACGCCGACCAACAGCCCGGCGGCCGCGATCGCCGGTATCAGCAGCCATGAGTCACCGACCCGATGGCCTTTGGTGTAGGCCATCAACCGGTTGAAGCCGCGGCCGACTGCCAGCGCCAGCGGTGAGATCAGGACGGCGAATCCGGTCAGCAAATACGACAGCTCGGGATCGGGCCAATGCAGCGGCACCTCGAGGTGAGTGACCGGGGCGGCCACCGCCACCGCGATGCTCGAGGTGATCATCGCGGTCCCCACCGCGCGCAGGCTCCAGCTTCCGCCTGATGTCGCCGGCCCGGCGGCTCCGGGCAGCGCGATCTGGATCGCGAACAGGGCGCCGCCCATCGGCACGGAGTACACCGCTGCCAGGCCCGCTCCGGCCGCACAGCCCAACAGAATTCGACGGTCACTGGCAGTGAGCGCCCACCTCGACGTGCCCAGATCGCCGAGCGCCGCGGCGAACTGCCGCGGTGCTCCTTCCCGACCCAGCGAGGCACCGGTGCCCACCAGCAGAACTTGCAGGCCGGCGTCGAGCGACAACGCCAGCCGCGGCAACGGCCCGCGGGCACTGATGGCTTCCGAGAGTGACGGCACCCGGGTCCGGCGCCGCAGCAGCCACCAGCCCAAACCGGCCAGCGCACCGCCGACCGTCGGGCCGACCGCGCGGCGCACCGGGCTCGACCCGGTGACGCCCTCAAGAAGTGTCCCGAAGCTGTAGTGGAAGGTGAGGTGTTCGACGGCGTGCAGCAACAGCGTGGTCGCGGCGCCCGCAAGCCCGGCCAGCAGCCCGATCGCCAGGACCGCACAGCCGAACTCCAGGTCGCGCCGGTTCACGGGCCGAATCTATGTCACTGGCGGCGGTAGGGTGTCGCACGTGGCTGAGCAGGAGACTCCGCGGTTGTTGTTCGTGCACGCCCACCCCGACGACGAGACGATGAACAACGCCGTCACCATCGCGCGCTACGTAGAACGCGGCGCCGATGTCACCGTGCTCACCTGCACCCTCGGTGAAGAGGGCGAGATCATCGACGAGCGGTGGCTGCGCCTCGGGGTCGACGAAGCCGACCAACTGGGTGGCTACCGGATCGGCGAACTGACGGCCGCGCTTGCGGCGCTGGGCGTCTCCGGCCCGCGGTTCCTGGGCGGGGCCGGCAAGTGGCGCGATTCCGGCATGCCGGGCACTCCCGCACGCAACCAGACCAAGTTCGTCGACGCCGACTTCGACGAAGCCGTCGCCCTCCTGGTCGAGGTCATCGACGAACTGCGGCCGCACGTCGTCGCCACCTATGACCCCGGCGGCGGCTACGGCCACCCGGACCATGTGCAGACCCACAAGATCACCACCGCCGCGGTCGCCGCCGCGACGTGGAAGGTGCCGAAGTTCTACTGGGGTGTCATCTGCGCCAGCGCTTTTCGCGACGGCGTCAATGCACTCGGGCCCGAGGATGTGCTGGCCGACTGGATCATGCCGCCCCCCGACGTCGAATTCGGCTTTCCCGACGACAAGGTCACCGCGATCGTTGAGGCGCCCGAGCATGTCGAGGCCAAGGTCGACGCCGTCGCCGCACACGCCACACAGATGCTGGTCGGCCCCACCCGGCGGGCGTTCACGCTGTCCAACAAACTTGTGCTGCCCGTGCTGGCCGCCGAACACTACGTGCTCGTCGACGGCGTGGTGGGCCCAACCAACGAGCGAGGTTGGGAGACCGACCTTCTGGGCGGGCTCGATCTCGGGCAGTAGGTTGAAGCACGTCCGCACGGGGTAGGCTTCGGTGCACGCGCGACGAAGGGACGGCCATGGACCCCGACCTCGATCCCAACCTGCAGCACTGGCAGGACCGGGCCGACAATTTCCAATGGGTGGTCGGCTCGCTGGTGTCGCTGCTCGACAGCATCCCGACCTGACCGCCACCAAACGTTCCGTCGAGGTCACGCAGGACCCGGGCGCGACCGCCCCGGCCGTCCGCGGCGTGGTGCTCGCGCTGCTGGCCGTCGACGGCGTGATCTCCGCTGTCGCCGGCGCTCTGCTGCTGCCGTTCTATGTCGGAGGTTTTCCCGTTCCGATCAGCGCGCTGGTCAGTGGATTGGTGAACCTGGCCCTGGTGTGGGCGGCCGGGCACTGGACGGAGTCCCCCCGGCTTGCCGCGCTGCCGCTGCTGACGTGGCTGGTCACCGTTGCGGGGCTGACGCTGGGCGGGCCGGGCGGTGACATCGTGTTCGGCGGCCCAGGGGTGATGGCCTACTCCGTGCTGTTCTTTCTGGCCCTGGGCGCAGCCCCGCCGGCGCTCTTCCTTTGGCGACGCACCCGGGAACCGTAATTCCTAGCCGTCACCCTTTGCCGATGTGGCGCCGTGACTGCGCGCCGAGCCCGCCGTCGACTTCTTTTTCCCGGTGTCGGCGCCGGACTTGGCCGAACCGGTCTTGCCCGAGTTCGCGGCGTTGTCGTCTTTGGCCGACTTCGTGGCTGCGGCGGCCTTCAGAGTGGAGTCCGGCGATGCGGTTGTCCCGGTGACCGTTTCGGCGACGGTCGTGTCGTCAACTGCGTCGGTCGTCTGCTTGGCCACCTGCGGCCGGCCGGAATGACCCGTGCCCGACTTGGCGCTCGGCGTGTCGGTGGTCTTCGCGACGGCTGTCTCAGCACTCGCCGCCGCGGCGGGCGTCTTCAGTGCGGCGAACGGCAGCGGCGGTAGGGGCGGCAGGGGGATCGGGAACCACTGCAAGCTGATGACGTAGGCGATCTCCTGGTTCACCGTGGCGCCGAAGCTGTTGAAGGTGGTCTGGGCGAGCGCTGTCAGGCCGGCACTCCACACCGCGGGGTTCCAGAAGTCGTTGACCACCGGGTCGAGAAAGTCGTAGACGAAGCTGGCGGACACCGGCACGGTGAAGGTGTTGTACCAGATCTGGATCTGGTCGCTGATGAGATAGCCGAACGGAACCCACCCCAGTAAATATGGGCCCAAGTCGTTGGCCCAGTAGTCGGCCCAGTACATGATCACGTTGTAGGCCGCGTCGATAGCGTCCGACGCGTTGTTGTTGGCGGTCGCCGAGGCCGCAGCCAGGGGTTGCTGAGGCGCCGTGCCCGGGTCGGCCTGGCCCAACGTCGCTGCGGCGTTGTTGACCTGTTTGACCAGCGGCTCCACCGCGCCGGCGAGCCGGAGCGCGTCAACCGAGAGCACGGTAGGGGTCGATGGCTGCACGGGTGCGAACGCCATGGCGCCGACGACTGCTGCCGCCACGCCGGCGGTCAGATATGAACGGACGGACACGGTCATGACGAACTCCCTGCTTCGAACACAGCTAACACCGACAATCTACGTTGCGCGCGCGTCAGTGGTACAGATTTCTCGGCCGTGTCCCGATGACCGAGAGGGACCGGCGGGTGGGGCCGCGCAGCCAAGCGTGAGGACTACTGTGTGGCCTATGCCCGTCGCCCGAGTTTCAGATTGTGAGACGCGCGGATGATTTCTCTGCTGCCGACGGTTACCGGGGAGTGGCCCTGAACTCGCAGCCAAGTAGTCCGCTGCCAACGCCGGTGGTTCCGCCGCGGACTGATGCTCCGTCATCTGCGGCGCTCAGACGTGTCCTGCGTCGCGCCAGAGACGGTGTCGCGCTCAACGTCGACGAAGCGGCGATCGCGATGACCGCCCGCGGTGACGACCTCGTCGACCTGTGCGCCAGCGCGGCCCGGGTGCGCGACGCCGGCTTGGACTCGGCCGGCCGACGGGGCAAGGGTGGGCGGCTACCGGTGACGTATTCGCGCAAGGTGTTCATCCCGGTGACCCATCTGTGCCGCGACACCTGCCACTACTGCACCTTCGTCACCGTGCCCGGCAAGCTGCGCGCCGAGGGCAAGGGCATGTTCATGGAACCCGACGAGATCCTCGACGTCGCCAGGCGCGGCGCGGAGTTGGGTTGTAAGGAAGCGCTTTTCACCCTCGGTGATCGGCCGGAGGCCCGCTGGGACGAGGCCAAGCAGTGGCTGGACGAGCGCGGCTATGACTCGACCCTGGATTACGTGCGTGCCATGGCGATCCGGGTGCTCGAAGAGACCGGCCTGCTGCCGCACCTGAATCCCGGCGTGATGAGCTGGACGGAGCTGTCGAGGCTCAAGCCGGTGGCCCCGTCGATGGGCATGATGCTGGAGACCACCTCGCGGCGCCTGTACGAAACGAAGGGTCTGGCGCATCACGGCAGCCCGGACAAGGATCCGGTGGTGCGGCTGCGCACCCTCGATGACGCGGGCCGGTTGTCGATTCCGTTCACCACCGGGCTGCTGGTCGGCATCGGCGAGACCCTGACTGAGCGCGCCGAAACCATGCATGCGATCCGCCGCTCTCACAAGGAGTTCGGGCACGTTCAGGAAGTGATCGTGCAGAACTTCCGGGCCAAGGATCACACCGCGATGGCCGCGGTGCCCGATGCCGGGATCGACGAATTCCTGGCCACCATCGCGGTGAGCCGCTTGGTGCTCGGCCCGAAGATGCGTATCCAGGCGCCACCGAATCTGGTCTCCCGGGAGGAATGCCTGGCGCTGGTCGCTGCAGGCGTCGATGACTGGGGTGGGGTTTCTCCACTGACCCCCGATCACGTCAACCCGGAACGGCCGTGGCCGGCGCTGGACGACCTGGCCGAGGTGACCGCCGCGGCGGGTTACGAACTGGTGGAACGACTTACCGCCCAGCCGTCGTATGTGCAGGCGGGTGCGGCCTGGATCGATCCGCGGGTGCGCGGGCACGTCGATGCCCTGGCTGACCCGGACACCGGGTGGGCTCTCGACACCAAGCCGGTCGGCCGGCCCTGGCAGGAGCCCGACGAGGCATCAGAGTCGTTGGGACGCACCGACCTCCACTCGGCCATCGACACCGAGGGCAGGCTGACCGAGACGCGCAGCGATCTCGGTAGCGCCTTCGGCGACTGGGAGTCGATCCGGGAGAAGGTCTCCGAGTTGGCTGCCCGTGCGCCCGAGCGGATCGACACCGATGTGCTGGCGGCCCTGCGGTCGGCCGAGCGCAACCCGGGCGGCTGCAGCGACGACGAATACCTGGCTTTGGCCACCGCTGACGGTCCGGCCCTGGATGCCATTGCCGCTCTTGCTGATTCGCTGCGGCGGGAGGCCGTTGGCGACGACGTCACGTATGTGGTGAACCGCAATATCAACTTCACCAATATCTGCTACACCGGCTGCCGATTCTGTGCGTTCGCGCAACGCAAGGGCGACGCCGACGCGTACTCGCTGTCCACCGCCGAGGTCGCCGACCGTGCCTGGGAAGCGCATGTCGCCGGGGCGACCGAGGTCTGCATGCAGGGCGGGATCGATCCCGAACTGCCGGTCACGGGCTACGCCGATCTGGTGCGGGCGGTCAAAGCGCGGGTGCCGTCGATGCACGTGCACGCCTTCTCGCCGATGGAGATCGCCAACGGCGTGACCCGCAGCGGGCTGTCGGTACGCGAATGGCTGACCTCGCTGCGCGAGGCCGGCCTCGGGTCCATCCCCGGCACCGCGGCGGAGATTCTCGACGACGAGGTGCGCTGGGTGCTGACCAAGGGCAAGCTACCCACCTCGGAATGGATCGACGTGGTGACCACCGCGCACGAGGTGGGACTGCGGTCGAGCTCGACGATGATGTACGGCCATGTCGACACCCCGAAACACTGGGTGGGGCACCTCAACGTGCTGCGCGGTATCCAGGACCGCACCGGTGGCTTCACCGAGTTTGTGCCGCTGCCGTTCGTGCACCAGTCCTCACCGCTGTATCTGGCCGGTGGCGCGCGTCCGGGCCCGACGCACCGGGACAACCGGGCGGTGCACGCGCTGGCACGGATCATGCTGCACGGCAGGATCTCCCACATCCAGACGTCGTGGGTGAAGTTGGGGGTCGAGCGCACCCAGGTGATGCTGCAGGGCGGAGCCAATGACCTGGGCGGCACGCTGATGGAGGAGACGATCTCCCGGATGGCGGGCTCGGAGAACGGCTCGGCGAAGTCCGCGGAGGAGTTGGTGGCCATCGCCGCGAGCATCGGCCGCCCGGCGCGGCAGCGCACCACGACCTACGCCGATCTTGCGGCCTGAAAGCCGACGTACTGCCGCTGGTGACCCGCCGACGGTGTCGGCAAGGACACTGCCGGTGTAGCTCGCTAATATACGAAACGTCTAGTATCAGTAACCGCGCGGAACACCATGTGCGGACCGGTGCTCCGATGGGCGACAAGTTAGGGCACACTGAGTCGGCTATCCGGTAACCGGCATCGGATACTAGGCGTTCCCAGTTGCCCCGTGAGACACACAGCCACACCGAATAGAGCAGACCGAGGAGAACCTCAGTGACCTACACGATTGCTGAACCCTGCGTCGACATCAAAGACAAGGCATGCATCGAGGAATGCCCGGTCGACTGCATCTATGAGGGCGCACGCATGCTGTACATCCACCCCGACGAGTGCGTGGACTGCGGTGCGTGTGAGCCGGTCTGCCCCGTCGAGGCCATCTACTACGAGGACGACGTTCCGGACCAGTGGTCCCAGTACACGCAGATCAACGCTGACTTCTTCGCGGAGCTGGGCTCGCCGGGCGGGGCCTCCAAGGTCGGCCAGACCGACAACGACCCGCAGGCGGTCAAGGACCTGCCGCCGAAGGAAGAGGCCTGACGGCTCCCGTCCCGTTGCGCGCGCAGCGTCGCCCGGTTTCGGCTGATGTCTGATTCGCCCGCTCCTCCTGCTCGCTACGCTCGGCATCGTCGCTCGGCGGAGCTGCCGGTTTTCCCCTGGGACACCCTCGCCGACGTCACGGCCACCGCGCGAGCTCACCCGGGCGGCATCGTCGACCTGTCGGTGGGAACGCCGGTCGATCCGGTGGCGCCGGTGATCCGGGAGGCCTTGGCCGCGGCCAGCTCGGCACCGGGTTATCCGACCACCGCGGGTACGCGCGCGTTGCGGGCCTCCGCAGTGGCCGCGCTGCACCGGCGCTACGGCATCACCGGATTACCCGAGCAGGCGGTTCTGCCGGTCATCGGCACCAAGGAACTGATCGCGTGGCTGCCGACCCTGCTGGGTCTGGGCCCCGACGACCTGATCGTGGTTCCCGAACTGGCCTACCCGACCTACGACGTGGCAGCACGGCTGGCGCACGCCCGGGTCATTCCGGCCGACTCGGTGACCCAACTCGGTCCGGAGTCGCCCGCCGTCCTCTTCATCAACTCGCCGAGCAATCCCACCGGCAAGGTGTTGGGCCGCGACCATCTCCGCAAGGTCGTCGAATGGGCCCGCGGACGCGGCACGCTCGTGGTGTCCGACGAGTGCTACCTCGGCCTGGCGTGGGAAGAAGAGCCGACGTCGGTCCTGCATCCCTCGATCAGCGGCGGTGACCACACCGGGCTGTTGGCCGTGCACTCGCTGTCGAAGAGCTCATCGCTGGCGGGGTATCGCGCCGGATTCGTCGCCGGCGATCCCGCTGTGGTCGCCGAGCTGCTCGAGGTGCGCAAGCACGCCGGGATGATGGTGCCCGGGCCGGTACAGGCGGCCATGGTCGCCGCGCTCGACGACGACGCCCACGAACTCGAACAGCGGCAGCGCTATGCGCGCCGCCGCGATGTGATGCTGGCCGCGATGCGATCGGCGGGGTTCACCGTCGACCATTCCGAGGCCGGTCTGTATCTGTGGGCCACTCGCGGTGAGCCGTGCCGGACGACGCTGGCCTGGCTGGCCGAACGCGGCATCCTGGTGGCTCCCGGGGAGTTCTACGGACCGCGGGGCAGCCAGCACGTTCGAGTGGCGCTGACCGCGACGGACGAACGTATCGCCGCCGCGGTGGAGCGGCTGAGTTAGCCAGCCGCTCCACCCAAGCGGGGTCAGAGACGCGTCAGTTCATGTTCCAGGGTTCGCCGTAGGTGGTGACGCTGTCGCCGGCCTTGGAGATCAGGCGGGCGAAGGGCCGCAGCAGCACGCCGCCGGCCGCGCCGGTGACGGTGCCGTGGGCGTTGGCCACGGCCACCGAGCCGTTGGGGCCCGAGACGTCCACCGAGAAGGTGGCGACTTCCTGGATACCGGGGCCGTTGCCCAGGTCGGCGGAGATCGACACACCCGGGAACAGGTTCGGGGTGATCACCGAGCCCAGCGGGTTGAAGCCCGTCGGGGAGATATTGGCGTCGTCGAGCAGGATGTTGGGGGTGGTGTAGCTGAAGTTGATGCCCACACCCAGTGACCACGGGAAGCCGACCTGGTAGCCCAGCTCCAAGGTGCCCGCGAATTGGTCGGCACCCGGGCCGACCACGCTGTAGACGGCCTTGCCGGAGTGGAACCACTCACGAGTCAGCCGGTTGCGGTCCAGGGGGAACACACCATTGAGGAAGGTGTCCCACTGCTGAACAGTCATCGTGCGGCCACCGCCGTCAACCAGACTCAGCTCGTTGTCCAAACCTGCGTGCGAGGTACCTGTCCCGACAAAGAGCGCCGCGACGGCAGCGATCATCGCCACCAGCACTCGACCCACGTATTTCATGCTGACCCCTTGTGCTCAGTGGTTCGACGGTGATCGGGGGGCCCGGTTCACCGAGGTTTTGTGGTGCCGTGACGGGCCTCACAGCCAGTCATGACAAAAGCCTCATCGGCAACAGATGCAACATTGTTACCAGGTTCGACCAAAAATTTCTCGGTGAACGCGGCGCGTCTGCTTGACGGTGCCGATCAAGCGGTTGCCCGCAGGCTTAGTGAGAGTAGTAGCCGGACGTCAGGATCGCTCAGTGAAGTGGAAAGTACCTGCTCAATGCGGCGTACCCGATAACGGACAGTGTTGGGGTGCACCTGCAGCGCCGCCGCGGCCGCTGCCACGTCGCCGAAACAGTCGAGATACACCTGCAGCGTCTCGGCCAGGATGGGCTCGGAGTGACGCAGTCCGCGCACGCGAGGATCGATCAGCCTTTCGTCGGCGGCCACCAGCGTGACGATCTCATCGAGCAGCACCGTGGTGCGCGCCTCGGCCAGCGTTGTCACCTGACCGAACACAGGGTGGCGCTGCGCGCTGTCGAAGACTCGGTCGATCTCGCGGCGGGCGCCGGCGACCGCAGCCAGCCCGGCGATCGGGGCCGCGATCACCGCACGCAGGTCGAGGCCGAGCTCGGCGCGCAGCGTGCTGATGGTGCCGCGGATCCACGACACCACCGCGGCGGTGCGCCCGGAGTCGGGCAGTACCACGTAGACCCGGGAGCCGTTGGCGGCGACCTGGGCATCCGGGCGAAAAGCGCTGGCGCTCAGCGCCAGAACATCGGACAGCCGAGCCTCGCCGTCGGCGGCGACGACGCCGATCACGGCGGCACGGCCGTCGAGCGGGATGCGGAGTTCCCGCGCCACGGCGGGCACGTCCGCGTCGTCGGTGTCGGTCAGCCCGAGCAGCTGCTGCACGGCCAGCAGATGCGCCGACGGCCGCGCGGCCAGGCGGGCCGTCATCCTGGCCGCCAGCACCGCCGCGCCGCGCAACACCTCCTCGGCGTCGTCGGCCAGTGGTCGCGAACCCTGCTGCACCCAGATCGTGCCGTCGAAGCCCGGGCGCTGGTCTTGGCGATGGATGCCGATCGCCAGCCGCGGCCGCAGTCCCAATTCGGGCCGCTCGTCGACGGCCACCACGTCGGTGCCCGCCCGAAGCCGGTCGAAGATGCCCCACTGGGCGATCCACCGCAGATGCTCGGGCGGGCCGGCCCGGCCCAGGATCGACAACCGCCGCAGCTCGTCGGCTTCGTCGTTGGACGCCGAGTAGGCGAGCACATGTGACTGCGCGTCCTCGATGCTGACCATGCCGTGGGTGCGGTCGGCGATCGACTGAGCCAAGGCGAACAGGTCGGTGCTCGAATCGGTGACCGCGTCGGATCGCCGGTGGTCGAAGACATGATTGACCAGGCGATACAGCCGCTCCCAGCGGGCCTTGTCCTCGACTGCGACAACGGCCGTGCCCGCCGCGACCGCGCGGGCGACGACGGCTTCGGACGGGCCTTTGACGAAGATCGCCGCGGGGGAGCCGTGCGCGGCGACCTGCCGGTCCAGCCATCGGACGGCGTCGGCGTCGGAGATGCCGAGCAGGAAGAACACGTCGGCCGAGCCGGCGCTGATCGCCAGGCCCAACCGCACGTCGTCGGAATCGATCAGCGCGGCCGAGCGCACCGGGCGGTCGAGGCCACGCGGCGCTTCGACGAGCCGCACCAGCGTCGCATCCAGAGCCAACACCAGCTGACCCAGGCCGACGCCGGTCTCACGCATGTTGTCCGATCCTACTAGTTTCGATGTGCAGTCTTAGCCGATCAGCCAACAGATCGGACGGCCGGGCGCGTCATCCTGAACTGCATGGACGCCCGCACCGATGTTCCCGCGCCGGCCAACGAGCCGGTACACGATTACGCACCCGGATCCGCCGAACGGGCCCGCCTCACCGCGGCCCTGCGCGAACTGTCCACCGAGCCCATCGATCTGCCGCACGTCATCGGCGGCCGTCGCCGAGTTGGCGACGGCGAGCGCATCGACGTGGTCCAACCGCACCGGCACAGCGCCCGGCTTGGCACGCTGTCCAACGGCACCGCCGCCGACGCCGTGGACGCGGTCGACGCGGCGATGGCCGCCAAACATGACTGGGCGGCCACCCCGTTCGACGAACGGGCCGCGGTGTTCCTGCGTGCCGCCGACCTGCTGGCCGGCCCCTGGCGGGAAAAGATCGCGGCGGCCACCATGCTGGGCCAGTCCAAGGCCGCCTATCAAGCCGAGATCGACGCGCCCTGCGAGCTGGTCGACTTCTGGCGCTTCAACGTCGCCTTCGCCCGGCAGATCCTGGCGCAGCAGCCGATCAGCGGCCCGGGTGTCTGGAATCGCACCGACTACCGCCCGCTGGACGGTTTCGTCTATGCCATCACGCCGTTCAACTTCACCGCGATCGCCGCCAACCTGCCGACCGCACCGGCGCTGATGGGCAACACCGTGGTGTGGAAACCGTCGATCACCCAGACCTTCGCGGCCTATCTGACGATGCAGCTGCTCGAGGCCGCGGGCCTTCCGCCCGGCGTGATCAATCTCGTTGCGGGCGACGGACTTGCGGTCTCCGATGTGCTGCTGGCCGACCGGCGGCTGTCCGGTATCCACTTCACGGGATCGACCGCCACCTTCCAGCACCTGTGGCGTGAGGTCGGCACCCGCATCGCCGACTACGACAGCTACCCGCGACTGGTCGGGGAGACCGGCGGTAAGGACTTTGTGGTCGCACACACCTCGGCGAACCCAGATGTGTTGCGGACCGCGCTGATTCGGGGTGCCTTCGACTATCAGGGGCAGAAGTGCTCGGCCGCCTCGCGGGCGTTCGTCCCGCGCTCGGTGTGGCAGACGATGGGCGACGACTTGCTCGCCGCCACCGAAGCGTTGGCCTATGGCGACGTCACCGACCTGTCGAACTACGGCGGGGCGGTCATCGACGAGCGTGCCTTCGTCAAGAACTCGCGTGCGATCGAGCGGGCCAAGAGCGCCCCCGGTGTCACGATCGCGGTCGGCGGCGAATGTGACGACAGCGAAGGCTATTTCGTCCGTCCCACTGTTCTGTTGTCCGACGATCCGACCGATGAGGCGTTCAGTACCGAGTACTTCGGGCCGATTCTCGCGGTGCACGTATACCCCGACGACGAGTTCGACGCCGTCCTCGACGTCGTCGACGGCGGCGCACGTTACGCGCTGACCGGCGCGGTGATCGCCGACGACCGGGCCGCCGTCCAGACGGCCGCCGAGCGGCTGCGGTTCGCCGCAGGCAACTTCTACATCAACGACAAGCCGACCGGTGCCGTTGTCGGGCAGCAACCGTTCGGCGGGTCGCGGGCCTCGGGCACCAACGACAAAGCCGGCTCGCCGCTGAATCTGCTTCGTTGGACATCGGCGCGTTCGATGAAGGAGACGTTCGTCCCGCCGACCAGCCACGTCTACCCGCATATGGCGGTGGACTGATGAGCGCCTTCACCAAGATTGCGCGGCCGGCCATTCTGGCCGCCAGCCGCTCGAACCGGTTACGCCGCAGCGTCGAGCACCTGCCGCTCGCGGGGGACGTGCTGGCCCGGTTCGTGCCGGGGGAGAGCATCGATGACGCTTTGACCGCGGTCGCGGCGCTGCGTGACTCGAAACGCATGGTCAGCATCGACTACCTCGGCGAAGACGTCACCGACGTCGACGCGGCCGACGCCACCGTCGAGGCTTACCTGCAGCTGCTCGGCGCACTGGGTGCCCGAGCCGAGAACGCGGCGATCGTCCGTCCGCTCGAGGTGTCGCTGAAACTGTCCGCGCTCGGGCAGGCGCTGGCCAAGGACGGCGACAAGATCGCATTCGAGAACGCGCACACGATTTGTCAGCGGGCGCAGCAGGTCGGCGCCTGGGTTACTGTCGACGCCGAGGACCACACCACCACCGACTCGACGCTGGCGATCGTGCGCGAACTGCGCACCGAGTTCGATTGGCTGGGAACCGTTTTGCAGGCCTACCTCAAGCGCAGTGAGGCCGACTGTGCCGAGTTCGCGGCCGTCGGGGCGCGGATTCGGCTGTGCAAGGGTGCCTACGACGAGCCGGCGTCGGTGGCTTACCGGGACGCCGGTGAGGTCACCGAGTCCTACCTGCGCTGCCTGCGGACACTGATGGCCGGCACCGGATATCCAATGGTCGCCTCCCACGATCCGCTGGTCATCGCCGCGGCCGGCAAAATGGCAGCCGAATTCGGCCGCGACACAGATCGATTCGAATATCAGATGCTGTACGGAATCCGGGACGATGAGCAGCGCCGCCTGGCGGCCGAAGGCAGTCAGGTGCGGGTGTACGTTCCGTTCGGCACGCAGTGGTACGGGTACTTCGTCCGCCGACTGGCCGAGCGCCCCGCCAACCTGATGTTCTTTCTGCGGGCATTGGCCCAGCGATGACGTGATCCGGTCACGCGGTCGGCATGCTGATCCGGATCGAACCTCTCACTGCGGTGACCGGATAACTGCGTACCGCCAATTTGGCGCCGGAAGCCGCTGCGCCGGAACACATATCGAAAGGTGTGACCGCGCAACGGGCACGCCACTGTCCGGTCGTCGGCCAGCGCATCGATTTTCCGTCTCGGAATAGAGCGTCGGAGATCATCTCATCGGTGGAGTTGCCCACCCCGGAAGTACACCGGCTGAGTCACCGACCCCGCCGGCACCGCATACCGCAGTGATTCATCGATGAGCAACGGCTTTGTCTAATCCGTTGCCCTCGAACGTGAATGGACGTTGCAGGAATCGGGGAACGCTTCCGTCGCTGATGCTCAATTGAAGCCAGGGCGAGAATGTTTCCGGATCGTGTCCGGCACGAGACGCCGAGGAAAGATCGGCGCCGGGCCCACGCCGGCGGTACCCCCGCGGTGCATCCGTAGACTCCTGCCCGACCGTCCGTAACGGTAGGGAGGACCCGCACTGAGTGCACTCGACGCCGTCACCTTGCTGATCGCTGGTGTGCTCGGTGGGCTGACGGGCAGTATCGCCGGGTTGGCGTCAGTGGCGACCTATCCGGCCCTGCTGGCGATCGGGCTGCCGCCGGTCACGGCGAATGTGACCAACACGGTGGCGCTGGTGTTCAACGGCATCGGTTCGGCGTGGGGCTCCAGGCCCGAACTGGTCGGTCAGGGCCGTTTCATCGCCCGGATGGCGCCGCTGACCGTCGCGGGCGGTGCAACCGGTGCGGTGCTGCTGCTGACCACCCCGGCGGACGCCTTCGAAAAAGTCGTTCCGGTACTGCTCGGCGTGGCCTCGCTGGCCATCGTGGCGCCGCTCGGTACGCCCCAGCCCGGGCGCAGGCGCCGTGCTGTGCTGGTGGCCGAGGCGCTCGCGATCTTCGGAATCGCGCTCTACGGAGGCTATTTCGGTGCCGCGGCCGGTGTGCTGTTCCTGGCGTTGCTCCTCAACGCCGGCGCCGACAGCCTGGCCCACGCCAACGCCGCCAAGAACATCCTGCTCGGCCTGGCGAACTGCGTCGCGGCAGTGGTGTTCGCGGTCTTCGCGCCGGTGCACTGGCTCGCGGTGATCCCACTGGGTGCGGGCTGCCTGATCGGTTCACGGCTGGGGCCGATCGTCGTGCGGCACGCTCCAGGCACCCCGCTGCGGATCCTCATCGGTGCCGCCGGGCTGGTGCTGGCGGTCAAACTCGGGTTCGACGCGTATTGACGGGCGCCAGCGCCACCAGCGCCACACCCACCGCGAACCCGACACTCGCTGCGACCGGGACACGCCCGGCCGGGGCGAAGCCGAGGGTGGCGAAGACCGTGATCGTCGCCGCGATCGTGATGGTGCCCGCGAACAACAGCACCTCGCCCAGCGATGGCGGGATGGCGACTCCAAATGTCGGCAGCGGCGCGGAGAACAACCTGCGGCCCCACCACAACAACACCAGCTCGACGGCGGCGACGACGGCAAGGATCGCCACCCACTCCAGCCGGAACCACCACCAGGCCGCCGAGCCCAGCTCCGGTTGCGGCAGCAGACCGGTCGGATACCCGGCGAGGGCCACGATCACGACCGGAATCATGTGCCACAGATAGAGCGCCATCACATTGTCGTTGGCGACCGCCAGAATGCGTCGAGCGCGAACCGATTTCACCATTCGGTCGACCGCCGGGGCGATCGCCAGCGCCACGCCGGCCTGCACGCCGCCGAGGGCCAGAAGCGCCAGGTTGGGCGGACCGGTGTTGTTCACGGTCGCGCCCGGTACGCCGATCATGCTGACCGGGTACGGCCCGACCGTGACGAGCAGAGCCAACACGATCGCCGAAAGCACCGCCAGCGCGATCGCCGCGCGCCGGCACAGTGTGCCGTCGTGCCAGGCAATGCCGAGCTGATAGAGCACCCACCACACCAGCAGATAATTCAGCCAGCCGATGTAGGGCACGTCGGCACCGATGGTCGCCAGGTCTACCGCCGCGACCGCGAGCGTGATGATGAACGGCACCCACTTGCCCCAGCGCTGATGCGCGGCGACCGCGACCGGTGTCAGCGCGACCACCAGCACGTAGATGCCCAGGAACCACAGATGCATGGCCACCGCCCAGGCGCCGAAGTCGAGCTCCGAACCGGTCACCCCGATGCGGCTCAGCACCGCCACAACCACCAACGCGAACGCGACGTACACCGCCGTCGGCCCGATCGGGCGGACCAGCCGCCGACGCAGCCAGGCCTGCCGCGACTCACCCGGGTCTCGGTGGGTCCACGACACCGCGCTGGCATAGCCCGCCACCACGAAGAACACCGGGACGACTTGGAAGATCCATGTCAGCCACTGGGTCCAGGGCAGGTCGACGAGGGGGTTGTCTCGCCAGAACGATCCGTCGGAGAAGGTCAGCGACGCCGCGATCCAATGCCCGACGACGACGAACAGCAGGGCGCCCACCCGGTACAGGTCCACGGCGTGGTTACGCACGGCAGTACTGGTCGCATAGTCGGTCACGTAGTCCATTGTGGCCTTCCGTTACCGGGTTGGTAGGACGTCACTGGCAATGTTTGCTCGCTGCGGCGGTAATCTGAGTCGAGGCGTTGGCACGAGGGGTTGAAGGAGATATGGCAGATTTATTGTTCGACATCCGCCACATCAACTCCAGTGGCATTGGGACATATATCCGAATGCAGTTGCCACACCTGGCGGAAATTCTGCCGCGCAATGGCCTGAAACTCGCGGTTTTGGCCGACGCGGATTCCATCCCTCGAGTCGATGCAAACACCGAGGTGGTGGTGACTCAGCCGGCGAATGCACCTATGTATTCCCTCGATGAACAGCGGGTTTGGAACAACGCGCTCAAGCAGTGCCGGCCTAGGGCGATCTGGCTGCCGCAATATCCCTATCCGTTCGCCCTGTTGAAGCCCGGGAACCACGATATTGCCGCTTTCGTCACGGTCCACGACACAATTCAGCTACTGCCCCCAGAAATCAGCGACCAGAATTGGGTGAAGCGCGCCTACGCGCGCACGATGTTCACCGTCGATGCCCGCAAATGTCGGGCAATTTTCACGCCGTCCAGGGCGACCGCCCACGCGCTTCGCCAGGTGGCCCGGTGCGCGCCGATCGTCTCTCCGATTCCGGTCGGCGAAGAGTGGTTCGCCGGCGTCGATCCTGCGCTGTCGCCGGTGCAGGGGAGGTACCTGCTCTACGTCGGAAACGTGAAGCGCCACAAGAATCTGCCGATGCTGCTGCAGGCATTCGCCGACGTCGCCGGCTCGATTCCACACAAGTTGGTGATTGCCGGTGGCGGGGAGTCCTTGCGGACGCTCGACGAGCGCGTGCAGCAGGTTGCCGCCGGTCTTGGCGACCGGGTGGTCCTGGCCGGACGGCTCGAGTTTGAGGCGTTGCGCTCACTCGTCGCGGGCGCCGAGCTGCTGGTGATGCCGTCGCTGTGTGAAGGGGCCGGGCTGCCACCGCTGGAGGCGATGGCCTCACGCACCGCTGTCGTGGCCTCTGACATCCCGGCAGTCAAAGAAACCTGCGGGGTGGGGGCGGAATACTTCGATCCCACGGACATCCCGGGCCTGACGGCGCTGCTGCGCAAGTACTGCGGCGATGATGCCGCCCGCGCCGAGTTGGCGGCCAGAGGCTGGTCGTATGTCAATCGTCGGCAGTCGGAAGCACCGTTCACCGCGGCCGTGGACACAATCGTTATGGAGTTGCAGACTTGATGGCGCGAGTATCGAGGCGGCACCTGCTGCTAGGTGTGCCTGCACTGGGAGTGGTCGTCGCGTTCGCGCGCCACGAGGTGCATCGCACGGTCAACGTCCGTCACCACGGCGCCAAGGGGGACGGGGTCACCGACGACTCGGCGGCGATTCGCCGAGCTGTCGCCGCGCTGCGGACCAACAGCACGCTGTATTTCCCAAGTGGCACATATCGATTCGCTGAGCTCCATCCGACGGCTGACGCCGCCATCGTCATCGGCGGCCTGTCCAGAGTGACCGTCGAATTCGACGCCGGTGCAGAGCTGTTGATGGACAACCTCGATCGGGCCGCTGGCACGGGCACCGGCCACGGCATTCTCGTCCACGGGCCGGCCGAGGACGTGGAGTTGCGTAATGTCGCGATCCGCTGGGCGCGACCCGCGATCCGTTCGATGGGGGATGGCATCCGCATCGTGGGCGACCCCTTCTCCCGTGGCTGGCGTCACGGCCCGGTAAGCCGAGTTGCGCTGTCGCACTGCTCGGTTCGGGGCAGCCCACAGGCCGGAGTGATCATGATCGGGACGTCTGACATCCGCGTCGACGGCCTGAGGACGGAGAACACCCGGGCGGATGGCTTGCACTTCAATGCCTGCAGGCGGGGCCGGGTCGACGGTTACACCGCCGTCGGCGCCGGTGACGACGGACTGGCTCTGGTCACCTACTACGCTCCCAAGCGGGTGATTGACTCTGCCGCGCAGACCTTTTCGTTCCCGGACTTGACCGAATGGTCCAACGACTCGTTCGCCGTCAGCAATGTGACCATCGATGGTGGGAAGGCCAACGGCGTTCGGTTGGCCGGCGCCCGCGGGGTGACTCTCACGGGGCTGGCCATCGGGGGAGTCGACTCCGGTGCTGCGGTGATGATCGATTCGGCCGCGCCGGGCAATGATGTCGGATGGCACTATGTGGCGTCACGCGGCGTGCACATGTCGGACGTGGCGATCGATTCCTGCGAGACCGGCATCCACCTCTTGGCCCGCCCCGACGATGCCGTCGATCCTCGGTTCACTCACTTCGACGTCGCGATCGAGGATGCGGCGATCCGCGACTGCAAAAATTGGTCGTTACGTGCGGAATCGCTGACCGACCAACGCGCGACTGGGTTCGACCTGCGGTCGTGCGCTGTCGAGGCGTCGTCGTCGGCTGGCGGCAACGGCGGTGTGGGCCTGGCCAATACCAGTCACAGCCGACTGAATGCGCTGTCGATTCGGCACAGCCGGGCGGTATTGGCGTTCGCGGCCAACGACGTTGGCGATCTCGCTGTCGATCGGCTGGCTGTCACGATCACCGACGGTGACCCACCGGACAAGCCGGGACCGTGCACGGGTTTCGAAAACTGTGACGGGGTAGTCGACGGTCTCCGAATCACCTGGGACAGTGCACCTACCGCATGGGCGCCAGTGCATCTCACCGGCGCTTCGGGAGTCGGGCAGTCCGTGCGCATGACCATTCGGCGCGGCTAGGGTCTACGCCTTCGGTGCGTTGTGCCGCTTGGTCATTGCTACGGTCAACACCGAGCACCCCACCGTGAGCAGCATCAAGAAGATCACTATGCCGTAGCTCAAGATCTGGATGCGCCAGATCTCGGAGAAGCAGTACGCCAGTACGCCCCCGGAGCCGGCGATCACGGGGCCATACCGGATCAGCCGGGCGAAGAGAAACCCGGCGAAACCGTAGATGAGAAATGTGTAGAACCACCCCCACATCCCGAAGTCGGCGTAGGTGTCGGCGAACACCGAATTGGTGAAGAAGTTGGGTTCGAAGTTCACTGCATAGTGGTACTCGTTGGCATCTTTCCAGCTGTTGTCCTTGGTGATCTTCTTGAACTGCAGGAAGGTGGGCTTGATGGCGTCCGACGAGGTGATCGGATCGCCGGGATTCTGCCAGTCGCTGTTCATGATCGCGGTGGACACGCCCAGCGAAACCTGTGTGGGGACAGTCAAATACGCGCCCGTCTGATAGAGGTTCATCACCAGTGGATTGGTCACGCCGGCCTCGCGGTAGTAGTTCGCGTTGCGGAAGTAGTTCATGGCGGTGAGGAGCCCGACTCCGATGACCAGGATTCCGATGATGATGCCGATCCGCTTGGCCGTATCGCCGGCATCGCGTACCGGTACTGGGCGGTTGCGGGCAAAGATCGCGAGGTAGACGAATCCCGCCATCAGCAAAGACAATCGGGAGGAGATCATTGCGCTGGTGAGCAGCAGACCAACCGCGATCACCATGTAGAAAAACGGAATGACTTTCTGGCGCCAGAGGTGAACACCGATCGGTGCGGCCAGGATGGTGGCGAATCGCAGGGTTTGTCCCCCGGCAGTTTGGGACATCGCGTTGGAGACGTCATTGGCGGATTGACTGGCCAACGACGCCAAAATCGAAGTGGGTCCGCCAACTTGGTAGATGGTGTACGCGATGCCAAGCCCTGCAACCGCGGTGACCAACACGAAGTATCGGCGTTCCATGTCCGGCGTCGTGAGGCTGAGCCAGCCGGCCCTGGACCGCCCGCCCGCTGAGCCGAGTCGCCAGCCGAGCATCGAGATCGAGATCACCGCGGCCCACCACAACAGAAGCAGCGTGACGCCACCGGGTGTCACCCGGGCGGGGACGGCGAAGCCCAGCAGTTTGTCCCAGGACGCTGGTCCGGAATGGATGTGACGCCACCCTAACGAAACTGACCATCCCACAAGTCCCGCGAGGAATGGGGCGAGCGCAAAGACCGCCGGGTTGAACCACCATCGAGCCACAACGGGTGCATAGGAGTAGCCCACGCCGGCGGGCGGGGCGGGCGCGGTGGTGTCGATCATCGGCGCTGCGGCCGACGAAGCCGAACCTGGTAGTCGGGCGCACCGCGGACTGCGGCCCGGTGATAGACCACGGCCGTTGCCATCTCGGCAAGAGCGAAGCCCAGGAAGATCGCGGTGTTGGACCGCCAGATGACGACCGCTGTCAGACCGATGATCAGGTAGATCACGGTGCTGGTCGCGCGAATCCAGAAGACCTGCGCCGTCTCGCCGGCCTTGCGGAGGGCCGCGAACGGCACGGTCGACAGCAGCATGAAGCCCTTCCACACGCAGGCGAGGAGCAACGCAACGGCACCCACGTTGGCCCACGCCGTGCCGAACACCAGCTGGCCCAGGCCGGAGAACGCGACCGCGAGGACGGCGGCGAGACCCGCCGAGAAGATGACGGCGACAATCGCTACTTCACCCTTGTGCCCGTGGGCCAGCAGTCGATACCTCCCATAGGCCAGGATCGGCTCGAGGGCCCCGGACATGGTTGAGATGACGCGGAATGCCACGGACGCAGCGGGTCCCAGCAGAACTAGCACGACCGAGGTGATGGCCGGTTGAACCGCGCCGACCACGGCGGTCTCGCCGGTGACCCAGCTCGCCCGGCGAACATCCGAGGGCAGCATGAGACCCTGTAGGGCGGTACGGGGCCAATAGCGAATTCCGATGGCGACAACCGCGCCGAGTGCAAGGACCCGAACACAGTTGTCATTGTGGATCTGGGCTAGATAGAGAGCGGCCAAGCTGGCCACGCTCAAGAGTCCGGCCGAGAGCGCCTCCGTCTGCCAGCGACCGGTGACCACGCCGATGGACCGCGACATAAGCAGGCCCGTCATGATGCCGATCGAGCTGAGCATCAGCACCGCGGGATGGGCGACCGGCGGCCCGAATATCAGCAGGCCGCCCGACACGAGGGCCAGAGCGGCCGTCCAGTTCGGAAGGCACAGATCGTGATCTGCCTCGGGAGTCGCCAGTCTGCCTTCCACGATGAAGGCGTTGAACAGCTGCGCCACGTAAACGCCGACGGCGAGAGCCACCGCGAGGAACCCCTGGTTTTCGATCGGCGCCATCCGCGCGTAGACCGCGATGAACATTGCGGGAAACACATTGAGGGCCAGGCCCGCCATCACTTGGACCACGGCCTGCACGTGTTTGCGATTGGGCATTCCGGTGTCAGCTTCCCTGATATGCGGTCAGGGTTCGGTCGACGACCTCGCGCATCTTGCGCCGGAACTCGGCGCGTGAAAAGCCCTCGGCATGCCGACGGATCTCTGCCGAGTCGAATGACTTGCGGTCGAATTCGGCCAGAGTACTGGCGAACGCGTCGATGACCGACGCGTCGTCGTCGCCGCGGACCAGCACTCCGGTCACACCGTCGACGACGCTGTCGCACGCACCACCGACACCCAGCGCCACAACCGGTGTGCCGCACGCCATGGCTTCGACAGGAACGATGCCGAAGTCCTCTTCACCCGGCAGCAGGCAAGCCAGAGCACGCCGCTGCAGGCTGCGCAGTTCGTCATCGGACACCCTACCCAAGAACGTGATATCAGTATCACCGGCAATCTGCCTGTAATGGTCGAACTTTCGGCTGCCGCCGGCCACGATGAGCCTCACCTTGGCGGCCGCGGCGGCCTTGATCGCTATCTCGGGGCGTTTGTACGGCACCAGGCGGCCGGCCAACAAAAAGAAGTCGCCGACCGGCTCGTCGGCATCCGGCGTGTAGAACTCCGTGTCAACCGGAGGGTGGACGACGGTGGCCTCCCGGCCCCAGTTTCGAGCGATCCGCTCGGCGACCGCCCTGCTGTTTGCGACGACAGTGGTGAGCTTGCCGCAAGACTGGAGCTCGTTCTTGATCGCCTGTCTCGACAGCACGTTCAATGCGGCCTTACCGGGCAACGAATCGGCCTCGGCTTCGCGCATCGTCGAGTCCCAGGCCCAACGTGCTGGCGAGTGGACGTAGGCGATCGTCGGTCGCGTTCCGGCGGCCCGTGCCGCACCGATCGCGAAGGCGTGGTGACTGATGATGACCGCATCCGCACTGGCGAAGTCGAGCCGGCGGAGCCACCGCGGAACCAGCGGCAGCAGCGGCGCATAGGTCCGATATCCCAAGAGGCGATAGGCGGTCGAAAGGCCGCCGGTCTCGACGCGGTCTGCGAAGCTGATGCGGGCCCTCGGATCCACTATCGGGATGCGAATCGATGCGGTTGGCCATTCGTACGCCAGCTGTTCGGTGACGAATTCGGATCCTGCGATTTCAGTGAGTCGTTCATGAACGATCGCCATGCGTGGGGCGGCGCCGCGCTCTTCAGGCTTGGTCATGAGCACCCTCACCCTCGTGGTCAACCTTCGTCCCGGTCCGGCCGGCTCCACGTCGCCCGTGCGGCTTAACCCGCTGGGCGAACCATGACGGCCACCAAGGTCTATAGGTGACCGCGGCGAGCCGCCGCGCACTGCTGAATTCGGTTGCAGCACAGACGGTACGGACTTGCGCCATGGTGTCGGCTTCCAGCCGGGCCGTGAGGACGACCGTCGTCGCCCGTTCGACCGCTTCGGGCATCAACGGTGAGGCACCGACTGCGCCGGCGTTGATGATCAACGTCTGTCGGCTGTCGGTCCGAGCCAGGCCGGGAATGTCCACCTGTTCGGGATTCAGTGTCACCAACTGAACCGAACCTGCCTCTGCAGCGGCGGTTTCCAGAAGTGACGACACAACGCCGGCACCTGAGGTGGGCGATGCGCCAATCACGAGGATCGTCTGCGTCGTTCCCGCCGAGCAACACTGCGCGTACAACGTTCGGGCCAGGCGGGCTCTCTGCTCTCGGACCGACGGGCGCAGCGGTGGTTCGCGCAGTTCCACCACTGGAACCAGCACGGCGTCAACGGCGTCCGTCAGATTTGTGACCGACCATAGTCGCGCGGATCGGCGGCGGTGAGCCATTACCAACAGCGGCAGTGCTGAGCCGCCGAGGAATGCACCGATCGCTGCTCCCAGCAATCCAGGATGCGCACTGTTGGTGTCGGCCGTCGGTGGCTGCACGATGGGAACCACGCTCGATTGACCCGCCAGCAGCACGACGCTCTCCCGCAGTCGCTGAATCTGTTCCAGCCGTGGTCCGTCGGTGGCGCTGGTCTGCTCCCACTGGGACAGCGTCGGAAGCAGGGTGCGGAGCTCTCGGTCGGCTCGCGCCGCCAACTGCTGACTGTAGAGGTCGATGGCGGTCTGCACGGTCCGGATTGCGGCATCGCTGTTCGACGCGGTGGTGCTGATACTTATCACCGAGGACCGCCCGTTCTGGTCGACTGTGAGTTCGGCGGGACGGGTCTTGCCGGTCTTCTCGGCCACCGACTTGGCGAACGCGTCGCCAGAAAGGTAGGCGACCTCACCGGCGACGTATCGATCGAGGTTGTCCTGGGTGTTCGGCGTGGTCTGGGTTGCGCCGCTGGCGATCGCGGTCAGATCAGCAGGCTGAACGATCCGGATCAGCGCGGTCGCGGTGGTCTTCGCGCTCAACAACGTCAGCGTCAAGCCGCCGGCAATCGCTCCGATGACGATGCCGACAGCGGCTGCGGTGAGGAGACGTGCTGTCCACGAGCGGCGTTCGAGCGCCGACGGGGTAATCGGTGACGACGCCGGCGCGCGAGGGGTGCTGCCGGGCACGGTCACGGTGCTTCATCCTCAATTCGCAATGCGATCCATCCCACGTCGTCCGAGACGTACTCACCGAGAGCGACGGATCAACCCTCGAATCTCCAGATTTGCACCTTTGTACTTCGATGACTTCCACTTTGCACTGCCGACACTGATTCGCTGTCGAAATGTGCTCGAAAAGTTGGCACCGACGGCGGGTTCGGTCTCCGATAACACATCGGCGGGATCTTGCCGCGGTATCGTCCAACCCACGATTCGGTCGAAACCACCACGACGGAAGTGGAATTGCGTGGAGCTGCGAGCCTGCCCTCGGCGAGGTTTCTGATGCGTCGGTGGACGATGATGGCGCTCTTGGGAATCTGGCTGCTGATCGCGCCCGCAGCGGTTATGCTGGCCGAACCTACTTCGGCCCAAGCCGATCCCGATGCCACGTTGCTGGCGACACCTGGCGAGTTGACACTTAGCTGGGTGCAGCTCGGCTTACCGAGAGGTGTCGATTTTCCCACTACCAACGTCAATCAAGACTTTGCTGTCCCGCTGCCGACAGGTTTCCGACCCAACCGTTTACGGGGTCTGATTCATGCCCCTGTCAACATATCTGGTGGCTATCTCGAGATCGATGACGACCGGGGTGCCTTCCTCGGCGCGGTGAACTTCCCTGCGGCGCAGACAGCGGATCAGGTCGTCGTGCCCTTCGATATCGACATCGCGGCCGCGCACACCGGCGACTCCACGGTCGGGCTGTCCTTCACCGTCCGCCATACCAATGCGCCATACGAGAATTGCGGCCCGCAGCAGACGTTGAGCATCACCGACCTTGCGACCGTCTTCGCCGGGGCCGAGCCCGCGCCGACGTCGATCGCGACGTTCTTTCCTTCGGTGCTTCAGCGGGTCGTCCTGTATGCACCGACCGATGCGGACAGTTCCGAGCAGCAGGCGGTACTGACGCTGGCGGCAGCGCTGACCCGTGCCTACCGGCCGCAAACGGTCGTGATCACTGTTGCCGAACAGCCCCGGGGAGCGACACCGCCGCCAGCCGGGCCGTTGGCGCGAGCCGTTCTCGTCGAGCGAGGCGCCGCCGGCCTCGAGATCGCTGGAGCCGGGACTCCGGAGGCCCTGCTCCGAGTATCCGGGCGGGACGACCAACTTGTGACGCAGGTATCCGTGCTTGCCAATAGAGTGCAGGACCTGGCGCAGACACCGCGAGCCCGAGTCGACCAGGCGGGCTCGCGACGCGGCGCCACCACCGACACGATGACGTTCGATCAGCTGCAGATGACCGGCAAGGCGGACGTGCTGCGGACGGCCACCCTCACGGTCGGAGCCGACCGCGCGGCGCTCAGTGACGGCCGGATCGACAACATTCGGGTGCACCTGCTCGCCGATTACACCCCGGTGGCAAAAGAAGACAGCGCGACGGTGATGGTCCGCGCCGGCAGCACCGTTGTGTTCACCTCAGCGCTCAACGACAGCGGCCGATTGGACGCCACCTTCGATCTGCCCGCACAAGTACTCACCGAACGGATCGTCCTGAATTTCGCGTTGACTTATACCCCGCGGATGATCTGTTCGCCGATGATCGCGCCGATCACCTTCCAACTCGATCCGCGATCGACACTCACTGTCCATCGCGGCGGGCTAGCGGTTGGTGGATTTCGTTCCTTGCCTTCCGAATTCAGCCCGCATTTCGTGGTGGCGCTGGACGGTAGCGGTCCCGGTCAACTCAGTTATGCCGCTCGGCTCGTCGTCGACATGGCGCGAGTCACTAGTGCTGAGCTGACGCCGCGCGTCGTCGACCTCAAGTCGGCGCTCGAGTCGAAGCTCGGAGCCCTGATCGTCGCCAACTCGACAACGCTCAAGCAGACGACGCTGAATCCGCCAGTCAGTGGGGACCAATCCTCGATCAGCCTCGATCTACCCACGGTGCTGCGGGCCGACGTCGGGTCGGGTCTGGGCTCGATTCAGGCCTTCGCCGACCCGCCGCGCGACCGCACGGTCCTCCTGGTCACCACCACCGCGGCCTGGCAACTGGTGGAACCGCTGTTCGGTTACATCGAGCAGCTGCCGGACGGCTGGTCGCAACTGACGGGCGACACCCTGGCCGCAGGTGCGCAGGGGATTCCCGCCGACATGTCGATTCGTGACAACAGAATCGCCCCGGCGTCCTCTCGGGGTTCGTCGACGCCGCCGCTGAGCGTGGTTTTCGGAATACTCGGCGCATTCGTCCTCGGCGTGTTCGCGGCGTGGTTGTGGCTGCGCCGCCGCAGTGGTCAGCCCGCCGCACGGAGCAATGACTAGGCCGGCATCGCTGCGACGGGCATGACGACGCTACCGCGGCAGGGCCCCTGTGCGATGTCGGTATGCCATGTGCCGCGCAGCGACCCGTCCGGCTGTGGCGTGTAGAAGGCCCACGAGGTGGCCGGGCTCCACTGCTTCTGGTAGCCGTCGCCGAGGAAACAGTCCCACACCCAGTCGTAGGTGGTGGCCCACTCGGCGCCGTTCCAGGTGTATTTGGTCGGCTGCGGGATGGTCGGGTTACTCGGCGCGGGACCATCGACGACGGTGGCGACACACCTGCCGCCAGAACATGCGGTCGCCAGAGTGAAGACCGCGCCGAAGTCGTTCTCCTTCTGGCGGGTGGCCGGACTGGTGCCAGCCTTCTGGGAGGCGTACGTGATCATCTGGTAGCGCCCGTCCCAGGCCGGCGGCTGACCGTGCGCCGAGGCGGGGGACAGCAGTCCCGCGGCGCAGATCGTCGCGGCGGCCACCAGCGTGGCACCCCAACTGTGGCGGCTCATGACTCCTCGGAACGTTGTTGCGAGTTATCAGCGTAGCCGTCAGAAAACCTCATCCGTCACATCTGCCCCACGCGTGCCGGTCACGATTAGGCCTCGAAACGCTCCCTGAGCAGCAAAAGCGCGTAGGCGGCGATCGACTGGGCGTCGGTGATCGCGCCTGTGCGGATCATCTCCTCGAACCGGCTGCGCTCGAACCACTCGAAATGCATGTCCTGCTCTTCGTGCTCGCGGTCGGGTTCGCCCTCGGTGATGTCGGTGGCCAGGAACACCCAGCCCCGCTGACTGCTCATGCCCGCAGCGATGTCGAGGCTGCCCAGGACGGCGTACGCACCGGCGGTCAGCCCGGTCTCCTCACGCAACTCCTGGGCGGCGAGCTCCGCCGGGTTCACCGCGGCCCGGTTCGGGGCGGTGCCCTGTGGGAACTCCCAGCGGCGCTCACCGAGCGGGTAGCGGTACTGCTCGACCAATGCCACCCGGCCGGTGTCGACCGCGATGATCAACGCGTAGTCGGGCTTGTCGACGACGCCGTAGATACCGGTGGACCCGTCCGGCCGCTCAATGATGTCCTCACGCACCGTCATCCAGTTGTTGCGGTACACCTCGCGTGACGAGAGCTGGGTGGTCGGCTTCACCAGGCCAGTATCTTCGGTACCGTCGGCGACGTGCTGCTGGCCTCCCTGAATCCCGCTGCCGTCGCCGCCGGAGCCGACATCGGTGACGCCGTGCGCATCGACGGCGCCGTCCTGTCCCGCAGTGATCTCGTCGGGGCGGCCACGTCCGTGGCCGAGCGGGTCGGCGGTGCCCGGCAAGTCGCCGTGCTGGCCACCCCCACCGCCGCCACCGTGTTGGCTGTCACGGGCTGCCTGATCGCCGGCGTCCCGTTCGTTCCGGTGCCCGCCGACGTCGGGGTCGCCGAACGCGCGCACATCCTTACCGACTCCGGAGCGCAGGCCTGGCTGGGGGAGTCACCCGCCGACCTCGGCGACCTGCCGCATGTCCCGGTCCGGCTGCACGCGCGATCGTGGCACCGCTACCCCGAGCCGGCGCCGCGGAGCACCGCGATGGTGATGTACACCTCCGGCACCACCGGGCTGCCCAAGGGCGTGCTGATCAGCCGGCGCGCGATCGCCGCTCAAATCGACGCGCTGGTGCAGGCCTGGCAGTGGACCCCCGACGACACCCTGGTGCACGGGCTGCCGCTGTTCCATGTGCACGGCCTGATCCTGGGACTGCTGGGCTCGCTGCGCGTGGGAAATCGGTTCGTGCACACCGGAAAGCCCACCCCTGCGGCGTACGCCGCTGCCGGCGGCACCCTGTACTTCGGGGTGCCCACGGTGTGGTCGCGCGTGGCGGCCGACCCTGCAGCCGCCGCCGCGCTGGCCTCGGCACGGCTGTTGGTGTCAGGCAGCGCGCCGCTGCCGGTGCCGGTGTTCACCCGGCTGACCGAGCTGACCGGTCAGCCGCCCGTCGAGCGCTACGGCAGCACCGAGTCGCTGATCACGATCAGCACGCGGGCCGACGGGGAGCGCCGGCCGGGCTGGGTCGGGTTGCCGCTCAACGGGGTTCATACGCGGTTGGTGCACGAAGACGGTTCGGTCGGTCAGCACGACGGCGAAACCATCGGCAGCCTTCAGCTCAAGGCCCCGACGGTGTTCGACGGTTACCTCAACCGGCCGGATGCCACCACCGATGCCTTCGATCCCGACGGGTGGTACCGCACTGGCGACGCCGCCGTCATCGACGAGGGTGGCATGCACCGCATCGTCGGCCGCGAATCGGTGGACCTGATCAAGTCCGGTGGCTTCCGGGTGGGGGCCGGCGAGGTCGAGACGGTGCTGCTCGGCCATCCCGGGGTCGAGGAGGTCGCGGTGGTGGGCCTGCCCGACCCCGACCTCGGTCAGCGGATCGTGGCGTTCGTTGTCGGTGACGCCAGGCCAGAAGATCTGATTGCCTTTGTCGCCGAACAGCTTTCGGTGCACAAGCGCCCCCGTGAGGTGCGGCTGGTCGATTCGCTGCCGCGCAACGCGATGGGCAAAGTCGTCAAGAAGGAGCTGATGAAATGACGCTGCGGTTCAGCGATGTCTGCATCGACGCCCGCGACATCCATGCGCTGTCGTCGTGGTGGTCGACGGTGCTGGGCTGGCCTGCCGAGGCCACCGAGGACGGCGACGTGGTCCTGCGGGCCCCCGCCGGTGGCGGGCCCGACTGGCTGTTCCTGACCGTGCCCGAGGACAAGGTCGTCAAGAACCGCATCCACTTCGACTTCACCCCCGACGATCAGCAGGCCGAAGTCGATCGGGTGGTTGGGCTGGGAGCCCGCCACGTGGATATCGGCCAGGGCGCTCAGAGTTGGGTGGTGCTGGCCGACCCGGAGGGCAACGAGTTCTGCATCCTGTCGGCGAAATAGCGGCTCACGACCGGAAGGCCGCGGTGATCTCGGTGACGCGCGGATCTGCGCGTAGCTGTTCGAGGGTTTCCGCAAGGGGTAGTCGCCAGTTCGGATACTCGTCGATCGTGCCCGGCAGATTGGGTTGCCGCGGCTCGCCGATCACGTCGTAGGGCGAGATCAGCTTCAGCCGGCTCGGCGTCGATGCCAGAAAGCGGTGCATCGCAACGATGATCGAGGCCTCGTCGGACTCGGTCTCATCCAGAAGGCCTTCGGAGCGAAGCAAAGCCAGCCATTCGGCGCGCTCCTTGTCCGCGTTGGTCTGCTCTGCCGGTACATCGTCGAGCAATCCCAGCTCGGCGCGTGCGCGTACGTGCTCGCCCCGGAGAAACCCTGCGGCGGTGGGCAGATCGTGGGTGGACAGGCTCGCGGCGGCGCGCGACGGCCATGCCTTTGACGCCAGCAGCGGCTGGTCGGGTTGGGACTCGTCGCGGGTGAACCAGGAGACCGCCGAGCCCAGCATCTCGTTGGCGGCCAACGCCGCGGTGACCTCGGGTTCGACGGTGCCCAAGTCTTCACCGACGACGACAGCCCCGGCCCGGTGTGCCTCCAGGGCGAGAACCGCGAGCATGACCTCGGCGTCATAGTGCACGTAGGTGCCGCGGTCGGGGGTGTCGCCCGGCGGGATCCACCACAGTCGCCACAGGCCGGCGACATGGTCGATCCGCAATCCATCCGCATGGGACAGGATGGCGCGCAACATGTCTCGCAGTGCCGCGTAGCCGGTGGCCGCCAGCCGGTCGGGACGCCACGGTGGCAGCCCCCAGTCCTGGCCGCGGGGGGTGAAGTTGTCCGGGGGCGCCCCGACGCTCACGCCGCCGGCCAGTACATCAGCCAGTGCCCAGGCGTCGGCCCCGTCGGCGTCCACACCGACGGGCAGGTCGTGCAGCACACCCACAGCCATACCGGTGTTTCGTCCGGCCGCACGCACCGCCGCCAGCTGCTCGGCACACTGCTGCTGGACCCACGCGTGAAATGCGATCCGGGGCAACAGCTCCCGGCGCGCCCCAGCGACACCCCGACCGTGGACATCGCGGAGTTCGTGCGGCCAGCGGCTCCACCGCCCACCGTGACGTTCGGCGAGCGCGCAATAGGTCGCCCAGTCGGACAGACCGCCCGGCTCCGGTAACCCTTCGAGCGGGTCAGGCCTGCCGGACGATCGCCAGAGTGCCTCCAGCGCAGAACGTTTCGCCGCCCACACCAGGTCGTGATCGATCCGCTCAGTACTCGACGAAACCCGGAGCGCGTCCACCTCGCTGCGGGTGTCCGGGCTTGCCGCCTGATAGGCGTCGAGATCCTCGATGCGCAGCGCCAGCGGGTTGGCGAACCGCCGGCTCGACGGGGTGTAGGGCGACGGTTGCACCGGATGCGTCGGGCCGGGCGCGCTCAACGGGTTGAGCAGCACCGCCCCGGCGCCGTGCTCTGCGGCCGTCCACTCGATGAACTCGCGCAGATCGCCGAAATCGCCGATACCCCACGAGCGCGCCGATCGCAGTGCGTAGAGCTGCACCATCCAGCCCCAGGTGTTCGGTGTCTGCGGCACCTGCGCTGGAGCCGCCACCAACGTGATCTGCTGGCCGTCGCGGGTGTGCAGCCGGTACCAGCCCGGCGCCAGGTCCGCGGGCACCTCGTCAGCCACCTCGATGCGGCTGCCGTCCTCACCGACCAGGAGCTCGGCCCCGGGCATCGCACGCGGGTTACCGTCCAGGCGCACCGCGACAGTGGGCGGTAACCGGCCCGCGCGGTCGCGCTCGGCCAGCTTGGCCAGCTCGGCACGCCTGCCGGCCTCGGTGCCGGCGTCGACGTCCAGCAATCCGAGAACGCGGATCACCACCTCGGCGTCGACACCCACCGGCTCCCGGCGTTCGTTGCGATAGGACGTGGCCACCCCGTGCGCGGCGGCCAGCTGCCGCAACTCCTCCGGAAACACGCTGCACCTATACCCGAGCGGTGATGTTTCACACGCGGGCGCGACGAACGTGCGTCGTCATACCCGATGAGCGGCGAGTCGCGGATGAAACCGCACAGTCGAGCGCGGTCGACGAGCTAGTTGGCGTGCAGGGCCTCGTTCAGCGCGATGCCCTGACCGTCCCGAGCCACCACCTCGACCGCACCGGTCACCGAATTGCGCCGGAACAGAAGGTTGTTCGCGCCGGACAGTTCGCGGGCCTTGACCGTCGTCCCGTCCGGGGTGGTGACCTTGGTGCCCGCCGTCACGTAGAGGCCGGCCTCGATGATGCAGTCGTCGCCCAGCGAGATGCCCAGACCCGCATTGGCGCCGAGCAGGCAGCGCTTGCCCACCGAGATCACCTGCGTGCCACCGCCGGACAACGTGCCCATGATCGATGCGCCGCCGCCGACGTCGGAGCCGTCGCCGACCACCACACCGGCCGAGATGCGGCCCTCCACCATCGACGCGCCCAGCGTGCCGGCGTTGAAGTTCACGAACCCCTCGTGCATGACCGTGGTGCCGGGCGCCAGGTGCGCACCGAGGCGCACCCGGTCGGCGTCGGCGATCCGCACTCCGGTCGGCATCACGTAGTCGACCATGCGCGGGAACTTGTCGACGCCGAAGACCGTCACGGTGCCGCGACTGCGCAGCCGCAGCCGGACATCCTCGAAGCCCTCGATCTGGCACGGCCCGAAGTTCGTCCACACCACGTTGGTCAACACGCCGAAGATGCCGTCGAGGTTGAGCCCGTGCGGCTCGACGAGCCGATGCGACAGCAGGTGCAGCCTCAGGTAGGCGTCATACGTGTCGAGCGGCTTGTCGCCCAGGTCCTCGATCACCGTGCGCACGACGATCGTCTCGACTCCGCGCGCGGCATCGGGGCCGGCCACGGCGGCCAGGTCATCGGGCACCTCGGCGACCGAGAGCCGGACGCTGCCCGACGGGCTGTAGGCACCCAGTTCGGGATCCGGGAACCAGGTGTCGAGGACGGTTCCGTCCTCGGTGATGGTGGCCAATCCGACGCCGGCAGCAGAAGTCACGGTGCTCCACGGTAATGCATCGCGCTTGCCCGCTAGCCTGGTCAGTTGTGTTAGACCTGAGCGCCGACCCGATCGCGCTGACCGCCGCCCTCGTCGACATCCCGAGCGTGTCGCGCGATGAGGCGCGGATCGCCGACGAGGTCGAGTCCGCGCTGCGCGAGCAGGCGAGAGGCTACGAAGTCATCCGCAACGGCGACGCGGTGCTGGCGCGCACGAACTTCGGCCTGCCGTCCCGGGTGGTGCTGGCCGGCCACCTCGACACCGTCCCGATCGCCGACAACGTGCCGTCGGTGTTCGACGGTGACCACCTGTACGGCTGCGGCACATCGGACATGAAGTCCGGTGATGCGGTGTTCCTGCACCTGGCCGCCACGATCGCCGAGCCGGCCCACGACATCACCCTGATCATGTACGACTGCGAGGAGATCGAGGCCTCCGCCAACGGACTGAACCGCATCGAGCGTGACCTCCCGGACTGGCTGCAGGCCGACGTCGCGATTCTGGGCGAGCCCTCCGGCGGTTACATCGAGGCCGGTTGCCAGGGCACCCTGCGGGTGGTGATCTCGGCGACCGGAACCCGGGCGCACTCGGCCCGTTCTTGGCTGGGCGACAACGCAATTCACAAACTGGGCGCGGTGCTCGACCGGCTCGCGGCCTACGATGCCCGCATCGTCGACATCGACGGCTGCACCTACCGCGAAGGCCTGTCGGCGGTGCGGATCGAGGGCGGCGTCGCCGGCAACGTCATTCCCGACGCGGCCGACCTGACCGTCAACTTCCGCTTCGCCCCCGACCGCTCACCGGAACAGGCCCTCGCCCACGTGCGCGAGGTGTTCGACGGACTCGACGTGCGCCTGGAACAGACCGATGTGGCCGCCGGTGCGCTGCCCGGTCTGAACCACCCCGCCGCGGCGGCGCTGGTGACGGCCGCCGACGGAATGGTGCGGGCCAAGTACGGCTGGACCGACGTCGCCCGGTTCGCCGCGCTGGGCATCCCCGCGGTGAACTACGGCCCCGGCGATCCCAACCTGGCCCATAAGCGCGACGAACGGGTGGCACTGGCTCAGATCACCGCCGTCACCAAGACGCTGCGGCGCTACCTCACCGGGTGAACGCGCAGTCCACCGTCTCCGCCAGCTTCGAGATCGCGCCGGCGGCCTGCGTATCGCCGAGTCGCGCCGCCTCGTTCCATGCCCACACCGCAACCCCCAGCTGACCGCTGCGCTCGGCGGCGCGGGCGGCTTCGCGCGCAGCGTCGATCGCCCCGTGCGTGCCGTCGCCCACGGTGGCCAGCCGCCACGCGCGCGCCACGCCGAGCTCGGGAGCGAACAACGCCGACTTGGTGCCATGCCTCGCGTCGGCGCGGCTGAGCACCTTGGCCGACTCGGCGATCTCGCCCTGCTGGGCCAGCGCGGTGGTCAGGTACATCAGCGACAGCGGACCCCACGAGTAACCGGTGCGCTCCAGCGTCGCCGCGGCCGGGACCAGTAGCCGTACTGCACCCGCCGGATCGTTCTGCGCGATCAGCACCTGCGCCAACAGCACCTCACCGATCGAGCGCCCCGGCTGCGCCAGCTCGGCGAAGTCGGTGAACTCACCTGCAACCTCCAGCGCAGCGTCGGCCTGCCCGGTCATCAGCAGCTTCGTCGTCTGCGCCAGGCCGACGGTGAATCGCAGCAGCCCGGGATGCTCGGCGTCCAGCGCCCGCTGTACCAGTGCGTCCACCTGATCGAAGCGGCCCATCCGCGCCGAGCACAGCGCCGACGCGCTGGCGGCCCATGCGACCGCCATGTCTTCGGCTTCCGGGTCGGCCAGTACCCCGCCCGCGATCTCGAGCGCGCGCGCCACGTTGCCGGCGTTCATCGCGAAGGTGGCGGAGAGTGCATCCAGCGTCAGTCGGGCCGCCGTCGTGCTGATCTGTTTGCGGGTGTTCTGCAGGAATGCGGTCGCGCGCTCGGGTTCGGACAGCATCCAGAACTGATTGGCCGCCCGCGGCAGCGCCCACGCCATCACCTCGGCTTCGGACAATCCGGCGGCCTCCACTTCGGCCAGAACGGAATCCGCTTCCCGGCCGCGGCCCTGCCAAGCCAGCGCGTAGCTCAGCGCAAGTCGCGCATCGAAGCGTTCGCAGCGCTGCAGCGCTGCGCCGGCGAGCCGTTCGCTCAGGACGAGATCCCCGAGCCGCAACGCCTGTTGAGCCGAGGTCACCACATCGTCCACAGACTCGGGGGAGTCGCTGTCCAGCGCCAGCACGGCGCGGCCGAGGCGGTCACCCAGGTGGCGGTAGGGCTGGGTGGCGAGCTGGCCCAGGATCTCGGTGCGCAACCGCCGGGCATCGGTCGGGTCAGTCTCCAGTGCCACCCGCTCGACGAACAGTGGGTGTCCGGCATACACCGCCGATTCGAATAGCTCCGCGGCTCCGGTATTTTCGGCCTGATCGACGGCCTCGGCAGAAGTGAGCGCGACCAGATCGTCGCGGGAGAGCGGCTCATGCACGGCCAAGTAGCCCAGGGCGGTACGCGCCGCGACCGGCAGCTCGGCCAAAAACGCGTCGACGAGGGGCTCCAGCGACGTTGCCGCCGAGCGGGTCTGTAGGTGCAGTCGCAATTCCAGTGGATTGCCACCGGTGCGGCGGTACTCGTCACCCAGGGTCTGGCCCAATTCGGCTAGCACAGAACGTGTTTCGTCCTCGTCGAACGGGCCGATGTCGAGCATGGCCAGCAGGGCGTCCGCCCACAGCGCGGTCACTGCCGATTGCACTGTCGCGCCCGCCCGCACCGTGACGATCAGCCGCGCCGAGTCGTGCCGCGCCAAGTGGTAGACCAGACTGGCCGACAGCGGGTCGAGCAGCTGGGCGTCGTCGACGATGATCAGCGTGCTCTCGGCTTGAGCGAGTAGGGATTCCAGTGCCGAGTGGATCAGCGCCGCCGGTTTGCCTACCTCGTGGACCTCGACCAGTGGGCCGAACGCTCCGAACGGCACTGCGGCCTGCGTCGCGGTGGCTTTCACCCGGACCGGGTTCTTCTCGCCGAGTCGCTCGGCGATGTGGCCGGCGAGCGTCGTCTTCCCGGTCCCGTCGGCGCCGACCAAGGCCAGACCGCGATGGCTCTCGAGCAGTTCGATCGCGTCATCCAGGGACTGGCGCGGCACGAGAGGCCACCGATTCGGCATAGCCGGACTTTATTTGCCGGGCCGCACCGGCACGGCAATAGCCGCAAATCGGCTGCGTTAGGTTTGCCGGTGTGGAACCGGAGAACCGCGACGACGAGTGGGCCGTGTGCGTCTACTGCGCATCCGGACCGCGCCACCCCGACCTGCTCGACCTCGCCCGCCGGGTGGGCGAGGCGATCGCGGATCGCGGCTGGACGCTGGTGTCCGGTGGCGGCAACGTCTCGGCGATGGGGTCCGTGGCCGAGGGCGCACGATCGCACGGCGGCCGGACCGTCGGTGTCATCCCGAAGGCTCTGGTGCACCGTGAGCTGGCCGACGTCGAGGCCGACGAGCTGATCGTCACCGACACCATGCGGCAGCGCAAACAAGTCATGGAAGACCGCAGCGACGCCTTCCTCACACTTCCGGGCGGGATCGGCACGCTGGAGGAACTTTTCGAAACTTGGACCGCGGGGTACCTGGGTATGCATGCAAAGCCGGTGGTGTTGCTCGATCCCGGCGGCCACTACGACGGTCTGCGCACCTGGCTGGGAACTCTCGTCGGATCCGGCTTCGTCGCTGCGGCCGCACTGGACCGGCTGGTGGTCGCCAGGGACGTCGAGGCCGCACTCGACGCCTGCACACCCCGGACGTGACCGGGGTTACGCTGACCCGCGGGACGGGCGAGATACGGGAGGTGGCACCGATGGCCAGCAATAGTTCTGACGAATCCGGCGAATCCGGTTCGAAAGACTCGGGTGCCAAGCACTCGGTCGGTCTGCTGGATCTTGCCACCAGGCTGCCGTCGGTGGTGATGGATGCGCCCGTGATTCTGCGTGGTGCGCTGACCGGCCTGCTGGCCCTGCCGACCACGAAGACGTCGATCGGAAAGGTGTTCCAGGAGCGCGCCGCGAAGTATGCCGACAAGGTGTTCATCCGGATGGGCGACGACAAGATCACCTACCGCGAAGCCAACGAGACCGCCAACCGCTTCGCGGCGGTGTTGGCCGACAAGGGAGTTGGCCGCGGCGACGTCGTCGGCATCATGCTGCGCAACTCACCCAACGCCGTTCTGCTGATGCTCGCGGCGGTCAAATGCGGCGCGGTCGCCGGCATGCTGAACTACCACCAGCGCGGAGATGTGTTGTCGCACAGCATCGGTCTGCTGGATGCCACCGTCGTCATCGCCGAGTCCGACCTGATCGACCCGATCAAGGAGAGCGGAGCCGAAGTCGCCGAACTGGTGACGATCGACGATGTCGAGGAGCAGGCCAAAGGCAAGCCGACGGACAATCCTGCGTCGGCGTCGGAGGTCCAGGCCAAGGACACCGCCTTCTACATCTTCACCTCGGGCACCACCGGGCACCCCAAGGCCAGCGTGATGACGCACCATCGGTGGCTGCGTGCGCTGGCCGCTTTCGGCGGATTGGGATTGCGGCTCAACAGCAACGACACCCTGTACTGCCCGCTGCCGCTCTACCACAACAACGCGCTCACAGTCGCGGTGTCCTCGGTGATCAACGCGGGCGGCACCCTGGCGTTGGGCAAGTCGTTCTCAGCGTCGCGGTTCTGGGACGACGTCATCCAAATGGAAGCCACCGCGTTCATCTACATCGGCGAGGTCTGCCGCTATCTGCTGAACCAGCCGCCCAAGGACACCGACCAGCGGCACAAGATCCGGGTGATCGCGGGCAACGGGCTGCGCCCGGAGATCTGGGACGAGTTCACCAAGCGGTTCAACATCGGCCGGGTGGCAGAGTTCTATGCCGCCAGCGAGGGCAACACCGCGTTCATCAACATCTTCAAC
The DNA here is from genome assembly GCF_001021385.1 of Mycobacterium sp. EPa45. Lineage (NCBI taxonomy): Bacteria > Bacillati > Actinomycetota > Actinomycetes > Mycobacteriales > Mycobacteriaceae > Mycobacterium > Mycobacterium sp. EPa45. The sequence goes on along the minus strand of NZ_CP011773.1, from coordinate 4,908,865 downwards.
ATTCCCAAGACCACCGGCATCAGCCCGACGCCGCTGGCCTATGTGGAGTACGACGCGGAGACCGGTGAGCCGGCGCGCGACGAGAACGGCCGCGTCCGCAAGGTGCCGCCCGGTCAGCCGGGCCTGCTGATCAGTCCGGTGAACAAGCTCTCGCCCTTCGACGGCTACACCGACAAGGAAGCCAGCGAAAAGAAGTTGGTGCGCAACGCTTTCAAAGAAGGCGACGTCTGGTTCAACACCGGTGACGTGATGAGCCCGCAGGGTATGCGGCACGCCGCCTTCGCCGATCGGCTCGGCGACACCTTCCGGTGGAAGGGCGAGAACGTCGCCACCACCCAGGTCGAGGCAGCGCTGGGCCAGGACAAGAACGTCGAGGAGTCCACGGTGTTCGGCGTCGAGGTGCCCGACACCGGCGGGCGGGCCGGCATGGCGGCGATCAAGCTGCGCGACGGGGTGGAGTTCGACGGCAAGGCGCTGGCCGAGACGGTCTACAGCAACCTGCCCGGTTATGCCGTGCCATTGTTCATCCGGATCGTGGAGTCGCTGGAGACCACGTCGACGTTCAAGAGCCGCAAAGTCGACCTGCGCAAGCAGGGCTACGGCACCGACGACGAGAAGATCGAGGACCCGCTCTACGTGCTGAAGGGCCGCGACGAGGGCTACGTCCCGTTCTACGACGAATACCCGGAGGAAGTGGCGTCCGGCTCCCGCCCCAAGGGCTAGGCCAGGTTCGCCCAAACCGCCATTTCGCCGAAGAAGTGCGAGTGGAAGTCCGCATTTCGTCGATCTCGACGCGACCAGGCACCATGGTGGGGTGAAGCCGACGTTCTGCGGCCGGCCGGTGGCCGGTGATCGCGCGCTGATCATGGCGATCGTCAACCGCACGCCCGACTCGTTCTACGACCGGGGCGCGACGTTCACTGACGAGGCCGCCAAGGACGCCGCCCACCGAGTCGTCGCCGAGGGCGCCGACGTCGTCGACGTCGGGGGAGTCAAGGCCGGGCCGGGTTCCACCGTCGACGCCGACGAGGAAATCGCCCGCGTGGTGCCGTTCATCGAGTGGCTGCGTAGCGAATACCCCGACCAGCTGATCAGCGTCGACACCTGGCGTTCGGCCGTGGCCAAGCAGGCCTGCGCAGCTGGAGCGGACCTGATCAACGACACCTGGGCCGGTGCCGATCCCGCGCTGCCCGAGGTCGCCGCCGAGTTCGGCGCCGGGTTGGTGTGCTCACACACCGGGGGCGCGACGCCGCGCACCCGCCCGTTCCGGGTCAACTACGGCACGACGGTCACCGGAGTGGTCGACGACGTCATCGCCGAGGTCACGTCGGCGGCCGAACGCGCCGTCGCGCTTGGTGTGGCCAGGGACGCGATCCTGATCGATCCCACCCACGATTTCGGCAAAAACACTCATCACGGTCTTACTTTGTTGCGCCACGTAAAAGATCTTGTTAATACCGGATGGCCCGTCCTGATGGCGCTCAGCAACAAAGATTTCGTCGGGGAGACTTTGGGTGTGGAGCTCACCCAACGCCTCGAGGGCACGCTGGCGGCGACGGCTTTGGCCGCTGCCGACGGAGCCCGGATGTTCCGGGTGCACGAGGTGGGACCCACTCGGCGCGTACTGGAAATGGTCGCGTCGATCCGTGGGGAGCGTCCGCCTGCGCGGACGGTGAGGGGCCTGGCATGACCGAACTCGCCAACGACACACTTCCCGGCGACACCTGGCTGTCTGACCACAGCTGGAGCCGGCCGACCTGGACCATCGACGAACTCGTGGCCGCCAAGCGCGGCCGCACGATCTCCGTCGTCCTGCCTGCGCTCAACGAGGAGGAAACGGTCGGTTCGGTCATCGAGAGCGTCCGTCCGCTGCTCGGTGGCCTGGTCGACGAGCTGATCGTGCTCGATTCCGGCTCCACCGACGACACCGAGATCGAAGCCATCGCCGCCGGCGCCCGCGTGGTCACCCGCGAGCAGGCGGTGCCCGAGGTCGAGCCGCAGCCGGGCAAGGGCGAGGTGCTGTGGCGCTCGCTGGCCGCCACCCGCGGCGACATCATCGTGTTCGTCGACTCCGATCTCATCGACCCGGATCCGATGTTCGTGCCGCGGCTGGTCGGCCCGCTGCTGACCGGCGACGGGATCCACCTGGTCAAGGGCTTCTACCGCCGGCCGCTCAAGGTCGGCAAGGGCGAGGACGCCAACGGCGGCGGCCGGGTCACCGAGTTGGTCGCCCGCCCGCTGCTGGCCGCGCTGCGGCCCGAACTGGGCTGCGTGCTGCAGCCGCTGGGCGGTGAGTACGCCGGCACCCGCGAGCTGCTGACGTCAGTGCCGTTCGCGCCGGGCTACGGCGTGGAGATCGGCCTGCTGGTCGACACCTACGACCGGCTGGGGTTGGGTGCGATCGCGCAGGTCAACCTGGGTGTACGTAGTCACCGCAACCGGCCGCTGATCGAGCTGGGCGCGATGAGCCGTCAGGTGATCGCCACCCTGCTGTCGCGCTGCGGCATCACCGACTCCGGGATCGGCCTGACTCAGTTCCTGCCCGACGGGCACGACGGGTATCTGCCGCGGACCACCAAGGTCTCGCTGGCCGACCGCCCGCCGATGAACACCCTGCGCTGAGTTTGGCCGCCTCTCCCGCCCAAACCGACATTTCGCAGCGAAACTGCGAGTGGAAGCCTGCAAAACGTCGATCTCGGCACGCAGGTTGTCGGCCGGCTAGGGCAATATCTTCTGACGTGACGTTGATCCTGCTGTACCTGGTGGTGCTGATCCTGATCGGCATCGTTCTGTTCGGGGTGGCCAGCCTGGTCTTCGGGCGGGGCGAGGACCTGCCGCCGCTGCCGCGGGCGACGACGGCCACCGTGCTGCCGGCCTCCGGCGTCACCGGCGAGGACGTCGACGCCGTCAAGTTCACCCAGGTGCTGCGCGGCTACAAGACCAGTGAGGTGGACTGGGTGCTGGACCGCCTCGGTGCCGAACTGGACCAGCTGCGCGGCGAGCTGTCCGCGGTGCGGGCGGCCGCGGGGCTGGACGAGAAGGTGGTCACCCACCACGCCGCGCCGGGCGCCGACGAGGACCCGACGTGACCGAGCTAGCCCCCGATGACGGCCGCACCCGCTGCGGCTGGGCGCAGGGCCAGTCGGTGCTGTACCGCGACTACCACGACGACGAATGGGGCCGGGTGCTGCGCGGCCGGGTGCCGCTGTTCGAGCGGATGAGCCTCGAGGCATTCCAGAGCGGTCTGTCCTGGCTGATCATCCTGCGCAAACGCGACAACTTCCGGAAGGCGTTCAAGAGCTTCGACATCGAGAAGGTCGCCCGGTTCACCGAGCGCGACATCGCCCGGTTGATGGCCGACGAGGGCATCGTGCGAAACCGCGCCAAGATCGAGGCCACCATCGCCAACGCCAGGGCTGTCGCCGACCTCGATGTCGACCTGTCCGACCTGCTCTGGTCCTACGCCCCGCCGCCGCGCCCACGCCCCAAGACCATGGCCGAGGTGCCCGCGATCACGCCGGAGTCGCAAGCCATGGCCAAGGACCTCAAGAAGCGGGGCTTCCGCTTCGTCGGCCCCACCACCGCGTATGCGCTCATGCAGGCCACGGGCATGGTCGACGATCACCTCGCTTCGTGCTGGGTGCCGCGCCCCACAGCCGTCGCCTGAGAGCCCAAATCGGACCCCCTCAATCGGGCCTTTCACACCCATGCTCGCCGATAGGGAACAATAGAATCGAAAACAAGCAGTTCAGTGCCGGACGCACCAGCCACAGTGCCCCGGCGCCGGACCGGGTCCGTGAACACGGGCCGGCTCGAATCTGGAGGGAGCACTCGATGGCGGCGATGAAGCCCCGGACTGGTGACGGTCCGTTGGAAGCAACCAAGGAGGGGCGCGGCATCGTGATGCGGGTACCGCTGGAAGGCGGTGGACGGCTGGTTGTCGAGTTGACGCCCGACGAGGCGGCCGCCCTCGGTGACGAACTCAAGAACGTCACCAGCTAACTGATCCATCTTCGAAACCCCGCAACCCGCGGGGTTTCTCCTCTGCGGTGGGTCTACGCCGACACGTTGCGATAAATCTCCAGCGTCTGCTCGGCGATGTGCGCCCAGGAGAACTCGTCGATACAGCGTTGCCGTCCGGCCGCCCCGAAGCGGCGTGCCTTCTCCGGATCGCCCACGAGTGCATTGACCGCGTCGGCCAGTCTGGTCTCGAAGCCCGCCGGGTCGCTCGACTCGTAGTGCACAAGAGTGCCCGTCACGCCGTTGTCGACCACCTCGGGTATGCCGCCGACGTCGGAGGCCACCACGGCCGTCCCGCAGGCCATCGCTTCCAGATTCACGATCCCCAGCGGCTCGTACACCGACGGGCATACGAAAGCTGTTGCAGCCGAGAGTATTTCGCGGATCTTGCCGATGGGCAGAAACTCCTGCACCCAGAACACGCCGCTGCGCCGCCCGGCCAGTTCCTGCACCGCCGAGCTCACCTCAGCGGCGATCTCGGGTGTATCGGGCGCGCCGGCGCACAAAACCACCTGAATTTCCGGGTCGAACCGGTGGGCCGCGGCAATCAGGTGGGGGACACCTTTCTGCCGGGTGATCCGGCCGACGAACGCCACCATCGGCCGCGACGGGTCGACGCCGAGTTCGGCGAGCACCGATTCGCCCCGCTCGGGCGGCGTCGGATACCAGACGTCGGTGTCGATGCCGTTCTTCACGACGTGAACGCGGTTGGGGTCCAATGCGGGATAGACCGACAAGACGTCCTCGCGCATACCGGAACTGACCGCGATCACCGCGTCGGCGGCTTCGATCGCGGTCCGCTCGACCCACAGCGACACCCGGTAGCCGCCACCGAGCTGTTCAGCCTTCCACGGTCGTAACGGTTCGAGAGAGTGCGCGGTGAGCACGTGCGGGACGCCGTAGAGCAGCGCCGCGAGGTGACCGGCCATCCCGGTGTACCAGGTGTGCGAGTGCACAACCGTCGCCTCGGCGGCCGCGTTGGCCATCACCAGATCCGCCGACAGCGTCGACAGCGCCGGGTTGGCCCCCTTGAGTGCGGGGTCGGGCTGGTGAACGAAGGCGCCGGAGCGCGGGGCGCCCATGCAATGCACGTCGACTTCGCACAGGCGCCGCAACTGGGCGACGAGTTCTGTCACGTGCACGCCCGCCCCGCCGTAAACCTCGGGTGGGTACTCCCGAGTCATCATCGCCACCCGCATACGCCCGACGGTAGTGGCCCGCGCTGCGCGACGCATCCCCCATCCCGTCGCTTCGCTCGCCCCGACCTTGTGGGTCAACGTGGTTGTGCCCGACCCCAAGTCGCCTCGGGCGCGACACCGCGACCTGCAATAGCGGCGTTGGTCTAGCCGTCGGTTGCGTGTGCCGATAGGTTTGCAGGATGAGGGAATTGCCACATGTGCTGGGCATCGTCCTGGCCGGCGGAGAGGGCAAACGGCTATATCCGCTGACCGCAGACCGGGCCAAGCCGGCTGTTCCCTTCGGCGGCGCGTACCGGCTGATCGACTTCGTGCTGTCGAATCTGGTCAACGCACGTTATTTGCGCATCTGTGTGCTCACCCAGTACAAGTCGCATTCGCTCGACCGGCACATCTCGCAGAACTGGCGATTGAGCGGCCTGGCCGGTGAGTACATCACGCCGGTTCCCGCCCAGCAGCGGCTCGGTCCGCGCTGGTACACGGGTTCGGCCGACGCGATCTACCAGTCGCTGAACCTGATCTACGACGAGGATCCGGACTACATCGTGGTTTTCGGTGCCGACCACGTGTACCGGATGGACCCCGAGCAGATGGTCAAGTTCCACATCGAGAGCGGCGCCGGTGCCACTGTCGCCGGTATCCGGGTCCCGCGCGCCGAAGCGCACGCGTTCGGTTGCGTCGACGCCGACGAATCCGGCCGTATTCGCGAGTTCATCGAGAAGCCGGCCGATCCGCCGGGTACGCCCGACGATCCCGAGCAAACCTTTGTGTCGATGGGCAACTACATCTTCACCACCAAGGTGCTCATCGATGCGATCCGCGCCGACGCCGACGACGACAATTCCGACCACGATATGGGCGGCGACATCATCCCGAGACTGGTGTCCGACGGCATGGCGGCGGTCTACGACTTCAGTAACAACGAGGTGCCCGGCGCCACCGAGCGCGACCACGGCTACTGGCGTGACGTCGGGACGCTGGACGCGTTCTACGACGCCCACATGGATCTGGTGTCCGTGCATCCGGTGTTCAACCTCTACAACAAGCGCTGGCCGATCCGCGGGGAGTCGGAGAACCTGGCACCGGCCAAGTTCGTCAACGGCGGCTCGGCGCAGGAGTCGGTGGTCGGCGCCGGCAGCATCATCTCGGCGGCCTCGGTTCGTAACTCGGTGTTGTCGAGCAATGTCGTGATCGAGGACGGCGCCATCGTCGAGGGCAGTGTGCTGATGCCCGGCGTGCGGGTGGGCCGCGGTGCCGTGGTGCGGCACGCGATCTTGGACAAGAACGTCGTCGTGGGTCCCGGTGAGATGGTCGGCGTCGATCTGGAGAAGGACCGTGAGCGGTTCGCGCTCAGCGCCGGCGGCGTGGTGGCCGTCGGGAAGGGCGTCTGGATCTAGCTGGGCGGAAGCAGTTCGGGGCCGATGATCTGGACGCTACTGCTGCCGTCCGGGTCGCTACCGGTCACCAGTACCGCGCCTGAATTCGGCTCGACCGCAACGGAGTTGGGCTGGCGCACGGTAGCCAAATCGGTGAGTGCCCGGCTGGCTGCCGGGTTCGCGACATCGACCACCCGCACGGCGTTGCGCTCGGTCAACGTGATGTAGAGGCGGTGGCGGCGGGCGTCGTAGGCCAACCCGTAAGGCTTGCCCGGCGCGTCGATTCTGGCCACCTGGCGCACGCCAGGATCAATGCGTTCGACATAGACGGCGCCGCCGTCGGTGTCGGCGAAGGCGGCCAGGTCACCCGACAACGAGATCGCATGGGTGAGCTTGGTTCCGACCGGGGCTTGGGCAACCTGTTGGTTTGTCGAGCCGTCGTAGACCCATACCCCGTTGCCCTGCACGTCGGCAACGGCCGCGTAGTTGCCGACGGCCGCGGCCCCGCCGGGTTGCGGAGGGCCTGCGGGAAGCGAGGCGAGGACCCGTCCGTCGCGCACGAATACGACGCCACCGCCGCCTTCGTTGGTGACCACGATCGTTCCGGACGTTGTTGCCGCCGCGTCGTGCGGCTGGCGCCCGACGCCGGTGGCCGTTGCCGTGATGCGCCCGTCGGCGAGGGTCATCTCGAGCAACTCGTCGGATCCCTCCAAGGGGATCAGGACGGGCCCATCCGGCGCCGCCAGGCTGAGGTGGCGTGCGGCACTGGGGGTCGGGATCCGCTGGCGTTGCGCGCCGGTGGTGGCATCGAAGAGAACCACCTCATTCGGATTCCGCGCGGCGACGGCCGCTATTCCCGACGTCCCCACGACGATGCCTTCTGGTGCGTTGCCGAGCCGGACGATGGAGCCGACCGGCGTCGCGGTGGGCGGCCCCGCTGCCGCGGGCTCGGCGGGCGGTGCGTGCGTTATTGCGACCGGCGCCGACCGGCCGGCGCATCCGGCGGTCAGACCACATCCGACTGCCAGGATGCACATGGCGGTTGAAAGGTGGCGCTCCACGTGCGCTCAGTGCCCCGCCCCGGTACCGGCTAAACCGGTCGCCGCTGCGTCCTGCGCCGTCGTCGGCGGCGCCACAGCGCGACGGCCGCCCACACCAGAGCGATCATCACCACGAGGACCAGCGCGGGGATCAGGATCGCGATGAACACCAGCGCGGCGCTGGTGATGTCCTCGATCGTGCTCAGCACGGGTGCTGCCGTGCCGGCCGAGGCGACATTGGCCGCGGGGCGAACAGCCGTCTTCGTCAGATGGACAATCAGCGCGGTGACGACACCGATCGCGACCGGAACCCACTGCCCGGTTCGGGCGAACTCACCGGGGTCGGCGACCGCGGCGGTCTGTGCGGCGGTGCCGGAGCCGAACACGATGCCACCGGCGGTCGGGCGGATGAACGTCTGCACTGCGTCGTTGACCGAGTCCAGCGCCGGGATCTTGTCGGCGACGATCTCCACCGCCAACAGGACCGCGACAATCGTGATCACCCAACCGTTTTCCAACCACGACCATCCGTGCGGCAGGGCCACCAGGTCGGTGAACCGGGCGAGCAGTCCCAGCGAGAGCAGCGGGATGTAGGCGTTGAGGCCGGCGGCGGTGGCCAGCCCGAAGCCGGTCATCAGCTCCATGCGCCTCCTTCGGCAGGGCGGTGTCGCATCCAGGATGACGCGTCACCGCCCGAGCTGTCAGGCGTCGGCGAGATCCATTTCCGCCGGGTTGGCTCCAGCGATGGGTTGGGAGATGAAGCTTCGGGTGGTCAGTGGGCCGCCGAACTGCTGCAGCAGACCGCCCTGATCGTTGCGGCCCAGGTCGATCGGCTCGAAACCGAACCGCGCGATCAAGTCCGCCACCTCGCTGTTGGCGCCGGCGTCATTGCCGCTCACGAACAGCACCCGCCGGCCGCCGTGTCCGTCACCGGGTTCGTGGGCGAGCACCTTGGCCCAGGTGTGTCCGAACGCCTTGACCACCCGGGCGTTGTTCGACCACTCTCCGACCAGATCGGAGGACGCGCGGCCGCCCAGGTTGGCCGGTGAAAAGTTGCTGTAGTCAATGGCATTCGTGGCATCGACGATGACGCGGCCGCCCCAGTCCGGCACCTGCGCGACAAGGGCCTTGACGGCATCGAACGGCACGGCCAGGACGACGACGTCGGCCAGCAGAGCCTCGGACACTTCGGTGGGCACGATGTGGGAGCCCAGTTTGTCGGCCAGCGGTGCGACTCCGGCCGGCCCCCGCGACGCGGCGACCGCGACATCGAGGCCGATCCGCGCGAAGTGGCCCGCGACCGCAGATCCGATATTGCCGGAACCGATGATGGCGTACGTCATGTCAGCATCCCCATAGTTTTGTAGTGGTCGTTAAAGTTATTTTTGGACGTTAGCAGAACCTGGTGACACGCGGCGCCTAGGATCTACACATGGCTCGGCCGCCCAAGTTCGATCGTGCGGAGGCGCTGCGTTGTGCCATGCACCTGTTCTGGGAGCGCGGGTTCGAGGGCACATCTGTCAACGATCTCACCGATGCCATGGGGATCTCGGCGCCGAGCCTGTATGCCGCGTTCGGGGACAAGCAGGCGCTCTATGAGGCGGCGGTCGATCTCTACGAACTGACCGCCGTTGTGCCGCCCGCGCTTGAAGAGGCCACCGCACGTGGGGCTTTCGAGGCGATGCTGGACCGGGCGGTGACGTTGTACACCAGGCCCGGTCATCCACGTGGCTGCTTCGTCATCGCCGACCCAGTGCTCAAACAGCGCAGGGCGTCTGGACGCACGGCCATCGCCGAGCGGCTGCGCCGTTCTCAGCGGGCCGGTGACCTCGACGGCGGGGTGGACGTCGAGGCGCTGACCGATTACATCGACACGGTCTTGCGGGGGCTGTCGGCCAAGGCGCGAGATGGTGCCAGCCGCAGGCAACTACGAGCCGCCGCCGATCTTGCGCTCACTGCCTGGCCTGAGCGGGTCAGGCACCGGGCTGCTTCGTCACCACCGTGAACAGCTGCGCAATACGGTCGTTCTCGACAATCGCGACATCGAAGCCGGAGATCAGCGGGTCTGAAGCGGCACTGCCCGGGGCGAAGACGTTGAATGCCAGATACCCCATGTTGGCCACCTGGTGGACGGGGCCGTTCTCGACGAAACTCAAGCCCGCAAGCGGGCCGTCGAGCAGTGCCTGAGCCTTCTCGTGCAGCCGGTCGTGTCCGATCACGGTCTCTTCGGCATCAGACCAGCGGACGTCCTGCGCGTAGTTGCGCCGAACCACTTCCAGCCGCCGCTGGGCGTCTCGCTCGTTGAACACCGCGAGGAGGTTCTCCTGCATCAACCGAATGATGTTTTGGCTCAATGCGTTCCCCTTCGTCGGATGGTCTCACCAGACCAGCGGCACCAGCCGGTAGCGTACCTTCTCCAGGTATTGCCGGTAGCCTTCCAGTTGCTCGGAGAGCAGCTTCTCCTCGTCGAGGATCCGGACGACCATGAGAAGGGTTCCCGCGACCACGATCAGCAGCGCCCAGTACGAGCCGAGCGCCAGCGCGATTCCGATCATGAGGATCACATTGCCGGAATACATCGGGTGCCGCACAACGCCGTACAGTCCGGTGCTCGCCAGCGGCTGGCCCTTTTCGATGGTGATGTTCGCCGAGGCGTACTGATTCTGCGCGACGACCGCCATCGCCAACCCCAGTCCGGCGGCCACCAGCACGTCGCCGACGATCGACAGCCACGCCGGCACATGCGACCAGCCGAACCGATAGTCCAACGCCGGCACCACCAGCATCGCAGCGAACGCGATGAACGTCCCGGTCATGACCACCTTCTGGATGGGCCGGCTCTCGGCCTGGGGGCCGGCGTGGGTACGTCGCTCGACGGCATCCGGATACTTTCGGGCGAGGTACAACGTGGGGACGAGAGTGGCCGTGCTGAACACTGCGAGGAGAGCCCAGCCCTGCCAATAGTTCACGGTGCCTGCGGGCACGAAGAGCAACACGGCGAACGCGGCGATGCCCAGGACGGATGTGACCGCAGTACGAATTGACGTATTCATCCCTCTCCTAGACGACGTCGCGGCGGCGGTAGAGGGCTCCCGCGATGAGCGTTAGCACGACCGCCGTCGCCACCATCACGCTCAACGCCACAACGGAGACCGATGCCGGAGCGGTGGTTCGGCCAACCGGCGATGCGTCGATGAGCCATCGCGGCAACCGCAGCAACGCGCCGAGATACAACGCGAGCACCACGAAAGTGACTGCCAGCCAGCCTATCCCGGTCTGCCGCAGTGCGACGGCCAGCGCTGCCACGCTGGCGATCACCGCCATCGCGGGCAGGAATGCCATCGCAGCCAGGGTCAGCCGCACGATCGTGGCGGGCTCGCCGAGCGTCAGGCCCGCACCAAGGCCGTTGCCCAAACCCGCGCAGGCAAGCAGCACTGCCGCACCGGTCATCGCTGCACCCACAGCCGACAACAGCCACGTCCAGCGCGACACTGCACCTGCCAGTACCACCTCGCCGATTCCCGACTCTTCGTCCCGGCTGAGCCGCAGCACAACAGTGACCACATACGCCGTCGTCGCGGCGGCCAGGAACTGCGTCATCGTGGTGTAGACACCATCGGTGCCCTGCGCCGAAAGCACCCGTGCCAGCAGCTCGTTGCCGCTCGCCGCGTCCAGCAGTGACTTGGTCATCGAGCCGAACGCCGCCCCGGCGATCAGCAGACCGATCGCCCAGCCCACCGTCAGACCGCGGTGGATCACCAGCTGCAGTCCGAATACGCCGCCGACCGGCCGGGCACGGGTGTACTCGCCGGAGGACGCCAGGACGCCGTCGTCGTACTCGCGGCGGCTCTCCAACGCCACCGTGGCGACGACGAGTGCGGCGGCCGCAACGGCCAGCAGCCCCAGCGGCCACCAGCGCAACGCGACGAACGGGCGCATCTGCTGTGCCCAGGCGATGGGGGAGAGCCAACTCAGCGCGCTGCCCGAGTTGTCGATCACGTCGCCGGCGCCCCGTACCAGCACCGCGGCGGCCAGCGCCGCGAGGGCCGCGCCACTGGCAGTTCGAGCCTGGCGCCACAACTGAGCACACAGCGCCGCGAGCGCGCCGAAGACGCTCGCCACAGCCGTGATACCCACGCACATCGCCGCGGTATCGGCGATCCGGAAGCCACAGGCCGCCATGCCGATTGTCATCGTCACCGCCAGTACTGCGTTCACCAGCACGATCAGAATCACCGCGGCGGCAGTGCGGGCGTGACGGCCGACGACCGAGGACAGCACCAGCTCGGCGGCACCGCTTTCCTCTTCGGCGCGGGTGTGGCGGATGACTGTCAGCACCGAAAGAATTGATGCCGCCACGATCAGTGTCAGGGTGAGCTCGTTGGCCATCATGACGCCGAGATCGGTTTCGTTTCCCCCGAACATGGGGCCGCCCAACATGATTCCGGCCGGCGTCTTGAGCAGATTGACCCGTGCCTGACGCTGCGCCACATCGGGATAAGCCAGTTTGATCGCGTTGGGGGCGTAGATCATCATCAGTGTCAGCACCGAGACCCACACCGTCAGCCGGATCCGGTCGCGGCGCAGGGCGAAGCGGACCAGCGCGACGGTCCCGGTCAGCGAGGACGGCGCCGAGGCGGTCGCGATCATTGCGCCGGAGTCCGGTATTCGCGCAGAAACAGGTCTTCCAATGACGCCGGTGACACGGTGAGGTCGACGAGGCCCAGCTGGGTGAGGTGCGACATCGTCGCGTCCAGCACGTCGCGACCGACCGTGAACCGGACCTGTCCGTCGACGATGTCCACCTCGTGCAAGCCCGGCCATCGGGTGACCACGGTTGGGTCACGGCGGGTACGTGCCGTCACTGTGGTGCGCATCAGATGCTGCAGCTGGGCCAGCGATCCGGATTGGACGGTGCGGCCGGCCCGAATGATTGTGACTGTGTCACAGACTTTTTCGACCTCGGCGAGGACGTGGCTGGATAGCAGGACTGCCGCGCCGCGACGAGCCACCTCCTGCACGCACTGCTGAAAGACGTTCTCCATCAGCGGGTCGAGGCCCGATGTGGGTTCATCGAGGATGTAGATGTCGGCGTCGGTGGCGAAGGCCGCGACCAGCGCAACCTTCTGGCGGTTGCCCTTCGAATACGTGCGGGACTTCTTGTGCGGGTCGAGTTCGAAGCGCTCGATCAGCTGGTCGCGCCGACGCGGATCCGCACCGCCGCGCAGGGCGCAGAGGAAGTCGATCACCTGCCCACCGGTCAGGTTCGGCCACAGCGTCACATCGCCCGGCACGTAGGCGATCCGCCGATGCAGCGCCACCGCGTCGCGCCACGGGTCGCCGCCGAGCAACCGCACATGCCCGCCGTCGGCGCGCAGCAGTCCCAACAGGATTCGGATGGTCGTGGACTTTCCCGCGCCGTTGGGGCCCAGGAATCCCGCGACCGACCCTGCCCGGACGGTCAGGTCCATCCCGTCCAGGGCGCGTGTCCGGCCGAAAGTCTTTACCAGCCCCTGAATTTCGACGGCGGCGGTGTCAGTGCGCGCCGTCGGTGCCGATGCTGTCGTCATCTTGTTCTCCCTCGGTGTGGGTCACAATTTCGCCGTGTGCCGCGAAGCTGTCGAACATCGTCGAATCGGTGAGCAGGCCTTCGGTGTATATCTCGAGGGCCGGCAGCATCATCTCGTTGGCGTAGTCGTGTAGAACGGCTCGCAAATCCGTTGGGTTGTCGTGCAATTGGAGGTAGAGCAGGAAGGCGCCGCCGCCGGCCATACCCAGATACTTCGCCCGGGCGGCCGGGTCGCGGCTGGGCTTGATGGTGCCGGCTCGGACCCCGTCGTCGAGATAGCCTTCGACTCCTGCGAACATCGTGCGCCACAGGTTCCGGGCCAGTTCTCCACCGGTCTGCATACTGCGCACCAGGTACGCCATCATCGGCGCGAACGACTCGATGTCGGCCGCCGCGGCCAGCCAGGTGGCGGGATCGCTGGAGCGGATCGTTTCGGACTTCTCGCTGCGAACCTCTTCGGCGATGTAGTCGTCGCAGGCTCGGCGCAGCCCGTCCTTCGACCCGAAGTGGTGGATCACCAGTCCGGGGCTGACACCCGCGGCCTCCGCGATCGCGCGCACCCCGACGTCGAATCCGCGCGCGCCGAACAGCTCGATGGCCGCATCACGGATCCGGGCCACAGTCGTGAGGTCCGTTGAACGCATGTTTAGGATGCTAAACACCTGTTCAATCGTCGGTCAAGCATCAACCCCGACCCGGCCGGGAGAAAAGAAGAACTCAGTCGCGGGCGGCGACGAGCAGGCCGTCGCCCAGCGGAATCAGCACCGGGGTGAGGCGCTCGTCTTCGGCGATCAGGCGGGCGGCCTCCCGCACCGCCGTGACCTCGGCGTCGTTGGCCGCCGGATCACCGGCGCGACCGCCGAGGGCCGAGCGATGCACGACGATCGCGCCACCGGGGCGCAGCAGGCGGATGCCTTCGACGATGAAATCAGCGTGGTCCGATGGGGCGGCATCAAGAAACACCAGGTCATACGACTCGTCGGCGAGCCTGGTGAGGACCTCCTGGGCCCGTCCGGCGATCAGGCGGGTGCGCGACGGGCCGATCCCCGCTTCGTTGAACGCCTGCTTGGCGAGGCGCTGGTGCTCGGGCTCGATGTCGATGGTGGTCAGGACGCCGTCTTCGCGCATGCCGGACAGCAGCCACAGCCCGCTGACGCCGGTCCCGGTCCCCACCTCGACGACCGCTTTGCCCCCGGACAGCCGTGCCAGTACGCTGAGCAGCGCGCCAACAGCCGGTGTCACCGCTCCGGCGCCCGCGTCCACCGCCCGCTCCCGGGCGGCCGCGACGATGGCGTCCTCGGAAATCGAACCCTCGGCATGGGCGAGGATCCGGTCGGCGCGACTGACCTCCGGCTGGCCTGATTGGTCCTCGGTAGTGGCCATTCTCAGCAGCGTAGGCGCACTTGGATCGACGAGTGGGCAGGCGCGCCCGGGTGCCGGGAGTACCGAACCGGCCGGCTCAACACACCGGTGCCGGCCGTCAAGGGTGACGCGCCGTCCAGCAGTGAAAGAGCTGGACACAAAACAATAACAAAAGTATTTCTTAGTCAAACCTTAGTTAGCTCAAACCGTTCCCCCACGGCTGTGGGGAACGGTAGCGGGCATGGAACAGAGCCCCCGCTGGTCGGGGAATATGCCCGACAACGGTCGCGTTGTCAGGCTTGATGCGGTCGACGGCAGTCAGCCGTCGACGCAGGTCAACCAGGAGGATCCGACGACCACCACATTGATGGCTCCGGCGCATATGTCGCACCCCGAGCAATATGGGGAAGCCGAGTGGGTTGAGCCGTCCGAGGAACTGCAGGGCACTGCGGTGTTCGACGCAACCGGTGACCGGACGGCCATGCCGTCCTGGGACGAGCTGGTGCGTCAGCACGCCGACCGGGTGTACCGACTGGCCTACCGCCTGTCGGGCAGCCAGCAGGATGCTGAGGACCTCACCCAGGAGACCTTCATCCGAGTGTTCCGTTCCGTGCAGAACTATCAGCCCGGCACGTTCGAGGGCTGGCTGCACCGCATCACCACGAACCTCTTCCTCGACATGGTGCGCCGTCGCGGCCGCATCCGGATGGAAGCGCTGCCCGAGGACTACGACCGGGTGCCGGCCGACGAGCCCAACCCCGAGCAGATCTACCACGACTCGCGGCTGGGCCCGGATTTGCAGGCCGCGCTGGATTCGCTGGCGCCGGAGTTCCGCGCCGCCGTCGTCTTGTGTGACATCGAAGGTCTGTCCTACGAGGAGATCGGTGCGACGCTCGGGGTCAAGCTGGGCACCGTCCGCAGCCGCATCCACCGAGGCCGGCAGGCGCTGCGCGAATACCTGGCGGCCCACTCCGGCCAGCAGGGGCTGGCTGACTTCACCGCCGAATCGGCCTAGACGAGCAGGCAGCGGCCAAACTGTGGCCGTCATGTCATGTCGCCGAGGGCTGCGCGCGCTACATTCGATCTAGCGGCGCGCCGCGCCGGCCATGGCAACTACGGCCTGCGACGCTGCCGACGCGAACCGAGAGGAGCGCAGTGATGGTCGACCGTGGACACATGTTCCGTCGAGCGTTTTCCTGGCTGCCCTCCCAGTTCGCTTCCCAGAGTGACGCGCCCATCGGGGCACCGCGCCAGTTCGGCTCCACCGAGCACCTGTCGATCGAAGCCATCGCCGCCTATGTCGACGGTGAGCTGCGGATGAAGTCCTATCTGCGGGCGGCGCACCACCTGTCGCTGTGCCCGGAGTGCGCGGCCGAGGTGGAGGGTCAGACGCAGGCGCGCACGGCGCTGCGGGATTCCCTTCCGATCAGCATGCCGAGCAGCCTGTTGGGACTGTTGTCCCAGATCCCGCAGTCGGCGCCGGACGAGCCGCCGGCCCCGCAGTCCGGACTCGCCGATCAGTTAGCTGACGGCACGGACCGTAGTCGGCGTAAGCGCCGGTAGGGTGGATGTGAAATCGAGCAAGAACGTGCTCGGTCCCATAGCGCGCGCTCGCCGCTGAGCGCTTGGATAGAGGTTGAACTTGAGCCCCAATCAGGACACTTCCGGCAGCCCACGCCTGGCGCCGCGGCCGGTCTCGCGGCCTGCCGTCGATCCGGCTGCCACCCGCACGTTCGGACGTCCCCAGGGTGTCGAGGGGTCGTTCGTCGCCGAGGAACTGCGGCCCGCGAAGTTCCGCGGCGAGGTTGAATTCCAGCCCAAGGACCACGTGCCCGACCCAGTGCTCGGGGAAGCGTTCGGCCGGCCCTACCCGGGCGGTGACTCGCTGCAGCGCCATCCCGCCGACGCCGGTGCGCTGGACGGCGAGAAGGATGATGACTCCGACGCGCTCGACGATCCCTGGCGGGATCCGGGTGCGGCGGCCGGGCTGGGTACGCCGGCGTTGCAGCAGGCCGCCCCTGTCGCCGCCGCCGGGCCCACCGGCAAGCTGGGTGTCCGTGAGGTGCTCTTCGGCGGCCGGGTGTCCTACGTCTCGCTGGCGATCCTGGGCATCATCGCGCTGCTCATCGGCTTCGCCGGCGGCTGGGTAGGCCGCAAGACGGCCGAGGTGGTCGAAGCGTTCACCACGTCGAAGGTCTCGCTGGCCACCAACAGCACCGGCGAGGTCCCGCCCGGCCGATTCGCCAAGGTGGCCGCGTCGGTCGCCGATTCTGTCGTCACCATCGAGGCGGTCAGTGACGACCAGGGCGCCCAGGGCTCCGGTGTCGTCGTCGACGGCCGTGGCTACATCGTCACCAACAATCACGTCATCTCCGACGCCGCGAACAACCCGAGCAAGTTCAAGATCTCGGTGGTGTTCAACGACGGCAAGTCGGTGCCGGCCAACCTCGTCGGGCGCGACCCCAAGACCGACCTGGCCGTGCTCAAGGTGGACAACGTCGACAACCTGACGGTGGCGCGGTTCGGTGACTCCGACAAGGTTCACGTCGGTGACGAGGTGATCGCTGCGGGCGCACCGCTGGGCTTGCGCAGCACCGTCACCCACGGCATCATCAGCGCACTGCACCGGCCCATCCCGCTGTCGGGTGAGGGCTCCGATACCGACACCGTCATCGACGCCATCCAGACCGACGCCTCGATCAACCACGGCAACTCCGGTGGCCCGCTGATCAATATGAACTCCGAGGTCATCGGGATCAACACCGCCGGAAAGTCGTTGTCGGACAGTGCAAGTGGTCTGGGCTTCGCGATCCCGGTCAACGAGGTCAAGGAAACCGTCGAGGCGCTGATCAAGAACGGCAAGGTCTCGCATCCGACGCTCGGGCTCTCGGCGCGTTCGGTCAGCAACGACCTCGCGCAGGGCGCACAGGTGGCCAACGTGAAGGCCGGCAGCCCCGCCGAGAAAGCCGGAATCCTCGAGAACGACATCGTGGTCAAGGTCGGCAACCGCACAGTGGCCGACGCCGACGAGTTCGCGGTCGCGATCCGTCAGCTCAAGATCGGCCAGGACGCCCCGATCGAGGTCATCCGCGACGGCCGCAAGGTCACGCTGACGGTGAACCCCGCGCCGGACAACTGACGCGATGTTCGCCAACGTCGGTTGGGGCGAGATGCTCGTGCTCCTTGTCATCGGGCTGGTGGTTCTCGGCCCGGAGCGCCTGCCCGGCGCCATCCGGTGGACGTCGAACTCGTTGCGGCAGGCCCGTGACTACATCAGCGGCGCCACCACCCAACTGCGCGAGGACCTCGGGCCCGAGTTCGAGGATCTGCGTCAGCCATTGAGCGAGCTGCAAAAACTGCGCGGCATGACGCCGCGAGCCGCGCTGACGAAACACCTTCTTGACGGCGATGATTCGTGGATCGGCGAGGCATTCCAGTCGCCCGGAGCCGCTGGGACGACCTCAGACGCGGTGAAGCCGCACAGCGCGCCGCCGCCGCAAGCGGTGGCACCCAAGCCCGAGCCGCTACCGCCCGGCACGCCTGCGCCGTTCGACGCCGACGCGACCTAGTAGCTCAGCCGTGGCGGGTGGTGTCCAAGCCCAGTGACATCCCGGCCAGGCCGCGTCGCCGCGCCGCCAACTTGTCGGCGATACCGCGCAGCTCCTTGCCGGCCGCCGAGTCTGGCGCTGAAAGGACCAGCGGTACACCGGAATCGCCGGCTTCCACCAGCGCAGGATCCAGCGGTACCTGCCCGAGCAGCGGCACGTCGGCGCCGATGGACCGGGTGAGGCTTTCGGCAACCTGGCGGCCGCCACCCTCACCGAAGATCTGCATCGTCGTGCCGTCGGGCATCAGCAGCCCGGACATGTTCTCGACCACGCCCACGATGCGCTGTCTGGTCTGCAGCGCGATCGCGCCCGCACGTTCGGCCACCTCGGCGGCCGCGAGCTGCGGCGTCGTCACCACTAGGATCTCCGCGCCCGGAATCAGCTGAGCCACCGAGATCGCCACATCACCGGTACCCGGCGGCAGGTCGAGCAGCAGCACGTCGAGATCGCCCCAGTACACGTCGGCGAGGAACTGCTGCAGCGCCCGGTGCAGCATCGGACCGCGCCACACCACCGGTGCATTGCCCTGGGTGAACTGGGCGATCGAGATCACCTTCACGTCGTGGGCGATCGGCGGCAGGATCATCGACTCGACCTGGGTGGGGCGCTCGTCGGTGCCCATCATGCGCGGCACCGAGTGGCCGTAGATGTCGGCATCGAGCACTCCGACCGACAGCCCGCGGGCGGCCAGCGCCGCGGCCAGGTTGACCGTCACGCTCGACTTGCCCACGCCGCCCTTACCGGAGGCGACCGCGTAGACGCGGGTCAGCGAGCCCGGCTGGGCGAACGGGATCACCGGCTCGGCCGCGTCGCCGCGCAGCTGCTTGCGCAGTTCGGTGCGCTGCTCGTCGTTCATCACATCCAGGGCGACGGTCACCGCCGCGGTGCCCGGCACGTCGGCGACGGCCTGCGTCACCCGTTCGGTGATCTCGGTCTTCTTCGGGCACGCGGAGGTGGTGAGGTAGACCTCGACGTGCACGGCGCCGTCGTCGCCGACCTCGATGCTCTTGACCATGTTGAGCTCGGTGATCGGCTTGCGCAGCTCGGGATCGATGACTTTGCCCAGCGCGATGCGCACCTGGGTCTGCAGCTCGTTCTTCTGTTCGGACATCAGCGCCGAGTCTAGGCGGCGCGGTGCAACTAGCTGGCCGGGCCCGGCAGCGCACCGTGCACGGCCGGCAGCGACACCACCGGGACCTCTGCGACGGGCTCAGGCGCCGGCGGCGGGGGCGGCGCCATCCACGGCGGCTGCCACGCCGGCGGGGCTTCCGGAACCGCCTGCGACTGTGCCGTCACCGGCGGGGGAGCCTGCGAACCCAGGCAGATCACCTGGCACGGCAGCGACGGCAGCGCGCTGGCCGGACCGGGAAGCGGGCCGAGCGCCAGCGATCCAGCGGTCTCGGTGTTGCCCAGGTTGACCTGTGCCAGCGGGTCGGTCGGCGGCAGCCCGATCGCGTTGAGAGGCAGGCCCGGGCCCAAGCCCTCCGGGTTCTCCAGGTGCGCGTCGCCCAGGGCGGGGGCGGGCCCGACGATCGGCGGCAGGTTGATCGGCTCGACGCCCGTGGCATAGGCCGCGGCCCAGCCCAGCACGTTCTGGGCGTACGCCATCGAGTTGTTGTACCGCAGGATCGCGGTCAGTACCTGCGACTGGTTGCGCAGATTCAACCCACCGCTGCACAGGTAGCGGGCCGCGGCCAGGGCCGCGTCATAGACGTTCTGCGGGTCGGCCTTACCGTCTCCGTCACCGTCGGCGGCGTAGCGCGACCAGGTGCCCGGCAGGAACTGCATGGGTCCCATCGCCCGTGCAAACACCGGCCGGCCGGCCTGGACGGTCTGCACGATCACCTCGTTACCCGACAGGGTGCCGTCCAGCGTGGGGCCGTAGATCGGGCTGATCGCGGTTCCCCGCGCGTCGGTGGCGCCGCCGTTGGCGTGCATGGATTCGATGCGGCCGATCCCGGCCAGCAGATTCCAGCTCAACCCGCAGCCCGGCGCGGCCACCGACATCGCCTGCTCGGCATTGCGATAGGCGGCCAGCGGCACCGCGGGGATGCGCATGGAGCCCATCGAGCTCACCACCATCGCCGGCGGCGGTGCCGACGGGGTGGCCGCGGCGAAGTGAAAATTGGTGGGCTGCTTGGTCAAAGCGACCACGGTGACACCGGAGGTGTCGACTTGCGGCGAGACGGCCGCGAGCGGCATGACCTCTTTGCCGACGACCGGCGCGTGCGGCAGGTCGGGGGATGCGCTGACCGCTCCGGCAAGTACGACCGGGGTGAGCACAGCAATTCCGAACGCAGGCTTCCGCACCATCCGGCTGACGCGGTTCCCTATGCCCACTCGCCCGTCCTCAGATAATGCCTGCCTGTGTGAACCAAGTCACCATACATACCTTTGTGACCTCAGTGGTATCCAATGGTCACCTTTGTCACGAACTCGCTTCCTCGACAGGCGGTCGGGGCTTTTTCGACTTGCGCTCGGAACCGTCCTTGGCCTTGCCGGCACTGTCGGCGCGCAACGCTTCCAGCAACTCGCGCACCTCCTCGAGTTCGCGGCGAAGGTAGTCGCGGGTGGCCACCTCACCGACCGCCAACCGCAGCGAGGCCAGCTCACGGGCCAGGAACTCGGTGTCGGCCTTCGTCTGCTGAGCGCGCCGGCGGTCTTCCTCGAGCGAGACCTTGTCGCGGTTCTCCTGCCGGTTCTGGGCCAACAGGATCAGGGGCGCGGCGTAGGCGGCCTGAGTAGAGAACGCCAGGTTGAGCAGGATGAACGGGTAGGGGTCCCATCGCCAGCGCACCGCGAACAGATTCAGGCAGATCCAGACGATGACGATGATCGTCTGCCAGGCAAGGTAGCGCCCGGTGCCGAGGAAGCGCGCGATCGATTCACTGAACCGGCCGACCGCCTCGGGGTCGAAGTTGAACGACAGCCGCCGCGAGTTGCGCGGTGTATCGAGGCGTTGGCGCGCGGACAGGTCGCTCATGTCGTCCCCTCTGCGCCGATCACCCCGTCGGACAGTTGCGGATCCTCCATGCTCTCCCGCCAGTCGTCGGGCAGCAGATGGTCGAGCACGTCGTCGACGGTGACCGCGCCGAGCAGATGGTTCTCCTCGTCGACCACTGGACCGCAGACCAGGTTATAGGCGGCGAAGTAGCGCGTGACCCCGGCCAGCGACGTGTTCGGGGTGCAGCTGGGCAGGTCGGTGTCGACGATGCCGCTGACCAGGTTGGCGGGCGGTTCGCGCAGCAACGCCTGCAGGTGCACGCAGCCCAGGTAGCGGCCGGTGGGGGTGGCCGTCGGCGGCCGCACCACGAACACCAGCGACGCCAGCGCCGGCGTCAGGTCGGGGTCACGCACCCGGGCCAGGGCCTCGGCCACCGTGGTGTCGGGTGCGAGCACCACCGGATTGGACGTCATCAGACCGCCGGCGGTGTCGGGCGAGTGGCTCAGCAGTCGTCGCACCGGCTCGGAATCCTCGGGGTCCATCCGGCGCAGCAGCACCTCGGCCTCGGTCGGATTCAACACACCCAGCAAGTCGGCGGCGTCGTCGGGATCCATGGCCTCCAGGACGTCGGCGGCGCGCTCGGTGTCCAGCTGCAACAGCAGAACGGTCTGGTCGTCCTCGGGCAGCTCCTGCAGGACATCGGCCAGCCGCTCGTCGTCGAGTGCGTTGATCAACTCGGTGCGGCGCTTGGCCGGCAGATCACGGATGGCGTCGGCCACCTCGATTGGGCGCTGGCCCTCGAACTGATGAAGCAGCTGAGCCACGCCCTGGCCCGGCATGGACAGCGCCGACGGCGTCAGCCCATGCACGTTGTGCCAGTCCACGACCTGAATCGTCGAGCGCCGGCCCAACCGACGGTGGCTGCGCACCGCCACCCGGGTGACCACCCAGTCCCGCGAGCGACTCTGCTCGATACCCAGATCCACCACGATCACGTCCACACCGGACATCTGCGGCAGCTCGGGATCGTTGACGCGCACACGGCTGTCGAGAACCTGCCCGAGC
Source organism: Mycobacterium sp. EPa45 (assembly GCF_001021385.1). Taxonomy (NCBI): domain Bacteria; kingdom Bacillati; phylum Actinomycetota; class Actinomycetes; order Mycobacteriales; family Mycobacteriaceae; genus Mycobacterium; species Mycobacterium sp. EPa45. The sequence continues at coordinate 4,886,685 of NZ_CP011773.1, read as the reverse complement.
ACCAGCACCTCGCCGGGGCGCTGCGCGAAACGGCGCAGTGACACGTTGCCGGTGTTGAGCGTGACGGCGTTCGGTTCGATCGCGGTGACCCGCAGAATGGGAACGAAAATTCTTCGGCGAGTAAGCATTTCGACGACCAGGCCGAGGACGCGCGGCTGCTGGCGGACGATGCTCATACTGATCACGACATCACGAACCCGGCCGAGTGATTCTCCGTCCGGTCCCAGCACGACCAGCCCCGCCAGCCGCGCCGCGTACACCCTGTTCACCGACGCCATGACTGAAAGGGTAGGAGTGTAACCGTGGAGAACGCCTATCGACCCCGTAGAACGTGCCTGTCCGTTCCGGGCAGCAGCCTCAAGATGATCGAGAAGGCCAAGGGATTGCCTGCCGACCAGGTGTTCCTCGACCTCGAGGATGCGGTGGCGCCAGATGCCAAGGCGCAGGCCCGCAAACAGGTCGGCGCCGCGTTGGCGAGCCCGGGCTGGGCGGGCCAGCTGCGTGGTGTCCGGGTCAACGACTGGACCACGCCGTGGACGCATGCCGATGTCATCGACGTGGTGTCCGAGGTCGCCTCGGCCCGCGACGGGCACCTGGACGTCATCGTGCTGCCCAAGGTCACCGACGCCAGCCACGTCCATGCCCTCGATTTGTTGCTGACCCAGCTCGAACGGACTCACGGTCTGCCGGTCGGCCGTATTGGGGTCGACGCCCAGATCGAAGATTCCAAGGGACTGGCCAACATCCACGCGATCGCTGCCGCGCCGCGAGTCCACGCATTGGTGTTGGGTCCGGCCGATCTCATGGCCAGTCTCAACATGCGCACCCTGGTGGTGGGCGAGCAGCCGGAGGGCTACGACGTCGGCGACGCATACCACCACGTGCTGATGACGATCCTCGTCGCGGCCCGCGCGCACGGCATCGCCGCGATCGACGGGCCGTATCTGAAGGTGCGCGACGTGGACGCGTTCCGGCGGGTGGCCGGCCGCGCGGCGGCACTCGGGTACGACGGCAAGTGGGTGCTGCATCCCGATCAGATTGCCGCGGGCAACGAGATTTTCAGTCCGCGCCAAGCCGATTACGACCGTGCCGAACTGATTCTCGAGGCCTACGACTGGCACACCTCGAAAGCCGGTGGTTCCCGTGGGGCGGTGATGCTCGGCGACGAAATGCTCGACGAAGCCAGCCGCAAGATGGCGCTGGTGATCGCAGGCAAGGGCCGAGCCGCCGGAATGGAGCGTCAGGGCGAGCGGTTCACCCCACCGAGCTAGTACGTGCCGGGCGAGTTCGCGGCACCGGCGGCGAGGATGATCACGAACGCGATGTAGAGCACGATCAGCGCGACGATCACCGATCCGATGGCGACGCCGGCGACCGCGAGCCCGAAACCATCCTGTCCGGTGCGCTTGGTTTCACGCATCGCGACGATCCCGAGGATGATCCCCGCGATCGACGGCAGCCCGCAGAACAGCAGACCGGCCAGCGAGGTCACCAACGCCGCGATTGCTTTGCCGTTGGTGCCCGGCGGCTTGGTCGGCCGGTACGGGTCGTAGGGATCGCCGTAGCCGGGGTAACCGGGGTAGCCGGAGTAGCCCGGCGGCGGGTACGGGTAGCCCGCATATCCCGCAGGCTGTGGATACGGGGTCGGATACACCGGCGGCGGCATCGGCGGGAAATTCGCCGGATAGTCCACCGGTGCATACGGATCGGCCGGCGGCGGTGTGCCCTCCGGGTGAGGGGGGTAGGTCATCGGGTCAGCGCCAGGCGTAGATCGCCCAGATCATGCTGATGATCAACGTCGCCACACCCACCACGATCCCGGCGATGGCCAGGCCATAGCCGCCCTGACGGGTTCGCTTGATCTGGTTGAGCGCGATGATGCCGCAGACGATCCCGACGATCGAGCCGATGCCGCACAACAATCCGATGACCGACGCCACCAGCGACGAGATCGCCAGGGTGTTGGTGCCGGACTCGGGGGTCGGATAGCCGTAGCCGCCTTGGTAGGGCGCGGCGCCGTACTGCGGCGGCGGAGGCGGCGGGTACCCGCCGGCTTGCGGAGGCGGGAAGGCCGACGGCTGCTCGGCGTAGTTCGGTGCCCCGTATGCGCCCGGGGACGGTGGCGGGTAGCCCGATTGCGGGCCGTAACCCGGCGGGGGATAGCCGGGTGCGCTGTAGCCGGGCGGCGGCGGGTAGGCACCCGGCGCTGGGTAGCCGGGATATGCCGGCGGGGTGGGCTCGTAACCCGACGGGGCGCTCTCGTAGCCGGGCGAGGCCGGGTTCTGTTCGATGGGTGGGGCCTCGTAGGTCCCTTCGGATGGGCCCTGATCGCCCGAGTTCTGGGGCTTTTCGCCGGAGTCGCCGCCGGAAGCTGTCATGCTGATCAACCTAGCGTATGTGCAGGTGGCGCGGGGCTGGCTTGCCGTCGGGGCACCAACTCCCGCGCTACCTCGTTGATCAGGCATGAGCCCGTTTCCCGCGGGCGACACGACGCGACAAACGCCGCGCACGACAGGAGAATGAGCAGATATGACCAGCCCTTTCCCACCCGGCCAGAATTCCGGTGGCGCGACCGCCGCGTCCCGCCGCGGGCCGGTCGGCCTACCCACCCCGCCCAAGGGGTGGCCGATCGGCTCCTATCCCACCTATGCCGAAGCCCAGAAGGCCGTCGACTACCTGTCCGACGAGCAGTTCCCGGTGGAGCAGGTGACCATCGTCGGTGTGGACCTGATGCAGGTCGAGCGGGTCACCGGCCGGCTGACATGGCCCAAAGTGCTGGGCGGCGGCGTGATCACCGGCGCCTGGCTCGGCATCTTCATCGGCCTGGTGTTGGGGTTCTTCAGCCCCAACCCGTGGGCCTCGCTGATCACTGGCGTTGTCGCCGGCGTCATATTCGGTCTGATCACCTCGGCGGTTCCCTACGCGATGGCGCGGGGGACAAGGGATTTCAGCTCCACCATGCAACTGGTGGCAGGTCGCTACGACGTGCTGTGTGATCCGCAGAGCGCCGAGAAGGCGCGGGACATGCTGGCGCGCTTGAAAATTTAGCGGCGGTCACGATCTGGCCGCATCCGGCGCGGGAGTGTTGCACATCACCGCGCCGTAGTTCTACGGTTTGGCCGCGGGGCATTGCCCTGCCGTGATGCAGCCTGCGCCGAGCGCGGACAGTTGCCACACGTACCGAAAAGGCGGGCGAAGACGGGAGGCGGTTGCGGAGATGGCTTGCCCAGGCGCACGCTTTCGGCGGGTGGGCGCGGCCGCGATCGCGGCTCTGACATGCGCATCGTTGGTGTCGTCGTGCAGCTCGGGGGACCAGGGTCTGGTCGTCAGTCTCTACACACCGGCCAGTGAAACGGCCACGTTCACCGCGGTCGCCAAGCGTTGCAACACCGAACTCGGCGGTCGCTTCCGCATCGAACAGCGCAGCCTGCCCAAGGCCGCCGACGACCAACGCCTGCAGCTGGCGCGCAGGCTGACCGGAAATGACCGCACGCTCGATGTGATGGCGCTCGACGTGGTGTGGACGGCGGAGTTCGCCGAGGCCGGCTGGGCTTTGCCGCTGTCCGACGACCCGGCCGGACAGGCCGAGTCCGATGCGACCGACAACACTTTGCCCGGGCCGCTGGAGACGGCCAAGTGGCAGGACAAGCTCTACGCCGCACCGGTGACCACGAACACCCAATTGCTGTGGTACCGAGCTGATTTGGTTGCGCCCCCGCCGGATACCTGGGACGGCATGGTGGCCGAGGCCGCCCGGTTGCACGCCGAGGGCAAGCCCAGCTGGATCGCGGTGCAGGCCAAGCAGTACGAAGGCCTGGTGGTGTGGTTCAACACGTTATTGGAAAGCGCTGGGGGACAGGTGCTTTCCGACGACGGTAAGCGGGTCACGCTGACCGACACCCCAGAACACCGAGCGGCGACGGTCAAGGCGCTGCAGATCATCAAAGCCGTCGCCACCGCACCGGGCGCCGACCCGTCGGTCACCCAGACCGATGAGGGCACCGCGCGCCTTGCCCTCGAACAGGGCAAGGCGGCACTGGAGGTCAACTGGCCCTTCGTGTTCGCCTCGATGCTGGAGAACGCCGTCAAGGGCGGTGTGCCGTTCCTGCCGCTCAACGAGAAGCCGGAACTGGCGGCCAGCATCAACGACGCCGGCACGTTCTCGCCGACCGACGACCAGTTCACCGTCGCCTTCGACGCGTCCAAGGAGGTGTTCGGGTTCGCCCCGTATCCCGGGGTGATCCCCGGTCAGCCCACGCGCGTCACGCTCGGTGGGCTGAACCTCGCGGTGGCCAAGACCACCCGGCACCCGGCCGAGGCGTTCGAAGCCGTCCGATGCATCCGGAACCTGGAGAACCAGAAGTACACCTCGATCGAGGGCGGTCTGCCCGCGGTGCGCGCCTCGCTGTATTCCGATCCCGCGTTCCAGCAGAAGTACCCGCAGTACGCGATCATCCGAGATCAGCTGACCACCGCCGCGGTGCGCCCGACGACGCCGAACTATCAAGCAGTGTCGACCCGTATCTCGGCCACACTGGCCCCGATCAGCCAGATCGATCCGGACAAGACCGCCGACCAGCTCGCCGAACAGGTGCAGAAGGCGATCGACGGAAAGGGGTTGATCCCATGACCGCCCCGACCCGGACTCCGGCCGATGCTGCGGCCCGCAGCGACGATCGCCGGTCCCAGCGCAAACTGGCCTACCTGCTGATCACGCCGGCCGTCGTCCTGATGCTCGCGGTCACCGCCTACCCGATCCTGTACGCGTTGTGGCTCAGCCTGCAGCGCTACAACCTGGCCAGCCCCGCCGACACGAAGTTCATCTGGTTCGAGAACTACCAGACCATCCTGACCGACCGGTACTGGTGGACGGCGTTCGTGATCACCGCGGTCATCACGGTGATCTCGGTGGCCATCGAGTTCGTTCTCGGGATGGCGCTCGCACTTGTCATGCACCGCACCATCTTCGGTAAGGGCCTGGTGCGGACCGCGATTCTCATCCCGTACGGCATCGTGACGGTCGCGGCGTCCTACAGCTGGTACTACGCGTGGACGCCGGGCACCGGTTACCTGGCAAACCTGCTTCCCGACGGCAGTGCGCCTCTGACCCAACAGATTCCGTCGCTGGCCATCATCATCCTGGCAGAGGTGTGGAAGACCACCCCGTTCATGGCGCTGCTGCTGCTGGCCGGTCTGGCGCTGGTGCCCGAGGATCTGCTCAAGGCCGCCCAGGTGGACGGCGCGGGCCCGTGGACGCGGCTGATCAAGGTGACGTTGCCGTTGATCAAACCGGCGATCCTGGTGGCACTGGTGTTTCGCACGCTCGACGCCTTTCGCATCTTCGACAACATCTACGTGCTGACCGGCGGCGCCAATGACACCGCCTCGGTGTCGATCCTGGGATACGACAACCTCTTCAAGGCGTTCAACATCGGACTCGGCTCGGCGATCAGCGTGCTGGTGTTCATCTCGGTGGCCGTCATCGCGTTCATCTACATCAAGCTGTTCGGCGCCTCCGCGCCGGGCACGGACAACGAGGTGCGCTGACGATGTCTGAGCGGGTTGGTACCCGGCGGGCGGTGAGCTGGGTCGTCATCGACGCACTCGTGGTGATCTATGCGCTCTTCCCGGTGCTGTGGATCCTGAGCCTGTCGCTCAAACCGACGTCAACGGTCAAGGACGGCAAGCTCATCCCGTCGCAGATCACCTTCGACAACTACAAGGGCATCTTCAGCGGCGACGCGTTCAGCTCAGCACTGGTCAACTCGATCGGCATCGGCCTGATCACCACCGTGATCGCGGTGGTGATCGGCGGGATGGCCGCCTACGCCGTCGCGCGGCTGGAGTTCGCCGGCAAGAAGGCGCTCATCGGTGCCGCTCTGCTGATCGCGATGTTCCCCCAGATCTCTTTGGTGACACCGCTGTTCAACATCGAGCGTCGGCTTGGCCTGTTCGACACCTGGCCTGGCCTGATCATTCCGTACATCACGTTCGCGCTGCCGCTGGCGATCTACACGCTCTCGGCGTTCTTTCGGGAGATTCCCTGGGATCTGGAGAAGGCCGCGAAGATGGACGGCGCGACGCCGGCGCAGGCGTTTCGGCGGGTGATCGCACCGCTCGCCGCGCCGGGCATCGTGACCGCGGCCATCCTGGTGTTCATCTTCGCGTGGAACGACCTGCTGCTGGCGCTGTCATTGACGGCCACCAACGCCGCGATCACCGCGCCGGTGGCCATCGCGAACTTCACCGGCAGTTCGCAATTCGAGGAACCAACCGGCTCGATCGCGGCCGGTGCGATGGTGATCACCGTTCCGATCATCGTGTTCGTTCTGATCTTCCAACGACGGATCGTCGCCGGGCTCACCTCCGGTGCGGTGAAGGGGTAGCGAGGTTTTCGATGGCCGAGATAGTCCTGGACCATGTCAGCAAGAATTATCCGGACGGCGCAGTCGCCGTGAAGGACCTCAGCCTGACGATCGCCGACGGTGAGTTCGTCATCCTGGTCGGTCCGTCCGGCTGCGGAAAGTCCACCACCCTCAACATGATCGCCGGCCTGGAGGAGATCAGCTCCGGAGAGCTGCGCATCGGCGGTGACCGGGTCAACGAGAAGGCGCCACGCGACCGCGACATCGCGATGGTGTTCCAGTCGTATGCGCTCTATCCGCACATGACCGTCCGGCAGAACATCGCCTTCCCCCTGACGCTGGCCAAACTGAAGAAGGCCGAGATCGCCCAGAAGGTTGAGGAAACGGCCAAAATCCTTGATCTGACCGAACTTTTAGACCGCAAACCTTCGCAGTTGTCCGGTGGTCAGCGCCAGCGGGTGGCGATGGGTCGCGCGATCGTGCGTCAACCCAAAGCGTTCCTGATGGACGAGCCGTTGAGCAACCTCGACGCCAAGCTGCGCGTGCAGATGCGCGGCGAAATCGCCCGGCTGCAGAACAGGTTGGGCACCACCACGGTGTACGTCACGCACGACCAGACCGAGGCGATGACCCTCGGCGACCGGGTCGTGGTGTTGCGTGGCGGTGAGGCACAGCAGGTCGGCACGCCGGAGGAGCTCTACGAGCGGCCGGCAAACCTGTTCGTGGCCGGCTTCATCGGTTCGCCGGCGATGAACTTCTTCCCGGCGACCCACGACGGCATGAGCTTGCGGTTGCCGTTCGGCGAGGTGACGCTGAGCCAGGAGGTCCAAAGCGTCATGGGACAACATCCGAAGGCCGCCAACGTGATTGCCGGCATCCGCCCCGAGCACTTCGAGGACGCCGCGCTGCTCGACGCCTACGAGCGTATCCAGGCGCTGACGTTCGAGGTGACCGTCGACCTGGTCGAATCGCTGGGTGCCGACAAGTACGTCTACTTCAAGACCTCCGGTGACGGGGCGAAGGCGGCCCAGCTGGCCGAACTGGCCGCCGAGTCCGGCGCCGGTGAGAATGAGTTCGTGGCAAGGCTTTCCGCCGATTCCAAAGCGGCCATCGGACAGACGATCGAGTTGGCCTTCGACACCGCCAAACTGCACATCTTCGACGCCGACAGCGGAGCAAACCTCACCATTCCGCAAGCGGGCTAAGTGAGTCAGCCCCTGGATGCGGTCCGCGCTCATGTGCGCGGGCATTTCGCCGACGCGGGAATAGCGGCCGAGCCGGATTCGGCCAGCGTGACGTTTCTGGGACTCGAACGCATGGAGGTCCTGCGGTTCGGTCCGGACCGCGACGGCGTGGCTCACTATGTGACACTGGGATGTTCGCGGCACCCGATGACCGAGCCGACGTCCGGTGTCGCCGACCCGTTGCATGGCCCGCGGGCCGAGGTGGTGCTCAGCCTGCGTGCCACCACGCCGACCCCCGGTCTGGCGCGAAGCCTGGCCGTCGTTGCGGCGACGCCCGCCGTCGAGGGTGTCGTTCTGGTCGCCGACGCGCTGATCGACCTGTCCGCACCGCTGTGGGAGGCTGCGGCGTTCACCGCTGTGCTGCTTGGTGATTCGGCGATCGACGAGCTGCCCCTGGAGGCGCCGCGCGAGCCGGTGCGTTTTCTGGCGGCGATTCCGGTCACCCAGACCGAGGCCGCGTGGGTGCGGCTCAAGGGTGCCGAGGCGATGCGCCAGGCCTGGATCGACGACGGCGTCGACGTGCTGGACCCGAATCGCCGTGCGGCGCGGCCGAGTTAGGCCGCTACAGCCAGTGGTTGCGGCGGAAGTTGTGATACAGGAACCCGCAGGCCGTCACCATCAGCAACAGCACAGCCGGATAGCCCCACGTCCATGACAACTCCGGCATGTGTTCGAAGTTCATGCCATAGATCCCGGCAATCATCGTCGGCACCGCCGCTATCGCCACCCATGCCGAGATCTTGCGCATGTCGACGTTCTGCTGCATGCCGACCTTCGCCAGGGCCGCCTGCACCAGCGATGACAACATTTCGTCGTGAGAGGCGATGCGGTCGGCGGCTTGGGTCTGATGGTCCAGCACGTCGCGCATGTACCGCAGGATCTCTTTGGACATCAGGTCTTTGAATTCTCCGCTGCTGAACCGTCCCAACGCGACCGTCAACGGTGAGACGGCCCTCCGCAGTTCGACCACTTCGCGCTTGAGCAGATAGATCGGTTCGATGTCGGTGTTCTTCAGCGGCGAGAACGTTTCGGACTCAATGGCATCGACGTCGAATTCCATCAGCTCGCTGACGTCGCGGTAGGTGTCGACGACGTGATCGGCGATCGAGTGCATGACCGCGTACGGGCCCAGCGCCAGGTGCTGGTGCTCCTCTTCCAGGTGCTTACGCAGCCCGGCCAGCCCGGTGTGGTCGCCGTGGCGGACCGTCACGACGAAGTCGGCGCCGACGAACACCATGATCTCGCCGGTCTCGACGATCTCCCGGGCCAGTGCCACCGACTCGTGCGGCACGTAGGTCACGGTCTTCAGCACCAGGAACAGGGTGTCGTCGTAACGCTCGACCTTGGGGCGCTGGTGGGCGTGCACGGCATCTTCGACGGCCAGCGGGTGCAGGCCGAACACCTCGGCCACCGCCTGCATCTGATGTTCGTCTGGTTCGTGCAGGCCGATCCAGACGAACGCCTTCTGCCCGCCGGCTTCCAATTCGCGGACCTTCTGCAACGCGGCGGCGTGGGTGTACTTGCCGGCCAGCCGGTTGCCGTCGACATAGACGGCGCAGTCGACCATGGCCCGCGCTACGGGCACGTGGATGCGTTTGGCATCGACGGTGACGGTGGGTCGGGGGCGGTTCCCTCCCAGCAATGCCTGTGGTCGAGCGCGAAACGACGGCATGATCCGACCTCCCCTCAAGTGGCAGGCAGGGCCCTGACGGGCCCCGCAGAAATGTTACGCGCCGGTAGGCTTACCGGCGTAGTTCACGGCAGGGAGACCCTGGTCGGTGAGGTTTTGAGGGCGAGTACCCTGACGCCGTGTCCGAAACAGTGAGTACCCCCCGCGTCGTTATCGACGACGAAGAGATCTTCGCCGCTCACGTCGGCGGGAAGCTGTCCGTCGAGCTGAAGGCGCCGCTGGACACCCAGCGCGCCCTGTCGATCGCCTACACCCCGGGCGTAGCCCAGGTCAGCCGCGCGATCGCCTCCGACCACACGCTGGCCAAGAAGTACACCTGGTCCAACCGGCTGGTCGCGGTGATCAGCGACGGTACCGCGGTCCTGGGCCTCGGTGACATCGGTCCTGCGGCGTCGCTACCGGTGATGGAGGGGAAGTCCGCGCTGTTCAAGACGTTCGGCGGTCTGGACTCCATCCCGATCGTCCTGGACACCAAGGACCCCGACGAGATCGTCGAGACGATCATCCGGTTGCGGCCCACCTTCGGTGCGGTCAATCTGGAGGACATCTCCGCGCCACGCTGTTTCGAGATCGAGCGGCGCCTGATCGAGGCACTGGATTGCCCCGTCATGCATGACGACCAGCATGGCACCGCAATTGTCGTGCTCGCTGCCCTGATGGGTGCCACGAAGTTCCTCGATCGCGACATGCACTCGCTGAAGGTGGTCATGTCAGGCGCGGGTGCCGCCGGCGTCGCATGCACCAACATCCTGCTGGCCGCGGGCATCACCGACATCACGGTGCTGGACAGCCAGGGCATCCTGCACACTGGCCGCACCGACATGAACTCGGTCAAGGCGGAACTGGCTGCACGGACCAACCCGCGCGGGCTCACCGGTGGCATCGCGGAGGCGCTCAACGGAGCGGACGTGTTCATGGGAGTCTCGGCAGGGCTGGTTCCCGAAGAGTTGATCGCGACGATGACGCCGGGCGGCATTGTGTTCGCGATGTCCAACCCGGACCCCGAAATCCATCCGGACGCGGCGCGCAAGCATGCGGCGGTCGTGGCGACCGGGCGCAGCGACTTCCCCAACCAGATCAACAATGTTCTGGCATTCCCGGGTGTGTTCCGTGGCGCGCTGGACGCCGGGGCGCGGCGCATCACCGAGAAGATGAAAGTTGCAGCGGCAGAGGCGATCTACTCCGTCGTCGGCGACGACTTGGCGGCTGATCACATCGTGCCGAGCCCGCTGGATCCCCGGGTCGGGCCCGCGGTGGCCGCGGCGGTGGCCGCGGCAGCCGAACACTGAGGCGAAACCCTTGAGGCCGACGATGTTTCGCCGGCTGATGCTGGGACTGCTGGTTCTGGTGGCGGTGGCCTGCGGGTCGCCGGCGCCGGGACCGTCGCTGGCTGTCGCTGCGACAGCAGACCCGGAGTACACCCTGCTCGCCAATCTGTACGCCGCCGCGCTGCGCTCCTACGGCAGCGCGGCACACGTGCAGATCGTCGATGATCCGCTGACGGCACTGGATTCCGGCACGGTCAGTGTGGTGCCGGGGTTCACCGGAAGGCTGCTGCAGACGTTCGCCCCCGGCACGACCGCCCGCTCGGATCCCCAGGTGTATCGCGCGATGCTCGGGGTGCTGCCCGAAGGTGTGGCCGCTGGTGACTACACCACCGCCGCCGACGACAAGCCCGCACTGGCCGTGACCGACGCGACCGCCACGGCGTGGGGCAGCCGCGACCTGACCGCGCTGGTGAAACACTGTGCGGGACTGCGCATCGGGGCCGTCGCCAAAGTCCGCGGTTTGCCGAGCGTGGTCGGCACCTGCACGCTGCCCCCGGCCCGCGAATTCCCGGATGCCGCAGCGCTGTTCGCCGCACTGCGGGCAGGCGACATCACGGCGGCGTGGACGGGAACAGCCGATACCGGTGTACCCGGCGATGTCGTCGTGTTGGCCGATCGCAAGCCCGAGCTGGTGATGGCGGAGAACATCGTGCCGCTCTACCGGCGCAACGAACTCGACGATCGCCAGGTCCGGGCGATCAACGAACTCGCCGGTGTCCTCGACACCGGCTCGCTCGTCGACATGCGTCATCACGTCGGCGACGGACGCGACCCGCGTTCGGTCGCCGAAGAGTGGCTATCCGCGCACCCGTTGGGGCGCTAGCGAATTCAGCGCATCGGTGGGGCGAGCTTGGGGAGCACGGTGGAGAACAGCTGCTGGTAGCCCGACCCGGTGATGCGCACGATCACGTCGAGGATCTTGGCGTCGGCGCCGACCAGCACCCGGGCTTTGTTCTTGCGGACGGCGTCGAGGATGATCTCGGCGGCGCGCTCGGGCGTCGTCCTGGCCATCTTCTTGTCGAACGCCTTGGCCATCTCGGCCTGGTCGAGTCCCTCGGCCACGGTGGAGTTGCGCGCGATCGCGGTCTTGATTCCGCCCGGGTGCACGGTCGTCACCTTGACCGGATGCTTGGCCAGCATCATCTCCTGACGAAGTGCCTCGGTGAACCCGCGCACCGCGAACTTGGCCGCGTTGTAAGCGGCCTGGCCCGGCACCGAGAAGATCCCGAACAGGCTCGAGACGTTGATCACGTGGCCGTCGCCGGATTCGATCAGGTACGGCAGGAAGACCTTGGTCCCGTTGACGACGCCCCAGAAGTCGACGTCCATCACCCGCTCGATGTCCTTGTACTGGCTGATCTCGACGTCGCCGGAGTACGCGATGCCGGCGTTGTTGTAGATCTGGTTGACCTTGCCGAAGTGCGCCTTCACCCCGTCGGCGTAGGCCTGGAAGGCCTCGCGCTCGGTGACGTTGAGCCGGTCGGCCTTGACCTCCACGCCGATCGCCTTGAGGCGCTCCTCGGTGACGGCCAGTCCCTCGGTGTCGATATCGCTGATCGCCAGCTTCGCGCCCGATCGGCCCAACTCGATTGCCAGTGCCTGACCGATGCCCGACCCGGCCCCGGTCACAACGGCTACTTTCCCGGCAAACCCCTGCATGAAGGACTCCTCACGTTGTTTGACGTGTGTCGAATGGGCTCAGGTTATCGGGTAGGCCCCCCGCGGGTAACAGCGGGATGGGCGACCGCGATGCTTAGAGCATGACATTTCGCCGTATGGCCAGCGCCGGGGCGGTTGCCGGATTGATCGCCGGCGCTGTTGCGCTGGCGACGCCCGCCCAGGCCGACACCACCACGAACGACGACTTCCTGGCCGCCCTGGGCAATGCCGGCATCACCGGAATGGACCCGGCTGCGGCCGTCGAGATGGGGCAGTCGATCTGCCCGCTGCTGGCCGACCGCAGCCAGAACACCGCCGACATCGCCTCCACCGTTGCCGATCGGATGGGCCGGCCGCTGGGCCCGGCCACCATGTTCACCGGCATCGCCGTGTCGTTCTTCTGCCCGCGCGCGATGCAGGACCTCGCAAACGGCAACTCGCCGATCCCGCTGCCGTTCCTGAACAACTTCGGTTTCTAGCTGCGCGCAGGTCCGCGGGGATCTAGCGTCCCCTCATGATCACGCTCGCCTGCGACGCCGACATCAACTGCTCGGCTGAGCGCATATTCGACGTCATCACCGACCTGCGCGGGCAGGACGGCTGGTTGTCGGAATCGTCGGCGTTCAAAGGCACCGAAGACATCTCGACGGGTCCGGTCAGAGTGGGCACGACGTATCGCGAGCCGGGACCGCTCGGCGTCCGCAGTGGAGTCGTCACGGAGTTCGAGCGGCCGACCGCCGTCACATTCCACCAGCCGATGACGCTCAAGTTCGGCCTCGGAGTCCTGGACATCACATTGGGCTACACCCTGACGCCCCAAGGCGCGACGTCAACGCACGTGCGCCGGGTCTGCCGGCTGACGCTGCCGGCTCACCTGAAGCCGTTCAAACCGGTGTTCGTCCGTGCGTTCCGCGTGGAGAGCGCGCGGACGCTGGCGGCGTTGAAGGAGCACGCCGACGCGCTCGGCTGAGCGCGAGTGTGCGATTTCGTACGCGACTCGCGGTCGCGCCGTATCGATCCGCACACTCAAGTGCCGGCGCGCCCTAGCCGAATGCCTCGTCGATGATCTCCTGCTGCTCGACGGCGTGCACCTTCGACGAGCCGGACGACGGCGCCGACATGGCGCGCCGCGAGATCCGCTTGATCCCGGTCAGCTTCTCCGGCAACAACTCTGGCAACGTCAGGCCGAACGTCGGCCACGCACCCTGGTTGGCCGGCTCCTCCTGAACCCAGAAGAACTCCTTGGCATTCGGATACGAATCCAGGGTGTTGCTCAGCCGCCGCTTGGGCAGCGGCGCCAGCTGCTCGACCCGGACGATCGCGACGTCGTCGCGCTTGTCCTTGTCCTTGCGCGCCACCAGTTCGTAGTAGATCTTGCCGCTGGTCAACAGGATGCGGCTGACCTTGTTGCGGTCGCCGTCGCCGTCGGTGTAGGTCGGTTCTTCCATGATCGACCGGAACTTCTGCTCGGTGAAGTCCCGCAGATCGCTGACGGCAGCCTTGTTGCGCAGCATCGATTTCGGCGTGAAGACGATCAGCGGGCGGTGCACCCCGTCGAGGCCGTGCCGGCGCAACAGGTGGAAGTAGTTTGCCGGGGTCGACGGCAGCGCGATCGTCATCGAACCCTCGGCCCACAGCTGCAGGAAGCGCTCGATGCGGCCGGAGGTGTGGTCGGGCCCCTGGCCCTCGTGGCCGTGGGGGAGCAGCAGCACCACATCGGAGAGCTGACCCCACTTGGCCTCACCGGAACTGATGAACTCGTCGATGATCGACTGCGCGCCATTGACGAAGTCGCCGAACTGCGCCTCCCACAACACCAGTGCGTCCGGGTTGCCGACCGAATAGCCGTATTCGAAGCCGACGGCGGCGTACTCCGACAGTGCCGAGTCGTACACCAGCAGCTTACCGCCGGTCGGCGTGCCGTCCGGATTGACGGTCAACAGGTCCAGCGGGGTGAACTCCGCGCCGGTCTTACGGTCGATGATCACCGAGTGGCGCTGGGTGAACGTGCCGCGGCGAGTGTCCTGACCGGACAACCGGATCAGCTTACCCTCGGCCAAAAACGTTCCGAGCGCCAGCAATTCGGCGAACGCCCAGTCGACTTTGCCCTCGTAGGCCATCTCGCGGCGCTTCTCCAGCACCGGCTTGACGCGGGGGTGCACGCTGAAGTTCTCGGGGAACGCCAGATGCGCATCGCCGATGCGGGCCAGCAGCGACTTGTCCACCGCGGTGGTCATGCCGCGCGGGATCATCTGGTCTTCCTCGACCGACTCGCTGGGTTCGACCTCGTGTTTCTCGAGGTCGCGGACTTCGTTGAACACCCGCTCCAGCTGGCCCTGGTAGTCGCGCAGCGCGTCCTCGGCCTCTTTCATCGAGATGTCGCCACGGCCGATCAGGGCTTCGGTGTAGGTCTTGCGCACGCCGCGCTTGGTGTCGATGACGTCGTACATGTAGGGCTGGGTCATCGACGGGTCGTCACCTTCGTTGTGCCCGCGCCTGCGGTAGCACAGCATGTCGATGATGACGTCCTTCTTGAACTTCTGCCGGAAGTCCACCGCCAGCCGCGCCACCCAGACGCACGCCTCCGGGTCGTCGCCGTTGACGTGGAAGATGGGCGCTCCCACCATCTTTGCGACGTCGGTGCAGTACTCCGAGCTGCGCGAGTCCTGCGGCGAGGTGGTGAAGCCGATCTGGTTGTTGACGATGATGTGGATCGTGCCGCCGGTGCGGTACCCGCGCAGCAGCGCGAGGTTCAGCGTCTCGGCCACCACACCCTGACCGGCGAAGGCCGCATCGCCGTGCAGCATCATCGGCATGACGGTGAAGCCGTCCTCACCGGTTCCCTTGTCCAGCAGATCCTGTTTGGCCCGAACGATGCCTTCCATCACCGGATCGACGGCTTCGAGGTGCGACGGGTTGGCGGTCAGCGAGACCTCGATGTCGTTGTCACCGAACATCTGGATGTAGTCGCCCCGGGCGCCGAGGTGGTACTTGACGTCGCCGGAGCCATGCGCCTGCGACGGGTTCAGGTTGCCCTCGAACTCGCTGAAGATCTGCGAATACGGCTTGCCGACGATGTTGGCCAGCACGTTGAGCCGGCCGCGGTGCGGCATGCCGATCACGACCTCGTCGAGGGCGTGCTCGGCCGCCTGGTCGATCGCGGCATCCATCATCGGGATGACGGTCTCCGCGCCCTCCAGCGAAAAGCGCTTCTGCCCAACGTATTTGGTCTGCAGGAACGTCTCGAAGGCTTCCGCGGCGTTGAGCTTGGACAGGATGTACTTCTGCTGGGCGACGGTCGGGCCCTCGTGCTTGACCTCGATGCGCTCCTGCAGCCACTTCTGCTGCTCGGGTTCGAGGATGTGGGTGTACTCCACGCCGATGTGGCGGCAGTACGCGTCGCGCAGCAGACCCAGCACGTCGCGCAGCTTCTTGAACTCCTTGCCCGCGAAGCCGTCGACCTTGAACACCCGGTCCAGGTCCCACAGGGTCAGGCCGTGGGTGTTGACGTCGAGGTCGGGGTGGCTGCGGAAGCGGGTCTTGTCCAGGCGCAGCGGGTCGATGTCCGCCATCAGGTGCCCGCGGTTGCGGTACGCGGCGATCAGCTCGATCACCCGGGCGTTCTTGTCGACGATCGAATCGGGGTTGTCGGTGCGCCAGCGGACCGGCTCGTAGGGGATGCCCAGCTCGAAGAAGATCTCGTCAAAGAAATCGTCGGAGAGCAGCAGCTCGTGGATGGTCCGCAGGAAGTCGCCGGACTCCGCGCCCTGAATGATGCGGTGGTCGTAGGTCGACGTCAGCGTGATCAGCTTGCCGATGCCGAGCTCGGCGATGCGCTCCTCGCTGGCGCCCTGGAACTCCGCCGGGTACTCCATCGCGCCGGCGCCGACGATTGCGCCCTGGCCGGACATCAGTCGGGGCACCGAGTGCACGGTGCCGATGGTGCCGGGGTTGGTCAGCGAGATCGTCACCCCGGCGAAATCCTCGGCGGTGAGCTTGCCGTCGCGGGCTCGCCGGACGATGTCCTCGTAGGCGGCGATGAACTGGCCGAACCGCATGGTCTCGCAGTTCTTGATCGCGGCCACGACCAATGAGCGTTTGCCGTCCTTGCCCTGCAAGTCGATCGCCAGGCCCAGATTGGTGTGGGCGGGGGTGACGGCGTTGGGCTTGCCGTCGATCTCCGCGTAGTGCCGGTTCATGTTCGGGAACTTCTTGACCGCCTGCACGATCGCGTAGCCGAGCAGGTGGGTGAAGGAGACTTTGCCGCCGCGGGTGCGCTTGAGGTGGTTGTTGACGACGATGCGGTTGTCGATCATCAGCTTCGCCGGGATGGCCCGCACGCTGGTCGCGGTCGGGATCTCCAGCGACGAGTTCATGTTGCGGACGACGGCCGCCGCCGCGCCACGCAACACCTGGGTCTCATCACCGTTGTCCGACGACGACGCCGGTGCTGCCTTGGGTGCGGGCTCCTTGGCCGGGGCCTCTTTGGCCGGGGCCGGTTTGGCGGGGGCCTGCTTGGCGGGGGCTGACGCCGGAGCGCCATTGCCCGCCGGGGCGGTCTTGGCGGGGGCCGGCTTGGCCGGCGGCGGAGCCGGTGCGGGTTCCGGCGGGGACACCGGTGCGGCGGTCCTGGCCGGCTGGCCGTTCCCGCCGGCGCTGGAGTCGGTCGTCGGCTCCGGGTTGTAGTCGACCAGGAACTCATGCCAACTCGAGTCGACCGAGGAGGGATCCTCGCGGAACTTGCGGTACATCTCCTCGACCAGCCATTCGTTCTGTCCGAATGGTGAACTAGTACTGCTCACGGCAGTTGCTCGCCTCAATTCCTTCGTCCGGGCAAGTCGCACTTGGACGGTTGCCCCAATCTTCAGCCCAGTCGCCTGGCCGCCGCCTAAAAGGCTATCGCTTCTTATGCGTTCCCGAAGCACGTCAACTCCATGCCCCAGATGGCGTGACAACCGGTCGACGGAGGTCGACGGGTGCTTATCCGCCGGGCTCGATGGCGGGCAGCAGGTGCAGGCTCACCGGCCACCGGCTGGGTGCGGGCCCAAACGCGGCGCGGGCATTGTTCACGATCTTTTTGCCCATCATTCGGTTGCCACCGCCGCCGACGGCGGCGCCGATGCCGACGGGCAGCATTTTGCCGAACGCCATCGCCGAACGCTTGAGCGTGAACCGCTTCACGAAGTACCGCATCAGGCGGGTGTTCAGCTGCGACAACGCCGGCAGCGGGATCATCTCGGCGCCCTCGGCCAGCCACGCGCCGCTGGTGCGGCTCGGGCCGATCAGGTCAGTGATGGCACCCTTGCTCTCTTCGCCGACCAGCACTGCCAGCACCAGCGCCCGGCGGCGCTCCCGCTGCTCGAGCGGGATGCCGTGGACGTCGGCGACGGCGAGGACGAACACCGCGGTGGCCTCCAGGAACACCAGCGTCTCGCCGGCCACCGCCGACAGGGCCGCCAGTGTGCCGATCCCGGGGAATGCGGCGGCCGATCCGACGGCGGCACCGCTGGCCATCACGGCGGCCAGATAGCGCTTCTCGAGCTTGGTGACGATCTCGGCGGGGCTCGCCTCGGGGTTCGAGCGGCGCAGCCGGGCTACGTAGGCCTTGATTGCCGGCGCCTGGGCTCGGGTGCTGCGCTCGATGATCTGCGAGAGCACCCGCGCGGACATGGTCGCGTCATCCTCGACCTGGGCGGGCAACCGTTCCGGGGAACTACCTCTTCGGCGGACCTTCATGGGCGTGCCTCCTGGTCGTGCCTGGTCGTGCGTGCTCTCAGGCTAACGAATGACACCTGCGGAAAGGTGCCCCGCGGTGATCCCTGTCACCACGGGTGGAATAGCCGCAGGCGGAACAAATAATCGCTTGAGCGTGCTGTGGGTGTGCATGGCAACATCGCGAACTGTGACTGCCACCCGCAACACGACGCCCGTGACCGCGGAGGTGGCAACCCCCAGCCGGCTGCGGATGATCGTCGTGCTGGGCGCGCTGGTGGCGTTGGGGCCGCTGACCATCGACATGTACCTGCCTGCGCTGCCGCGCATCGCCGACGAGCTCGGGGTGTCCTCATCGGTGGCGCAGCTGACGCTGACCGGTACGCTCGCCGGCCTGGCGCTCGGTCAGCTCATCGTCGGTCCGCTGTCGGATTCGCTGGGCCGTCGTCGCCCGCTGATGGCCGGAATCGCCTTGCACATGCTGGCCTCACTGCTGTGCTTGTTCGCTCCCGACATCGCGGTGCTGAGTCTGGCCCGCGGGCTGCAGGGGATGGGCGCTGCCGCCGCGGCGGTGGTGGCCGTCGCCGTCGTCGGTGACTTGTTCGACGACACCGCCGCGGCCACCGTGATGTCGCGGCTGATGCTGATTCTCGGGGTGGCGCCGATCGTCGCGCCCTCGCTGGGCGCGGCGGTGCTGCTGAAAGCGTCCTGGCACTGGGTGTTCGCGGTGCTGATCGTGCTGGCGGGCGCGCTGCTGGTGGTCGCGGCGCTTGCGCTGCCGGAGACGCTTCCGATCAGGAGCCGCCGCCCGCTTCAGGTGCGCTCGATCGCCGCGACCTACGCGAGCCTGCTGCGCGATCTACGGTTCGTCGCTTTGGTCGTCGTCGGCGCGCTCGGGATGGCCGGACTGTTCGCCTACATCGCCGGCGCCGCGTTCGTCCTGCAAGGCCGCCACGGTTTGGATCAGCAGACATTCGCGCTGGTGTTCGGCGCGGGCGCAATCGCGTTCGTCGCCGCCACTCAGGTCAATGTCGTGCTGCTGCGCCGGTTCTCACCGCAGCGCATCCTGCTGTGGGCGCTGGCCGCTGCAACGGTGGTGGGTGCGATCTTCATCGCGCTGTCGGTCACCCACACCGGCGGCATGTTCGGCTTCCTGGTCCCGGTGTGGGCCGTCCTGGCAATGATGGGCTTCGTCATCCCGAACGCGCCCGCCGTCGCGTTGTCACGCCACCACGAAGCTGCCGGGACCGCCGCCGCGCTGCTGGGCGCCGCGCAGTTCGGTGTGGGTGCGGCGATCGCACCCGTCGTGGGCCTGATGGGCAACGACGAGATCGCGCTGTCGGTGGTGATGACCGCCGGTGTGGGCATCGCGCTGTCGGCACTGATCGCCGTCGGCGGCGCCGGCGGCGACGACACGCACTAGGCAGAGCTGTTCTCCGCGTACCGCAGCACGGCGCCGACCCCGTCGGCCGGGCTGATCCGCTCGTCGGTGCGTACCAGCGCGGAGCCGATTGCGACCGCCTTGATCGGCAGAGCCTCGTCGGCGCGCAACGTGTGTTCGGCTGCCGCGCCGAGGCCGGACAGGGTGTCGGCGTCGGCTGCGATCAACGACAGTTCGGCGTCGGCGACGACGGTGGCGTCCTCGACGTCGCCGAGGATGAGCGTGTCCACCGCGCCGTCCCGCAGTGCGGCGGTCACGTCGGCCAGACCCTCGACAGCCAGGCCGGTGCCGCGCCCGGCGGCGAACCGCTGCGCGGCGTCGTCGATCGTTGCGAGCCGCCGCTTGAGGAATGCTTGGCCGATCTCGTGATGGACCTCCGCCTCGTCCGTGCCCGCAGCCCGGCCGCCGCCCTCGAGTTGCACGGCGACCTCGGCGACCCGCTCGACCAATGCGGAGACCAGTTCGGTGCGCGCGCTCACCTCGCCCTCGATGAACACCAGCCCGGCTCCGGTCTCGTCGACCAGGTGCGTGACTCGGTCGGCCACCTCACGGATGTTCTTGCGGACGGCCTCTTCGACAGCCTGCTCCTTGCCGTATTCATGCCCCTCGGACGACTTGGCCTTGTGCACCGGGTAGCCGTCGCCGTCGACGGTCTCCTCGTTGACCCGGCCGGCGTAATGGACGCTGATGTCGGCACCCGTCGAATCGACGGCGACCCTCAGATGGGCGGTGTGCTCGAGACCGTGCTCGACGATCGGCACCAGGTACGGCAATTGGGAGACGCGAACGACCGTGGTCGTCGGCGGACGGATCAGATGCTCGTCGAGCACGACGGTGTCGCCGGCGGTTATCACCGCCCGTCCGCTGCGGCCGACCGGCGGGTGCGCGCCGCGTACCGCACCGTCGATGGACTCGATCACCGCGGCGTCGACGGAATGCTCCTCGAGCTGTTTGCGAATGTCGCGCAACCGGGCGTCGAGCTGCGCGGCCGCGTCCTCGGTGTCGTGAGAGTCGTCGAAATAGATCGAGACGAACGGGCCCTTCGCATCCACCAATGGGCGAAAGCGATCCGAATGCATGGCTCCTCCTGCGCTTCGAAAGTGGGGTGTCGGGCCGGTTCTCGTCAGGCCCACCGCCGGGTACCCGTTCGGCGCCCCGATAGTCTCGATATCGGCAAGCGTGACCGCAGCCGCAAGCGCATCAGGCGCACCGGCGCTACGCACGTGGTGTTGCTGCCGATCGATGAGGCGCGGGGGCCGACAACGGTTTCGTCAGCGCATGCCGACGCCATCGCAGTAGCCGAAACGAGGTAGTGGATATGACCAGGAACATGGCCGGCCCGGCGCCGGACGTGGACTTGGACCCCGATCCGGCCGCAGTGCCCGACGTGCCTGCCAATCCCTGGCACGCCCTGTGGGCCATGCTGGTCGGCTTCTTCATGATCCTGGTCGATTCGACGATCGTCGCCGTCGCCAATCCCAGCATCATGGACGGCCTGAAGATCACCGACTACGACACGGTCATCTGGGTGACCAGCGCCTACCTGCTGGCCTATGCCGTGCCGCTGTTGCTGGCCGGGCGCCTCGGTGACCGCTTCGGCCCGAAGAATCTCTATATCGTCGGCCTGGCCGTGTTCACCGCTTCGTCACTGTGGTGCGGCCTGGCCGGCTCGATCGAAATGCTGATCGCCGCGCGCGTCGTGCAGGGGCTCGGCGCGGCCCTGCTGACGCCGCAGACACTGTCGACGATCACCCGGATCTTCCCGCCCGAACGTCGCGGTGTGGCGATGAGCCTGTGGGGCGCGACGGCCGGGGTGGCCACCCTCTTCGGCCCGCTGGCCGGTGGCGTGCTCGTCGGCCGGCTCGGTTGGGAGTGGATCTTCTTCGTCAATGTCCCGGTCGGTGTGATCGGCCTGGCGCTGGCGGTGTGGCTGATCCCGGAACTGCCGACCAGTACGCACAAGTTCGACGTCATCGGCGTGGCACTGTCGGGGATCGGCATGTTCCTGGTCGTGTTCGGCCTGCAGGAGGGCCAGGGTCACCACTGGGCGGCGTGGATCTGGGCGGTGATCGTCGCCGGCATCGGCTTCTTCACCGCGTTCGTCTACTGGCAGTCGATCAACCGCGACGAACCGCTGATCCCGCTGCAGATGTTCGCCGACCGCGACTTCAGCCTGTCCAACCTGGGCGTTGCCGTCATCGGATTCGTGGTCACCGCGATGATGCTGCCGGTGATGTTCTACGCCCAGGTCGTGTGCGGACTGTCGCCGACACGCTCGGCGCTGCTGATCGCGCCGATGGCGGTGGCCAGCGGCGTGCTCGCCCCGTTCGTGGGCCAACTGACCGACCGGGTGCATCCGCGGCCGATCCTCGGGTTCGGGTTCTCCGTGCTGGCAATTGCCCTGACGTGGTTGTCCATGGATATGACGCCGACGACGCCGATCTGGCGGTTGATCGTGCCGCTGACCGCGATGGGCGTCGGGATGGCGTACATCTGGGCGCCGTTGGCGGCCACCGCCACCCGCAACCTGCCGCCGCACCTGGCGGGCGCCGGATCCGGGGTCTACAACGCGACCCGACAGGTCGGTTCGGTGCTGGGCAGCGCCGGAATGGCCGCGTTCATGGCAGCCCGGATCAGCGACGAGATGCCGGCCGCACCGGCCGGCGCCGAACCGAGTGATCTTGCGGTGCTGCAGCTTCCGTCGTTCCTGCATGAACCGTTCTCCGCCGCGCTGTCCCAGTCCATGCTGCTGCCGGCGTTCGCCGCGTTGTTCGGGATCGTGGCCGCAATGTTCGTCCTCGGCGGTCTGGGTCGCACCCTGCCGATTGCCGACCGCGACGAGATCACCGATGAGATCCCGGTCTACGACGACGGTTATGACGACGACGAGTACGTCGAGTACGTGGTGGAGCGGCAGCCGGTTGCCCCGCCGGTGCCTGACGTTCGCGATGACGAGACCGACGTGATCAGGTGGCAGCGGCCGTCCGCCGCGGCCGCACCGGGTGTCGACCCGTTTGGGTTTGCGCACAACGGGTTCCATCGCGACGGCGACGGATCGCGACATCGGCTCAGTGATGCCGCCGAGCCGCGTCCGGCGCGCCACTATCGCGACGATGCCGACGGTGCCGACGGTGCCGACGAGGTTCAGAGCTACGGGCGGCACTCGCGGCCGGGCGGCTGACCACACTTTTCGGTCTTTTTGGGACCGGTAGCGTCGCCGACCGTCTTCACTGACGTCATGACGATGAAGCATGCGTTGACGGTGGTGGTGAGTGTCGCGGCACTCTCGTCGGCGCCGGCCGCCCACGCCGACAACCCGCCACCGTGTGCGTCGGCGCAACTCGTGGTGAGCACCGGGCCGGTGCGGGCCGCCGTCGGTCACCGCGGTGTGCCACTGGTCTTCAGCCTGGCGCCCGGCGCCGGCGTGTGCACGCTGACCGGGTATCCGGGCGTCGACTCCGGCGCCGGCGGACCGCTGTTGCACGCCGAGCGCACCGTCCGCGGATACCTCGGCGGCCTCCCGAGCGGCGTAGACGTCCCACCCACCGTCACCGTGTCCCCGGGACATCCGGCGCAGGCCATCGTCGAGGGTCTGGCCGTCGACGATGACGGCCAACAGTGCCCGACCTACACGGCCTTGCTCGTCACGGCCCCGGACACCACCGGAACGGTGACCGTGCCGGTCGCCATCGACACCTGCCGGCTGCAGGTGCATCCGGTCACGGCAGCCGGTCCCGTCGACATCCCTGCCGCGCCGGCGGCGTCGCACCCCTGCGACTGGGTGACGGCCGACGAGGCGGCCACCCTGCTCGGGGGTCCGGTCAAGACTCAGGCACTCGGCGACCAGCCCGGGTCGGTGACGATCTCCTGCAGCTACGACCGTGGCTTCGGTGACACCGGCATGGAATCCGAACTTCGCCTGCCCCAGTCGTTTACAACATCCGCTGCAGCGCAGTTCGCAGCGGCCGCCGACGGCAAGAACGGCACCGGAGTCGACGGGGTCGGGCTGCGGGCCCGATGCGTGTACGAGCCGACCACAACTCCGCCGTCCATCTCGTTGGTGGTCCTGCTCAGCGGCAACCGGCTGTACCGGGCCACAAGTTGGTACGGCACCTCCTGCGATCAGCTCAAGCAATTCGCACAGACCGCGATCGGTCGCATTGGCGCATGACCATTCCCGAAAGGGCCCGACTATGACCAACTATCGTCTCGTGATCGCCGCCCTCGCCGCGGTCGGTGCCGTCGCGGGGTGTTCCCCGGCAACCAAACCACCTACGGCGCAGTCACCGTCGGGTGCCACCGCCTCGACGGCCGCCGCCTCCGCGCCGGCGACACCCGCCGCCTCGCGCGGCGCCGAACGCAACCGTGGCGAGGTGCCCTGGAACCAGGTCGGCCCCGGCTGGGTGCTGGCCGAGTGGAGTCCGGTGACCCCCCACCGCCCCGGCGAGCAGCGGCCTCCCGGCGAACCCACCAGCGAAACCGCCGACATCACAGTGTTTTTGGTAGATCCGTCCGGCAACCGGTACACCATCACCACGTTCGGCCCGGGGGGCAACCTCACGCTCGCCGACTGGTCCGGCGACGGCAGTCACGCGTTGTTCACCCATGGCGGCATGAACCCGCGGTCGGTGATCTCCGTGGACCTGCACACCGGTGAGCAGACCACCGTTCCCGTCGCCGGGTACCCGCGGTTCAGCCGGCCCAACGGCACCGCGCTGCTGGTGTCGACGTCCTTCAACGGCAACGAACCCGGAACCCTGAAAAGGGTTGACCGCAACGGCAATCCGCAATTCAGCTATCCGACGGCCGATCTCGGCGGGGCAGGCCAGTTCAGTGGTGACTACGCGGAGTCGCCCGACGGAACCCAGCTGGTGCTCGGCACCGCCAACCTCGGCAACGAGGTGATGCCGCGCACGGACAACAGTCTGGTGGTGATGGGCAACGACGGCAAGGTGATCCGGACGCTGCCGGTGCCGATGGCAACGTCGATGTGCGGGCCGATCAAGTGGTGGACCCCCGAGTCGATTCTCGTTCACTGCTCGGCCCAGCACGGCTCCGGAAGCCAGTTGTGGCAGCTGCCGTTGGACGGTTCGGCTCCCACGCCCTTGACCGCGGTCAATTCCGGCCAGGAGGACGACCCTGGTTTCGGCGGTGACCTCGGCGACAGCAACGCCTGGAAACTCGCCAGCGGAACTTTCCTGCAGTCGCTGGGTGCGTGCGGCACCGTCTTCCTGTCCAAGCTCACCGCCGACGGGCACACCACCCGGGTGAAGATCCCGGGGTTGTCCGACAACGTGTTCGTCACCGGCGCGGCCAATGACCGGCTGCTGGTGCGGGGTCAGGTGGGGTGCAGCGGGACCACATCGCTGGTCAGCTACGACCCGGCGACCAACACGTCGACCGTGCTGCTGGGCCCGCCGATCAACGGGGGCGGGGTGAGCGAGGCGCTGCTGTTCCCGACCCGGGATTCCTGACCCGCCAACACATTCTTCTGCGCTGAGTACTATGCTCGCTGAAAAAGAGAATGTAGTTTCCAGCGAGGAGAATGATGGCCGACAAGCATTCGCTCACCGACCGCACGCTGGTCGTCTCGGGCGGCAGCCGGGGTATCGGTCTGGCCATCGCCCTCGGCGCGGCCCGCCACGGCGCCAATGTCGTGCTGCTGGCCAAGACCGCCGAGCCGCACCCGAAGCTGCCCGGCACGGTCTATACCGCGGCCGAGGAGATCGAGGCAGCCGGCGGCAAGGCCGTTGCCGTCGTCGGTGATGTGCGCAAGGAAGAGGACGTCGCGCGCGCTGTGGACACCGCGGTGAAGGAGTTCGGCGGGGTCGACATCTGCGTCAACAACGCCAGCGCGATCTCGACCGACTCCACCGAGACGCTGTCGGCCAAGAAGTTCGACCTCATGCAGCAGATCAACATCCGCGGCACGTTCCTGTTGACCAAGGCGTGCCTGCCACACCTGCGCAAATCGCCCAACGGCCACGTCGTCACCATCGCCCCGCCGCTGAACATGAACCCGCACTGGCTGGGCGCGCACCCGTCCTACACCCTGTCCAAGTACGGCATGACGCTGCTGTCGCTGGGCTGGGCGGCCGAATATGCCGACACCGGAATCGGTTTCACCTGCCTGTGGCCGGAGACCTACATCGCGACGTCCGCGGTGGCCAACTCGGCGGACTTCGAGGATGCGCTTGCGTCCTCGCGCAGCCCCGAGATCATGGCGGACGCCGCCGTGGAGATCATCACCTCGCCGGGATCGAAGGTCAACGGCGGCTGCTTGATCGACTCCGAGGTGCTGCGCGCCGCCGGCGTCGAGGACTTGTCCCGCTACGGCGGCGGGGACAACCCGATCATCGACATCTTCGTCGATCGTTAGCCCACCGGCAGCAGGTCCGGGTAGTCGGTGGGAACCGACTGACCGAAGCTGCGGAACACCTCGAACGGCGCGACAATCGGGTCCAGGCCGGCGGCGAATGCCGCCTGTGCCTTGAAAACCCTTGCCGCCGCACTCAGTTCGTGGCGGACCTCGGCTCCGACCCGTCCGCCACTGGGCGGCCACACTTCACCCCAGGCGAGGACTTCGGTGCGGGCCGAGCGCACCGAGCTGGTCAGCGCGTCGCGCACCCGATCGTCGGACCTGCACATCGTGCCGGCCACCGCGAGTGCCGTCGGCGCGTTCCCGACACCGAGCACCGCGCCGAGGGGGACGGGCTGGACTCCGAGGATGTGGAGAGCAGCGAGGTCACCGGTGTCGGCGACCGCAACCCGCACGTCCCAGCCCGCCATCACCCGGTCGAACAGCCAGCCGCCCGCCGACTCCACCACGTCGGCCACGTGAGCGCCGACAACGGCGAGCTGATAGCGGGCCAGTCGTGGCGTTCGCTGGCGCGACCTGGCCGCCTCACGGGGCCGGTCTCGTCGGTCGAGTTCATGCACGCCACCCAGCGTGACAGTTTCACGCCAATCTGTAAAGGTCATGATGGACCGAAAAAACGCTGGAGTGCCCCGGCCTGCATCGTCAGCAGAGCGTTACTGACCTCCCAATCGGGGCACAGTGAATCGAACCCGTGGCAGGTCCCGCCGAAGATGTGCAGGTCGGTGCGGACACCCGCGCACAACAAACGGCGGGCGTAGTCCAGTGCTTCGTCGCGCAGCGGATCCAACTCCGAGCAGGTGATGAAGGTGCTTGCCGCCCCGATCATTTGGTGACTGCGGGCCGGCACCGAGGCGGCGCTCGGTTCGCTCGCGCCGAGATAGTGGCGCCACATCGCCACGGTCGCGGGACCGTCGAAGCCCGGTGTCGAGCCGAACTCCGCCTTCGACGCGGTGGGGCGGTCGTCGAGCACCGGCTGATGCAGCAGCAGGCCCACGATCGGCGGGACCTCCTCGGCAGCTGATCGCTGTGCCAGACCAGCGGCCAGCGCCGCCCCGCCGCTGTTCCCGGCCAGCGCCAGCCGGCCGCGGTCGATTCCCAGATCGTCGGCGGCCGTCCAGGCCCACTGCAGCACAGTGGCGACGTCGTCGAACCCCGCGGGGTACGGGTTCTCGGGGGCCAGCCGGTAGTCGACGGACACCAGGATGCAGCGGGCGCGCCGGGCCAGTTCGACGCACTGGCGATGATCGGTATCGAGGTTGCCCAGCACGAACGCCCCGGCGTGGCAGTAGATCACGGCGGGCGACGGGGACGGTGCACCGCGGTAGATGCGCACCGGAACGCCCGCGACGGGGGTATCGATGATGTCGACCCCGGTCGTGTCGATCTGCCCGACGGCCTCCGCGCGTCGAGCATTGAGTGACTCCCGGACGGCGGCGAGGGTGTGCAGCGACAGATCGGTGCGTGCGGCGCCGAATGCGTGCAGCGCGGGGTCGAGCCGACGGAGGATGTCGGGGTCGGGTTCCACGGCTAGCCGCCCGGTGGGGTGAACAGGTAGTCGCGCGGGCGAAAACGTCGAGTCATCGCCCAGAACGCGCCGGCACTGCGCGGCCACTGCGTGATGACCCGGCCATTGGGTGCCCGAAAGTAGTTGCTGCACGCAGTAATCCACACGGTGCCTGCCATCCACCTGTCGACGTCGGCCAGGAAGGCTGCCATGGTGTCGGCGCGCACCGCGACGTATCGTCGCCGGTTGCGGCGCAGGTGTTTCAGCGCCCGCACGATGTAGTGCGCCTGGGCTTCGAGGACGAAGATCACGCTGTTGGAGCCGACGTTGGTGTTGGGCCCGTAGAGCATGAAGAAGTTCGGGAAGCCCGGCACCGCCATCCCCAGATACGCGAATGCACCGTCGCGCCAGGTGTCGTGCAGCGATCGGCCGGCTTCTCCGGTGACCTCGATCTGGCCCAGGTAGTCGGTGGCGGCGTAACCGGTGGCGCACAGCACCACGTCAACGTCCAGTTCGGAACCGTCCTCGGTCACCAGTGAGCGTGCCCGCAGCGCACGGGCAGGGCTGGACACCACCTCGACGTGCGGCCGGGTCAGCGTGGACAGGTAGTCTCCTGCGAACACCAGCCGCTTGCAGCCCAACGGGTGGTCGGGGGTGAGCTTGGCGCGAAGCTCCGGATCGGTGACCGACGATTCCAGGAACCGCAGCGAGATGTCCTTGAAATCCTGCGTCTTGTCACTGCCGTTCTCGATCACCGAGATGTTGCGTTCACTACGCAGCCACAGCCGGGTCCGATAGAGCTTCTTGGCGAACGGGATTCGCCTGAAGACCCAGCGCTCCCGGTCGGTGTAGGGCCGGTCCGGCTTCGGCAGGATCCAGGTGGGGGAGCGCTGTACCGAGTACACCTTGTCGGCAACTTTGGCGACCTCGGGCAGAAGCTGCGAGGCAGTCGATCCGGTCCCCAGCACGGCTACCCGCGTTCCGGTGAGGTCCACCGAGTGGTCCCAGCGCGCGGTGTGCATCACGGTACCGGTGAACGGCTCCTGCTCGGGCAGCTCGGGCAGCAACGGCCTGGTGAACATGCCGACGGCCGAGACCACGATGTCGAAGGTGTGCTGCACGCCCGTCGAGTCGGTCAGGGTCCAGCTGTTTGTGCCGGAATTCCACTGAGCGGAGGTGATTTCGGTGTTCAGCCGCAGGTGCGGCCGCAGGCCGTGCCGGTCGGTGGAGCGTTCGAAGTACTCGAGCAGTTCGGGCTGGCCCGGCCACATCCGGCTCCACTCGGAGTTCAGGTCGAACGAATACGAGTACAGGTGCGACTTCACATCGCAGGCCAGTCCGGGATAGGTGTTGATCCGCCAGGTGCCGCCGACGCCGTCCTCGCGGTCAAAGATCGTGAAGTCCCGAAAGCCGGCCTTGGCCAGAAAGATTCCCAGCGCCAGTCCGCCTGGCCCGGCACCGACGATGCCGACCGACAGCGGGCTCAGCCGATCCGCAGGCACTGGCCACCGTCGACGACGAGCTCGGATCCGGTGATGAACGACGCGTGCTCGGACACCAGGAACGCCACCGCGTCCGCCACTTCCATCGGCTGGCCGAGACGGCCGCTGTAGGACCGTTCGATCAGCCGCTGCCGGGCGGTGTCGTCGAGCATCGGAGTGTCGATCGGTCCGGGGAAGACGGCATTGACCCGGATGCCCTCGCCGGCAAGTTCTGCCGCGGCGATCTGGGTCAGGCCGCGCAACGCCCATTTCGACGATCCGTATGCGGCGTGGAACGGGAACGGCCGGATGGCCCCGGTGCTGCAGGTGTTGACGATCGCCGCGTTCTCGGCTTCGCGAAGGTGTGGCAGCGACGCGCGGATGCCGAGGAACGGACCCAAAGTGTTGAATCGCCAGCTGCTTTCGAAACCCTCCGCGGTCTCCTCCGACAGCGGCGCGCGGTGTAGCACGCCGGCATTGTTCACCAGTGTGCTCAACCCACCCAACCGCTCGACCACGTCGGCCACCGCGCTCGCCCACAGCTGCTCGGAGGTGACGTCCAGCTCGACGGCGATCACGCCGGGGTCGTCGAGCGCGTCGATCTGCTTGCGCAGGTCGTCGATCAGCCGGTCGGCGGCCGCAACCTGGAAGCCGTCAGCGCGCAGTCGCCTGACCAGCGCCGCACCCTGGCCGCGGGCCGCACCGGTGACCAGTGCCACCTTGGTCATGCGCCGCTCCTCCTCATCGCTTCGCTCTGCATCGTCGCCGGCGGGGTCATGCGCCGCTCCTCCTCATCGCTTCGCTCTGCATCGTCGCCGGCGGGGTCATGCGCGGCCCTCGGCTTCTGCGAGATGTGCGATCGCCCCGCGCCGCAGCGCCTGCGACTCCGGGGCCAACGTGATCATCTGAAAGCCCAACGCGGCCAATTCCTTTCCCGTCACACCGTCACCGGCGTGGATACCTGCCACGACACCTGCGGCCGCCGCGGCCTGCTGTACGCGCACGATCGCATCGCGGACTTTCGGCTGGCCGGTGGCCTTGACCACTCCTTCGCCCAGGGCGATCGCCAGATCCGCGGGTCCGACGTAAACGCCGGCCAGGCCGGGTACCGCACAGATGTCGACGACCGCATCCAGGCCGGCCACCGTCTCGATCATCGCGAACACGCTGACCCGGCCGGCGATTGCGGCCGGGTCGATTCCGAGGCTGGCGCGCAACGGCCCGAAGCTACGAATTCCCTCAGGCGCGTAGCGGGTTGCGGCCACCGCTTCGGCGGCCTGTTCCGGCCGGTCGACCATCGCGACGATGATCGCGTCGGCGCCCGCGTCGAGAACCCGCCCGATCGGAGCGGCGGCCGTCGAGGGCACCCGCACCGCGGTGGCGATCGGAACGTGCTCCATGCGGCGCAGGATCATCGCCACGTCGGCGTCGTCGAGATAGCCGTGCTGGATGTCGAAGCCAACGTAATCGTAACCGGCGTTGGCGAATTCGTCGGGTCCGAGAAATGACGGGCCGGTGATCCAGCCACCCCACGCATGCGGCTTGTCGGTGAGCGTCTGCTGCAATCTGCTGGTGGTCATGAGGCCACGATCGAGATCTTGACCCGCCCGGGCGTCGGGCGGCAGGCGAACTCGAACGCGTCCTGCACGTCGGCCACGCCGAACGTATGGGTGACGTACATACTCAGCAGGTCGGAATGGTCGCGCGCGAATGCATCGGCGGCGTCGAGCACCCGTCGGCGCTCCAGTGTGACACCGGATTTCAGCGTGAGGTTGTTGCGCAGCATGGTGCGCATGCTGATCGGGTAACTGTCATCGTCGGGCACGCCGAAATAGAACACCGTGCCGCCGAACGCGGCCGCTTCGACCGCGTTGTTGAGGGTGGCTACCTGATGGCCGACGGCTTCGATGACGACGTCCGGCTTGTCGTGTGGCGCGAGGTGCGCCACCCAACGGTCGCTGGTGGACCGAACAACGGTGTCGACGCCGAACTTCGCGGCGATGTCGTCGCGGTAGATGGGGTCCACGCCGGTGACATGCTCGGCGCCGGCGGCCTTGGCCGCATACGAGAACAGCAGCCCGATCGAGCCCTGACCGATCACCGCGACCCGCTTGCCGGCCAACGGCGGAAGCTGTTCGAGCGCATACAGAATGCAGGCCAGCGGCTGTAGTCCGACCGCATGTTCGGGGCGCAGCGCCGGATCGTAGGGGGCCAGCCCGTCGCCGTCGGAGACGACGAATTCCATCAGTCCGTCGAAGCCGGATGCCCAGCCGACGACCCGGTCACCGGGCCGATGATCGGGGTGGGCGCTGGCCAGGACTTCGCCAACGATCTCGTGGATCGGGAAGCCGGCCATCTCGGCGGCCAGCGCCCCGGTGTCACCGGGCAGGCGGCCCTGCACTCCCTTGAAGCCGGGGATGTCGCTGCCGCAGATGCCCGCGGCGAGGAACTTCAGCAGCACCTGCCCGCCGCGCAGACGTCCCTGCGCAGGCTCTTCCACCGTGACTCGCTCGAACGTGTACGGCGCGACAAGCCGATAACACCACACAGGCTCAGGCCTCCGATAACGCGTGGGTCGTTGACAGTGCCACGTACGGAGCGTGACACTTATGCGATGTTTTGTAAAGGTATGGCATGACGGTCCTCAGCTCCTTGTCCCGAGCTCAGCTTGCCAGCGGATTCTGCTTCGGTGAAGGTCCGCGCTGGTTCGAAGGCCTGCTGTGGTTGTCCGACATGCTCGGTGATGCCGTGCACACGATCACTCTCGACGGGTCGGTGACGACCGTGGAGCTGCCCGGTCACGCGCCCGCCGGGCTGGGGTTCCGGCCGGATGGCACGCTGCTGATCGTGTCGACCGAACGCCGCGCGGTGCTCAGCTATGACGGGGACGTCGTCACCCAGGTCGCCGACCTGTCCGGGATCGCGCCGGCCAGCCTCGGTGACATGGTGGTCGACGCGCGCGGCCGGGCCTACATCGGCTCGCAGGCGCGCGAGGGCGGCGTCATCGTCCGGCTCGATCTCGATGATGCGGTGACCGTGGTCGCCGGCGACCTCGACTTCCCCAACGGCATGGCGATCACGCCGGACGGCGGCACGCTCATCGTCGCGGAGTCGATCGGGCGGCGGCTGACGGCCTACGACATCGACGCCGACGGTGGGCTGTCCGGGCGGCGGGTGTTCGCCGACGGCCTCGACGGGCCGCCGGACGGGATCGCGCTCGACGAAGCCGGCGGGGTGTGGACGTCGATGACGCTGGCGCATCAGTTCGAGCGGGTCGTGGCCGGCGGCGAGGTCACCGATCGCATCGACATCGGCGACCGTGCGGCGATCGCCTGCATGCTCGGTGCACCGGACCGGCGGACCCTGTTCCTGGTTTCCAGCTCGGACGCGTATCCGCAGCGGCTCGTCGGCACCCGGCGGTCGTGTGTCGAAACGATCAGGGTCGAGATCCCCGGCGCGGGCTTTCCGTCAATCGAGAGGTGAGCATGACCGACAGCTATTACGAACTCGTCGACCCGAAGGATCCGCGCGGGGAGAAGTTCCGGGCCACCGACTTGGTGCGCAGCACGTGGACCTCGCACATCCAGCACGCCGGTCCGGTGTCGGCGTTGTTGGTGCGCGCCTTGGAGCGCTGTGCGCACCGCGACGACACCCGGCTGAGCCGGGTGGTCGTCGACCTGTTGGGGCCGGTGCCCGCGGAAGGTGATCTCTGGGTCACCGCGACCGTCGAAAGAAGTGGCAGGCAAATCGAATTGGTGAGCGCG
This sequence comes from Mycobacterium sp. EPa45, assembly GCF_001021385.1. Classification (NCBI taxonomy): domain Bacteria; kingdom Bacillati; phylum Actinomycetota; class Actinomycetes; order Mycobacteriales; family Mycobacteriaceae; genus Mycobacterium; species Mycobacterium sp. EPa45. The sequence goes on along the minus strand of NZ_CP011773.1, from coordinate 4,854,118 downwards.
CAGATGCTGGGCCTGGGTCCCGGCGGCGAGCCGCGGCCGGTCGCGCGGGCCAGCGGGTGGCGAATGCTGACACTGGACACCGAGGCGCTGCGCTCAGCGCCGGTCGCACCGCTGCCGCCGCGCTCGGAAGGCGTAAACCGCAACCTCGCGGACAACTTCGATCGCAACTACGTACACAGTCTGGAGTGGTTGTGGCTGACCAAGCCACTGGCGCCCGGCCCGGGGGAGTCGTGGCTGCGGCCGCTGGTCGACCTGGTCCAGGGCGAGGAGATGACGCCGCTGGAGCGGCTGTCGGCCGTCGCCGATTGCGCGAACGGGATCGGCAGCAAGATCGACATCACCAAGTACACGTTCCTCAACACCGATCTCGCCCTGCATGTGCACCGCGTTCCCGCTGGAGAGTGGATCGGTGTGCGCGCGGAGACGATGTATGGCCCTGACGGGGTGGGCACGACGGTTGGCACGCTGTTCGACGACGACGGTGCGATCGGGGCTATTCAGCAGTCGGTGCTGGTGCGCCCACGCTAGCCGCCCTCGCCCCCGCCAGACTGCGGGAATTCTCGCGTTCAGTCGAACAGCACGGCGGGGTTCAGATAGCCCGTCGGGTCGAAGGCTGCCTTGATCGCGCGCATCGCCGCGATGTCTTCGTCGCTACGCGCCATGCCGAGGTAGTGCCGCTTGCGGCTGCCGACCCCATGCTCGGAACTGACGTTACCGCCATGCGCGGCAATGAGTTCCATCATCGCGGTGTACAGATGTGACTCCTGTTCGGCACCGCAGCGCAGCACGTTCAGATGCAAATTGCCCTCGCCGATGTGGCCGAACAGCGCCGGGATCGCCTCGGGCGCATGCTCGGCGATCAGCGCGGCGGAATCGGCCGCGAACGACGGGATCACCGACAGCGGCAGCGAGACATCGAATTTCAATGGCGGACCGAACAGTCCGACCACTTCCGCGGTGGATTCGCGGACCTGCCACAGCCGTTGCTGGGCGGTGTTGTCGACGCCCACTGCCGGCTCACCGGCCAGTTCGGCATCGTCGAGGGCATCGGCGAGCCGCTCGGTCAGGTCACTCTCGCCGGCCAGCTCGATCAGCAGCAACCAGTCCCCGCCGGTCGGCACCGGCACGTCGAGGTGCTCGGCGGCCAGCGCCGCCGATCGGCCGTCGATGAGCTCAAGGGCGGCAATGGATTCGGTGTCTCGCAGGCCCCGTCCTGCGGTGACCAGCGCGTCGAGGCTCGCGAATCCGCACACCGCCGTCACGCGATGAGCGGGCACCGGGTGCAGGCGCAGGTCCAGGCCGGTGATCACCCCGAGCGTGCCTTCGGCGCCGATGAACAGCGACGCCAGGTCGTAGCCGGTGTTGTCGGCGCGCACCTGACTGTGCCGGTGCACCACCGTCCCGTCGGGCAGCGCGACGTCCAGACCGAGCACCTGCTCACCCATGTTGCCGTAGCGCACGGTGCGCAGGCCGCCGGCGTTCGTGGACGCCATCCCGCCGACGGTGGCCGAATCACGGGCTGCGAGATCGACTCCGAACAACAGGCCGGCCGCAGCAGCCGCGCGTTGAACGGCGGCCGCGGTCACCCCGGCCCCGACCCGGATCCGGCGCTCGACGACGTCGACCTCGCCGATCTGCGTCAGCCGCTCGGTGGACAGCAGTACGTCGTCGTGTTCGGGCACCGTCCCGGCCACCAGCGAGGTGCGGCCGCCCTGCACCGTCACCGACACGCCGGCCTCGCGGCACTCCCGCAACACCGCGGCGACCTCGTCGGCAGAGCCGGGACGCACCAGTGCGCTGGCCTTCCCGCGATAGCGCCCGGTGTGGTCGACGCTGCGGCCGTCGAGGACATCGGCGTCCGTGACGACGTGCGCGCCGCCCACAATGGCCTGGAGTCGTTCGGCCAGCGAGGAACTCATGCCGTGGGTTTATCACACATGGCGAGAAATGCCCCCAACTCCACCAACCCGGCCGGGGTGGACGGCAGATAATCGGTCAGCATCGCCGAACGGACGATCACCGCCGCATACTTGGCCCGGCTGACCGCGACGTTGAGTCGATTGCGGTTGAGCAGGAACGAGATTCCCCGCGGCACTTCGGCGATCGAGGACGCCACCAGCGACACGAACACCACCGGCGCCTGCCGCCCCTGGAACTTGTCCACCGTGCCGGCCTGTACGGCGGTCAGGCCCGCGGCGTCGAGCAACCGCCGCAGGAGCACCACCTGGGCGTTGTACGGGGTGACGATCAAGACGTCGGCGGCGGTCAACGCCCGGGTGCCGTCCTCGTCGGTCCAGTCCGACCCCAACATGCCGGTGATTGCGGAGACGATCGCCTCGGCTTCCTCGCGGCTGTCGGTCGAGTTGCCGTCGTGCTCGACGGTCAGTACCTGCACCCCCGGCTCGACCCCCGCGAGGCGACGGGCGGCGGTGCGCTCCTCGACCGAATGCAGCCGATTGTCGTAGGACAGCCGGGACACGGCTGCGCAGACCGCCGGATGCATCCGGTAGGAACGGTCGAGGAAGTAGCCGAGTTCTTCGGGCAGGGTGTGCTGCCCGTCGACCAGCCAGCCCAGCGCCGAGGCATCCACCGGTTCGGGGTGGGTGCCCTGGGTGACCTGGGGAAGCTGCTGCGGATCGCCGAGCAGCAACAGATTGCGGGTCGCTGGTGCGACTGCGATGGTGTTGGCCAGGCAGAACTGGCCGGCTTCCTCGATGACCAACAAGTCGAGGCTGGCCGGCGGTACACGGGACGAGTTGGCGAAATCCCATGCCGTGCCGCCGATCACGCAGCCGTCATGGCCGGAGATGAACGCTGGATAGGCCTTTTCGTCGACCTCGGTCCACGGGCCGGTGCCACCCCGTTTCTTGGCCACCAGAGCCGAGTCCACCCCGGCGCCGATGATGTCGCGAAATAGGTTCTCCACCACGGCATGTGACTGCGCGACGACGCCGATGCACCAGCCGTGCTCGTTGACCAGCGCGGCGATCACCCGGGCCGCGGTGTGCGTCTTTCCGGTGCCGGGCGGCCCGTGCACCGCTACATAGGACGAATCCAGCGCCAGCAGTGCGGCGGTGATGTTCGCAACGCAGTCGTCGGTCCGCGGTAGCGGCAGACCGGTGCGTGGCGGCCGGCGCAGCAGGATGTCGACTATCGCCCGCTGCGGCAGGGTGGGCAACTCGGCCGCGATCTCGGCTGCCGCCGCGTCGATGGACTCGCGTAGCGCCTTTGTCGGAAACGGCGGACCCGGGGTCAACGCGAATGGCACCGCGTCGAACACGCCGCCGCTCTTCGGTTCGCGCTCCATGACCAGCACCTCGGTGGGCGCCGCCGGGTCGTCGCACTCGAGCACGTTCACCGATGAGTAGGCCCGCCGCTCCGGGTCATCGGACAGCCCCGTCGGAGTCGGCGGGTGGTACATCGCGTACATGTCGCGATCCAGCTCGCCGGCCGCGATCGAACCGGTCAACAGCAGCCGCCTCTGCTGCTTTCGGGCGCGCGGCGGCACGCACCACTGTGTCTCCACGGTTACGTCCTCGGCGAGGAAAACCCCTGGTGTGTCGGACCATTCGTCGACCGGGCTGTTGAGCCGGTCGAAGTGGCCCCACCAGAACGGTTTGTCCTCGCGGCGGTGATACCCGCGGGCGGCGGCGACCATCGCGACTGCCCGCTGTTCGGGACTGCGCGCGGTGACGTCATCCCCGGCGAAGGCAGCCAGAGCCCGCGCCAGCTCGTCGTCGACCTCGGCGTGGCCGCCGTCGGCGACCGGCTGGGGGCCCAGTGGCGGCACTCCGGCCTCAAAGGCGCGCTGCAGCAACCAATCCCGTAGGGTCCGCGTGGACCGGCAGTCGTAAAGGTTGTAGTCCTCGATCTGTTTGAGCACGGTCGCGGCCTCGTCGGATTTGCCGTCGGCGAGCAGCTCGCAGTAGCGGGCATATTCCGTGATCGAGTCGGTGGCGGTGGTGACGTCGCCGCCCCGGAGTTCGGCGCCCATATAGAGCGGCTCCAGCGACTTCAGACTGTAGTTCTCGGTGCCGACTCGAATGCTCTTACGCACGAGGGGATACAGGTCGACCAGCACGCCATTGCGCAACAGGTCGTCGACCTCGTTCTCGCCTTCACCGTAGCGCCCGGCCAGCCGCAGCAGCGCGGTTTTCTCGTATGCTGCGTAGTGGTAGATGTGCATCTTCGGATACCGCTTGCGGCGTTTACGCACCAGGTCAAGAAAAGCCTTGAGCGCCTTGCGTTCCTGTCGCCGGTCATGTGCCCACAGCGGGCGGAAGTCGCCGCCCGCACCGAGCACACCGAACATGTACTCCAAACCCCAGTCGGTGCCGTCGGCTGTCCACAGCGGATCACCCTCGAAATCGAAGAAAAGGTCGCCCTTGTCCGGATCGGGCAACAGCATCAGCGGCTGCGGGTCGACCACTTCGAACGGCGGCTTGCCGTCCACCCGCGGGGCAGTCTGCAACCGGGCCTGACCGCTGAGCGTGGCGAGCATCCGGGCCGGCATCTCGGGCACCGGCCCCTCATGGGAGGCCAGCTGGTTCACCGTCGTGATGCCGGCCTCGATCAGCCGCGCCCGCTGACTGACCCGCATGCCCGCGACCAGCAGCAGATCGTCGGATTCGCGCACCTGCGTCTCGCACTCGGGGCAGCGCATGCACGCCCGCACGGTCTCGTCGGCCCAGCTGACCGGTACCTCTCCGGCGAAGTGGCGATCCAGCAGGTGTTGCAGTTCGGCGCGACGCGAGCGGTAAACCGGGAGCAGTTCATCCACGCGGTAGGCGGTGGTCGCACCGTTGCCCAGCACCAGCTCCACCTCGTCGTGGACTGCGACGCCGGCGGCGGTCAACGTCTCGGCGTAGGCGGCCAGCTGCAGCAGTGCTTCCACCTTCACCGACCGGGCCAGCTTGGTGTCGCGCAACCGGTACCGATCGCCTTCGAGCACAAGGAAATCGGCGAAACCGACGAAGCGGCCGTCGAACATCGCGGCCTGATAAATCACGGGCGCCCGCCGCTCGACGGCACTGAGGGTCGCTGCGGCGGCGGCGCTCAGCCCGGCGACCGAATAGGACGGACTGCCGATGACGGCAACATCGCTGCGCGACCGCAACTCGTCGAGGTGACGCTGCTCATGCTGGTCGCCGAGGTCCGCGGTGCGGGCCAGCAACTCGTCTTCGACCGACACCGCCGGGCCGCGGCCCAGCTTGGCGTCGAAGGCGCGCAGCAACGCATACTCGCATCGCGCGGCGGCGGCGAGGTCGGATGCGCTGTAGACGACGCGGTCGTCGGCGACGAACACGGACCCACTGTATGCGGCCGTACCGACGCCAGACATTCTCGGCCACGGTGACTATCAGCATTTCCGAACCGTGCCGTGCGGCGAACTCGTACGGTATGGGTGCGGCCGTTGGCAAACCTCGTGGGCGTTGACGGCCCGCACGACGCATAACCGGTGGAAGGAAGATCATGGGACGCACAGCAATGCTGATGTCGTCATCTCTACTTGCCGCTGTGCTGCTGAGCGGGTGTGGCGGCGGCGGCGGCACCGAGCCGTCGTCTCAGTCTGCTGCGCCGCTGACGTCAGCACCAACCTCGTCGAGTGCCCCCCGGGCCGCCAATAGCGAGATCGTCATCTCGAACATGAGCTACACGCTGCCGCCATCGGTCAAACCGGGGCAACAATTGACGATCGTCAACAACGACTCCGCCAACCACACCGTCACGGCCGATGACAACAATCTGTTCGACGTCCGGGTATCGGGTGGTGGCGGTACGGAGACTCTGACCGCCCCGACGACGCCCGGCACCTATCCCTTCCACTGCAAGTACCACGCCAACATGCATGGGGTGCTGACCGTCGCGTAGTCAGCCGTTGCCGATCAGCTCCACGCCGTTGCCGTTCCAGCGGAACTTCACCACGCTCTGCATGCCCAGGCCGTTGACGTAGGACAGCGCGACGGTGTCACCGGTGCTCTGTGCCGTGTCGACACCATTGAAGCCGTAGGTGTCGGGCACCCCGGTTGGGATGAACTTGCCGAGGTGGAACATCACCGCGCGGGTGTTGGGCTTGTCGGCGTTGGTGTTCGCCTTGATGATCACCGCCGACAGCTGCGCGCACTCGTTGTAGTTGCCCGCGATCGGCACCGGGTACCAGCCCTGGTTGCTGCTCGGGTCCCGGGGCAGTTCGGAAACGGTCTGCGCGATGGCCGGGGCAGCCAGGTTCACCGCACACGGATCCGGTGGCGGTGTCGTGGTGGTCGGCGGAGGTGGCGGCGGGGGTGCCTCGGTCGTGGTCACCACGCTCGACGTCGGCTGCGGAGTCTTCGCGACCGTCGAGTCACCAGAACTGCAGCCCGCCAGCGCGACAGCCAATACCGCTCCCGTCGCAGCTACCGCCAGCCGATGCCACACACGGGCGACGGTACCGGCCTTCCCGGACAGAAGCGGGTTACGGCACGCTGCGGCAGTAGACTGCAGGTCCGATGACATCCCCCGACGACACTCCCCAGACCTTCGCCGACCTGCAGATCCACCCCGCGGTGCTGCAGGCCGTCGCTGACGTGGGCTACGAAACGCCTTCCGCGATCCAGGCCGCCACCATCCCAGCTCTGCTGAACGGCTCCGACGTCGTTGGCCTGGCGCAGACCGGAACCGGCAAGACGGCGGCGTTCGCAATCCCCATCCTGTCCAAGATCGACCCCGCCAGCCGCGTCACCCAGGCGCTGGTGCTGGCCCCGACGCGTGAGTTGGCCCTGCAGGTCGCCGAGGCATTCAGCCGTTACGGCGCGCATCTCAAGGTCAATGTGCTGCCGATCTACGGTGGCTCCTCCTATGTGCCGCAGCTGGCCGGCCTCAAGCGCGGCGCGCAGATCGTCGTCGGGACGCCGGGGCGTGTCATCGACCACTTGGAGAAGGGCAGCCTGGACCTGTCGCACCTGGACTATCTGGTGCTCGACGAGGCCGACGAGATGCTGCAGATGGGTTTCGCCGAAGACGTCGAACGGATCCTGGCCGACACCCCGGAGTACAAACAGGTCGCACTGTTCTCGGCCACCATGCCGCCGGGCATCAAGAAGATCACCACCAAATACCTGCATGATCCGGTCGAGGTCACGGTCAAGTCGAAGACCCAGACTGCCGAGAACATCACCCAGCGCTATTTCCTGGTGTCGTATCCGCGCAAGATGGATGCGCTGACCCGGCTGCTCGAGGTCGAGCAGGGCGACGGAATGATCGTGTTCGTCCGCACCAAGCAGGCCACCGAAGAGGTCGCCGAGAAGCTGCGGGCCCGCGGGTTCGCCGCGGCGGCCATCAACGGCGACATCCCGCAGGCGGTGCGCGAGCGCACGATCAGCCAGCTGAAGGACGGTTCGATCGACATCCTGGTCGCCACCGATGTCGCTGCCCGTGGACTGGATGTCGAGCGCATCTCGCACGTGGTGAATTTCGACATCCCGCACGACCCCGAGTCCTACGTGCACCGGATCGGCCGCACCGGCCGCGCCGGCCGCTCGGGCACGGCACTGCTGTTCGTCACCCCGCGTGAACGCCACCTGCTGAACTCGATCGAGCGGGTCACCCGGCAGAAGCTGGTCGAGGGCCAGTTGCCGTCGGTCGAGGACGTCAACGCTCAGCGGGTGGAGAAGTTCCGGGACTCGATCACCGACGCGCTGAACGCGCCCGGGTTCGAGATGTTCCGTCGGTTGATCGAGGACTACGAGCGCGACAACGACGTGCCGTTGGCCGATATTGCCGCGGCGCTGGCGCTACACAGCCGCAACGGCGAAGAATTCCTGATGACCGAACCGCCGCCGGAGAAGCGGCGCGAACGACCCGATCGCCCCGAGCGAGGTGACCGTGATCGCCCGCCGCGCAAAACCCGCGACGATCTGGCCATTTATCGCGTCGCGGTCGGCAAGAAGCACAAGGTGGGGCCGGGTTCGATCGTCGGCGCGCTGGCCAACGAAGGTGGGCTGCACCGCAGCGATTTCGGGCACATCACCATCAAGAGCGATTTCTCGCTGGTCGAGCTGCCCGCCAAGCTGTCCAAGGAGACGCTGAAAGCGCTTGAGAAGACCCGTATTTCCGGTGTGCTGATCGACCTCAAGCCCGACCGCGGCGGCTCTCGCTACGACTCGCGGCCCCCCGGCGGGAAGCCCCGACGCCCGACCCGATGATCGCGTCGAGCCAGGTCGACCAGGGCGGACTGGAAGCAGTCTCGGGCGTCGACCGGGTCGCTTCGCTGACCGGTGTTCGCGCGGTCGCCGCGTTGCTGGTGCTGGGCACGCATGCTGCGTATACGACGGGCAAGTACACCCATGGCTTTGTGGGCCTGGTGTATTCGCGGCTGGAGATCGGCGTCCCGATCTTCTTCGTCCTGTCGGGCTACCTGTTGTTCGGCCCGTGGGTGCGTGCTGCGGCCACCGGGCGGCCGGCGCCGTCGGTGGGTCGCTACGGGCGGCACCGGGTGCGCCGCATCATGCCGGCCTACGTCATCACCGTGCTGGCCGCCTACCTGATCTACCACTTCCGTTCCGCTGGGCCCAATCCCGGCCACACGTGGATCGGCTTGCTGCGCAACCTGACTCTGACGCAGATCTACACCGACAACTACATGTTCGACGGTTACCTGCATCAAGGACTCACACAGATGTGGAGCCTGGCGGTCGAGGTCGCGTTCTACGTCGCGCTGCCCGTCTTGGCGTGGTTGCTACTGGTCGTGGTGTGCCGGCGGCGCTGGCGCCCCGGGTTGCTGCTGACCGGGCTGGCGGTGCTCGCGCTGATGAGTCCCGCGTGGATGGTGCTGGTGCACACATGCGACTTCCTGCCCAGCGGCGCGCGGCTGTGGCTGCCCGGCTATCTGGCCTGGTTCATCGGCGGCATGCTCCTGACGGTGTTGCAGGCCATGGGAGTTCGCGTATTCGGTTTCATCGTCCTGCCGCTGGCGGTGATCAGCTTCGTGATCGTTTCCACGCCGATCGCCGGTGAGCCGACCACGTCACCGACGGGATTGACCGAGGCGTTGGTGAAGACCGTGTTCTATGCCGCGATCGCGACGCTGATCGTCGCGCCGCTTGCCCTGGGCAACCGCGGCTGGTACGCGCGGGCGCTGGCCACCCGGCCGATGGTGTGGCTGGGGGAGATCTCGTATGAGATCTTCCTGGTTCATCTGGTGGTGATGGAGATCGCGATGGTCGAGGTGCTGCGCTGGCCGGTCTACACCGGGTCGGCGCCCGCGCTGTTCGTCGTGACGTTGATCATGACAATTCCGGTCGCGTGGCTGCTGCATCGCTTCACGCGGGTGTGCACGTAATTTCTTGCGCCGAGTCAGAGCTGAGAGCGAGTATCTACTGGAAACTTCGCTCTGAGTTCTGTTTCGAGGCGGCGCCGGGCTCGGTTTCGCTGGGGCACACCATCGGAACGACGAACTCTTCGAGGATCGCGCGCTCGTCCTCGGCGTCGCGGCCGGGGAAGATCAGCAGGGACGTCAGCACCCGCACCAGCCAGCGGGCGCGGCGATGAACGACCCCGGGGTCGTCGGGGTGCAGCGACAGCAGGAAGCTCGACGTCAGCGCCTGGATCACCTCGGACTGCTCGGCCATCTCCGCGCCGATGGGGGAATCGGCGGTGGCGAACCACGATGACAGCGCGGGGCTTTCCCGCACCAGCGTCATCGACGTCGTGAGGCCGGTCAGCAGCCGCTCGCGCGGGTCGGGTATCTCACCGATCAGTTCGGTCAGCTGCTTGTGCAGCCGGTAGGCCTCCCGGTGCACGTACGCCGTGTGCAGCACTTCGCGGTTCTCGAAGTAGCGGTACAGCGTGGCCCTGGAACAGCCTGCGGCGCGGGCGATGTCGTTCATGCCGACCGTTGACACGTCGTTGTTCGCGAACAGCTCGCCGGCGGCATCCAGGATGCGGTCGGTGGCCACCTCGGCGCGCCGCGAACTCAGCCAGTCGCCGGCCATCAGCCGCGCACCCGGAACGGAACCGACAGCGGACGTCGCACATAACCGCCGCCCGCCCAGACAATGCCCGCCTCGTCGATCTCGAATTCCGGGCAGCGCGAGAGCAATTCGGTCAGCGTCACCCGAGCCTGCATGCGTGCGGCGGCCGCGCCGAGGCAGTGGTGAGCGCCGTGGCTGAAGGTGAGGATATTGCGCGGACGGCGGGTGACGTCGAGTTCGCCGGCATCCGGGCCGTACTGGCGTTCGTCGCGGTTGGCCGAGCCGTACAGCAGCAGCGCCTTCCGCCCGGCCGGGATGGTCTTGCCGTGTAACTCGATGTCGCGGGTGAGGGTGCGGGCCAGGCCTTGCACCGGGGAGGTCAGCCGGAGCAATTCGTCCACGGCATCGGGGATCAGCTCCGGGTGGTCGACCAGCAGCCGCCGCTGATCGGGTCGCTGGTGTAGCAGCGGCATCGATCCCCCGAGCATGCCGGTGGTGGTGTCGTTGCCGCCGGTGACCATCGTGAACGTGAAGGCCAGGACTGACAGCGTTCCCGCGATATCGCCGTCGGCGCCGACGCCGGCGGCCACCAAATGCGACACGGTGTCGTCTTCGGGTTCGCGCCTGCGCCGCTCGATCAGTTCGGTGAAGTAGCCCATCATCCCGGCAAGGGCATCAGTGACACTGCCCAGCGCGCCGCCGATCCCTTCGGCTGAGGTGTTGGCCGCGACGATCGCGTCGGTCCAGCCGTCAAACTGGTCGCGGTCCTGCTCGGGGACGCCGAGGTAGTGCGCGACGACCATCGACGGCAGCGGCTTGAACAGCTCGGTGACGATGTCGCCGCCGTCTTCTGCGCGCAACCGTTCGATGCGCTCGATGACGAACTCGCGCACCTTGGGTTCGACAGCTTCGACCTGCCGCGGGGTGAATCCGCGCGAGACGAGCCTGCGGAACTCGGTGTGTACCGGCGGGTCCTGCATCACCATCGGTGGATTGTCCTGCAGGCCAATCAATTCCAGCTCGTTGTAGTTGACGGTGAGGCCCTGCGCCGACGAGAAGGTCTCGTGGTCGCGGGCGGCGTCGAAGATGTCGGCGTGCCTGGACAGCACCCAGTAATCGTGGTCGGGATTGCCCGGGACGACGTGGTGCACCGGATCGTGGTCGCGCAGGGCCCGGTACATCGGCCAGCGATCGCCCCACGTCTCGGCAGTGGCGAGCTCGAAGCGGGCTTCCGCCTCATGAGACACAACAGCGGTCATGTCTTATAGTTACGACAAGTATAGGGTTGTGTCAAGGGCCGGGTGCGATCCCAGCATGTCGACGAGCCACTGCGGCTGGCGATACGGCTGTTGGCCCGATGCTTGCGCAGCTCGCGGGCGCGCCGCCGATCAGGTAGACCGCCTCAGTCGTCGGTCTCTTTGTCGGCCCTGTTCTTCGTGTCTTTCTTGTCGGAGTCGTCCGAGTCGTCGGACTTGTCCTTCTCATCGGACTTCTTGTCTGAATCGTCTTCTCCGCCATCGGATGGGGTGCCGTCGATCTCGAGCACCGCCCAGTGACTCGGCGAGAGGAGCACCGACCACTTGCCCTTCTCGCGTCCCAATTTGAGAACGCCGTCCTCGATCTCCCAGACGGTGTCGTCGTCGTGCTGACTCTCTTGCCCATCGGAGTAGGTAAGTTTGAATGCCATGCTGGTGGATGCCCAGATGGCGTCGCTGATAACCGCGACGCCTCTGCAGCGCCACGACACCGTCAGCACGACGAACCTAACGATCGCGAGCCTGGCGGGCGCGCGGAGAATTCAGCGACTCGCTCTGGACGCTGCCGCGGCGTTCGATGTGCTGACGTCGAGCATGCGTTCGGTGAGCAGCCCTACCAATCGGTGGGAGTCTCAGGCAAGGTCGCCAGCAGGGCGTCGAGGCCATATTCGAAGACGGCGTCATAGTCGGTGGGCGACTGCAACGCCCTGACCAGCGCCCGGTCCGGCCAGTCGTCCGCCCACAGCGTGGGGTCCTCCTCGTCGTGCTTGGGGCCGCGCACTGCCGAGAACTGCATGATCGCCGAGGAGATGACGTGGACCTCGATGGCCCGCAGCACCAGGGCCGCGCCGGTACCGGTGACGCCTAGGCGGGCAAGCTCGGTGGCCAGGCGTTGCTGCACCGGCAGGAACAGCTGGGGCGTCCGGTTGCGTTCGTGCGCGATACCAAGCAGGTGCTGCCGGTCGATGAGGGCACGGCGTTGCGCGCGGGCAAGAGCGGCGATGCGATGCGCGGGATCCGCGGCATCGGCGGGCAGTGCCGCCATGTCGCCGAGCAGTCGTTCGACCAGACTGTCGAGCAACTTGTCCTTACCGCCGACATGCCAGTAAATCGAGGTGACCGCGACGCCGAGCTGGTCGGCCAGCCCTCGCATAGTGAAGCCGTCCACTCCGTCGCGCTCGATCATCGTGGCCGCGGCATCGAGGATGGACTCCGCGGTGACCGGGTCAGGGCTGCGAGGCACCGGGCTCGCCTCCCGTCATGCGGTCGGCGTCGGGGAGGTCCAGGTAGCGCTCGAGGTTGCGGTGCAGGTTGATCACGCGCCGCTCCTCGTTGGACAGTGTCAGGTGCGTGAAGCCCGGTTGGCGCAATCCGCGCTGGAGCCCCGCCAACACCGAAATGTCCTGTGTCAGAACCAGACCGGGATGGGCCTCCTCGGCCGTCATGCGCACGTCGACCGGATTGGTGCGCGCCGCCTCGGGTGCCATCCGGGTCCACAGGTACATGACGAGCTCACCGTGTTCGGGGTCGGCGCCGGGGCGTGACGTCATGACCGTCAGGTGGTCGGCATTGGTCAGCAGCGTCATATTGGGGAACACGTTGTACTGGTGCAGAAGCATGATCTGCTCGGTGCTGGCCCAGGTCAGGTCGACGCCGCGGCCGGTCGCGAACTGTCTTGTGCGGGAGGCGATCACGTCTGGCACCGAGTCACCACCCGGAAAGGGCGTACCCTCCTCGACGCCCATCAGCGCCCCCTGGGTGCTGACGTACGCGGCCCAGACGTCGTCGTCCGAGATCGGCTCCCTGAGATGGGGGCTTGGCACGCCGTAATACTGCTCCGACTTTCCGGTGTGACCCCAAATCTGTTGCGGTGCAAAGACGTCGTCCATGCATCGGTGCAGCTCGGGATGCAGCGTCTGGATGTGATAGGTCTCGCTGTAGCCGTCGGCGATGGTCTTCCAGTTCGCGTCGACCTCGATGGTCATCGTGGCGTAGCAGTGGAATTCTGACAGCCGGTTCCACGCGATGTCGGCAGGCATGGCCTCCAGGTAGTCGTGCAGCGGCATCGCCTCGGGGTCGAGGTTGATGAACACCAGGCCTTCCCACACATCGACGCAAGCCGCGATGAGGGGGAAGTCGCCCAGGTGCAGCGCGCCGAAGCCCTTGCGGTTGGGCACCCGCTTCAACGTGCCGTCGAGGTCCCAAGTCCAGCCGTGGTAGCCGCAACGCAGCTCGGTCAGTCGCGAGCCGGCGCCGGTGCACAGCGAGTTGCCGCGGTGTCGGCAGACATTCTGAAACGCTCGCAGCTCACCGCTGTCGTCGCGCACGACCACGACCGAATACCGCCCGCACCGGTATTCGAAGAAGTCTCCAGGCTCGGCGACATGGTCGACGGTGCATGCGACCTGCCAGACACGCGGCCACATGTGCTCGGTCTCGAGTCGCGCGAATTCGGGGGAGTAATAGCGTGCCGCGGGAACCCGGGTCGGGCTCACAGGAGGCGGGCCGATCGCGTCCTCGCGTCGAACATCGTGCGCCGTGTGCGTCACCCGCGCCTCCTCGCAAATCTTCTCCAAACGGTATTACACGACGGCCTGTAACGGTGTTACATTGGCGACGGAAATCCCACAGACAGCGTGTGTCGAGGAGTGGCCATGTTCGACCTCAAGATCACCGGCGGGACCGTCGTCGACGGCACCGGGACCGACCGCTATGTCGCCGATGTGGCGGTCAAGGACGGAAAGATCGTCGAGGTGCGGCGGCGCGGGGCATCCGATGCACCGCTGGACGGTGAGGCCCGCGAAACCATCAACGCCACAGGCAAAGTCGTTGCGCCGGGATTCGTCGACATCCACACGCATTACGACGGCCAGGTCAGCTGGGACAGTCTGCTCGAGCCGTCGAGCAATCACGGCGTGACCACGATCGTCACCGGCAACTGCGGTGTCGGCTTCGCACCGGTGCGGCCCGGCTCTGAGCAGTGGCTGATCGAGCTGATGGAAGGTGTCGAGGACATCCCTGGCAGCGCGCTCACCGAGGGCATGACCTGGGGCTGGGAGAGCTACCCGGAGTATCTCGACGTCATCGGCAAGGGGCAGTACGCCGTCGACGTCGGCAGCCAGGTGGCGCACGGTTCGGTGCGCGCGTACGCGATGGGCGAGCGGGGCGCGCGCAACGAGCCTGCGACCCCCAACGACATCGAGGCGATGGGTCGCCTGGTGCGCGAGGCGATCGAAGCCGGGGCCTTGGGCTTCTCGACGTCACGTACCCTCGGCCACCGCGCCATGGACGGCGAACCGGTGCCGGGCACGTTCGCCGCCGAAGACGAGCTGTTCGGTCTGGGCCGGGCGATGGCGGCGGGCGGTCAGGCCGTTTTCGAGCTGGCGCCGCAGGGGGTGGCCGGCGAGGACATCATTGCGCCGAAAAAGGAATTGGAGTGGATGCAGCGCCTGGGCGCTGAGATCGACCGCCCCATCTCTTTCGGCCTGATCCAGGTGGACGCCGCGCCGGACCTGTGGCGTGAGCAGATGGACATCTCCGCGGCCGCGCACGCCGCGGGCGCCCGCCTCTACCCGCAGATCGCGGCCCGTCCGTTCGGCATGCTCTTCGGTTTCCCCGGTCATCATGCCTTCACCCACCGGCCGACATTCCGAAAGCTGAAGGCGCAGTCGGGCCGTGAGGAGCTCGCACACCGGCTGGCCGATCCGGCGATCAAGGCCGCGATCCTCGGCGAGGACGATCTGCCTCCCGACCCGAGCAAGCTCTTCGACAACATGAACATTCTCGTGCAGTACGCCCTGGGACGGATCTACCACCTCGGTGATCCGCCGGACTACGAGCCCACCGACGACCGTACGGTCGAGAAAATCGCCGCAGAGCGTGGTGAGGATCCGCTGGCCACGCTGTACGACCTCATGCTCGAGTCCGATGCCACCAACATGCTGATGCTGCCGTTCTTCAACTACTCCTACGGCAACTGCGACGCCATCCACGAGATGCTGACCCACCCGGCCGGTGTCGTCGGATTGTCCGACGGCGGCGCGCACTGCGGAATGATCTGTGACGCTTCGTATCCCACGTTCCTGCTGACCCACTGGGCCCGCGACCGGCACCGTGGCGCGAAGCTGCCGCTGGAACACCTGATCCGCAAGCAGACCCATGACACGGCGCAGCTGTTCGGCCTCGGTGACCGCGGCGTCATTCAGGTCGGCAAGAAGGCCGACGTCAACGTCATCGACATGGATGCGCTGCGGTTGCACCCGCCGAAGATGGCCTACGATCTGCCGGCGGGTGGAAATCGATTGGTGCAGGGCGCTTCCGGCTACACCGCGACGATCGTCAGCGGTACGGTGACGCGCCGCGATGGCGTCGACACCGGTGCGCGGCCGGGCCGGCTGGTGCGTGGCGCCCGCTGACGGCTATGTGAAGACACCCAATTCGAGGAGCGCGTCGGCGTAGGCCACCAGGTCGGTGGCGAACAGCTGCGGTTGTTCGAACGCCGCGAAGTGGCCGCCGCGGTCCTGGATCGAGTAGTGCACGAGGTGATAGTGCTTGTGCGCCCACACTTTCGGGATGCGCACGAGCTCGCGGGGGTATACGGCGTACCCGGTCGGGACGTCCACGCGGCCCGACCACGGGCTGAGTGCACCGGTGCCCGCGTGCGCAGCCTCGTAGTAGAGGCGCGCCGCCGAAGTGGCCGTCCCGGTCAGCCAGTACATCATCAGGTTGTCGATGAGTCGGTTGGTGCGGATCGGCATGCCGTCGCGGACGTCGCTCCAGGCGTGGAATTTCTCCAGGATCCATCCGGCGAGACCCACCGGCGAATCCTCGAGACCGAAGCCGAGTGAATGTGGCCGGGTACCTTGAATTTCCATGTACGCGATGCCCTCGGCCATGCGTTCCGCGGAGGCTATGAATGCGGCCATTTCCTCCTCGGTGACACCGTCCATGGCATCGGGCCCTTCGACGGTAGCGAAGAGCATGTTGGTATGCACGGCCACCGCGCGGTCCGGGTAATGCTCGCCGAGGTAGCGCACCACCAGCGCGCCCCAGTCGCCGCCCTGGGCCAGGAAACGCTCGTAACCCAGTTGCATCATCACGTCGGCGACCGCCGCCGCGACCCGGGCCACGTCGACACCGCGTTCGGTGGTCGGACCGGAAAACCCGTAGCCCGGCATCGAGATCACGACGACGTGGTATCTCTCGTGCAGCAACGGCAGCGCGTCGAGGAACTCGATGATCGACCCCGGCCAGCCGTGCACGAGCGCCAGCGGAATCGCTGCCTCGTGAGCAGATCTGCGGTGCAGGAAGTGCACGCGTTGGCCGGCGGCCTCGGTGACGAACGACCCGACCGCGTTCAACTCGGCTTCGGTTACGCGCCAGTCATACTCATCGCGCCAGTAGTCGACGAACGACCTCAAGAACGACTGGTCGGTTCCGTAATCCCAGCCGCTGCCTGCCAATTCGGCCGGGAACCGTGCACTTTCCAGGCGGCGGTGCAAGTCATCGAGATCGGCCTGCGGAACGGCGATCTCGAACGGCGTGGGGGATGGGGTCATTCGCCCACCATAATCAGGGATCACCCGCCCGCGCAGAGCGTTGGCGCTAAATCACCGCGCCCGGATTCAAAATCCCATCGGGGTCCAGCGCGGCCTTGATCCGGCGATTGAGCTCCATCGCTTCGGGGCCGAGTTGTCCTGCCAGCCATGGTTTCTTGAGCCGGCCAACCCCATGCTCGCCGGTGATGGTCCCGCCGAGCGACACCGCGAGGTCCATGATCTCGCCGAATGCCTTCTCGGCCCGTTCAGTCATCGCGGCGTCGGTGGGGTCGTAGACGATCAGCGGATGGGTGTTGCCGTCACCGGCGTGGGCGATCACCGAGATTGTCAAGTCGCGGTCGGCCGCGATCTTGGCCACCCCGCCGACCAATTCGGCCAGTGCAGGCAGCGGCACCCCGACATCCTCCAGCAGCAGTGAGCCCTTGGCCTCCACCGCGGGGATCGCGAACCGGCGGGCGGCGACGAAGGCCTCGCCCTCAGCCGGATCGGACGTCGAAAAGCATTCGGTTGCACCGGCTTCGGTGAACACCCGGGCCATGTACTCGGCGTCCTCCGCGCCGGCCGGGCCGCGGTCGTCGGAAGCGGCCACCATCATCGCCGCCGCCGAGCGGTCCAGGCCCATCCGCAGCTTGTCCTCGACGGCGTTGATGGACACCGCGTCCATGAACTCCAGCATCGAGGGCCGGATGCGTCCGGTGATCGTGACCACCGCGCCGGCCGCGGCTTCCACCGAATCGAACGTCGCCACCACCGTGCACGCCGACGGTTGCGGCGGCAGCAGCCGCAGTGTCACCTCGGTGATCACCCCGAGAGTGCCCTCACTGCCGACGAACAATTTGGTCAACGAGAGCCCGGCCACGTCTTTCAGGCGGGGGCCGCCGAGGCGCACCGCCGTCCCGTCGGCCAGCACCACCTGCAGGCCGAGCACGTAATCGGTTGTCACGCCGTACTTCACGCAGCACAATCCGCCGGCGTTGGTGGCGATGTTGCCGCCGATGCTGCAGATCTCGTAGGACGACGGGTCGGGCGGATACCAGAGGCCGTGTTCCGCGACGGCCTTCTTCACCTCGGCGTTGAGCAGACCGGGCTGCACGACGGCGGTTCGCGTCACGGTGTCGACGGTGATGTCGCGCATCTTTTCCGTCGACAGCACGATCCCGCCGTCGACGGCGGTCGCGCCACCGGACAGGCCGGTGCCTGCGCCACGCGGCACCACCGCGATACGGTTGGCCGCCGCCCAGCGCAACACCGTCTGCACCTCTTCGGTGCGGGTGGGCCGGACCACCGCCAGCGGTGTTCCGGCGGCCGGGTCGGCGGCGCGGTCCTGGCGGTAGGACGCCAGGATGTCGGGGTCGGTGACGACCACCCCGTCGGGAAGTTCGGCGGCCAGGCCGGCCACAGCACTTACGGCCATTGCGCCATCCTAGGTGTGTCGTCGTCCAATTCTTTGAGCGCGGGCAGCCAGGGGCACACCACGCCGATCATCAGGATGGGCACCGCCAGCACCAGGAACGTCACCTTGAGGCCGAAGGCGTCGACCAGCGGGCCGGCCAACGTGAACCCGATCGGCCCGGCGGCGTACGTCATCGACGTCATCACCCCGACCACCCGGCCGCGCAGCTGCTCAGGGGTGCGGGTCTGCATGATCGAGTTGTAGATGGGCCCGATCGGTCCGTAGACCAGGCCGACCAGTGTCGCGAACGACAGGATCACCGGCAGCGGTGGCAGGAACGCGATGACGGCGACGGCGATGCCGAAGGTCAACACCGCCGTCAGCACAGTCCTTCGCCTACTGGCGAACTTCGACAACACCGTCCAGCTCAGCGCCCCGATCAGTCCGCCGATCGACAGCGCCATCAGCACCCAACCGAGTTGTGCCGGTTCGTTGCGGTCGGTGAAGTACTTGGGGAACAGCACGCTTTCCATCGGCAAGTACAGGCCGGTGACCGCGAGGTCGATGAGCCCGAGCGTGCGGAGAACCCGGCTGCGCCAGACGAACTTCATCCCTTCCAGGACACCGGAAACCACGCTCTCGGGCAGCTTTTCGCGCTGCGGACGGCCGCTGCCCTCCAGCCGCAGCACCGCCATCGTCAGGATCGCGAGCCCGAACAGTGCGGCGGTCACCCACATCGCGTTGACGCCGCCGAGCGCCGCGATGAGCAAACCGCCGATGCCGGGGCCGGTGATGTAGGCCAAATTGAACACGGCCTCATAGACGCTGTTGGTGTGATCGAGGGTCCAACCCGCGCGGACGGCGGCCTCGGGCAGCATCGACTGGCGCGCGGTCATGCCGGCCGGGTCGAACAGGGCGCCCAGGGCGGCCAGCGCGGCGAGGACGAGGGTGTTCAGCACATCGGTGCCGAAGCCGATAGCCAGCACCGGTATCGCGGCAACCGCGGTGGCAGACAACGCGTCGGAGAGCATCGCCACCCGGCGCCGGCCGACGAAGTCGACCGCGGTCCCGGCGATAAGGGTGGCGAACAGCAGCGGCAGGGTCGCCGCGCCCGCGACGATCGAGGCATCGACCGCATTCCCGGTGCGCTGCAGCACCAGCCAGGGAAAGGCGACCATGGAGATGCCGTTGGCGCCGGCGGCCAGGAAGGTCGAGGCGAGGATCAGCAGCGCGGGGACGCGCGTGGTGGTCACCGGCAGAGCTTAATTTCTCGCGCTCACCGCGGGACGCAGGCAGAGTAGACCGGTGACTCTCCTTCCGCATCCGCGTACCGGGGTGTTGTTCGACTCGCCTGTCCCGCCCGGCACGGGCTGGCCTGGCGACCCCGCTGTGCCCGAGACCCCGGTGGCCGCCGACCCCGCCCAGGTGACTGCGTTGGCTGAGGCGGCGGGCGATATCGCGACGGTGGATGCCCAGGTCAGCGTGTGCCGGGCGTGCCCGAGGCTGGTTGCCTGGCGGGAACAGGTGGCGGTCACCAAACGGCGCTCGTTCGCCGCCGAACCGTACTGGGGCAGGCCGATCACCGGATGGGGCTCGGCGCGGCCGAAGATTCTGGTGCTGGGGCTGGCCCCGGCTGCGCAGGGCGGCAACCGGACCGGGCGGGTGTTCACCGGCGACCGATCCGGCGATCAACTGTTCGCTGCGCTGCACCGTGCCGGCCTGGTGAACCAGCCGACCAGCGTCGACGCGGCAGATGGCTTGTCCACCAAGGATATTCGGGTGATCGCCGCGGTGCGCTGCGCCCCACCGGCGAACAAGCCTGCGCCCGACGAGCGGTCGACGTGCGAGCCGTGGCTGACCGCCGAATGGGGGCTGATCGCACCCTGGGTTCGGGTGATCGTCACGCTGGGCGGGTTCGGCTGGCAGGCCGCGCTGCGACTGCTCGCCGACGACCTGCCGGCGCTGGCCAAACCGAAATTCGGGCACGGCGTGGTTGTCGATCTGCCGTCGGGTCGGCAGCTGATGGGCTGCTATCACCCGAGCCAGCAGAACATGTTCACCGGGCGGCTCACACCGGCGATGCTCGACGATGTCTTCTCCGACGCCGCGAAGCGGGCCGGCCTGCGCCGGTGATCTCACCCAATTCCCGGGTCGCTTCGCTCCTGCCCTCCGGGTGCCAATTCCCGGGTCGCTTCGCTCCTGCCCTCCGGGTGCCAATTCCCGGGTCGCTTCGCTCCTGCCCTCCGGGTGCCAATTCCCGGGTCGCTTCGCTCCTGCCCTCCGGGTGCCAATTCCCGGGTCGCTTCGCTCCTGCCCTCCGGGGAAGCATGCATCCGCTCGTATCGTTGAGATGATCATGCGGCTTTCTGTCCTAGACCTCGTCCCGGTGCGCACCGACCAGACCACCTCCGATGCGCTGGGGGCTACCGTGCGCCTGGCTCAGACCGCCGACAGGCTGGGATTCACCCGGTACTGGGTGGCCGAACACCACAACATGCCCGCTGTCGCGGCGACCAGCCCACCGGTGGTGCTTGCCTATTTGGCCGCCCAGACCACCCAGCTTCGGCTGGGTTCGGGGGGCGTGATGCTGCCCAACCATGCGCCGCTGGCCGTCGCCGAGCAGTTCGCGTTGCTGGAGGCCGCCGCCCCCGGTCGCATCGATCTCGGCATCGGCCGAGCGCCGGGTTCGGATCCGGTGACGTCGATCATGCTGCGCGGCACCCGCGACGATTCGGATATCGAAAATTTCCCGCAGTATCTCGACGATGTCGCGGCGTTGATGAGTGCGCACGGCGTGCGGATCCCGATCCGCAACCAGGACTACATCCTCAAAGCCACGCCCGCAGCTGTCGGGGAACCGCGGCTGTGGCTCCTGGGCTCGTCGATGTACTCGGCGCACCTGGCCGCCGCGAAGGGTCTGCCGTACGTGTTCGCCCACCACTTCGCCGGGCAGGGCACCGTCGAGGCGCTGGCGACCTACCGGTCGGAGTTCCGGCCCAGTGCGGTGGCCGCCGAGCCCGTGACGTTCATGACGGTGAACGCCGTGGTCGCGCCCACGCGTGCCGAGGCCGACGCGCTACTGTTGCCTAACCTGCAGATGATGGCCCGGTTGCGCACCGGACAACCCTTGGGCCCGCTCGACCTGGTCGAAGATGCCGCGGCGATCACCATGCACCCGCAGGCCGAGGCTGTCATCGCGAGCGGGCGGGCCAAGGCGGTGGTGGGCTCACCTGCGGAGGCTGCCGATCAGATCCGGGCAGTGGCAGCGGAATTCGATGTCGACGAGGTCATGGTCAATCCCGTCGCGTCGGCGCATCGCGGCACCGATCCGGCAACTGCACCCGGCCGCGAGACCACGCTGGAATTGCTGGCCAAAGAGCTGTTCTAGCGCCATCGCCGTGCTGACGGCGTGAGACGTACGACCGGTATCGGCCGCCTGGTGCCGTTCTGGTACGACGTGTAGCGACCACGGTTCTTCGAATCGCAGAGCTGCCACAACCGCGCGTAGTCCGGGTCATCCGGCAGCAGGATGTGTGCGATCACCGTCAAACGCTTTCTGCCGAGGTTGATTTCGACCTTCGGTTGCGCGCGCAGGTTGTGATACCAGGCCGGGTTGCGGTCCGCCCCGCCGTTGGATGCGACGACCAGATAGTCGTCACCGTCGCGGTAGTAGGCGAGCAGAATCGATCGTGGCTGACCGGTTTTCGCGCCGATGGTGTGCAGCATCAACGACGGTGGCGCGCCGGGCATTCGGTGCCCGACCCAGCCATTGGTGCGCCGGTACAACGTGTCGTGCATCTTCACGAAGAGCATCAGTGCCCGGTTGCCCAACGAGCTCATGACACTCTCATCCGGCCGTGTCGAGTTGGGACAGAGCTGCGCGCAGGATTCGTCCGGTGCTCTCGCGGTCCGGATCGCGGCGCAGCAGCATCCCTTTGGCGAAGGACAGCTTGTCGCCGTCGCGGCGCGGGATCACGTGCAGGTGGATGTGGAACACCGTCTGCATGGCCGACTTACCGTCGTTGATCGCGAGGTTGTTGCCGGTCGCCCCGAGTTCCGACGCGCGCGTCGCCTGCGCGATCCGCTGGCCGACGGCGAGCATCCCGGCCAGCGTGTCAGCCGGAGTGTCGGTCAGATCGATGCTGTGCCGCTTGGGCACCACCAAGGTATGGCCGCGGGTGAACGGCCGGATGTCCAGGATACCGAGAAAATCGTCGTCTTCGTAAACGCGGATGGCTGGCGCCGTACCGGCGACGATCTCGCAGAACACGCATGCCATCTGGCCACCGTAGCGGTCGGCGTTAGGCTGCGGGAGATGGACTCCACCGACATTGCCTTCGCCGGTGCTGCCGAGCAGGCTCGCATGCTCGTCAACGGCACCATCACCGCCCCCGCCCTCTTGGAGCTGTATCTCGACCGGATAGGCCGCGTGGATCGGGAATTGCGCGCCTATCGGGTGGTGCTCGCCGAGAGTGCGCGACAAGAGGCCGCTGCCGCGCAGGAGTTGCTCGACGAAGGCGAACGGCGGCCCCTGCTGGGGGTCCCGATCGCCATCAAGGACGACGTCGACGTCGCCGACGAATTCACCTGCTACGGCAGCAACGCCTACGGGCTCGCACCCACGGCCGATGCCGAGGTGGTGCGCCGGCTGCGCGAAGCCGGCGCGGTGATTCTGGGTAAGACCGCGGTTCCCGAATTGATGCTGTGGTCGTTCACCGAAACCGTCGCGTTCGGCGCCACGCACAACCCATGGGACCTGGAACGAACCCCCGGCGGCAGCAGCGGGGGTAGCGGTGCTGCGGTGGCGGCGGGGCTGGCGCCGATGGCATTGGGTTCCGACGGTGCTGGGTCCATCCGCATTCCCGCCACCTGGTGTGGGCTGTTCGGCCTCAAGCCGCAGCGCGACCGCGTCCCGATCGCTCCGCACGACGACGCCTGGTGTGGTCTGTCGGTCAATGGTCCGATGACGCGCACGGTGGAGGACGCCGCACTATTCCTCGATGCGACGACATCGTTACCCGGTCCGTCGGGCGGGTTCGTCGCCGCCGCGAGTCGTGAGCCCGGACGGCTCCGAATTGCTCTGAGCACCAAGCTTCCCCCGACGATGCTGGGTCGGGTCGGACTGTCCCAGCAGAAGTCGCTCGACGATGCCGAGACCCTGCTGCGAGACCTCGGTCATGAGGTCGTCTGGCGCGACCCCGACTATCCGGCGTGGGCGGCCTACGGCCACGTCCTGCCCCGGATGTGGCGCGGCGCCCACGACGACGCCTCCGCCCTGCCGCATCGGGAGCGGTTGGAGCCTCGGACGAGGGGCATCGCCCGACTGGGCCGGATGATCTCCGATGCGCAGATCGCCCGGATCCGGGCAGCGGAACCGGCGTTGGCTGCACGGGTGCAGTCGATCTTCGATCATGTCGACGTGCTGATCACACCCGGCACCGCTACGGGTCCGTCGAGAATCGGGCAGTACCAGCACCGTGGCGGGCTGACGACGCTGGCCTTGGTGTCGAGGCGGGTGCCGTTCCAGGCCGTCTTCAACGCGACGGGGCAACCCGCCGCGGTCGTCCCGTGGGGACTGGACCACGAAGGGATCCCGATGTCGTTGCAGCTCGTCGGGCGGCCCTCCGATGAGGCGACGCTGCTTTCACTGAGCCACCAGATCGAGATGGCCCGACCGTGGGCGAACCGCCGGCCCCCGGTGTCCTAGGGCATGGCTTCGGCGA
The DNA here is from genome assembly GCF_001021385.1 of Mycobacterium sp. EPa45. Lineage (NCBI taxonomy): Bacteria > Bacillati > Actinomycetota > Actinomycetes > Mycobacteriales > Mycobacteriaceae > Mycobacterium > Mycobacterium sp. EPa45. The sequence goes on along the minus strand of NZ_CP011773.1, from coordinate 4,830,238 downwards.
GTCTCAGATGTCTCTGGAAATCAAGGGCTTTCGCTCTTGTCCGATACTGTTCGCGGAAGTCGAGATAGCCGAGGTCGTCACCGTCCGATTGGGCGAGCAGGGCGCGCATCCGTAGTAGCGGCAGATCGAACAGCACGAAGCCGGGCTCGGTGGGCACCGCGCCGAGTCGGTCGATCGCCGAACGTGCCTCGCGCACATCGGCTTCGGATCCGCGTCGCAGAAGCGCTTCCACCAGGGCCGAGGTCGCCGGTCCGCGCAGCAGCATTTCGCCACCACTGAAGACTTCTTCAACAATCTTCTCGGACAGCGCCACAGCTACCTCGGCATCACCTATCCGACTGTGGTGACCTGCGAGCGCGGTGCGTGCGCAGAGAGTGCCGAGGGCGTTGTCCTGCGCTGAGGTCGATTCACTCACCACCTCGAGCAGTCGAACGTCAGCGCTGGGGTTGCGGCCCAAGTGCATCAAGGATGCTGTGGCACAGGCGAACCGGGCAATATCGAGAGTGAAGTTGTCGCCAGTCTGATCAATCGTGCGCAACGCGTGCTCCAAGGTGGAGATCAAGGCATCGTCGGGCACCAACGCGCCGTTGAGCAGGAGCATGCCGTAGGGGTAGGCCACCACGATGGATCTCGTCGTCGGGTCGGAGTCGCGCGCCATGGTGGTCGCCCGGTTGAGGTCGTCACGCCAGCTCTGTTCGCCCAAGATGCACCGCGCGACGCCTCGCAACATGGTCGCCTGTGACAGTGGGGATCCGAGAACCAGTTCTCCCTTCGAGACATCCCCGTCGGCGAGCTCGATGACCCGATCGGCCAGAGCGAGCGCGCCCAGCACCTCGCCGGCATGCAGCTTACTTGTGAGTGAGGGAATGAGTAGGCCGACTGTCAAGGTCGGCTCGCCGATCGACTCGACGAGCCGTACCTGTTCGCCGGCGACGATCGAGGCCTCGCGATGCCGATTGAGCAGGGTCAGTGTCGACGGCATGCCTGCCATCGCGATCGCGAGCGATCGGCGGTCATCGGCCTGCTCGCAGAGCTCGCGAAGCTCCTCGAACCCGGTGTCGTCGACCCGGCCGCCGCCGCGATAGGCGCTGGTGCACAACAGGGTTCGGGGCGTTATCCGCATGGCAAGCCGGTCGGCTTCGTCTGCCGGAAGCCGGTCGGCAACCTGTTTGGCTCGTGCCCAGCTCGTGCGCGCCGCGGAGATGTCCCGGTTGATCAGCCATTGGCCGGCCCGCATGTGCCAGTCGTAGGCCATTCGCAGGTCCCCGGCCGCCTCGACATGCTCGGCGATCGCCGCCGCCTTGTCGTCACCGCAGCCCTGCGCCTGGATCACGTCGGCCAGGCGCCGATGCAGCTCGGTGCGGTCGGACTTCAATTGTGATTCGTAGGCGACCGTGCGGATCAGCGGATGCTTGAACGCATACTCGTCGTGCGGAGTGAACTGCACATGGCTGACGAGTTCGGCATCGACCAGTTCGGCCAACGACGGTGTCACGCCTAGGCCTTCGAGCAGATCAGGTCTGAACCGGGTGCCGATCACCGACGCCGCCGACAGCGTACGTTTCGCGCTCGGTCCGAGGCGGTCGATCCGGGCGGCGATCGCGGCCTGCAGAGTCGCGGGAACCCGGATGTCGGCGAGGTCCACACAGCAGGTGTACTTGGCCCGGACCCCTTCCAGCACACCGCGTTCGGCGAGATCACGCACGATCTCTTCGGCGAAGAACGGGTTGCCGGCCGCGCGGTCGGCGATGTGATCGACCAGCTCTCGCACCGAGGAATGCTGCCCGAGCAGTTCACTGGTCAGCGCCGAGGTCTGTGTGCTGCTCAACGGCCGCAATGCGATGGTTTGCGCCCCTTGCGCATTCGCCAACGCACCGCGGTACTCGGGCCGGTAGGTCACCAGGACGACGGTCGGCGTGTGCGGTGCCATCTCGACGAGACCGGCGAGCATCACCTCACTCGCCTCATCGATCCAGTGCGCGTCTTCGATCACGAACACCGCGGGCCGGTTACGGGCCATGAGTGCTGCATCCAACAGCCCGGCCAGCCTGCGACGCCGTGCATCGGCCTCGATCGCGGGCGTCGTCGTCTCGAGATCGGCGATCCCCAACAGATCGTCCACCAGCAGCAGGTCATCGGCATCGGCGGAGACCCGGTCACGCACCTGCGCCCTGGCTGCCGCCTTGTCCGGCCCGGTGATGCCCAGACTGGCGGTCAGCAGCGCGGCGGCGGCGTGGAATGGCAGGTCGCTGGTGTGCGATTCGCAATAGGCGGTGAAGACATCGACGTCGCGCTGGGCCGCCCGGGTCGTGACCTCGCGCACGATGCGGCTCTTGCCGATTCCCGGGGGGCCGACCAGCCCCACCACGCACCCCGCCCCGGCGACGGCTTCCTCGAGCATGGCAGCGATACTCGCCAGTTCCCACGTCCGACCCACCAGGGTGGTCTCCGTCGTCCGCCGTCGTCGCAGTCCGCCGGCGGCACGCAACGCCCGCCGCGCCGGCAGGGGCTCCCGGGCACCCTTGACGTGAACCAGCTCCCGGTCGCCGAGGTCGACCGCGCCGTCGACCAGGCGGGCGGTGGATTCACTGAGCATCACCCCACCGGGCGGGGCGACCGATTCCATACGCTGCGCCAGCCCGACCTGCTCTCCGATCGCGGTCCAACTCCTCGGGCTCGACGTGAGGTCGCCGGTGATGACCTGCCCTGAGTTGAGGCCGACCCGCAGCATGAAGTGCTGACCGTCGTGCTGCTCGATCTCGGCGGCCAACTGCCCGGCTTCCTTCTGCAGCTCCAAGGCCGCCAGACAGGCGCGGAACGCGTGGTCCTCCAGGGCGACCGGAGCACCGAAGATCGCCATGATGCCGTCACCGGTGAACTTGTCGACGGTGCCGCCGAACCGCGCCATCACCAGCGTGGCCCTACGCACCAGCTCGGTCATGATCTCCCGCAACCGCTCGGCGCCGAGGGCTGCGGCCAGGTCCATCGATCGCACCACGTCGGCGAACAGGACGGTGACCTGCTTGTACTCGGCCGGTAGCTCGCCACCGGCAAGCGGCGCACCACAGGAGTCGCAGAACCGCGCTCCCTCTCGCGGTTGTGCGCCACAGGTTCGGCATGCCGTCGATTCGACCGCCACCCGACGAGAATAGGCAGACCGATGGCCCGTCGGAGCCTTATCGAGCCTCTACCAGAGCTGCACTCCAGACGGCCAGTTTCTCGGCGTAGCGCATGGTTTGCGCGGGGCTGGTCGACGGCAGGCGCGTAAACGCCGCTGAGGAGTCGAGGCGGACCAACCGGGTGAAGTTGCGCTCGGCCGCCGCGCCGTTGAAGTACACCCGTTCGATTCGAGGCTGGGCAGCGAAGAACGTGCCGAAGTCGTTGGCCACCATACTGTCCGGCTCGATGGCCGAGTCCAGGCTGCCGACCCGACGGCAGTGCTTGAGCACGTCCCATACGGCGATGCCGTGACGCCCCAACATTTCCGTCCGCCGGTCATACGGTGCGTCCGGCTCGAACCCGAGCAGTTCCCCGCTGATGCGCCAGAACGCATTTCGCGGGTTTCCGTAGTACTGACCGCTCGCAAGCGAGAGCACACTCGGCATGTTGCCGAGGATCAACACCCGCGCATCGGTCGAGCCGATGGGCGGCAGCCCGTCCAGGAGGGGAGATCGTGACATCACCGTCGACGGTATAGGTTGTGTCGGTGACCGATGCCGTCGACCCAGAGGCCGCCGGGCTGCTTGACGGGTTGACGGGCGAAGCCCGGGCCCAGCGCGCCGAACTGATTCCGTGGTTGGTGGAGCAGGGCATCACCGTCGACGAGATCCGGGAGTCGTTCGCGCCGATGTTGCTGCCCGGCCGGCGAATCTTCGGTGATGACGGCACCCGGTTGTCAGCCCGTCAGATCAGCGAGCAGACCGGCTTGGATCTCGACCAGCTCAGGCGTTTTCAGCGGGCCAGTGGGCTGGCGACAGTCGACGACCCGGATGCAGCGGTCTTTCTGAAACCCGATGCCGAATCGGCCGTGCACATCAAGCGATTCCTCGACTTGGGGTTCGACCCCGATCGGCTGCTCAACGTGGTTCGGGTTCTGGCAGAGGGTCTTTCACACGCGGCCGAGGCGATGCGCTATATCGCGGTGGCCACCACGATGCAGCATCCCGGCACCACCGAACTCGAGATGGCCCAGGGTGCGCAGGTGTTGGTCAGCGCCGCCGCCCCGTTGCTCGGGCCGATGGTTCAGGACATGCTGATGCTGCAGTTGCGTCATGCGATGGAGACCGAAGCGATCAATGCGAATGAGCGGGCGGTGGGCGCACCGCTGCCCGGCGCCCGCCAGGTGGCGATCGCCTTCGCCGACCTCGTCGGCTTCACCCGCCTCGGCGAGACGGTGCCGCCCGAAGAACTCGAACAGCTCGCCAACCGTCTCGCCGATGCGGCCCGCAATGTGGCGGTGCCACCGGTGCGGTTCGTCAAGACCATCGGTGACGCGGTGATGATGGTGTCGACGGATACGGTGGCGCTGCTCGATGCGATGTTGACCCTCGTCGAGGCGACCGAAGCCGAGGCGCTGCCGCAATTGCGGGTGGGTCTAGCCCATGGGCCGGCGGTGAGTCGTGCGGGGGACTGGTTCGGCAGCCCGGTCAACCTGGCCAGCCGCATTACCTCGGTGTCCCGGCCCGGATCTGTTCTGCTGTCCGAAGCCGCCCGCGAGCAGATCGGCGACGACCCATCCTTCAGCTGGTCATTCGCACGGGCCCGACGTCTCAAGGGCATCCAAGACGAGGTCAAGCTGTTCCGGGCCCGTCGGGCCGACCCGCGCTGACACCGTCCTGACCTGAGCTTGTTCGCCATGGGCGAATCTGTGGTGCAATTTGTGTAACGCTGTAATCATGTAATACATGAAACATCAACACACACATCGGCGGCCCGGCCGCCCCGGCGGGTGGCAGCAGGCCGACCAGCCCGACGCCACGGACGCGGGCGAATGGTTCGCCGGACGCCTCCCTGACGAATGGTTTGCCGGGGACCCGACGGTGATCGTCGACCGCGAAGAGATCACTGTCGTCGGGCGTCTGCCCGAAGACCCAGAACAGCCGGACAGTGACGCGCGCTCAGCGGGTCGGGCGTCGCGATTCCGTGAGGATACCCGCGCCGAACGCATGCGGATCGCCGAAGAAGCTCAGGACAAGTACGGCCGCAAGGTGTCGTGGGGAGTCGAAGTCGGTAGCCCGGATGCGCCTGAGCGAATCTTGTTCACACACATCGCTGTTCCGGTGATGACGCGCCTCAAGCAACCCGAGCGCCAGGTGCTCGACACCCTGGTCGACGCGGGCGTCGCCCGGTCGCGCTCGGATGCGCTGGCCTGGAGTGTGCGGCTGGTAGGTGAGCACGCCGAGGAGTGGTTGGTCAAGCTGCGATCGGCGATGGCCCAGGTGGACGACCTGCGCGCCGAAGGTCCCGCGCTGTAATTCTTCGCGGTGATGTTGCCGGCACGTTGCTCCGTTGCTAACCGCGCGTTGCTGTCGGATGGGAATGCTGGTGTCGCGCAGGCCCATTTGAAATGCAGTAGTGCACTACTTACTGTGCTCGCCCCCGCCCCGGTGATAGTTCCTCTGGGACTGCTTCGGGGGAGGGGCTGGCGGTGTTCGGATTCGGCAATCGTGGTGCACGCAAGAGCGCGTCGGCGGTTCTCGCCGGTCTGATGATGACGGCGCTGGGGTCGGCCGCCGTCGTCGCCGCGCCGCCAACTCGGGCGGCGGCGACAGCCATCATCCTAGGCACGACTTTCAAACCCGACCCGGCCACACCGGAATACACCCGCGGGGCGATGGAGTTTTTCGTCAAGCCGACGACATTGTGTCGGGTGCAGGCGTGTTCGGTGCAGCCCGTCGAGACGCCGGAGCAGTTCTGGCCCTTCTCTGGTTTGCTGAATATGACCATCGATCAGTCGATAGCTCAGGGTTTGAAGATCGTCGACGACGCGGTGCGTCGTGATCTGTCGACAAGCTCCGAACCGCTCGTGGTGTTCGGCGACTCGCAGAGCTCAACGATCCTGACGTTGGAAAAGCGCAGCCTGACCACACTGTCGGACGCCGAGAAGAGCCGACTTGTCCTCGTGTTGGTCGCCAACCCGAATCGGCCGAATGGTGGACTGCTGCAACGGATCGCCCCGTTCACGATTCCCGTCATCAATCTCACCGGGTCCGGTGCGACGCCGACCGATACCGGCATCCAGACGATCGACATAGTCTGTCAGTACGACGCAATCGCCGACTTCCCGCAATATCCGCTGAACATCTTCGCAATGCTCAACCTGATCGCCGGTGCCGCCATTCACAGCAGCTATATCACCGGCCCGATCGACTACACCCAGCAGGAACTGGACCAGGCCAGCCAGAGTCCGAGCAATCAACAGACATACGGCGACACCGTTTACATCACGATTCCGGCCAAGCAGTTGCCGTTGGTGGTGCCGCTCAGAGAGTTCGGTGACGCGACCGGATTGAGTGCGATCACGACGCCGCTGGCCGATCTCGTCGAGCCGACGTTGCGAGTTCTGGTCGAACTCGGTTACGACCGGTCCATTCCCTACGGCCAGCCGAGCGGATTCGGACTCTTCCCGAAGATCAACCTTTCCGAGCTGGCTTTCGACCTCTCCTCGGCGGCTGCGAGCGGCGTTCACGCCGCGCTGACCGATCTCGGCATCAGGATGCCGGACCCGGCACCCCCGGTCAGCGCGCCGGCAGCCGTCACAGCGAAAACGACGAAAGCCGCGCACCGCAAGGCCTCCGCGGTCGCACCGCTACGCAGCGCCAGAGCTCGGCCGCCAGTGCCGGATAGGCCGGAGACGCATTCGGCTTCCGCACGGCGGCCGGCCGGCGGACACGCGCGGTCAGCCAGGAACTAAGCCTGCGTCATCGCGTAATAGGCGCCGCGACGCGCCAGCAGTTCGGCATGACTTCCGGTTTCCACGATCCGCCCGGCTTCCATGACGAGGATGCGGTCGGCATCGCGAATGGTCGACAACCGGTGGGCGATGATGAAACTGGTTCGTTCCCGGCGCAATCGGGTCATCGCGTGCTGAATCAGCAGTTCGGTTCGGGTGTCCACCGAACTGGTGGCCTCGTCGAGGATGAGCAGCTGCGGCCGGGCCAGAAACGCTCGGGCGATGGTGATCAGCTGCTTCTCCCCGGCGCTGATGTTTCCGCCGTCATCGCTGACCCGGGTCTGGTATCCGTCGGGCAACGAGTGGACGAACCGGTCGACATAGGCCGCCTGTGCCGCCTCGATCACCTCACCCTCGCTGGCGCCGGGCTTGCCGTAGGCGATGTTGTCGGCAATCGTGCCGCCGAACAGCCAGGTGTCCTGCAGCACCATGCCGATGCGTGAGCGCAGCGATTCGCGGCTCACGTCTCTGATATCGGTGCCGTCGAGCAGGATTCGCCCGGCATCGACGTCATAGAACCGCATCAGCAGATTGACCAGCGTGGTCTTGCCCGCCCCGGTCGGCCCGACGATCGCCACGGTGCTGCCCGGTTCGGCGATCAGCGACAGATCCTCGATCACCGGAGTGCCGGGCTGGTAGCTGAACGATACGTGCTGAAACTCGACGCGCCCGGCGTCGTTGCCGGGCAGGGTGATTGGTGCATCCGGCGACTCCTCGGGCTCGTCGAGAAAGTCGAACACCCGCTCGGCGCTGGCCACCCCGGACTGCAGCGTGTTGTACATGCCCGCCACCTGGGTGAGCGGCTGATTGAACTGGCGGACATACTGGATGAAGGCTTGGATGCTGCCCAGCGTGATCTGGCCGGTGGCGACCTGGTAGCCACCCACCACGGCGACCGCGACATAGCTGAGGTTCCCGATGAACGTGGTGGCCGGCGAGACCAGGCCGGATAGGAACTGCGCGCCAAAGCTTGCGTGATAAACGTCGGAATTGAACTCGCGGAACCTTTCCTGCGCGGCGGCGCGGTGGCCGAAGGTCTTGACCACGGTGAAACCGCTGTATGTCTCCTCGATGTGGGCGTTCAGCCGGCCGGTGTTGGTCCACTGCGCGATGAACATCCGCTGCGAGCGGCGCGCGATCACCCGAGTCACCCACAACGACAACGGAACCGTGACGACGGTGATCAACGCCAGCAGCGGCGAGATGCTCAGCATCATCGCGAGCACCGCGAGCACCGTCAGTACCGACGTCAGCAGCTGGCTGATCGTCACCGACACCGACGTCTGGATGTTGTCGACGTCGTTGGTGACCCGGCTCAGCAGTTCGCCGCGCTGCCGGGAATCGAAGTAGGACAACGGCAGGCGATGGATTTTTTCCTCGACGTCGGCGCGCAGCGCGGTGATTGTGCGCTGCACGATCACGTTGAGTAGGCGGGCTTGGGCCCAGACCAGCAGTGCGGCAACGACATACAAGCACAGCGCCAGCAGCAGGGTGTGCCCCACCGCGCTGAAGTCCACCCCGCGCCCGGGCACGGCGTTTGTCCCGGACAGCAGGTCGGCGAATGTGTTGTCGCCGCGGGCGCGGGCCGCGGCCACAGCCTGCTCCTTGGTGATCCCGGCAGGCAGCCGTCGGCCGATGACACCGTTGAACAACAGGTCGGTGGCGTGCCCGAGGATGCGCGGACCGATGACCCCGAGCGCGATCCCACCGACGGACAACAGGATCACCGCCGCGGTCGGCCACCGGTGCGGCGTCAACCGCCGCAGCAGCCGCAGTGCCGAGGCTTTGAAGTCGCGAGAGCGGGCCTGCCGCGGATCCTGGGTCATCGCGCGCATTCCGCCGCCGCGGAACGACGGCCCGGTCATCGTCCGCCCCCGACCCGCAAGCCCATCGACTGGGAGTCGGCGAACTGCGCATAGGTCTCACAGTCGCTCAGCAGCGCGTCGTGGGTGCCGCTGCCGATCACCCGGCCGCCGTCCATCACCACGATGTTGTCGGCATGCATGACGGTCGAAATGCGCTGCGAGACAATAATGACCGTGGCATCGGCCGATGCCTCGCGAAGTGCGGCCCGAACCCGGGCGTCGGTGTGCACATCGAGTGCGGAGAACGCGTCATCAAACAGGTAGATGGCGGGGCGCCGGATCACCGCACGTGCGATCGCCAGTCGTTGACGCTGTCCGCCGGAGAAGTTGATGCCACCCTGGGCAACCCGCATGTTCAGGCCGTCTGGATGCGCCCGGACGAAATCCTCGGCGGCGGCGACCTGCAGCGCCCACCACATTTCGTCGTCGCTTGCATCGGCCTTGCCGTACCGCAGGTTGTCGGCGACCGTGCCGGAGAACAGATAGCCCCGCTGCGGAACCAGACCCAGCGTGGCCCACAGGTGTTCCGGGTTGTAGTCGCGCACATCGATGCCGTCGACCCGGATCGCTCCGTCGGTGACGTCGTAGAGCCGGCAGATCAGCGATATCAGCGTCGACTTGCCGGATCCTGTGCTGCCGACGATCGCCGTCGTCGTCCCGGGCCGCGCGGTCAGCGAGACATCCTCCAGCACAGGGCGTTCCGCACCCGGATAGCAGAACGTCGCGTTGTCGAGCTCGACCGCGCCGCGGATGCCGCCGTCCGGCAGCTGAGGCGAGGCCGGGCTACCGATCGCGGGTTCGGTATCCAGAACCTCGGTGATCCGTTCCGCGCAGACCGAGGCCCGGGGCAGCATCACCAGGATGAGCGTGGCCATCAGCACGGCCATGAGGATCTGCATGAAATAGGAGAGGAACGCGATCAGCGAGCCGACCTGCATGTGACCGGAGTCGATGCGTAGCCCACCGAACCAGATCAGGGCGACACTGGAGATGTTGATGGTCAACGTCGTCACCGGCAACATCAGGGCCTGCCAGCGGCCGGCGGCCAAGGCGGTGTTGGATACCGCCGCGTTGGCGACCGCGAACCGATCCCGCTCGAACGGTTCGCGGGCGAATGCGCGGATCACCCGGATGCCGGAGAGTTGTTCGCGCATCACCCGGTTGATGCCGTCGATCAGCCGCTGCATGCTCCGGAAGATCGGCAGCATCCGCGAGACGATCCAGAAGTTCGACAGGGCCAGCACCGGAACGCTGACCACCAGCAGCCAAGACAGCCCGGCGTCCTGATGGATCGCCATGATGATGCCGCCGATGCACATGATGGGGGCGGTCACCAGGATCGTGGTGGTCATCTGAATGAGCACCTGAATCTGCTGCACGTCGTTGGTCGTCCGGGTCAGCAGCGACGGCGCCCCGAACCGGGCGGTCTCCCGCTCGGAGAACGTGGTGACGTGGTGGAACATCGCCGAGCGCAGGTCGCGGCCGAATCCCATGCCGGTGCGGGAGCCGAAGTAGACCGCCCCGACCGCGCACACCACCTGTAGTCCGGTGACGGCCAGCATCACCAGGCCGAGTTCGGCAATGAGCCCGGTGTCGCCCTTGGCCACGCCGTCGTCGATGATCGCGGCATTGACCGTGGGCAGATACAGGGAGGCCAGCGTGCTGACGGTCTGCAGGGCCATCACGGCTGCGACCAGCCTCCGGTACGGCCGGACATACTGTCGCAGCAGTTCCAGGAGCATTTCGCTACTGTTGCACACCGCTGGAACTGGCCCGGCGCGATGTTGTCGCCCCCTGCCGGGTCCTGACGCCGGAGATCGCGCTATAGCGGCTGGTCAAACGGCCTGTCGGTGGTTGCGCAAAGGGGCTGCCGCTACAGTGCATGCTGTGACTCGCAGCAGGTGCGCATGACAGCGACGCGCAAACTCGCGCTGGCTGCCGGGATTGTAGCCATCGCCACCTCTATCGGCGCATGCTCGGACAACGGCAGCGGACCCGGCCAGCCATCCGGCTCGCAGGCTCCCGCGCCGCAGTCGGCCAACGCCAAACACGGACCGATGTTCCCGGAATGCGGCGGAATCAGCGATCAGACGATGGCCGAGCAGACTCGGGTGACCGGGCTGGTGAACACCGCGAAGAACTCCATCGGCTGCCAGTGGCTGGCCGGCGGCGGCATCCTCGGACCGCACTTCTCCTTCACCTGGTACCGCGGCAGCCCGATCGGGCGCGAACGCAAGACCGAAGAGCTGTCGCGCACCAGCGTCGAGGACATCAACATCGAGGGCCACAGCGGGTTCATCGCCGTCGGCACCGATCCGACTCTGGGGGACAACCTGTGCGAGATCGGCATCCAATTCAACGACGACTTCATCGAGTGGTCCGTCAGCTTCGCGGAGAAGCCCTTCCCGCCGGCCTGCGACGTGGCCAAGGAACTGACCCGGCAATCGATCGTGAATTCCAAATGAGCCCGCGGCGGATTGTGACCGCGGTGGCGGCGGTGCTCTGCGCGCTCGTCATGGTCAGCGGCTGTGCCAAAACGGTGGACGGGACCGCGGCGAAGTCAGGTTCGGGCAACGTGCCGCGCAACGACAACTCCGCGCAGCAGTATCCGAACCTGCTCAAGGAGTGCGACGTCCTCACCACCGACATCCTGGCCAAGACCGTGGGCGCCGACCCGCTCGACATCCAGAGCACGTTCGTCGGCGCCGTCTGTCGTTGGCAGGCCGCCAACCCTGCCGGGCTGGTGGACATCACCCGGTTCTGGTACGAGCAGGGCAGCCTCGACAACGAGCGCGCGGTCGGTCAGTTCCTCAAGTATCAGATCGAGAACCGGGCGATCGCCGGTGTGCCGTCGATCGTGATGCGGACCAGCGACCCCAACGGTGGCTGTGGAGTCGCCAGCGACGCCGGTGGCGTCGTCGGCTGGTGGGTCAACCCGCAGGCCCCCGGGATCGACGCGTGCGGTCAGGCCATCAAGTTGATGGAGCTGACGCTGGCCACCAACTCCTAGCGCGGCACGTGGAATGACCTGAGCTCCGCCGTGCGGAGTTCGAGCGCTGCCCAGCTGCCAGGCACCCGCAGCACGGCGATGGCCGATGTCGGGTACTTGATCGAGATCTCGCCGGCCACCTTCGGATTCGAGCGCTTCGGGTCGGCCAGCCCGAGCGACACCTGACTCATCGTCGGTTCGTGGCCGACGACCATCAGCGTCGCGACATCGTCGGGCACCTGGTTGATTTCGTCGATCATCGTCCCCGGGGTGGCGCCGTAGAGCCGCTCGGAATACATCACCGGGGCGCTGATACCGGTGCGCTCGAGGGTCTGGCGGGTGCGGGTCGCCGACGAGCAGAGCACCAGATCGATCGCCGGGACGTGGGCCCGCAGCCAGTCGCCCGCCAGAGCGCCTTCGCGAATACCGCGCGATGCCAGCGGCCGGTCATGGTCGGGCACCCCGTTCGGATAGTCCGACTTGGCGTGGCGCATCAGCACCAGGGTGCGTTCTCCTGCGTTCACCGGCTCAGGCTAATCGCTTCGAGTACATGCCGGACGAGGTCCACGGACTTGTCGGCGCAGCGCCATACACTCGCCGCAACACCCGAGCCGACGCCGAAGGAGGGACCCGCGAATGCGCTTTCTGCACACCGCCGACTGGCAGCTCGGCATGACGCGGCACTTCCTGGAAGGCGAAGCCCAGCCGCGTTACGCGGCGGCCCGCCGTGACGCCGTGGCCGGCCTGGGTGAGCTGGCGCGGCAAACTCAGGCGGAGTTCGTGGTCGTGGCCGGCGACGTGTTCGAGCACAACCAGCTGGCGCCCAAGGTCATCAGCCAGTCGCTGGAAGCCATGCGCGCCATCGGTGTTCCGGTGTATCTGCTGCCCGGCAACCACGATCCTCTCGACGCGTCCTCGGTGTACACCAGCGCGTTGTTTCGGGCGGAATGCCCGGACAACGTGATCGTGTTGGACCGCGACGGCGTGTGGGATGTTCGGCCGGGAGTGCAATTGGTCGCCGCGCCGTGGCGTAGCAAGGCCCCGACCACCGACCTGGCGGCCGCGGTCGTGGCCGATCTGCCGGCCGACGGCGCCACCCGTGTCCTGGTCGCCCACGGTGGGGTCGACGTGCTCGACCCCGACCCGGGCAAGCCGTCGCTGATCCGGATGGCCGCTCTGTCCGATGCTGTCGGGCGCGGCGCGGTGCACTACGTCGCCTTGGGCGACAAGCACTCCCGCACCTGCGTCGGGGACAGCCGCCGGGTCTGGTATTCGGGCTCCCCGGAGGTGACGAATTTCGACGACGTGGAGTCCGACCCGGGTCATGTCCTGGTGGTCGACATCGACGAGGCAGACCCGGCGCACCCGGTCACGGTCGAGTCTCACCATGTCGGGCGGTGGCGGTTCGTGACGTTGCACCGCCAGGTTGACGACACCCGCGACATCGCCGATCTCGACCTCAATCTCGACCTGCTGGCCGACAAGGAGCGCACCGTCGTGCGGCTGGGGCTGACCGGCTCGTTGACCGTCACCGACCGTGCCGCACTGGATGCCTGCCTGGACAAGTACGCCCGGTTGTTCGCCTGGTTGGGCACCTGGGAGCGGCGTACCAGCATCGCGGTGATGCCGGCCGACGGTGAGTTCGACGATCTCGGGATCGGCGGGTTCGCCGCTGCGGCCGTCGACGAACTCGTCAGCACCGCGCGCTCCGGTGACGACGAAGCCGCACAGGACGCCCAGGGTGCGCTCGGGCTGTTGCTGCGTCTGGCCGGGGGAAGTGCAGCGTGAAACTGCACCGGCTCGTTCTGACCAACTATCGCGGAATCACCCACCGCGACATCCAGTTTCCCGACCACGGAGTGGTCGTCGTCTGCGGTGCCAACGAGATCGGCAAGACGTCGATGATCGAGGCGCTCGACCTGCTGCTGGAATCCAAGGACCGCTCGACGAAGAAAGACGTCAAGCAGGTCAAGCCGACGCATGCCGACGTCGGCTCGGAGGTTCTGGCCGAGATCAGCACCGGCCCATACCGATTCGTGTACCGCAAACGCTTCCACAAGAAGTGTGAGACCGAACTGACCATCACGGCGCCGCGCCGTGAACAGCTCACCGGTGACGAGGCACACGAGCGTGTGCTGGCGATGCTCGGTGAGACGGTCGATACCGGACTCTGGCACGCGCAGCGCGTTCTGCAGGCCGGCTCGACCGCTGCCGTCGATCTCTCCGAATGTGACGCGCTGTCAAGAGCTTTGGATCTGGCAGCCGGCGACGACGCCGCGTTGTCGGGCACCGAACCACTGCTGATCGAGCGGATCGACGCCGAATACGGCAAGTACTTCACCGCGACGGGCCGGCCGACGGGCGAGTGGGCGGCGGCGATCGCGCAGCTGCGCGCGGCCGACGAGGACGTGGCCCGGTGTGCCGCCGCGGTCGCCGAAGTCGACGAACGGGTGCGCCGGCACGCCGACCTCACCCAGCAGCAGGCCGCGCTGGCCGATCGCAGCCCGAGCATCGCCGAGCGCTTGACCGCCGCGCAGGTGGCAGCCGGCGAGCTGGCCGAGCTCGCCGACCAGCTGCGGCAAGCCGAACTTCTCGCGACCGCGGCACAGGGCACCTGCGCCGCCTCGAGCGCCGCGCAGACCGAACGGGTTCGCCTGCGCGAGGACGTCGCGGCACGCACCGCGGCAGTAGCCGAGGTGCAGTCGCAGCTCGCGGCCGCCATCGAGGCCGAGCACACCGCTCGCGAGGTCGTCGAAATGGCTTGTGCGGCATCGGCAGAGTCGACCGCCGTGCTCGCCGCGGCCCAGGAGACGGTCGACGAGGCTCGCCGGCTGGTGGACGCCCTGGCCGCCGACGAGCAGGCACAACGCCTCGCCGCGCGCCTGGACCGCATCGAGGCGCTCGAGACGCAACTGAGCGCGCTGACCGCCGAGCTGTCCGGGATCACGCTTACCGCCGGGGTGATGGCCGATATCGAGTCGGCCGCAGCGCTGGTCGAGCGTATCGAGGCTCAGCTCACCGCGACCGCCGCCACGGTGGAATTCACCGCAGCCGCCGATCTGGAGCTGACGGTGGGAACGCAGACCATCCGGTTGGCCGCAGGGCAAACCTGGGCACCGCCCACCGCATCGCCGACCAGCGTCGAGGTGCCCGGCGTGCTCAGCGTTCGGATCGATCCGGGCGCCACCACCTCCGGCGTCCACGCGAAGTTGGAAGCGGGGCAACGGGTTCTGGCTGAGGCGCTGCGGCAGGGCGGTGTGGCTGATATCGACAGCGCGCGGGACCTCGAACGGCGCCGCCGGGAACTCGCAGGCAATCGCGATCAACTCGCCGCGACCCTCGCCGGCCTGTGCGAGGACGAAGGGGTCACGGAAATTCGCGCGCGGCTGACAGCGCTGCGCGAGACGATCCCGCCTGCACTGCTTGCCGCAGGCATCGACGGTGGCGCGGCCCGTGCTGCATTTGTCAGCGCTATCGAGGCGCGCGAGACCGCCCGTTCGGACGCCGATCTGCACCAGCGTGCGATGGCAGGCGCCAATGTGCGGCTGACCGAAAAGAGTACAGCGGCAACGGTTCTCCGCGCCAAACTGAGCGACGCCATCGCTGAACTCGACGCGGCGACACAACGGCTCGCAGCACAGCGGGCAATAAGCGACGACGAGCAGCTCGCCGCGCGGGCCGCCGCCGACGCGGAGGCACAGCGACAGGCCGCGACCGCGGCGGCCGAGCTGGCGAGGGCCTATGCGGCCGCTGATCCCGCTGCGGTGCAGGCCTTGCTGGCTGAGGCGAGCGCCGCCGCCACCACGCTTGAGCGCGAGCATGCTCAGGTCGGTCAAGCACTCAACGACATCACCGTCGAACTCGGCGTGATCGGCAACGAGGGACGGCAGGGCCGTCTCGACACGGCCCAGATCGCTCGTGAGCATGCCTTCGCTGAGCATTCGCGGGTCTCTCGCCGGGCGCGGGCCGCGCAGCTGCTGCGGTCGGTGATGGCCCGACACCGGGACAACACCCGGCAGCGCTACGTCGCGCCGTTCCGCACCGAGATCGAGCGACTGGGCATACCGGTGTTCGGACCGACGTTCGAGGTCGAGATCGACAGCGATCTGCGAATCTGCAACCGCACCCTGAACGGTCGCACCGTTCCCTACGAGTCACTGTCCGGCGGAGCCAAGGAACAACTCGGCATCCTGGCCCGGCTGGCCGGTGCGGCGCTGGTCGCCAAGGAAGACTCCGTACCGGTTGTCATCGATGACGCGCTGGGCTTCACCGACCCCGATCGGCTGACCAAGATGGGCGCAGTCTTCGACACCGTCGGCGACTCCGGGCAGGTGATCGTCCTGACCTGCACGCCAACCCGCTATCTGGGCGTGCAGGACGCCCACGTCATCGAGTTGAGCGCCTGAAGCACATCCGATTAATCGGCGAGCGCCAGGACTTCGTTGAAACTGTCGGTCAGGCAGTCGTAGAACTCCTCGAAGTCCGGGATGGCTCCGCCGTCGACATCGATGCCCAGCGCGCAGGTGTCCACGTACGTCAGCAGGGTCACGTTGACCGCCGCGCCGACGGTCGGACCGAACGCGTATTGCTTGCGTACGGCCGCGCCCCCCAGATACACCGGTACCGGCACGCCCGGGACGTCGCTGCACAGGAAGTCGACATTGCGCAGGATCGACCCGATGTACCAGCGCGGCATCATGTTGAGCGCACTGGCGATCAATTGCGTGTAGGGAATCGACTTTTCGTGACGCACCCGGCCGGTGCACTCGTGGATGCTCCTGATACGCCGAGCCGGATCGGTGATGCCCACCGGCACGTCGAACCGCATCAGGGTGATCCGGTTGCCGCCCGCACCGTCATCCTCGGTGCGCAGATTGATCGGCATGGTCAGATGCAGGTCGAACACCCCGACACCGTGTTTATCGTGATACCGGCGCAGCGCGCCGGCGACCCCCGCGACGAACGCGTCGTTGAGCGCGCCGCCGCTTCGGTGGGCCGCTTCGCGAAGGCGAGGCATCGGAACGTCGAGAACACTGAGCCGGCGGACCAGTGTGCGGTCCTTCATCAGCGCCGAGCCGGGCTTGTTCACCGGCCGAATGGTCCGGTACACCGACGCGGCCAGTTCGACTGCCGACTCCGCGGTCTGCACCGGGCGCCGAATCATGTTGAACAGCAACCGCGGCGCGATCTTGGCTGACTCGCTGACCACTGTGCCGACCAGGCCTGCGTTGTAGCGCAAGGCCTCACCGTAACCTGCCAGGGGATGCGGTGGGGCGACGGTCGGCGCGGCCGGTATCGGGTTGATGACCCGAGGATCCTCGTCGAGGTCGAAGAGCCGCATCGCGATCTGGACGCCACCGACACCGTCGGTGAGAGCGTGATGGAATTTGCACAGCACGGCGGCCCCGCCGTCTTCGAGACCGTCGATGAGGGTGACCTCCCACATCGGCCGGGCCCGGTCGAAGTCGGACATCGCAGCCACCCGGGCCATCTCGAGCACGCTGTCGAGCGTTCCGGGCTCGGGTGCCGACACGCGGCGCATGTGGTAGTCCAGGTCGAAGTCGGGGGCGTACTCCCATCGCGGCGGAGCCGGTAGCGGTGAGTTCACCACCCGCTGCCGGAACATCGGCAGTTCGCGGCTGACCACATCGAACCGCTCCCGCACGATATTCCAGTCGGGGGACCGGTCGAGAAGGATCACGGTCACCACCGTGGATCTCAGCCTTGGGTCGGCTTCCATCGACCAGGTGAACGCGTCTGTGCTGCGCATGAATTCGGTCATGATCTACTCCCACCACGAACCTACGGCGCGTAGGCGCGGGGCAACACGTCACCGCATCAGTTCGGGACTTTGGCCCCTAACACTGAGGACCTCGGGCGGGGTGCAACCGATGTGTAGACCTGGCAGAAACTGCGCACGTTTGCATAGTGCGCAAGCTACCCGCCGCATGTGCCAAGTACTGAGATTGCCGAAATGCTGAGCGAACGCTCAGCCTGCGGCAGGCAGCTGTTCGCTCACCGCGCCGACGTTCGAGTCCGCGACGTCACCCAAGCCCAGATGATCCCGCAGCGTCGTCCCGGTGTAGTCGGTGCGGAACAGTCCGCGCCGTTGCAGCTCGGGCACCACGGCGTCGACGAAGTCGTTGAACGTGCCGGGTGTCGTCGCCGAGGACACCATGAATCCGTCGGCCTCACCGGCGGTGAACGACTCCTCGATCTGGTCGGCCACCTGCCTCGGGGTGCCGACGAACTGCGGCAGCAGCACCCCCTGGGCGTACCAGGCGCCGACGTCGCGCAAGGTGAGGCTGTCCCGGTTGGCGACGCGGCGCACGGCGTCGAAAAGCCCTTGGGTGCCGGAGACTTGGACGTCTTCGACCGGGGCGTCCAGGTCGTAGCCGGAGAAGTCGTGGTCGGTGTGCACGCTCAGGGTGATCAGTCCGGAGATCGGGTCGGCGAGCTCGTTGTGGTAGGCCTGCTTCTCCCGGGCGATGGATTCGGTCTCGCCGATGAACGGGATGAATGCCGGGAAGATCAACACCTTGTCGGGGTTGCGGCCGAAGTTCTCCGCCCGCGACTTGATGTCGTCGTAGTACGCGCGCCGACCTTCGGGAGTCGGGTCGATTTCGAAGATGGCCTCCGCCCACCGGGCGGCGAAGTCCTTGCCGGTGTTCGACGAGCCGGCCTGGATCAACACCGGCCGGCCCTGCGGCGAGTGCGGCACATTCAGCGGCCCGCGGGAGCGGAAGTAGCGGCCGTCGTGGTCGACATGCTTGATCCGGCTGGGGTCGGCGAAGACGCCGGACTCCTTGTCGAGGACCAGGGCGTCGGGCGCCCAGCTCGACCACAGCTGCAGGGTGGTGCGGACGAACTCGTCGGCCCGTTCGTACCGGAACTCGTGGCCGAGGTGGTCGTCGTGGCCGAAGTTCTGCGCCTCGCCCTGGGTCAGTGATGTCACGATGTTCCAGGCGACCCGCCCGCGAGTGATGTGGTCCAGGCTGGCGAAGATCCGGGCCAACTCGTAGGGGTGAAAATAGGTGGCGGACTTCGTGATTGCCAGCCCGAGCCGTGAGGTCACCGCGGCGATGCTGGCCGTCACGATGGACGGATCCAAGGTCGCGGTCGCCTGGGTGCCGCGCCGCAGCGGTTCGGCGATGCCGTCACCGAACCGGACCGGAGCCGCGAGCAGGTCGGCGAAGAACAGGAAGTCGAACTTGCCACGTTCCAGGATGCGCCCGATGCGGTGGTAGTACTCGGGCGTGAGGAAGCCGGTATCGCTGGCCGGGTGCCGCCAGGCGGCGTGCGAATGGGTGACCTGGGAGGCGATCTGGAATCCGCCCAGGTGTAGCTGTCGGGTCATGGTGTGTCCTTCAGGGGTGCCGAGATCGACGAAATGGTGCGATCTACTCGCACTCTCGCTGCGAATTGTCGGTTTGGGCGCAGGCAGGATCAGAAGTAGGCGTTGGCGGGGATCGGCGTGCCGTGCAACAGGTTCTGGCCGATCACGCGCGCCTTATAGGCCACCGGGTTGTGCAGCGTGATCGTGCGGATATTGCGCCAGTGCCGGTCCAGGTTGCGCTGACGGCTGGCCGCGCTGGCCCCGCCGAGTTCGAGCAGCCGGGTGGCGGCCTCGGGCGCGACCTCGTCGAGGTGGACCTTCACCTTGGCGACCTTGAGCTGGGCCTCGGTCGCCAGGTCGGCGTCGGGAACGCCGTCTCGCGCCGAGTCCGTGGCCGCCTCGATCGCCGACGCCGCGTCCAGCACGGCCGCCCGCGCGATGTAAGCGGTGCTGGCCAGCTCGCCGAGCTGACGCTGATAGAGCGGGTCGTCGACGGGGCGTTCGGACAGCGCATGGCTGAAGCTTCGGGTGCGCGAACGCAACAGGTCAGCACCGTCGTCGACGATCGTCTGCAGTACACCGGCGACGACGGCGTGAATGTAGAGCTGCAGCGCGGCGTACTGCACCGTCGGCACCGGCTCGGCGTCGTACGGGGTATCGGTCAACACTTCGTCTTCGGCGACGTCCACGCTGGTGAACACCGTGGTCCCGGTGCCCGTCCGGCGCTGGCCGAAACCGTCCCAATCGTCGACCAGGCGCACGCCGTCCCGGTCGGCGGGCACGATCACGGTTGCCACCGAGTCGTGGTCGGTGGTCGCGGTGACGGTCAGGTAATCGGCGAACAGCGTGCCGGTGCTGTAGTACTTCTCGCCGGTCAGCCGGTAGCCGCCGGGAGCGGGCAGCAACCGGGTGTTGAACACCAGACTGCCGACGGCGTTCGATCCCTTCTCGCTGAAAGCGTTGCCCACGATGTGGCCCTCGGCGACCTTGGTCAGCCATTGTCGCGAACGCGCCTCATTGAGTGTGCGAAGCCGCTCCTCGACGAACCAGAAATGCGTCCGGAATATGTGCGCCACAATGGGATCGGCTGACGCAACGTCGATCACCGTCGAAAACAGTTGAGGGACAGTAAAATCTGAGCCGCCGAGGTCGCCCGGCAGGCGCAGTGCGCCGAAGCCTGCCCGTTTGAGCAGGTTGACTTCGTCAAAAGGATTCTCGTCATTGAGATCTCGATCCTTGGCACCGACTCGGATCTGCGCAAGGAGTTGGGAGAATTCGGGTGTGCCGGGCAGAATGCGCTTGACAGGTTCCACTGTGGTCATGATTTGGTTCTACGGCAGTGTCGTTGCCGCGGGCACTGCTTTGGCTCACGCCGAACCTAAGGAGGCCGGCGTCGCATTCCATTCCGGTCCTCGGCGAGGCAGAATCGACGGCATGGTGGGCCAGCGGCGATGACTTTGAACGAGAAGCGCCGCCGTGCTCACGGAAAGCTCGCCGCGCTGCCTGGTGTTCGCCCGGTCCGCCGCCCGGTCACGCCGAACGGAACCGACCAGTTCGACCTCTACTACGTGCGCACCGGCCGCAAGACCCGGCATCCGCTGGTCATCATCCCCGGTGGACCGGGCGCGGCGTCGATCGCCCTCTACCGGGGTCTTCGCCGGCGAGCGGCCGCCGAGGGCCTCGACGTGATCATGATCGAGCACCGGGGCGTCGGGATGTCGCGCCACGGTGACGACGGGTCTGACCTGCCTCCCGAGGCGCTGACCATCGAGCAGGTGGTCGACGACGTCGCCGCCGTGCTCGACGACGCCCAGGTGGACAGCGCCGTCATCTACGGCACGTCCTACGGCACCTACATCGCTGCCGGCGTCGGCGTGCGTCACCCCGCCCGGGTGTTCGCGATGGTCCTGGATTCGCCGCTGCTGGCCGGCGACGACATCGAGGTGGTGCGCCAGACCGTACGTCGCGTCCTGTGGTACGGCCAGCAGCCTGACACCGAGAAGCTGGCCGACAAGGTCCGTCGACTGGCCGACGAGGGGGTGATGACTCCGGCCGCGGCTCAGCTCGCCGCGACCGTGTACGGGCTGGGCGGACCGCGCCTGCTGGACCGACAGCTCGACCTGCTGCTGGGCGGCCGCAGCCTGGTCTGGACCGCGATGGGGCACTTCGGCGAGTTGATGGTGGGCCGAAAAGCTCCGTACCGCAACGAGACCGATCTGGTGGGGCGGATCGGCTACCGCGAGCTCAACTACGCGGCCGACCCCGACGGCCTGCCACTGGACCCCGCTGTCGCGATGCGCGACTTCGCGCCCGGTGAACCACCGCGGTTCGAGGCCGAGCCGTTCGACCTGGTGGCCGAGATGCCGAAGTTCACCTGGCCGACCGTGGTGATCTCCGGCGGCCGGGACCTGACCACACCACCCGCGGTCGCCGAGCGGGTGGCCGGTCTCATTCCGGGCTCGGTGCTGCTGCGGCTGCCGTCGACCGGTCACAGCGTGCTCGACACCAAGGAACGCGCGGCGCTGCGCATCGCGGAAGCGGTGTCCATCGGGCGGATCGACACGCTGCGGCTGCAGGAGGCGGCGCTGGACGCCATGCCCACCCGGCCCGCCGTCCGGCTCATGGTGTCGGCGCTGGCCGCGGCGACACGGGTCGAGGCGGCCTTACCTGCGGCAGTGCCGCGGGTGGTGACCCGCAGTCTGCCGAAGCCTGCTACTTCGTGAATCCTATTGCGGTGTAGTTCAAGTCACCCAGTCCGGCTGGTCCGAAGTTGGCCAGATTGCTGCGCACGGCGACGTTGCCCGCGGACTGGAACAGCGGCAAGCTGAACACCTCACCGAAGATCAGCTTGTCCAGCTCGTTGGCCAGGCCGCGCGCCTTGTCCGCGTCGAGTTCATTGAATACCTCTTCGACCTTGGCGTCGATCTCGGGGCTGCTGATCTTGCCGAAGTTGCTCTCGGCCCCGGTGGTGTAGATCTGGTTCAAGCAGCACAGCGCGAAAGCATCTCCCACCCAGGAGAATTGGGCGATGTCGAAGTCGCCGGGAATGATGTGGTTGGTGAAGAAGCCGTTACCGGGCTTGGCGTCGATCTGCAGGTTGACCCCGATCTGGGCCAGATTGTTCTGTGCGATCAGCGCGACCTGCCGGGTGGTCTGTGCGTCGTAGAGGACGTCGCGGATCACCAGTTGTCTGCCGTCCTTCTCGCGGAACTGCCCGTTGAGCTTCCAGCCGAGGGCGTCGAGTTCCTGTTTGGCCTTGTCCTGGTTGTAGGCGACGACCTCGCTGTTGTCCTGATAGCCCTTCTGGCCCGCCACGTAGATGTGGTTGTTCAACGGGACGGGTTTGTCGACGAGTCCGCGCTGGGTCACGTCAGCGATGGCCTGCCGGTCGATGCCCTTCGCGACGGCCAGCCGCAGCGCCTTGTCGGACAGGATCGACCCGGGCGCACCGTTGAAGGTGAAGTGATACCAGCTCAATCCCGGCGCCCTGCGGATCGAAACGCCCGCGGTGCGTCGGGCGATCGTCAGCTCATCGAGGGAGCCCAGGCCGACAGCGTCGATCGTATTGTTCTGCAGCGCAGGAATTCTCGCCGCATCGTCGAGCACCAGGAAGGTAAAGGAGTCCAGCAGCGGCGGGGTGCCCCACCACTTGGGGTTGCGGGTCAGCACGATGCGCTGGGCGGTGCGGTCGACCGCCGAGACCAGGAACGGTCCTGCCGACGGTCCGGGGCCATTGAGCTGACCCTTGTTGAACACCTCGGGGTTGGCGGTCATGCTCTTGGGCAGCAGCATCGTGTTGCCCGAGAACATGCCACGCCACTCGGAGTAGTGCTTGGCGAACGTGATGACGGCCTGGCGGTCGTCCACACCCCGGGTGACCGAGGCGACCCGGTCACTGCCATTGGGGGCGGCGATGGCGAAGTTCTTGTCCTTACCGCTGGTCGCGTTGATCTGAGAGGCGATGTCCTCCCAGGTGATCGGTGTCCCGTCGGACCAGACGGCCTTCGGGTTGATGGTGTAGGTGACGACCTGCGGATCGGTTCCGGTCAGCTCGACATTGGTGAAGTAGTCGTTGTTGACCTTCATCGAACCGTCGGCGGCGATGATGAATGCGCGTGGCATCGTCGGCCGCAGCATCGAGCCGGTGTCGGCCTCGTTACCGTCAATGTTCAGGGTGTTCCAGTTCGACGGGAACGACGACAGGGCCAGCCGCAGGTTGCCGCCGTTGCGCAAGGCGGCCCGGTCCTGCGGGTTGATGTCACTGGTCGAGCCGAGCTCGGCGTTGCCGCCCGCGGACGGGACATCGCGCTTACCGCCTGAGCAGCCGGCGAGCACCAGCACCACCGCGGTTCCTACCGCGAGCAGACGCAGAATCGCGTTCTGAGGGGCTGAGGCGTGCGATTTTGTGTCTGTTCGCTCAAGGGTCACGCACTGATGCTAACGGCGTGAGGGATCCGGTTGCGGGATAGCGGCCAGCAACTTCTGCGTGTATTCGTGCCGTGGGTTGGCGAAGATGTCGTCGGCGTCGCCGTACTCCACCATCGCCCCGCGGTACATCACGACGACCCGGTTGGCCAGGTGCTTGACCACCGACAGGTCGTGCGAGACGAACAGATACGACAGGTTGAACTCGCGTTGCAGATCCAGCAGCAGGTTGATGATGCCGGCCTGGATCGACACATCAAGCGCGGACACCGGTTCATCGAGGGCGAGGATCTTCGGCTGCAGCGCCAGCGCCCTGGCGATGCCGATCCGCTGCTTCTGCCCGCCGGAGAACTCTTGCGCGTAGCGGCTGGCGTCGGCGCGGCGCAGCCCGACGATCTCCAGCAGTTCGGCAACCCGCGTGTCGATGCCATTCTTGTCAAAGCCGTTGGCGTGCAACGGCTCGGACAACAGTTCGAACACCGGAAGCCGCGGGTCCAGGGAGGCCACCGGGTCCTGGAACACCACCTGGAGGTCGCGGCGCAGCTCTCGGCGCCGGGCGCGTGTCAACGCGGCGACGTCATTGCCCAGCACCTCGATGGAACCCGACTGCGGTGCGGACAGGTCGAGGATCTGATGCAGGGTGGTCGACTTGCCCGAACCGGATTCGCCGACGATACCGAGCGTCTGCCCGCTGAGCAGATCGAAGCTGAGCCCGTCGACCGCACGGACCTCGCCGATGTGGCGGCGGAACACCACGCCCTTGGTCAACCGGTATGTCTTGACCAGGTCCTGCACCTTGATGACCACCTCGCGCTGCGAGGTGTCCGGTGCAGCCTCGGGCTGGGTGGTCACGCGAAAGATCTCCGCGGCGGTACGGCCCGTGACGTGCTCGGTGCGGATGCATGCCGCCAGGTGCTCCGGGGCCTGCGCGTCGACGGGGAGCAACGCAGGTTCTCCCGTGCGGCACTCCTCGATGGCCAGCGGGCAGCGCGGGGCGAACGGACATCCCGGCGGCAGGTCCACCAGCGAGGGCGGCGCTCCCGCAATCGGCACCAGCCGGGTGCCCTGCGGCGAATCCAGTCGCGGGACGGAACCCAATAATCCTGCGGTGTAGGGCATTCGGCGATCGCGGTACAGCTTGTCCACCGAGGCGACCTCGACGGGCCGCCCTGCGTACATCACCAACGCCCGGTCGGCGAACTCCGCGACCACCCCGAGGTCGTGGGTGATGATCAGCACACCCGCACCGGTGACGTCGCGCGCGGTCTTGAGCACCTCGAGGATCTGGGCCTGCACGGTCACATCGAGTGCCGTCGTCGGCTCGTCGCAGATCAACAGGTCCGGATCGTTTGCGATCGCGATCGCGATCACCACGCGCTGGCGCTCACCGCCGGACAACTCGTGGGGAAAGGCCCGCGCCCGCCGCTCGGGCTGCGCTATGCCGACCAGCTCGAGCAGTTCGACGGCGCGTATACGCGCGGCCCGCTTGCCGACATCGCGGTTGTGCACCGTGATGGCTTCGGCGATCTGGTCACCGACGGTGTACACCGGGGTGAGTGCCGACATCGGATCCTGGAACACCGTTCCGATGCGCCGGCCCCGGATCTTCGACATCTCACCGTCGGACAACCCGAGCAACTCCTGACCGGCCAGTCGCACCGAGCCGGACACCGAGGCGTACTCCGGCAGCAAGCCGATCACCGCCATCGCGGCGGCGGACTTGCCCGATCCGGATTCGCCGACCATCGCCACGACCTCGCGGGGACGGACCTGATAGGTCAGGCCGCGCACCGCAGTCAGGTCACCGCCGTCGGTCGGGAAACTGACGGCGAGATCGGTGATCTCGAGCAGGGTGTCGCTCATGACTTCTTGTGCTTCTTGCGGCCGCGACGCAGGGTGGCACTACCGGGATCCAGTGCATCACGAAGCCCGTCCCCGGTGAGGTTGGCGCACACCAGGATCAGCACCAGCACGCCGGCGGGGAACAGGAACACCCACGGGAACGTCGTCGCTGATTTGGTGCCGTCGGCGATCAGCGTGCCAAGCGAGATGTCGGGTGGTTGAATGCCGAAACCCAGGAAGCTCAGGCCGGTTTCGGCAAGGATCGCCACGGCCACGTTGAGCGCGGCGTCGATGATCAGGATCGAGGCGACGTTCGGGATGATGTGGCGGGTGATGATGCGCCTGCTCGAGACCCCCATATACCGTGCGGCCTGGACGAATTCGCGCTCCCGTAGGCTCATCGTGAGGCCGCGCACCATGCGGGAACTGACCATCCAGCTGAACCCGGCGAGCAGCACGATCAGCAATATGACGTTGCCCGAACCCTTGGTGACCGGCGTGAGGATCGCGATCAGGATGAACGACGGAACCACCAGCAGCAGGTCCACCACCCACATCAGTGTCCGATCGCGCCAACCGCCGAAGTAACCGGCGATGGAGCCGACGGTCGCGGCGATCCCCGTCGAGATCACCGCCACGCATACGCCGATGAGCATCGACTTCTGCATACCGCGCAGAATCTGGGCGAACAGGTCCTGGCCCAAGGCGTTGGTGCCGAACCAGTGGTCGGTGCTCGGGGGGTCTTGCAGCGCGTAGAAGTCGAGATCGGTGTAGGACCACGGCAATAGCGGCGGGAGGGCATAACAGCCGATGAACATCACGGCCGGGATCACCAGTGACGCCATCGCCGCCCGGTTGCGGGCGAAGCGGCGCAGCACCAGCGTCCGCCGCGAGGCGAACTCCTCGGGCTTCAGTCCCGAGCGCGCGGTGTCCGTCGTCTCCGTCACGTCACCCTCACCCGGGGATCCAGCATCGCGTAGATGACGTCGGAAAGCAGCCCGGCCAACAAGACCACCGCGCCGGAGAACACTGTGAGCGCCGCGACGATGTTGGTGTCCTGGGTGGCGATGCCCTGAACCGCCCACTCACCCATTCCGTGCCAACCGAAGATCTTTTCCACGAACACCGCGCCGGCCACCAAACCCGCCACGCCATAAGCGAACAGCGTTGCCATCGGGATCAGCGCGGTGCGCAACCCGTGCTTGAACAAGGCTCTGCGCCGGGTGAGCCCCTTCGCTCGGGCGGTACGGATGAAGTCCTGGCCGAGAACGTCGAGCATCGCATTGCGTTGATAGCGGCTGTAACCGGCGATCGCGCCGAGCGCGAGGGTGACTGATGGAAGAATCAAATGCTGCATCCGGTCGATGAACTGATTCCAGGCACCGCCGACAGCATCAGGTGACGTCTCGCCGATGTACTCGAAAATGTGCACCCCCACAATGGAATTCACCCGGAGCGCGGCCAGGATCGCCAAGTTCGCGATCACGAACGTCGGCGTACTGATGACCAACAGCGACAGCAGAGTGATCACCCGGTCGGATAGCCGGTATTGCCGAATAGCGCCCCAGGCGCCCACCACAACCCCGATCACCGTCCCTAGAACCGAGCCGATCACGAGCAGCCGCAGACTGACTCCGATGCGGCGCCACAGTTCGTCGGAGACGGGTTGACCGGTGACCGTGGTACCGAAATCGCCACGCACCGCGCCCGCCACCCAGTGGCCGTAGCGCAGCGGGATGGGCTTGTCGAGATCGAGCTCGGCGGCCTTGGCATCGATGACAGCCTGCGGCGGACGCGGATTGCGTTGCTGCAGGCT
This sequence comes from Mycobacterium sp. EPa45, assembly GCF_001021385.1. Classification (NCBI taxonomy): domain Bacteria; kingdom Bacillati; phylum Actinomycetota; class Actinomycetes; order Mycobacteriales; family Mycobacteriaceae; genus Mycobacterium; species Mycobacterium sp. EPa45. Next base: position 4,803,013 of record NZ_CP011773.1, on the reverse strand, counting down.
GTTCAACGGCGCGAACGTCAACGACGTCAGCGTGAAGGTGAGGAACGACGCGAGGGCCAGCAGCACCAGGTAGTTGAGCAGCCGACGCGCGAGGAATCGCGTCATGGGCGGCTGCGCGGGGCAGGGTGCATGCAGCACAGGGTAGGAGATAGTGGGTCGAAACGATGGGAAGACTCGGGCGCAGGCTGCGGGTTTAGCGTCGCGGGCCACGGGAAAACACAGGCGTGCACGTGAAGCAGCTCACACACCGGCTGATGCCGGCCGCGCTCGTCGCTCTTGCGATGACGACCCTGGTGGCTTGTCAAGACAAGGGCCCCAGTACCGACCAGAACACGACGGGCCTCAACCCGACGACGGTGCAGACCTCCAAACCGATGCTGCCCAGTTCATCGGTGGCGTCGGCCAGCCCGCAACCTCCGACACCCAGCGGCGGCTAACTAGCAGGTCAGCGGCTCGGAGTTTTGGGCACACAGCTCTTGGTTAACCAATTGCCAGCGGATTGGCAGGGGAGCCGGTCTGTGGAACTGGTCCGAGACCGATTGGAAGTGTCTAGATGTCGAACATCAAAACGCTGTCCGCCGTGGTCGGCGGCAGTGCAATCGTGGCCATGGGGGCATTGGCCGTCGCGGTGACCGAGCAAGGTACCGGAATGATCGTGTCCGACCCCGGTACGTTCACGTCGCCGGTGACCTCGTCGATGACGACGGGGGAGACGTCGAAGTCCACCACTGTGGAGCCGACCAGGACGCAGGAGTCGGCGTCCCCGCCGGTCACGGCCACGACTCCCGAGGCGCCGTAGTCGCGGGGGGTTGCAATCACGCTGATCGATGGTGGTGGCGGCGGTCGAAGCCGCAAATAGGATCGTCGGCCATGAGTGTCACCGACGAATATTTGGCCAACAATGCTGAGTACGCCAAGACATTCGCGGGACCGCTGCCACTGCCACCGAGCCGACATGTCGCCGTCGTGGCGTGCATGGACGCGCGGTTGGACGTGTACCGCATCCTCGGCCTCGGTGAGGGTGAAGCACATGTCATCCGCAACGCCGGGGGAGTGATCACCGACGACGAGATTCGCTCGCTCGCGATCAGCCAGCGACTGCTCGGCACCAAAGAGATCATCCTCATCCACCACACCGACTGCGGCATGCTGACGTTCACCGACGACGCGTTCAAGCGCGACATCCACGACGAGGTCGGTATCAAGCCGGAATGGGCCGCCGAAGCCTTTCCTGATCTGGCCGAAGATGTGCGTCAGTCGCTGCGACGCATCGAGCACAGCCCGTTCGTCACCAAGCACGAATCGCTGCGCGGCTTCGTCTTCGATGTGGCGACCGGCCGGCTCAACGAAGTCACTCTGTAGTTCTGCCTGCGCCGTAGTTCTGCCTGCGCCTAACCCTTGACTTGAGCCAACGTGCTGGCTAAATTCCGGGTTAGCTTTGTAATTCTGGTCAAACCTACCAACTTTACGAGGAAACCATGGCTAGTCCAGCGGTCGAGACCCCCACACCGGGGCAGTACGAGCTGAGTCACCTCCGGTCGCTCGAGGCCGAGGCGATTCACATCATCCGCGAGGTCGCGGCCGAGTTCGAACGGCCGGTGCTGTTGTTCTCCGGTGGCAAGGACTCGATCGTGATGTTGCATCTGGCGATCAAGGCGTTCGCTCCCGGGCGGCTGCCGTTCCCGGTGATGCACGTCGACACCGGTCACAACTTCGAAGAAGTGATCGCCACCCGCGACGCGCTCGTCGAGCGCTATGGGCTGCGGCTGGTGGTCGCCAGCGTTCAGGACGACATCGACGCCGGCCGGGTCGTCGACAACGGGCCGTCGCGCAACCCGCTGCAGACCGTCACGTTGTTGCGGGGGATCCGGGAGAACAAGTTCGACGCCGCCTTCGGCGGTGCTCGCCGTGACGAGGAGAAGGCCCGGGCCAAGGAGCGGGTCTTCAGCTTCCGGGACGAATTCGGCCAATGGGATCCGAAGGCGCAGCGCCCCGAGCTGTGGAACCTCTACAACGGACGCCACCGCAAGGGCGAGCACATCCGGGTGTTCCCGCTGTCCAACTGGACCGAGTACGACATCTGGGCCTACATCGGCGCCGAGGAGATCACCCTCCCGGGCATCTACTACGCGCACCCCAGGCAGGTGTTCCAGCGTGACGGAATGCTGTTGGCCGTCCACGAGTTCCTGCAGCCCGCGCCCGACGAGAAGGTGTTCGAGACCTCGGTGCGGTTCCGCACCGTCGGCGACGTGACATGCACAGGATGCGTGGAGTCCACCGCCGCCACCGTCGACGAGGTGATCGAAGAGACCGCGTTGTCGCGGCTGACCGAGCGCGGCGCCACCCGCGCTGATGACCGTATTTCCGAAGCCGGCATGGAAGACCGTAAGCGGGAAGGGTATTTCTGATGGCCGGGGCGAGCGAAGCGACGGGGAATGCAGTGGTTTGCGCGAAGAAGAGAGTGAGAAGCTGATGGCAACGCTTCTGCGGATCGCGACCGCCGGTTCGGTCGACGACGGCAAGTCCACGCTGATCGGCCGGTTGCTCTACGACTCCAAGGCCGTGATGGAAGACCAGCTCGCTGCGGTTGAGCGGACGTCGCGCGAACGGGGCAACGATTACACCGACCTTGCCCTGGTGACCGACGGCCTGCGCTCCGAGCGTGAGCAGGGCATCACCATCGACGTCGCCTACCGCTATTTCGCCACGGCCAAGCGGAAATTCATCATCGCCGACACGCCGGGGCACCTTCAGTACACCCGCAACATGGTCACCGGGACCTCGACCGCGCAGCTGGCAATCGTGCTCGTCGACGCGCGGCACGGTCTGCTCGAGCAGTCCCGCCGGCATGCGTTCCTGGCCTCGCTGCTGGGTGTGCAGCACGTGGTCTTGGCCGTCAACAAGATGGACCTCATCGACTGGGACCGTGAACGTTTCGAGTGGATCCGCGAGGAGTTCCACGCCTTCGCAGCCCGCCTCGACATCCATGACGTGACCACCATCCCGATGTCGG